>NZ_JALBYU010000037.1 GCF_029963765.1 Pseudomonas sp. UYIF39
CCTCATCGCGAGCAAGCTCGCTCCCACATTGGAATGCGTTCTCCTGTGGGAGCGAGCTTGCTCGCGATGGCCGTTACGCGGTTTTGAGCCATTAGTTGTCTTGTTGGTCAGCAATTTGCATTGACCTCGCCAACCTCAAAACAAAATGGAGTTGGAATTCATGCACAAACGTCCGTTGAAGAAGCTGCTTTGCGCCGTCGCCACAGCCATCGGTCTGAGCGCCAGCCTGACCGC
The DNA here is from genome assembly GCF_029963765.1 of Pseudomonas sp. UYIF39. Lineage (GTDB taxonomy): Bacteria > Pseudomonadota > Gammaproteobacteria > Pseudomonadales > Pseudomonadaceae > Aquipseudomonas. The sequence continues at coordinate 235 of NZ_JALBYU010000037.1, forward strand.
CAGTGCCGCCGACCCGCTGAAAGTCGGCTTCGTCTACATCGGCCCGATCGGTGACCACGGCTGGACGTATCAGCATGAACAGGGGCGCAAGGCGCTGGCGGAAAAATTCGGCAACCAGATCACCACCAACTACGTGGAAAACGTCGCCGAAGGCGCCGATGCCGAGCGAGTGATCCGCAACATGGCCAAGGACAAGTACGACCTGATCTTCACCACGTCCTTCGGCTACATGAACCCGACCCTGAAAGTCGCGAAACAATTTCCCAAGGTGACCTTCGAACACGCCACCGGCTACAAACAGGACAAGAACCTCGGTACCTACCTGGCGCGCACGTATGAAGGTCGCTACGTTGGCGGGTTCCTCGCGGCGAAGATGACCAAGACCAAGAAGATCGGCTACGTCGCGTCCTTCCCGATCCCGGAAGTGATCCGCGACATCAACGCCATTCAACTGGCCCTGAACAAGTACAACCCCGGCACCGAGATCAAGGTGGTGTGGGTCAACTCCTGGTTCGATCCGGGCAAAGAGGCCGATGCCGCCAACGCGTTGATCGATCAGGGCGTGGACGTGGTGTTCCAGCACACCGACAGCCCGGCGCCGATCCAGGCGGCTGAACGCCGCGGCGTGTATGCCGTGGGCTACGCTTCGGACATGGCGCACTTCGGGCCGAAAGCGGTGCTGACGTCCATCGTCAACGACTGGGGCCCGCACTACATTCAGGCGACCCAGAGCGTGCTCGACCACACGTGGAAGTCGCAGGATTACTGGGGCGGGTTGAAGGAAGGTACGGTTGAGTTGCCGATCAGCGATCTGGTGCCAGCGCCGGTGAAAGCCGAGGCAGAGCAGATCATTGCCGACGTCAAAAGCGGTGCTTTCCACCCGTTCACCGGACCGATCAAGGATCAGGCAGGCGTAGAGAAGATTGCGGCGGGCGCGACGGCGAGCAATGCGGAGCTGGCATCGATGAACTACTACGTAGAAGGCATGAAGGCTGAGATACCGAAGTAGCTCCCAAACCAAACACAAAACCCTGTAGGAGTGAGCCTGCTCGCGATGGCGGAGTGTCAGACGCTATCAATGTCGACTGACACGCCGCTATCGCGAGCAGGCTCACTCCCACAATGGATTTTCAGCGTTCTTAAGGACTGCGCATGAACCAGCTCCCGATCATCGACATCGCCCCGCTCTACAGCGATGACACACACGCCTGGCAAACCGTCGCCAGCCAAATCGACCACGCCTGCCGCGAGTGGGGTTTCTTCTACATCAAGGGTCACCCGATCAGCGCCGCGCGCATTAACGCCGTGCTCGACCACGCCCAACACTTCTTCGCCCTGCCCGCCGCCGAAAAACTCAAGATCGACATCACTCAGACCAAACATCACCGGGGCTACGGCGCCATCGCCACCGAACAACTCGACCCGAGCAAACCCAGCGACCTGAAAGAAACCTTCGACATGGGCCTGCACCTGCCGGCCGATCACCCGCAAGTGCTGGCGGAAAAACCGCTGCGCGGCCCCAACCGTCATCCGTCGATGCCTGGCTGGGGATCGCTGATGGAACAGCACTACGTCGACATGCAGGCCTTGGCCCTAACCCTGTTACGGGCCATAACTGTGGCGCTGGGCATCGAGCGCGATTTTTTCGACACACGCTTCGTTGAACCGGTCAGTGTGCTGCGGATGATTCATTACCCACCGCGCCACACCGCCAGCTCCGAAGAGCAACAAGGCGCAGGCGCCCACACCGATTACGGTTGCATCACCCTGCTGTATCAAGATGCCGCCGGCGGCCTGCAAGTGCGAAACGTTAAAGGCGAGTGGATCGATGCACCGCCGATCGACTGCACGTTCGTGGTCAACCTCGGCGACATGATGGCGCGCTGGAGCAACGACCGTTACCTGTCGACGCCGCACCGGGTGATCAGCCCGCTGGGCGTGGACCGTTACTCGATGCCATTCTTCGCCGAGCCGCACCCCGACACGGTCATCGAATGCCTGCCCGGCTGTCAGGATGAGCGGCACCCCGCAAAGTATCCGGCCACCACCTGCGCCGAATTCCTGCTCTCGCGCTTCGCCGAGACCTACGCCTATCGACGGGAACAGGAAGCGCTGTGATGAACCGGCTGGTCAGGTTTTGCTAATTGTTTCCACGGGCATCTGTAGAATGCTCGCCATCTGCACCTGATGAGAAAAGACTATGTACGACTGGCTGAACGCCCTGCCCAAGGCAGAACTGCACCTGCATCTTGAGGGCTCGCTGGAGCCTGAGCTGCTGTTCGCCCTGGCCGAACGCAACAAGATCGCCCTGCCGTGGAGCGACGTCGAAACCCTGCGCAAGGCCTACGCCTTCAACAACCTGCAAGAGTTTCTCGACCTGTACTACCAGGGCGCCGACGTGTTGCGCACCTCTCAGGATTTCTACGACCTGACCTGGGCTTACCTGTTGCGCTGCAAGGCGCAGAACGTGATTCACACCGAACCGTTCTTCGACCCGCAGACCCACACCGACCGTGGCGTGCCGTTCGAAGTGGTCCTCAACGGCATCGCCGCCGCATTGAAGGATGGCGAGCAGCAACTGGGCATCACCAGCGGTTTGATCCTGAGCTTCCTGCGCCACTTGAGCGAAGAAGAAGCCCAGAAAACCCTCGACCAGGCGCTGCCGTTCCGTGATGCGTTTGTCGCCGTCGGTCTGGACAGTTCGGAAATGGGTCACCCGCCAAGCAAGTTCCAGCGCGTGTTCGATCGCGCTCGTCACGAAGGCTTCCTGACCGTCGCCCACGCCGGAGAAGAAGGCCCGCCCGAGTACATCTGGGAAGCCCTCGACTTGCTGAAAGTCCAGCGCATCGACCATGGCGTGCGCGCCATCGAAGACGAGCGTTTGATGCAGCGGATTATCGACGAGCAAATCCCGTTGACCGTGTGCCCGTTGTCGAACACCAAGCTTTGCGTGTTCGATCACATGTCTCAGCACAACATTCTCGACATGCTCGAGCGTGGCGTGAAAGTGACCGTGAACTCGGATGACCCGGCGTACTTCGGCGGTTATGTCACCGAGAACTTCCATGCGCTGTATACCCATTTGGGCATGACCCAGGATCAGGCCAAGCGTCTGGCGCAGAACAGCCTGGATGCACGGTTGATCAAGCCGTAAGGTTCACCGCATAACCAATGTGGGAGCGAGCTCGCTCCCACAGGGTTTGTGTTTAGCCAACGGCTACCGGTTCAGTCAACTCCTCCAGCGTTTTGCCCCGGGTCTCCATCCCGAACACCCACACCACCCCTGCCGCAATCGCAAAACACATCGCCCCCAGCGCAAACACCCCGCCCTGCCCGGTCATCGGGAACACCAGCCCGGTCACCATTGGTCCGAGCAACGAACCCACGCGGCCAATCGCCGAAGCGAAACCCGAGCCCGTAGCCCGCGCCGATGTCGGGTACAACTCCGGCGTGTAGGTGTAAAGCACCGCCCACATGCTGAACAGGAAAAACTGCATCAGCAGCCCCGACGCAATCAACAGGCTGACGTTGCCACCAAACACCGCGCTCTGACCATAGAGAAACGCCATCACCCCACCGCCAAGCAACGTCACCACACACACCGGTTTACGCCCCCAACGCTCCACCAGCCAGGCGGCCATCAGGAAACCGGGGATCCCGCCGAGGGAAATCAGCACCGTGTAATACACCGACTGGGTCACGGCAAAACCCGACTGCTGCAGCAAGGCACTGAGCCAGGACGTCAGGCCATAGAAACCCAGCAAGGCGAAGAACCAGACGCTCCAGATCATCATCGTGCGCTGGCGGTACAGCGGCGACCAGATCTGCCGCAACGCGGAAAAGAAATGGCCCGGCGTACTCGCCACTCTCGGCAGGCGGATCGGCTCAGGCAGATCCGAACGCCCCAGAGATGCCCGGACCCGATCTTCGATGCGCAGCAAGACCTTGTCTGCCACGTCATGGTGCCCGGCCTGTTCCAGCCAGCGCGGTGATTCGGGAATGAAAAAGCGAATCGCCAGGACAAACACCGCCGGCACCGCCAACACCAGGAAGATGTCCCGCCAGCCAATCACCGGCAGCAGGAAGTACGACAGTACGCCGGCGGCGACGAAGCCCAGCGGCCAGAAACCGTCCATTAACGCGATATAGCGCCCACGCTTCTTGGCCGGAATCAGCTCCGAGAGCATCGACTGAGCGATGGGAAACTCCATGCCCATGCCAATCCCCAGCAGGATTCGGAACAACGTCAGCGTTTCGACGTTCTGCGCCGTGGAGCACAGATAACTGGCGATCCCCCACAACACGATGCTCCACTGGAACACCGGTTTGCGGCCGAAACGGTCGGCCAGCATGCCGGACAGTGACGCCCCCACAACCATGCCGAAAAAGCTCGAACTGGCCAGCAACCCGGCCTGAGCCGTACTCAGGCCGAACTCGGTTTTGATCGAGCCGAGCAGGAAGGTCATCATCGCCAGGTCCATGGAGTCGAAGAAAAACGCCAGGGCAATGATGATGAAAATGATCCGGTGATAACCGCTGATGGGCAGCCGTTCCAGTCGTTCTGCCGCGCTGAAGCCTCGTGTTTCCATGCCACACTCCCCCAATCCGAAAGTCCCGGGTCGAGTGTGCGCGATAGCTGCTGGGGGTTACTGCTGGATGCGACCTGTTCGCAGCTCTGAACGACGCCCGACGCTTCGGACGTCGGTCGCGATGCGTCTACAACGCCATTTCCAGCTCGGTTTCCTTGGCGAATCGATGGATTTCACGCTGCCCCGCGGCGGTGACCTGCAAGGCTCGCGAATCGTTGGGCAGGCTCAGCCAACCTGACTGCATGAACAATTGCAGCAAAGCCGCACCCAGTGATCCGCCCATGTGCGGGCGTCTTTCGCTCCAGTCCGGGCAAGCGCAGGCGACTCGGCTGTTGCGATGAGCCAGCGCCTGGATGAACACACCCCGTGTCGCCAACTGCGTGGCGCCCTTGTGAGTGATCATGACCCGCTGATCGAACTGTTCGATCCAGCCTGCATCCAGCAGACGCTGGTAAAGATCAGCGGCAAGGGTGCCGCCCAAATGGTCGTCGCAAAGCCTGGCGCGCAAGAGTGACGAAGGCGCCGCCGGAGGTTTGGCGATGGGTGTCGTGCGCTTGAAAACGTCCGGAATTTCCCGAGGCGTGCTGGCCAGGGTGGCGCTGGCCAGTGCCTCTATCGCGGCCCCCACTTCGGGTGCGGCAAGACGAAAGAACCGCTTGCGGCCACGGATTTCGACTTTCAACAGACCTCCGGCGGACAAACGCCCCAGATGCGCACTGGCCGAAGACGGTGACAGGCCGGCCAACAAGGCCAGCTCTTCGGTTTGCCGCGCCGAGCCGTCCATCAAGGCCCACATCATTGCGCTGCGCTTTGGGTCAGCCAGCAACGTGGCGATCTGGCTGATGCAAGGTGCATGTTCCATGTATTCACTCCCTGTTGAATCGTTTCGTCTACTGCTCAGAGACATCTTGACCAGTAATGTGTCGTCGGCCAAGGCGTGGAAACGCCATAAACCGGGCAAAGCCAGCCAATCGCACGAGCTATTGCTTCGCAGGTTTCGCAAAGCCTCGGCGATTGACCATAGGGCCTGGCTGACTCGGACGTGGACTCGCCATTGCGAGATCGACGGTGCGTACATGAGGCGGGCGCTAGTATATGCGGGTTAACCGCCGGTTCCTGCCCTTGGGAAACCGTTGGTGGTGATAGTTCCTGAGTGAAATTTCGCTATTTGCCTGCGACTAATGATCGGGGCCCGATAACGTCGGAAATTGGCTACTCAACCGGGCGCATCGACTGGCGAGCATTTCCCGCAAAAGGTTCACCGGCTTACTCAATTGTGCGCGATGGGCGCACAGCAAATTCAGCGGTGCGCGCTCACAGAGCAGTTCCGGCATGAGCACTTTCAATCGACCGGCCAGCACATCGGCCGCGACATCGAGCCAGGATTTGTAGGCGATCCCGGCACCTGCCACGGCCCACAGACGCACGACATCGGCATCATCGCTGAACCGATCGCCGCTGACGGTCAGGCTGACCTCGCGTTTGCCGTCGTGGAAACTCCAATGGTCGTGGACCCGACTGCCGAGCATGAACAGCAAGCAGTTGTGCTGAGCCAGTTGCTCCAGTTGCCGAGGCTCGCCATGCCGCGCCAGGTAACTCGGAGCGGCACAGAGGACGCGGCGGTTCTGCGGGGCGATGGGCAGCGCCACCAGGCTTGAGTCTTCTGGCTCGCCGTAACGCAGGGCGATATCCACCGGTTGGCGGAACAGGTCGGCGATGCGGTCGCCCAGCAGCAAACGCACCGTGAGTTTCGGATGCTCTCGCTGAAACTCGTCCAGCCAGGGCAGCAGCAGATTGCGGCCAAAGTCCGAAGGCGCCGACAGCTGCAAAATCCCGCTGACCTGGTCCTGACCGCTGGCCAGCAAACGACGGCCTTCATCGAGATTGCTCAAGGCGGCCCGAGCGTATTCGAGAAATCCCTCGCCTTCAGCGGTCAGCCGCAGGCTGCGGGTAGAACGGGCAAGCAACCGGGCGCCGAGCTGCTGTTCGATGCGCTTCAACGCCGCACTGGCTACCGCAGCCGACATATCCATCCCCCCGCGCCGCCGCTGACAGACTGCCCAGGTCCGCCGCCCGGACAAACAACTGCAAGTCATCGAAACGCAGCATTGTTCAGCCTCGATTATCAAAAAAATATTGAAAGAGACTGCTCTTTTAGCGGGTTTTATCTTGCAGAGAAATAGCCAATTATCCGTCCCATCGAATTCATCCCGCTCCCGGAGCCGAACATGTCCCAGCCTTTTACCGCTATCGCCACCCTCATCGCCAAAGCCGGCCAGCAGGATGCCCTCGAACAGCACCTGCGTGCGCTGCTGGAACCGACCCGCGCCGAGGCCGGTTGCGGTCAATACGACTTGCACCAGGACCTCGCCAATCCTCATGCCTTCTACATGATCGAAAAATGGAGCAGTGACGAAGCACTCCAGGCCCACGACGCCAGCGCGCATATCCAGAACTTCCGCGCCAAGGCGGGCGACTTTCTCGAACACTTCGACCTCAAGCGCCTGCGCTCCATCGTCTGATCTGCCTTCTTTATTACTTCTCAGGAGCCCGTATGAAAGCCATTGCCTACTACGCCTCGTTGCCAATCAGCGACGAAAATTCTCTGCAAGACATCGAACTGCCAGAACCGGTTGCCGGCCCGCGTGACCTGCTGGTGGAAGTCAAAGCCATCTCGGTCAACCCGGTGGACACCAAGGTCCGCCAGAACGTCCAGCCTGAAGCGGGCGCGCCGAAAGTGCTGGGCTGGGACGTGGCCGGTGTGGTCAAGGCCGTCGGCAGTGAAGTGACGCTGTTCAAGGCCGGCGACAAAGTGTTCTACGCCGGGTCCATCGCCCGCGCGGGCGGCAACAGCGAGCGGCACGTGGTCGATGAGCGGATCGTTGGCCATATGCCGAAAACCCTCGGCTTCGCCGAAGCCGCCGCGCTGCCGCTGACCGCTATCACCGCGTGGGAATTACTCTTCGAACGTCTGCAAGTGCGTGAAGGCAAAACCGATGAAGGCCAGAGCCTTTTGATCGTCGGTGCCGCTGGCGGTGTGGGGTCGATCCTCACGCAACTGGCCAGCCAGCTCACCGGGCTGAAAGTCATCGGCACCGCTTCCCGCCCGCAAACCCAGAGCTGGGTTCGTGAACTCGGTGCCGACCTGGTGATCGATCACAGCCAGCCGTTGAGCGAAGAACTCAAACGCGCTGGTGTCGATCAGGTGACCCACGTCGCCAGCCTGACCCAGACCGATCACCACCTGGATCAACTGATCGAGGCACTGGCGCCGCAAGGCAAACTGGCCCTGATCGATGATCCGAAGGCGCTGGACGTGACCAAGCTCAAGCGCAAGAGCCTGTCGCTGCACTGGGAGTTCATGTACACCCGCTCGCTGTTCGAAACCGCGGACATGATCGAGCAGCACACATTGCTCAACCGCGTGGCTGAGCTGATCGACGCCGGGACGCTGAAGACCACGGTCGGCGAGCACTTCGGGACCATCAACGCGGCGAACCTGCGTCGTGCTCATGAGCTACTCGAAAGTGGTAAGTCCAAGGGCAAGATTGTGCTCGAAGGGTTCTAAAGATCAAAAGATCGCAGGCTGCGCCAGCTCCTACAGGGATCTGCGTACAGTCCGCAGGTTTAGGTCGTACACAAATCCTGTAGGAGCTGGCGCAGCCTGCGATCTTTTGCCGTCAGTCAGAAGGTTGACCCTTGTCACAATTGCGATCGTATTCGGGTCTACAATCGAGGTCTCTGCGGCACACTCTTTTATGTGACACCTTTTACGAGAGGAGAGATCAGCAATGAAGATCCTGATAAAAGAATTGGCAAAATCCCAGTGGCAAGTCCGTCTGGACCAGCACGCCGTGACATTCCGCAGCGAAGCCGAAGCCCGCGCCTTCACCCGCATCCTAGAAACGCGACTACAAGCACCTCATCAAATTATTGACCGCCAGCAGCGTGCCGCTGGCTGAGTCCGCCCTCAGACCTGGGCTTGCGCCAGCGCCCGGGCATTTTGCAACCGCCGGGTGAGCATCGCCACGCTCACCACCAGAACTCCGCACAGGCTGATGACCATGGCCATCGGCATGGCGCTGCCGTCGTGTAAAACGCCTACCAGTGCTGCTGCCCCGGCGGCGACGCTGAATTGCAGGCAACCGAGCATCGCCGATGCACTGCCAGCCCGCGCACCCTGCCCGTTCATGGCGCAGGCGGAGGCATTGGGCAGGATGCAACCAAGACTGGCGATGCAAACAAACAGCGGAATCAGCAATGGCCATAGCTGCGTGGTGTGCAACGAACTGACGGCCAACAGCGCCAGACCGGCGCCGACGTAGATCCACACAGTGCGCGCCAGCAGAAACGCCGGGCCACGCTTGGCCAGCAATCGCGCGTTGAGCTGCGCCACCAGAATGAAACCCGCCGCATTGGTGCCGAACAGCCAGCCGAAATGCTCGGCCGGTACGCCATACAGCTTGATGAAGACGAACGGTGAACCGGCGATGTAGGCAAACATCCCGGCGATGGCGATGCCACCGGTCAAGGCGTGGCCGAGGTAGACCGGGTCCGACAACAATCGACCATACTGACGCAACGCGCCGGACAACGGTTGACGCGGCACATGGGCCGGCAGACTTTCCGGCAGCCCAAGCGCCACGGCCAAACCCGCCACCGCACTGAAACCGGTCAACACGAGAAAGATCGACTGCCAGCCCGTGGTGTTGACCAACAGCCCGCCCAGCATCGGCGCAAGAATCGGCGCCAGGCCCATCACCAGCATCAGCTGCGAAAAGACCTTCGCCGAACCTACCGCATCGCATTTATCGCTGACCACCGCGCGGGAGATCACCATCCCTGCGCAACCACCCAGCGCCTGGATGAACCGCGCGCCGATCAACCATTCCAGATTCGGCGCAAAAGCACAGGCCAGGGAGGCAGCGGTGAACAAGCCAACGCCTGTCAGCAAGGGAATGCGTCGCCCGAAGCGATCCGCTACCGGGCCATAAGCCAGTTGACCGATGGACAAGCCAAGGAAATACGCCGCCAGGGTCAGTTGAACATGTTTTTCATCGGTGCCGAAGGCGAGCGCCATCGCCGGAAAGGCCGGCAGATAGAAATCGATCGCCAGCGGACCGAAAGCGCTCAAGGCGCCGAGAATCAGAATGGTACGGAGGTTCATCAGGCATCCAGTTGGGCATGAGTCGGCAGGCCGACAGTCTAGCCGCGCAGGGGCGCCTTGAACATTCCGTTAGGTCGCTAACTATTAAAAAGCTTCAGGCGACTTTCGCCTCGTAGCCTTCTTCGGTGATCACCGCGATCACCTGATCCGCCGACAAAGCGCTCTCGACGCCGACTTCTTTCGCAGCCAGATCGATACGCACGCTGGCCGCAGGATCCTTGGCTTGCAGCGCCTCAGTGATGGCTTTGACGCAGTGGCCGCAGGACATGCCTTGAACGTTGAACACTTGCATGGGATGACTCCTTGAGTAAGGTTGCGTGCAGTCTCGAGCTTGCCACTGTGGCAAGGTCAAGTTCTGAAGTGAACTGCCGGGCTGGCAATCAACGCCGCGCTCGGCCAAGCTGCGTCCATCAATGACTCGACATCAGGAGATTCAGCCATGCGCTGGTCAGCTCTCAGCCTGTTTGGCTTTCTCAGCCTTTTCGCCGCCGTGCCCCCGGTCAACGCTGCCGGGGGGGACTACGGCGTGCTGATCATTTCCCGCGAGCGCCTGGAAGTCGCGACGTCCTGCGAGATTGGCGTTTATATCCAGGATCAGTTGTCGGCGCGGTTGTTCCAGGAACAAAGCACCTCGTTCAACCTGCCGCCGGGCAATGTGTCCTTGCGCCTTAAGCTGCTGCCGGGCCAGGCGCCGGGTTGCAACCCGGGCATGCTCGCCCCGGGTTCGCAGAACATCACGCTCAAGGCCGGTGACGTGTTGAAGTTCCGGATTGCGATGACGCAGGAAGGGATGTACCTCAAGCCTGCAGCCCTCGAATATTGATCGCCACACCGATCGTTCCCACACTGCGTGGGAACGATCAATCTTTGATCTGGGACATAGCGCTTGACCTTACCCGCATGGCAAGGTTGAACCTGTAGTCATCTTCTACAGGGAGCGTGACCGATGTCCGAATCCACCACTTTCGATCTGCCGATTGCCGGCATGACCTGCGCCAGTTGCGCCGGGCGTGTCGAGCGCGCCTTAAGCAAAGTCATCGGCACCTCTGCCGTCAGCGTCAACCTGGCCACCGAACAGGCCCGGGTTCAAGCGCCCAGCGACAGCCTGCCGGCCTTGTTGGACGCGGTGCAGCAGGCGGGTTACAGCGTGCCGCAGCAGACCCTGGAATTGAGCATCGACGGCATGACCTGCGCCTCCTGTGTCGGCCGGGTCGAACGAGCGCTGGCCAAGGTGCCGGGGGTCAAGAGCGTCAGCGTCAACCTGGCCAATGAACGCGCCCACCTTGAGTTGCTCGGCCAGATCGACCCGCAAACCTTGATCGCGGCTGTGACCAAGGCCGGCTATAACGCCAGCGTCTGGGAAGTCGAACACCCGCAAACCGATAATCAACAACAACGCCTGCACCGTGAGCGTTGGGCCTTGATCATGGCGATCGTCCTCGCCTCGCCGCTGGTGCTGCCAATGCTGCTGCAACCGTTCGGTGTGCACTGGATGCTCCCGGCCTGGCTGCAATTCGCGTTGGCCACGCCGGTGCAATTCATCTTCGGTGCGCGCTTTTATGTGGCCGCCTGGAAAGCCGTGCGCGCCGGTGCCGGCAACATGGATTTGCTGGTCGCGTTGGGCACCAGCGCCGGTTATGGCTTGAGTCTCTATGAATGGGCCACCGCCGCCGGGCGCATGCCGCACCTGTATTTTGAGGCCTCGGCGGTGGTGATCGCCTTGGTGCTGCTGGGCAAATACCTGGAAAGCCGCGCCAAACGCCAGACCGCCAGTGCCATTCGCGCCCTCGAGGCCTTGCGCCCGGAGCGGGCGATTCAGGTGATCGACGGCCGCGAGCAGGACGTCGCCATCAGCGCCTTGCGTTTGAATGATCTGGTCATGGTCAAACCCGGCGAACGCTTCCCGGTGGACGGTGAAGTGGTCGAAGGCCAGAGCCACGCCGACGAAGCGCTGATCAGCGGCGAAAGCCTGCCGGTGCCCAAACAACCCGGCGACAAGGTCACCGGCGGTGCGATCAATGGCGAAGGCCGGTTGCTCGTTCGCACCCTGGCCCTGGGCGCGGAAACCGTGCTCGCCCGCATCATCCGCCTCGTCGAAGATGCTCAAGCGGCGAAGGCTCCGATCCAGAAGCTGGTGGATAAAGTCAGTCAGGTGTTCGTGCCCACGGTCCTGCTGATTGCGCTGGCAACCTTGATCGGTTGGTGGTTGTACGGCGCGCCGATGGAAACGGCGCTGATCAATGCCGTGGCGGTATTGGTGATCGCTTGCCCGTGCGCCCTGGGGTTGGCCACGCCAACAGCGATCATGGCCGGGACTGGCGTAGCGGCGCGCTACGGAATTCTGATCAAGGACGCCGAAGCGCTGGAGCGCGCGCATGAAGTCAGCGCGGTGGTGTTCGACAAGACTGGCACGCTGACTTCAGGTACTCCGCGCATCGCTCATTTGAGCGCAATCAACCATGACGAAGCGGCGTTGCTGCAAATGGCCGGCGCCCTGCAACGCGGCAGCGAGCATCCACTGGCCAAGGCGGTTTTGGACGCTTGCGCCGAACGCGGCTTGCCGGTGGCCGATGTCAGCGACAGTCAATCGCTGACTGGCCGTGGCATCGCGGGCACTCTCGACGGTCGTCGATTGGCGCTGGGCAATCGTCGTCTCCTGGATGAGAGCGGCTTGAGTGCCGGTGAATGGGCTGAGTCTGCCGCCGCGTGGGAAACCGAAGGCCGGACCCTGTCCTGGCTGATCGAGCAAAGCCCTGAGCCGCGAGTATTGGGCCTCTTCGCTTTCGGCGACACCCTCAAACCCGGCGCGCTGCAAGCGGTGCAACAACTCAGCGCACGTAACATCAGCAGCCACCTGCTGACCGGCGACAATCGCGGCAGTGCCAAAGTGGTTGCCGAGGCGCTGGGCATCATGGACGTCCACGCCGAAGTACTGCCGGCGGACAAAGCCGCCACCGTCGCCGAACTGAAAAAAACCGGCGTGGTAGCGATGGTCGGCGACGGCATCAACGACGCACCCGCCCTGGCCGCCGCCGACATCGGCATCGCCATGGGCGGCGGCACCGACGTTGCGATGCACGCGGCCGGGATCACCCTGATGCGCGGCGACCCACGGCTGGTGCCGGCGGCGCTGGAGATCAGCCGCAAGACCTACGCGAAGATTCGTCAGAACCTGTTCTGGGCCTTCGTCTACAACCTGATCGGTATTCCGCTGGCAGCCTTCGGTTTCCTCAACCCGGTGCTGGCCGGTGCGGCCATGGCGTTGTCGAGCGTCAGCGTGGTGAGCAATGCGCTACTGTTGAAAACCTGGAAACCCAAGGATCTGGAGGACAACCGATGAACATCGGCCAAGCGGCCCGCCAAAGCGGCCTGAGCGCGAAGATGATCCGTTATTACGAATCCATCGGCTTGCTCAAGGCCGCCCATCGTACCGACAGCGGTTACCGGATATACGGCGACGACGACCTGCACACCCTGGCGTTCATCAAGCGTTCCCGGGACCTGGGGTTCTCACTGGAAGAGGTCGGCAAACTGCTGACCCTCTGGCAGGACCGCCAACGAGCCAGCGCCGATGTGAAGGCCCTGGCCCGTCAGCACATCGACGAGCTGAACCAGAAAATCCGCGAACTCGGCCAACTGCGCGACACCCTGCAGGACCTGGTCGAACACTGCCACGGTGATCACCGCCCCGACTGCCCGATCCTCAAGAACCTGGAGTCGGGCTGTTGCGCACAACCCGCTCGCCCCTGATGGCCAGCCCCTTCACCACCAACAAGGTGCTGAGGGGAGTCCCGTGGAACAACAGCACCACGGCACCCGGCGTCCACCACGAATAAAACGGCGCGGCGATCAGCATGCCGACGCCGAACCCGGTCATTTGCAACAGCGTCAGGAAGCTGAAAATCGGCAGGCGCAGGCTGTCCGGTTCACGCTGCAGGCGCGACATCAGGCCGACTTCAGAGAAACCGTCACCCAATCCCGCCGGCAGCGAGAACAGCAGCAGCCCGTAAAGGGTCTGCTGCTGGAACATCAGGATGAAGCCGCAGGACATCAGCAGCACACCAAAGAAAAATCGCCGCTCCAGGTTCACGTTATCCGAGCCTTTCAGTCGGCTGGCGATGCGTGCACCGATGAGTTTTCCGCTGGCCCAGACCGCCAGCATCAGACCCAGCGTGGTGCTGGCCGACTCGGGTGTCAGCAGTTTTGAAATGATCGGGAACCCCACATTGTGCGCGGCACTGCCAAGGGTGTCGGCCATGGCCACCGCGAGCATCGCTGCCACCACCGGTGTACTGCGCAGCCCCTGGAGCAGGGCCGCCCATTCACCACGTTCGTGGATGGGTTCATCACTGGGGGCAGGTTGTGAAAAACGCAGCGGCAAGATGAACAGCGCGGCCAGCAGATAAGTGACCACGTTCAATGCAAACACCGTTTCAAAGCCGAATGCTGCCACTAAAAGCCCCGACACCAGACTTCCGCCGACCATGGCTGCCGAAGACGCCGAGGTGATCCAGGCGTTGGTTTTGAGCAGATGCTCAGCGTCGATCAAGTGCGGCAACTGACTGTTGAGGCCGATGGCGAACATTGAGTTGCCGAATCCCAGACCGAAAGCGATCACCGGTAACAGCAGCATCTGCTGGGCGACAGGTAGCACAAGCAGCAGGCCCAGCAGCCCGGCGCGCAGCAGGTCGAAGGCAATCAGCGGCAGGCGCCCGGCCCAGCGACGATAAAACGTCGTGCCGATGAGGCTGGCGAAGATTCCACCCGCCACACGGCTGGCGAGAAAGATCCCGACGCTCATGGCGCTGTTGCTGAGCAGGTAGACGTAGGTAGCCAGGGCGACCATGTTGAGAAAGGCGCCGAAGTCCGAGACCAGACGAGCGGTGATGATCAGTTGGGCGTTGCGGGGGGAATTCACATTCAGTCCTTGAGTGTGGGGAGCAGCAGGGAGAACACAAAATTCAGCTACACCAAAAATCTACTGTGGGAGCGAGCTTGCTCGCGATAGCGGTGTGACAGCCAAAATTGATGTGACTGACACACCGCTATCGCGAGCAAGCTCGCTCCCACATTTGATCTCCAATGTTTGGAGATGCGGTGACAAGTTTCCATAAAAAACCCGGCCGAAGCCGGGTTTTTCGTTAACCAATCACTGCATCCAGGGCGGAGGCGGCTCTTCGGTTTTGCCCGGTGGCGCATCGTCTGCCGCGCGCACCGCTTGCTTACGCTCTTCATCAAGGCGTGCCGCCTCGATCTCGCGCATGATCCCGCCAACATCGGCCAACTCTTCCGGCTCGTCGAACTCGCCGGTCAAGATGCTGGCCGGGTGCAAGGTGCCGGCTTCGAACAGGGCCCACATTTCCTTGGCGTACTTGGTCTTTTTCAGCTCCGGCGCAAAACGCCCGAAGTAGGACGCCATGTTGCCGACATCCCGCTCCAGCATGCTGAACGCGTGGTTGTTGCCAGCAGCGTCGACCGCTTGCGGTAGATCGATGATCACCGGGCCGGTCGGGGTCAGCAGTACGTTGAACTCCGACAGGTCACCGTGCACCAGACCGGTACACAACATCAGCACGATTTGCGAAATCAGGAACGCGTGATACTCGCGCGCCTGATCCGGCTCCAGCACCACGTCATTCAGACGCGGCGCGGCATCACCGTACTCATCGGCCACCAGCTCCATCAGCAGCACGCCTTCAAGGAAGTCGTAAGGCTGAGGAACCCGAACGCCAGCACCGGCCAGACGGAACAACGCCGCCACTTCAGCATTCTGCCAGGCATCTTCGGTTTCTTTCTTGCCGAACTTGGAGCCCTTGGCCATCGCACGAGCCTGACGGCTGTTGCGCACCTTGCGGCCTTCCTGATACTCGGCCGCCTGACGGAAACTGCGTTTATTCGCCTCCTTGTAGACCTTCGCGCAACGTAACTCGTTGCCGCAGCGCACCACATAAACAGCTGCTTCTTTACCACTCATGAGTGGGCGCAGCACCTCGTCGACCAGACCGTCCTCGATCAGGGGTTCAATGCGTTTTGGAGTCTTCATCAGCTTTTATTGGGGGTCCTTTATTACCAAACACGCGAAAGTCATTCGTTATACGGCAATCCACTCATTCGGGGGAGGGGTTGCCGACCTATGAACGTTCCTGTGACCGTCAACAAGCACACAATGTGCCGGTTTAATCAGTCAGCAACCGCCGGTCGTCATCGGCCGCCACAGATCATAGCTGACCCTGCGTCACTTGTTGCTGAAGGGCTAAGCGGGTATTTGCGACAGAAGCTGACATCTCGATTCATGCCCTTCGTAGGATTTTTCTTAACAGGCCTCAATTTCCGCCGTCACCAGCCGAAGTTATCAATGACAAAGTGATTTGTCCGACAATCGTTCTGCCAATATCCGCGAGTCATCTGCACTGCGTGGGCCTACAAGAAAAATCTGGAGCGCGGATGAACATCAAACAAAAGTTGACCTGGGCGTTTGCAATCATCGCCTGCTTGCCGGTGGTGCTGGTCGCAACCCTGGTTGTGCTGAACTTGCGCAGTGATGCCAAGGACAGTTTCGTTGACGGCAGTGGCCGCGAGATTCGTCAGGTCAGCAACGCCATGCAACTGTTCTTCGACGGCATCAGCCAGAACGTGGATTACCTGGCGACCCAACCGCTGATCAAGAATTCCGACGACAGCCTAAAGACTTACATGAGCGCCAACGCCGAGAGCATTCCTCAAGGCGAGATGGACAAAAAGGTCTTCGGCCTCCTTCAAGACCTGGGTAACAGTCACCCGTCCTACGCCTATGCCATCCTCGGCACCTCGGCGGGCGGCTATGTGTCATGGCCGGACGATGCCAAGCTGAGCAATTACGACCCACGCCAACGCCCGTGGTACAAGGCTGCCCAGGCCAAACCGGGCAAACCATTGCGCACTGAGGCCTATTACTGGGCCCAGGACGACGCGACTTACGTCAGTACCGTGCGCACCATCGACAACAAGTTGGGCAGCAATGGCGGCGTGGTCAGCATCGACGTGACGCTCAAGCAGCTCACCGAAATCGTCAAACAGATCAAGCTCGGTGAAACCGGCTACCTGATGCTGCTGGAAAACACCGGCACGGTGCTGGTCGATCCGAAGCAACCGGAACACAACTTTAAAGCGCTGAGCAGCCTCGGCGACGGCTACGCGCAACTGGCCAAGGCCGGCAAAGGGCTGGTGGAAGTCGAGCTGAACGGCGAACGCTACATGGCCAACGTCTGGCCGTCGGAGCAACTGGGCTGGACCTTTATCGGCCTGATCAAGCAGACCGACGTGATGAGTTCGGCCACCCAACTGACCTGGCTGATCGCGATCATCGCCGCCGTACTGGCCGTGTTCTTCGCCATCGTCGGCGCCAGTTTCGCCAGCCTCATCGTGCGGCCGATCCGCAGCGTCGCCAGCGGTCTGGAAGGCATCGCCCAAGGTGAAGGCGACCTGACCAAGAACCTGCAAATCCGTGGCAGCGACGAAACCGCGCAACTGGCCAACTGGTTCAACCAGTTTTTGGCGGCGATTCGCAACCTGATCCAGAGCATTGGCGGCGCCGCGACCAAGATCCTCGCCACCTCCAAGAGTTCGACCCAGGTCTCCAGTGACATGGCCGAAGCGGCCGGGCGTCAGCGTGAGGCGGTGGATATGGTCTCCACGGCGTTCCACGAAATGGTCGCCACCGCCAACGAAGTCGCGCGTTCTTGCAGCCAGGCGGCGGAATCGGCCGACAGCGGCCAGCGTCAGGCGCGTGAAGGTCAGCAGCAGATTGATGCAGCGGTGACCAGCGTTGATCGCTTGAGCCAGGAAATCGAACAGTCGGCCCAGTCGATGCAACAGCTTGAGCGCGACAGCAACGACATTCAGTCAATCCTCGGGACCATTCGCTCGATTGCCGAACAGACCAACCTGCTGGCGCTGAACGCAGCCATTGAAGCGGCGCGGGCCGGTGAACAGGGTCGTGGGTTTGCGGTGGTGGCCGATGAAGTTCGGGCACTGGCCAAACGCACGGCGGATTCAACGGCGGAAATCGACGGTTTGCTGGGCAACCTCGCCAAACGTACAAGCCAGGTAACCCAGCAAATGCACGCCAGCCTGGAAGTGTCCCAGCAATCGGTGACGCGGATCGGTGAAGCACGCAGCAGCTTCGGGCTGATTCGGGAGTCGGTGGACGTGATCCGCGACATGAACACCCAGATCGCTACCGCGGCGGAAGAACAGCATCAGGTGGCTGAAGACATCAATCGGCACATCAGCCAGATTCATGGTGATGCGCAGTTGGTGGCGGAACTGGCGAACTCGGCGCGGCTGGATTCGCAGAGTCTGGCGGGGTTGTCGAATGAGCTGGATGGGTTGGTTCGCCGCTTCAGAACCTGATTCAGAACTCCGGTGGCCGCTGCGCGGCCAATCGCGAGCAAGCTCGCTCCCACAGGGTTTTGCGGTGTCCTTGTGGGAGCGAGCCTGCTCGCGAAGAGGCCGTCACTGCCTGAACAATTCACCTGGGGTAAACCCGAACAACCCCTTGAACGCCGCAATAAACGCCGAAGTCGAGTCATACCCGCAAGACAGCGCGGCATTCGTCACGCTGTCCCCCTCTTCCAGCAAACTCAACGACGACAGCAACCGCATCCGCTGGCGCCACCCTCGAAAGCTCAGCCCGGTTTCCCGCTGAAAGAGCCGCATCAAGGTTTTCTCCGACGTCCCCAACCGCTCGGCCCACGCCTGCAAGGTCACGTTCCGCTCAGGGCTTTCGATCAGTTCGTTGCACAGCCCCAGCAACCGTTCATGGCGCGGTAACGGTAGCGAGAAGCCAACCTCCGGCAGATGCGCCAACTGATCCAGCAGCACGCTCACCAGCCGCGACTCCTGACTGTTGCCCTGTGGATATTCAACCGGCAGCAAACAAAAACTTTTGATCAGCTCCCGGGCCAACGGCGTCACTTCCAGCACGCGGCAACGCCCGTCCGCCCATTCACAATCCTCGCGGCGCACATAGAGGCTGCGCATCTCGGCGCGCATCGAAGTCACCACCTGGTGTTCGAGATCCGCCGGAATCCAGATTCCCCACTGCGGCGGCGCAAAGAAACTGCCTTCGGCGGTGTGCACGCCGAGAACGCCGCTGATCGCGTAGGAAAACTGCACCCAGTCATGTCGATGCGGCGGCGTCCATGAACCGGCGTTGAGACTTTCCGCACGGGCATACAGCGGACGCGGCAGCGCCGTCAGCGTCGGAATCGTCCGTTCGAGGGAAAGTTGTCCGTTAGTCGGCATTGATTGGCCTTATGTCGCAAGACGGCTGATGGAGCCGACGTTAGGCTAAGTCACCAATTCTTACAAATGTATTCGGTGCCTATTATGCATGCCTTCAAACACCTCAAACGCGTGGTCACCGACTGGTTCTTGTGTGGCATGTTGATCGCCACGCTGCTGGCGTATTTCTTCCCGACCTTTGGTGCCACCGGCGGCGGAATGCATGCTGAATACGTGATCAACATCGGGGTGTTCCTGGTGTTCTTCCTGCACGGCGTCAACCTGTCCAGCGAGCAGATCACTCACGGTCTGAAAAACTGGAAGCTGCACGTGATGGTTCAGGGTTTCACCTTCGCGGTGTTTCCGCTGATCTGGCTGCTCAGTGACAAGCTGTTGGGCTCGCACATTCCGTCACTGCTGATGCTGGGCTTCCTGTACCTCTGTTCCCTGCCCTCGACCATCTCCTCGTCCGTGGCCCTGACCGGCAGCGCGGGCGGCAACGTACCGGCGGCGATTCTCAACGCGAGCCTGTCCAGCGTGCTGGGGATTTTCCTGACGCCGTTGCTGGTGAGTTTCGTGGTCGGCAGCGGCGCGGGCGGCATCGATCTGGGCTCAACCCTGCTCGACCTCTGCGCCATGTTGCTGTTGCCACTGGTGCTCGGCCAATTGCTGCGGCCGTTCCTCGGCAAATTCTTCGCCCGCCACAAGCGCTACACCAACATCGCCGACAAGTTGGTGATTCTGTTGCTGGTCTACGCGGCGTTCTGCAATTCGATGGTCTCGGGGATGTGGCAAAAGCAGGGCAACAGCGTGATCTTCACGGCACTGATCGGCAGTGCGATCCTGCTGGCGATCATCCTGTGGATGACCACCCGCACCGCTCGCGCATTGAAATTCAGCCCGGCCGATGAAATCGCCGCGGTATTTTGCGCCAGCAAAAAATCCCTGGCCGCCGGTGCGCCAATGGCGGCGCTGATCTTCGGCGCCAACCCAGGGCTCGGGCTGATCCTGTTGCCGATCATGATCTACCACCCGTTGCAGCTGATCGTCTGCTCAGTGATGGCCGAGCGTTACGCCAACCGCAACCGGCAGCTGGCCCAACAGCAAAGCGCCGCCGTCCTCAGCGTTCAATAATCGCTGTCACCCCCTGGCCACCGGCGGCGCACATCGAGATCAAGCCTCGACCCTTGCCCGCCGCATCCAGCAACTTCGCCAAATTGGCGACGATGCGCCCGCCGGTAGCCGCAAATGGATGTCCCGCCGCCAGTGAACTGCCTTTGACATTGAGGCGGCTACGGTCGATGGAACCCAGTGGCGCATCTAGGCCGAGGCGGGTTTTGCAATATTCCGGATCCTCCCAGGCCTTCAGCGTGCAGAGCACCTGCGCGGCGAAGGCTTCGTGGATTTCGTAGTAATCGAAGTCCTGCAAGGTCAGGCCGTTGCGCGCCAGCAAACGCGGCACCGCATACACCGGCGCCATCAACAATCCTTCCGCACCGTTGACGAAATCCACCGCCGCCGTCTCGCCATCGCGCAAAAAGGCAAGGATCGGCAGGCCACGTTCCTTGGCCCATTCTTCACTGCCCAGCAGCACCAGCGATGCGCCATCGGTGAGCGGCGTCGAGTTGCCCGCTGTCAGGGTGCCCTTGGCGCTTTTCTCGAAGGCCGGTTTGAGTGACGCGAGTTTTTCCAGGGTCAGGTCCGGGCGCAGGTTGTTGTCGCGGGTCAGGCCGAGGAACGGCGTCATCAAATCGTTGTGCCAGCCTTCGGTGTAGGACGCGGTCATTTTCTGGTGACTGTCCAACGCCAGTTGGTCCTGTTCGTCGCGCGGAATGTTCCAGGCCTGGGCCATCAACTCGCAGTGCTCGCCCATCGACAGACCGGTGCGCGACTCGCTGATGCTTGGAAACTCGGGCATCAAATGACGGGGACGCAGTTGCAGGAGGGTTTTCAGTTTGTCGACGGTGCTTCGGGCGCGGTTGGCCTGCAGGAGGATCTTGCGCAGGCTTTCATTAACACCCATCGGCACGTCCGAGGCTGTGTCGACGCCACCGGCAATGCCACATTCGATCTGGCCCAGGGCGATTTTGTTCGCCACCAACAACGTCGCCTCCAGCCCAGTGCCGCAGGCTTGCTGGATGTCGTAGGCTGGGGTGGTTGGCGACAGCCGCGAGCCGAGTACACATTCGCGGGTCAGGCTCATATCCCGGGCGTGCTTGGCCACCGCCCCCGCCGCCACTTCGCCCATGCGCAAGCCGTGCAGGTTGTAGCGTTCGATCAGGCCCTCGAGCGCGGCGGTAAGCATCGCCTGATTACTGGCGGTGGTGTACGGCCCGTTGGAACGGGCGAAGGGGATACGGTTACCACCAATAATCGCAACGCGGCGCAGTTGAGTCATGAAAAGCTTCCTATCCTTTGAGGGCCATAACCCACAAGCGTAGGCCTTATCTCGTGGATCGAACGACTGATTGCAATTCATGGTCCACACTTTGAACCCCAGCTGCTGGAGTGCGTTACATGTCTGACCGTTATATCGACTTCGCCAATTCGTCCATCGGCCATCGTTTGGTCGGGGCCCTGGGTCTGCCGTCGCCGGTTCGGCTGGAGCGCTGGCAAGCAGGCCGGCTGCGGCCTGTAGAAGGGGCGCTGTTGATCGGCGGTGGCCCGTTGACGGAAAAAATCGGCACCTTCGCCAACCGCCTGACCGACGCGATTTACAGCTACGGCACCGAGCCCTCACTGGCCACCGCGTGGATTCCCGGCCACGGCCCCAAACTCAAAGCCGTGGTGTTCGACGCCAGCCACCTGGTGCAGACCGATCAACTCAAACAGCTGCGCGAGTTCTTCCAGCCACTGATAAAAAACCTCGATCACAGCGCGCACGTGGTGATTCTTGGTCGCGCGCCGGAGACCTTGAGCGATCCGTTCGCCGCCAGCGCCCAGCGAGCGTTGGAAGGTTTCAGCCGTTCGCTGGCCAAGGAACTGCGCAGCGGCGGCACCTTGCAGCTGATTTATGTCGGTGAAGGTGCGGAGGATCAACTGGAAGGCCCGCTGAGGTTTTTCCTCTCGCCCAAAAGTGCATTCGTTTCCGGGCAAGTGATTCGCTTGAAAGCCTGCAACACACAAGTGATGGACTGGACTCGTCCGTTGTCCGGCCGCAAGGCACTGGTCACGGGTGCTGCACGCGGCATTGGCGCCTCCATCGCCGAAACCCTGGCCCGCGACGGGGCCGACGTGATCCTGCTCGACGTAGCACCGGCCAAGACTGATCTCGATGCCCTCGCCGCACGCCTCGGCGGGCGCAGCATCACCCTGGATATTTGCGCCGAAGATGCCGCTGCGCAGTTGATCGAGCAACTGCCCGACGGCATCGACATCGTGGTCCACAACGCCGGCATCACCCGGGATAAAACCCTGGCCAACATGACCCCGGAATTCTGGGACGCGGTGCTGGCGGTCAACCTCAATGCGCCGCAAGTGCTGACCAAGGCGCTGCTCGACAGCGGCACCCTGCACGACAACGGCCGGGTGATCCTGCTGGCGTCCATCAGCGGCATCGCCGGCAATCGCGGGCAAACCAATTACGCCGCGAGCAAGGCCGGGCTGATCGGCCTGGCCCAAGCCTGGGCGCCGCTGCTGAATGAACGCGGCATCAGCATCAATGCGGTAGCACCCGGTTTCATCGAAACCCAGATGACCGCGCACCTGCCGTTCGGCGTGCGTGAGGCCGGGCGGCGCATGAGTTCGCTGGGCCAGGGCGGTCTGCCGCAAGACGTCGCCGAAGCGGTGGCGTGGCTGGCTCAACCGGGTACTGGCGCGTTCACCGGGCAAGCCCTGCGAGTGTGCGGACAAAGCGTTTTGGGGGCTTAGGCATGATCATCGATTGGCACATACTCAACCGGGAACCAAGCCTGTCGGGACTGTACGTGCGGGCCGCGACGCGGCGCAAAATCACCGGCACCACCCTGCCCGATTCGGGTTTGCGCTGTTGGGTCAATGTCGACCCTATGCGCCTGGCGGACTATCGCAAGGTCTGCGGTTTTGCCGACAACGGTTTGCTGCCGCCGACCTATCCACACATCCTCGCGTTCGCGTTGCAGATGCAATTGCTGACGGCCAAGGAGTTTCCATTTCCGCTGCTGGGGTTGATTCACCTGAGCAACCGCATTCGCATCTTTCGCCCAATGGGCGGCGTGAATCGTGTGCGGGTCAGCGTTCAGGTGCAAAACCTTCAGCCCCATGAAAAAGGCGCGACGTTCGATCTGGTGACCACGCTCGACGATCAGTTGGGGGTGTTGTGGGAAGCTGAAAGCCAGATGCTGTGCCGAGGGGTCAAACTCGCAGGCGAACCCGTCGAGGACGTATTGGCATCGACATTGGAGATGACGGAAGTGGCCCACTGGAAAGCACCGTCGGACATTGGGCGGCAGTACGCCAAAGTCTCCGGCGACTACAACCCGATTCACCTGAGTGCCGTCAGCGCCAAACTCTTTGGTTTCCCGACGGCCATTGCCCACGGGTTGTGGAACAAGGCGCGTACGCTGGCGGCGTTAAGTGAGCATCTGCCGACGGCAAATGTCGAGATTGCGGTGCAGTTCAGGAAACCGGTGCGGTTGCCCAGTGAAGTGACATTGCTGGCCAGCGCGGCGGGGTCGAGCGGGGATTTGCTGTTGGTGGGTGCAGGGGATCTTGAGCATATGGCGGGGCATTGGCGGCCGGTTGCCTGACCCGAACGGCCCACGCTCTGCGTTCGGCTCTTGGGACGCAGAGCGTGGGAACGATCAATCACGGACTCACTAAATCCAAGCGAGGCTGCGGAAACAAATTATTCAAGGTCTCCAACAATCGCACGTGATAAATCGGCTTGCGAAACAGGTCAAGCACCTGCAACCGCAACATGTCACTGACATCCTCCATATCCGCATGCCCCGACGTCACAATCACCGGCAAATGCTGGCGGGACGTGTGCTCGCGCAACCGCTTGATCAACGACATGCCACTCTCCTCCGGCATCCGCAGATCAGTGATCACCAACGCAATATCAGGGTGGCGCGTCAGATGCTGCAACGCGAGTTTGACCGAGGTGGCGGTAAAGCAATTGAAGCCCTCACCCTCCAGCAATTCCGCCAATTCCAGCAACGCATCCTCCTCATCATCGACCAGAAGAAGCTGTTGACGTGGAAGTGAGGGAGCGTTCATAGGCAACACCTGCAATGGACTAAGCGCTGACGGTAGAACCCCTTTGGCACATTCGCAAGTTGCCGGCAAGAACTCGCCTTACCGTTATGGTACGGCCTGAAGTGCGCCCTCAATAGTGGTAAACATGGTGGTGATAGCCGCGGAGATCGTCGGCACAAAAGCCACTAAAGCGATTGCCACCATGCCCGCAATAAGGGCGTATTCGATACCCGAAGCACCCTCGGTATCTTTCGCCAGGCCCTTGAAAAAAACGATATGGGATTTGATCTTCTGAGCAAGCGTTGAAAAGGACATGGCATTTCTCCTGGAAGACGACGGGTGTTGCACGACTGCAACATGATTCCCCTTCGCCAGCATTAGCATTGTCGGCATTCCCCGCACTCACAACTGTAAGAACGAATTATTACTAAAGTATTAGTTGGTTCATTGACGCCAAAAAAGGCACATTTTCACCCTAGCTGCTTACTTTCGTTAGTTTTTTTCAGACCAGTAATGGCGTTTCGCTCTAGCTGAGCTACCTTCAAATAGCGAAATAGTTCCATGTTCATAGCTGCCTGATTGCGAAGTTTACTCGTTGGATGCGACGAGGTCTCAAGCAGCAGGAAAGGGAGAGCCGTCATGAACAGTCGTATCACTCTGGGCCTGGCCGGATTGTTTCTGGTGGGCGCCATTATTGCCGGTTACTGGGGCCTCACGCTGAGCCGTCAACCCGTTCCCGAGCCTGTCGTGCAACCCGGAATCGTCACGCCTGCATCCATCGCCCAGACACCTGCCCCCGTGGACGACCCCACCCGCCAAACGGTGGTGGTGCTGCTGCATGATGTGCCGCCGTTCGTGCCGATCAGCGCAGCCGACGTGACCCTGGAAAAACTTCGTACCGTCCCGGCTGGCAGCCTGAGCAGCCTCGATCAAGCGATTGGCCGAACACCCTGGCGCGCCCTCAGTGCCGGCACCTGGCTCAATGATGAAAGCTTTGAAGCCGGCGGCAGACTGGCGCGGATGATTCGCCCCGATGAACGCGCCCTCGCCGTCGCCGTGGATGAAGTGATCAATGCCGGCGGGCAACTGACACCGGGGGACTATGTCGATGTGCTGCTGTTTCTGCGCATGGACAACAACAACCCTCAGCCATCGGCGCAATTGGTGGTGCCGGCCTTGCGGGTGCTCGGAGTAGGCGAACAGATGGGATTGACCAACGACGGCCAACCCGCAAGCGCGGCCCGCAGCATCGAAGAAAAACTCAGGCAGGAACAATCGCGCGCCAGCGCCCGCAGCGTCTTGCTTGCCGTCCCCGAACAACTATTGAGTCGCCTGATGTTGGCGGCCCAGGCCGGCGTGTTGCGCCTGGCCGTACGCAGCGCCGATGAAAAACGTCTGGCTCGTTACTGGGCCGGCGAAAGCGACTCATCGGCCAACCTTGCCAGTGCCAACCGCGAGTTGATCCAGTTCAGCCAACTGGCCATGACGCCCCCACCCAAACCTGTCGCCACCCACGGCGGCACAGCACCGCGCAAGTCGAGCGTGGACGTCATCCGCGGCAACGAAATCACTCAACAAACCCCCTGAATCGAGCAAGGACGCATCTAAATGCGCAGTCGTTCCATGCCCCTGTTTCAAGGCCTGCTCTGGGTCTCTTTATTGAGCGGTGTGCCACTGAGCGTTACGTTGGCAGCCGTCGGCAATTGCGCCGCGCTGGGTTCGTTGCCTGCGGTGCTGGAAGTCAGTGAAGGGCTGCAACGGGAGGTGCAATCGCCGGTGGCAATCACTCGGGTGGCGGTGGGTGACCCGAAAATCGCCGACGTGCGAGTCAACGGTAATCAAGCGTTCTTGCTGACCGGGATGGCCCCCGGCGCTACCAGCCTGATGGTCTGGACCGCCTGCGCCAGTGCTCCGCGCCAGAGCATGGTGTTCGTTCAGGGTAAGGCCACCGCAGCGATGACCACCGCGACACGGCTACCCTCTGATGACCCACTGCTACCGTCACAAGTACAGACCGACATTCGGTTTGTCGAAGTCAGCCGGACCAAATTGAAAGAGGCCGGTACGTCGATTTTCGGCAAGGGCTCGAACAACTTCCTCTTCGGCGCACCCGGTACGGTGCCCAACACGGCCGTGACGCCGGGCGTGGTGCCACTGCCCAACATTGATCCGCGGATCGCGGTGCCCAGCATTCCGCTGCTCAACGACAGTTTCAACATTGTCTGGGGTGGTGGCAGCAGCAAAGTCCTCGGTATCGTCAACGCCCTGGAAGGCAGCGGCTTCGCCTACACCCTGGCACGGCCAAGCCTGGTGGCCCTCAGCGGGCAGAGCGCGAGCTTCCTGGCCGGGGGTGAAATCCCGATCCCGGTACCCAGCGCCAACAGCAACAGCTACTCCATCGAATACAAGGAATTCGGCATCCGCCTGACGCTCACACCGACCGTGGTCAGCCACGACCGCATCACCCTCAAAGTGGCGCCGGAGGTCAGCGAACTCGACTTCAGCAATGGCGTGACCATCGGCGGCACCACTGTCCCGGCGTTCACCATTCGCCGTACCGATACCAGCATCTCGCTGGCCGATGGCGAGAGTTTCGTCATCAGCGGTTTGATCAGTACGCATAACATTTCGCAAGTCAGCAAGTTTCCAGGCCTGGGCGATATCCCGATTCTCGGTGCGTTTTTTCGCAACTCATCGGTCAACCGTGAAGAGCGTGAGCTGCTGATGATCGTCACGCCGCACCTGGTCCAACCGTTGGCTGCCAACGCACAACTGCCGTCGTTGCCGGGTGAAAAGCTGCGCAACTATGACCCGAACTGGTATCGCCTGTACTTCCTCGAAAACGGCGACTTCGATAAACGCAGCGGATTATCGCAATGAGCCAGAGCCAGAACCTGAGCCAGACCTTCCTCGCGATCACGCGCAACAGCACCGACCTTGAGTGGCTGCAAGGCGCCCTCGCCCCGTTGGGCCAAGTGGTCAGCGCCGGCGGTGGCTGCCTCGACGAATTGCTCGCGCTGGTGGACGTGACCTTCGCCAGCCTGGTGTTCATTGGCCTGGACCGCGAACACGTGGTGGCCCAAAGCGCACTGATCGAAGGTGCCCTGGAAGCCAAACCGATGCTGGCGATCGTCGCGCTGGGCGATGGCATGGACAACCAACTCGTGCTCAATGCCATGCGCGCCGGCGCACGGGATTTCGTGGCCTATGGCTCGCGTTCCAGTGAAGTCGCGGGGTTGGTGCGACGGCTGAGCAAACGCCTGCCGCCCGTGGCCTCGAACACCCAACTGGGTAGCCTGACGGTGCTCTACGGTGTGCAGATCAACGCCGACGGCGCGCTACTCGCGACGCACTTGGCACAAGTGGTGCAAAAGAGCGGACAGCAAACACTGCTGCTGGACCTGGGCCTGCCGCGCGGTGACAGCCTGGCCTTGCTCGGGCTGGAGAGCTCGTTCCACTTCGGCGATGCACTCCGGCACTTGCGGCGCCTCGACGCGACGCTGATCGACAGCGCGTTCACCACCTGCGCCGCCGGGTTGCGGATCCTCGCCTACGCCAGCCACGATGAGCCGCTGGAACACACCAGCACCGCCGAGTTGTACATGCTGCTCAGCGCCCTGCGCCAACACTTCCAGCACATTCTGGTGAACCTGACCGGCCAGCCGGACAGCGAAGCGCTACGCACCTTCGTCACCCATTGCGACAAGTTGCTGTGGTACACCGATCAGAACGTACTCGACTGCCGTCGCAACCTGGCGGTACTCAACCTGTGGCGTGAAAAAGGCATGAAGCTCGATCACGCCAGACTGTTGGTGGACCGCTACCTGCGCAACGTCGCACCGGACGCCGACACCCTGAGCAAAAGCTTCGGCATGGAGATCATCGCGACCCTCGTCTACAGCCCGGAAGTGCGGCTTAACGCCAAGAACCAAGGTGTGACGCTGTTTGAACTGGCCCCACGCGAAGGCTTGACTCAAAGCCTGCGCGCCCTCGGCGATCAGTTGGCCAAGCGCTCCGAGGGCCTGGCCAAACCAAAGTCTGGCTGGTTCAACCGGTTGAGGGGTGCGCAATGAGCGGTGAAAAACTCTTCGGCGCCCCGGTGCGCACAACCAGCGGCAACACCGATAACGAAGGTCTGAAACTGGTGCTGCACCGCTACATCATCGACGCCATCGAGGAGTCCGGAAAAAACCTGCTGGAGGGTTCACGGCAGGTGCTCTCACAGTTCGTCATCGACAAGGTTGCCGAGTACATCGCCCGGCTGCACCTGGCGATTTCCCGCTATGAAATGGAGCGTCTGGCCGAAGAAATCGTCGACGAACTCACCGGTTTCGGCCCCTTGGAAGTGCTGCTGCGGGACCCGGCGGTGACGGAGATTCTGGTCAACGGCCCGCACCGGGTGTTCATTGAACGCGACGGCGTGCTGCATCAAAGCGACCTGCGCTTCATCGATGCACATCACGTCGAGCGGGTTATGCAACGGATCCTCGCGCCCCTCGGCCGACGGCTCGATGAGTCGTCGCCGATGGTCGATGCACGACTGCCCGACGGTAGCCGGGTCAACGCGATCATTCCACCGATTGCGCTCGATGGCCCCTGCTTGTCGATACGTAAATTTCGCAAGGACATGCTCAAAAGCTCGGACCTGATGGCGATGCAAACCATCGATCAGGCGATCTTCGACTTTCTTCAGGAGGCCGTGGGCAAGCGCTGCAACATCCTGATCAGCGGCGGCACCGGCACCGGCAAGACCACGCTGTTGAACATTCTCAGCCAGTTGATCAACCCTCACGAGCGACTCGTCACCATCGAAGACGTCGCCGAACTGCACTTGGGCCACCCTCACGTGGTGCGCCTGGAAACCCGACCGCCGAATGCCGAAGGCCACGGCGAAGTGAAAGCCAGTGACCTGATTCGCAACGCCCTGCGGATGCGCCCGGACCGAATCATCCTCGGCGAGATTCGTGGCGTCGAAGTGGTGGACGTACTCACCGCAATGAACACCGGCCACGACGGTTCGATGAGCACCGTACACGCCAACAATGCCCAGGATGCGCTGTTGCGCCTGGAGACATTGGTGGGCCTGACGGGCCGCACCATCGCCGAACGTACCTTGCGGCAAATGATCTGCGCCGCACTGGACGTCGTGATCCAGCTGACGCGCATGCCCGACGGCCGCCGCTGCGTCAGCGAAGTGGTGGAGGTGATCGGCTTGCGTGATGACGTGTATGTCACCAACACGTTGTTCCGGCTCGACCGGCGCAGCGGTTTCGGATTCATGCGCGAGGCGGTCAACCCCGCCGGCGACAAACTGCGCCGTGAGTTGGCGCTCTCTCCCTCTGCGTACTGAAGGCCACGGCATGCTCAAACCGGTGCTGCTCATCCTCGTTTGCCTGGCCTTGCTCGGACTGTCGATCCGCCTGTTTTATCGCGGTTTGCGCCAGACCGGCACCGAGCGGGTGCTGGGACGCCTGAACCAGGGGCAACCGCAGCCGGTGCTGACGAAAGCCTCCTGGGTCGGTCTGGACCGGGCCTTTCTGCGGGCCGGACTTGGGCGTCCCTCCAAGCATCTGGGGGGGTGGCTGGTGCTCTGGGCCTTTGGCATCTTGCTCGGATTTGCTACCGGTGGCTGGTTCGGCTTGATGGTTCTGTTACTGCTGCCGCCGCTGATTCTGCGTCTGTATGTCAATTGGCGTTATCAGCGCCGACTACAGCGCATGATCGAACAATTGCCACAAATGCTCGATCACACGGTACGCAGTCTGAAGTCCGGACGCACCTTGGCCGATGCGGTGCTGGGCGCTATCGACGCCGCCGAAGATCCGCTGAAAAATGCCATGGGCCGAGTTCAGCGCAACGTACAGTTGGGGGTCAGCCTGCCGGATGCCGCGGCTGACCTCGCCGAGCTGTATGAGAAAGACGAACTTCGCCTGTTCGCACTCGGTTTGAAGGTCAATCATCGCTATGGCGGCAATGCCAGCGAACTACTGGAAAACCTGATCAAGATGATCCGTGAGCGCGAGCAAGCAGCGCGCCAACTCAGGGCCATGACCGGTGAAACCCGGGTGACCGCGTGGGTCCTGGGCTGTCTGCCGATTGGCCTGGCCGGCTATTTCCTCGCGACCAACCCTCATTACTTGCTCGCCATGTGGCACGACCCTTCGGGGCAAATCATGCTCGCGTCCGCGTTCGGCTTGCAGGTGGTCGGCAGCCTGACGCTCTGGCATATGTTGCGTAGCGTATGACAGTGCCTTTTCTGATCTGCGCGTTGCTGTTTCTGGGGGCTACGTTGTTGTTGCTCAGCGGTTTGCTGGAACACCGTCGGCGGGCTCGCCAGGTGGCGCAACGACTCGATGGCAAACTGGCGAGCGATAACCGCGTGGATCAGTGGCTGCAAATGCTGGGCAGCAGCCGGATCGGTCAGCGCTCGGTCAACCTGGATAACGAAACCCAGGCATTGCTTAACCGTCTCGGCTGGCGCAGTGCCCGGCGACGCTCACTGTTCGCGGCGTTCCAGGTAGGCGCTCCGGTGCTGGCGCTGGCCCTGAGCTTGCTGATCCAGGGCGTGTTCTTCCCTCACACAGACAACCATTGGATGGCCCCGGTGTTCGCCACCGGCATTGGCTATCTGTTGCCCAAACGGTTGCTGGCCGTTGCCGCGCAGCGTCGGCAGAAGCAACTGGCGACCGAGATTTCCACCTTCATTCCGCTGCTGCGCATCCTGTTCGAATCGGGCATGGCGGTGGAGCAGTCGCTGCGAGTGTTGAGCAATGAAGGCAAACAATTATTGCCGGCCCTGACCCATGAATTGCGCCTGGTATTGGCCCGGGTCGATTCCGGCCTGGAACTGGGCGAAGAACTGAACAAAGCCACCCGATTGCTGGCCGTCGATGAGTTCACCGACACCTGCGTCATCCTTCAGCAGTTGATCCATCAGGGGGGCGGCGCGATGAAATCCCTGCTGACCCTCAAGCAATTGCTCGATGACCGGCGCCTGACGCGCTTGCAGGAATACATCTCCAAACTGTCCGCCAAAATGTCCGTCGTGATGATGCTGTTTCTCTTCCCGGCGTTATTGATCGTACTGGCCGGCCCGGGTTTCACCGCCCTGTCCCATGCCTTTGGTTCTTAGAGGGATCGTGATGAAAGCAATAATTGCCGGTTTGAGTCTGCTGTTATTAGGCGGTTGCGCGAGCAACGGCGCGACGCCCTGGAGCGCCCTGACCAACACGGCCACTTGCGGCAAGCTGACTTCCGAGGAACAACTGTCGCTGAACCTCGCCGATGACATGGCCAATGACGGCAAACTGCACGCCAGCCTCGCCAACCTGCAAAGCCTGCCCGACAACCTGGCCGACGTGCGCTTGCGCAAGGCCAAGGTCTATCGACTGCTGGGCCGCAGCGAAGCCGAGCCGTTGTACCGCAGCCTGCTCGGCAGTTGCCTGGCCGCCGAAGCCGAACACGGCCTCGGCCAACTCGCCGCCGCCAAGGGTGACAACGGCCTGGCACAAGCCCACTTGCAACGGGCTGCACGGCTAGCGCCGACCGACGAGAAAATCCGCAACGACCTGGGCGTGGTGTACCTCAACCAATTACGCGTCGAGGATGCGCGCTTTGAATTCCTGACGGCCATGGAACTCAAGCAAAGCGATCAACTGGCAGCGTTGAATCTGGTAACACTGCTGATCTACCAGGACGACTGGAGCCGCGCGGCCGAACTCGTCAGCAGTCTTGGCCTGAGCCCCGCCCAAGTCACCGAAGCCCAGGCTCGCGCGCAAAGACTCAAGTCACCGGGCAAGTCCGGCCCGGCCGCCGTAAACCAGGTCGCTGTCGCCACACCAACGCTTCAATAAGGAGAGGTTTTTGATGAAACCGACCATCCTCTGCTGCCTCGGCCTGCTGGCCCTGCCCCTCACCACTCACGCCATTGACCCCGGCCCCGCCTCGGCCCAACAACAGGAAACCGAAGGCTGGCTGCAACTGCAAAGAAGTAACAAGGCGGCGTCCCAGAAACCGCAAACCTCAACCGCGACCGAACGCGAGCTGAGCATGCAGCGCTGGTTGAAGAGCTATCAGCATGAGATCCCGGAGTACTTTGATCAGTATGAGAGCGGGCAGGTGAACGGTGGGACGGGGGGGTAGTCTTGGTCCGGGAATTGGACGCTTGGGGCTAGCGTTTTTTGGCTGACTTTTTTCGGGCCGGCATTCCGGGTAATGCCAGTCAGTTAAGCAATTCCAGCCGCGATACTCTTTGTAGCAGCTGCCGAGCCCGCGAGGCTGCGTTCGGCTGCGTAGCAGTCGTGAGTCCGGCTGACGCGGTATGCCTGACGCACCAAATGACTGATTTTAC
>NZ_JALBYU010000038.1 GCF_029963765.1 Pseudomonas sp. UYIF39
GTCCTGGGTCATTTTTCAATCGGCAGGGTGGGTCAGTTTTCAATCAGCGCCAACAATCACTCATCTGACAGTTGAGTACCGCACGAAGTTGGGCGCTGATTCACCCGATCAGGTCGCCGTTCTGGCTTAGCAATGAACCCGTAGCACGTATAAGTTCGACGAGGAATTGAACAATGGCCAAGGACATCGAAAATCCCTGTATTTCTGTTTGCCAGCTGAACAGCGAACTGTGCGTCAGCTGCGGTCGCACCAAGGAAGACATCAGAAAATGGAAACGAATGAAGCGTCCAGAAAAAATGGCCGCTGTACAACGCGCGACCCTGCGACTGAAAAGCCTGCAAAAAAAGAACTCTTAAACCACCGTCATTTACGTTGTCTACTTTTTCAGCCGAAATAGATGTCCTGATTCGGGAAGGCACGCTGAGGAGCACGCCATTCCCGAACTTAGCACTATCGCGATCAGCAATGTGCTGCGCACTGCTTGTCAGCATACGGAGCATGGCGTCATCACCAATTACTTGAAGTCATCTCAAATTGTTATCGAGGACAGCGGTACGGGGTTCTCCGATTCGGTGCAAGCGCGCCTTTACAACTGTTGCTGATCGTCCTTGGCGAATTGTTTGAGAATGAAGTCGACAGAGCAAGTCACGCTGCATAACCATGCTGTGACGGGATGGATGGGGCGGGATTAGTTTTCGGGGTATTCAGCAATGACCTGATCTGTGCCGGCTTTGTTCAGGCCGATTATCTGGAAGGCCTCATGCACTCCGTCGACTTCCATTCCTGGAGAACCTGCTGGCATGCCAGGAGCAGCGATCCCGAGAAGGTCGTCACGCTTACTCATCGCAATTATTTGTTCAGCGGGTACGTGGCCCTCAACAAACTTCCCGTTGATTATCGCGGTGTGACAAGACGATAGTCGTGGAGCGACACCAAGGTCCTGTTTGACAGCACTCATGTTGCTTTCTACATGATCAATGATGGTGAAGCCATTAGCCTCAAGATGCTGAATCCATTTCTTGCAGCATCCGCAGTTCGCATCTCGATGAACATCGATGGTCAGGGCCTGTGCCGCTTGAGCGGTTGAACCGATGAACAGCGCGGCGAAAGTTGCGATACGCATAAATCGATGTGAGAGTCGGAAGCTACCTTTCATGAATATTTCCTTTTACCTTGGCCGCGTTGGGAAATTCCGCGAAAAAGCAGCCCTAGCACCCGAGCTTTCAGTACGGCTGCTTAGGTTTGGTTGATGGTCTTACCCTTGAGTCGGGGAGGTGGTTCCCCGATCATTCAAAGCTCTTGATGGCATTGCTAAATCGAATCAGAACCACATCCGAATACCCGCTACAAATCGAGCCTCGTTGGTCTTTTCTCCTTCATCGCTGGCCAAGTCGGCGGTCTTGCCGTAAGAGCGATTCCAGGTAACCCCGACATAAGGGGCAAATTGGCGAACAATCTCGTAACGCAATCGGAAACCTACTTCGGTGTTGGCCAATCCAGACCCAATGCCGCGCTGAGGATCATTTTTTCCGTATAAATTTACTTCGGCTGTTGGCTGCAAGATCAGGCGATTAGTCAGCAGAATGTCGTAGTCGCCTTCAAGTCGAGCAGCCGTTTGACCATTCTCACCGATGTAGGCAGTCGCTTCGGCTTCAAAGTTATAGAGGGCCATGCCCTGAATACCGAGCGCTCCCCATGTTTGAGGCGACCCGGGCTTGAAGTCTTGTCGAACGCCAGTGACGACATCCCACCATGGACCGATGGCGTGCCCCCAAAGTGCTTGGAGTTCAGCGTTTTCCGTTACGCCATTGGTACGCTCACCTTCCGAACGCAACCACAGACGATCAACGTCACCACCGATCCATCCTTTTGCATCCCAGGCCAACGCACTACCGTTGTCAGCATCCTGGTACTCAAACTTATCCAGTAACATGAAGGAATTGAGTTTTTTGTCGTGGACACCATGACCAGCCACATCTGGAAAGGCGGCGGCACGGTCAGCGTCGGTAAGTACGGGCACCGGGGTCCGGCTCGTGGTTGTCGCCCCTCCATCCATGCTTTCCATGCCGTCCATTTGCCCGTCGTCCATGCTCATCTTGCTGTGATCCATAGCCCCCATCTTGCTATGGTCCATGGTTCCCATTGAGCTGTGGTCCATCTTGGAGTGATCCATCGCGCCATCTTTCGCTGTGGTTGGCTTGGATTTTTGCGCAGTCGAAGGCTTTGAGTCCGCACTTGACGGCATAGCCATCGATGGAACCATCTCTTCAGCGGCATGAGCAATGACAAAGAAGGCAGGACTGGTAGAGACTGCCAGTGCCATCAGCGTTGGGCGTAAAAACTTACTGGTCATGATCTCAATCCGCCTTTTTGGTTTTTTGGTCATGATCCATCGACTCATGGCTTATCTTGCTGTGATCTATCGACCCGTAATCCGGCTTTGGCTCGTTTACCGTGGTTGCCGGCTTGTCCGTTGATATCGTGGGATTCACATGTGAATACTCGCTACTGGATACCCCTGCCAGCACCATGGACGAAAGTCCGCCCAGCAGGCTAACGGCAAAGAGGCAATCCACTAGCGATTTACGATTTAGGTATGTGCTCACAGATCGTCTCCTTTACTCATCAACCCGAACTTCACGGAACATGCCCATTTCCATATGGAAAAGCAGGTGGCAGTGGTAGGCCCAGCGCCCTAGAGCATCGGCGGTGACTCTATAGCTGCGTTTGGTTCCGGGCGGCATGTCAATTGTGTGTTTGCGCACCATGAATTTGCCGTTCTCATCCTCAAGGTCACTCCACATGCCGTGGAGATGGATGGGGTGGGTCATCATCGTGTCGTTCACCAGCGTGATGCGAAGGCGCTCGCCATACTTGAGGCGCAACGGCTCGGCGTCAGAGAATTTGATGCCGTTGAAGGACCATGAGAACTTCTCCATATGACCGGTCAGATGCAGCTCAATGGTGCGATTGGGTTCGCGGCCATCAGGATCCTGGAAAGTACTTTTCAGGTCAGAATATGTGAGCACGCGACGGCCATTGTTTCGTAAGCCAATGCCGGGATCGTTGAGCTTTGGCGTAGTGCTCATGGCCTGCATATCGACCAGGGGATTATTGGTTTCGGAAGCTGGGTGAGACTGCATATCACCCATGCCGCTCATGCCAGCCATTCCCGACATATCGCCATGATCCACCCCTGCCATCTTGCTGTGATCCATGCCGGCCATGTTGGACATGTCGCCCTTGTCCATGTCTGCCATCTTGCTGTGATCCATGCCGGTCATGTTGGACATGTCACCTTGGTCCATACCGGTCATGCCGGTCATATCACCTTGATCCATGCCGGTCATTTTGCTGTGATCCATCCCGGTCATTCCGGACATGTCACCTTGCTTCATATCGCCGCCACCCATGCTGCCATGGTCCATGCCGGCCATACCGCCCATCCCCATGTCATCCATGGTCAAAAGAGGGCGGGGATCGATCGGCGGTACCGGCGCCTTCAACCCTTCGCGTACCGCCAGGGTTCCGCGTGCATAACCGGTTCGATCCATGGATTGGGCGAAGATGGTGTAAGCCTCTTCGCTGGCAGGTTCCACGATCACGTCATAGGTTTCTGCTACGGCGATCCGGAATTCGTCGACGCTGACCGGGTTGACGTGCTGACCATCGGCGGCCACAACAGTCATTTTCAAACCAGGGATACGGACGTCGAAGTAGCTCATGGCCGAGCCGTTGATAAAGCGCAAACGCAGCTTCTCACCCAGTTTGAAAATTCCGGTCCAGTTACCGTTAGGGGCCTGGCCATTCATGAGATAGGTGTAAGTATCCCCACTGACGTCTGCGAGGTCGGTGGGGTTCATTTTCATTTCGGCCCACATCTTCCGATCGGCCACGGCTGCGGACCAGCCTTGCTTGCTGACATCGTTGATGAAGTCGCCAACAGTACGTTTGTGGTGGTTGTAGTAGTCCGATTGTTTCTTGAGCTTGGCCATGACGCGACCAGGATCTTCATCGGTCCAATCGGTCAGCATTACCACATAATCGCGGTTGTATTTAAAAGGTTCGGGCTCTTTTGAATCGATCACGATTGGACCGTAAACGCCTACCTGTTCCTGTAAACCGGAGTGGCTGTGGTACCAGTACGTACCGTTCTGATGAACCTTGAACTTGTACTCGTACATGCCGTCGGGTGCGATGCCATGGAAACTCAAGCCCGGTACACCGTCCATGTTGGCCGGCAGGATGATGCCGTGCCAATGGATTGAGGTGTCTTGGTCTAGACGGTTTTTTACACGCAGGGTGACAGTCTCTCCTTCGCGCCAACGTAGCAAAGGTCCTGGCAACGATCCATTGATGGTCATGGCTGTGCGCGGCGAGCCGGTGATGTTTACAGGGGTTTCACCAATAAACAGATCAAATTCGTTGCCGGTGAGTACGCTCGGCAGGCCAGGACTTGTCACCGCCCATACAGGAGTGCGCCACAGGCCAAGGCCGCCGAGAATGCCACCAGCGGCCAAGCCTTTAACGAATGTCCGCCTAGAGGTTTTGGAGTGCATGCCGTTATGTCCAATCAGTCAAAAGGGAAGCCGTGATAAACAACTAATGAGTTGCTCATACAGGTTGAAGGCAATATCTCGGGAAATCGTGCTTAGCCCAGATGAGCGTCGCCCACCGTTGCCAAAGTCGAATGGATACGGCAAGCGGACTCAGAAATTGCCACATCTGGACCATCACGGTGATTACATTTCTGTCAGCTTGGGAGCGCGCCAAGCTACTCAGCAATTGGCGTGGTCGACACCTTTGGCTTTGCTCTCTGCTACGGGGCTTTGAGTACCTTGCTTTTGGGCTACTTGGTACGCTTCCATGGAGTTCTGTCTGGCTGCTTCCATGCGTGCGAATAAGCGATCACTGCCACCTTCGGCCATTGCCAGAGAGGAAACGGCCAAGGCTGCGATGACAAACAGGGTTTTCATGGATTTCATGTGGGTATCCTCGGATAAGATTTGGCTACCCCCGTTGAACCTACATCAAGACGTAATTCGAGGGGGCTAAGTTCAAGACGCGACGCAATCTTAGAACCCGCAACCTGTCAGAAGCCTTAAGTGAGTATTACCGTTGTGTCAGGTTGTGATTTCCTTACGGGATAACCTCCTGACTGCACTGGGAGTAGGTATCTCGTCTTGGTGGTTTGAAGGTTTCCATACAAAACTAATTGATCAGGGTTGGATCAAGCCATCTCCGCTGCGCGCTGGTATATGAAATGAACGCTAGAAAATAGTGTTCATGAGAAACGTGAGCGCGCAGGTCGACCGGGGCTCTCAGATGCCGATTTTGGAAGGGAATCCAAGTGCCTCAACAATTGAACGCACGCGCTCTGGGCTTTCGTTGCTTTCGACGTTGACCTTACCGGCGGCACGATCCACCGAAACGGTTGCCTGGTTATCCAACGATTGAATGGCTTTGGTAATTTTACTGACGCAGCCTCCACAATCGATGCCTGACACTTCTAAGACGAACATAGCTATTCCTCTCGTGTTGAGCGGCCCTATTTAGCCGCAACCACAGCATCAACGCTGACACGATGGGAAGGTCAAGAGTTGTCTATGTTGTGTCTCAAATAAGGCATTGATCTCAATCTACGTGAGTGTTCCTCAGCCTGAGCGCATTGAAAACGACGGATGCGGAGCTAACGCTCATGGCGATGGCAGCGATCATCGGCGATAAGAGATGTCCGGTCAGGGGATATAGCAGACCTGCCGCGAGCGGGATACCCATCGAGTTGTAGACAAAGGCGAACCCCAGATTCTGCCGCATGTTTTTTACAGTCGCGACAGAAAGGGCCCGCGCTCGGAGAATCCCCATCAAGTCACCCTTTACAAGAGTAAGCTGCGCACTGTTCATCGCGACGTCTGTCCCTGTCCCCATCGCGATGCCTACATCTGCTCGGGCCAGAGCAGGAGCATCATTGATACCGTCGCCCGCCATGGCAACGCGTCGACCCGTTTTTTGCAGGTCTTCGACCAGACGCTCCTTGTCTTGAGGTTTCACCTCGCCGTGTACTTCTTCAATACCCATTTCCTTGGCAACAGCCCGTGCCGTGGTGAGGCCATCCCCGGTGGCCATAATGATCTTTATATTGTCGGCTTTAAGTTTGGTGACAGCTTCCTTTGAAGTCGGCTTGATCGGGTCTGACACCGCTAGTAGCCCCGCCAGTATTCCATCGACAGCCAGGTAGATGATGCTGATTCCTTCAAGGCGCAATTGCTCGGCGCGGTTCCTGAGGGGACTAATGTTTACACCAGCCTCTTCCATCAAGGCGGTATTGCCCAACTGGATTTTCTTGCCATCGACCATGCCACTGACCCCGATCCCAGAACCGGACTCGAACGACTCCGGTTTGGTTAGGACCAGATTCTCAGCAAGGGCATGATCAACAATGGCGTGAGCCAGCGGATGCTCACTGCCTTGATCAAGGCTAGCGGCCAGTTGAAGTACATCATTGGCAACGAACTTTTGCGTGGCTTCCACACTGTGAAACACCGGACGACCCTCTGTCAGGGTTCCGGTCTTATCCACGATCAGCGTGTCGATCTTGCAAAGGTTCTCGATGGCGCCGGCATCTCTGAACAGCACACCCATGCTGGCCGCTTTACCGGTGGAAACCATGATTGACATTGGTGTCGCAAGCCCAAGCGCGCAGGGGCAAGCAATGATAAGTACAGCGACAGCATTGATCAGGCCGAAGACCCAGCCAGGCTCAGGACCAAACAACCCCCACCCCAAAAGGGTCAGTAGGGCAATCGCGATGACGCCCATCACAAAGTAACCAGCGACGGCGTCAGCCATGCGCTGCATGGGCGCTTTAGAGCGTTGGGCACGGGCAACCATCTGCACGATTTGCGACAACATGGTTTCGGCACCAATCTTTTGCGCTTCCATCACCAGGCTGCCATGGGTATTGAGTGTGGCGCCGATCAGGCTATCTCCGCTTCTTTTCATCACGGGCACCGGCTCGCCGGTCAGCATCGACTCATCGACCGCGCTTTCGCCTTCCAGCACTGAGCCATCGACAGGAACCTTTTCACCCGGTCTGACCCGGAGATGATCCCCCTTGTGCACATGCGTGAGAGGGATGTCCTCCTCTTTGCCATCGGCATTGATCCTGCGTGCGGTTTTCGGAGACAGGCCAAGTAGAGACTTAATAGCCAAAGACGTTTGTGATCGAGCTTTGAGTTCAAGCATCTGGCCGAACAAGGTTAGCGAGATGATCACGGCTGCGGCTTCGAAGTAGACGCCGATGCGGCCCTCTTGCATGAAGGTGGCGGGAAAACTCTGGGGAAAAATTGTAGCTGCGACGCTGTAAAGGTACGCAGCGGCTGTACCCAGGCCTATCAGGGTCCACATATTGGGGCTGCGATGACGAATCGAATCGATGCCCCTCACAAAAAACGGCCAGCCAGCCCATAAGGTTACAGGGGTTGCAAGGATAAGCTCGACCCAGTTCTGGGTAGCCCCATGGAAGAGTTGCAACGAGTGTCCCGCCATGGCGAGTACCGTCACGATCACGGTTAATGGTAGTGACCACCAAAAGCGACGGGTGAAATCCTTGAACTCGGGGTTTTCTTCCTCTTCCAGCACTGGTATGACCGGTTCCAATGTCATGCCGCATTTAGGACAGGTACCGGGGCCAGGCCGACGTATCTCTGGATGCATAGGGCAGGTGTACTCAGTAACTTCCTGCGTTTCAACGGCTGGAGCTGTGTGGTCAGAGTGAACGGTATCCAACGGGGTAGCGACATAGCGCTGCGGTTCTGCTCGAAACTTTTCCTGGCACTTCATGCTGCAAAACTGATATGTCTGCCCCTGATAAGTTTCGCTGAACTTGATCGGTGGGGTAACAGTCATGCCACATACCGGATCACGTAGACTTTCATCCAGGACCTTCGCAGGAAAGGCGTGGTCTTGGTGACTGATGGCGTTGGACATGGCTATTTTCCTTTCTCATCCTTGTTGGTTTCTGACGGATTGACATGTCCACCATACCCCCCATGGCCATGTCCAAAAAAATGCATTAAGGGGCAGATCAGCAGAATCAGATAGGGCAGGTAAATCAGATAAGGCGAAACATGGCTGAAGTGTTCCCTGACCACGTAAAAAACGCCAATCGCAACCAGCATGATGAGTACCACACCCATTTTGCTCCTCCAAAATGGTGGGCCCGCGTTTCCAACTGAATGCTGATGAGGGGTCATGATGTAGCTCCCACTGTTATG
Source organism: Pseudomonas sp. UYIF39 (assembly GCF_029963765.1). Taxonomy (GTDB): domain Bacteria; phylum Pseudomonadota; class Gammaproteobacteria; order Pseudomonadales; family Pseudomonadaceae; genus Aquipseudomonas. The sequence continues at coordinate 8,277 of NZ_JALBYU010000038.1, forward strand.
GCAAGAGTTGCCGTGAGTCTGATATTTGAGCGTAGTCACTGCTCGCCTTAAAACTGTGATCTCGATCAAGTCACACGCACTACACACCACGCTGACCTACCATTCAGACCAGTGGTGCCTCCGAAGGGCCGGTGTTTATGTGAAAAGGTCTCGATGGACTCTTGATCAGAACTCTGTCACGACGAGACGAATGAGTGCATGTAAGAATTCATGCTAGTCACAAGAGCGCCGCTCGACCGACATCCACCTGAAGCCAAGATTACTTTTCTGTCAGTTTCTGATGACGCAGGCTTATTCGTTGCAAACTCAGCCCAGTTATTCATTTGAGATCCATCCCATGAGACTTCTGGTTGCTGAAGACGAACCGACATTAGGTATCTATTTACAGCAGGGTCTAACGGAGGCTGGGTTCAATGTTGATCGATTCACCGACGGCGAGGAGGCCCTTCAGCACGCCTTGAACGAGGGATATGACCTGCTGATTCTTGACGTCATGATGCCGGGTTTGGACGGATGGCAAGTCCTACAGAGGGTGCGTGCATCCGGGAAGGATGTACCTGTACTTTTCCTGACTGCGCGAGACCGTGTTGAAGATCGGGTCAAGGGGCTTGAGCTTGGAGCCGATGATTATCTGATTAAGCCCTTCGCGTTTTCTGAATTGCTGGCTCGGGTGCGAACACTGCTGCGTCGAGGGAGTAGCGCGCCATCGCAAACTCATATGAAACTGGCCGATCTTGAGGTTGACTTGCTCAAACGCCGGGCTATCAGAGGAGGCAAGCGTATCGATCTCACGGCCAAAGAGTTTGCGCTGCTGGAATTGCTCCTCCGTCGTCGGGGCGAAGTACTATCAAAATCGCTCATTGCCTCGCAAGTTTGGGACATGAACTTTGACAGCGATACCAACGTGATTGAAGTTGCGGTGAGGAGGCTCAGGGCGAAGATTGATGACGACTTCGAGGTCAAACTCATTCAAACCGCTCGCGGTATGGGCTACATGATCGATTCACCAGACACGGAGCTGGAATGAACCGCCTATCCCTGACAACACGGCTGAGCTTGATGTTCATGCTTTCGGTGACGGTTGTCCTCACAGTTGCCGGAGTTAGTTTCAACCACCTCAGTCAGCGTCATTTCAAAATGCTGGATCAGCAGACCCTGGACGAAAAACTAAGCTCGTCTCAAAGGATCTTGGGGGAAATGCACGGCATCGATGAATTCAACGAGATAAAGCCGCAGTTGGAGGCTTTGCTAGGGGCACACCGTGATTTGACTGCGATCATTCTAAACAGCGGCGGAAAGCTGTTTTTCTCTGGTCCAGGGCCGATTGATGTCCCAGAGCAATTCCGCACACGGTTAAATAACACGATGTGGGAGTGGCGGGACGAAGATCATATTTACCGAGGTGTCAGCGCCCAAGCCAATGTTTCCGGGCAGGACCAACCACTGACTGTGATCTTGATCTTTGATGTTACGCAGCACATGTTTTTCTTCGAGACCCTTCAAAGATGGTTCTGGATAGGTCTCGTGATCAGCGCGCTCGTTAGTGCGGGGCTGGGATGGATGGTTGCCCGCAGCGGTATGCGTCCTATTCGTCAGGTGACCATGGTCGCTGCATCCATGTCTGCTAAATCACTTAAAGAGCGCATCCCATTGGCGCCCGTTCCAAAGGAGCTTCAACAGATGGTGTCGTCATTCAATGCGATGCTGTCACGTCTGGATGATGCTTTTGTGCGGCTGTCGAATTTTTCCGCAGACATTGCTCACGAACTGCGCACCCCGGTCAGCAATCTCATGACCCACACTGAGGTAGTGCTCTCAAGAAAAAGGGACATTGAGGACTACGAAGACAATTTGTACTCGAACCTGGATGATTTGAAGCGAATGTCTCGCATGATCGATGACATGCTTTTCTTGGCTAAGTCCGATAATAGATTGCTCAAGCCAGAGAGCGATCAGATAGACCTACAGGAGGAGGTGGGGAAACTGCTTGAGTATTACCGACTACTGGCTGATGAGCGCAGCATCGAGCTTAGCGTTTCGGGGGCAGGAAGTGTCCGGGGTGACGTATCGATGTTACGCAGGGCGATCTCGAACTTGCTTTCAAATGCGCTACGGTACACGCCAGAGGGGCAAACCATCCATGTTGATATCCGTCAGAAAAATACGTCGACATTGGTGACGGTGCAAAACCCCGGAAAGACCATTGCGCCTGAGCACCTTGAGAAACTATTTGACCGTTTCTACCGCGTAGATCCTGCGCGACGTGAAGGAAGCCCTAGCAACGCTGGGCTGGGTCTCTCGATCACTCGATCAATCATTGAAGCTCATGAGGGCAGGATCTGGTGCACCTCGTCCAACGGAACAACTGGCTTTCATATTGAACTCCCGAGTGCCGGACTGAAACGCGCCTAAATTTGCCGGCGTTTTTTAATTCGGCTCCGAACCCAAGAACTCCATTCAGCAAGGACGTTAGTTTTGGAGGATGTTTGCTTCTCTTTGACCTATATCAACGCTCCGAAAACAGGCGAGAGCTAATCTTAAAGTGGCAGACAGCCAATTTTTAGATTTGGAGCATTCATTTCTGGCAGACGCCCTTGCGGCTGATCTTTGGTTTGTTGCTGGTGTTTGCCGCTTAGCGTTCCACGGTAACCATGCGAGCTTTTTCCCCCTTACCCTTGGAGATCGTCATGCAAGCACCACTGAAGCTAGTTTTAGCGCTACTACTCACTAGCGCTGCTGTACTCGCTAACGCCACTGACACTCATCATCCAGACGACGCTCAAACGCCCTCGGCCCAGGTAGGCGAGCAGACCACGCCTGCCACGGACAAAGCCGTGGCTGAGCAAATGCAGAAAATGCGGGTAGCCCAGGACAAGGTCGCCGCAGCGAAGACTCCGACAGAGCGCCAAGCAGCCATGCAAGAGAGCATGCAAACGATGAAGGGGTCCATGGCCATGATGCGGGACATGCATTCAGGTGACCACTGCAAGGGCATGAGTATGTCTAAGTCAGAAAACGGCGGTGGTATGGGGATGATGGACATGATGATGCAAATGATGGATCAGCAGTCGAGCATGATGAACATGCAGATGTCCAAATGAAGGCGTACCCAATGCAGCGCCGAACCTTCCTCGGCGGGGTGGCTGTTGCAGGATTGGCGGCGCCTTGGCTGCAAGCTTGGTCAGCCGTAGATATGGCCTCGGCGCCTGTTGGATTACCATTGCTCGCATCAGATCTACTACCGGCTGGTGCCACACTGCGCGAATTACCCAAACTCGCGAATGCGAGCAGCACTCCAGGCCATTTTCAGGCCACGCTGACCGCTGCGCCGCTCACGCTGCCCTTCATCCCTGGACATGCGTCGACCGAGTTCTGGGCCTATAACGACGGTTTGCCGGGGCCGTTGATTGAGCTTTTTGAGGGTGACATGGTGGAGATCACCTTCATCAACAACCTCAAGCAACCCTCAACTATTCATTGGCACGGTCTGCCAATTCCGCCCGAGCAAGACGGTAATCCCCATGATCCGGTGCCACCTGGCGGACGTCATACTTACCGTTTCAATCTGCCGCAAGGGAGTGCGGGCACGTATTGGTACCACCCCCATCCACATCAGTACACGGCTGAACAAGCCTTCCGTGGATTAGCCGGGCCATTACTGGTTCGGTCGCGAGAGGATCCGCTGGCCGAACTGCCGGAGCGATTGTTGGTGGTCTCCGACCTCAAACTCGACCGCTACGCCGCCATCGCCCCGAACGACGCCAACGACTGGATGAACGGCCGCGAAGGCCAGTTCGCCTTGGTCAACGCTCAGCACCAACCAGTCTTGCCGTTCGACGCAGGAGGCCGTGAGCGCTGGCGTGTTTGGAATGCTTGTAGTGCCCGCTACCTTAAGCTCGCGCTGCCCGGTAGCACGCTGACCCTGGTCGGTACCGACGGCGGTTTGCTTGAAGCCCCTCAACCTGTACAGGGGGAATACCTATTGGCACCTGCCCAGCGGATCGAACTGATCGTCGATGCTGGTAGCCTTCGTGATCGCATAGAGCTGAACGCGAATATCTACCCACGCGGCAAAATGGGCGATGTGTCGCCTGATAAGGCAATGTCACTGTTAACGGTCGATTTCACGGCGGTCAGAGCAACAGCCGTGGCTGCCTTGCCTGGTAGGCTTGGTTCAGTAGCTGACCTCGGTCCGGTCACAGCACACAAACAAGTGGTGTTCAGCGAAAAAATGAACATGGCCAATGGTAGTCATCGCATGCAGTTCCTGATTAACGACCAGGAGTACGACATGGGGCGGGTCGACCTTGTAAGCAAAGTCAACGAGGTGGAACTGTGGGAGATCGTCAATCGCTCTGATATGGACCATCCTTTCCATTTGCACGGCACCCAGTTCCAAGTAGTTGAGCGAGAGTTGGGTGGAGTGATCACGCCAGCTCCATTCCGTGCCTGGCAGGACACGGTCAACCTACGCTCGAATGAGATCGTACGGATTAAAACAGTCCAGCGATGGTCAGGATTGCGTATGTTCCACTGTCACATTCTCGAACATGAAGCGACGGGAATGATGGGACAGCTCAAAGTGGTTTGAGTAAGAGCGGCACCTCGCTATGGACCTCAGGTTTGACCGGCTGGAAAGGCAGGGACTTGCTCGGGGTTGGTGAGCCTGACGTCGCTGGTCCTGATCGATTGATGCGTACGTTACCTATCCCATGAAAACGGATAGCTTTGAAGCTACCGAAGTGATGTTCACCCTAACCGCGAGTCCTGTTCCAAACCTCAATTCAGACTCCGGGGTGGAGACAAGTCACGAGGTTTTCGATAGATACCAGTCTAAATTTAGTTGATGTGTATCCGTCCGGCCAAGTCACCTATTTAGTATAGCGACCCAAGTTTGAATCCAACTGGTCTAGCTCATATGTTGAGGATGCTGATCGTAGCTCGTCATCATGTTTTTGGCGCCCATGTAGCTTGAGGGCTGCAACATGACGCCGGAGCTTTCCTGGATGAAGCCCTTGTCTCCTTCAGCGAAGGCGTGAGTTATCGCCTCGGGCCTTGCGAGGAAAAGTGATGTGGTAAATAGAAACAACAGCAGTAGCAGACGACGCGAAGGCGCAGTAAATGCGTCGACGCCGCTCATCGAGTACGAATGCATAGGTCAATCCTACGTTGCAGGGATCAATGACCAAAGCGCGGATATGGTTAGGATGCAAACGAAGGACGGGGTGGCCGTTCGATCAAGAAAATCGGCAGACGAGGAACAGAGTATCGAGGGGCATCGACCCGAAAGGAGCGATTTGGTTGTGCAGCCAAACTCAACGCGGAAGTGAGTTGCGACGTTTCGTACTGATAGTCTGGGGGCAATGGGGAATGGTAGTGATCCGAGTAGCTCACGCTCGACATCTCTGCCTGTTCGTCATGCGCGTGGTAGGTAGCCAATCGTGATGATGCCAATCATCACGATGCAGAAAAATACGGTGAGCGATTGGCCCTTGACGACCTTTTTCAACATGATGGGTCGAAACATCCCCTGTGTGGCAGATGGAAATTGGCCGAGGCTGTGAAAAAGCGTTTTAGAGCAGATTTGACTGCCAGGATTGGGCCAATGAACGCGTTTCTGCGAAAAATCTTTGGTCTGCTGCCTAACTACGCGCTGACAGATTTTACGTAGCAACACAGTCTTCAAGACGGTGCCCGCGTTTTACACAGCCTGGGCCAGAAGTCGGCAATCGAAATCCTATGCGAGAGCAGAGTTGATTCGCTGTGTGGAATATTACATTTCTGACAGGTAGCCAGCGGTAGGTGGTCTATGGGCTAGAGTGAAGTACCAACGTAGCTATTCAAAGGGCTTGCAGATGAGCTTAGCCATTGAGGCTATTGCAAACGTGATTGGTGGAAACGACAGTGAGATCTAATTGGCGTTGGAAATTGCATCCGCGATAGCTTCACTCAGCCAGGATCACTTGAAATGACAAACACCCAAAAGTTGCTGTTTGCTTTAGGATCCGCAATCGCACTGCCAGTTGCCACATGCCTTGCACAAGCGGCAGAGCCGCAGATCAAGACGCTCACCTCACCGAAAGATCCAACGGAAAGCGCAGTGCTAATAGGTAGAGTCATCAACGACGGGCTGACAATCCAGTTGGAGCTTGAGGGCGCCGAAGCTATGTGGATGCAGATGGGAACGCCTGCTCAGTGGAGTGAACATGTTCCCGCAAAGAACGAGCGGTATCATATCGAGATCAAGGTGACGGACAACGCAACCAAGACGCGACTCCCGTACTCCACTGTTACCTTCGCTGCGACGAACAAAGCCAATGGAAAGAGCGTAGAAACGGTTCTACCACCAATGTGGGGCGGCAGTGGATTGCATTACTCTGAAAACAGTCCCTTGGCTGGTGATGGTGTTTACGCTGCCACGGTCACTGTTGGTGTTCCAGCGTTCGCTCGTGAAATGAAGGACAAAGACCTGTGGTCGAAACCGGTAAACGCTCACTTTCACTTCAAATTGAAGGACGGTGTACTTGTCGAGGTATCAGAACCCGTCTCGGCAGCAAACTAGCAGTGCCCATTTTGCCGAAGGAGGGCGCAGACAAACTGTCAGCAGGCACATGAATGCCAGTAAAATAATTCAGCGGTCAGCGAGTTAAAAACTGATTAAGGTTAACTGACTTCGTCAGGGCGTGAAGCAGCAGTCGTGCCGGGCAGAAACGGCCAAAAGCTACCGCTCAAACCTGTCGAAGAAAACGGGGGTGGCTCACACTCGTCTGAAGGCCCTCACCAACAAACGAGTCATTTGATCTACGATACGTCGATCACGTAACCCATGCCGCGTGAGGTGTGAATCAATTTGGATTCAAAACTGTTATCAATTTTCGCTCGTAGTCTACGCACGGCAACTTCGATGACATTGGTGCCACTCTCAAGGTGCATATTCCAAACCTGTAATGCGATGAGGGATTTTGGAAGAACTTCACGACGGTGCTGGAGCATGAATTCCAATAACGAAAATCCTTTCGCCGTTAGGTCAATCCGTTTCCCTCCTCGAAACGCCTGATGTTTGAGTACGTCAAGCTCAAGATCTCCGATTTTTAGATGGGTCTGACTGGAAGGAGGGGGTGCTCTACGCAGCAAGAATCGGACTCTAGCAAGCAGCTCGGAGAACGAAAAAGGCCTGATCATGTAGTCATCAGCACCAAGCTCCGTTGATGTAGTGTATCCACTCGATGGAGTAACAGGTAACGCGACGCATCTCTGATTAGCCATTACCGTCCGTCCCGGTTGGGGTCGTCAGAGTCGATTGTCACCACAATGCTGATGCAGAGATCTGGGCGCCAAGCTTACTGAATTGTAATCGACCGGTCGGCTGCAATGTGGCATCGTGGCTCAGCTCTAAGACACAAGAGTCTTTGATCAATTACCTAAGTTCAGTTAATACCATGACGGTTTATGCATTTGGCTGTGTTATGTGGTTTTAGCCTGATCGAAAGTATAAAACTAGATCTTCCCCGCCAAACCTCGAACCTACAGCTTATGCTGTGAGGAGTCTTGCATGTCACCTTTTAAAACTACCACCGTGATGGTTGCACTAACCGCAGGGTTGCTTTTGAGTGCTGTGGCACAAGCGCACCCAAAGTTGGTGTCTTCGAGTCCTTTGGAGGGCTCGACCTCCGCAGCACCTTCCAAGATCGAACTGCACTTCTCGGAGAACCTCACGACTCAGTTCTCAGGAGCGAAACTGATCATGACCGACATGCCGGGCATGCCGAACTCGCCAATGGGAGTTAAGGCTGGAGTCTCAGGCGGCGACGATCCAAAAACGATGGTAATCACGCCAGCTGCACCATTGACCACTGGTACTTATAAGGTCGAGTGGCGTGCTGTTTCTTCAGACACTCATCCCATCACAGGCAACGTTACATTTAAAGTGAAATGATTTATGAGCGACTCAATCAACATCGCCCTTCGTTTCGCTCTTTATTTGGATCTGATGCTGCTGTTCGGATTAGCAATTTTTGGATTGTACAGCCTCAAGGGAAAAGAGCGAGTATCCGGCGCAGTCTTGAATTTTGAGTCGCTCCTTTTGGGCAACGTAGTTATTGGTATTGTTTTATCCCTTGCAGCTATGTTGTTTCTTGCGAAAGCGATGAGCGGCGTTTCAGAGCTAATGGAGCTGCATCATCATATATTTGAAATGGTTCTTATGGGAACCGACGTCGGTTTGACGTGGATGGTGCGAATAGTCTCCCTTGTGATGGCCGGTATAGCCGTCACACTTAACAAGTGTTACCCAAGTCTCAGCCTATGGGCTGTCACTGTCTTTTCTGCGATTGCTTTGGCGACTTTGGCATGGACAGGACATGGCGCGATGGACGAGGGCGGCAGTCGTTATATGCATTTCACCAGCGACATATTTCATCTTTTGGCCGCTGGGGGTTGGATGGGGGCTCTCGCTGCATTCGCTTTACTGCTGCGTGAGAAGATACTTAACGGTGAACAAGAAGTACGAGTCCTCTCCCGTGTTCTGACTGGATTTGAATCGGCAGGGGCGCTAATTGTTGTGATTTTAGGTGTTACCGGAATAGTAAATTACCTTTTTATTGTAGGTCCGACCCTGGATGAGGTGATGCTTAGCACTTACGGCATATTGCTGTTCTTGAAGGTTTTACTATTCGCAGGGCTGGTTATATTGGCATCGTTGAATCGCTTCCATTTGAGCCCCCTACTAGAGCGCTCAATCAAGAATGGAGACCATGCCGTCGCTGTCAACGCTTTACGACGTAGTATGATCTTTGAGTTCTCGGCCGCAGTGGTTATCGTATGTCTTGTCGCTTGGCTAGGAACCTTGAGTCCAGAAATGGAGATGAGCGCGGTATAGAGCAAAAAATATAAGAATGACTTTCTTCTACGCCTTGGAGCCTGCTCGTAATGAGCTTCTATTTTGTGCCAGCTAATGCTGGCTTAATTCTGGTTCGGTGTTATCCCCTCGATCAGGGCATTCCGGTAGGCTGCTGATGACGCGAGTCCAATTGTAAGAGCCATTTTCAGCGACTACACTCCAGCCCATGAAACGCTATCTGCGGTTTTGCATCATCTTCATGATCAGCTTGGCGCTTCCCCTCAGCGGGATGGCGGGCGTCCAGGCACCGACAGAACCTTGCCCAATGAAGACGATGGGCATGGCGATGATGGACGACATGGGGATGGACTGCTGCAACGATATGAAAAGCCCTTCCGAGCACGGCAAACCTTGTAAGCCGGGCCAGGAATGCAAGACAGGCGGCATGCTGCAAGTCTCGATCCTCAAGCCTCCTGTAACCGTATTCAGCCCCGTAGTGCTTTACTACTACAGCGATTCCCTACCTGTACAGACCCCGTCCGGGGTATGGCGACCGCCTCGCGTTTGATTCCTGTCCCACATTGAGCCTCATTCCGCGTTAGCGGGATGGACTAGCTGCGCGCATGTCTTTTGACGCGTGCACTGGATGATCACAGGAATCGTAAACATGAACTCCAAGTGCTATTGCACAGGCTGGTCCCTCGTGGCCGGTCTGGCGGCAAGCGTACTGGCATTGCCGAGCTTCGCTGCCGCATTGACACTCGATGAAGCGTTGCGGCTGGCCGAAAACAATGCACCGTCGCTGACCGCACAAGACGCCAAAATTCAAGCTGCCAGCAGCGCGGCTATTCCAGCCGGTGAACTACCTGACCCCAGGCTACTGTTGGGTGTGCAGAACTACCCCATTGGCGGTCCGGATCGCTGGAGCATCGATCAGGACTTCATGACCATGCAAGTGGTCGGGGTCAGGCAAGAAATGCCCAACAGCGACAAGCGCAAAGCGCGCATAGAAGTGGCCGATGCGGCCATTGATCGCGCCGCTGCGGAGCGTCGAGTCGAACGTCTGAAAGTACGCCAGTCCACGGCGTTGGCCTGGATCAATAGCTACTCGGTTGAGCGCAAAGATGCGCTGTTCCAGGACTTCTACAAAGAAAATCGCCTGTTGACCGATACCGTCCGGGCCCAGATTGCCGGTGGCCGCGCTCAACCCGCCGATGCGGTGACGCCTAAGCAAGAAGCGGCTCAACTGGCGGAGCAACAGGACGATCTGATTCTCCAGAGAGCGCAGGCCCGAGCAGCCCTCAAACGCTGGATTGGCTCCGCCGCCAACGACAAGCCTGTGGGCAGCTTGCCGCAGTGGCCCGTCGATACCTCCGGCTACGCCCATAAACTGCAACACCACCCCGAGTTGGCAGCGTTTGCGCCGATGACCCGCGAAGCGCAAGCCAAGGTTCGTGAAGCCGTGTCGGAGAAGCAGTCGGACTGGAGCTGGGAGCTGGATTATCAGCGTCGCGGCCGTGAGTTTGGCGATATGGTCAGCGTGCAATTTTCCTGGGATCTACCGCTGTTTCCTGACTCGCGCCAAAACCCCAAAATCGCAGCCAAACAGGCTGAACTCAGTCAGCTTGAGGCCGAGCGCGAAGCCCTGTCACGCGAGCACACCCAGCAACTGGAAAACGAACTGGCTGACTATGAGCGCCTGAATCGTGCCGTGCGCCGAAACCAGGAAAGCCTGTTGCCGCTGGCGATGGAAAAGGTCGAACTCAGCATGGCCAGCTACCGCGCCGGTAAAGGCGATTTAAACGCCGTTGTTGCCGCCCGACGTGAACTCATCGAAGCCCGCCTCAAACAGATCGACGTGGAAGAGCAGCGAGCACTGACCAGTGCGCGTTTGTATTTTGCTTATGGGGAGTCCAGCCAATGATCCTTAAAAAATGGACCGGGGCATTGCTGGTAGGCATCTCGCTGGCATTGGGTGTTGCCGGTGGTTACTGGTTCGCTCACCAGCGTATGAGCGGAGTATCCGTAACCGCCCCGGAGCAAAGCCTCAATTCACCGGACGAACGCAAAGCACTGTATTGGTACGACCCCATGTACCCGCAGCAAAAGTTCGATAAGCCGGGTAAGTCACCCTTCATGGACATGCAACTGGTTCCCCAATTCGCCAGTGGCGCAGGGGATCGGGCGACAGTCAGTATCGATCCAGGTCTGACCCAGAATCTCGGTCTGCGTTTTGCGACTGTCACTCGTGGGATCTTTGATTCGAGCCTCGACGTGACAGGTGCCTTGACGTTCAACGAACGTGATGTCGCTGTGATTCAGGCGCGCACCCCTGGCTTTGTGGAGCGGGTCTATGCCCATGCTCCCGGCGATGTACTCAAAGCCAACGCGGCGTTGGCGGATATCCTGGTGCCAGAATGGGCCGCTGCTCAGACAGAGTTCCTTGCCCTGAAACGCAACGGGGATGCTGCCCTGTTGGCTGCGGCCCGCCAGCGACTGCGGCTCACGGGGATGCCGGCAGCACTGATTGCTCAGGTAGAGCGTGGCGGTAAGGTTCAGCCGTACCTGACTCTGACCAGTCCCATTGCCGGTATGCTGCAAGAGTTGAACGTACGCGCGGGTATGACCGTGGCGACCGGCGACACCCTGGCACGCGTCAATGGCTTGAGCAGTGTCTGGCTAGCGGTGGCCGTACCAGAATCGGATGCCGGATCGATCAACGTGGGACAGGCAGTCGAAGCGCGTCTGCCAGCCTTCCCAGGGACAATACTCAACGGCAAGGTCAGCGCGATTTTGCCCGAGACCAATCCGGACAGCCGCACTCTTCGCGTACGTGTCGAGTTACCCAATCCGGACGGACGCCTCAGACCGGGTTTGACAGCGCAGGTCCGCCTGAATCGTTCGACCGAGCAGAGTGTGTTGTGGGTGCCGAGCGAAGCCGTCATTCGCACGGGCCGACGTGCCTTGGTGATGCTTGCCGAAGACGCGGGCCGCTACCGTCCCGTGGAGGTGCAACTCGGGCAGGAAAGCGATGGCAAGACGGCGGTATTGAAAGGTCTGGAAGAAGGCCAGAAGGTGGTTACTTCTGGCCAGTTCCTGCTCGACTCGGAGGCCAGTCTTAAGGGCATTGTTGCCCGCTCAGAGGAAGAGTCACCACCCCGCGTAGCAGCCTCCAGCTTTCATGAAGCGGATGGGCAGATCGTTGAGATCAACGTTAAAGAAGTCACGCTTGCCCATGGTCCGTTCAAGACGCTGGGCATGCCTGGTATGACGATGACGTTCCCACTTGCCAATCCGGCGCTGATGCAAGGCCTGAAAACAGGTGACAAGGTTAGGATCGCAGTGAGCCAGACCGACGATGGTTTGCGTGTTGAGCGTCTGGATAAATCGGGGAGCCAGCCATGATCGCTGCCCTGATTCGTTGGTCAGTGGCCAACCGATTCCTGGTGCTACTGGCGACACTGTTTGTCACGTCTTGGGGTATTTGGTCGGTGCAGAGCACGCCCATCGATGCGCTGCCGGATCTCTCCGATGTTCAGGTAATCATCCGCACTCCTTTTTCGGGACAAGCGCCGCAGATTGTCGAGAACCAGGTGACCTATCCGTTGGCCACCACGATGCTCTCAGTACCGGGAGCCAAGACGGTGCGTGGCTATTCCTTCTTCGGCGACAGCTTCGTTTACGTGCTGTTCGAAGACGGCACTGACTTGTACTGGGCTCGCTCGCGGGTGTTGGAGTATCTGAGCCAAATACAAAGTCGCTTGCCGGCCAGCGCCAAACCGGCGTTGGGGCCGGATGCGACGGGAGTGGGCTGGATTTATCAGTACGCACTGGTGGATCGCAGTGGCGGACATGATTTAGCGCAGCTTCGCGCACTTCAGGACTGGTTCCTCAAGTTCGAACTCAAAACCCTGCCCAACGTTGCGGAAGTGGCAACCGTGGGCGGCATGGTCAAGCAGTACCAGGTACAGCTTGATCCGCTCAAACTGGCCAGCCTCGGTATCACTCAGTCTGAGGTGACCGAAGCTATCGGCAAGGCCAACCAGGAAACCGGTGGTGCCGTGCTGGAGATGGCAGAGACCGAGTTCATCGTGCGCGCTTCCGGATACTTGAAGACGCTCAATGACTTTCGGGCGATCCCGCTCAAGCTGGGTGCGGGTGGCATACCGGTGACCCTTGGCGATGTCGCCACGATCCAGTTGGGGCCGGAAATGCGGCGTGGCATTACTGAACTCGACGGCGAAGGCGAGACCGTCGGCGGCGTGGTGATATTGCGCAGCGGCAAAAACGCTCGCGAGACCATTGCGGCGGTCAAGACCAAACTCGACGAACTGAAAAGCAGTTTGCCCGCCGGAGTGGAAATCGTCACCACCTACGACCGCAGCAAGCTGATCGACCGCGCTGTGGAAAATCTCAGCCACAAGCTAATCGAAGAGTTCATCGTCGTCGCGTTGGTCTGTGGGATCTTCCTCTGGCACCTGCGCTCATCTCTGGTGGCAATCATCTCGCTGCCGGTTGGGGTGCTGATTGCCTTCATCGTCATGCGTTACCAAGGGATCAACGCCAACATCATGTCCTTGGGCGGAATTGCCATCGCCATCGGCGCCATGGTCGATGCCGCCGTGGTGATGATCGAGAACGCCCACAAGAAGATTGAGGCTTGGCACGCGGCCAATCCGGGGGAAGAACTGAAGGGTGAGCGTCATTGGCATGTAATGACCGAAGCGGCGGCAGAAGTAGGCCCGGCACTGTTCTTCTGTTTGTTGATCATCACCCTGTCGTTCATTCCGGTGTTTACCTTGGAAGCGCAAGAGGGACGTCTGTTCGGTCCGTTGGCTTTCACCAAAACCTACGCCATGGCAGCAGCGGCGGGATTGTCGGTGACCTTGGTGCCAGTGCTTATGGGCTACTGGATTCGGGGGCGAATCCCTAATGAACAACAGAACCCATTGAACCGATGCTTGATTCGGATCTATCAGCCAGCCCTGGACGCAGTCTTGCGTCGACCAAAGATCACGCTGCTGGTGGCGCTATTGGTTTTTGTCAGTGCGCTATGGCCAATGTCTCGCTTGGGTGGCGAGTTTCTCCCCCCGTTGGACGAGGGTGACCTGCTCTATATGCCTTCAGCTCTGCCGGGATTGTCAGCGCAGAAAGCGGCACAACTGCTGCAACAGACTGACCGTCTGATCAAGACCGTGCCTGAAGTCGAACACGTCTTCGGTAAAGCGGGGCGCGCTGAAACCGCCACCGACCCCGCACCGCTGGAGATGTTCGAAACCACTATCCAATTCAAGCCGCACGAGCAATGGCGTCCAGGCATGACCCAGGAAAAGTTGGTGGAAGAACTGGATCGAGTGGTACGAGTCCCTGGGCTGACGAATATCTGGATACCACCGATTCGCAACCGTATCGACATGCTTGCCACGGGGATCAAGAGTCCCATCGGAGTCAAAGTTGCCGGTACCAACCTATCGGAGATCGATGCCGCGACTCAGGCCGTCGAGCGAGTGGCCAAGGGCGTACCCGGCATCAGTTCAGCTCTGGCCGAGCGACTGACGGGTGGTCGCTATATCGACGTGGATATCGACCGCAAAACCGCCGCCCGCTACGGGCTGAATATCGCCGATGTGCAGTCCATCGTGGCCGGCGCTATCGGCGGTGAAAATGTCGGGGAGACCCTTGAAGGACTTGCACGCTTCCCGATCAACGTACGCTACCCACGAGAGTGGCGTGACTCGCTCGGCGCCTTGGAGCAATTGCCGATCTATACCCCGCTAGGGAACCAGATCACCCTCGGCACTGTGGCGAAGGTCAAGGTCAGCGACGGTCCACCGATGCTCAAGAGCGAGAATGCACGGCCATCTGGTTGGGTTTACATCGACGTGCGTGGCCGGGACATTGCCTCGGTAGTCGCCGACCTGCGACGGGTCGTCAATGAGCAGGTCAAGTTGCAGCCGGGAATGAGCCTGAGCTACTCAGGGCAGTTCGAGTTTCTCGAAAGGGCCAACGCACGACTCAAACTGGTGGTGCCTGCCACGCTGTTGATCATCTTCGTGCTGCTCTACCTGACTTTTGCCCGCTTCGATGAGGCCTTGCTGATCATGGCCACTCTGCCATTCGCTCTCACGGGCGGGGCTTGGTTCCTCTATCTGTTGGGGTTCAACCTGTCAGTCGCCACCGGGGTCGGCTTTATCGCGTTGGCCGGTGTTTCTGCCGAATTTGGCGTGATCATGCTGCTCTACCTGAAGAACGCCTGGGCCGAACGTGAAGACCTCGGCGACAGCACTGAGCGCGGTCTGGTTGCGGCGATTCGTGAAGGCGCCGTGCAGCGTGTTCGACCCAAGGCCATGACCGTGGCCGTCATTATTGCCGGCCTGCTGCCCATTCTGTTGGGCAGCGGGACCGGCAGCGAAGTGATGAGTCGCATCGCCGCGCCCATGGTTGGCGGCATGGTCACGGCACCCTTGCTTTCCCTGTTTGTCATTCCGGCGGCCTATCGCCTGATGCGTCGCCGGCACCTCTCAGTTGAACCCATCAACCCTCAAGGAAAAGTCGTATGAGACTGACTTTGATTGCAGTTGCAAGTACCGTATTTACGCTGTCTCTTTCGGCCCGCGCAGAGGATATGCCGGGCATGAAAATGGACGGAATGGAGGGCGTGCAGATGAAGCAGGAAACAACGCAGGCTCCAGTCGCCACCGCCGACGGAACGATCAAGGCTATCGATACTACGAAGCATACGGTGACCATCTCTCACGGCGCTGTTCCAGCTGTGCAATGGCCGCCGATGACCATGGCCTTTTCCGTGACGGAAGATCAACTGATGGGGCTGACGGCTGGAGACCGAGTGTCGTTTTCATTTCGAGTAGAGGGTGGCAGAGCGACGATTGTTTCAATAAAAAAGTGAATTAGCGGTGGTGGAAGTGACCGGCGCACGAGGTCGCGCCGGTACTTCAGGATGTTGCATCGACCGGTTGAATTCACAGTCGATAGCTGCCGCAGGCGAGTGAGTCATGCCCAGATGCATTTTTCTCGGTTTTTTGGCTCGCCTTGTTTCACAGAATCGGCGATCACCGCGTCTCGCGGATGCGGCATCAGCTCGCCGAACACCGCGCAACTCCCTTCCGACGGTTGGACTTTTCCTCGAGTTGGATGGCGAAATCCATGGCCTCTCGGTAGTTGAAACGGTAGGCCCAAGTCTTGCCAGTGTATCGCTCGACGACCTGGAAGATGCCGAGCTTCATGGTCACCACCTGGAAGCGAACACCGCGGCGCGACTTCAGTCGATTAGTGCGCCGGAAGAAATCGATGCGTGCTGCATTGGAGTGGACAAGCAGAGCGCCGAGCTCATCGATGCGCTGCAGAAAGGATGGATGCATGTCTGATCCTCGAAGTGGGGAGCATGTATTCGTAATCACTCGTGCCGCTAGCTGCTTGTCTATGGATGCAGAGGTGGTTCTGACGGATAAATGTAGTCGTAAAAAAGCCACATCGAAACCTGAATTATATTTTTGCGTCAAACAGACTTCTTCGCGAACCCGAGGGGTTTCTCTCACAACCCTTGTCGGGCCTAGGGCAAGCCATCGAGAAATGCGGCAATCTGCCGGGTACCGCGCAGGTGCAGCGCAGGAATTTGCGGGCCTGTGGCCAGGCGCACCGCCTCGATACCTGGACGATAGCCGCGATCGAAATTCCACACGAAGTTCAGGAAGGTCAGGAACGCTCGGTCGAGCTTCTCGGTACAGCCTGCTGCAAGGTCAGGGCGAGGGCGGTTCATTACGCTACGCATGATCACCCGGGTGAAACAGGTGAGCCGCGACGTATCGAGCCAGATGATCAGGTCGGTACGGGGCAGGCGAAGGTCGAAGGTTCGCCGCGCATAGTTGCCTTCACAAATCCAGGCATCCGGTGCGATCGCTTCGCGGACCCGTGCGCGGAACTGCTCAGCGTCGGGTTCGACCCAGCCGGGCTCTCAGAACAGCGTGTCCAGGTGCACCACGGGCAGGCTCAGGCGCTTGCCGAGGGCGCGGGCGAGGGTGGATTTGCCGCTACCGGCATTGCCCAGAATTACAATCCGTTGCATGAGGACTTCCTGTCGCAAAAAAAGCCGGCAATTGTGCAGGTTCTGGAGGGCCAGTTAAAGGCTGATGGATGGGTCGACTGCGCCACGGAAATGAATTTTGTGTTGCTACTGATAAGAAGCCAGAAGGTGTAAATCTTATTCAGGACGAGACAACCTCGAAACCAAGCAGATCACCCGATACAACGGCGGGGCCTGGGGCTGGTATTTGAGCTGAGGCATCGCCCATTCAGACTAGGCAGCCCTGACGATTCTCTCGTGTTCCCCTGGCACCAAACTCGAAGGCCAGAGGGGTGTCGCTTCATGCGTGCCCCGCCTAACGAGCAGAAGGCGCCGCGATGGAGTTTGCATTCAGCGACGAACAGGAAATGATCCGTGCATCGGCCGAGGGCTTTCTCGCCGATGTCTCGGATTCTGCCGCCGTGCGAGCGGCGATGGTCAGCGAGCGAGGTTTTGACGAGGCGCTCTGGCAGCGGCTGTGCCGCGAAATGTACTGGCCGGCGATTCATATTCCCGAAGCGTACGGTGGCCTGGGACTGGGCTTTGTCGAACTGTCGATTTTGCTGGAACAGATGGGCCGGCGTTTGCTGTGTTCGCCGTTCTTCGCCACCGCCTGCATGGCCACACCCGCGCTGTTGCTGGCCGCCAACGAACAACAAAAACAACGCTGGCTGCCCTTGATTGCCGACGGGATCCTCACCGCTACGCTGGCCTTCAGCAGCGCCAACGGCTGGGCGGCCAAGGATGTTCAGGCCACGGTGGTGACCGAGGGCGAAGGTTTTGTGCTGGATGGAACCCTCAATCATGTGCTCGACGGGCACAGCGCTGACTTCTTGGTCATCGCCGCACGGGTTCCCGGATCGGCCGGCGAGGCGGGCATCAGCCTGTTCGCCGTGGACGCGGACCGGGCGGGGATTGAGCGTCAAATGTTGCCGACCATGGACCAGACTCGTCGTCAGGCACGGGTTCAGCTCAAGGGTCTGTACCTCAGCGCTGACTGTCTGCTCGGTGAGTTCGGCGCGGGCTGGCCACATCTGGAGCGGGTGCTGCAACTGGCTTGCATCGGCCTGGCTGCCGAACAGACCGGTGGCGCACAGCAGGTGCTCGACCTGAGCGTTGCCTATATGCAGGAACGTCAGCAGTTCGGTCGACCCATCGCCAGTTTTCAGGCGCTCAAACACCGTGCCGCCGACATGATGCTGCAGGTCGAATGTGCACGTTCGGCCAGTTATTACGCGGCCTGCTTGGCCCAGGAAGTCCTCGATCCTGAAGGCAATTCGCAGGTGGCCGCCGAGCTGCCGCTGGCGGCGGCGCTGGCCAAGGCGCAGTGCTCTGAAACCTATTTTCACTGCGCGTCCGAGTCGATCCAGTTGCACGGCGGCGTTGGTTTCACCTGGGAATACGACCCGCACCTCTACTTCAAACGTGCCCGCGCCAGCGAAAGCTTTCTCGGCGCACCTGCCTGGCATCGAGAGCGCATTGCCGTGGCGATTCTTGGGGAGCAACCATGAAAATCAGTTTCAGCGAACAGGACGAGCGCTTCCGTCAGGAAGTAGCCGACTGGTTGAGCGTGAACCTGTGCGGTGAATTCGAGCCCCTGCGTTTTCGCGGCGGCCCAGGTGACGAACATAGGTTTCCCGAGGAGCGCAAAGCCTGGGAACGCAAACTCGCCGAGGGCGGTTGGACGTGTGTGGGCTGGGCGTCGGAGCACGGTGGGCGTGGTCTGTCGATCAGCCAGCAAGTGATTTTCCACGAAGAGTACGCCCGCGCTGGCGGCCCGGGACGCATGGGGCATATCGGCGAAGGGCTGGCCGGACCGACCATTGCCGCGTTCGGCACCGCCGAGCAGCAACAGCGCTTTCTACCGGGCATCGTCAACGGCACGTCCTTCTGGTGTCAGGGCTATTCCGAACCGGGGGCCGGGTCCGACCTGGCCAACGTCAAGACCCGCGCGGTGCTTGATGAAGCCAGCGGCACCTGGGTGATCAACGGACAAAAAGTCTGGACCTCCCTGGCCCATGAGTCGGACTGGTGTTTTGTGATCGCCCGCACCGAACCGGGCAGCGTTGGCCATCGTGGCTTGTCCTTCTTGCTCGTGCCCATGGCCCAGACGGAGATTACCGTGCGGCCGATTGAGCAGCTGACCGGCACCTCGGAGTTCAATGAAGTGTTCTTCGACAGCGCCCGAACCGATGCCGCGAACATCGTCGGTTTGCCGGGCGAGGGCTGGAAGATCGCCATGGCGTTGCTCGGTTTCGAGCGTGGGGTCTCGACCCTCGGCCAGCAGATGCAATTTCACAATGAACTGAACGAAATCATCGCCATCGCCCGGGCTAATGGCGCCGCGCGCGACCCGATCCTGCGCCAGCGCCTGGCAGAGGCCTGGAGCGGGCTGCGGATCATGCGCTACAACTCGCTGCGCATGCTGTCCGGGGTGCAGGACGGTTCGCTGCGCAAGGAAGCGACCATCTACAAACTGTTCTGGTCCACCTGGCATGCCAGCCTCGGCAAGCTGGCGATGGACGTCCTCGGCGCCGAGGCCGAAGTGCTGGAGGCCGCGCCTTACCAACTCACCCGTTTGCAATCGCTGTACCTGTTCAGTCGCGCCGACACCCTCTACGGCGGCAGCAACGAGATTCAGCGCAACATCATCGCCGAGCGCGCCCTGGGAATGCCCAAAGAACCGCGCCTGCGCACCTGACCAAGGAGTTTTCCATGTCTGTTCCTCACTATGTTGCGGGTCACGGCCTGTTGCGTGACAAGTCGGTGCTGATAACTGCGGCGGCCGGGGCCGGTATCGGTTTTTCCGCCGCGGTGCGTGCCGCCGAGGAGGGTTGCCGTGCCTTGATGATCAGCGATATCCATGAAGGCCGGCTGGCAGAAGCGGTGTCGAAGATCCGTGAAACCACCGGTCTGCAACAGGTCTTTGGTCAGGTCTGCAATGTTGCTGACGAAGCTCAGGTTCAACAGCTGATTGCCTGCGCCGAGCGCGACCTGCAGGGCGTCGATGTGCTGATCAACAACGCCGGTCTTGGTGGTTCACGGCTGCTGGTAGACATGACGGATGAGGAGTGGAACCGGGTTCTCGATGTAACGCTCACCGGCACCATGCGCATGACTCGTGCGATGTTGCCGAAGATGATCGAGCGGCGTGCCGGGGTCATTGTCAACAACGCTTCGGTGCTGGGCTGGCGGGCGCAGAAAGAGCAGTCGCACTACGCCGCGGCCAAGGCCGGGGTCATGGCGTTGACCCGTTGCGCCGCGGTCGAGGCCGCCGACTACGGGATCCGCATCAACGCGGTGAGCCCGAGCATTGCGTTGCACGATTTCCTGCGTAAGTCCGCCCCTCAGGCGGTGCTCGATCAACTCGCCGCCAACGAAGCGTTTGGTCGTGCCGCCGAGGTCTGGGAAGTGGCCAACGTAATGATGTTTCTGGCCAGCGACTACAGTTCCTACATGACCGGCGAAGTGTTGTCGGTTTCCAGTCAGAGGGCTTGAACATGCCACGTGTTTTCGACACGCCCTTCGCCTTGCACGATGCCGTGGGAGAGGTGCTGGGCGTCAGCGACTGGCTGGTTCTCGCGCAGGAGCGCATCGACCGGTTCGCCGAGGCGACCGGTGATCACCAGTGGATTCACGTCGATCCGCTCAAAGCAGCCAGCGGTCCCTTCGGCGCCTGCATCGCCCATGGCTATCTGAGCCTGGCGTTGGTCAATCTGTTTTTGCCGCAGATCGTCGAGGTGCGCGGCATTGCCATGGGTGTCAATTATGGCTGCGAGCGGGTGCGCTTTCCCACGGTAGTGCGTGTTGGCTCGCGGGTGCGCGGCAGTGCGCAATTGATGGCGGTCGAGGAGGTCAAGGGCGGCGTTCAGGCGACCATTCGCGTCAGCGTCGAAATCGATGGCGAGGAGCGTCCCGGCTGTGTGGTCGACACCATCAGCCGTTACTACCCCGCGTGACCCCTTTAGCAGAACATTCGAGGAATCCAGCATGAAAGAAGCCGTCATCGTTTCGACCGCACGTACCCCGATCGGCAAAGCCTTTCGCGGTGCATTCAATGACACCGACGCCCCGCAGCTCGGCGGTCATGTGGTGCGCGAAGCCGTGCGTCGCGCCGGCATTGAGCCGGGCGAAGTGGACGATGTGATCATCGGCGCGGCGGCGCAGCAGGGCACGCAGTCTTATAACTTGGGGCGTCTGTGCGCGATTGCCGGCGGCTTGCCGACCTCGGTCGCCGGGATGGCGGTCGAGCGCCAGTGTTCATCGGGGCTGATGAGCATTGCCATGGCTGCCAAAGGCATCATGTGCGACGAAATCGACATTGCCGTGGCCGGTGGCCTGGAGTCGATATCTCTGGTGCAGAACAAGCACAAGAACCTGTACCGCAACCAGTCAGGCTCGGTGATCGAGCTGGATCCGTACGCCTACATCCCAATGATCGAAACCGCCGAGATCGTCTCCGCACGCTACGGCATTTCCCGCGAGGAACAGGACGAATACAGCTACCAAAGCCAGGTGCGTACCGCGCTGGCCCAGAGTAATGGATTGTTCGACCGTGAACTCGCGCCGCTGACCAGCCGCAAGGCGATCTTCGACAAGGCCAGTGGCGAAACCCGCTTTGAGACCGTGACCTTGCTGCGCGACGAGTGCAACCGCATCGACACCACCCGCGAAAGCCTGAATGCGCTGGAACCGGTGTGGCCGGGCGGTCAGTGGAGTGAAAAGGGCCGCTTCATCACGGCGGGCAATGCCTCGCAACTCGCCGATGGTGCTTCGGCCTCGGTGTTGATGAGTGCCAAAATGGCCGAAAAGCGTGGCCTGGAGCCGCTGGGGATTTATCGCGGGATGGCGGTCGCCGGCTGCAACTCCGAGGAGATGGGCATCGGCCCGGTCTACGCCATCCCGAAACTGCTCAAGCGCCATGGCCTGACCGTGGACCACATTGGCCTCTGGGAGTTGAACGAGGCGTTCGCCTGTCAGGTGCTGTATTGCCGCGACACTCTGGGCATTCCCGCTGAACGCATGAACGTCAACGGTGGTGCGATTTCTGTGGGCCATCCTTTTGGCATGTCCGGTGCGCGTATGGTCGGTCACGCCTTGGTCGAGGGGCAGCGTCGCGGTTTGCGTTACGTGGTGGTGAGTATGTGCATCGGCGGCGGCATGGGTGCCGCCGCCCTGTTCGAGGTGGTCTGAATGGTCAGTGCACAACAGATTCAAACGACTATGGCGCGTTATGTGGAATTGGTGGACGCCGGTGACATCGACGGGATCGTTGCGCTTTACAGCGAGGATGCAGTGGTCGAAGACCCGGTCGGTCAACTGCCGTTGCAGGGGATCGTCGATATAGGACGTTTCTACCGCGAAGGGCTGGGCGCGAGCAAAGTCGCGGCGACCCTGACCGGCCCGGTTCGGGCGACGTTGAACGGTTGTGGGGCGATGCCGTTTCGGGTTGATATGGAATGGGCCGGGCAACCGTGTTCGCTTCATGTGATCGATGTGATGGAGTTCGATGCTGACGGCAAGATTCGCTCGATGAAAGCCTATTGGAGTGAGGTCAACCTGACCGCCCAAAGCAAGGCATAAACCCTGTAGCAGCTGCCGAGCAGCGCGAGGCTGCGTTCGGCTGCGAAGCAGTCGTGAAATCAGGCACCTCGGTCTTCCAGGTAAACCGCGTG
>NZ_JALBYU010000039.1 GCF_029963765.1 Pseudomonas sp. UYIF39
TTGTGTGTGATCCGGCCCCATCGCGAGAAAGCTCGCTCCCACTGGTACAGCACCAGACCTTGTGGGAGCGAGCTTGCTCGCGATAGCGGTCTGTAACACAACGCAAAAACCTCACTGACGCCCCGCCACAAAACCCCAACCGAACATCTATCCTACATAAAGGTCAACCAAAGGAGCCCAACGGACCGGAGGGATGTTCATCGTGCATATCGCTGACATAACCATGTTCTACGCCCCTGCCAGCGGTGGCGTGCGCACTTATCTGGATGCAAAGCACCGTCGCC
This sequence comes from Pseudomonas sp. UYIF39, assembly GCF_029963765.1. GTDB lineage: Bacteria > Pseudomonadota > Gammaproteobacteria > Pseudomonadales > Pseudomonadaceae > Aquipseudomonas. The sequence continues at coordinate 285 of NZ_JALBYU010000039.1, forward strand.
TGAGCATCAAGCCGGGCATTCGCCACAGCCTGTTGATCCCGGGAGCTTACTTGAGTGAACAGGATGGCGTTTACACGGTTCCGGCCCCCGCCCTGCCCTTCGGCAAGGGTTACCGTTTCCCCCTCCGTCTCGCGCCTTGGCGCAATGTTCTGCAGGACTTACAGCCCGACCTGATCGAGGTCGGCGACCCCTATCTAACCGCATGGGCGGCCCTTGATGCCCGGCGGCAACTCGATGTCCCGGTGATCGGCTTTTATCATTCGGACCTGCCGCTGCTGGTCAGCAATCGCATGGGCAACTGGGTCACCACCAACGTCGAAGCCTATGTCAGCAAGCTCTATGGCAACTTCGATCGGGTTCTGGCACCCAGCCAGGTCATGGCCGACAAACTGATCGGGCTGGGGGTGAAGAACGTTTTCGTGCAACCGCTGGGCGTCGACTTGCAAACCTTCAATCCCACCGCACGAGACACAGGCCTGCGGGCCGAATTGGGCATTGATGAAAACACTCATTTGCTGATCTTCGCCGGGCGCGGCTCCAAGGAAAAAAACCTGCCGGTGCTGCTCGACTGTATGAAACGCCTGGGCCGACGCTATCACCTGCTGCTGGTAGGTTCGTCGATGCCGGCCGCAGTGCCCGACAACGTTACCGTGATCGGTGAGTTCTGTGCGGCGGCACACGTGGCGCGATTGATGGCCAGCGCCGATGCGCTGCTGCATGCCGGTGATCAGGAAACATTCGGCCTGGTGGTTCTGGAAGCCATGGCCAGTGGCATTCCGGTGGTGGCCGTGGCGGCCGGGTCCTTTCAGGAAATCATCACCGATCAATGCGGCCTGCTCTGCCCGCCGAACAATCCAATGGCGATGGCCAACACGGTCCGCGAGCTGTTCAGTTCGGGCAGCGTCGTTTTGGGTAAACAGGCCCGCAGCCATGTCGAGCTGCATTACTCCTGGGACGCGGTGGTCAACAGCCTGCTGGGGCACTATCACGCCGTGCTCGGCAGCCACTGGCCGCTGACGGCCAATGGTTGAGCCCATGAACCCGCCCAGCCTGTTACTCGTGCTGCACGACGTCGCACCGCAAACCTGGGCCGATTATCAACCCTTTGTCGATGCCGTCGACGCGCTGGGCGAGGTGCCGATGACCTGGCTGGTGGTGCCCAATTTCCACAAGCAAAACGATCTGGAGGAGCATCCGGGATTTCGACGTTCGCTCACCTGTCGTATCGCCCGAGGTGACGAACTGGCATTGCACGGTTACTTTCATTGCGATGAAGCGCCAGCTCCCAACACGCCACGAGACTGGTTCATGCGCCGGATCTACACCCACGAAGGCGAGTTTTACAGCCTGTCTCAAGCAGCCGCCCTCGCCCGCCTGCGCGCCGGCATCGAAATATTCCACCGTTATCACTGGCCGCTGGAGGGCTTCGTCGCCCCGGCCTGGTTGATGAGCGAAGGGACGCGCCAGGCCTTGCGCCAGTTACCCCTGAGTTACACCAGCGATTCGCAGCATCTGTATCGTCTGCCGGACTTCAGCGCGGTTGATGCACCAGGGCTGGTCTGGAGTGCGCGCAGTGCCTGGCGTCGAGGGGTGTCGAAGCTGGTCAGCGATCAACGCGAACAACGCTGGCGGCAAGCACCGGTGATTCGTCTGGGCCTGCACCCGGTGGATATGCGCCATGAGTTCTCGCGCTCTTACTGGCTGCAAACCCTCAAGCGCTTGCTCGACGAGGGACGTGTGCCGATGACCAAGGCACGCTGGCTGGCGATGCAAAGCGACCGTATGGGTCGCGCCGCATGAGTCGCGGGATTCTGCTGCTCGTCGCGCTGCTCGCTGCGGTGCTGATTCCGTCGCTGCTGGGCGGTAGCGAAACCTGGTATCGGCTGCGAAGCTTTCCACTGCAATGGCTGCTGATCATGTTCGGCATGATCCTGCTGTGCTGGGTGCTCAACACGATGCGCTTGCGCCTGTTGCTCGGGGATCAGCGCGATAAGGTGGGCCCGCTCAAAAGCCTCGGGGTGGTGATGGCCGCCGAATTCGCCTATTGCGCTACCCCCGGCGGCAGTGGCGGACCGCTGACCATCATGGCGCTGCTGGCGCGCAATGGCGTGCGTCCGGCCCGGGGCAGCGCCGTGTTTGCCATGGATCAACTGAGCGATCTGTTGTTTTTTCTCTGCGCGCTGAGCGGGATCCTGATTTATGCGTTGTTCCAGCACCTCAGCCAACGCATGGAATGGCTACTGACCGTCAGCGCCATTTCGATGTTCGGCGGGTTGTTTAGCTGCGTGGTGGTCGCTCGCTACCATCGAGTGCTGATTCGTCTGAGCGGTCGGTTGCTCGCTCGCCTGAATGTCAAAACCACCACGCGCCTGCGCTGGGCGCGAAAACTCCTGCACTTTCTGGCGGCGTTCACGGACACATTGAAGCTGCCTTTTCAGACATTAATTACGGTGTTTGCCCTGACCTGCCTGCATTGGGTTTTGCGCTATAGCGTGCTGTATCTGGCGTTACGTGGGCTCGGGGCGGATTTGCAGTGGGCCTGGAGCTTTCTGATCCAGATGCTTTCGCTGAGCGCGGGGCAATTCAGCCTGTTACCGGGCGGTGCCGGGGCGGCGGAGTTGACGTCGGCGGCGCTGCTGGCGCCGATGGTGGGGAAATCCACCGCGGCGGCGGCGATTCTGATCTGGCGGGCGGTGACCTATTACTTTTATCTGGTCGTCGGCGGGCCGGTATTTTTACTGATGCTTGGGCGGCCGCTGCTGAAGAAGTTGATGAAGTTCAAACAGGCGTAGGCTTGTCATCGGGTTCTTGCTGCAACTGCTCCCACAACTCGGCCGCACCGGGAAACTCCGTGCCGTCTTCGGGGCTCATGTCATCCGGGTCGTAACGACTCAAACACCCTTCGCCCAACGTGGCAGGAGCCTTGGATGTCGCTTTGTCGAGTGGATCGGCCATGGTCATGTCCTCGCTCTACACAGATCGTTCCCACGCGTGGGAACGATCAACAGCCGGCTGTCAGAACACGACGGTTTTGTTGCCGTGCACCAGCACCCGATCTTCCAGGTGATAACGCAGACCACGGGCCAGCACCATTTTCTCGACGTCCCGACCGAAACGCACCATGTCGTCGATGCTGTCACTGTGGCTGACGCGAACAACGTCCTGTTCGATGATCGGACCGGCATCCAGCTCTTCAGTCACGTAGTGGCAAGTAGCGCCGATCAACTTCACGCCACGCATCGATGCCTGGTGATATGGCTTGGCACCGACGAACGACGGCAGGAAGCTGTGGTGAATGTTGATGACCTTGTGAGCATATTCGCGGCACAACTCGGGCGGCAGGATTTGCATGTAGCGGGCAAGTACGACCACTTCGGCATCGTGCTGCTTGACCAGGCGCGAGACTTCGGCGAATGCCGGCTCTTTATCCTGCGGATTGACCGGTACGTGGTAATACGGAATCCCGTGCCACTCGACCATGCTGCGCAAGTCGTCATGATTGGAGATCACACAGGAAATTTCGCAATCCAGCTCATCACTGTGCCAGCGATGCAACAAGTCGGCGAGGCAGTGAGACTCGCGACTGGCCATCAGTACCACGCGCTTTTTCTGCTCGGTATCGGTGATGCGCCAGTTCATCGAGAACTCTTCGGCAATCGGTGCAAACGCTTCGCGAAAGGCATCGATACCGAAGGGCAGCGAATCGGCACGAATTTCGTGACGCATGAAGAACCAGCCACTGAGATTGTCCGAGTGATGGCTCGCTTCAGTGATCCAGCCGTTATGTGACGCCAGAAAGTTACTGACTTTAGCAACGATACCGACGCGGTCCGGGCAAGCAATCACCAGCCGAAAAGTGCGCATGAGGGTCAAACTCCAGAACTTCGCAAAGGCGGCCATTCTAGCGATTGCGCAGCAAAACTGCAGTATTGATGACGTTTGGCCCGACACAAAGGTTAGCAGCACAGGTTCCGGCAGCACCTGCAACCCGCGCGATGGTGTTCCTGTTGCCAATCTTCAAGTGCCCAATTGTGAATATTCGCGATGACTGCATCACACTATTTAACTACCTCGGCAATTTATGCCCTATTCACCGTAACTAATTTAAATAAAACTCCGGTTATATGTTTACTTGGTGAAACACCCTGACTATTATTACCGCACTGTCACCTGCCATCCAGCGCCCCAACATAAGGTAGTCCTCATGTCCTTGATCAACGAATATCGCGCCACCGAAGAAGCTATCAAAGAGCTGCAAGCCCGTTTGAAGAACCTGTCCCAAGACGACAAACTGCAAACCGAGCTGGAATTCGAAGGCAAACTGCGCACCCTGATGGGCGAATACTCCAAGTCTCTGCGTGACATCATTGCGCTATTGGATCCAGAGTCCAAAACCAAAGCACCACGCGGCGGCGCAGTAAAAACTACTGGCACCAAGCGTGCTCGCAAAGTTAAACAATACAAAAACCCGCACAACGGCGAAGTCATCGAAACCAAAGGTGGCAACCACAAAACTCTGAAAGAGTGGAAAGCCAAGTGGGGCGGTGACGTGGTTGAAGGCTGGGCTACCCTGCTGGGCTAAGCCGCAGCGCTTGTCGCAGACTCATCCGCGACAAAAAAGAACGCCAGCATCTGCTGGCGTTTTTTTATGCCCGGCATTCAGCCTCCGGACATTTACGCTTTCAAAGATTCAAACGTTTGCGTAATCCTTCGACATAATTCTGCCATTCATTCAGCACCTCTCGCTGAAACGATGTAGCCGTAATACTCCATTGGGCGGCTGCTTCTACAAAAGTTTGCAGCGTATTTGGCGCCCCCCACTCGGGTGCTGACAAACGTTGCTGACAGAATATTCGCCAGCGCTCTTGCTCTTCGAAATTCAACGTATCGGGGAAGTTGCGTGCGCGATATCGAAACAATAATTCAGGCAATCGTTCATCATCGAAAGGCCATTGTTGTTGCGCTAATTGAGCCGGGTCGACAGACCTGACTTGCTCGCATAGGCGCCGATCCCGATCACCGATAAAACCATCGTACAACTGCTGCTCAGGGTCTCGGCTCGGGGTGAAATCTTCGCTGGCGTAAATCGCCTGAACTTTATCTCGCCAAATTGTTTGTGCGTCACTTAGCCGCAGCGCACGCTCTTGGTAGAGCGACATATCCAGCCCCAAACGTTGCTGATCTTCAGCGCGAAGTACCGACAACGGCGCCACCACCGGGCATTTATTGATGTGGATAAGTTTGAGCGGCACCGGCAACTCGCCCTCGGCCAAGTCATCGCGGCGGGTATACAGCCGTTGGCGCAAGTTGTCGGCATCAAGATCGAGCAAGCCTTGAGGGTCCAGGTGCAGATCACAGACAATCAAGGCGTTCTTGTTGCGCGGGTGCCAGGCCAAGGGCAGCACTACACCGACATAACTGCGCGCCGCTGAAAAGCGCCCGGAGATGTGCACCATCGGCTGCAACAGACGAATCTGATCCATCACCTTTTGTTTACTGCGCAACTGAAACAACCAGTCATACAACTTCGGCTGCTTTTCCCGGATCAGACGCGCCAGGGCGATAGTGGCGCGAACGTCCGAAAGCGCTTCGTGAGCATTTCCGTGATCAATGCCATTGGCGGCGGTCAGGCGTTCGAGCTTGAGCGTTATCCTCCCCTCATCGTCCTTCGGCCAAACGAGGCCGTCAGGGCGCAAGGCATAGGCTGCACGCACCACATCGATCAGGTCCCAGCGGCTATTACCGCCCTGCCACTCGCGCGCGTAGGGGTCGAAAAAGTTTCGGTAAAGACTGTAACGGGTCATCTCGTCGTCGAAACGCAGCGTGTTGTACCCCGCCCCACACGTGCCGGGCGCAGCGAGTTGGGCATGCACCCGCGTCATGAAGTCGGCTTCGCTCAGGCCTTGCTCGGCCAGTCGGCCGGGCGTGATACCCGTGATCGCACAGGCCGCCGGATGGGGCAGGATGTCTTCACTGGGCTGGCAGTAAAGGTTGACCGGCTCGTCTATTTCATTGAGATCGAAGTCAGTGCGAATCCCCGCCATTTGCAGCGGGCGGTCGCAACGGGGGTTGATGCCAGTGGTTTCATAGTCGTACCAGAAGATAGAGGTCACGGGCTATTCCTGAACTGAAGATCGGCGAAGTCTAGGCGTTCACATCCCGCCCCGGCCAGTAATCTCGTCATTCAATCACCTCTGGCCACTTACCGTGCAATACATAGTTATGTCGTTTTCCCCCGAGAGGCTGCTAGCATCGGACGGACATCGAATCCCGAACAGGCCACATCAAGGTTGCCCATGCTCGAGACCACAGCACTGCCAAGGAAAGCGACGCTGTCCCCGCCACTGGATACGCGGTATCAAGTCGAAACGCCGGAAGGCATCGACCTGCCACTGCGCCCGGCCGGGTTGATGGTTCGTGCGCTGGCGTTCTCCATCGATCTCGGACTGCGCGGGTTGATCGTTGGCCTGCTGTTCATTGTCCTGGCATTCCTCGGGAAACTCGGTGCAGGGCTCGGCTCGATTCTGTTGTTCGTGGTGAGCTGGTGGTACATGGTGCTGTTCGAAGTGCTCAATCAGGGTCGTTCGCCAGGCAAGCAGTGGATGGGCCTGCGAGTGGTGCAGGACGATGGCACGCCGATCGGCTGGTCCGCCTCGCTGCTGCGCAACCTGCTGCGATTTGTCGACATGCTGCCGTTCGGCTATTTCCTCGGGGCCATCAGTTGCCTGCAACATCCCACCTTCAAACGCCTCGGCGATCTGGCCGCCGGCACGCTGGTGATCTACCGCGAACAGCCGCTCGCCCGACCGCAACTGCCCACCGTCCAGCCCCGGCGCCCGGCCTTTGCGCTGACGCTGACCGAACAACGCGCCGTCCTCGGGTTTGCCGAGCGTCAGGGCGAACTTTCTGAAGCACGGGTCAAAGAGCTGGCGGCCATACTCGCGCAACCGTTGCAGGTGTCGGCGCCAGGGGCCGTGGACGAACTCAATGGCATCGCCCGCGGCTTGTTGGGCCCCACATGAAACAAAACCTTTTCGAAAATCGCCACAAAGCCGAATGGGAGCAATTTGCTCTCATGCTTCAACAGCTGGAGCAAGGCAAGGAAGCCGAACGAGTCGCCCGTTTCCCAAGCGATTACCGTCGTCTCTGCCAGCATCTGGCGCTGGCCCAGGAACGTGGTTACAGCAGCTTTCTGATCGATTCATTACAGCAACAAGTACTGCGCGGGCATCAACAGCTTTATCGCCACCGCAGTCGACTGGCTGCCAACGTGCTGGGCTTCATCCTGGCTGACTTCCCGCGACTGGTGCGCGAACAGTGGCGCTTCGTGCTCGCCGCCGGCCTGATGTTTTTTGGCAGCCTGATCGGCATCGCACTGCTGGTGTATCTGTTCCCCGACCTGGTCTACAACCTGATCCCGGCCGAGCAGGTCAGCGAGATGCAAGGCATGTACGACCCCGAGGCCGGTCACCTGGGACGCTCGGCGGAACGGGCGGCCAGTGAAGACTGGGTGATGTTCGGTTACTACATCATGCACAACATCGGCATCGCCTTTCAGACCTTCGCCAGCGGTGTTTTGTTTGGCCTGGGCAGTGCGTTTTTCCTGTTCTTCAACGGTTTGATGATCGGCGCGGTGGCCGGGCACCTGACGCACATCGGCTACGGGCAAACATTCTGGTCATTCGTGGTTGGCCACGGTGCCTTCGAACTGAGTGCTATTGCACTGGCGGGTGCCGCCGGCCTGCAACTGGGTTGGGCGTTGATCGCGCCGGGACGCCTGCCCCGCTCCGAGGCCCTGCGATTGGCGGCACGCAAGAGCGTGCTGCTGATTTGCGGAGTCATGCTGTTTCTGCTGATTGCGGCGTTTATCGAAGCTTACTGGTCGTCCACGATCGGGGTCGCGCCAATGACCAAGTACCTGGTCGGTGCAGCGCTCTGGTTGTTGGTGGCGGTTTATCTGCTGTTTGCCGGACGGACTCGCCATGCGCCTGAGTGACGCCACGGTTGTCATCCGCCCGCGCACCACCTGGGAAGCCATGGACCTGGGCGTCCTGCTGAGCCAGCGACACCGGCGTCTGCTGATGACCAGTTGGGCCATCGTGACCTTGCCGATTTTCGCCCTGCTCAGTTGGGTGCTGTGGGATTCGCCCTCCCTCGCCGTGTTCATTTTCTGGTGGCTGAAACCGGCGTTCGACCGCCTGCCGCTGTACATACTGTCCAAAGCCATGTTCGGCGAAACGCCCACGCTGAAGCAGGCGCTGCGCCAATTTCCGCGGCTGCTCCAACCGCAACTACTGGTGAGTCTGACCTGGCGGCGCCTGAGCCTGAGTCGCAGTTTCCTGATGCCGGTGGTGCAACTCGAAGGGCTGAGTGGGCAAGCGCGACAACAGCGCTTGCAGGTGCTATTGCAGCGCAACGCCGGTGCTGCGCGGTGGCTGACCATCATCGGCGTACACCTGGAAAGCGCGTTATGGATCGGCCTGATGGTGCTGTTCTATATGTTCTTGCCGCAACAGGTCGAACTCGACTGGAGCTGGCAGACCTTGATCACCGCCGCCACACAGGACTGGCGTTGGCTGGAACACCTGACCAACGCCTTTTACGCACTGGTGCTCATTGTCTGGGAACCGGTTTATGTGGCCTGCGGCTTCAGCCTTTATCTGAATCGGCGCACGGTGCTGGAGGCGTGGGATATCGAGCTGGTGTTCCGCCGCATGCGCCAACGCTTGAGCAGCGCCGCTGTCACCCTGCTGCTGGCGGCGTTCCTGTTGATGCCGACGGCGCAAACCGTCTGGGCCACCGAGCCAGTCATTTCACCCGACAGCCCACGCCTGCTGGACCAGCCGTTAACCAGTCAGGCGTCCCGGGACAGCATCAAGGCGATCCTCGATCAGCCTCCGTTCAAGAACAAGGAATCGGTCACGCGCTATCGGTTTGGCGAGGACAAACCAGCCGCCGACACGGCGGACGACGACAACGCCCCCGAATGGCTGGAGGCGCTGCTCAAGCTTCTGGACAACCAACGCTTCGGCGCAGCGGCCACGCTGATTGAAGTTGTGTTGTGGGGTGTCGTGATCGGTGCCATTGGTTTATTGATCTGGCATTACCGTGACGGGTTGCAAGCCTTCGTCAGCCTTCGTCCGGCCTTGAAGAGCAAGGTCGCGCGGCCGTTACCGCAACAGGCTTTCGGCCTGGACCTCAACCGCGAATCCCTGCCTGCCGACATCGCCGCCAGCGCCGAACACCTCTGGCAAACCCACCCTCGCGAGGCCTTGGGGTTGCTCTATCGCGGTCTGCTCAGCCACTTGCTGCACGACTTCAACATGGCGCTGAAACCCGCCGACACCGAGGGCCAGGTGTTGGAGCGCATTGAACAATTGCAACAACCTGCTTTGCTGGCCTTCAGTAAAAACCTGACCGGGCACTGGCAGAACATGGCCTACGGGCATCGCCTGCCTCCCGCGCATCTGCAACAGGAACTCTGTGACGGCTGGCGAGCCTTGTTCGGCCCGGGAGCGTTGCGTTGAACCGGCAACGCTGGCTGGCGGTCGGCGTGTTCATCGCCGTGCTATTGATCGCGCTGAGTGTTTATCTGTACGTCAAGGCGACGCCCTATCAGGCAGACATCGATCACGGCCCCTCGCCCGAAGCCCAGGCCAACCCTTACCTCGCTGCCGAGCATTTTTTGCGCAAACAGAACCTGACCGTCAGCCACGCCAATAGCCTCGACATTCTGCCTACCCTTGAGCCGCATCAGCACAGCCTATTGTTGCTCGGGGACCGGTACAACATGACCCCGCGCCAGATCGATCAGCTGTTGAACTGGACCCGGGCCGGCGGGCGTCTTTTGTTTGTTGCCCAGTCGCTGTGGGATGAAAAAACCGGCCAAAGCAATGACCTGTTGCTCGACCGGGTGCAGCTGCACCAGTCGCTGAGCAAAGACCTCAAGGACCCGCCGCCCGCTATCGACGACGATCCTTACCCCAAACTGACCAAGCTGTATCTGGAAGACGAAAACGCGCCAGCCTACGCCGGTTTTGATACCGCATTCCATCTCGAAGACCCGAAAAACCTCGCGCAAGCCTGGGCCAACAGCGGCAAGGCCACGCACATGATGCAGCTCAATCACGGGCTCGGTTCGATCACCGTGGTCACCGACGCCGACCTGTGGAAAACCCCGGCCATTGACCAGTACGACAACGCCTGGCTGCTCTGGTACCTGACCGCGGACACGAACGTGACCCTGCTGTTCAACACCGATCACGACAGTCTTCTGACCTTGCTCCTGCGCTATTTCCCCCAAGCATTGGTCGCCCTTTTTGCCCTGATCGGTCTTGGCTTCTGGCACGTCGGCGTGCGCCAGGGTCCGCTGCTGGAACCGGCCCCGAGAGCCCGCCGTCAACTTCAGGAACACCTGCGCGCCAGCGCCGATTTCATGCTGCGTCGCAACGGTCAGCAGCACCTGGTGCAAGCCTTGCAGCACGACATCTTGCGTCGTGTGCGGCGCCGTCATCCCGGTTTCGAACAACTCGGCGTTGCCGAACAATGGCTGGTGCTCGCACGCCTGACCGGCCAACCCACACGCGCAATCAGCCAGGCCATGAGCCCACGACCGAAGCAGCGGCTGTCCAGCGCTGAATTCAGCCGTCAGGTCGCCCACCTGCAAACCTTGAGGAACGCCTTATGAGTGAACAGATCGAGCCCGGCACACTGAGCCACGCTGCGCAGCAACGCCAGCGCGCCAGCCAGTTGGCCCAAGCAGTCAGAACTGAACTGCAAAAAGCCGTGATCGGCCAGAACACCGTGATCGACGACGTCCTCACCGCGCTGATCGCCGGTGGCCACGTCCTGCTCGAAGGCGTGCCGGGGCTGGGCAAGACGTTGTTGGTGCGTGCCCTCGCCCGCTGCTTCGGCGGCGAGTTCGCACGTATCCAGTTCACCCCGGACCTGATGCCCAGCGACGTCACAGGGCACGCGGTGTACGACTTGCAGACCGAGCAATTCAAACTGCGCAAAGGTCCGTTGTTCACCAACCTTTTACTCGCCGACGAAATCAACCGCGCCCCGGCAAAAACCCAGGCCGCGCTGCTCGAAGCCATGCAGGAGCGCCAGGTCACCCTCGAAGGCCGCGCCCTGCCCATCGTGCAACCGTTCATGGTGCTCGCCACGCAAAACCCCATCGAACAGGAAGGCACTTATCCCCTGCCCGAAGCGGAGCTCGACCGCTTCATGCTCAAGGTGCGCATGGACTACCCCGACGCCGATCAGGAGCTGAACATGGTGCGTCAGGTCAGCCGCTCGACCCGGGCCGACATGCTTGATGTGCAACCGCTGCGCACCGTCCTGCAAGCCAAGGATGTACTGGCCTTGCAACGCATTGCCAGCGATCTGCCGCTGGACGATCAAGTCCTCGATTATGCCGTGCGCCTGGCCCGCACCACCCGCACCTGGCCGGGCCTGACCCTCGGCGCCGGGCCACGGGCCTCCATTGCCCTGGTGCGCTGCGCCCGAGCTCGGGCGTTGTTGCGTGGCGGGGAGTTCGTGATTCCCGATGACATCAAAGGCTGCGCCCTGGCGGTGCTGCGCCATCGCGTGCGGATTGCACCGGAACTGGACATCGAAGGGCTGGACGTCGATCAGGTGCTCAAGCAACTGCTCGATCAAGTGCCGGCGCCACGTTTGTGAAACCCTCGCGCCTGTTACTGATCTGGCTGGCATTGCTGCTGGCCATCGGCATCGTGCTGGGCGCGTTGCGGGCATTGGAATTCGCGGTTCCATCGAGTCTGTTGTCGATCAATTGGGGATTGCTGCTGGCACTGCTGGCCTTGGCAGTACTCGACAGTGTCCGTTTCAAACGACTGCCCTCGCCCCGCCTCCAACGACAAATGCCCGGTAGCCTTGCACTCGGTCGATGGGGTGAAGTGCGACTGGAGATCGAGCATGATTTTGAACAACCACTGACCGTCCAGATTTTCGACCATGTACCGGAAGGTCTGAGCTTCGAAAACCTGCCCCTATCGGTCGAATTGCAACCCGGCCAACACAGCCAGATTGGCTATCGTCTGCGTCCTCTGAAGCGCGGCCACTTCACTTTCGAACAGTGTGAAATCAGCCTGCCGAGCCCCTTGGGATTATGGTCCGGCAAACGCCTGATCAACGTGGTCGACAATACCCGCGTCTACCCGGACTTCGCCCGTCTCTACGGCGGCCAACTGTTGGCGGTGGACAACTGGCTCAGCCAACTCGGCGTGCGCCAGCGGCAACGCCGCGGTCTGGGTCTGGAGTTTCATCAACTGCGTGAATTCCGCGAAGGTGACAGCCTGCGCCAAATCGACTGGAAAGCCACCGCCCGACAACGCACGCCGATTGCTCGCGAGTACCAGGACGAGCGCGATCAGCAGATCATCTTCATGCTCGACTGCGGTCGCCGCATGCGCAGCCAGGACGGTGAACTGGCGCATTTCGATCATGCGCTCAATGCCTGCCTGTTACTCAGCTACATCTCCCTGCGCCAGGGTGACGCGGTGGGCCTCTGCACCTTTGCGGGCGATCAACAACGTTACCTCGCCCCGGTCAAAGGCAGCGGCCAGCTCAACGTGTTGCTCAATACTGTCTATGACCTCGACAGCAGCCAACGCCCGGCCGATTACCAGGCCGCAGCCAGCCAGTTACTCGCCCGGCAAAAACGTCGGGCGCTGGTGGTGCTGGTGACTAACTTGCGGGATGAAGACGATGAAGAACTGTTGAGTGCGGTTAAACGCATGGGTAAACAACACCGAGTGCTGGTGGCGAGTTTGCGCGAAGAGGTGCTCGACACGGTGCGCCAAACGCCGGTGCAAACCCTGGACGAAGCCCTCGCCTATTGCGGCACAGTGGACTATTTGAATGCGCGGTCCGAACTCCATGAGCGGTTGAGTGCTCATGGAGTGCTGGTGCTGGATGCGCGGCCTGCGGAACTGGGCGCGGAACTGGTGACGCAGTATTTGAGTTGGAAAAAAGCCGGTGTTCTTTAAGACCCTGCGCTGTGAATCATTGCCCACTTCTATCCTTTGATGATCACATCGACACCCCAACGTTGCGGCGCCTCACCTGGATTTCTCACTTCGACATACAGCGAGACAGGCTCAACGTCCAACGGACTCCAATACCGCTTGATCTCACCACGAGCATCCGTTTTGGCCGGCAGGTAAGGCGCACCATTCACCGAGACGAAAACCTCTCTGTCTGGCAAAGGCTCTGCAGAGGCCGTTGACACGATCACGGCCGTCATAGAGATGTAGTCGCGAATATAAGCAGGATTTGGCGACGCAGTGACCTCTTTGATTCTGGCATGAACCGACAACACCTCAATCACCACCGACGCCATGTCCCAGCCTCCGCGCCCCCCTTTCACGGTCGCGACCAACAAATTTTCACCCACGTTCGACAGCGTGAAACTGACCGAAGCCACCCCATCCGGCCCAGTCATCGTCGGCGTCAGTTTGACGCCCGCGTACTCCCACATCACTTCCACCGCCGACAAAGGCTCACCGGTTCGGGCCGACACCACCGTAGCCGTGGCCGAAACGGTGTCTCCTGGATAACCCACCGGCTCGGTGCAGACCAGCGACTGAATCTCACGAGGCTCGTTCAAGGTAAACGGCAACGCAATCGACTCCGAGTGAATGGCATCTCCCGCCGTCGCCGTGAGTGGCGTGACACCGGGGACGGTCGGTTTGAAGCTCACTCTCGCCACCCCATAGAAGTCCGTCACGCTGGTCACTTCGCCGAGTTCAGGACTACGCCAGATCACCTGGATGCCAGCCATTGGCCTGCCGCTGATGGACGAAACCACCGTGACCTGCGCCTCCAGTGCCTGCCCCCAGTCCAGCCGCTGATCAGCACGGTTGTTGGCGAGGAAGCTCACCACTTGTGAGCCGGGTCCCACCGACATGGCATTGGCCGGAGAAAGCCTGGCCAATTTCGACGCGGAGAGGCACAACGAGAAACTGCCATCCCTCAGATCACCCACGTTGAAGGTGAACTCAAGTCCTAGCTCGGAAAACAGCCGTGACTCTCCAAGACTGACCGGTGAAAAAGTCATGCTCAGCCCGGCAGGCCCGGTGCCCATCATCCCCAGCCCCAACTGGCGTCCAAACAGTAGACTGTCATTCTGCGCCGCCCCCACCTCGAACCGGTGCTGGCCTTTGCGGCGAGGGAAGTACGTTTTCTCCCCCCAGGGCTCTGCAGGCTGCCCGTCAAATTTGACCATCAGCCCCTTCCACGGATCAGTCTCTATCGCCTTGACGGTCATGGAGCGTTTTTCCTCTCGACCGTCGTAAGGACTGAGCACCATGGCCTCGATGTCATGCTCCGACGCGCTCTGCGGCGTAAAGACAAAGCCGGACCAGCCGTCAGTATCGGTCTGCACCGTCAGGGGACTTTCCTGCGCTGTCCATCTCACCGGTACCTGCGCAACGGGCTGCCGGGTAAAGGTGGAAACAACCTGTAACCACATCCAGGTGCTGTCATCGCCGACAATCGGGTCCACGGTCGGCTCATGCAGCGCCTCGATCCTTAGCTTGTTGTGCCCCAGTGCCATGTCGTTGGCCGTGGCTGTCAGACCGAGTTGCGGCAACTCCAACCCCAGCGAGAACTCCCCGTTTTCCTGACTTTCGGTGAAATCCAACAGCCACCGCGCCCCGCCATCGCTAAAGGTCGGCGGCTGGTCCAACGACGGTTCGACCGTTGCATCCAACGCCTCGGCCGGCGTTCCTGTCCATATCAGCTGCGCTGTGAGCCCGACCAGCGGGCTCAGTTTATTGGGCAAGACGTTGAAGTGATGAATCGCCCCGAGGCAGGGGTACAGCTTGTCGCGGCCAATCGGTGCCCGCACTTGGTCAAGCACAATACTCACTTCATCGGCAAGATTGTCCGACAGCAAGCGTCCGGACAATTCACGGGGTGACGCTATTGCATCGCTCTCAAGAAGCCACTCGAACAAACCGCTGCGACTGTCTCCGGACTCGGAACTGATCTGCCATACCCAGCTACCTTCATCGACTTGCGGATCTCCGATCAGCAGCCCCAGATCCTGATCCGGACCACGAAAGCTCAACGTCATGGATTCATGCACCACCGTGCTGCCTTCCGTTGGCGTCACTCTGAACCTGTGTGACCCACCACGTCGGCAAACCACCCCTACCGCGGCCAGGTCGACCAGGGAGTCGTCCAGATAAAACCCGACCTGATTCTTCCACGGGCTGGTGTCGAGCGCCGTCACCGGGAACTCGTGCCCAATAGGTTCCATCTCCGCGTGGGCCCGGATCTTGACCGGGATGGTGTAATTCCCTGGTTGGGTCGGGGCATGCAGCATACTGGCCCAGCCACCCGCACCGGTAAAAGTGCGTACCGGGCCATCGGGCAGCTCCCAGTCCACCAGGGCGTTGGTCACCGGATCACCCGAGCCTCTTTCAGTACGGTGCAGCACCTGCACCCGTAACAGCACCGACTCCTGCTCATCGATCACAGGCACTTTATTGGGCCCTCGCACCTCCCCCTTCGTGACCAGATTGCGTGCCAAGGACATGCGCTTCAATGGCGAAGGGCGTAACAGCCGCGAACAGACCAGCGAAAGGTCGAACCGACCATCAAGTCGATCATCACAGGTCATGCTCCACTCAGGTGCCTGGTCACCGACCGGCACAGGTTCTTCCAGCTCCGGAAATACGGTTACGCCCAGCTCCTGCGCAGCGGTACCCTCCCATTTCAGCGCCAGTGTGGTGCCTGACAACGGGCTGTCGTCGGGCAACTTCAACCTGACGAAATAAGTTGACCCGCGATTGGGATAACCGGTCTTTTCGGCCCAAGGCGTTTCTTCGCCTTCGGCAACGACCTTCACGTCATGCCACGGGTCAGTTTGAAGCGCGTTCACTTCCAGTGTTTTGGTAAATACGCCAGGGGTGTAATACAGGCTTTCCACGGACGCCTCAATAACATGCACACCAGGTGTCTTCGGCTCATAGGTCAGGTACGCCCAACCGTCGTCATCGGTGGTAGAAACGTTATCCGAGAGTTGCCCGTCGATACGCCAGGTGACCTCCCGACCGGGCATCGCCAGCGACGTGTAATACGAAATCACCTGAACGCCCAGGAGGACGTCTTCCTCATACTCCAGTACCGGGTCATACACGGCTTCCAGCACCCCGCGAAAATCCAGTCGATGATTCCCCAGCGACACCTCAATAGGGTAAGCCTGGGCGCTGTACTGATTTTGCAGCGTCATCGACAATGGCCCGCGCTCCTGATCATCGAGTATTGGGCAGAAAAGCTGCCACGGCGACTCCAGCGGATGGTCCTTGCCCCAGTCAGGATCCGCCAAAATTGCACCTTGCGGGTTGTCGGCAAGGGTCCAGGACGCACAGGTGCCCAGCCAGGGGTTACCTGGCGTCGGTACAAAAGCAAGACTGTGGGACGCGCCATAACACAGGTACAACGGACGATCCGCTGGACGCGATTCGTCATCGAGCTTGATCACCTGCAACTGCAATGGCGGCAGATGCACCCGCAGCCTGAGTCGAGCGACGTGTATCCATGAGTCCATGCCGTCAACCGGTTGCTTGGGGCTGAAAATGCTGACGCGTATGCGGTCTTTCTCTTCCAGAGCCAGTGTCAGCTCATGCTCGGTCTTGTCCGGCTTGAAGGCGAATGGTTGCCCGCCATCCTGCCGGACCTGATCTTCATCGGCCACTTGCGGGTGGGTAGGGTTCAGCGGCAGTTCAAGCGTTTCGCCCCCCTGACGCAGCACTTCGATCACCAACTTGCCCGGTGCGGTGCTATAGGTCTCGTGAAGAAAACTGAGGATATAACGCGCATCAGTCCCCAAGGTCTTCGGTACCTCGAACTCCTGGCTGACCGAGGCTTCATCACTGGCAATCAGGTAACTGATTTCGAAGCCCTCATCGTCGGAATACTCGCCACTGCCAGTAGCGAGATTCTTCGGATTGATCGGTCCTTCAGTCCAGTGTTCAAGCGCTTGGCTGAACTCACCATTCTTTATCAAACTCTGATCAACCTGAATGACCGGTTCACTCATGATTGCCTGCTCCTGTTGCGATCCGCTGGCTGACCAGATTCTGGACTTTAAGGGTGAAGGCCGGATCGCCCGACAGCGCCGTGTAACGCACACGCACAATGATGTCGGTCAACGATTTCAGCATTGCCTGTTGGGGTTCCTTGTCCGGCCAAGGGCACTTCAACACCCAGTTCGAGACCGCCCCCGTGCATTCGAAGGGATTGAGCAAGCCTTCGTCAGGCTTCATGGCGTTCATACCGGAATCGGCGATACCCACCGACAAGGCGATTTGCTGACCGCTGCGCAGGTCGATCTGGATATCCTCCGGCGCCCCCCCGGCGGTTGGCGCATACAGGTATTCCACCGAGCGCCCCGACGCTTTGGTCGCCGTCATGCTGCTAATCTGCAGCAAGGTGGCCCGGACATTTTCGTAGGGCCCGGCCAGCATCGGCATGTCGACTTCGACCGAGCTGATCTGGCGGCAGTAATGGCCCGGATGATCACGATCGAACAGCAACTGCGTCAGCTTGAACTCCAGAGCGCCGGTCTCCTGCAGCTCCTTGAGCGCAGTGATCCAGCTCTCGTAACCGGTTTGCCGATCCAGGGAATCTTCGAACAATTGCCGTAGCGAAACCGTCTTGATCAACTCCAGACGCCGCTCATGGCGTTGCAGGTATTCACGCTCCATGCGCAGTAAATACCCGCGCAGGTGCTCGCCAGCGGTCAGGCCATGACGGTTATCCAGCCAGACCTGAGGCAATGGAATCAGCGCATCAGAATTCCCGGTTTCAGCACTCAGCGACGCTTGGGCATTGAGGCACAAACTCACGACCGCATCGTAGGCCTGATAGTGCAACGCCTTGAATTGCCCCACCAGCCAGCCGAACAACTCGGCGTTGGTGGCCCGTTTCTTGATAAATGTGTACAGCGTCTGCGCGTGGCTGTTGGACCTCAAGGTTTGCGCCAGGCTGGCCTTGGCCGCTTCTACGGCATGGGTTTGCGCAGTGAGTTGCTCACTGATGGCGCGCATTTCTCCCTGTGCCTGATCGCGTTGCAGTTGCCAATCATCACGGCGGCGGCGGTAGGCTTCGGTGGTCGCGCTTTTTTCCGCATCCATTTGCAGCAGTGCAGACGCGAGTTCCAGGCCATAGACCACGGCGTCCGGCAGTTTTTCGAGCCGGGCGCCGCCACTGGCCACACCGAAAATGTTCGGTATCACGGCAGTCCCTGCACCAAATCCCTTGATAGCCTGTGTAGTCGTGTGCATTTGTTTGGCCAGGTGCATGTTGTTCATCACGTCGTATTCCACCGCCGTGATGTTTTCCTCATAGAGGGCGTTGTAGTGATTGGCACGTTCTTCGGCCATCGTCAGGCTCTGCCCCAGCGCGGTCACATTCGCCTCCAGCTGAGCGATTGTCTGTTCCTGCACGCTCTGCGCATAAGCGCCCAGCTCCACCAACTGGCCGTGTTGCAGCTCCTCCATCTCGGCCCGATCCCTTTGTTCGAGCAAGCGCAGCAATTGGCCGCCATACTCCTGAAGTATTTGTGCCGCTCGCAATGCGGCCTCGAACAAGACCCGCCAACGAAACGCCACAACCACCAGACGCCCCCCCATCGGCCGCGGCCCAGCAACGCCACCGGCCGCCAGATCGCGCAGCAGTTGATTGGGATCGGTCACCGGGTTGAACAGCAGAACCTGCATCGGCTTGCCATCGATGGTCAGGTTGTTACGCAAGTTGTGCAGACGCCGAGCGGGCTGCTCGAACAGGTCCTGCAACTGCGGATTGATCGGCACTTCGAACGGTCCGGTCGCCAGGCGGCCGAGCAACGGCGCGGTCCTGGCCCTGGCCGCCACGTCGCCCAAATCGAGGGCAAGCGACTGCTCGAACGCCTCCAGGGCCGGCCGCGTCCTGGCACTGTCCATCAGGTTTCCCACCGTCCTCGGTTGCCAGCGATTGACGGTTCTCTGCGTGGGGGGCTTGCCCATCAGGAATTCGGCTTGTACGTAACACAACTTGGCCGCCACCAGGCTGTCACGGGAGAGCTGGCGGTAATACCAATCGCCCCAGGCCATCAGGTTTTTCACGTACTCGGTGAACACCAGGATCTGGAAGTGCCGGGGGTTGGAGTAACCGATGGCATCCGGGTCGGTTGGGGCGGTGGCTTCACAGCCGGGGTTGGGCTTGACATCAGTGGGGACATTCAATGGCCGGCAACGCCAGTAACGCGGCTTTGCTACGGTATCGGGAGGCACTATCTGTGTGACGGCCGGGGCCTGTGGATCAAACAGGTAATGCAGCCAGTTTTGCGCCTCGGCGTAACGGTCTTCGGCTCTCAGGCGTGCGGTGATCAGCAACGGCAAATGGCAATGCAGCTCCCAGAAGAACAAGCCGTTGGCGCCGTCGAACGCACCATTGGGCTCACTGATTGGCCCGCCGGTCGGTGGCGGCTCCACCCGGTGCTGCATCTCCCAGCCCAGTACGGCATCGCCCGAAATGCTGGCGGCCTGCACCAGTTCGGGACCGTGCAATGAATTCAGACGGACATACCTGAGCGACCCGGTCGGCTGACGAAAGTCGAGAAATTGCGCCCCCGAGGGGTGGCTCCTGTCCAGCGCGGGCGTGACAAAGAGCGCGGTGTTAGTGAATGACAGCTTGTACTCTTTGCGTCCCAGACCGTCAGCCGCGGTGAGGCCGCCAAACTCAAAGGTCGCGTTTTGGAATGCAGTTGTCCGGTGCACGGCCATCCATGGCGTGTGCCATTCCCCTTTCCCGGAGAATGCCCCGGTGTAGGGTGCAGGATCACCTACGTTCCCATTCAGCAGCTTCAACTCGAATGTCTTGTCCCCCGCCGGGCCGACCGTATTGGCCGCACACACCCCGCACACCAGCAACACATTCTCCTCGACGCCGTCAGAGTTCCAATCCCGGAACACCAAGGCTCGCAACCCGTAGTAAGAGGTCAATGTACCGGGGGTCGTGACAGTTTCGGTGATCGCCGGCTGGTTCAGCGCCAGGATCGAATGCTGCACCCTGTCGCGATTGACGAACCGATATCCGGCCAGCAGATCCATGAACGCTTTATCGCTGTCGATCCTGCGAAACAGCACATCCCGGGCCTGGTACACATGTTTTTCGACGTCTTTACTGTCCTGGATAAACAACACACACAGCTTGCCCTTGGGGTGCTGATTATCGACCACCACGGTCGCGATCATCCGGGCATCGGCAGGCGTGAGGTCGTCCCCCTCGGCGCTGTGCAAGGACAGCGGCCCCGACCAATGCCCGCTCTGGGTCATGAACGCCACGTTGATGTCCAGCCTGTGCGGTATGTAATCGCCGGCACCTTTAGTGCTGCGCTTGTCGCGCCACTGTGCCCAGACCACGCATAAACGGCCACTCCACTGCACGAGCCGGATGTCCAGCACGTTCTCTGCGGCGGGAATGTCCACCGGCTGCCACTCGCCCCATGCCGCCGGGTTGACGGTTTTCGAGCATTGGGTGAGTGCGATATCGGCCTTGCGCCAGAAATACTGGAAAGGCTGCTCCCGTTGGCGCCCGATGAAGTAATAGTCCGCATCGGTGGCCGAGGCACCATCGATATAGCCGCTGATCACGTCCAGGTTGCAGATCTGCTCGAACGCTTGCAGGTAATCCTGCAAGGCGAGTTGCACCGAATCGGTGGTCAGGCGCGCCTGGTTCAGGTTGTTTTCCAGGGCTTTGAACAGCCCGGTCTTGCGCTGCCGCACGAAGGGGTTGATGTAGTTTTCCGGGTAGCAGGCAATCATCTGCAGCGCCGCCCAGTCCGGGTAGTTGCCGAATAGCTGCCAAAGCTCCAGATCATCCGGGTCGAACGCGTGGTTCTCAAAACCCGGTTCCAGCTTGCAGTACACCGCATGGATATATTGCTGGGCGCAACTGGTGGCTTCTGCCGCCCAGGAACTCTGTACCGCGTAGCTGTCCAGCGGGTCGAGACGCAGGAGTTCGAACAGATCCCCGGGGGTTCTCAGGAAATTGTAGTTGTCGTTCGCCGAGGATTTCTTGACTTGTCCGATGCAATACTCGACCAGGGCTGAACGGCGTTGTTCAAGCAATCCGGCAATGTTGGTGCGTTCCATGATGGTTCTCCTGAGTCGTGACCTGGTAGCGTTCGACTGTGCAGCAGGCTGCTTCACCAGCAACCGTGTCCGTCACGGGGTTGGCGTGTAGGGCAAGAAGGTGATGGGACCACGGTCCAGGCCCGTACTGCTGCTGGTGCTGAGGACCCTGAATATGAACGTCCCGCCCGTAGAGCTGGAAACAAAGGCCCGGGTGAGCCCCTCACTGTTAGTGGTGGGGCCAAAGCGGATCGCTACGGTGTCGGTGTTCGTCGCCAGACTGCCAGTGTCCGCCGATACTTTGAGGGTCCAGTTCACTGGGGCGTTGATACCTAGGTTGCGGTAGCTGTCTTGCATAACGGCGTAGAGCTCGACTTCAGCACCGGCCGGAACGTCACCGGTCGGCACCTCAGAGGCCAGCGCTGGCGGAAAACGGTACGAGCCGGCATCGGCAATGACCTGCACAGAGGTGGCAGGTTGTTTTTCGCCCAGGTCCAGCCAGAACAGCGGGGTGTCAGCGCCCAGGGTACGGCCCGGGATAAAGTTCACTGATACCTCTCCGTCCTCGGTGGTCGCCCCTTCGACAATCGTGCCCAGGGTGGCTTGCCAGTGAACATAGACTCCTTTCATCGGCCGGTTTTGCATGTCTGTGACGGTCACCTTGTAGGTGACTGTTTCTCCAGTCTTTCCGGCAATCACCGTGTTGTTACCTATCAGCTCGCACGTGACCTTCGCCGTCTGGTTCTGCTCATTGCTGGCCGTGGCGAGGGCCGGTTCGGTTGTCTCGGCAAGACTCAGCAAGGCTTGCTCGGCCGCCACCTGATAGGCTGTTTTGTCTGCACCATCAGTGGCGCTGGCTGGCAGCTTGCCCATCAGAAAAACCGTCCGCGCATCCATGCCGCTACGAGCCGACATCCTGCGCACACGCATCAACAAATCCAGCTGTTGCAGATTTCTCACCAAGGGCTCGCTGATCGATTGGGCACACTCCAGCACCTCTTGGGCGCTCCAGGCGAAAAACACCGCCAGCCTGGCCGCCGCTGCTTGCTGGACCAGGTACAAGGCATGCGCCGACGGGCCCCCATGAGCCGGGTCGGCTGCCGGATCGTAAGGCAGAGCCGCGACCTCGCGCAGATAATCCAGCAGCCGGGCCTGCGGCTGTTCGCTCATCGTGAAGGCGCGGGCCAGCACCGTCAGGTAGTAGAAGGTACTGAGCGAGACCGCCAGTGGGTCCGATTGCGTCATCCACTTGCGATTGCCGTAGTCGAGGTAGTCCTGCAGCACCTCGACACTCAATTCCAGTTTCAGGACGATCTCACTGCGCCGACGGACTTCGGCCAACTGCAACAAAAATTGATCGCCTTCCAGGCTACGCCCGCCCCGTCCTGCAGCTGTCTCGGGGTCTGACACTGAACGTGTCAGCACCTGACGCAGAAAGGTATCCACGCGTCCATTCGCCCACGTCAGAACCGGTATCACCTGTTCCGAGGCCAGCCCGGTGTAAACCGCCAGGCATTCCTTGACCACCGACAGCTGGGCCGACTTCGCCAGCAGCAATACGTTAAGCATGTTCTCGACGATGGCCATGTACATCGGCTCATAGCGATCACCCAGGCCGTAGATGACGGCTTTGAGGAGTTTTTCGCGAGCGATCGTCGCGTAATCAGTCTCACCCTCGTCCGACGTCGGTTGGGTATTCACCAAGCCGTCGCGTTCGACCAGGCCGCTCAGCAAGTCCAGCCAATCCGCCCCACCGTCCAAAGAAGGCACGCCTGCCATCAGCAGTTCGGCGTTGGTAAACAGCGTGCCTGTGAGCAAGTTGCGCACCGGCTCGAACAACTGCCATTCGGCCGTGGTTTCTTTCTGTGAAGTGGCCGGTGCAGTCACCTGCTGCAACATCCAGCGCACCTCCAGGTTGTGCTCGCGGCACCAGCCCACGCACGCGTGCAGGGCCTGGATGACCACCAGCACGTTGGGTGTGTTTTCGGTATGCGCCTGGATTCTTGGCACACCGGCCACCGCCCTGAGCCAGGTCTCGCCCCCAAGCACCGTCAACAGCAACACCCCTTCGATCGGTGTGATGCCCAACAGCCTGGACAGTTTCACCAGACGATAGAAGCTCGAAACAACGGCCGGGGTTCGGAGCAGCTTGCCGTCCGTGCGGTTGTGGCCCGAGGCAATCGCTTGCGCCAGAAAACCGTAAGTCAGCAGATCAATACCCAGGCCGCTGCACAGTCGGTTGATCGTCGTTTCGGTTGTGCCGGCCGGCGGCAGCAAGTCAAACGCTAGGTGATCCAGTTGCAACGCATCCGAATAATTGCCTTTTGAATTGAATGTCCGATCAAACAGCGACGGTGTATCGCCCCGACCATAGAACGACACCTCATGAATAAACGCCGCAAAATCCTCTGCCGTGCAGCCATAGCGTTCACGCAATGTTTGAAACAGGCCGAGAGCCTGCACGCTGTTTTCCGTGATCCAGTACAGGGTTGGGGTGGGTGTCTCCGCCTTGATCGCCGCCGCAAGCAACGCATCGACCTGTTCGGGCGGCAACCCCAGCCATTGGTCAAGGCGCAACTTGCGGTTCAAACGGTCGATTTGGCCGTGGGTGACATTCGTCAGGCGGTGCAGGGTCTCCGTAGCGACGAACTCAAGACCGATGGAAGTGGCCGCACCGGCGTTGATATAGACCGAACCCGACTGGGTGCTGCTGACGGGCGACGGGGTCGGTTCTGTTGGCCCCTTAGGTGCATTGGCGGACCGCACGGGGGCAAAGCTGCCCACCGACAGCAAGGCTTCCAGTTGCAGGGAATCGAGCTTGGTTCGTTCGCAGAAGAACGGTACGTTTTTGTACTGGCACCACTCGTTGGCGAGCGCGCCGAAGTGACGCAGATAGAATTCAGCCTGATTACCTGTATCGCCAGTGAAATGCGCAGCCTCCGTCAACATCTCCCGCTGATAAGGCCCCAGCCGCGAGGCATGGAACAGTGCCCGCGGTGCATCGCTGTCCAGGGTATGCGGTTGCAGAAAGTGCGGCGTGGCCAGGTCCACCAGATGCGCCACGTCACCGACCGACAAGCCGTTGTGCCGGGCGACATAGTTCAGGCTGACCCAATGCTGGTAGTACGGCAGCCCGTTGGGGTACCGGGCCTGGAACAGTGCAGCTTCCAGATCGGTCATTTCAGGCTTGTGCTCGGTGATAAAGGTTTCCAGCACCGGGACGATGATGTCCACCGCCGACACCGGTTGATACACCGCATTGGAGTCGATGAGCAGCTCTCTGAGGTCTTTGCGCCGATTGTGCAGCGGTAGTTTGTCAGCCGTGCCGACCGTCTCGATTTTTGTCTTGATCCAGTCCAACAGGTCAATCAGATAAGCCACGGGGGAGTAGACAGATTCCAGTGCTTGCGGCGGGCAAAATTTGTCGAAATTCACGGCAAACAGCTTCTGGAAACTCGGCCCTTCCATCATCGATAACAGCCCGCTCTGCGGCCCCACCGCCCGTGCCGGATCACCAAACAAGGTGTGTTCGATAAACTGCCGTCGCACGTAGATCGCCAGGGCATTGGCCGGTTCCAGGAAGGTTTTCGCGTCGAGTTCGGTCAACCCGTACGTGCGCATCACCCCCCCCACGCCCTGTTCCACCAATGGGAAAATCGAGCCACCGTCTTGCAGGTAGGTCGCCAGACTGGCGTAGCCGTGACGCTGCTCTTGCTGGCTGAACGTCTGTTCAAACAGTTGCAGGGCGGAACGATTCGGGGAGGTAGCCATGTTCAAGCTCCTTGCATCGGCAACCGAAGGTGTCGAACATCTCGGTGGCGGATTACTCTGTGGATTCGACAGGGTGATTTGGCGCAATGGCAAGGCTTAGCGTCTACTGTCAGAACTGACAGTAGACGCTACCTTTCGTCGGATTTCTCAGCCTAAGACTTCGACCCGGGCGGTGATGAAACCACCTCGAAGCGGGCACTGTCGGCCCAGTCCGAGTAGGTCCAGAGCACATCGTCACGGTGGATGAGCTGTTTGAACCTGACCCAGTGGCCGCCTGGCAACAAACGCAGGCTCGACTGACCTTTCCAGCCCTCATCGGTGACGACGATCTCTTTGGCCAGCACCCGCTCGGGGTTGTACCAACTCACTAGAACGCCCACGCCGGTTTGTCCCTTGCCTGCAAACTCCACCGGGTCGCTGACCCATCGACCCGCCGCAGGCACATCGACGCTAGGCACATACGCGCCCAGCACCACGGGCCGCTCCTCTGACGGGTCTGAGTTGAACTCACCTCGCGATTGCACGGCCATTAACGAACAGCTGCCATCGGGCCGATCGAGCTCGACCGCCACCGACCAGGTGCGATCAGGGCGCACCGACGCACGCCCGAGCACCGTTTGCGGCTCATCGCTTAACGCCACCGCGACCTCATCGCCCGCATAGCCGAAACCGGACACCACCACCTGCCGGCCAACCCGCTCGACCGCGACCGGGGTTTCGATAGACGGCTTCGCAGGCACCACGCGAAAAGCCTGACGCGGGCTGTCCTTCGACGGCCGCGTTTCAAAGGTTTGGCGGGCCCAGAGGGTTTTATGCCCGATCTCCAGCGTCACCGCCTCGCTGCTCCAGTGACTGGCGGTATTGACCAACAGACCACTCAGTAACGGCTCAGCAACACCTTCCAGATAGACATCGACCCGGGCACCAGGCATGCCGGCACCGGAAATGATCGCCGTACGCGCGATTGCCCCCCCCGGTGCCGGCACCTCGATCACCGGCGGCAGCACCACCACCTTGAAGACATGCACGTCAGTGCGTTCGGAGGTTCGCGAGCCCATGACCTGCACGGCGTAAATCCGATACTCGCGAAACCCCAATCCTTTGAGCGCCACAGACCAGTGGCCATCCATGCTCAGGATTGCGCTTGTCCCAAGAAGATGGGGATCGAACTGAGCATCCCACAGCTGAACCTGCCCACCGGCCACACCCTCTGTGCCCTCGACCAGCAGATCACGCCCCACCTCCTCGTTGAACTCCGGTGCGGTGAACACCGGAGTGGGAAGCGTGCGGTTCACCGAGAAAGACATTGTTGCCGGCGGCGAATCCTGATCGGCCCATCGCTGTGTGACCGTGACAGTGTGGGTGGTGTCGACTTCGAACGGTGTGGGCCGCGAATACCTCCAGGTGCCGCTGCCTAGTACCGTGGCGGTATAGACCTTTGGGTCGTCGCTGAATTTCAGATTGACCTGCGCCACGGGCCAGCAGGTACCCTCGAAGATCGGCGTGGTCTCGTTATCGATCATCCTTGTGATGACCGGAGCGAGCGGGGCAATGGTCACCTGAAGTACAACCCAACCGTCGGAGACAACCTGGCCCAGCCGTTGTCGCAAGTGAACCTCACGCTTCAACGTCGGCCCCCAGACGGCAGACGCCAGGCTTGACCAGCCTCCGCCGATCACCAGCGCATCCGGTGCAGCCTTGTCCACACGGTTGGGGTTGAACAGTTCGACCGTGGCGCCGTTGTAGCCACTGCCGAAGAAAACCGGTGTGTAGTCCCCGGTATGGCGAACGTCAGCAGGTCCATGTAGCGCCCAGGTGAAGGTGAACGCATAAGGTGTCGAAACAATCCAGCCAAGGTCGTTATCGGACACTTTTTGTGTGGTCGAAAAACTGTACTGACCGGGAGGCCAATTCGTGGCCTCAACGGACCAGGCGTTGTTGACGACCGTCACCGGGCCCAGCGTTGGCCCACCCGGCCCGCTAGTGATCTCGACCGTGGCGCCGGTGTGGCCGACACCAGAGAATTTCACCGATGTTTCGGTCAGGTACTCCACATTGACAGCAGTGAATGCGGGGGGGCGGACTTTAAAAGCACGATCACTGCTGGACGCAGACGGTCGGTTGCTCAGCGTCTGCCTCACAACAATTGAGAAAGGCCCGACCGGAAAGTTGACATAGGTCCCCCAAGTACCATCGTTTGAATCTACCGTAACAAAACCTATTCTGTTTTCTGTCAAGTCCTGGAAAATTTCGATGAGGGCTCTCCGGACTCCCTTTGTTCCGCTCACCCAGATTCTGGCATCGTAAGTAACACCTGACTCAGGTGTGCTGATGTCAGGAACAGCTAACGACGGAACCTTGACCTGAAATGTAACCGGCTCGGTGGGAACTTCATCACCCGTGATACCTATCATCACGGCGATAATCTTGTGCTCACCGTCCACAAAAGGAACAGAGCCGATCGACCAAGGCCCCCCTGGAGTAGGTTGCGGATAGGCGATTCCCAATAAGGTCTGGGTGCCGTCAAGGTTGATTTTGCGTACATGAATCGAAAAGGGCAGCCCCCCCCTTCCGCTGATCAAAACGCCCGGCGTAGTAATGACTCCATTGGTCGAGGGGCTCGTTATACGAAATTTTTCAAATTCATTATCTGAACCCTCCACAGAAGGTCCATCGAGATCAGTGGACATAAGAATTCCTCCGCTCAGCGTTTTCCGAATGAGGAAGCTTTACGTAAGGGCCGCCTTTTTTACACCTGTCAAATGTGACAGTTAAGACGAACGGTCATCCTGCACCCCATCACTTTCCCCAATGTTTTCAACGCTTCAGTCCGCGGCTACAGCACCTTGCGCCGTTGCCTACAGATCCGCCAGAATCCGCCGGCTTGTGCGCCTTGGCCTTGCCCCGTAACTTGATCCGCGTCGCTGCCCATCAGCGATCGGGTTTAGTCGCCCGGAGGTGATAAGAAGGTGCATTGCACTCCATACGGTCAGGTAATCCCTATCCTTGCTCGTTATGGTGACTGTGCGCAGGGCGCCCTCGGGCGCGCCGGTTTTTCTTGTCTCCTCCCGGTCGACTAACCTGCGTACAGCCGCCACCCCTTCGTTTAGTCGCGAATTGGTGGCAGCCCCACTAAAGGAACAAGAATATGTTCAAGGCAACACCGAATCCCCCCGAAACCGACCCGGTTTCCCCCTACTCCACCCTCGATTCAAAAAAACTCCACACTGCCGCCGACATCGACTCCCTCCGCTCATCCCAGAGCCGTGCCATGGAAATGTTCACCGTCGTCCCCGATGCAACCGCCGAAGCCCTGACCATCCAGACCTACGAAACCTTTTCGTCGGTCAGCATTCTGCTGCTGGACCTGGCAGAAAGCCTGGACGACAAGCCGCGACATCTGGCGATGGCGATTTATCAGTTGAGTGAGTTGGGGTTGTTGCTGGTGGGGAGGTCGCTGGAGAACGAGATGGCGATCAAAACGACATAGCGCTTTAACCGTTTGGTTTCTGTTGATTCCACTGACGCTATCGTCGGAACGCCGCCCGGAGCAAGCTCGCTCCCACAGGGGATCTGTGGTGTTCACAAATAATGTGTTCACAGAAGATCCAAT
>NZ_JALBYU010000003.1 GCF_029963765.1 Pseudomonas sp. UYIF39
CGGCAAAAACCGAAGAAAACCTTAAAACCGTGTCCGGGATCAGTTGACCACTACAAGTCAGTGCAATTACCGTGGTGTCAGCGGAGCTGGAAAAGTGGCCCCAGCCAGTGGTGAGATGAACTAGGCTTGCCGCAATCTCACTCAAGGACGATAGCCATGTCAGATAGCCCAGAAAGCAAGATCGCTACGGCGGACGCACTGACACTGCTGCTCCATAATCAACATGCGTTAGCCGCAGCGATTGAAGAAATAACTAAATTGCTCTCAGAGAACGGGGCAGGAAGTGTCGCCGACAACGCAGCAGCGGCATTGGGAACGCTGGACACAAATGCTCAAGGGATCACTGACGCAATCATGCGAATACGCCTTTGATCGCTGACAGCCAGAGAGCAGCAACCTACAATCTGTCCCGCTCGCCCGGTGTGGACAGTGCCCATTCTCGCTGGATGCAGTACGTCACGCCGGGTGAGCCCCATCATTATTTTTCCAGCTGATTCTGGATCGTCTGAAGAGTTGCACCCCGATTCGCGGCGGGGGCTAAGGCATCTGTGGAAAGTGGTCCTTAGTTTCTTACAAGTGTTCAGGCGGCTTGCCGTATAGCTTGAGAAGCTCATCCACTACATCGTTATCAGGAGACCTCCAGATATCTTCACTGCCTTTGTCCACCATCGCATTCGATGATCTCAAGTACACCCTGTATTTGCTGGTTAATACTCGGTCTGCTGGTGGTGATCGGTCCACCCGTCGATAATCCTTCTGCTCGGTTCCACACAGCCAGCCTCTGGATGTTAGGTGCCATTCCGTCCATTCGTCACTAGTTGGCATGTTGCACGCCTCTGGTTAACAACCTGCTAAGTTTCATGTGGGCCTCCTGTATATCCCAGATGCTACTGCTTACTGTGACATGGAGCTAGGCCTTGTCTTTGGGTGCGTAGTCACCGTAGGCGCACCCTAGCTGGGTCGTTCCTTGTTCCCGCTCCCGGCTGTACATGTCCGTCAGCGTCCACTTCAGCCGTTCGTGTTCAATCTTCAGGGCGGCCAGCTCCGTCGAGCTTTCCCGGTACATAACGATCATTCCAGCGATGGTTTTGTGGGCTCTACGCAAGTCTCGCCTTGTTGTCTCCAGCTCGGCACAAAGCAAATCACACTGGTGCTTGAGCATTTCCTCGCGGGAGGGCAATCCCAGTTCAAACCCGCTGTCGTCGATCAAATCGTCTTTCATCCCGCACGCACCGAATACTGTATATAAAAACAGTATACTGACATACGATACGGTTCAATCCGTGGGTGATGGGCGGCAATTCTCCCAAGGTAAAGGGCCATTTCGCTCCGCAGACTGATCAGGACAGGAAGAAGCGCTACCGAGGGAATCAGCCGTTGTAGCCAAGCATGCGGTGATTGTTTGCTGATACCGTTCGAGCAACGGTGGTTGGTACGACCGCTTAACCACATTGAGGCGAGCCTTTAATGCCTCACCGTCAGGATGACCGCACGCCAGAAGCCTTCCTACGCGCCCCATCGAACGGTGATACATCGGTTCAAGGACAGCCCAGCCCGGTATCGACTCGCTCATCACTTCCAACTCCCTGACCGCTGAACGTATACGCTTACGTTCCAACTTAGTTAGGCCTGGAGTGCTATTGAAGACGCTCAACCCTGTTACCGTGACCGGCTGAAAAGTAGCCTCATCAGTCTTGATGCCTTGCCCACGAACACGCATGTGGAGCTTCGTACGCTTCTGATGACAGCCTTTAGCAGCCAACATCCCAGTGATGGTCGAAACAATGCCGGAAAGCTCGCTCGACGATGGCTCGCGGCTACAGGAGATAGTGATATCGTCAGCAAATCGTGAATACTGGAAGCCTCGGTCCAAAAGGTCCTTTACGATCTTTGGTTCAACATCCCAGAAAACCAGGTTGGCGATGTAGCCACTCGTACTAGCCCCTTGGGGCGCACTCCCTTCACGAGTACAAATTGACGATAGCAGGGCCGCTACACTCGCTCCAAATCCGAACAGCCCGCGAAACAAGGCGTCCACTTGGCTTTCCAATATGGATGGGTAGAAGTTCCGGATATCTTGGAGGATGACGAACCTTGCTCCCGCATGCACGGTCGCATTGCTATGAATGCTCCTCGGGGACTTAAGGTCCCTTATGCCTCCGTGAAGATACGCGGGGAAGATAGCTTTGGATAACACCCGGTCAACGAGCTTTCGCTGAACCCGCTTGAGTGGCTCGTGAGCATCATAAGTATCTCGCTTCTTTCCTTTCTTCTCTTGAGGTACATGGCGGTACATTCGGTCAGCACGGATCGCAAGGCGCTCTAGCAGACGTTCGCTCTCGCCCAGCGCCAAGGCTAATGCCTGGATACTGTGAATAGGCTTGAAAGGGTACGTAGGAGCGTCCATATTCCGATCCCTAAAATGAAGAAAGGCCGATACTCAGATCGGCCTTTCAGAATTCGAATGATGTGATTTGTTGCGTCATGAGAGAACAACCTCAAGGAGTTTGCCTACAACCTCGCAGGCTCCGTCCCAGTACTCCTGCTTACGTTCCCATATCTCCAAAAGCACTTGGCGAATCAGAAGTCCCTCCACCGCATAGCGGATTCGTTTCAACCGACTGCTTCTTCCTTCGTTGCTATGAGAACGTTCACTATCAACTGTAACGCGGGTGTCTTGGATATTGTGCTTTTTCAGAATAGTCCGAGAACGGACTGCTTTCTTCTTACGCATGGTTGTAGCTCCTTCGCCGGCGAAATTGCCGCCGCCAAAGCATTCCGGGCCGAATGGAACTTCCAAGACACCACTACAAACCACAGTTCTGCTTATTGATATTGATTTATCAATATCGATAAGCCGTCGCCGCCACAAACTTCGTCACCGTAGAATTCATCCGTCAACACATGCCAATTGCGTAAACCGAACAGCTTTACGTTAACGAGGAACACTTCGCCAGCGCATAAAGCAAACGCTAACGCGGAACACCTCGATGACGCGCGGCCCAAGCACAGGACACACACATAGGACGACCTAGGGGACTGAGTCGTTGCGGAGAGGTAGCTTTGAAGAACACCAAAGCTGGTCAGTTTCCCGACCACCAACTGCAAGCCCAGAGAATATTCACCATGTTTAAAGAGCACCTGGACGGTACGCCCAGCGACTTCCTTATACCCCTCGCCAAGTCGCATGGCAATCAATTATGTCGATGTGCCATTAAGGGCTGAGAAAAGCGCGGAAGAACTTCGACTTTCCTCGCACCCCCCAAGGATGCTTGAATAAAACGATGCGACCTGAACGGCAACGATGGCGAGAGTAAAATGGTCAAGGTAAGATCGTCAGCACAGTGCACCACTTAGGTGTACTTAAACGCTGTCACACTTCGAGTTTTTTGACTGACAAATCCTTGTAGAATCAAGGATTTAGAGATAGGTGGTGCCCCCACCAGCCACACCCCGGCACACAATGTTCCCGCTGTGGCTGCTTCCTTCCGGATCTGACCAGGTTCACGGGTAATCGTTGCGGGGGGACCGATGGGATCACCATAACGACGCTCACCTGACGGCGAGCCGCGCCATTGTACCTGTCTGAGACGAAGTTACAACCGTTCGGGCGGATTAAAAAATATGTGCTGCTTCAAGGACATGCAAAGTCTGCGGGACACCGCAGTCCTGTAGCCGCTGGCGAAGCCTGCGTTCGGCTCGGGCCGCGTTCGGACGCAGCAGTCGAAAACCGTCGCACGCGGTTTACCTGAAAAACCGCGTTGCCTGATTTCACGACTGCTTCGCAGCCGAACGCAGCCTCGCAGGCTCGACAGCTGCTACAAGCGGACGCAGGCGGCTACAAGTCCTGCAACACCTCATCTGCCCTGCCACCCTCCTGCTGGATCACCAGGTGGATGAAGTGCAGCTTGGCGATCACTGCCGGCGGCAGGACGAACGGATAGAAATCCGGCTGCCCCATGCTGCGCGACAACTCATTAAGCATGCCGGCCAGTTCGATCCACGCATTGACGAACGACAGGAACGCCGCGCCGCCGGGATGCTGTGGATCATAGAGAGTACTTGGGGGAAACGGCTGATAGTCGAAATCCATCTCCCTGGCACTCATTCCGAACCCCAACGCCGTATCCACCGCATCCATCATGTGCAAGTAGTGAGCCCAGGTTTCGGCCCAATCCTCCCACGGGTGCATGGTCGCGTAGGCGCTGACGTAATGTTGCTGCCAGTCAAGCGGTGCGCCTTGCTGGTAATGCCGCTCGAGAGCGCCGGTGTAGCTGGCGCGTTCGTCGCCGAACAAGCCTCGGAACGGTTCCAGCCAATGGCTGTTGGCGATCAACCGATCCCAGTAGTAATGCCCGACTTCATGCCGAAAATGCCCGAGTAGCGTGCGATAAGGTTCGTGCATCTGCACCCGAATCTGCTCGCGATGGGCGTCGTCGGCTTCTTTGATATCGAGGGTGATCAGACCGTTAGAGTGACCGGTGGTCGGCGGCTTGCCTTCGAGGTCGACACCAATGAAATCGAAGGCCAGGCCAGCCTCTTCGTCAACGGTTTTGGAAATCACCTGCAAACCCAGGCTGACCAACTGTGCGACCAGTCGACGCTTGGCCGTTTCGACCTTGCGCCAGCGTTCGTGGTTTTCGGCAATCGACAGGTCGGGAATGGTGTGGTTCAGGCTACAAGCGATGCATAACGCATCGTGGTCATTGGCGGGGAGCAGCCAATTGCACGCGGCCGGGGAATCGAGGTTGGCGCAGCGGCGCAAGACACCGGCTTCGGGATCGGCGTCGAGCAACCAGGTATCAGCCTGCAAGCCGGGCTGCAGCGACGATAGGCGACTCTCCTCCGGTTGATACCCCAACGCTGCCGAACACGCCAGGCACTGGCTGTTGCGAAAAAACAGTGACTGCCCGCAGCGGCATTGCCAGACCTTGCTGTTGCGCGAGCTTTCGCCGATGAAGGGCGCGGCGATGCGTGTACTGAGCTGTTCGAAGAAGCGGTACATGGCGATCTCTCCCTGGGGCTTGCCAAGACTAGATCATTACTCGCGAATGATCGTTCCCACGCTCTCTGCGTAGGAACGATCACGACTAAACCGTGATGCCGTGCTTACTCAGAAACTCAACAAATGCCTCTTCATCCAGAACCTTCAATCCCAGCTCATTAGCCTTCGTCAACTTCGAACCGGCACCCGGTCCAGCGACCACACAATGGGTCTTGGCCGATACCGAGCCCGCCACCTTGGCACCGAGGCTTTCAAGTTTGTCCTTGGCGATGTCGCGGCTCATCAACTCCAGCGAACCGGTCAGCACCCAGGTCTGCCCGGCCAGCGGCAAGCCCTCAACGACTTTCTTCTCGCTCTGCCAGTGCATGCCAAATTCACGCAGCTGTTTCTCGGCGGCTTCAGCAATGTGGCGATTTTGCGCAACCGCAAAGAACTCGCGAACCGAAGTGGCCTGTTTTTCCGGCAGCGCCTGGCGCATATCCAGCCAGTCGGCGCTGAAAACCCCGTCAAGCGAACCAAACTTATCCGCCAGCTTCTGCGCCCCACCCGGCCCGACCGAAGGTATGTGCAGTTTGTCGAGGAAGCCACCCAACGTAGTGCTGGCGGCAAACTCGGCGCCCAACTCGCCCTGATCCTGAATCTGCATGCCGTGCTTGAGCAGATCCTTGATCACCTGCTGGTTATGCGCATCTTCAAAGAAGCTGTGAATCTCGTGAGCCACTTCCAGACCAACGTCCGGCAAATACGTGAGCACTTGCGGCAAGGCTTGCTGAACCCGCTCCAGCGAGCCGAGAGAACGCGCCAGCACCTTCGCCGTCTCTTCACCGACATCGGGAATCCCGAGGGCGTAGATAAAGCGTGCCAGGCTCGGCTGCTTGCTGTCTTCGATGGCGCTGAGCAAGTTCTTGCTCGACAACTCGGCAAAACCTTCCAGATCGACAATCTGCTCGAACGTCAGCGCGTACAAATCAGCCGGCGAACTCACCAGCCCTTCGTCCACCAGCTGCTCGACGCTCTTCTCGCCCAGGCCTTCGATGTCCATGGCGCGACGGGAGACAAAGTGAATGATTGCCTGCTTGAGTTGCGCACCGCAGGCCAGACGACCGACGCAGCGGTACACCGCGCCTTCGCTGACGGTCTCGCGACCTTTGCTGCGTTTGACCAGTTGCGTGCGCTCGACATGGGAACCGCAGACCGGGCATTTCTCGGGAATCTGTACTGGCCGTGCGTTGTCCGGACGGCGCTCGATGACCACTTGCACCACCTGCGGAATCACATCGCCGGCGCGGCGGATGATCACGGTGTCGCCAATCATCAGGCCCAGACGCGCCACTTCGTCCATGTTGTGCAACGTCGCGTTGGCCACAGTCACACCGGCCACCTTAACCGGCTTCAAGCGCGCCACGGGCGTCACCGCACCAGTGCGGCCAACCTGGAATTCCACGTCGAGCAACTCGGTGAGCTCTTCCATGGCCGGAAATTTGTGCGCGATCGCCCAGCGCGGTTCGCGCGCGCGGAAACCCAACTCACGCTGAGAGGCAATGCTGTTGACCTTGAACACCACGCCATCAATTTCGTAGGGCAGCGAATTTCGGCGTTCACCGATGTCGCGGTAGTAATCCAGGCATTCAACAATGCCGCGAGCCAGTTTCAACTCATGACTGATCGGCATGCCCCAGGCTTTGAGTTGCTGCAGGTTGCCAATGTGCGTGTCGGCAATATCGGCCGAAATCTGACCGATGCCGTAGCAGCAGAACTCCAGTGGACGGTTGGCCGTAATCTTCGAATCGAGCTGGCGCAAACTGCCCGCCGCCGCGTTGCGCGGATTGGCGAAGGTCTTGCCGCCGACTTCCAGCTGCGTGGCGTTGAGACGCTCAAAACCGGCCTTGGACATGAACACTTCGCCGCGCACTTCCAGGGTCGCCGGCCAGCCCGCGCCTTGCAGCTTGAGCGGAATGTTGCGCACGGTACGGACGTTGACGCTGATGTCTTCGCCCGTGGTGCCGTCGCCGCGAGTCGCGCCGCGTACCAGCACGCCGTCCTGATACAGCAAGCTGACCGCCAGGCCATCGAGCTTGGGTTCGCAGCTGTATTCCACCGCCGCCCCGCCGCCAAACAAGTCGCCGGCTGGCAGGTCGAGACCTTCAGTTACCCGGCGATCGAACTCGCGCATATCGGTTTCTTCGAAGGCGTTGCCGAGGCTGAGCATCGGTACCTCGTGACGCACCTGTGTGAACGCCGACAACGCCGCACTGCCGACGCGCTGGGTCGGCGAGTCGCTGGTGATCAGTTCGGGATGGGCCGCTTCGAGGGCCTTGAGCTCGTGGAACAACCGATCGTATTCGGCGTCCGGAATGCTCGGCTCGTCCAGCACGTGGTAGCGATAGTTGTGCTGATCCAGCTCAGCACGCAGCTCTAGAATGCGGTTTTTGGCGGCGGTCATGGGTGTTCTCTCATAAAGCAAAAGAGCAGCCGAGGCTGCTCAATCTATTTTGCTGATCGTCCCGCGCACGGCGCGGGAGCAACCTTTTGAATCAACGCTTCTGGGTCAGGGCGCGACGTTCGAATTCAACGATGCGCTGACGGTAATGCTCGATCGTCTGGGCGGTCAGCACGCTGCGCTGGTCGTCTTTCAGCTCGCCGTTCAGCTCCTGGGACAGTTTGCGCGCCGCGGCCACCATCACGTCGAAGGCTTGCTTCGGATGACGCGGACCTGGCAGACCGAGGAAGAAGCTCACTGCCGGCGTGCTGAAGTGGTCGATGTCGTCCAGATCGAAGACGCCCGGCTTGACCGCATTGGCCATCGAGAACAGGACTTCGCCGTTGCCAGCCATGCTTTCGTGGCGGTGGAAGATGTCCATCTCGCCGAAACGCAGACCGCTTTCCAGAATATTCTGCAACAACGCCGGACCTTTGAAGCCAGCAGCGTCGCGGCAGATCACGCTGATCACCAGCACTTCTTCGGCTTGCGGTTGTTCCTTGTCGCTGGCCGAACTCGAAGCCTTGGTGTCATCCGGGAAATCGTCGTCACGGCTGCTGAAGCTCGGGCCGCCGTCCAGATCCAGACTGAGGTTCATGTCGCCCTGGGAAGGCTCGCCATGGCCACGCTTGCCGCGCTTGGAACCCGACTCACGCGGCTCACGAGCAGACATGCTCACCGACGGCAGATCGTGCTCGTCCAGTTGCGGTTCTTTATGGGTATCCAGCACGCGGGGCGGGCCCAACAGCTCGGCACTGGTGTCCTCGTCCGGCAAGTTGGACAAACTTCGGTCAAGACGGAATTTCAGTTTCCCCTTACCGCCGCGCATGCGACGCCAGCCATCGAAAAGAATACCGGCAATGACAATAATGCCGATGACGATCAGCCACTCGCGCAGACCGATTTCCATGTAATCCCGTGCCTCTATAAAAAATGCTGAAAAATAAGAGGTTTACAACTCGTAAACCGCTTTAAAACGTGGCGCCAACTCTATGTTCTGACAGGCGTTTTGCCCACGCATACAATAAATTGACATTAAACTAGCACGACCAAAGGCAACTTTACACCGTCTGTCACAACGGCTTGCGCGAATATGTCGATTGGCCAGCAAGTCAGGGCGGGTAAATAGGTCCTACAACTCAAAAACACCTCCCCTACAAGCGCCGACTCAGGCATCCACCATCGCCATCGCCTCCTCGACATCCACTGCCACCAGACGCGAGCAACCCGGTTCGTGCATCGTCACCCCCATCAGTTGCTCGGCCATTTCCATGGCGATCTTGTTGTGGGTGATATAGATGAACTGCACCGTCTGCGACATCTCTTTGACCAGCCGTGCGTAGCGTCCAACGTTAGCGTCATCCAATGGTGCGTCAACTTCATCGAGCATGCAGAACGGCGCCGGATTCAACTTGAAGATGGCAAAAACCAGAGCCAAGGCAGTCAGGGCTTTTTCGCCACCGGAGAGCAAATGGATGGTGCTGTTCTTCTTTCCTGGCGGCTGCGCCATGATCGTTACCCCTGTATCGAGTAGATCTTCGCCCGTCAGTTCCAAATAGGCGCGTCCTCCACCGAAAACTTTTGGGAAAAGGGCCTGTAAACCGCCATTGATCTGATCAAAGGTATCTTTGAAGCGGTTTCGGGTTTCCTTGTCGATCTTGCGAATCACGTTCTCGAGCGTGTCCAGTGCTTCCACCAGATCATCGTTCTGCGCATCCAGATAACGTTTACGCTCGGATTGTTGCTGGTATTCGTCGATGGCCGCCAGGTTGATCGCACCGAGGCGCTGAATCCGCGCGGCAATGCGTTCGAGTTCTTCTTCGGCGTCTTTCTCGTTGGCCTCGGCCACCAGCGTTGCGAGTACGCCGTGAAGGTCGTAGCCGTCTTCCAGCAATTGATCTTCGAGCGCCTTGCGGCGCACGGTCAGGGCTTGCCATTCCATGCGCTGGGTTTCCATCTGGCCGCGAATCAACTGCGATTGCTGCTCGGCCTGGTTGCGACGTTTTTCCGCATCACGCAATTCACGGTCAGCGTCTTCCAGAGCGATCTGCGCAGTCTTGAGTTCTTCGTCGACGGTCATGCGTTTGTCGAGCAACTCTTCGAGTTTGAGGCGCAACTCTTCCAGCGGAGCCTCCCCCTCCTCCAGGTTGAGGCTGAGCTGTTCGCGCTTCTCGGTCAGGCGCTCGGATTGCATTTCCAGACGTTCCAGCGCTTGACGTGTGGAATCGTGCTGGGCCTTGAGCGAACCCAGACGCACCGCCAGTTGATGGGCGTGATCCTTGTGCTGCCGGGCTTCCTGCCGCACCCGATCGAGTCGCTCGCGCAAGCTGTCGCGCTGAGCCAGCAGCAACTCGCGCTGCTCGGTGTCCAGCGCCATGCTGTCGAGGGCTTCCTGCAATTGCAGACGCGCCTCGCCGATATTTTCGTGTTCCAGAGCGCGTTGTTCAGCCAACTCGGTGAGTTCTTCGTCCAGGCGTGTACGGCGCAAGGTCAGTTGTTCGGCCTTGGCTTTACCGGCGGACAACTGGGCTTTCAACTCACCTTGCTGACGGGCTTCGTCTTGCAGCAGACGGCGCAGATGTTCGCGGCCGTTTTCCTGCTGACGCTGTTGCGCCCGCAGGTTTTGTAATTGGGTTTCCAGGGTTTCGACCGTGGCTTCGCGCTCTTCGCGCTCAAGGCCCAGACGCTGGATTTCCTGACCCCGGGCGAGCACACCGCTTTCCGCTTCGCTGGCCCGACGCACGCGCAAGAAGTGCCGACCGACCCAATAACCATCGCGGCTGATCAGACTTTCGCCGGCCGCCAATTGACCACGCAAGGCCAAAGCCTGTTCAAGACTGTCGACCGGTTTAACCTGCCCCAACCATGGCGCCAGATCGATCTGCGCTTCAACTTTATCAAGCAGGCTGCCGGGCACGCGCACGCCATCAGTGGCCGGGCTGAGCAAGCGCAAATCGCCTTGGGCAAAACCGGCCAGATCGAAATCGCCGAAGTCATCCACCAGCACCGCTTGCAGGTCGGCGCCGAGCACGGTTTCCACCGCCAGCTCCCAACCGGCTTCGACTTTCAGGCCTTCGGCCAGACGCGGACGATCCGCCAAATGTTGTTCGCGCAGCCATTCAGCGGTGCCGGTGCCCGGATCGAGCGCGGCTTGCTGCAAGGCCTCAAGGGAGGCGAGGCGACCGTTCAGACGCTGCAAATCACCCTGAGCCTGTTGCTGATTTTGCAGCGCTAATTGCAATTCCTGACGCAGTTGCTCGAGGCGTTCGACCTGGGCTTCTTCGCTGGCCTGCAAATCTTCGAGGGTCGCTTCACTCGCGGCCAGTTGCTCGCTGAGTTCCATGATTGCAGCGTCTTCCGGGTCCGCCGAGAGCAACGTGCGCTCCTCGCCAAGACGCTTCTGACGATCGGCCAGCCGCTCCATGCTGGTTTCCAGCTGCTGGATGCGCGACTGCTGAACTTCGGACTGGCGACGCGGCTCGGCGGCCGTCAGGTTGAACGTGTCCCATTGCTCCTGCCAGCCGTGCATGGTGGTTTCGGATTCTTCCAGCGCCGCGGCAGCCTCTTCGGCGGCGGCGCTGGTGACTTCCTGTTCGGGGGTGAGCATGTCCAGCTCTTCACCCAGGGTCAGCAGCAAGGTGCGGTCATGACCCAAGTGAGACTCGGTTTCCAGTCGCGCGCGCTCGGCTTCTTTCAGGTCGTCCTGTAATTGGCGCAAACGCTGCTGACCGTGCTGGATGCTCTGCTCGACCCGGGCGATGTCGCCGCCGACCGAATAGAAGCGCCCCTGCACCAGATTGAATCGTTCGGACAGGTCGTGGTGCCCGTCCCGCAAGCGTTCGATAGCCGCATCGGCGTTGCGCTGCTCGGCCACCAGCGCTTCGAAGGTGACTTCCTGATTGCCGATGATCGCTTCGCGCTGACCGACCTGCTCATTCAAAGCCTGCCAGCGCAGGGCCGATAGTTGGGCCTTGAGCTGACGCTCCTCGCCCTTGTATTCCTGATACTTCTTGGCGGCCTCGGCCTGGCGGTACAAGCGTTCGAGCTGACGCTCAAGCTCTTCGCGCAGGTCGGTCAGGCGGGCCAGGTTTTCGTGGGTGCGGCGAATGCGGTTTTCAGTCTCGCGCCGGCGCTCCTTGTACTTGGAAATACCCGCCGCTTCTTCGATGAAGTTGCGCAAGTCTTCGGGCTTTGACTCGATCAGCTTGGAGATCATCCCCTGCTCGATAATCGAATAGCTGCGCGGGCCCAGGCCTGTACCCAGAAAGATGTCGGTGATATCGCGGCGGCGGCATTTGGTGCCGTTGAGGTAGTAAGTGGTCTGGCTGTCGCGGGTCACTTTGCGGCGAATGGAAATTTCCGCGTAGGCCGCGTATTCGCCAAGCAGGGTGCCGTCGGAGTTATCGAACACCAGCTCGATGCTCGCCTGGCTCACCGGTTTACGGCTGGTCGAACCGTTGAAGATGACGTCGGTCATCGACTCGCCGCGCAGGTTCTTGGCCGAACTCTCGCCCATCACCCAGCGGACGGCGTCGATGATGTTCGACTTGCCGCAACCATTGGGCCCGACCACCGCCGCCATGTTACTGGGGAAGTTCACCGTGGTCGGGTCGACGAAGGATTTGAACCCCGCCAGTTTGATGCACTTTAGCCGCACGCTTAAGCGTCCGTCAGGGCAGAAACCACCAGATCGCAGCTGCGCTGGGCATATGCCGTCAGCACGATGCGGATCTGCGGAAAGTCACGGGCCAGCACGGCGGCGAGCAAGCGTTCGAACAGTTCGAGGAACTCGCTCATTGAGGCCTTGCGCTGTTCCAGGGCGAGAAAATACGCGCGGCTCATGGCCGGCTGCAGATTCTCGACGGTTTCCTGCAAGTACGGGTTGTTGGCGAACGGGTACGCGGCGCGCATCACACTGAAGCTGTCGTCGACGAAGGTGCGAATGTCCTGACGCTCGTAGCTGGCGGTCAGACGCTGCTGGATTTGCACGAATGGCGCCATGTCGGCCTGGACTTGCCAGCCGCTGGCCACTGCATTGCCCAGCAGAATGTAAAGCTCACTCATGAGCGTGCACAGGCTCTGGACCTTGTGGACCGTGAGCTCGGTCACGTGGGCGCCGCGTCGCGGCAGGATCGCGATCAGGTGGCGGCGTTCGAGGATCAGCAAGGCTTCACGGACCGAACCGCGGCTGACATTGAGGGCCAGTGTGACCTTCTGTTCCTGGATGCGCTCCCCGGGCTTCATTTCGCCACGAATGATGCGTTCGGCGAGGTGGTGAGCAATTTGCTCGGCGAGGCTGTCCGGCGCCTTGAACGTCATGGTTGTCCTTCAAACTCTTCGATTTGCACAAGCGGCGCAGTGTAGCGCACATGAAGGGTCATGGCGGAGTGCCCACTCGGCGGTTTTTGGCACGATTCAAGCAAAAAGCAGGCTATCCCGTGAGGGTCAATAATAAAGGAACGAGTCGTTGATCGACAAAACGCTATTTCCTGACCTTCAAGTCAGAAAATCATTGACCGCAAAGTCAGACCTGATAAATTCGGTTCAAGTCGGTTAACAACAATAATGAGTCTGCGAGGCCTTCCGTGATCCAGTTTTTACTTAACCAGGAACTCCGTAGCGAGCACGCCCTGGACCCAAACCTGACCGTGCTCAATTATCTGCGCGACCATGTGGGCAAACCCGGCACCAAAGAAGGCTGCGCCAGCGGTGACTGCGGCGCCTGTACCGTGGTGGTTGGCGAGCTGCAAACGGATGACGATGGCCGCGAACACATTCGCTATCGCAGCCTCAACTCGTGCCTGACGTTCGTTTCGTCATTGCACGGCAAACAATTGATCAGCGTTGAAGACCTCAAGCACCAAGGCGAGCTGCACAGCGTGCAGAAAGCCATGGTCGAGTGCCACGGCTCGCAATGCGGTTTTTGCACACCCGGCTTCGTGATGTCGCTGTTCGCGCTGCAAAAGAACAGCGATCAGCCGGATGCTCATAAAGCTCACGAAGCACTGGCCGGCAACCTCTGCCGCTGCACCGGCTATCGGCCGATTCTGGCTGCCGCCGAACAATCCTGCTGCGGCAAGCAAACAGACCAGTTCGATGCGCGTGAAGCCGACACCATCGCTCGCCTGAAGGCCATCGCCCCTACCGACATCGGCGAACTCAACAGTGGCGACAAGCGCTGCCTGGTGCCGTTGACCGTTGCCGATCTGGCTGACCTTTACGACGCTTATCCACAAGCCCGCCTGCTGGCCGGCGGTACGGATCTGGCGCTGGAAGTCACGCAGTTCCACCGCACCCTGCCGGTGATGATTTACGTCGGCAACGTCGCCGAGATGAAACGCATCGAACGTTTCGATGATCGCCTGGAAATCGGTGCCGCCACCGCACTCTCCGATTGCTATGAAGCGTTGAAAGCCGAGTACCCGGACTTCGGCGAATTGCTGCAACGCTTTGCTTCCCTGCAGATCCGCAACCAAGGCACCCTCGGCGGCAACATCGGCAACGCTTCGCCGATCGGTGACTCACCTCCCCTGCTGATTGCGTTGGGTGCACAGATCGTTTTGTGCAAGGGCGATACCCGCCGCACCATGGCCCTGGAAGACTACTTCATCGATTACCGGGTTACCGCACGTCAGGAAAGCGAGTTCATCGAAAAGATCATCGTGCCTCGCGCCAGAGCTGAACAACTGTTCCGCGCCTACAAGGTGTCGAAACGTCTGGACGATGACATTTCCGCTGTCTGCGCCGCGTTCAACCTGCGCATCGACAACGGCGTGATCGCCGACGCCCGCGTCGCCTTCGGCGGCATGGCGGCAACGCCAAAACGCGCCAAAAGCTGCGAAGCCATATTGCTCGGCGCCACCTGGAACAACGACACCGTCGAACGCGCCTGCGTCGCACTGGCCGAAGATTTCACGCCACTCTCGGACTTCCGCGCCAGCAAGGAATACCGCCTGCTTAGCGCCCAGAACCTGCTGCGTAAATACTTCATCGAACTGCAAACACCGCACATCGAGACTCGGGTGACCGCTTATGTCTAATCATCACGCCGTAGAGAAGACCCAGGCCGAACTGGCTGAACTGTTCGCCAAGGACCTGACCACCGGTGTCGGCCGCAGCGTCAAGCACGACAGCGCCGCCAAGCACGTGTCC
Organism: Pseudomonas sp. UYIF39; assembly: GCF_029963765.1. Taxonomy (GTDB): domain Bacteria; phylum Pseudomonadota; class Gammaproteobacteria; order Pseudomonadales; family Pseudomonadaceae; genus Aquipseudomonas. The sequence goes on from NZ_JALBYU010000003.1 coordinate 14,637, forward strand.
GGTGAAGCGCAGTACATCGATGACCGGCTGGAATTTCCTAACCAGTTGCACGTTTACGCTCGGCTGTCGGACCGCGCTCACGCGAAAATCATCAGCATCGACACCCGGCCTTGTTACGCCTTCGACGGCGTACGCATCGCTATCACCCACGAAGACGTACCGGGCCTGAAAGACATCGGCCCATTGCTGCCGGGCGATCCGCTGCTGGCCATCGACGACGTGCAATTCGTCGGTCAACCGGTGCTCGCCGTCGCGGCGAAAGATCTGGAAACCGCGCGCAAAGCCGCCATGGCCGCGATCATCGAATACGAAGATCTCGAGCCGGTGCTGGACGTGGTTGAAGCCCTGCGCAAACGCCACTTCGTGCTCGACAGCCACACGCATCAGCGCGGTGATTCGGCCGGTGCCTTGGCCACCGCCGAGCATCGTATCCAGGGCACGTTGCACATTGGCGGCCAGGAACACTTCTATCTGGAAACCCAGATCTCTTCGGTGATGCCGACTGAAGACGGGGGCATGATCGTCTACTGCTCGACGCAGAACCCCACCGAAGTGCAGAAGCTCGTCGCCGAAGTGCTCGACGTGTCGATGAACAAAATCGTCGTCGACATGCGCCGCATGGGCGGTGGTTTCGGCGGTAAAGAAACCCAGGCTGCCAGTCCGGCGTGCCTCTGCGCAGTCATCGCCCACCTCACCGGCCAGCCGACAAAAATGCGCCTGCCGCGCGTCGAAGACATGTTGATGACCGGCAAGCGTCACCCGTTCTACGTCGAGTACGACGTCGGCTTCGACAGCACCGGCCGCCTGCACGGTATTGCCCTGGAGCTGGCCGGCAACTGCGGTTGCTCACCGGACTTATCGGCATCGATTGTCGACCGTGCGATGTTCCACGCCGATAACTCGTACTACCTGGGCGACGCGACCATCAACGGTCACCGCTGCAAGACCAACACCGCATCGAACACTGCTTACCGTGGTTTCGGTGGCCCGCAAGGCATGGTCGCCATTGAAGAAGTGATGGACGCGATTGCCCGCCATCTGGCCCTCGATCCGCTGGCCGTGCGCAAGGCCAACTACTATGGCAAGACCGAGCGCAACGTCACCCATTACTACCAGACCGTCGAGCACAATATGCTCGAGGAAATGACCGCCGAACTCGAAGAAAGCAGCCAGTACGCCGAGCGCCGCGAAGCGATTCGTCGCTACAACGCCAACAGCCCGATCCTGAAAAAAGGCCTGGCGCTGACCCCGGTGAAATTCGGTATTTCCTTCACTGCCAGCTTCCTCAACCAGGCCGGTGCGCTGATCCATATCTACACCGACGGCAGCATCCACCTGAACCATGGCGGCACCGAAATGGGCCAAGGCCTGAACACCAAAGTCGCGCAGGTCGTGGCTGAAGTGTTCCAGGTGGAAATGGACCGCGTGCAGATCACCGCGACCAACACCGACAAGGTGCCGAACACCTCGCCGACCGCCGCTTCCAGCGGTGCCGACCTGAACGGTAAAGCCGCACAGAACGCGGCGGAAATCATCAAGAAACGCTTGGTTGAATTTGCCGCGCGGCAGTACAAGGTCAGCGAAGAAGACGTGGAATTCCACAACGGTCACGTGCGGGTTCGTGATCACATCCTGACGTTTGAATCGCTGATCCAGCAGGCGTATTTCGCTCAGGTTTCGCTGTCGAGCACTGGGTTCTACAAGACCCCGAAAATCTTCTACGACCGTAGCCAGGCGCGGGGCCGGCCGTTCTATTACTACGCCTTCGGCGCAGCGTGCTGCGAGGTGATCATCGACACCCTGACCGGTGAGTACAAAATGCTGCGCACCGACATCCTCCACGACGTCGGCGACTCACTGAACCCGGCGATCGACATCGGTCAGGTCGAGGGTGGTTTCATCCAGGGCATGGGGTGGCTGACCATGGAAGAACTGGTGTGGAACAACAAGGGCAAACTGATGACCAACGGCCCGGCCAGCTACAAGATCCCGGCGGTGGCGGACATGCCGCTGGACCTGCGGGTGAAGCTGGTGGAAAACCGCAAAAACCCGGAAGACACGGTGTTCCACTCCAAGGCCGTGGGCGAGCCGCCGTTCATGCTCGGCATCGCGGCGTGGTGTGCGATCAAGGACGCCGTGGCGAGCCTTGGCGACTACAAGCATCAACCGAAAATCGACGCACCGGCGACCCCGGAGCGGGTGCTGTGGGGCTGTGAGCAGATGCGTCAGTTGAAGGTGGCGAAGGCTGCCGAGGCTGAGCCGGAGTTGGCTTCGCTTTAAGGACCGAGGCGCGGCCATTCGCGAGCAGGCTCGCTCCCACAAGGATCGCGCTGAACCTGTGGGAGCGAGCCTGCTCGCGAAGAGGCCCGAACAGACAACAAAGATGTCGAGGTGAAACATGTACAACTGGATCGACGCCCTCGCCGACCTGCAATCCCAGGGTGAACCCTGCGTGTTGGTGACCATCATCGAAGAGCTCGGCTCGACGCCGCGTAACGCCGGCTCGAAGATGGTCATCAGCGCCAGCCAGACCTTCGACACCATCGGTGGCGGGCATCTGGAATACAAGGCCATGCAGATCGGTCGCGAGATGCTGGCCAGCGGTAAGCAGGACACCCACCTTGAGCGCTTCAGCCTCGGCGCCAGCCTGGGTCAGTGCTGCGGCGGCGTGACGGTGTTGCTGTTCGAACCGATGGGTCAGGTCCAGGCGCAGATCGCCGTGTTCGGTGCCGGCCACGTCGGCCGGGCGCTGGTGCCGCTGCTCGCCAGCCTGCCCTGCCGGGTGCGCTGGATCGATTCGCGGGAAGCCGAATTCCCGGAACAGATCCCCCACGGTGTCCGTAAAATCGTCACCGAAGAACCGGTGGACGAAATCGACGACCTGCCCGCCGGCAGCTACTGCATCGTCATGACCCACAATCACCAGCTCGACCTCCAACTCACCGCCGCGATCCTCAAGCGCAACGACTTCGCCTACTTCGGCCTCATCGGTTCGAAGACCAAACGGGTGAAGTTCGAACACCGCTTGCGTGACCGTGGATTCGACAGCGCCGTGCTGCAACGCATGCGCTGCCCGATGGGCATCGGCGAAGTCAAAGGCAAGTTGCCTGTGGAAATCGCCATCTCCATCGCCGGCGAAATCATCGCCACCTATAACGCCAATTTCGGCCAGCACACCGCCAGCGCCGGATCATCGATCGCCAAACTGCTGCCTGCTTCACGCCGCAGCCAAGCCACGAATTGAGAAATTTTATGCCTCTGACTCGCAAAGCCTACCGCGCCGCCATTCTGCACAGCATCGCCGATCCTGCCGAAGTCGGTATCGAAGCCTCTTACGAGTATTTCGAAGATGGCCTGTTGGTGGTCGATAACGGCCAGATCAGCGCCCTTGGTCACGCCAGCGACTTGCTGCCGACCCTGCCAGCCGACATCGAGATCACCCATTATCAGGACGCACTGATCACCCCCGGCTTCATCGACACTCACATTCACTTGCCGCAAACCGGCATGGTCGGCGCCTACGGCGAGCAGCTGCTGGACTGGCTCAACACCTACACCTTCCCGTGCGAAAGCCAGTTCGCCGACAAGGCTCACGCTGACGAAGTCGCGGACATTTTCATCAAGGAACTGTTGCGCAACGGCACCACCACGGCGCTGGTGTTCGGCAGCGTGCATCCGCAGTCGGTGAATTCGTTCTTCGAGGCCGCCGAACAGCTGGACCTGCGGATGATCGCCGGCAAGGTGATGATGGACCGCAACGCGCCGGACTACCTGACCGACACCGCTGAATCCAGCTACGTCGAAAGCAAGGCGCTGATCGAGCGCTGGCACGGCAAGGGTCGCTTGCACTACGCGGTCACCCCGCGCTTCGCCCCGACCAGCACCCCGGAACAGCTGACCCTCGCCGGCCAGTTGCTCAGCGAATTCCCAGACCTGTACATGCAGACCCACATCAGCGAAAACCTCAAGGAAGTCGAGTGGGTCAAGGAGCTGTTCCCGGAGCGCAAGGGCTACCTGGACGTCTACGACCACTACAAACTGCTCGGCGAACGTTCGGTATTCGCCCACGGCGTGCACCTGTGCGATGACGAGTGCGCGCGACTGGCGGAAACCGGCTCGGCGATCGCCTTCTGCCCGACGTCGAACTTCTTCCTCGGCAGCGGCCTGTTCAACCTGCCGATGGCCGAGAAGCACAAGTTGAATGTCGGCATCGGTACGGACGTCGGTGGCGGCACCAGTTTTTCGCTGCTGCAAACGTTGAACGAAGCGTACAAGGTCATGCAGCTGCAAGGTGCGCGACTGAGCCCGTTCAAATCGCTGTACCTGGCCACCCTCGGCGGCGCTCGCGCGCTGCGCTTGGAAGACAAGATCGGCACCCTGCAACCGGGCACCGACGCGGACTTCCTGGTGCTGGATTACAACGCCACACCGCTGCTGAGCTATCGCTTGAAGCAGGCCAATAACATTGCCGAGACGTTGTTTGTGTTGATGACGCTGGGGGATGACCGGACGGTGTTGCAGACGTATGCGGCGGGGAATCAGGTGCATCAGCGCTAGGTTTTTCCGGACACAAAAAAATCCCCCGCAATCGTTGGTTGCGGGGGATTTTTTGTGTCTTTGATGCCGCCTTCGCGGGCAAGCCTCGGACTATCAGAGTTTGGCGACCGGCCGCCCTGGTTTCTTGGTCTGCAACAAATGCGAGAACACCGCATGCAAATCATCCGACGCGCTTTCTTCGTCGAGGTTGAGTTTGCTGTCGATGTGATCCATGTGATGCATCATCAGGTCCACCGCTAGCTCAGCGTTGCGCGCTTCGATGGCGTCGATCAGCTGGGTGTGCTCGTCGTAGGAACAGTGGGAGCGATTGCCGGTTTCGTACTGGGCAATGATCAACGACGTCTGGGACACCAGGCTGCGCTGGAAGCTGATCAGCGGCGCGTTTTTTGCCGCTTCGGCCAACTTCAAGTGGAACTCGCCCGACAGACGAATACCGGCGCCGCGATCACCGCGGGAGAAGCTGTCGCGCTCGTCGTTGACCATCTGGCGCAACTCGGCAATCTGCTCGGCAGTGGCGTGCTGCACCGCCAATTCAGTGATCGCGCGCTCCACCAGACGCCGGGCCATGAACACCTGGCGAGCCTCTTCGACACTCGGGCTGGCGACGACAGCGCCACGGTTCGGCCGCAGCAGCACGACGCCTTCATGGGCCAGGCGCGACAGCGCGCGGCGAATGATGGTGCGACTGACCCCGAAAATTTCCCCCAGCGCTTCTTCGCTCAACTTGGTACCGGGCGCCAGACGCTGTTCGAGGATGGCCTCGAAGATATGCGCATAGACAATATCGTCCTGGGTACCGCTGCGGCCGGCTTTGCCTGCTCGCGGTTGTTTCTTTAGGGGTTGCAACTGTTCGTTCATGGGCACTCGAGTCGGAAGAACTGCGGCGAATTGACCGTGACTGTAATACGGCACAGTGGGTCGCTGGCAAGTATCGCGTAAAAAACACTGCGATTGTACACAATGGAGGGTGGCAACACGACTGTACGGCTGTTTGTCACTTCCGCTGTATTGCAACGACTGGTTACTTTTGAGTTTAGGCTTGAACCCGGGTTTTACCTTTCAAAAGTATAAGGAACACCGCTGTCATGAACGACGTCACGCACACGCAGCTCCGCCCTTTTGCCGATACGTCGCCTTCTGCGATCGTCGCCGGCTTCATTGCGATGATGACCGGTTACACCAGTTCGCTGGTCCTGATGTTCCAGGCCGGGCAAGCGGCGGGCCTGACCAGCGGGCAGATTTCGTCGTGGATCTGGGCGATCTCGATTGGCATGGCAGTGTGCTCGATCGGCCTGTCTTTGCGTTATCGCACCCCCATCACCATCGCATGGTCGACACCCGGCGCGGCGTTGCTGATCACCAGTCTGGGCGGCGTGACCTACGGCGAAGCCATTGGCGCCTACATTACCTGCGCGGTGCTGGTGACGATTTGTGGCCTGACCGGCAGCTTCGAACGGCTGGTGAAAAAGATTCCGGCGTCATTGGCGGCGGCTTTGCTGGCGGGGATTCTGTTCAAGATCGGCAGCGAAATCTTCGTCGCCGCGCAGCATCGCACCGCGCTGGTATTGGGCATGTTCTTCACTTATCTGGTGGTCAAACGCCTGTCGCCACGTTATGCCGTACTCGCCGCGTTGCTGATCGGCACGGCGTTGTCAGGGTTCATGGGGCTGTTGGATTTCAGCGGCTTCCATCTGGAAGTGGCGACGCCGGTCTGGACCACGCCGCACTTCTCCCTGGCCGCGACCATCAGCATTGGCATCCCGCTGTTTGTCGTGGCGATGACCTCACAGAACATGCCGGGCATTGCCGTGCTGCGCGCCGACGGTTACACCGTGCCGGCCTCGCCGCTGATCACCACCACCGGCATCGCTTCGTTGCTGCTGGCGCCGTTCGGTTCCCACGGGATCAACCTCGCAGCCATCAGCGCGGCGATTTGCACCGGGCCGCATGCCCATGAGGATCGCAACAAGCGCTACACGGCGGCCGTCTGGTGCGGGATTTTTTACGGGATTGCCGGGGTGTTCGGCGCGACGCTGGCGGCGCTGTTTGCTGCGCTGCCGAAAGAGTTGGTGCTGTCGATTGCGGCACTGGCGCTGTTCGGCTCGATCATCAACGGCTTGAGCATCGCCATGAGCGAAGTGAAGGAACGTGAAGCAGCACTGATTACCTTTATGGTGACGGCGTCGGGGCTGACGCTGTTTTCCATCGGCTCGGCGTTCTGGGGGATTGTGGCGGGGGTGTTGACGTTGGTGATTCTGAATTGGCGCAACGCCTGAAGCAAAAAAACGGCGACCCTTGGGTCGCCGTTTTTCATTACATCAAGCTACCGGATTGATCGGCTTTTCCGGGTACCAGACGTCGATCAGCGGGCTGACGGTTGCTTCAGTCAGTTCGCTGCGGCCTTTGAGCCAGGCTTCAACAGCGGCACGCTGCTCTTCGGAGACCGAGCCACGCTTCTGCAGGCAAACCAGACCGAAGTCGTCGCCGCCAACATAGCCCAGACCGTTGGCTTCCATGGCTTCTTTGAGGAACGCATCGAGGAAAGCATCAATGGCTTCATCAGCCAAATCTTCTTTGAAATCCAGGTTCAGTTCGAAACCCAGCTCTTGAAATTCATCGACGCACAGCTTTTTGCGCAGACGCTGGGAACGGTTAGTCGCCATTGGAACAATCCTCATAAGTAATAACGGGCGGCACTTTAGCAGTTTAAGGCGCCGATTGCCCGTCTCTCTGGGTTGCAGGCCCTACCGTCGGTAAAAAATAGCGGATTAGAGGACCAGGGTACGGCACAAGCCGCTACACCTTGGGGCATAATGCCGACACTTTCATGACCACTGAGGGAATTTATCTTCATGCCCTCGTCTTTTCCCCCTCGGCTGTAGGGTTTTATTTCACATGATCAAATCTTTGCGTCCATTGCTGCTGGCCGGTTTCCTTCTTCCTCTGGCCTTCTCCATTTCCGCCGCGCCAATCAACACCGGGCTGTCGCCCAACGTCGAAAAAGCCCTGAAGGCCAGCAAACTGCCGGACAGCGCCTTGTCGCTGGTGATGATCCCGCTGAACGGTCCCGGCACCCCGACCATTTTCAACGCTGACGTTTCGGTCAATCCGGCCTCGACCATGAAACTGGTGACCACGTATGCCGCGCTGGAAATGCTCGGCCCGAACCATCAGTGGAAAACCGAGTTCTACACCGATGGCACCCTGAGTGGCGGCATCCTCAACGGCAACCTCTACCTCAAGGGTGGCGGCGATCCGAAACTGAACATGGAAAAACTCTGGTTGCTGATGCGTGACCTGCGCGCCAACGGCGTGACCCAAGTCACCGGCGACCTGGTGCTGGACCGCGGCTTCTTCATGCAACCGCAACTGCCCGAATTCAACGACGACGGCAATGACGAGAACAAACCGTTCCTGGTCAAACCCGACTCGCTGATGGTCAACCTCAAGGCCCTGCGCTTCGTGGCACGCAACGACAACGGCCGGGTGCTGGTGTCGGTAGAACCGCCGATTGCCAGCATTCGCATCGAAAACCAGGTCAAAGCCGTCAACTCCAAGCAATGCACCGGTGGCGTGCGTTACAACCCGGTGACCCAGGCCGATGGCAGTGTGACCGTGACGGTTGGCGGCCAGTTGGGCGAGGGCTGCAGCTCCCAGACTTACCTGTCGCTGCTCGACCACGCGACCTACACCGCCGGTGCCGTGCGCGCGATCTGGAAGGAACTGGGCGGCAGCATCCAGGGCAAGGATGTGCTGGCGCCGACGCCGAGCAACGCCAAGGTGCTGGCCCGGGCCTACTCGCCGGATCTGGCGGAAATCATTCGCGACATCAACAAATACAGTAACAACACCATGGCTCAGCAGCTGTTCCTGAGCCTGGGCCAGAAATACCGCACCGATGCCGACGGTGACGACGCCAAGGCTGCCCAGCGTGTGGTACGTCAGTGGCTGGCGAAGAAAGGCATTACCGCGCCGCACCTGGTGATGGAGAACGGTTCAGGCCTGTCCCGCGCTGAACGGGTGAGCGCCCGTGAAATGGCGGCGATGCTGCAAGCCGCGTGGCGCAGCCCCTACTCCGCCGAGTTCATCAGCTCGATGCCGATTGCCGGCACCGACGGCACCATGCGCAAACGCCTGAAGACCACCGCGATGCGCGGTGAAGCCCACGTCAAGACTGGCACCCTGAACACCGTGCGCGCCATCTCCGGCTTCAGCCGCGACATCAACGGCAATACCTGGGCGGTGGTGGCGATCCTCAACGACAAGGCACCGTTTGGCGCGTCGTCGGTGCTGGATCAGGTGCTGCTGGACCTGTATCGCCAGCCGAAAGTGCCGGAAACGGCTTCGGTGTTGTAACCGGATCTACAAAACACCACAGATCCAATGTGGGAGCGAGCTTGCTCGCGATAGCGGTGTAACAGTCGACATCAATGTTGAATGTGAAGACCCAATCGCGAGCAAGCTCGCTCCCACAGGGCTCCGCATGCCGTTTAGCTCATCTCTCCTTCTACCCGATCCCGTCCTGCCAGTTTCGCCGCATACACCCCCGAATCCGCCCGCAGCAGCAGCGCATCGGCGCCCTCCCCGACTCGCCAACTGGCAATCCCGAAACTGGCGGTCACTGTCCCGACGCCTTCGATCGGCGAACTGCGCAACCCTTGCCATAGCTGCAAGGCCAGGACATGGGCATGCTCGCCGTTGATGTCCGGGCAAAGCACCATGAACTCCTCGCCACCCAGGCGACAGAACACGTCGGTACGGCGCAGCCGATGGCCGATGCGTTCGCACACGATCTGCAACACCCGATCGCCGACCGCGTGGCCATGCTGGTCATTGATGCGTTTGAAATGGTCGATATCGAGCATGATCACCGACAGCTCGCCGCCACCGCGTTCGACCCGGACCATTTCGGTGGTCAGGCGTTCCTGGAAATAGCGGCGGTTGTGGATCCCGGTCAGCGAGTCGGTGATCGATAGCGCCCGCAATTCCTCTTCCACCCGTTTCAAGTCCGAGATGTCCGAGACATAGCCGTGCCAGAGCACGCCGCCACCAGGCAATTCCTCCGGAGTCGCCTCGCCACGAACCCAACGCAGGCCGCGCAGGGGCAGCTCCACGCGGTACTCCTCGCGCCAAGGGCTGAGGGTGTCCGCCGACGCCCGGATCGAAGCGCGGACGCGGGTGGTGTCCTGCGGATGAATCCGCGTGAAAATCGCTTCCGCGTTGAGCAACAGCACATCCGGTTCAAGTTCGTAGATCTCGCGAATACCGTCGCTGGCGTAGATCACGCTGAAGCGCCCATCGAATTCCATCTTGAACTGATAAATCCCGCCGGGTACATGAGCGCTGAGTTTCTTCAGCAACAAATCCCGTGCCGCCAAGGCCTCGTGGACCCGCTTGCGCTCAGTGATGTCGATACAGATCGCCAGGTGCCCGACCCACAAGCCTTGCTCGTCGAGGACCGGGGTCGCCAGCATGTTCACCGTCAAATGGCTGCCGTCGCCACGCAGCAAAGTCCATTCCCGCGCTTCGTGACCGCCTTCTTCGCCGCCCTCGACCAACATCGCCTGGCAGGTCGGAATCGGTTTGCCATAGCACGCGCTCAACTCCGCCGAACGTGCCAGGAGTTCTCGGGGCAGGTGCAGGTTTTCCAGGGTCATGTGACCCACCACCTCGTTGCTGGTGTAGCCAAGCATTTGCTCTGCCCCGGCATTAAAGGTGCGGATAACCCCGCGCAGGTCAGTGGCGATGATCGCCACTTGGGTCGCGGCATTCAGCACGCCACGCAACTGGCCATGGGTGCCGCGCAACTCCTGCTCGCGGGCGCGCAGTTCCTGGGTCCGTTGCTCGACCATTTTCAGCGCCCGTTGACGCTGACTGACCAGCACATAAAGCAAGGCACTGAGCAACAGACTGAGCAAACCGCCTAGCACCACCAGGGTGGTCACCGAAGAGTGATTGGCTCGCAGGAAGGCATCACTGGGCTGAATGTCGACTTGATAGTCATGGTCGGCAAGCCGTAACAGTTGGGTCGCGGCCAACTCACTGGGAGCTGGGGTGTTGGGGGACTCATAAAGCACTTCGTGCCGATCGTCTGTGGATAAGTCGAGGATGCGCACCGAAAGGTAGTCACGGCCAGCCTCCGGCAGCCCGTCCGCCAGCAACTGATGCATGCTGATCACGGCCATGACATAACCGTACGGTTTCACCCCCGCCGTAGCCGGACTATTGCGCAGCAACACCGGTGCGGCCAGCAACACACCGCGCGCATAGGCCGGCTCGATATTGACCAGATGCATTGGCTCCGATACCGCTATGCAGCCGTGCTGATCGGCCCGTTCAAGGGTGGCACGGCGCAAGGGTTGAGCCCACAAGTCGTAGCCCAGCGGCGAGCCGAGTTTGCTTTGGGTCTGGCTATACACCACCGCCACGTACTCATCCCGCTCAGCCGCCAGTTGCAGCTGGCCGTCGGCATTGAGTTCACGCAGGGTGAAGTCGGGTAAACCCTCTGCACGCACCTGGCGTTCAAATTCCGCCCGTTCGGCACCGGTTATCCGCTTGGCGAAGGAATACGCCTGAGTCCGGTGCAGCAGCGGTTGGGTGTAACCGTCGAACTCCGCGCGGGAGACCGAATCGGAATTGGTGAAGAACCGGCGCAGGCCATCGAGGCGCTGCTCCTGATCTTCGAAGCGTTCTTCGATACGGCTGTAACGTTCACTGGCCAGCAGCTGGAAACGTTGCCGCAATTGTTGGTGAAACAAATTCAGCGTCGACCATGCCAGCAATCCCGTGAGAATCCCGCCGACGATCAATACCAGCAGTGCGACCAGCCAGGCCGAGACATCTTCACTGATAAAACCCAGGATTTTGGGGCGCACGGCGTGCAACGACATAGACGCAACTCAAAACGCCAGGTGCGGGAAAGCCCATTGGCCATGCGTTGAGTTATAGCTATTAGCCATCAATTTGACCAGCACAGAAAGAAGCCAAGAGCCTTTAAAAATCAAGGCTCTGTGGATCCAATCCCTTCAAGCGTCAACGAGCCGTGATTTTCCAGGCACGGTGGATTTTGCCATTACGGGCGAAATCCGGATCGATGGTCTGGGCGGTGATTTCCTCGACCGCATAACGCTCGGTGAGGTTTTCCTCGAGCTGGAACTTGCGGAAGTTGTTGGAGAAGTACAACACGCCGCCCGGGGCCAGACGCGCCATGGCCAGGTCGATCAATTGCACCTGGTCACGCTGCACGTCGAAGATCCCTTCCATGCGCTTGGAGTTGGAGAACGTCGGCGGATCGATGAAGATCAGGTCGTATTCGTCACGGCAGGCGTCGAGCCAGGCCATCACGTCGCCCTGCTCCAGGCGGTTCTTGTCGGAGAAACCGTTCAGCGACAGGTTGCGACGCGCCCAGTCCAGATAGGTTTTCGACAGGTCAACGCTGGTGGTGCTGCGCGCGCCGCCCTTGGCTGCGTGAACACTGGCGGTTGCGGTGTAGCTATACAGGTTGAGGAAGCGCTTGCCGGCTGCCTCTTTCTGAATCCGCATGCGCATTGGCCGGTGATCGAGGAACAGCCCGGTGTCGAGGTAATCCGTGAGGTTCACCAGCAGCTTCACGCCGCCTTCATTGACCTCGACGAATTTGCCCTGTGCCGCTTGGCGTTCGTACTGCTTGGTGCCGCTCTGACGCTCGCGACGCTTGACCACCACGCGGCTCTTGTCGATGTTCAGGGCCTGCGGAATGGCGGCCAGGGCATCGAACATGCGCGCCGAGGCTTTTTCCGGATCGATGGACTTCGGCGCGGCGTATTCCTGGACGTGGACCCAATCCTGATACAGGTCGATGGCCATCGAGTATTCCGGCATGTCGGCATCGTAGACGCGATAGCAGTCGATGCCTTCACGCTTGACCCACTTGCCCAGCGCCTTGAGGTTTTTCTGCAGGCGATTGGCAAACATCTGCCCGCCTTCGCTCAAGCGCGGTTGCTCGATCACCACCGGTGCCGGTTTGATCGGGTTACCGTTCTTGTTGTACTTCTCGTACTTGCCCGGTGCCACATCGTTGTCGGCGACTTCGACTTCGACTTCAGCTTGCTCACGCTCGACCTGACGCTGTTCCGGGGTGCGACGTTCGCCAGTCACGAACTGGTCTGGCGTGACCTTGATCAGCAGCAATTTGCACGGCAATGCGCCGTTCCAGAATGAATACTGTTTGTGGCTGCGGATGCCCATGCGCTTGCCCAGGTCCGGGGCGCCGGTGAATACCGCAGCTTCCCAGTTCAGGCAGGCCTGACGCAGACGTTCGCCGAGGTTCTGGTAGAGATAGAGCAAGCTCGCTTCGTCACCCAAACGCTCGCCGTACGGCGGGTTGCAGATCACCAGGCCTTTCTGGTTCTGGTCCGGACGTGGCTCGAACGTCCCGACTTCGCCCTGATAGATCTTGATCCACTCGCTCAGGCCGGCACGTTCAACGTTGTTGCGGCCCGGTTGAATCAGGCGCGGATCGGCTTCGTAACCGCGAATCCACAGCGGTGGCTTGGCCAGACCGGCCGCGCAACGCTCAGTGGCTTCTTCGTGAAGCTTTTTCCACAGGGCCGGGACGTGACCAAGCCAGGCGGTGAAGCCCCACTGTTCGCGACGCAGGTTCGGCGCCATGTCGGCGGCGATCATCGCGGCTTCGACGAGGAACGTACCGACACCGCACATCGGGTCAGCCAGCGCGCCGCCATCGGCCGCAATGCGTGGCCAGCCGGAACGGATCAGGATCGCGGCCGCGAGGTTTTCCTTCAGCGGCGCCGCGCCCTGCTGCAGACGGTAACCGCGCTGGTGCAAGCTGTGGCCGGACAGGTCGAGGGACAGGATCGCTTCGCCACGGTCCAGGCGCAGGTGAATGCGCAGGTCCGGGTTGAGCTTGTCGATGGACGGACGATCGCCCTGCGGCGTGCGCAGTTTGTCGACGATGGCGTCCTTGACCTTCAAGGCGCCGAAGTGGGTGTTGTCGATGCCCGAGCCGTGACCGCTGAACTCGACGGCCAGGGTGCCATCGTTGAGCATGTGGTCTTGCCACTCGATATCGAGCACGCCGTGATAAAGGTCTTCGGCGTCCTTCATCGGGAAACGCTTGAGCACCAGCAGCACCCGGTTCGCCAGACGCGACCACAGGCACAGGCGATAAGCGGTTTCCATGGTGGCCATGCCACGCACAGCCGAGGTGTGCTCACGCGCGTCCTCAAGGCCAAGCCCGACGGCTTCCTCGATGAGCAGGCCTTCAAGGCCTTTTGGGCAAGTGAGGAAGAGTTCGAAACGATCGGACATGGTAATTCCAGAGCCTTTAGCTAAGTGAACCGGCAACGCATTGCCGGCCCGGTTTTCAATCAGGCGCTTTTCTAAAAGAGCGCCCGCGTGGCACGAAGGTGTGCCGTCCCACCCCTGCAAGCTCGGGTTAAAAGAGCTTAGATGCAAAGACAGATAAAAAAGTTGATGCAACAAAATGTCATAAGTCGACCCTTCGTCGAATAATGCCCCACTGCAACGCGAGCCATTCTCAGCAAAGGATTAATCCCATCATCCAGCGCGGGGCTGATCATACCGGGGTTTGGCCAATAAACACGGGCAAACATCGTGTTACTTATGGCCATACCATCTTTATCGTTACGTTCTTATGACAAAACGATCATTCCCTCGATGTGACGCATTGGTTAGAACTCAACACAGGTTGACGCCGCAATGACGTCAACACCTTGGCTCGCGACGCCGGCAGCGAGCCCCAACGGCAGGAGTTTTTCTGCCAGACCTCAATTGAGGTCAACGCGATAAATACAGTCAACAAGTGAGGGCAACACCCTATGAGAAGACTTAAGCGTGATCCGTTGGAAAGAGCATTTTTGCGCGGATATCAATATGGCGTTGGTGGCAAATCCCGTGAGCTTTGCCCATTTACTCTACCGTCGGTACGCCAAGCCTGGATTAACGGCTGGCGAGAAGGACGCGGCGACAACTGGGACGGTATGACCGGCACTGCGGGAATCCATAGACTCAACGAACTTCACGCCGTCGGCTAACACAGGGCACACTCCGACACGACAATCTGATTACGTAACGACTTACCACGCACGCCCCATCCGGGCGGCGGGCTTCGGCCCAGGGGCTCCTTCGAGGAGCCCTTTTTTATGCCTGCCAAAATCTCACCTTGAGCAGCATACATCTCTGTGGGAGCGAGCTTGCTCGCGATAGCGGCTTAACATTCAACAATGACGTTGGCTGCAAGTCCGTCATCGCGAGCAAGCTCGCTCCCACAGGGATCAGCGCAGGGCGGCGATGGCGTCTACGGATTCACGAATCAGCGCCGGGCCTTTATAGATGAAGCCGGAATAGAGCTGCACCAGGCTGGCACCCGCAGCGATTTTCTCAGCCGCGTGCTTGCCTTCGGTGATGCCGCCCACGGCGATGATCGGCAAGCGACCGGCCAACTCGGCCGCCAGCACCTTCACGGTGTGGGTGCTCTTGTCGCGAACCGGTGCGCCGGACAAACCGCCCGCCTCGTCACCGTGTTCCATGCCTTCAACGCCGACGCGGCTCAGGGTGGTGTTGGTGGCGATCACCGCGTCCATCCCGGTTTCGATCAGCGCTTGCGCGACCTGAGCGGTTTCTTCGTCGGTCATGTCCGGCGCAATCTTGATCGCCAGCGGTACATGTTTGCCATGGCGCAGCGCCAGTTCAGCGCGGCGCGTGGCCAGGTCGGCCAACAATTGCTTCAGCGAATCGCCAAATTGCAGGCTGCGCAGGCCAGGGGTGTTCGGCGAGCTGACGTTGACCGTCACGTAGCTGGCGTGGGCATAGACCTTGTCCAGGCAGATCAGGTAGTCGTCGACCGCCCGCTCAACCGGGGTATCGAAGTTTTTGCCGATATTGATGCCCAGCACGCCCTTGAACTTGGCCGCCGCCACTCGAGCCAGCAGGTGATCGACACCGAGGTTGTTGAACCCCATGCGGTTGATGATCGCCTCGGCTTCCGGCAGACGGAAGATGCGTGGCTTCGGGTTGCCCGGCTGCGGACGCGGGGTGATGGTGCCGATTTCGACAAAACCAAAACCCAGTTGCGCAAAACCGTCGATGGCCGCGCCGTTCTTGTCCAGACCGGCCGCCAGTCCGACCGGGTTCGGGAAGTCCAGCCCCATGACGGTCACCGGCACTTTCGCCGGCGCCTTGCACAGCAAGCCGTTGAGGCCCAAACGCCCGCCCGCGCCGATCAGGTCCAGGGACAGATCGTGGGAGGTTTCCGGGGAAAGTTTGAACAACAGCTGACGGGCCAGGGTGTACATGGGCGGGTTTGACTCTGGGCTACGAAAAGTGGCGGCGATTATAGCCGGGCATCGGGGTTGCAGGCGAGGCGCGCGACAAAATCAGCGAGCGATGGCATATGCCTTGCACCGTCACTGACATCAGCACTCATGCCAACGGCGGGATGAGTCGAAAGACAAAGGCGTCGTCACTTGGCCTTGCCCTGGCAAGCAGTCCGGTACGGCGCTTTTTTATGGAAGGTGTTTACAGATGATTGAAGTTCCAGCCAACCCTCTGGCCTGGGTCAACGGCAGCGATGCCCCGGAAAAGACCGAAATCAACCTCGGCTTCATGGCCCTGAGTGACTGCGCCTCGGTAGTGGTCGCGGCCACGCAGGGCTTCGCCCAACCTTATGGCCTGACCCTGAACCTCAAGCGCCAGTCGTCCTGGGCCAACCTGCGGGACAAACTGGTCAGTGGCGAACTCGACGCCGCCCACAGCCTGTACGGTTTGATCTACGCCGTGCATTTGGGCATCGGCGGTGTCGCGTCGACCGACATGGCGGTGCTCATGGGCCTGAATCAGAATGGCCAGAGCATCAACCTCTCCCATGGCTTGCAGGCGCTGGGTGTGACCAGTCCTGAAGCACTGGACCGGCACGTGCACCAAAGTCGCCCAAAACTCACCTTCGCCCAGACATTTCCAACCGGCACCCACGCCATGTGGCTGTATTACTGGCTCGCGAGTCAGGGCATCCACCCGTTGCAGGACGTCGACAGCGTGGTGGTGCCGCCGCCACAAATGGTCGCGCACCTGCAAGCCGGGCGCATCGACGGCTTCTGCGTCGGTGAGCCATGGTCCGCCAGCGCGGTGCAGCAAAATCTGGGGTTCACGATGGCAACCACCCAGACCATCTGGCCCGATCATCCGGAAAAAGTCCTCGGTTGCACCCGCGCCTTTGTCGAGCACTATCCCAACACCGCCCGGGCGCTGGTGATGGCGATTCTGGAGGCCAGCCGCTTCATCGAAGAAAGCACCGAGAATCGCCGCAGTACCGCGAAGCTGTTGAGCGCGCCCGAATACCTCGACGCGCCACTCGATTGCATCGAGCCGAGGTTGCTTGGCGACTACGCCGATGGCCTGGGTAATCGCTGGCAGGACCCACACGCACTGCGCTTCCATGGTGATGGCGAGGTCAACTTGCCGTATCTGTCCGATGGCATGTGGTTCATGACCCAGTTCCGCCGTTGGGGGTTGTTGCGCGACGACCCGGACTACCTGGGCGTGGCCCGTCAGGTCCAGCAACTAGACTTGTATCGAGAGGCCGCCACCGCCGTAGGTGTGGCCGTGAGTGATCAACCAATGCGCAGCAGCCAATTGATCGAAGGCAAGGTCTGGGACGGCCTGGACCCCGTCGGCTATGCCCGCAGTTTCAAGCTGCACGCCATGAGCGACAGCTCGCCCCTTCTCGCCAGCCGCTGACAGGAGACTGCAAATATGTTGCGTATCCTGCTGATCAACGACACCGCAAAGAAAGTCGGTCGCCTTAAGGCGGCCCTGACCGAAGCCGGGTTCGAGGTGATCGACGAGTCGGGTCTGACCATCGACCTGCCCGCGCGCGTCGAAACGGTGCGTCCGGACGTGATTTTGATCGATACCGAGTCACCGAGCCGCGATGTGATGGAGCAAGTGGTGCTGGTGAGCCGCGATCAACCGCGGCCGATCGTGATGTTTACCGATGAACATGACCCCGATGTGATGCGTCAGGCGATCAAGTCCGGGGTCAGTGCCTACATCGTCGAAGGCATCCACGCACAGCGTATGCAGCCGATTCTCGACGTGGCCATGGCGCGCTTTGAAAGCGACCAGGCCCTGCGCGCCCAACTCAACGCCCGTGACCAGCAACTGGCCGAGCGCAAGCGCATCGAGCTGGCCAAAGGATTGCTGATGAAAATGAAGGACTGCAACGAGGAAGAGGCCTACACCCTGATGCGCCGGCAGGCCATGAGCCGGCAGCAGAAGCTGATTCAGGTGGCGGAGCAGATCATCGCCATGAGCGAGCTGCTCGGCTAACCGATCGTTCCCACGCTCCGCGTGAATGTGGCACAGATCTCGCTAGGTAATCGCTACAGGTAACCAACGGCGGTTGCCCCACCTACGACAAAGACGTCGCTCACCTCATTTGCCTTTTGGCGAATCCGGTGGCGGCGTTTTTTTGTTTTGGCCCCACAGACCGGGGCCGGTGGTGCGGCCGATGGGGCGCCCCACCTGCAAGCTCATGACTCCTTCTCGAGACTCCTAACAGCTGAGGTGCGCGATGAAATCAAGCTTCTGGAAATCTGGCCATACCCCGACATTGTTCGCGGCCTTCCTCTATTTCGACCTGAGTTTCATGGTCTGGTACCTGCTCGGCCCACTGGCAGTGCAGATTGCCGCCGACCTGCATCTGACCACCCAACAGCGCGGGCTGGTGGTGGCCACGCCGAT
Organism: Pseudomonas sp. UYIF39; assembly: GCF_029963765.1. Classification (GTDB taxonomy): domain Bacteria; phylum Pseudomonadota; class Gammaproteobacteria; order Pseudomonadales; family Pseudomonadaceae; genus Aquipseudomonas. The sequence continues at coordinate 32,955 of NZ_JALBYU010000003.1, forward strand.
TCTGGCCGGGGCGGTATTGCGCTTTGTAATGGGGTTGCTGGCTGATCGCCTGTCGCCGAAAACCGCCGGGCTGATTGGCCAGGTGATCGTCATCTGCGCCCTGTTCGGTGCCTGGAAACTCGGCATTCACAGTTACGAACAAGCGTTGGTGCTGGGCCTGTTCCTCGGCATGGCCGGCGCATCCTTCGCCGTCGCCCTGCCGCTGGCCTCGCAATGGTATCCACCACAACACCAAGGCAAAGCCATGGGCATCGCCGGTGCCGGTAACTCGGGCACCGTGCTCGCGGCACTGATCGCCCCGGTGCTGGCCGCTGCATTTGGCTGGAGCAACGTGTTCGGCTTCGCCCTGATCCCGCTGATTCTGACCATCATCGTCTTCGCCTGGCTGGCCAAAAACGCGCCTGAGCGGCCGAAAGCCAAGTCCGTGTCCGACTACTTCAAGGCCTTGGGCGACCGCGACAGCTGGTGGTTCATGTTTTTCTACAGCGTAACCTTCGGCGGCTTCATCGGCTTGGCCAGCGCCCTGCCCGGCTATTTCAACGACCAATATGGCCTCAGCCCGGTGACCGCTGGTTACTACACCGCAGCCTGTGTGTTCGGTGGCAGCTTGATGCGTCCGTTGGGCGGCGCTCTGGCCGACCGTTTCGGTGGCATTCGCACCCTCTTGGGGATGTACACGGTGGCGGCGGTCTGCATCGCAGCGGTGGGTTTCAATCTGCCGAGTTCCTACGCGGCACTGGCGCTTTTCGTCTGCACCATGCTCGGTTTGGGGGCAGGTAACGGTGCGGTTTTCCAATTGGTCCCGCAGCGTTTTCGTCGCGAGATCGGGGTGATGACCGGTTTGATCGGCATGGCCGGCGGTATCGGTGGGTTTGCACTGGCAGCGGGCATGGGCGCGATCAAGCAAAGCACCGGCAGCTATCAACTGGCCTTGTGGTTGTTCGCCAGCCTTGGCGTGCTCGCCTGGTTCGGTCTGCACGGCGTGAAACGTCGCTGGAGAACCACTTGGGGTTCGGCGGCCGTGACCGCTGCGCGGGTGTGAGGGCTGAATGAGCCTGCAACTGAGTTTTGCCGAAGCGAGCGCCATTGGCCCTCGCGAGGAGAATCAGGACGCCCTGCGCCTGGTCACTCCGGCCCCGGCGCTGGCGGCGAGCAAGGGTTACCTGTTCGCCATCGCGGATGGTGTCAGCCAGTGCGCCGATGGTGGCCTCGCCGCCCGCTCGACGTTGCAGGCCCTGGCGCTGGATTACTACGCCACGCCGGAAACCTGGGGCGTCGCGCAGGCATTGGATCGCCTGCTACTGGCACAAAATCGCTGGTTGCAGGCCAATGGCGGTGGGCAACCGTTGCTCACCACTGTCAGTGCTTTGGTCATGCGCGGTAGGCGTTTTACCTTGGCCCATGTCGGCGATTGCCGGGTTTATCGCTGGCACGCCGACACCTTGCAACGGGTCAGCGAGGATCACGTCTGGGACCAGCCGGGCATGCAGCATGTGCTCAAACGAGCGCTGGGGCTCGATCAGCATTTGGTGCTGGATTTTCTCGATGGCGAACTGCGGTTGAACGAAAGTTTCGTACTGCTCAGCGACGGCATTTGGGCCGTGCTGGGCGATACCGCGATTGCGGCCATTCTGCGCGATCAACCGGATTTGAACAGCGCTGCGCAGACCTTGGTCAACGCGGCGCATCTGGCCGGCAGCCAGGACAACGCCAGCGCCTTGCTGGTGCGGGTCGATGCCCTCGGTGAAACTAGCATTGGCGATGCGTTGATTCATTTGCAGCAATGGCCGCTGCCGCCCGCCTTGAAACCAGGCCAGGCTTTCGAAGGTTGGCAGGTCGAAGGGATACTCGGCCAGAGCCAGCAGTCGTTGCTCTATCGGGTACGCGATGGGCAACAACAACCCTGGCTGCTGAAAACCTTGCCCGGTGCGCTGCGCGACGATCACTTGGCTGGGCAGGCGTTGCTGTCGGAAGAATGGTTTCTCAAGCGCGTGGCCGGGCGGCATTTCCCTGAAGTCCATGCCGCCAGTCAACGTCAGCATTTGTACTACGTGATGCGGGAATATTCCGGATTTACCTTGGCGGAGTTGCATGCCGATGTTGGACCGTTGCCTCTGCCCCAATGGCAGGATCTGGCCGAACGCCTGCTGCGAGCCGTTGGCATGCTGCATCGACGACAGATTCTCCATCGCGATATCAAACCGGAGAACCTGCTACTGGGGGACGACGGCGAATTACGCCTGTTGGACTTCGGTCTCGCCTACTGCCCCGGCCTCTCCGAAGACCAGCCTTCTGCCCTGCCCGGAACGCCCAGCTATATCGCGCCGGAAGCCTTTCGCGGGGAAGCACCGACACCGCAGCAAGATCTGTATGCCGTCGGCGTGACCTTGCATTTCCTGCTCACCGGGCATTATCCCTACGGCGAAATCGAAGCCTTCCAGCGCCCGCGGTTCGGGGTTCCTGTCAGCGCCAGTCGCTATCGACCTGACCTGCCGGAATGGATTGCGCAAAGTCTGGAGCGCGCCGTGGCGGCGGATCCGGGTCAACGCTTTGAAACGGCGGAGGAATGGTTACTGCTGCTGGAACAGGGCGAGCGGCGCAGTTTGAGCGTGCGACCCAGACCGCTGCTGGAGCGCGAACCGTTGAAGGTCTGGCGGACCTTGGCGCTCGTGTCGCTGGTGGTGAATCTGGTGCTGCTGATTTTGCTGTTTCATGGCTAACACCGATCCCTTGCAGCAGCTGGCGAAGCCTGCGTTCGGCTGCGAAGCAGTCGCAAATGCGGTACTCGCGGTGTATCTGAAAAACCGAGTTGCCTGATTTCACGACTGCTTCGCAGCCTAACGCAGGCTTCGCCAGCTGCTACAGAGACCGCGCCAATTGCGGGCAACGTGCATTGATTCGGTGCAAAAACATCCCAATCAAACGCCGAGACCGCGACTAACCCAGCAAATACGGGGTGATGAAGAACTTGGCACAACCACTGCATTACCTTTCCCACCATTACATAAAGCCCAGCCTTCAACGACGAAGGATGCGCTGCCCGAGAGAACGGGACCAGGACAAAGGCGTCCTCGCTAGGCAACTAGCGGGACGCCTTTTTTTGTTTGCGCGAATTTGTCGAGCAAGACCTGAAAGCCCTGATGAGGCGGGTCTGAGCTCCCCCGGAGAACCTGATGAAAAAACTAAAACTGGTGATGATCGGCAACGGCATGGCCGGGGTTCGCACCCTGGAAGAACTGCTCAAGCTGAGCAATGAGCTGTACGACATCACGGTCTTCGGCGCCGAACCTCATACCAACTACAACCGCATCCTGCTGTCACCCGTACTGGCCGGCGAACAGACCTTCGAAGAGATCGTGCTGAACGATCTGGACTGGTACCTGGAAAACAACATCAAGCTGCTACTCAACCGCAAAGTGGTAGAGATCGACCGGGTCAAACGCCGGGTCATCGCCGAAGACGGCACCGAAGCCGAATACGACCGCCTGCTGATCGCCACCGGTTCGACTCCGTTCATCCTGCCGATCCCCGGCAACACTTTGCACGGCGTGATCGGCTACCGCGACATCGCCGACACCCAGGCAATGATCGACACCGCGAAAACCCACAAGCACGCCGTTGTGATCGGCGGTGGCCTGCTCGGCCTGGAAGCCGCCAACGGCCTGATGCTGCGCGGCATGCTCGTCACTGTGGTGCACATCGGTGAATGGTTGCTGGAACGGCAACTGGACAAAACCAGCGGCCAGTTGCTGCAAACCGCCCTGGAGGCCCGCGGACTGCACTTTCGTCTTTGCGAGCAAACCCAGGCCCTGCACGACGCCGGCAATGGCCGGGTCGGCTCGGTTGAGTTCAAGAATGGCGACATCATCCCCGCCGACCTGGTGGTGATGGCCGCCGGTATTCGACCCAACACCGAACTCGCGGAAAAATCCGGCATCCCCTGCAACCGCGGGATTCTGGTCAACGACACCCTGCAAACCTACGACCCGCGCATCTACGCCATCGGCGAATGCGCCAGCCACCGCGGCATCGCTTACGGCCTGGTGGCGCCGCTGTTCGAACAGGCCAAGGTCTGCGCCAACCACCTCGCCCAACTGGGCTTCGCCACCTACAAAGGTTCGGTGACGTCGACAAAGTTGAAAGTCACCGGCATCGACCTGTTCTCCGCCGGCGACTTCATGGGCGGCGAAGGCACCGAAACCATCACCCTCTCCGACCCTATCGGCGGGGTCTACAAAAAACTGGTGATCAAGGATGACGTGCTGGTCGGCGCCTGTCTGTACGGCGATACGGCAGATGGTGGCTGGTATTTCCGGCAGATCCGTGAGAACCACGCCATCGACGAGATCCGCGATCACCTGATGTTCGGTGAAAACGCCTTGGGCGACGTAGGACATCAAGGCCAGGACAAAGCCATGAGCATGGCCGACACCGCCGAAGTCTGCGGCTGCAACGGTGTGTGCAAAGGCACCATCGTCAAGGCGATTCAGGAACATGGGCTGTTCAGCGTCGATGACGTCAAGAAACACACCAAGGCTGCCAGCTCTTGCGGCTCCTGCGCAGGGTTGGTGGAACAGATCCTGATCAACACCGTGGGCGGCGCAGCAGACGTCAAACCGAAAAGCGAAAAAGCCATTTGCGGTTGCAGCGACTTGAACCACGGGCAAATCCGCCATGCCATCCGCGAGCAGCATCTGCTGACCATCGCCGGCACCATGAGCTATTTAAACTGGCGCACGCCGAACGGCTGCGCCACGTGCCGCCCGGCGCTCAACTACTACCTGATTTCCACCTGGCCGGGCGAAGCCAAGGACGACCCGCAATCGCGCCTGATCAACGAACGTGCCCACGCCAACATTCAGAAAGACGGCACTTACTCTGTAGTCCCACGGATGTGGGGCGGTGTGACCAATCCTTCAGAACTGCGGCGCATTGCCGACGTGGCCGACAAATACAACGTGCCAATGGTCAAGGTCACCGGCGGCCAGCGTATCGATTTGCTGGGGATCAAGAAGCAGGACCTGCCGGGCGTCTGGAAGGACCTCGACATGCCGTCCGGCCACGCCTACGGCAAATCCATCCGCACCGTGAAGACCTGCGTTGGCAGTGAGTTCTGCCGCTTCGGCACCCAGAACTCCACGCAACTGGGCATTGAGCTTGAGCACGACCTGTTCAACATGTGGTCGCCGCACAAAGTGAAACTGGCCGTCTCCGGTTGCCCACGCAACTGTTCGGAAGCAGGCATCAAGGACGTCGGAATTATCGGCGTGGATTCGGGCTGGGAGATGTACATCGGTGGCAACGGCGGGATCAAAACCGAAGTCGCGGAATTCTTCGTCAAGCTGAAAACCGCCGAAGAAGTGCGTGAATACAACGGCGCGTTCCTGCAGCTCTATCGCGAAGAAGCTTTCTACCTTGAACGCACCGTCCATTACCTGCAACGGGTCGGCATGGAACACATCAAGAAAGCCGTGCTGGAAGACCCGGAGCGGCGCAAGGCGCTCAACGATCGCTTGCAATTCTCCCTGTCGTTCGAACAGGACCCGTGGAAGGAACGCCTGGAACAACCACTGCTGAAGAAAGAATTCGACGTCATCGCAGTGAAGAACCTGGAGGTGTCGGCATGAACTGGCTGGATATCTGCGCACTGGAAGAAATCAATGCCCTCGGCTCGCGGATCATTGCTGGCCCGAAAGGCGACATCGCGATTTTTCGTACCAGCGACGATGAGGTTTTCGCCCTCGACGACCGCTGCCCGCACAAGGGCGGGCCACTGTCCCAAGGTTTGATCTACGGCAAACGAGTCGCCTGCCCGCTGCATAACTGGCAGATCGACTTGGAAACCGGTGAAGCCCAGGCCCCGGACATCGGTTGCGCTCACCACCATTCAGCACGGGTCGAGAATGGCCGGGTGTTGCTGGCCCTGCGGGAAGCAAGCTAATGAACCAGATCACCGCTTCCACCTGCTGCTATTGCGGGGTCGGCTGCGGCGTGCTGATCGAGCATGACGGCGAGCGCATTCTCGGCGTCAGCGGCGATCCGGCCCACCCGGCCAACTTCGGCAAACTGTGCAGTAAAGGCTCTACATTACACCTGACCGGCGACCTCGCGGCCCGGGCGCAGTATCCCGAACTGCGCCTGGGCAAAGGCCTGGCCCGCAGCCGCACCGACTGGGACACCGCCCTCGATCATGCCGCCAGCGTTTTTGCCGAGACCATCGCCGAACACGGTCCGGACAGCGTGGCGTTCTATATCTCCGGGCAATTACTGACCGAGGATTACTACGCCTTCAACAAACTGGCGCGAGCGCTGGTGGGCACCAACAACATCGACAGCAACTCGCGCCTGTGCATGTCTTCGGCAGTGGTCGGTTACAAGCGCAGCCTGGGCGCCGACGCACCGCCGTGCAGCTACGAAGACCTGGAATTGAGCGACTGCGTGATGATCGTCGGCAGCAACATGGCCTACGCCCACCCGATACTTTTCCGTCGCCTGGAGGAAGCGAAATCACGCCGGCCGCAGATGAAAGTCATCGTCATCGACCCGCGTCGTACCGACACCTGCGATCTGGCGGACCTGCACCTGGCGATTCTGCCAGGCACCGATGTCGCCTTGTTCCATGGGATTTTGCACCTGCTGCTGTGGGAAGACTGGGTCGACCGCGACTTCATCAAGGCCCACACCGAAGGCTTGGCCGAGCTGAAAAACCTGGTGCGCGATTACACGCCGCAGATGGTCTCGCAGCTCTGCGGGATCAGCGTCGAGCAACTGCAGCAATGTGCCAAATGGGTCGGCACCTCGCCGAGTTTCCTGTCGCTTTGGTGCATGGGCTTGAACCAGTCCACCGCCGGCAGCGCGAAAAACAGCGCACTGATCAACTTGCATCTGGCCACCGGGCAAATCGGCCGCCCCGGTGCAGGACCTTTCTCGCTGACCGGTCAGCCGAATGCCATGGGTGGCCGCGAAACAGGCAGCTTGTCGAACCTGCTGCCAGGCCATCGCGAGGCTGCCAATGCCGAACATCGCGCGGAAGTGGCGGCGTATTGGGGCGTGGATCAACTGCCTGCAAACACCGGGCTCACCGCTATCGAGTTGTTTGAGCAGGTGCGCAGCGGAAAAATCAAGGCACTGTGGATCGCCTGCACCAACCCTGCGCAATCAATGCCGGATCAAACCGCCGTGCGCGCGGCACTGCAAGCCTGCCCGTTCGTGGTGTTACAGGAAGCCTTCCGCGCCACCGAAACCGCTGCGTTTGCCGACCTGTTGCTGCCCGCTGCCAGTTGGGGCGAAAAGGACGGCACGGTGACCAACTCCGAACGGCGCATTTCCCACGTTCGCCGAGCCGTCGTCGCACCCGGCGAAGCCCGCTCTGACTGGGCGATCACGGTGGATTTCGCACAGCGTCTGGAAAAACATCTGCGTCCCGGGCAAAACAGCCTGTTCGCCTTTGAAAATCCGGCGCAGGTCTTCGACGAGTACAAGCAATTGACCCGCGGGCGTGATCTGGACTTGTCCGGTATCAGTCATGCGTTGATTGACCGGCTCGGTCCTCAGCAATGGCCCTTCCCCACTGGTGCCACCGAAGGGACAGCCCGGCTGTACCTGGACGGAGTTTTCCCGACGGCCAGTGGACGAGCGCAATTCGTGGCCGATCCGTATCGCGCCGCCAAGGAACAACGCGATGCGCGCTTCCCGCTGACCCTGATCACCGGCCGTCTGCGGGATCAATGGCACGGCATGAGCCGCACCGGTACCGCCGCACAGCTATTCGGCCATGTCAGCGAAGCGGTGTTGAGTTTGCACCCGGATGAACTGCGTCGTCATCGGCTGCAATCGGGCGACCTGGTCAGCCTGAAAAGTCGCCGTGGCGCAGTGATTGTCGCCGTCGGCAGTGACGACAGCGTGCGACCTGGTCAGGCCTTTCTGCCCATGCATTGGGGTGACCGCTTCCTCAAGGGCGGCGTAAATGCGCTCACCCAACCGGCTTTCGACCCTTTGTCGAAACAACCCGAACTCAAGCACAGCGGCGTACGCCTGGAACCGGTGCAACTGCCGTGGAACCTGTTCGCCCTGATCGAGGGCAATGTTCAACAGAATTTTGAGACGCTACGACCGCTCTGTGAGGCGTTTTCCTACGTCAGCCTCAGCCTGGCCGGCCGCGAACGCCCCGCGCTGCTGATACGCGCTGCCAGCGCCGTCGCGCCCGACCCGCAATTGCTGCGTGATATCGATCAATGCCTGGGACTCAACGATGGCCCGGTTTTGGCCTACGACGACCCACGGCGCTCCATCGGTAAACGGGTGCGGATCGAGAACGGCCGGATCACTGCAATTCGCCTGGCCGGTGAAACCCTTGCCCAACACTGGCTGCAAAACCTGTGGCTGGAAGGTCGCGCTGACGGACAACTGCGGCGCTGGCTGCTGGCACCTCTGAGCGCCCCACCGGGCAACGCCAATACGCCGACCGCCGGTAACAAAACCCTGTGCAACTGCAAAAACGTCAGCCAAAGCGCGGTCTGCGCCGGCATTAGCCGCGGCCTGGACCTGCAGGGTTTGAAACAAGAATTGGGCTGCGGCACGCAATGCGGCTCCTGCGTCCCGGAAATCAAGCGTTTGCTGGCCGCCACTGCGCAGCCGGTCGCCGTCACCTCGTGAGGAAAAACACTATGAGCGCAAAAGTCTGGCTGGTGGGTGCGGGTCCTGGCGATCCGGAATTGTTGACCCTCAAGGCCGTGCGGGCGTTGAGCGAAGCAGATGTGGTGCTGATCGATGACCTGGTCAACGACGCGGTGCTGGAGCATTGCCCCCAGGCGCGGATCATTCCCGTGGGCAAGCGCGGCGGCTGTCGTTCCACGCCTCAGGCATTCATTCATCGCCTGATGCTGCGTTATTCCCGCCACGGTAAATGCCTGGTGCGGCTCAAGGGTGGCGACCCGTGCATTTTTGGCCGGGGCGGCGAAGAAGCGCAGTGGCTGCGTGAACATGGGGTCGAAGTGGAACTGGTCAATGGCATCACCGCCGGGCTTGCCGGCGCAACGCAATGCGATATTCCGTTGACCCTGCGGGGTGTTGCTCGTGGCGTGACACTGGTCACCGCCCACACTCAGGATGGCAGCAGCCTGAACTGGCAAGCACTGGCCCAAGGTGGCACGACGCTGGTGGTGTATATGGGTGTCGCAAAACTGAGCGAGATTCGTGAGCAGTTGCTAACCGGCGGAATGGCGGCGGATACACCAGTGGCGATGATTGAAAATGCTTCGCTGCCACACCAACGGGAATGTCGGAGCGATCTGACAGCGATGGAAGACGATGCCTACGCCTTCCAACTGAAAAGCCCAGCCATTTTGGTGATTGGAACCGTGGCAGCCCGTGCAACGTCATCCCTGTGGGAGCGACCGGACGGCGTTCCATTTGCCGCGATGGCAGCCGATCAGTCAGCCTGAATCTGTCTGATTCAACCCTTCTTTACCAAATCGCAGACAAAGAAAAGCCCGGCCTAAGCCGGGCTTTTCAGAGCTGCAAACTAATTACTTAGCTTGGGCTTCAACCTTCGCTTCTACGCGACGGTTTACAGCGCGACCAGCTTCAGTTTTGTTGTCAGCAACTGGGCGGGATTCGCCGTAGCCAACAGACTGAACGCGGGACGATTCAACACCGTACTGGTTGGTCAGAACTTGTTTAACGGCGCTTGCACGACGCTCGGACAGTTTCTGGTTGTAAGCGTCAGGACCGACGGAGTCAGTGTGACCTTCAACAGTGGTGCTGGTGGATGGGTACTGCTTCATGAAGTCAGCGAGGTTTTTGATGTCGCCGTAGCTGTTAGGCTTGACTACCGACTTGTTGAAGTCGAATTTCACGTCCAGCTCAACACGAACAACTTCAGCAACTGCTGGGCAGCCATCAGCATCAACAGTTACGTTGGCTGGGGTATCCGGGCACTTGTCAACGTTATCGCAAACGCCATCGTTGTCGCTGTCGGAGCAGACTTCAGCTGGTGCTTGAACTGGAGCAGCAGCAGGCTTGGAGCCACCACCGAAGTTCACACCGATACCGACGCTTGGAGCCCACTCGGTGTCGCCCTGGTCGATGTTGTATTGAGCTTCAACGCCAGCACGGGCGTAGAAGTTCTCGGTGAAGTACAGCTTGGCACCGCCACCAACGTTAGCGAAGGTGGAATGGTTACGACCGCCACCGCCGTTCTGGCCAATGCTCTGGTCCGAGAAACCGGCCGAAACGTATGGACGAACCATGTCGCCTGGGTTGTTGAAGTGGTACAGAGCGTCCAGAGCGGTATCAGCGCCCTTAACGTTACGACCGTCATCGGAACGCACGTTGTGCACTTCGTCGTAAGCCAGACGCAGTTCAACGTCATCGGTGATGAAGTAGCCTACGGAAGCGCCAAACAGGTTGCCGTTGTTTTTGAAGTCACGATCGCTGTCGTACTGTTCTTTCTTGGCGAAGCCTTCGATTTCAACTGCGCCTTGGCCTTGTGCCAGCGCGCCGAACGAAGTAGCGGCAATAAGAGAACCAATGGCAAAGCCCAAGGTGTTTTTCAGTTTCATCCGTTAAATCCCCATCTGGTGATTGTGAAGCAGTCCCGCAAACCGGGGGACAACTCGGCGGCAATTCTATCAGAACTTGCCTACGCGTAAGAGATATTTGCGCCGAACTAAGTTTCAGCAATGCCTGCAAATTTCTCACGCAATTTATCTAGAGCGCGTTTGTACCGCATTTTTGTTGCACTCAAACCCATGTGCATGATGTCTGCGATCTCCTGAAACTCCAGCTCTGCGACAAATCGTAGCACCAGAATTTCACGGTCAATCGGGTTCACATACACTAACCAGCGATCGAGTCCAGCCTTGTCCTCAGGTTTCGGCGCCTTTTCTTCAGACGCTTCCTCGAGGGGGTCCAGACTCAAAGCATCCATCAAGCGACGCTTTCGCCGTTCTTTCCGATACTGCGTGATGCACTCGTTGTACGTGATGCTATATAGCCATGTCTTGAACTTCGATTTGCCCTCGAAGTTCTTCAAGCCATACAGCACCTTCAACATCACTTCCTGACAGACATCGTCTGCGTCGCGATCGTTCCCAAGATATCGCGCACAGACGTTAAATAATGTTCGCTGGTAACGCCGCATCAGTTCTTCATAGGCGCGCGTTACGTGAAACAGCTCGGTATGCGAGCGCGCGACCAACTCCTCATCAGAGAGCTCGCGGGGGTCGTAGCGCGTGGACAGCGATTGAGCTTTATTCAAAACAAGTCGGGCCGACAGTCAGGTCAATGTCCGCCGCAACCCTTTTCAGGGCAATTTTGCGGCGGCATAGATTAGCAGGGTTTGCCGGGTTAGCGGCTACTCACATGCTGTTCCAGGAGGATCCGATTGGAGAGAGAGACTAGCTCACCCTCATCGGTCAGCAATGTGGTTTTAACCGTGCCGATCTCTTCGATCTGACCTTCGACCTCGCCAACACGCACTTGTTGCCCAACCTGATACAACTCACGTACATAGATTCCCGCAAGAATCTGACCGGCAATTTCCCGGCTTCCCAACCCCATGGCCAGCGCGACCGCCAGACCAACGGTAATCAATACGATCACAATCACGTGGTTAAGCAGGTCTGTCTTGACCTCCAACTGGCTGATTGCGACCGAAATACTGATGATAATCACCAGGCCCTGGGCAATTCTCCCCAGGCCCGCAGCGTAGTCCAGCCCTACGCCCTCTGCTGCACCCCGCACCAGCCCATTGGCCAATTGCGCGAGCAAAACACCCACCAGCAGCACCAGCGCGGCGCCGAATACTTTCGGCAGATACAGCGCAAGCATGTCAAGCGTAGCCGAAACTCGCTCAAGTCCAAGGGATTCTGCAGCAGAAACCAGAAAAATCAACAGGACGAACCAATAGACAATCTTGCCAATCAAGGTCGAGATCGGCACTTGAAGGCCGGCCCGGGACAGCAATTTTGTCAGACCAGTGCCGCCCATCAGGCGATCGAGCCCCAGCTTGGCGAGCAATTTGGACAACAAAGTGTCCAAAAGTTTCGCAACGACGAAACCCAACAGCAGCACAACCAGTGCGCCGAACAGGTTCGGGATGAAATTTGCAACCTTGGTCCATAACGCAGTCATTGCAGTGACGAGGCTCTGAGTCCAGAGATCAAGTTCCATATTCAATCAGCCTTATCAGCAGTGCGAACGGTAGGTTTACGGTGGCGGGAAACCGGAGCGACATGGGCCGATCCGTTATTCAGGGCGATCATCAGCGCGGGCAGCCAGCGGCCCAGCAGGCTGAACAGATCACCGGCGCCGACCTGGCGGTTGGCGGTTTTCAGTACACGCCCAAGGCACGCATCGTCGTCCCGGGTGGACGGTGATGCCTTGAGCATGTCACGCAAAGACTGTTCAAACGGATCGTGCATACGCACCTCTCGTGATATCAGTGAAAGACGCGGTCAAATTTGCTCGGGTCACATGCTTCACCCTCAGACCCAGCGCAAACGTCGGAATAACCACCACTGCCCCAACGCCACCGAGACCATCATCAGACACGCAATCAGGAAGCCATAGGGGCTTGCAGAGAACGGAATCCCGCCGACATTGATACCCAAAAGCCCCGTCAGAAAACTCATCGGCAAAAAGATCCCGGTGATGATTCCGAAACGGTACATCGTGCGGTTCATGCGCACGCTCAAACGTCTATCTTCGGCCTCGAGGACCAACCCCACCCGCTCCCGGGTCAATTCCAGCTCCTCGAGATACCGGGTCAGGCTGTTGTTCAATTCGTTCCAGTAATCACCGTCGTCTTCGACGAACCAAGGCAGTTTTATCCGTGTCAGTTGTCCGAATATTTCCCGCTGCGGCGCAAGAAAACGTTTCAGCGCAGCGGCCCTGCGACGGATCTGCAAAATGGCGCCGTGCTCGGGTGTATACCGTTCGTCGGCATCCAGCTTTTCTTCTTCCTCATCGACCACTTCCGAGAGGCAACTGACCAGATCCTGCACCTTATTAGTAAGGTACTGAGCCATATAAAGGATGAGTTCCGAGGCGGTTTTCGGTCCTTTGCCTTCGGCGAGCTGCACCAGCAAATCATCGGTGGCGCGCAATGGACGCAAACGCAGGGAAATAACCCGCTGGGCCGACGCAAAAATCCGCACCGAGACCATGTCTTCCGGCTCGGCGCCCGGGTTCAGGTTGACCCCACGCAAAAATAGCAGCAGCTCGCTGTCTGAAAGCTGTAAAAGACGCGGTCGGGTGTTTTCTTCAAGTAAAAGATCACAGCTGAATTCGCTAAGACCGCTGGATTTTCGCAACCAGGTCTGGGTTTGCGGGTGACTGCGATCCCAGTGCAGCCACAGGCTTTCATGAGCCTGCAACTGCAAGTCATCGAGTTCAGTCCGGGCTATCGAACGCGCACCGCCTTTACCGTCCAGCACCAGGGCATGCACCAGCCCCCACTGCGCGTTTTCTTCCTCGAACATCCTCACCCCTTTGTTGGTGTAGCGCTTTATTCAGGCATCTTCAGCGGGCTTGGCGAGATGATCACGCCGTTGTTGTCCGCGTAAATATAATGGCCTGGATGGAACGTCACGCCGGCGAAAGTCACCGGAACGTTAATGTCGCCAAGCCCGCGCCTGTCGGATTTCCTCGGGTGGCTAGCGAGGGCCTGCACGCCCAGATCGGTCTGCGCGAGGATATCGACGTCGCGGATGCACCCGTAGATCACCAGCCCTTCCCAACCGTTTTTCGAGGCTTTCTCGGCCAGCATGTCACCCAGCAACGCATGACGCAGGGAACCGCCACCGTCGACCACCAGCACCTTGCCGTCACCCTTGAGTTCGACTTGCTCTTTAACCCGCGAGTTATCTTCGAAACACTTGATGGTCACGATTTCGCCACCGAAGGAATCACGGCCGCCGAAATTGCTGAACATCGGTTCCAGCACCTGCACCAGTTCCGGGTAGGCGTCGCACAGGTCAGGCGTAACGTAATGGTTCATCGAGAAACTCCTGTAAAGAGGAAGACAATCGAGGATGTCGCAAAGTGACCGGAAAAGCTCAATGCGTCATATCTTAGCCGCATGCCGACCGGAGCGAAATGCCCTTGTTAGAGCATCGGGCTCAGACGGCCATGGCCAAATCGGCCTTCTCGCCCAGCAACGGTGTTTGTTGATCGGCCAACCAGCGAGCCACCAACGGCCAGACTTCAACCTGCGCGGCTTTGCTGACCAGCATTTCAACGTGACCGAAATTATCCGCGAAACCCTGCTCGCGTCCCAGGTTGATGAACTGCTTGTGCTCACTGCCAACTTGGTCGAACAGCTTGCGGCAAGCCCAGCTCGGGTCCTGATGGTCACTTGCGGCACTCACGGCCAATACCGGTAACTGAACGTCGGCCAATCCGGCCCACCAATCCTTGTCAGCATCGCCAAAGCGCCCGAACAGGCCATACCAGCGCATGCTTTCCAGGGCCAGGCCAATGGGCTCGTCTTCCGGGCCGCGCTTGAGCCGGGAACCGGACAGCTGGGCAAAGCGTTTGAGAATGAAGCGCCCGCTCCACTCCACCGGCGGAATTTTCAACGGCCAATAGGTGCGGCTGACCTGCGTACCGAAAAACGCCGCGGAAGCCACCACCGGCTCGCCGATGTACTCGCCACCCAATGCCGCCGCGAGGGTAATCCCGCCCAGCGAGTGACCGATCCAGTGCGGGATCTGGCCGCTCTGCTCGCGCACGAACGCGCCAATGGACGGCAAATCGTAACGGGCGTAGTCGGCAACGCGGTTCTTGCGGTAGTTCTGATTACGCTGGGACAGGCCGTGGCCACGCATTTCGGGAATCCATACATCGAATCCCAAACGCGTCAGATGGGCGCCCAGCCCAAGCCCCTTTGGGGAAAACCAGAACCGGCGATTGGAAAAGCTGCCGTGAAGCAAAATAACGGGAACGCCACGCGCGTCTGAGCCATCCGCCATGCCCAGGCGTGTCACAGCCAGCTCGACGGTGCCGTCAGGGCTGTTGCCGGGTTTCAGACGATAGACGTCTTCGCTCAGATCGCCGCGCCGCTCGGCGCTGATCAGGGCGACAGGAAATAGGTTGCTGCTGCTTTGCATAATGCTCTTGCACAAAAAAGGGCGGCTTCCAGAGGAGCCCGCCCTACTTGAATCAAAAGAGACCGGTCACTGACCGGTCTCTTCACTCACCGATCAAGCCTGCG
This sequence comes from Pseudomonas sp. UYIF39, assembly GCF_029963765.1. GTDB lineage: Bacteria > Pseudomonadota > Gammaproteobacteria > Pseudomonadales > Pseudomonadaceae > Aquipseudomonas. Next base: position 48,172 of record NZ_JALBYU010000003.1, read on the forward strand.
CTTGACCCTCAGCCAGGAAGAACCAGGTTTCCAGTACGGAATCGGGGTTCAACGAAACGCTTTCGATGCCCTGCTCCATCAGCCATTTGGCCAGATCAGGGTGGTCCGAAGGACCCTGACCGCAAATACCGATGTACTTGCCCGCCTTGTTGCAGGCCTGAATCGCGTTGGCCAGCAGCTTCTTGACCGCCGGATTACGCTCGTCAAACAGGTGCGCGATGATCCCGGAGTCACGGTCCAGGCCCAGGGTCAGTTGGGTCAGGTCGTTGGAGCCAATGGAGAAGCCGTCAAAGAACTCGAGGAATTCTTCAGCGAGGATCGCGTTAGACGGCAGTTCGCACATCATGATGATGCGCAGACCGTTTTCGCCGCGCTTCAGACCGTTCTCCGCCAACAGGTCGATGACCTGGCTGGCTTCGCCGAGGGTACGGACGAATGGCACCATGATTTCGACGTTGGTCAGACCCATTTCATTGCGAACGCGCTTGAGAGCACGGCACTCGAGTTCGAAGCAGTCACGGAATGCTTCGCTGATGTAACGCGAAGCACCGCGGAAGCCCAGCATCGGGTTTTCTTCTTCCGGCTCGTAGAGCTTGCCGCCAATCAGGTTGGCGTATTCGTTGGACTTGAAGTCCGACAGACGCACGATGACCTTTTTCGGGGTGAACGCAGCGGCCAGGGTGCTGATGCCTTCAACCAGTTTGTCGACATAGAAGCCAACCGGATCGTCGTAACCGGCGATGCGCTTGTCGACGCTGTCCTTGATGTCCTGCGGCAGCCCGGCGTAGTTCAACAGCGCTTTGGGGTGAACACCGATCATGCGGTTGATGATGAACTCCAGACGGGCCAGGCCCACACCGGCGTTCGGCAGCTGTGCGAAGTCGAAGGCGCGGTCCGGGTTACCGACGTTCATCATGATCTTGAACGGCAGATCAGGCATGGCGTCTACGGAGTTTTTCTTGATGTCGAAGCCCAGTTCACCTTCGAAGATGTAACCGGTGTCGCCTTCAGCGCAGGAAACAGTCACGCCCTGGCCGTCTTTCAACAGCTGGGTGGCGTTGCCGCAACCGACCACGGCCGGAATGCCCAGCTCACGAGCGATGATCGCCGCGTGACAGGTACGACCGCCACGGTTGGTGACAATGGCGCTGGCGCGCTTCATGACCGGTTCCCAGTCCGGGTCGGTCATGTCGGAAACCAGCACGTCGCCTGGCTGGACCTTGTCCATCTCGGACACGTCCTTGATGATGCGGACCTTGCCGGCGCCGATGCGCTGGCCGATGGCGCGACCTTCAACCAGCACGGTGCCGGTTTCTTTCAACAGGTAGCGTTCCATGACGTTGGCCGAGGTGCGGCTCTTCACGGTTTCAGGGCGGGCCTGAACGATGTAGAGCTTGCCGTCGTCGCCGTCTTTGGCCCATTCGATGTCCATCGGGCACTTGTAGTGCTTCTCGATGATCATTGCTTGCTTGGCCAGCTCGCTGACTTCGGCGTCGCTCAGGCAGAAACGTGCGCGATCAGCCTTGTCGACGTCGATGGTCTTGACCGATTTACCGGCCGTGGCCACTTCGCCGTAGATCATCTTGATGGCTTTGCTGCCCAGGTTGCGACGCAGGATGGCCGGACGACCGGCTGCCAGCGTGCCTTTGTGGACGTAGAACTCATCCGGGTTCACCGCGCCTTGTACGACGGTTTCACCCAGGCCGTAGGCGCCGGTGATGAACACCACGTCACGGAAGCCCGATTCGGTATCGAGGGTGAACATCACGCCGGCGGTGCCGGTTTCAGAGCGGACCATGCGCTGCACGCCGGCCGACAGGGCAACCAGCTTGTGGTCGAAGCCCTGGTGGACGCGGTAGGAAATGGCGCGGTCGTTAAACAGCGAAGCGAACACCTCTTTGGCGGCGCGAATAACGTTTTCGACACCACGGATGTTCAGGAAGGTTTCCTGCTGACCGGCGAAGGAAGCGTCCGGCAGGTCTTCGGCGGTAGCGGAAGAACGCACGGCAACGGCCATGTCAGGGTTGCCGGCCGACAGCGTGGCGAACGCGGTGCGGATTTCGGCGTTGAGCTTCTCGGGGAATTCGGCTTCCATGATCCATTGACGGATCTGGGCGCCGGTCCTGGCCAGGGCATTGACATCGTCGACGTCCAGGGCGTCGAGGGCGGCGTGGATCTGATCGTTCAGGCCGCTCAGCTCGAGAAAATCACGATAAGCCTGAGCTGTCGTGGCGAAGCCACCGGGCACCGATACACCGGCACCTGCAAGGTTACTGATCATCTCGCCCAGGGATGCGTTCTTGCCCCCTACGTGCTCTACATCATGGACGCCGAGCTTATCGAGGGAAACTACGTACTCTACCAAGGTGATCTCTCCACTAACTGTGTTGGAAAAGCTCAGAAGCCGGCGGCTCAAAGGAGCGTTTGCCAGCTGTATGGCCTGGACCTGGAAAATAAGTGAGAATGCGGGCCACTGGCGGCCGGCAAATCGCGCCTATCATATCCAAGATTCGTCACTAGCTTAAGGCCCAAGGTGCAAATGAAACGATCTGCTTTCTTTATCTCCGATGGCACCGGCATCACAGCCGAGACCCTAGGCCAAAGCCTCCTGGCGCAGTTCGAAAACATTACCTTCAGCAAATTCACGCGGCCCTACATCGACAACGTGGATAAAGCGCGTGCCATGGTACAACAAATCAACAAAGCCGCCGAAACCGACGGCTTTCGGCCGATCATCTTCGACACCATTGTCAATCAGGACATCCGTGAGATCCTCGCAACGTCCAATGGTTTCATGATCGACATTTTCTCGACCTTCCTGGCGCCTCTCGAACAGGAACTGACCGAGCATTCTTCCTACACCGTCGGCAAATCCCACTCGATTGGCAGCAACTCCAATTACATGGAACGCATCGAGGCGGTGAACTTCGCACTCGACAACGACGACGGTGCGCGCACGCATTATTACGACAAGGCGGACCTGATCCTAGTGGGCGTGTCGCGTTGTGGTAAGACGCCGACGTGCCTGTACATGGCCATGCAATTCGGCATCCGCGCGGCCAACTACCCGCTGACCGAAGACGACATGGAACGCCTGCAACTGCCTGCCACCCTGCGCGCCCACCAGCACAAGCTGTTCGGCCTGACCATCGACCCGGATCGCCTCACCGCGATCCGCAACGAGCGCAAGCCCAACAGCCGCTATTCGAGCTACGCCCAGTGCGAATTCGAAGTGCGCGAGGTGGAGAATCTGTTCCGCCGCGAGAACATTCCGCACATCAATTCCACGCATTTTTCGGTGGAAGAGATTTCGGCGAAGATTCTGGTGGAGAAAGGCGTGGAGCGGCGATTCAAGTAGTTCTTTAGCGCCTGTTCTACCGTCATCGCGAGCAGGCTCACTCCCACAAGGGATCTTCAGTGGACACAACATTTGTGAACGACAGAAGTCCCCTGTAGGAGTGAGCCTGCTCGCGATGAACGATTACGCAGTCTCTGCGAGTGCCCCGGCCAACGCTTCAAATCCTCTCAGCAACAACCTGTCATCCCCCGCCGAATTACACACACTCGCCCTGATGAACTGCGGCACCGCCCCGTGCCCGACCGCAAACATCTCGGCAGTAGCCACCAGATAATTATTGGCCTTGAGCTCCTCCGCAATCTGCGAGGCCCGCCACGGCTCGGGCACTTCGATCCAGAAGTGCGGGCTATTGGGATGGGTTTTGTACGCCAAGCCCTCCAGCACACCCCTCACCAACGCCTTGCGTCGACCGATCTCGGCAATCTGCTGGCCCAGCAACTGCTCGGCAATGCCGCTTTCTATCCACAGACTCGCCACCTCCAGCGACAACGGGCTGGCCATCCAGCACGTCCCGCGCACGGCTGCGCTCAAGCGTCCGATCAACGGTTGCGGCGCATGCAGGTAACCGACCCGCAAACCTGCCGACACCGCCTTGCTCAGGCTGCCGATCAGCACCGAGCGCTCCGGGGCGAAATGGCTCAAGGGTAACGGTCGCTGTAGAGCCAATACCGCGTGGGCTTCGTCTTCAAAGATCAACAGATTGTGCTGCCGACAGATCTCTGCAATCGCTTCCCGCCGTGCGACGGACATCACTGCAGCCGTAGGATTCTGGATCGTCGGTGTGCAATACAGCGCCGACACACGATGGTTGCGGCAAACCTCATCCAGGGCATCGGGCATCAGTCCTTCATCATCCATCCCAACGCCGATGAGTTTTATCCCGAGCTGGCGTGCGACGCTGATCAACCCCGGGTAGGTCAGGTGCTCCGTCACCAACGTATCGCCCGCCTTGAGCAACCCCATCAAGGCACACAACAGACCGTGCTGGCCGCCGTTCACGCAAACGATCTGCTCGGCGTTCGGGACAAACTCTTCATGCCTGAGCCAGTGCGCGCCCGCCGCACGATAGCGTGACAAACCGACATCGACGGTGTAGCCACTGATGTGTTGCAACGCCTCAGGATCAAGGGACAACGCTTGCAGGCTCTGACTTAAAAAAAGCGCTTCCTGCCCCGGAATCGGCTGATTGCGGCTCATGTCAAAAAACGCCCGAGGTTCATCGCTGACATTGCGAAAGCCACCGTCCCGCGGTCGTTCCATCCCGCGCTGACGCACATACGTGCCGTCTCCTACGCGCGCGACCACCAACCCCACACGTTCGAGCTCACCGTAAGCGCGGCTGATGGTACCGATGGTCACGCCAAGGCTATCCGCCAGCAACCGATGAGGCGGCAATTTGCAGCCGGGCTCGATCAGCCCTTCAGCGATGCCTTTTTCGATCGCGTTGGCGAGGCGTTTGTATTTAACCCCCAGACCGTTTGCGAGGACGTCGCGCAGGATTGACACCATGGCAATACTTGTTTTGACAGTCATTACAACCCCGAATAGCGTGCTTGAAACAGGTTCAATCAGGGATAGACCTTTTGCAGATGAAGGTCAATTCCGACAATAACAGGAGCTCGATCATGTCCATTGCCGTCAGCGCGCCTTCAAATACTGCAAAACCCTGGCTGGCCGCCCTGATCACCAGCGCGCTGTTCCTGATCGTGTGCCTGAGCTGGGGCACCACGTGGCTCGGGATCAAGATTGCCGTTGAAAGCGTGCCGCCGCTGACCGCTGCCGGCCTGCGGTTCCTCATCGCCTTCCCGCTGTTTCTCGGTTTCGCCCTGATACGTCGTGAGCCGCTGCTGTTTCCCAGGGAAAGCCGTTGGTTCTTTGTCTTTGTCACGCTGTCGTATTTCAGCCTGCCGTACTACTTGCTCAACTACGGGGAAATGCACGTTTCATCCGGTCTGACAGCGCTACTGTTCAGCTGCATGCCGGTGTTCATCCTGCTGTTTTCCGCGCTGTTTCTGCGGGAGAAAATCTACCCCTCGCAAGTACTCGGCATCGCCATCGGTTTCGGCAGCCTGTTCATGATCATCCGCAGCCAAGGGCTGCATCTGGACCATGCCGAGTTGTTCGGGGTGTTGGCAATTCTCTGCGCCGCGGTGATGCATGCGCTGTGTTACGTGGTGACGAAAAAACACGGTACGGCGATCAGCGTCATCACCTACAACACGCTGCCCATTGGCATCGCCGGGCTGATGCTGTTTGTCGCCGGATTGAGTGTCGAAGCACCGGTGTTCGATGCCATCACCGCGCGATCGTGGAGCGCCCTGCTCTATCTGGGGCTGGTGGCATCGGTGGGCGGGTTTATCGTTTACTTCCTGCTGCTCAAGCGGCTGAGCCCGATCATTCTGTCGTTTGTGTTCATCATTTTTCCGGTGTTCGCGGTCATCATCGGTGCCTGGTACGAGGGGCAAACCTTGTCCCAGGAACTGATGATGTACTCGGCGATTTTGCTGACGGGGTTTGCGATCTCCAAATTGCCTGTGGAAAAGTGGCTTAGATGACAAACAAGTCCATGAAACGGTTGACCGGTATTGCTTCAAGGGCAACCTGATCCTTGCACAACGCAAAGATCTCGGCGCATCGCTGGGCGGTGAATCGCGTCGCCAGGTTCGCCTTGAACTTGTCTTCCAGCAGCGGAATGCCGTCGGTGCGGCGACGGCGATGGCCGATCGGGTACTCCACCAACACGTTTTCGGTGCTGGAGCCGTCTTTGAAGAACACCTGTATCGCATTGGCGATGGAGCGTTTGTCGGCCTCCAGGTACTCGCGGGTGTAGCGTGGGTCTTCGACGATGACCATTTTTTCGCGCAGCACATCGATGATCGGGTGCGCCGCGTGGAAGTCGTCTTCGTACTGCTCGGCCACCAGATTGCCGAACGCCAGCGGCACGGCCGTCATGTACTGGATGCAATGGTCACGGTCCGCAGCATTGGCCAGCGGTCCGACTTTGGAGATGATGCGGATCGCCGATTCGTGGGTGGTGATGACGATTTTGTCGATTTCGTGCAGACGATTTCTGACTTGCGGATGCAACGTCACGGCCGCTTCGCAGGCCGTTTGTGCGTGAAATTCGGCCGGGAAGCTGATTTTGAACAGCACGTTTTCCATCACGTAGCTACCGTATGGTCGGGAGAAGCTAAACGCGCGTTTATCTTCGGGCTTGAGCGCCAGGTCGTTGTTGGTGTGGCTGAACAGCACGTCGTAGAAACCCCATTGTTTGGCTGTCAGTACGCCGGGGATGCCCATCTCGCCACGCATTGCGATGTCTGCCAGACGCACGCCACGGCTGGACGCGTCGCCAGCCGCCCAGGATTTACGCGATCCGGCATTCGGCGCATGACGGTAAGTGCGCAGCGCCTGTCCGTCGGCGAAGGCGTGAGACAACGCCGACAACAATTGCTCGCGATTGGCGCCCATCAGCTTGGCGGTGACAGCGGTCGAGGCGACTTTCACCAGGATGACGTGATCAAGGCCTACACGATTGAAGGAGTTTTCCAGCGCGATCACGCCTTGAATCTCGTGGGCCATGATCATGGCTTCGAGTACCGCGCGAACGGTCAGCGGCGCGTCGCCATTGGCCAGGCGTTTTTGCGACAGGTGATCGGCCACCGCGAGAATGCCACCGAGATTATCGGACGGATGGCCCCATTCGGCGGCGAGCCAGGTGTCGTTGTAGTCGAGCCAGCGAACGATGCAGCCGATGTCCCACGCCGCCTTGACCGGGTCGAGGCGATAACTGGTGCCGGGGACGCGCGCGCCGAACGGGACGACGGTGCCTTCGACGATCGGGCCAAGGTGTTTGGTGCATTCGGGAAAGCGCAGGGCCAGCAGGCCACAGCCCAACGTGTCCATCAGGCAGTTGCGGGCGGTGTCGAAGGCTTCGACGGATTGGATCTTGAAGTTGAGGACGTAGTCGGCAATGTCCTGCAGGACCGTGTCGTAGTCGGGGCGGTTGTTCTGGTCGACGTTGGTGCTCATGTTCGATTCACTCTTGAAGTGGTTCGTTGATGGGACCTCGGTTCAGGGGGCAATCTCAGTCAGTTACTACTTTCTTATTTTGGAACGCGGTCACCTGTGGGAGCGAGCTTGCTCCCACAGGGTTTTGTGTTTCTTCAGAAAGAATCACCCGGAACGCGGACGTAACCTTCCATCAACACCCGCGCACTGCGGCTCATGATGGCCTTGTTCACAGTCCACTCGCCGTTGACCTGGCTGGCTTCAGCACCCACGCGCAAGGTGCCGGACGGATGCCCGAAGCGCACGGCATTGCGTTCGATACCGCCCGCTGCAAGATTCACCAACGTGCCGGAAATCGCCGCCGCCGTACCAATCGCCACCGCCGCCGTGCCCATCATCGCGTGGTGCAACTTGCCCATGGACAGCGCTCGCACCAGCAGATCGACATCGCCCGCCGCAATTGCTTTGCCACTCGAAGCAACGTAGTCCGAAGGCTTGGCCACAAAGGCCACCTTAGGCGTGTGCTGACGCTTGGCCGCTTCGTCCAGATCCTTGATCAGGCCCATGCGCAATGCGCCGTAAGCCCGAATGGTTTCAAACATCAGCAACGCTTTCGGATCGCTGTTGATCGCACCTTGCAGCTCGGTGCCGGTGTAACCGATGTCTTCGGCATTGACGAAAATCGTCGGAATACCGGCATTGATCATGGTCGCCTTGAAAGTCCCGACGCCGGGTACTTCGAGGTCATCCACCAAATTGCCGGTAGGGAACATCGAACCACTGCCGCCCTCTTCTTCCGCTGCCGGGTCCATGAATTCGACCTGCACTTCAGCGGCCGGAAAGGTCACGCCGTCGAGCTCGAAATCGCCGGTTTCCTGCACTTCACCGTTGGTGATCGGCACGTGGGCGATGATGGTCTTGCCGATGTTGGCCTGCCACACCCGAACCACGGCAACGCCGTTCTGCGGGATACGGCTGGCGTCCACCAAACCATTGCTGATGGCGAACGAACCGACCGCTGCCGACAGGTTGCCGCAGTTGCCGCTCCAGTCGACGAAAGGCTTGTCGATGGACACCTGACCGAACAGGTAATCGACGTCGTGATCGGCCTTGATGCTTTTCGACAAGATCACGGTTTTGCTGGTGCTGGAGGTCGCGCCGCCCATGCCGTCGATTTGCTTGTCGTATGGATCAGGGCTGCCGATCACGCGCAGCAACAAGGCGTCCCGAGCCGGGCCGGGAATCTGTGCCGCTTCGGGCAGGTCTTGCAGGCTGAAGAACACGCCTTTACTGGTGCCGCCACGCATGTAGGTGGCGGGGATTTTGATTTGAGGTGCGTGAGCCATGTCATTCCTCTATTGGCCAACAGGGGATTCGAAATCCCCTGTGGCTCTAAGTTTTAAACGGCGACGGCCGATTCCAGGAAGTCCTGAGCGAAACGCTGCAACACGCCGCCAGCCTCGTAGATCGACACTTCTTCGGCGGTGTCGAGACGGCAGGTCACCGGCACTTCGACGCGTTCGCCGTTCTTGCGGTTGATCACCAGCGTCAGTTCGGCGCGCGGGGTGCGTTCGCCGATGACGTCGTAGGTTTCACTGCCGTCGATGTTCAGCGTGTGACGGTCGGTGCCCGGTTTGAACTCCAGCGGCAACACGCCCATGCCCACAAGGTTGGTGCGGTGAATGCGCTCGAAACCTTCAGCGGCAATCGCTTCCACACCCGCCAGACGCACACCTTTGGCTGCCCAGTCGCGGGACGAACCCTGACCGTAGTCGGCGCCGGCAATGATGATCAGCGGCTGCTTGCGTTCCATGTAGGTTTCGATGGCTTCCCACATGCGCATTACTTTGCCTTCCGGCTCGACGCGGGTCAGCGAACCCTGTTTGACCTTGCCGTTTTCCTGAACCATTTCGTTGAACAGTTTCGGGTTGGCGAAGGTGGCGCGCTGTGCAGTCAGGTGGTCACCGCGGTGGGTCGCGTAAGAGTTGAAGTCCTCTTCCGGCAAGCCCATTTTCGCCAGGTATTCACCGGCAGCGCTGTCGAGCATGATCGCGTTCGACGGCGACAGGTGATCGGTGGTGATGTTGTCCGGCAGCACCGCCAGCGGGCGCATGCCCTTGAGCGGGCGAGCCCCGGCCAGCGCGCCTTCCCAGTACGGTGGACGGCGGATGTAGGTGCTCATCTCGCGCCAGTCGTACAGCGGCGTCACTTTCGGGCCGGTGTCTTCGTGGATGGCGAACATCGGGATGTAGACCTGACGGAACTGCTCCGGCTTGACCGACGCTTTCACCACCGCGTCGATTTCTTCGTCGCTCGGCCAGATGTCTTTCAGGCGGATTTCTTTGCCGTCGACCACACCCAGCACATCTTTTTCGATGTCGAAACGGATGGTGCCGGCGATGGCGTAAGCGACCACCAGCGGCGGCGACGCGAGGAAGGCGTTCTTGGCGTAAGGGTGAATCCGCCCGTCAAAGTTGCGGTTGCCGGACAACACGGCAGTGGCGTAGAGGTCGCGGTCGATGATCTCTTGCTGAATCGCCGGATCCAGCGCGCCGGACATGCCGTTGCACGTCGTGCAAGCGAAGGCGACGATGCCGAAACCGAGTTGCTCCAGTTCGCTGGTGAGGCCGGCCTCGTCGAGGTACAGCGCCACGGTTTTCGAACCCGGCGCCAGGGACGACTTGACCCACGGTTTGCGGGTCAGGCCGAGCTTGTTGGCATTGCGCGCCAGCAGGCCGGCGGCGATGACGTTGCGCGGGTTGCTGGTGTTGGTGCAACTGGTGATGGCGGCGATGATCACCGCGCCATCCGGCATTTGGCCGGGCACTTCGGTCCACTGACCGGAAATGCCTTGAGCCGCGAGATCCGAGGTGGCGACGCGGGCATGCGGGTTGCTCGGGCCAGCCATGTTGCGCACCACCGAGGACAGGTTGAAGGTCAACCCGCGCTCGTATTGCGCGCCTTTCAGGCTATCAGCCCACAGGCCCGTGGTCTTGGCGTAACTCTCGACCAACTGCACCTGCTCGTCTTCGCGGCCGGTGAGCTTGAGGTAGTCGATGGTTTGCTGGTCGATGTAGAACATCGCGGCGGTGGCGCCGTATTCCGGGGCCATGTTGGAGATGGTCGCACGGTCACCAAGAGTCAACGCGGAGGCGCCTTCGCCAAAGAACTCCAGCCACGCACCGACGACTTTTTGCTGACGCAGGAACTCGGTCAGCGCCAGCACCATGTCGGTGGCGGTGATGCCCGGTTGCAGCTTGCCCGTCAATTCGACGCCGACGCTTTCCGGCAGACGCATCCACGACGCGCGGCCAAGCATCACGCTTTCAGCTTCCAGGCCACCAACACCGATGGCGATCACGCCCAACGCATCGACGTGCGGGGTGTGGCTGTCGGTACCGACGCAGGTGTCGGGGAACGCCACGCCGTCGCGCACCTGGATCACCGGAGACATTTTCTCCAGGTTGATCTGGTGCATGATCCCGTTACCCGGCGGGATCACATCAACGTTCTTGAAGGCTTTTTTGGTCCAGTTGATGAAGTGGAAACGGTCTTCGTTGCGACGGTCTTCGATGGCGCGGTTCTTCTCGAACGCCTCCGGATCGAAGCCACCGCGCTCGACGGCCAGGGAGTGGTCGACGATCAATTGCGTCGGCACCACCGGGTTCACTTGCGCCGGGTCGCCACCTTGCAGGGCGATGGCGTCGCGCAGACCGGCGAGGTCGACCAAAGCGGTCTGGCCGAGAATGTCGTGGCACACCACACGGGCCGGGAACCACGGGAAGTCGAGGTCGCGTTTGCGCTCGATGAATTGCTTCAGGGATTCGGTGAGCGTGGCCGGGTCGCAGCGACGCACCAGGTTTTCCGCCAGCACGCGGGAGGTGTACGGCAGAGTGTCGTAGGCGCCAGGCTGGATGGCTTCGACAGCCGCACGGACGTCGAAGTAATCCAGATGGCTGCCGGGCAGCGGTTTACGGAATTCAGTGTTCATCGTCAGGACTCGGTCACGGTAATTTCAAAAGGGTGGGGCCTGGCACGGACCTGAAGTAAACACACTCCACTGTGGGAGCGAGCTTGCTCGCGATGACTGAGTCACATCCGACATTGAAGTCGACTGACCCACCGCTATCGCGAGCAAGCTCGCTCCCACAGGGATCTTTGTTTATTCAGATCCCTGCGCCAGCATCCCCACCATTCAGCGTTGTTCGATTGGCACGAACTTGCGCTGTTCGACGCCGACGTACTCGGCGCTCGGACGGATGATGCGGTTGTTGGCACGTTGCTCGAACACGTGCGCCGCCCAGCCGGTCAGGCGCGAGCAGACGAAAATCGGTGTGAACAACTTGGTCGGGATACCCATGAAGTGGTACGTCGACGCGTGGTAGAAGTCGGCGTTCGGGAACAGCTTCTTCTGTTCCCACATGGTCTTGTCGATGGCTTCGGAAACCGGGAACAACACGGTGTCGCCCACTTCGTCAGCGAGTTTTTTCGACCAGCCCTTGATCACCTCGTTGCGCGGATCGTTGTCCTTATAGATCGCGTGGCCGAAGCCCATGATCTTGTCCTTGCGCGCCAGCATGCCGAGGGTGCCCTCGACCGCCTCTTCTGGCGACGAGAAGCGCTCGATCATTTCCATCGCCGCTTCGTTGGCGCCGCCGTGCAGCGGACCACGCAGCGAGCCAATGGCGGCCGTGACGCAGGAATACATGTCCGACAGGGTCGAGGCGCAAACCCGTGCGGTGAACGTCGAGGCGTTGAACTCGTGCTCCGCGTAGAGGATCAGCGAAACGTTCATCACTTTGACGTGCAACTCGCTAGGCTTCTTGTCGTGCAGCAGGTGTAGGAAGTGGCCACCGATGGTTTGTTCGTCGCTCACGCAACTGATGCGTTTGCCGTTATGGCTGAAGCGATACCAGTAGCACATGATCGCCGGGAACGCGGCGAGCAAACGGTCAGTCACGTCGTGTTGTTCGCAGAAGTCTTTCTCCGGCTCGATGTTGCCCAGGAACGAGCAACCGGAGCGCATCACGTCCATCGGGTGGGCGTCGGCGGGGATGCGCTCCAGCACTTCTTTCAGCGCTTGCGGCAGGTCGCGCAACTTGCCCAGTTTGCTGATGTAAGCGGCGAGTTGGGTTTTGGTCGGCAGTTCGCCGTACAGCAGCAGGTAGGCCACTTCTTCGAATTGTGCGTCAGCCGCCAGTTCGCGAACGTCGTAGCCACGATAGGTCAGGCCTGCGCCCGACTGGCCCACGGTGGACAGTGCGGTTTGCCCGGCAACCTGGCCACGGAGCCCGGCGCCACTGAGTACTTTTGCTTCGGCCATTGCTGTCTCCAATCTTGAATTTATTAGGGAATCTGTAGGAGCTGTCGAGTGAAACGAGGCTGCGATCTCTTGATCTTTATTTCTTCGCCGCAAACAACGCATCGAGCTTCTGCTCGAAGGTGTGGTAGTCGATGCGATCGTAAAGCTCCATGCGGGTCTGCATGGTGTCGATGACGTTCTGTTGCGTGCCATCGCGGCGGATCGCGGTGTAGACGTTTTCTGCGGCTTTGTTCATCGCGCGGAACGCCGACAGCGGGTACAGCACCAGCGACACATCGGCGGCGGCAAGCTGCTCGGTGGTGTACAGCGGCGTCGCGCCGAATTCAGTGATGTTGGCCAGGATCGGCGCTTTCACGCGGCTGGCGAACAGCTTGTACATGTCCAGTTCGGTGATGGCTTCCGGGAAGATCATGTCGGCGCCGGCCTCGATGCACGCGGCGGCGCGATCCAAAGCGGATTCCAGACCTTCCACTGCGAGGGCGTCAGTGCGGGCCATGATCACGAAGCTGTCATCGGTGCGCGCATCGACGGCAGCCTTGATGCGGTCGACCATTTCCTGCAGGGACACGATCTCTTTATTAGGACGGTGACCGCAGCGCTTGGCGCCGACCTGGTCTTCGATGTGAATCGCCGCCGCCCCGAACTTGATCATCGACTTGACGGTACGCGCGACGTTGAACGCCGAGGAACCGAAACCGGTGTCCACGTCCACCAACAGCGGCAGGTCGCAGACATCAGTGATGCGGCGCACGTCGGTCAGCACGTCATCCAGACCGGTGATGCCCAGGTCCGGCACGCCGAGGGAGCCGGCAGCCACCCCGCCACCCGACAGATAAATAGCCTTGAAACCGGCGCGCTTGGCCAGCAGCGCATGGTTGGCGTTGATCGCGCCGACGACTTGCAGGGGATGCTCGCTGGCGACCGCATCGCGGAAACGCTGGCCTGGAGTGCTCTTGTTCAAACTCATGACTCACCTCGTTCAGTGGCTGTCGGGTTAGCGCCGTCCTGGTAGTGACGGGCGATATTGCGTTTGGAGGCGCCGATGTGACGGCGCATCAACAACTCGGCCAGTTCACCGTCACGGTCGGCGATGGCGTCGAGAATTCGGTGGTGCTCGGCAAAGGCCTGACGCGGACGATTGGGCGTGGTGGAAAACTGGATGCGGTACATGCGCACCAGTTGATAGAGCTCGCCGCAGAGCATCTGCGTCAGGGTGCGGTTGCCGCTGCCCTGGATGATTCGGTAATGGAAGTCGAAATCGCCTTCCTGCTGGTAGTAGCCGACACCGGCCTGAAACGCCGCATCGCGCTCATGGGTTTCGAGGACCCGGCGAAGCTCGTCGATTTCTTCGAGGGTCATGCGCTCGGCCGCCAGACGGCAGGCCATGCCTTCGAGGGATTCGCGGATTTCGTAGAGTTCCAGCAACTCCGCGTGGCTCAACGAAACCACCCGCGCCCCGACGTGCGGCACGCGAACCAGCAGGCGCTGGCCTTCCAGCCGGTGGATCGCCTCACGCAGCGGCCCGCGGCTGATGCCATAGGTGCGCGCCAGTTCGGGCTCGGAGATCTTGCTACCCGGGGCGATCTCGCCCTTGACGATGGCCGCCTGAATGCGCCGGAAGACGTTCTCGGAAAGTGTCTCCGAATCGTCTTGGGCAATGACCGGGGGATCGAGTTGATCCAGCATATTGTCGACACCTTTAAAGCTGATGCCGCAAAAACTAGCGAATAAGGACCTTTTAGTCAAAGGATAAATAGGTATTGTCGACAATCGTCTAATAACCGACTGCACCAGAACAATGCAGCCTTCTGTTTATAGCCGCCTCCCGGCGCTGGCACCATAAAACCACCGTGCTAGAATGCCGGCCGCATTTGTTTGTGACATCTGCACTGCTTGTCATAAATAGTTGATAGGCATACGTGGGAGCTTGCGCAGCGATGCCAGGGCCTTGAATCGAAGTACGGACCGCTGCGCACCAGGATTTATGAGACTCAAGCCCTTCCCCACTTTCCTTTATCTTCTTTGCCTGCCAGGTGTAGCCGCGGCAGGGGAAAAGACCGTGTACGGCCTCAATGAGTACGCCTCCCTGGACGGTATCAACCTGGAGGTCGCCGCCAAACTCGACACCGGGGCGAAAACCGCGTCCTTGAGCGCCCGTGACATCAAACGCTTCAAACGCAATGGCGAGTCCTGGGTGCGTTTTTACCTGGCCATCGACGCCGCGCATTCGCATCCAATCGAACGGCCACTGGCCCGTGTCAGCAAGATCAAGCGCAGGGCCGGCGACTACGACCCGGAAGCAGGCAAGAAGTACACCGCCCGTCCGGTGATCGAGCTGGATATCTGCATGGGTTCGGCTTTACGCAGCATCGAAGTGAACCTAACCGACCGCAGCGCCTTCCAATACCCGCTCCTGATCGGCTCCGAAGCGCTGAAACGCTTCGATGCGCTGGTCGACCCCAGTCTTAAATACGCAGCTGGCAAACCCGCCTGCGCCACCGACGCTCATACCGCAGAGTAATTCCAATGCGCTCTCTTACCCTTCACCTGAAATTCCTGATCGCCATTCTGGTGGTGCTGGGCATTTCAGTTACGGCCTATCAAATCTTCGTGCTCGGCATTCCCGTGACCGAAGACGCCACCGACGACTTGTGGAACATCGACGCCAAGGTCGAGTTCGTCGCCAGTGCCAAGGACCCGGTCAAGATTCAGATGTTCGTGCCGCCGCTGAGCCGCGATTACGTCAGCCTCAACGAGAGCTTCATCTCCAACAATTACGGCGTAGCCGTGAATCGGGTCGACGGCAACCGCAAGGTCACCTGGTCGGCGCGTCGGGCCAAGGGCAACCAGACCCTTTATTACCGTCTGGTGCTGACCAAGCGTTACACCGGCGAAAAATCCAAGATCAAAGGTCCGACCTTCCGCGACAGCATCGCCGTCGAAGGCCCGGAAAAAATCGCTGCCGAAGCCCTGCTCGCGCCGATCCGCCAGCATTCGGCTGACGTCGAAACCTTCATCGGCGAAGCCATCAAGCGCGTCAACAACCTTAACGACGACAATGTGAAACTGCTGTTGGGTGGCGATCCGTCCACTGCGAGCAAAGCCAAAATCGTCGAGCTGGTACTGTCCATCGCCCACGTGCCGGTCGAAAAGGTCCACACCATTCGCCTGGTGGCCGACCAACCGCAAATACCTGAACTCTGGCTGCGCAGCTTCAACGGTACCGACTGGCTGTACTTCAACCCGGAAACCGGCGAACAGGGCCTGCCGACCGACCGCCTGCTGTGGTGGACCGGCGATGAAAACCTGATCACGGTCGATGGTGGCAAGAAGGCCAACGTGACTTTCAGCCTGAATAACAGCGAAATGAATGCCATTCGTCTGGCCAAACTGACCGACGAAAACTCCGACGCCAACTTCCTTGAATACTCGTTGTACGGCCTGCCGCTGCAAACCCAGCAGACCTTCATGATCATGGTAATGATCCCGATCGGCGTATTGGTGATCCTGATCGTGCGCAACCTGATCGGCATTCAGACCCTCGGCACCTTTACTCCGGTGCTGATCGCCCTGGCGTTCCGGGAAACCCAGCTCGGTTTCGGCATCGTGCTGTTTACGATCATCACGGCGTTGGGCCTGTCGCTGCGTTCCTACCTTGAACACTTGAAGCTGCAAATGCTGCCGAGGCTGTCAGTGGTACTGACCTTCGTGGTGGTGCTGATCGCGACGATCAGCCTGCTCAGCCATAAACTCGGCCTGGAACGCGGGTTGTCGGTAGCGCTGTTCCCGATGGTGATTCTGACCATGACCATCGAACGCCTGTCGATTACCTGGGAAGAACGCGGTTCCGGCCATGCCATGAAAGTGGCGATCGGTACGCTGTTCGCTGCGTCTGTGGCGCACCTGATCATGACCGTGCCAGAGCTGATTTACTTCGTGTTTACCTTCCCGGCGATCCTGCTGATTCTGGTGGGCTTCATGCTGGCCATGGGTCGCTATCGCGGCTACCGCCTGACCGAACTGGTGCGTTTCAAGGCGTTCCTCAAGGCTGATTCGTAATGTTCGGTTTCTGGAAGACCTGGAAGGCCCTGGAAGCCCGGGGGATCATGGGGATCAATCGGCGTAACGCGGATTATGTGCTCAAGTACAACAAGCGCAGTCTGTACCCGATCGTTGATGACAAGATCATCACCAAGGAACGCGCCATCGCCGCCGGCATTCATGTGCCGGAAATGTATGGCGTGATCTCCACCGAAAAAGAAATCGACAACCTCGAAAAAATCATCGGCGGGCGCAATGACTTCGTGATCAAACCGGCCCAAGGCGCGGGCGGCGACGGCATCATTGTGGTTGCCGACCGGTTCGAGGGCCGCTATCGCACAGTGTCCGGCAAGATCATCGACCATGAGGAACTCGAGCACCATATCTCGAGCATTCTCACCGGCCTGTATTCCCTGGGCGGGCATCGCGACCGGGCGCTGATCGAATACCGGGTGATCCCGGACCAGATCTTCAAAAGCATCAGCTACGAAGGCGTGCCGGACATCCGCATCATTGTGCTGATGGGCTACCCAGTGATGGCCATGCTGCGCCTGCCGACGCGCCAGTCCGGCGGCAAGGCCAACCTGCACCAGGGTGCCATCGGCGTCGGCGTCGACCTCGCGACCGGGCAGACGTTGCGCGGCACCTGGCTGAACAACATCATCACCAAACACCCCGACACCACTAACGCGGTGGATGGCGTGCAACTGCCCTACTGGGACGGTTTCATGAAGCTTGCCGCCGGCTGCTACGAGCTGTGCGGGCTGGGTTACATCGGTGTCGACATGGTGCTGGACCAGGAGAAAGGGCCGCTGATTCTTGAGCTCAACGCCCGGCCGGGGTTGAACATTCAGATTGCCAATGATTGCGGGCTGACGTTGCGCACCCATGCGGTCGAGGCGCGGCTGGAAGAGTTGAAGGCTCGCGGGATTACCGAGACCGTGCGGGAACGGGTGGAGTTTGTTCAGGAGATGTTTGGGCATATTCCTGCGGTTGAAGGCTGATCCCCGACATCCCCTCTAGGAGCAATTCCCCGAGGGGATTACAATCGCCCCCCCGCCTCGATGGCTGATCTGCCCCGCCCATGTTGACCTGTTCCGTACACCCGCTCCCCTATCGCGCCAACCCCGCCGAGTACTTCGCGGCGATTCGTCATGCCCCCGGTGCCGTGCTGCTCGACAGTGGCCGGCCGAGTGCCGAGCGTGGACGTTATGACCTGCTCAGTGCCTGGCCGCTGGAGCAGTTAGCCGTATTGCCTGACGAAAGTGGCGGCGATTTCCTGCAACGCCTTCGCGACAATCTGACACGACTCGGTGAAGCGACAGTGCCTGTTGACCTGCCCTTCGCGGGTGGCCTCATCGGTTACCTGAGCTACGACTTCGGTCGGCATCTGGAAAACCTGCCGAGTCAGGCGCAGGACGATCTGCAATTGCCCGACGCACGTTTCGGACTGTACGACTGGGCACTGATCAGCGATCACCAACTGAGTACAAGTCAGTTGGTCTTCCACCCGTCGCTGATCGACAGCGAACGTCAGCGTCTGATCGCACTATTCAATGAACCTCCGGTTCTAGCGGTCGAGCCTTTCAAGCTGAAAGCCCCGATGAAGGCCGACCTGAGCGCTGACGAGTATCGCCACGCGCTCGAACGCATTCAGCACTACATCCAGGCCGGTGACTGCTATCAGGTCAATTTCGCCCAGCGTTTCCGCACTCAGTGCCAAGGCGATCCGTGGGCTGCCTATTGCGCGCTGCGGGCGGCGTGTCCGACGCCGTTTTCCGGTTTTCAGAGTCTGCCCGACGGCGGTGCGGTGCTGAGTCTGTCGCCAGAACGCTTCGTCAAAGTCAGCGAACGCCATGTGGAAACCCGCCCGATCAAAGGCACCCGCCCTCGCGGACTGACCGCTGCCGAAGATGCGGCAAACGCCGCCGAACTGCTGGCCAGCCCCAAAGACCGCGCGGAAAACCTGATGATCGTTGACCTGCTGCGCAACGACCTCGGCCGTACGTGCCGTATCGGTTCGGTGCGGGTGCCGGAGTTGTTCAGCCTGGAAAGCTACCCGAACGTGCATCACTTGGTGAGCAGTGTCACCGGAGAACTGGCGGATGACCGGGACGCGCTGGACCTGATCGCTGGCAGCTTCCCTGGCGGCTCGATTACCGGCGCGCCGAAAATTCGCGCGATGCAGATCATCGACGAGCTGGAGCCAACGCGTCGGGGGTTGTACTGCGGGTCTTTGTTGTATCTGGACGTGCGCGGCGAGATGGACAGTTCCATCGCGATTCGCAGTTTGCTGGTCAAGGATGGGCAGGTGTGTTGCTGGGGCGGTGGCGGGATCGTCGCGGATTCCGAGTGGCAGGCCGAGTATCAGGAATCGATTACCAAGGTAAAAGTACTGCTCGATACCTTGCAGAGCCTTTAAAAGCATCGTCGGAACGCCGCCCGGAGCAAGCTCGCGCCCACAGGTGATCACCGATCCCTGTGGGAGCGAGCTTGCTCGCGATGACGTCCTCCCAGACGACTACAAACTCAACGCCCGATTCGAAGCCTTGATGAATTCCTGCTTCAGCTCTTCAAAACTATGCACCGCCGGGAACTGCGGAAACTCGCGAATCACATTGTCCGGCGCATGGAACAGAATCCCTGCATCTGCCTCACCCAACATCGTGGTGTCGTTGTAGGAATCCCCCGCCGCGATCACCCGGTAGTAAAGGCTCTTGAAGGCCAAAACCGACTGGCGCTTGGGATCTTTCTGACGCAATTGATAGCTCGTCACCCGACCGGAATCGTCAGTAATCAGACGATGGCAGAGCAAGGTCGGGAAGCCCAGTTGACGCATCAACGGCTGGGAGAACTCGTAGAACGTGTCCGACAGAATCACCACCTGAAAGCGTTCACGCAGCCAATTGACGAACTCGATGGCGCCATCCAGCGGCTTCAGCGTGGCGATCACTTCCTGGATGTCGGTGAGTTTCAAGCCGTGCTCGTCGAGAATCCGCAGACGCTGCTTCATCAGCACGTCGTAGTCGGGAATATCCCGGGTGGTAGCCCTCAGGGACTCGATCCCGGTTTTTTCGGCGAAGGCGATCCAGATTTCAGGGACCAGTACACCTTCAAGATCCAGACAAGCAATTTCCACAAGACACTCCCATTTGTATTGATTATTGAGTCGAGCGAGCAAAAGGACTGCCGAACTCTAGCGACTCAGGCTGGCCGGTGCAACGCAGAGGGCGCGCCAGCGGCTGCAGGATTTTGTTACCATCAGCCACATATAGAGCGCCCAGCGCCACTGACCTGTAGGAAGCCGCCCTGATGAGCCCATCGTTCGATGTCGTGGAACTCGCCACGACCTATGCCAACAAATCCGCCCAGGACATCCTGAAACTCGCGTTCGCCGAGTTTGGCGATGACCTGTGGATATCTTTCAGCGGCGCCGAAGACGTGGTGCTCGTAGACATGGCCTGGAAGCTGAACAAGAACGTCAAGGTGTTCAGCCTCGACACTGGCCGCTTGCACCCCGAGACCTATCGCTTCATCGATCAGGTGCGTGAGCACTACAAGATCGATATCGAACTGGTGTCGCCGGACTACACCAAGCTCGAACCTTTCGTGAAGGAAAAAGGCCTGTTCAGTTTCTACAAGGACGGCCATGGCGAATGCTGCGGCATCCGCAAGATCGAGCCACTACGTCGCAAGCTCTCGGGTGTGACGGCCTGGGCCACCGGTCAGCGTCGGGATCAGAGTCCTGGAACTCGCAGCGCCGTCGCGGTGCTGGAAATCGACACCGCGTTCTCCACCCCGGAACGTACCCTGTACAAATTCAACCCGCTGGCGCAAATGACCAGTGAAGAGATCTGGGGCTACATCCGCATGCTGGAGCTGCCGTACAACAGCCTGCACGAACGCGGGTTCATCAGCATCGGCTGCGAGCCCTGCACCCGTCCGGTGTTGCCGAACCAGCACGAGCGCGAAGGTCGTTGGTGGTGGGAAGAAGCGACGCAGAAAGAATGCGGTCTGCATGCGGGCAATATCATCAGCAAATCCAAGGCTTAAAAACCGTCTCAATAAATGTGTACACACGAATGTCACCATAGGTGCCATTTGTGTGTGCACTTTTTATTTCAGCGCCCCAAAAAGTTACACGCCCCCGCCCAGACTTCCTCAGTCGATCCTTTGTACAAATCCCACTGAAAAAAATACCTGTTCAAACAGTCAATTTATATCGTTTTCATTTCAGTCACTTATCGCCAATAGATAACAAAACGAAATTAGTGGCGAAATCCATAGATCGTTGAGTGGCATGGATCTGGCTTAAGTGCATACATGTTTTGTATACAATCAAATCAAAACATACACACACTTTAGATCCGCAAGCCTGAAGCGCCCTATCCCGTACAGGCTGCAGATGCCCCGTAACCAATGATGCTGACTGCCCGCGACGAAGATTTGTCGAGCCAACGCTCATGCACAGTCATCGCGACGCCAAGCTCGGAGCCTGCCGGAATGCGTACTAGCCTCTCCAATAACAACATCGCGCTGGATCTGCCCTCCTTCCCACCCACTTCAACCCCTCACGACCAAACGCTTGAAGAACCCGTCGTACTCAGCCCTCGCCTGCACAACAAGGACCTGGCGCCGACCAAGGCCGAAGGTCGACGCTGGGGCCGCTACAGCATCTTCGCCCTGTGGACCAACGACGTTCACAACATCGCAAATTACTCCTTCGCCATCGGGCTGTATGCGCTCGGACTGGGCGGCTGGCAAATCCTGCTGTCCTTGGGGATCGGTGCGGCGTTGGTGTATTGCTTCATGAACCTCTCCGGCTACATGGGGCAAAAGACCGGCGTGCCGTTTCCTGTCATCAGCCGGATCAGTTTCGGCATTCACGGGGCGCAAATTCCTGCGTTGATTCGTGCCGTTATCGCCATCGCCTGGTTCGGGATTCAGACCTACCTGGCTTCAGTGGTCTTTCGCGTACTGCTGACCGCGGTGCATCCCGGCTTCGCCGACTACGACCACAACTCGATCCTCGGTCTATCGAGCCTGGGCTGGGTGTGCTTCGTGGCGATCTGGTTCGTGCAACTGGCGATTCTCGCCTATGGCATGGAGATGGTGCGGCGTTACGAGGCGTTTGCCGGGCCGGTGATTCTGCTGACCGTCGCCGCCCTCGCCGCATGGATGTACTTTCAGGCCAACGCGACCATCGCCTGGTCGATCCGCGAACCTCTGACCGGCGGCGAGATGTGGCGCAACATCTTTGCCGGTGGTGCGTTGTGGCTGTCGATCTACGGCACGCTGATCCTCAACTTCTGCGACTTCGCCCGTTCTTCGCCGTGCCGCAAGACCATCAAGGTCGGCAATTTCTGGGGCCTGCCGGTGAATATTCTGGTGTTCGCCAGCATCACCGTCCTGCTCTGTGGCGCGCAATTTCAGATCAATGGCCGGATTATCGAAAGCCCGACCGAGATCATCGCCTCGATTCCCAACACCTTCTTTCTGGTGCTCGGTTGCCTGGCGTTCCTGATCGTCACCGTGGCGGTGAACATCATGGCCAACTTCGTCGCCCCGGCCTTCGTACTGAGCAACCTGGCGCCCAAATACCTGACGTTTCGCCGCGCCGGCCTGATCAGCGCGACCATCGCGGTGCTGATCCTGCCGTGGAACCTCTACAACAGCCCCCTGGTGATCGTGTATTTCCTGTCCGGCCTCGGCGCCCTGCTCGGCCCTTTGTACGGGGTGATCATGGTCGACTACTGGCTCGTACGAAAAGGTCAGGTCAACGTGCCGCAGTTGTACAGCGAAGACCCTAACGGCGCTTATTACTACAGCCGCGGAGTCAATTTACGCGCCGTCGCGGCGTTCATTCCTGCCGCGCTGATCGCCATCGTCCTGGCGCTGGTACCGGGCTTCGACAGCGTATCGCCCTTCTCCTGGCTGATTGGTGCCGGGATTGCCGGGATGCTCTACCTGATCATCGCCAAACGGCAGCCTCATTACGCAGACGTCAGCGGTGAAGCCATCGCCGTCGATAACGTCAGCCATTAATCCGGTGGCCCGGCACCGTCGGGCCGCAGAACCACCCGCTATAAGGACTTCCCATGCGAATTCTCGTGGTCAACGTCAACACCACCGAGTCCATCACCCAGGCCATCGCCCGTTCGGCTCAGTCCGTGGCCGCGCCAGGCACGGAAATCATCGGCCTGACGCCCTACTTCGGTGCTGACTCCATCGAAGGCAATTTCGAAAGTTACCTGGCCGCTATCGCGGTGATGGACCGGGTGATGTCCTACGACCAACCCTTCGATGCCGTGATCCAGGCCGGTTACGGTGAACACGGCCGCGAGGGTTTGCAGGAGTTGCTCAACGTGCCGGTGGTGGACATCACCGATGCGGCGGCCAGCACGGCAATGTTCCTCGGCCATGCCTACTCGGTGGTCACCACGCTGGACCGCACCGTCCCACTGATCGAGGATCGCCTCAAGCTGTCCGGACTCTGGGACCGTTGCGCGTCTGTGCGGGCCAGTGGCTTGGCGGTGCTGGAACTGGAATCCGATCCTGAGCGTGCGTTGGAGGCAATTATTCGTCAGGCGGAATTGGCCGTGCTTGAAGACAAGGCCGAGGTGATTTGCCTGGGCTGCGGCGGCATGGCCGGGCTGGATGAACAGATTCGCCGGCGCACTGGCGTGCCGGTGGTGGATGGTGTGACGGCGGCGGTGACCATCGCCGAGTCGTTGGTGCGGTTGGGGTTGTCGACGTCCAAGGTACGGACTTATGCGACGCCGCGGCCGAAGAAAGTTATTGGCTGGCCGGCGCGGTTTGGCAGGTAGACCGCGTCATCGTTCATCGCGAGCAAGCTCGCTCCCACAGGGGATTTGTGAACGCCTCAGATCCAATGTGGGAGCGAGCTTGCTCGCGATGGCCGCTCCTCGGTTTTGAAGCTGGCTAAAACCGCACTAAACCGCTGCCCCAATCCCTGCTCCGCAAATTGCTCAATGATGAAATCCACAAACGCCCGGGTCTTGCCCGGCAACAATTTGTGCTCCGCGTAGTAGATCGAAATGTTGCCGTCGTCGACATACCAGTCCGGTAGCACCCGCTGCAAGGTCCCGGCCTCCAGATAGCCCACGGCAAACGGCATGCTCACCAGCGCAATGCCCAACCCTTGGGCGGCCGTGGCGCAGGCAGCCTCCGAATCGCTCATGGTCATCCGCGCCTTGAGCATCAGCGGGCTGTGTTGCTGGGTGCGACTGGTCAATTGCCAGGAACGCACACGACCTGTCTGTGGCGATCGAATCAGGATGCCATCATGATGTTTGAGATCATCGGGCTCGGCAATCACCTCACGCCCTGCAAGATAGTCGGCTGACGCGACCAACACCCGATGCGCCGGCGTCAGCTTGCGCGCCACCACCCCCTGCGGCAGCTCGAATCCCCCACCAATCGCCGCATCGAAACCCTGAGCAATCAGATCGACCTGACGATTATCGAAATGCCAATCCGGGTTGATCGCCGGAAAGCGCCGCAGAAACTCCCCGAGCAACGGCACGATGTACAAACGCCCGAACACCGTGCCCATGCTGACCTTCAACGTCCCCGCTGGTAGCCCCTCGGCGCTGGCCAAATTGGCCACGGCATTCTGGATCGTGTGAAGACTGGAACTCACTTCGCCGAGAAACCGATGACCCGCCTCAGTGAGCGTCAGGCTGCGAGTGCTGCGCTGAAACAGCCGCACACCCAGTCGCGCCTCAAGCTTGGCAACACTCTTGCCCACCGCCGCCGGGGTCAGACTCAGACGGCGCGCGGCTTCGGCGAAGCTGCCGACCTCTGCACTGCGCACAAAGCATTCGATACTGCTGAAGGTTTCCATAAGCGCCACTATAAACTTTTGGTTTACACAGACTATCGCAATTACCGTCTACACAGCCGGCAATCCTGAATCGATACTAGGCTCCATCAACCGAGACATCTCGCCTCGGGACTTTGGAGATCGATATGACTACTCAGAACCTCAGCGGCAAAGTGGCTTTGATTCAAGGCGGATCCCGCGGTATCGGCGCAGCCATTGTCAAACGCCTGGCTGCTGAAGGCGCGACAGTCGCCTTCACCTACGTCAGCTCCACGGCCAAAGCCGAAGAATTGCAAAACAGCATCACCGGTAACGGCGGCAAAGCCCTCGCCATCAAGGCTGACAGCGCCGACGCCGAGGCCATTCGCAACGCCGTGACCGCCACCGTAAAAGCCTTTGGTCGCCTGGACATTCTGGTCAACAACGCCGGCGTGCTGGCCGTTGCACCGCTGGAAGATTTCAAACTCGAAGACTTCGACCAGACTCTCGCGATCAACGTGCGCAGCGTATTTATCGCCACCCAGGCCGCAGCCAAACACATGACCGAAGGCGGTCGCATCATCAACATCGGCAGCACCAACGCCGACCGCATGCCCTTTGCCGGTGGCGGCCCGTACGCCATGAGCAAGTCGGCGCTGGTCGGCCTGACCAAAGGCCTGGCTCGCGACCTCGGCCCGCGCGGCATCACCATCAACAACGTGCAGCCGGGCCCGGTCGACACTGACATGAACCCGGCCAGTGGCGACTTCGCCGATAGCCTGATCCCGTTGATGGCGGTGGGTCGTTACGGCAAAGCGGAAGAAATCGCCAGCTTCGTCGCCTACCTCGTCGGCCCCGAAGCCGGCTACATCACCGGCGCCAGCCTGACCATCGACGGTGGTTTCGGTGCCTGATGTTCTGAATCACGCATAAAAAAACGCCGGCAACCCTGATCAGGTTGCCGGCGTTTTTATCTGTGCAGATTTAAGCCCACTCGAGCGCCGGCAAACCGCAAGCACTCGGCTTGAACGCTTTCAGCGTACGAAGAATGCCATCGGCGTGCGCGTACTTTTCGTCAGCCATCGCCGCATCCGGTATCGCAATCGCGGTCATCCCCGCCGCTTTCGCCGCCGTGACACCGAACGGCGAATCCTCGAACACCAGACAATCCTCAGGCGCGACACCCAGGCGCCGCGCGGCCGTGAGGAAGATGTCCGGCGCCGGTTTGGCCGCGCCGACTTCCGGATCATCAGCCGTCACGATGAAATCGAACAGCGCGAACCAGTCGCGGTGCAAGGTGGTTTTCTGTCCGAACGACTGACGCGAAGAACTGGTGCCCACCGCGATCGGAATGTTATTGGCCTTCAGATGCCGAACCAACTCCTGTGCGCCAGGCATTGCCAGTGCTGTAGGAAAACGCTCGCGCATCAGCGGTTCGCGGATCACCAGGAACTCTTCGGCGGTGATCGGCAGGTCCAGCGCCTCGACCACATATCGCGCCAGATCACCCGCGCCACGGCCGATGATGTTCTGTTTGACGCTCCAGTCGAAGACCCGACCGTAACGCGCGGCAATCATGGACGTGACTTCGGTGTAAATGCCCTCAGTGTCCAGCAACAAGCCGTCCATATCGAAAATCACGGCCTTGATCGGGCCGAATTCATTCAGCGGTGCATTCATCGCATCTGATCCGTTTTCTAATGACATCCCAGAGGCGGCTCAGGTACGGCCGGGTCCGCGATTGATTAAAGGATTCAGCAGCATAGCGAGCGCGGCAGGCATAGGGCAACGGGCAATGCCTGAGTGCTTTCCGTCATTTAGCGATTTCCCCTACACCAAACACTTACTTTCCCGACTTCTTTCCCCGCCAATCCCCCGCAAAGTCTCGCGCTCTGAATTGATCCGCGCGAGGGACTGCGAATGTTCATACCTGACAACCTCCTGGCCTTGAACAACACCATCGGGCTGCTGGTGGTCGCCGCCATGGACCCTGAGCAGCCTAATGTCGAAGCGCTGCTCGATGACTTTCGGCTCTGCCTGAATGACTACGACGCCTGGGCTGAAAGCTTCTGGACCGGTAGGGCACTGGATGTCGAGCAAGTGTTCAAGGTCGGCAACGAAGTCCGTCTAAGCGCGCCGAAGCATTCGACCACGCCTGTCAGTGCGACAGTCGCCGCGTGCCAGGCCAGCGGTCCGTTGACCCTGGTGCATATGTTCGAGGCTGCGCGTTTCGTGCCGATCGGCAATACGCCGGTGATGCTTGAACCTTTGCTTTCCGATGTGGCGGGTGAACAGACATTTGGCGAGCCGATCTACGACGAAATCGGCCCCAGCGGCATCCTGGAAATCCCCGGTTGCCAGCGCGGCCAGCGTTATCGCATCACCTTCTTTCCCGATGTGTCCGCGGATCACGTCAAAGCACTTTATGCCTCCTATAAGGGAATCATCGGCGAGCTGGAAGGTTGGTTGCGCAACGAGTGGACGACCGAGTTCGAACCCGTGTGGGCCGGGTTCTCCCAGGCCAGTTTCATCAAGCGCTACGGCATCCTGCAACAGGCCGATTGGCGCGGTTTCGAGAACTCGCTGAACGGTTTGTGGGATGACGTAAAACAGATTTACGCCCTGATCGCTGACCTGCAGGCCAACAGCGAAAAACTCCTTGAATACCTGACCCAATCCGAGCTTGAAACGCTGCTGAACGCTTCGGCGGAGACCATCGCCAATGTGTTGTTGATGCTGAGCGACGAGCCGTTGATGTTCATTCATCTCGCGGCGTTCACCAGTTGGCTGAGGATGCTGCCGCCGCAGTACATCGCCGAGGTCGTGGCGGAAATCCGTACGGAGATATTGATCGGTTTCCTACTCATGTGCCTCACCGGTCCTGCGGGACTGGAATTGCGTCTGAGTGAGAAGGTGCTGTCCAGGATCAAGTACCTGCAGTCCCGGCAATGGCTGGCGGCCGCCAGTTTGCGATTGGCTGAACTCACCGCCAAGTCTGACCTGACAGTCCACGCTGGCGCGCTCAAACCGCTGATGGTCAATGCCCGGAATGCACCGATCAAACCTGCGCCAGCCGTGTCGTTGCAAATCACAGCGGGGGTTGCGCCGGTTTTGTTGGTGAAGAATCCGGTGGCCATTGCTCGCGACAAGTCTGAAGCCATGACCAGAATTGGCAGGCAGGAACATCGCGACGACGCCCCGGATCAAGCGAAAAACCCCAACGGTGACAGCGCCGATTGCGGACCGTTGACCTGTACCAATGGCTGTCCGGTATCGATGGTCACCGGCGAGGAACTGCTGACGCTGACCGACGGTTCACTCGACGGGATTTTGCCGTTCGACTTCACCCGGCTCTATCGCACCAGTGCAGTGGAGATCGATTGCGGGCTCGGATTCGGCTGGAGTCATTCCCTCGCCCATCGACTGGAAATCGACGGCGACACCGTCATCTGGATCGACCACGAAAACCGTCGTACGACCTTTCCGCTACCGAATATCGAGCGCCCGACGATTCACAACAGCCTGTCGCGGGCAGCGATTTATCTAGGTGACGAACCGGAAGAGCTGATCCTCGCCCTGGCTGGCGAAAAATCGCGCTTTTTCCACTTTCGTGCAGGACGTCTGACGGCGATCAGCGATGCCTATGGCAATCGGCTGACGGTGCAGCGGGACACGTCTGACAGGATCAAGCGCCTCGATAACGGCGCAGGGCGCTCCCTTCTATTGCGCTATGAGCGCCGGCACATGGTCGCCGTCGAGTATCAGCGTTTTCATCCGGCCGACACCCTGGAAGACGCCTGGCGTACCGAGCAAACACTGGTCGCCTACCGCTACGACGCTCGTCATCGCTTGATCGAGGCGACCAATGCCGCCGGCGAAAGCGAACGCTACGACTACGACGATCAGCACGTGATTCTGCAGCGGCAACTGGCCGGTGGGGCGAGTTTCTTCTGGGAGTGGGAAAGGTCCGGCAAGGCTGCCCGATGTGTCCGCCATTGGGCGTCGTTTTCGCAGATGGACACGCGTTATGTCTGGGACGACTACGGCAGTGTGGTGGTTAATAACGCCGACGGCAGTGAAGAGGTTTACGTCCATGACGACCAGGCGCGACTGGTGCGCAAGGTCGGGCTGGACGGCGGCGAACACCTCAAGGCCTACGACGATAAAGGCCGGTTGCTTGCTGAGCAGGATCCGCTCGGCGCCGTCACTGAATACCGTTACGACGAAATCGGACGGCTTATCGCGCTGATTCCGCCGGAAGACGAACCGACGGCCTACGAGTACCGCAACGGTTTCCTGCACGCACGGTTTCGCGGCAAAGCCGTGTGGAAATATCAGCGCAACGCCCAGGGTGACATCACGGAAGCGACCGATCCTGACGGTCATGTCAGCCACTATCACTACGACGAAAAAGGGCAGCTGCTGTCGATCCGCTACCCGGACAACAGCCGGCATGTGTTTGTCTGGAACGCCTTGGGGCAATTGGTTGAGGAAACGCTGCCGGATGGTGGTGTGCGGCGGTTTTCCTACGATGCGTTGGGGCGGCAGATTACCCGTCAGGACGAACACGGCGCCGTTACCCAGTACCAATGGGATGCCGTTGGACGACTGATCCAGACCACGCTTCCTACAGGCGCCAGCCGCGCCTTCAGCTACAACGCCTACGGCAAGATCACCGCCGAACGGGATGAACTGGGTCGCATCACCCGCTACGAATACGTCGACGACCTGCACCTGGTCAGCCGCCGCCTCAATGCCGACGGCTCCCAGCTGAAGTACCGCTACGACAACGCGCAGCTGTTACTCACCGAGATCGAAAACGAATCCGGCGAAAAATATCTCCTGGACTACACGTCCAGCGGATTGATCCGACAGGAAACCGGTTTCGACGGGCAGCGCACGGCGTATGCCTACGACCTCAACGGCCAGTTGCTGGAGAAAACCGAGTTCGGTGGGGACGGTTCGCAGCTGGTGACGGGTTATCAGCGGGATTCGGCCGGGCGCTTGCTGGTCAAGACCCTGCCCGATGGCATGAAGGTTCAATACCACTACGACAGCCTCGGCCGGTTGGTCAGCGTCAACGACGGCCACGATCACCCGCTGGAGTTCGAATACGACCGGCAGGACCGACTGATCACCGAACACCAAGGCTGGGGCACGTTGCGTTATGGCTACGACGCCTGCGGTCAGCTCCGTCGCCTGCGCCTGCCGGACAACAGCAAACTCGATTACCACCACACCAAGGGCGGCGCGCTGACGGCCATCGACCTCAACGGTGCGCGGCTTACCAGTCACCAATTTGCCTTCGGTCGCGAGCAGCAACGCCAGCAGGGGCAGCTGCTCAGCGAATATGCCTACGACGATCAGGGCCGATTGAAGGCCCACGCTGTCAGTCAACAGCACCAAGCGCTGTATCGCCGCGACTATGCCTACAGCGCCAACGGCAACCTCGACTACATTGCCGACACCCGACACGGCCAACGCAGTTATCAATACGATCCACTCGACCGCCTGATCCGCGTCCGGCACTCCCGCGATCAACAACCGGAAAGTTTCGCCCACGACCCGGCGGGCAACCTGCTGATGCAGGATCGTGCCGGCCCGTCCACCGTCAAAGGCAACCGCCTGCTGATGCAAGGCGACCGCCATTACGATTACGACGCCTTCGGCAACCTGATCCGCGAACGCCGCGGCACCGAGCAAAAACTCGTCACCGAGTATCGCTACGACTGCCAACATCGGCTGATCGGCGCCACCCTGCCCAACGGCAGCCAGACGACCTACCGCTACGACGCCTTCGGCCGCCGCATCAGCAAAACCGTCGACGGCAAAACCACCGAGTTCTTCTGGCAGGGCGATCACCTCGTCGCCGAAAGCAGCCGCGAGCATTACCGCAGCTACGTCTACGAACCGGGCAGCTCTCGCCCACTGGCCATGCTCGACGGCAAAGGCCCGCACAAGGCTTGCCCGTTCTACTACCAACTCGATCACCTCGGCACACCGCAAGAACTCACCGACTACAGCGGCGACATCATCTGGGCCGCCCGATACACAGCCTATGGCCGCCTGACTCGCCTCAACCGCGACACCCATCAGGTGCTTGATCAGCCGTTGAGGTTTCAGGGGCAGTATTTCGATGCGGAGACTGGTCTGCATTACAACCGGCATCGCTACTACAATCCGGATGTTGGACGGTATTTGACGCCGGATCCGAGTAGGTTGGCGGGTGGATTAAACGGGTATCAGTACACACGGAACCCGACGGGGTGGGTTGATCCGCTGGGGTTGAGTGAGTGTCCTGGGGGGGATGGGTGTAAGAGGCCATCGTTTGGGGATGAGGATCCGACTGGGAAGACGGGGGTTGATGAGGGGGAGCCCGGCGCTCCATCCACGAAACCAATAAATCGGTATTTGTACCGCGGAGACTCCCGAGAAGACTGGGAGATTTTTGAAACGGGGTTTGAGCCCTTGGGAGACAGCATGGATCTCTACTTGCATGCCTTGGACAACCGAAGCCCACCCAGTTTTTTTGTCAGTACTTCGACCTCGGAAAAGGAGGCCATAAAGTTCGCAACGGGATACGGTTTTGATGATGGCTTCGTCTATGTAATAAAAAATATTCGCGGAATAGATGTGAATAGAAGGCTCGGCATGATTTCGCCTCACCGCAAGGAGGTTGAAATCGCGTTCCCAGGAGGAATAGACAGCCACGACATCATCGGCGTTACCCCCGTCAACGCCGATGGTAGTTATAAGGGCTACTCAACCCCTAACCCGTACAGGAAGTAATCATGAAAATAATAGAAATATCTATCAACACCCACGGAGTCACTAAAAAAGCCACTATCGAATGCGACCGGCAAAAGCGAACCTTAACTTTCATAATGGAAAACGGCTTAAGAAGAACATACACAGGCCATGATCTTTACGCATGTCTTGGACTGTTGCGGGCAGATTTTCCAGAAGTAAAATTTCTATGCAAAGGCGCCAAACTCAATGTTTATCCTTCACGTATGTCATCTCAAATGTCTGGCGGCGTAGTTGCGTATGAACTTCAGATGGGGAAACCGGCTGAAAATGAAGATGTGGTCAACATTTTTGACTACGAAGAAAACGACATCACACATGACATTCAACAACAAAGGGATTTTTACAATCACTGGGTCACTTCGTTGGCAGAATAAATTGGTTTATTCTCCGCCCCCTTAACTTGGTCGGCTAGCGCACTAGCATGGGGTGCCAGGCACAAAAAAAATAACGCTTTCCAAAAGCCCAGCAATGAGTTGGGCATGGATATCGCATTAACGACTACGCATCGACTCATATACATCTACCTAAACTCGGCCCCCCGAACGACCATCCCCGGTATTGTCTGGATCTTCCAGGTCTGCTTCCACATCAGAGCGCTTCACATCGTCGCTCGGCACTTGCTCCACACCAGCATCATCATCAGGCGGACGTTGATCGCGACTCAGGGAATCGGTCGGTGAGGGCAATGGATATTCAGGGGTATCGTCGATGTCGGCGTCTTTCGGATCAGCGTTCATAAAGCACCTCTCGTGGGGCCTGAAAAGCAGGCCCTGAAGTTTCGAGGATTGCGCAATGCATTGCGTTCGATCAGAGAGACGATCGGTCGAGTCCGTCCCACAGCAGGGTCAATCTTCGTCCTCTTCCTCGTCTTCGAACTCGATATTTCCGACGTCGCCCGCATCATCGGAATCATTGAGCGGCACCGTTGCGTCATCCATCAGGGAGCCTGGGTCTTCGTTTCCTGGATCGTTAATGAACGGAAGCCCGCTCGGGCCTTTTTCTTCCTTGCCTTCTGTTTCAGGAGTCATGGCATGCCTCACAACGTTCTAGAGTGTATGAAGTTCGAGGCGGCCCACGACCAAACGTTCCAATGTCCTACCCCCAGAAACGAAAAACCCGGCGCTTGGCCGGGTTTCTGGTGTTGTTCGATGTTGAATCAGTGATGTTTGTTCTTGTGCTTGTTTTTATGCTTATGATTGTAGCCGCTACCGGAGTGCGAACTGCCGCTGTCGCTGCCCAGGTTGTTGCCCACTGCCCCACCCGCCGCGCCGCCCAGGCCTGCGCCAATGGTCGAACCGGTAGAACCACCGAGGCTATTGCCGATCACCGAGCCACCGGCCGACCCCAAACCACCACCAATAGCCGCTTCTGTGCGACTGCCTTTTTTCGCGCCGACCGCGCTACCTGCCGCACCGCCTACACCGGCGCCAATCGCTGCACCTGTGCTGCCGCCCATTTGCTGGCCGACCACGTTACCTAGCGCACCGCCAATACCACCGCCAACTGCAGCGGTGCCGTCACCGGCGGCCATTGCACCTTGAGCGACCAAAAGTCCCAGAACCAACGTGGACAATGTCAAACGCATGATATGAACCTCTAAATTCCGTATCGGGGGTAAGAGAACGCGTTACGGATGGCGTGAGTCTACCTTTTTCATCACACCAGCGCTGATCGTTGGACAGCGGAAGAGTCAAAGAGCGTGGAGCAGAAATATAAAGATACGAAAAGCCCGGCATCAAGCCGGGCTTTTTGAGCTGATCGATCAGGATCAGTGACGCTTGTGACCTTTGGCCAGGTTGCTGCCCACGCCGCCGCCCAATGCGCCGCCCAAGCCTGCACCGATGGTGGAACCGGTCCTGCCGCCCAAGCTGTTGCCGATGATCGAACCGCCGGCCGCGCCGACACCACCACCAATGGCTGCTTTAGTGCGGCTGCCTTTGCGTGCGGCAACAGCACTGCCGGCCGCGCCCGCTACACCAGCACCAATCGCTGCACCGGTGCTGCCGCCCATGCTCTGGCCGACCACATTACCCAGCGCGCCACCCAAACCACCACCGATCGCGGCAGTGCCATCACCCGCAGCCATCGCACCTTGAGCGACCAAAAGCCCCAGAACCAAAGCAGGCAGTGTTAAACGCATGACAAGAACCTCAAAAAAAGGGGTAACGAAAGGGGCGAGATTGAATGCTTTTGAGGAGACAAAGTCCAGACACGCACGGGTACAACCTCGCAATAGGCGACGGTTGGACAGCGTTTTTAGAAAAGGTTTTATGACAGGCAAAAAAAAGCCCGCTGGGGAACGGGCCAGGTACTGCTTTCTAACGGATGAGTTGAGCCTACGTAGGTGGGTGTGAAAAGTTTGTGAAAGAAATCGCTAACAGCGGGCTGTGTATCTGTAGTCCAAATCCCGACAGCCGACCTTGTGAAAATGAAAACCCCGCTCAATGGCGGGGGCTGTCCGGTTGACGGTTACTTCCTGGAAGGCGGCATCCTCTTGGGCAAGAAATTCGCCTTTTCGGTCCGGGGCAACTTGGATTTCAATTTGGCGACCTGGACCCGGTTTTCACCAAAGCCCGGCATATACTCCGCTTGACCACACTGCACGCAATTGTTGATCGAAAACTCAGATCCGTCGTCTTCGATATACGAATCAGCCATACCTTTCCCCTCTCAAAAAAGGGTCGACACCGGCAAGCCCTATTTGCCTGAAAAATATCGACCTTCAACGCTTTTGAGACTAGTCAGTCATTACCGGACTTGTAGTTCAGATTATTGCGTCCCCGACGAACGGCCTCGTAACACATTCACCTCAACTTGACCGCCGTCCCGGTCACAAACACCACCACCATCCCACCCTTCCCGGCCGGCATGCTGATTTCATAATCAAGCCCCACCACCGCATCAGCTTGAAGTGCCCGCGCCCGTTCCTTCAACTCGTCGGTTGCCTGAATCCGCGCCTCCTTCAACGCCCGCTCCAATGTCTGAGAGCGCCCACCGAAAAAATCCCGCATCCCGGCGAACATATCTCGGATAACGTTGACGCCCTGCACCGACTCGGCACTGACGATGTCCAGATAGGCGGTGATTTGTCGGCCTTCGATGGTGTGGGTTGTGGTGGTGATCATTAAATTTCCTTCTTCATGGCCCGGGGATAATTACTCAAGGCAACCTGGACAGGTGTTGAGCCAACGCATCAAACGCCGGCAAGGTGACCGGATCGTTAGCCGAGTTACTGGCGACCGGATGGGAGGCGTAGCGAACAATCACCATCTCGGCTTTCGGGTCGACATAAATGCGTTGCCCGTGGACCCCGCGCGCCATGAAGGCTCCGCCCTCTTTGTTGGTCACCCACCACATCGAACGGTAGTTCCATCCCTTCAACAAATCGTAACCCGCCTGGGCGAATGCCTTCATGTCGCCACCGCGACGGAGGTCGTCAACCACCGCTTCGGGCACGATTTGCTGACCGTGAACTGGCCGTCATTACGCAACATCTCGCCAAACCGTGCCAGGTCAAGCAAGCCCGTGTTCAAGCCGCCGTCAGCAGACGGGGTGCCAATGGACCATCCAGCCTGGTTTTTCGGGGTCGCTGGCTATGGCATCGGGGAAAGTCTTAGTTGTAGATGCGGTGGCGAATAAGGAGACAGTACTCATCAACACGACAGTGAGGGAAATAGCCATGCGGCAGGAAGCGGCGCGAGGGTGAGACATTGTGTCGATTCCATTCGAGGGGCTTAGGGCGGTCCAACAGGTTAGAGCAGCTTGAACACAGTTGTGACAGTAGCCACCGTGCCAATCAACCCA
The DNA here is from genome assembly GCF_029963765.1 of Pseudomonas sp. UYIF39. GTDB lineage: Bacteria > Pseudomonadota > Gammaproteobacteria > Pseudomonadales > Pseudomonadaceae > Aquipseudomonas. The sequence continues at coordinate 83,344 of NZ_JALBYU010000003.1, forward strand.
GTCGCCAAAGCCACCGGCTACCAAAAAGTTTCACAGGTCATCTTCCCGGCCTCGGCGTTCAGCTTGCGCTGCTCAACCATCAGCTTGACGATCTCCACATGAACCCTTTCCAGTTCTGCCTGTTCCATGGTGAATTCCTGAATTACGTGCGTTCGTCCGTCCAGATAATGGGCCGCGTCATGTGCCTTGCCCGTTGAGTCATTGTGTCCCCTAAAGGCGCAAAGCGAATACCCCTCACGAAACGGCTCGTGTCAGGTGCTAAAACCTATGGAAGCACCCAACAACCTGACTTTCCAGCATTACTTCCCACATGCCTATCACCCGTCCTACATGAATTTCGGAAGCGTCTTCGCCGATGGGCTTGGGTCAATAACATTGCCATCCACAAAATCCAGACGCCAGAAACCACAAAACCCCTGACTTCTTTCGAAATCAGGGGTTTTGGTTACATCGAATTTGGCGGTGAAGGAGAGATTCGAACTCTCGATACAATTTCTTGTATACACACTTTCCAGGCGTGCTCCTTAAGCCACTCGGACACTTCACCGTATCTCGTCAAACATGTTCTGTCTGTCGAGGCGCGCTAATGTAGTCGAAAGCTTTTCTGATGGCAAACTTTTTTTGCAGAATTTTCATGCGCTTAGCGTTTTAGTCGTTCGAGCAGGTTCCAGCCCATGGCAAACCCGCCAATCTCCGGCTTCGCGCCCTCTTCTATATAGAGGGCAATGCGCGGCTGGCGTGGCGGGCGACGCTTGCCGGGCGGGGAAAGGGTGACTGGGCAGTCAGTCACGGCGCTTTACCTCGCCTACGGCGGTGGGTAACGTCTGCCCAACTTTATTGAAAGGAATAGCGTCATGAGTGAGTTGATTTCCTACCATCTCGAAGACGGTATCGCGACCCTGACCTTGAGCAATGGCAAGGTCAACGCCATCTCTCCGGACGTGATTGCTGCGTTTAACGCCGCGCTGGATCAGGCGGTGACTGATCGTGCGGTGGTGATCATTACCGGTACGCCCGGGATGCTGTCGGGCGGTTATGACTTGAAGGTGATGACCTCCGGCCCTAAAGAAGCCGTGGCGCTGGTGACTGCCGGTTCGACGCTGGCTCGTCGTCTGTTGGCGCACCCGTTCCCGGTGATCGTCGCGTGCCCTGGGCATGCGGTGGCCAAGGGTGCGTTCCTGCTGTTGTCGGTGGATTACCGCATTGGTGTCGATGGTCCGTTCAGCATTGGTCTGAACGAAGTGCAGATCGGCATGACCATGCACCACGCCGGTATCGAGCTGGCCCGTGATCGTCTGCGCAAGTCGGCATTCCATCGCTCAGTGATCAACGCTGAGATGTTTAATCCGCAAAGCGCCGTGGATGCCGGTTTCCTCGATCTGGTGGTGTCGGCCGAAGAGCTGCAAGGCGCGGCGCTGGCGGCCGCTCGTCAGTTGAAGAAGATCAACATGACCGCTCACAAGAACACCAAACTCAAAGTGCGCAAGGCGCTGCTGGAGAGGCTGGACAACGCGATCATCCAGGATCAGGATTTTTTGGTTTAAACCCAAACGTGCCGCAACGAAAAGCCCGACCGTCGTGTCGGGCTTTTTCTTACGCGCTCCGTTGAAAAGCCTACAACCGCTCTAGATCACGTCTGACCCATAAGTCGGAAACATGTGCTCAAACATCGTCCATCTCCCACCTCTATAGTGGTAATTGCCGAAAACAGTGCACATCCGTACACTGCGCCACCTTTTGTCCCGGTGGGGCCTGTAAATGCTGTTTGTGTTTCGTATGTTATTGATGGGCCTGCACTTTATTCTGGCCGGTGTACTTGGAGTGATTCTCGGCTTGTGCCGACCGTTCAATCCGGACAACAGCCGTTTGTGCGCGCGTCTTTATGCATGGCCGGCGATGTGCATTTTGCGTCTGCGGGTGAAGGCCGACGTCGGACCGCTGATGGATAAACCCGAAAGCTGCGTGATCATCGCCAACCACCAGTCCAACTACGATCTGTTTGTGTTCGGCAACGTGGTGCCCCGCCGCACCGTGTGTATTGGCAAAAAGAGTCTGAAGTGGGTGCCGCTGTTTGGTCAGTTGTTCTGGCTGGCGGGCAATGTGCTGATCGATCGCGGCAATGCGCAGAAAGCGCGCCAGTCGATGCTGACCACTACTCACACGCTGCAGAATGAAGACACTTCGATCTGGGTCTTCCCGGAAGGCACGCGCAACCTGGGCGAAGAGTTGCTGCCGTTCAAGAAAGGCGCCTTTCAAATGGCCATTGCCGCCGGGGTGCCGATTGTTCCGGTGTGTGTCAGCAGTTACGTTAAACACATGCGATTGAACCGTTGGCGCAGTGGGAAGATTCTGATCCGCTCGTTACCGGCGATTCCTACGGCTGGATTGAGCCTGGATGACATGCCGCTGCTGATTACCCAGTGCCGCGAGCAGATGCGCGAGTGCATCGCTTCGATGGATCGGCAACTACAAGCCGCGTAAAAGAAACCCGCCTTGTGCGGGTTTTCTTTTGCCTGCGAGCTTGTGCCTGCGAACTCAACAGATTTCACTGACTCTCAAGCAGCAGACAGGGCTAAGCTGGACACTGCCTGCCACTGCCATCTTTGCTAATAGAAAGCTGCCAATAAGAAGTGAATCACTATCATGGGTAGAGTTGTTGCTGCTGCGGTTTATAGCGCCGGTAAGAAAGTCACCAATATCACCCTCGACGAAGGCGCTGCCTGGGCCGCAAAGCCCGGCCACTTTGTCTGGATCGGCCTCGAAGAGCCGAACGCTCAAGAGCTGTTCAATCTGCAACGCCAGTTCAACCTGCACGAACTGGCCATTGAAGACGCCCTGGAAAAACACAGTCGACCGAAACTGGAAACTTTTGGCGACGCGCTGTTCATCGTCACGTACTCGCCGATCCGCAATGAAGGCAAACTGGAGTTTATCGAAACTCATATCTTCGCCGGCAAGGGTTACATCATTACCGCACGCAATGGTCATTCAGCGTCCTACGCCTATGTCCGACAGCGCTGTGAGGCGCGTCCGCTGTTGCTGGAGCACGGGGAAGATTTCGTACTCTATGCCATCCTCGATTTCGTGATTGAAAACTACCAGCCAATGGGCGAAGCGATCCATGCAGAGATCGATGCGCTGGAGAGCAACGTGCTGTGTGGGCACCTGAATGAACACGACATCCAGAAGCTCCACAGCCTGCGCCGCGATGTATTACGCTTGCGTCGGTATGCGGCGCCGATGGTGGAGATCGGTGAGGAATTGCAGAAACTGAGCTTTCCATTCATCGACAAGAACATGCGACCGTATTTCCGCGATGTGCAAATTCATGTCACGCGACAGATGGAAGACCTGACAACCCTGGCAGACATTGCCAGTCAGACCATCGAGGTCGGGGTATTGCTGGAGGCGTCACGCCAAAGCGTGGTGCAGCGTAAATTCGCGGCGTGGGCGGCGATTCTGGCGTTCCCGACGGCGGTGGCCGGGATCTACGGGATGAACTTCGAGAACATGCCGGAGTTGACGTGGCAATACGGGTATTTCGGGGTGGTGGGATTTATTACGGTGGGGTGTGTGGCTTTGTGGGCGAGCTTCAAGAAATCGGGGTGGTTGTAGCCATTACCGAGGTGCCTGTGACATCCGCGAGCAAGCCCGCTCCCACAATGATCTCTGCAACACCGGAGATCCACTGTGGGAGCGGGCTTGCTCGCGAAGCTTTTATCTTTTAAACCGCCCCAGCTTCAGGCTTGTGCGCCACAAACCGCATCATCCACTCCGCAACGGTAGCGCCGTGATGCTCGTGCTCAAGGCTCGCCATACCTTTCGAATAAATCTGCTCGCCCAGCGCTTCCTGACGAATATCCAACAACGCGCGCGAGTAATCGTGAATGAACTCCGGATGCCCCTGGAAGCACAGCACCTGATCGTTGATGTGGTACGCGGCAAACGGGCAGAAATCGCTGGAAGCGATGACCGTGGCGTTTTCCGGGAGCGCGGTGACCTGGTCCTGATGGCTGATCAACAAGGTCAGCTCTTCCCTCACCGGGCTCATCCACGGCGCCTTGGCGGCGAGTTTGTAGTTGTGGGTGCCGACGCCCCAGCCTTGGGTCGCGCGTTCACTCTTGCCACCCAGCAGCAGCGCCAACAGTTGATGGCCGAAGCACACGCCCAGCAGTTTGTCGCCGCGCTTGTAGCGGGTCAGCAGGTAAGTCCTGAGGGTTTCAATCCACGGGTCGGTGCCGAAGGAATCGGCCTTGCTGCCGGTGACCAGGTAGGCATCGAACGTCAGCTCATCACCGGGATATTCGCCCTGCATCACGTTGTACACGGTGAACTCGGCAGCGATGGGTTGCTGCGAAAACAGGCGCTGGAACATCTGCCCATAACCCTGATATTGATCGACCAGTTCCGGACGCAGGATGTCGGTTTCCAGAATGCAGATGCGTAACGACATAAAAAATACCTGACACTTGATGGGAATAATGCACACCCCTGAGCCTGCCTTGAAACACAGTGGCAAGGCAAGCCCCGGAATGCGTCACCCGTCCCCTAGAACGCCTCCCCTTTTGCCGCTTTCTCCAGCAATAGCGCCGGGGGTGCGAATCGCTCGCCATACTGCTCCGCCAGGTACTGGGCGCGGGCGACGAAATCTTTCACGCCGTACTGATTGATGAATTGCAGCGCGCCGCCGGTCCAGACGGCGAAGCCGATCCCGAAGATCGAGCCGACGTTGGCGTCCGCCGTCGAGGTCAACACCCCCTCCTCCACACAGCGCACGGTTTCGATGGCTTGCACGAACAGCAGTCGATCACGCACGTCCTTCGGCGAAATCTGCCCGTCAGCCTTCTCGAAACGGCTTTTCAGCTCTGGCCACAGATGCTTTTGCCCACGGGCCGGATAATCGTAGAAACCACCACCCGCAGCCTTGCCCGGACGCTTGTATTCGTTGAGCAGCAAGTCAATCACGGCGAACGCTGGGTGCTCAATCAGCAGTTTCCCTTCTGCTTGCAGGTCTTTGGCGGTTTGCTGGCGGATATGGCTCATCAAGCTGAGGGAAACTTCGTCGGAAATCGCCAGAGGTCCGATCGGCATGCCGGCCTTGCGCGCCTCGGTCTCGATCATCGGCGCACTCACGCCTTCACCCAGCATGGCGATACCTTCGTTGGTGAATGTGCCGAACACCCGCGAGGTGAAGAAACCGCGACTGTCGTTGACCACAATCGGCGTTTTCTTGATTTGCAGAACGAAATCGAACCCACGAGCGAGGGTTTCGTTGCTGGTGTGGGCGCCTTTGATGATTTCAACCAAAGGCATTTTCTCCACGGGGCTGAAGAAATGCAGGCCGAGGAACTTGCTCTGATCCGGCACGGCGGTCGCGAGGCCGCTGATTGGCAAGGTCGACGTGTTGGAAGCAATCACCGCATCCGGGCCAACGACTTTTTGCGCCGCCGAAGAGACCTTGGCTTTCAGCTCGCGATCTTCAAACACCGCTTCAATGATCAGATCACAACCGGCCAGGTCGGCGTCGCTTTCAGTGGGGTGAATTCGCGCCAGCGTTGCATCGCGCTGATCGGCGCTCAATTGGCCACGCGCAACCTTCTTGTCCAGCAGTGCCGCCGAATGAGCCTTGCCCTTCTGTGCGGCCGCAAGATTGATGTCTTTGAGCACCACGTCGATGCCGGCAGACGCGCTGACAAAGGCGATTCCGGCGCCCATCATGCCTGCGCCCAGCACACCCACGCGACGCGTCACATAAGGTGCAAAGCCCTGGGGCCGCGAGCCGCCGGCATTGATTTCGTTGAGCTGGAACCAGAATGTGCCGATCAGGTTTTTCGACACCTGGCCGGTGGTTAATTCAGTGAAGTAACGGGTTTCGATCAGGTGCGCAGTGTCGAAATCGACCTGAGCACCTTCCACCGCGGCGCAGAGAATTTTCTCTGGCGCGGGCAGGCAGCCCTGGGTTTTGCTGCGCAGGATCGACGGCGCGATGGCCAGCATTTGCGCGACGTTCGGGTTCGACGGCGTTCCACCGGGAATCTGGTAACCCTTCACGTCCCAGCGCTGCACAACCGAAGGATTGGCGATAATCCAGGCGCGAGCCTTGGCCAGCAGTTCATCACGGTCCGCCGCCAACTCATCAATCAAACCTGCCCGCAACGCTTGCTGCGGCCGGACTTTCTTGCCCTCAAGCAGGTACGGCAAGGCTTTTTCAATACCGAGCATCCGCACCATGCGCACCACCCCGCCGCCGCCCGGCAGCAGGCCGAGGGTCACTTCCGGCAAGCCGAGTTGCACCGAAGAATCGTCCAGCGCAACCCGGTGATGGCACGCCAGGCAGATTTCCCAACCGCCGCCCAACGCGGCGCCGTTGATCGCGGCGACCACCGGTTTGCCGAGGGTTTCCAGGGTGCGCAGCTGCCCTTTGAGCGTCAGCACCATGTCATAGAAGGCTTTGGCTTCAGGCTTGCCGACCTTGATCAGTTCATTGAGGTCGCCGCCGGCGAAGAAGGTTTTCTTGGCCGAGGTGATGATCACGCCGGCGAGGGTGTCTTTGTCGGCAACGAGTCTGGCGACACACGCGGCCATGGCTTCGCGGTAGTCCGCGTTCATGGTGTTGGCGCTCTGGCCCGGCATGTCGATAGTCAGGACCACGATCTGGTCCTGACCTTTTTCGTAACGGATGGCTGCGGTCATGGAAGGTTTCCTTGAAGTCGGGGCTCAGAGGCGTTCGATGATGGTGGCAATGCCCATGCCGCCGCCGACACACAGCGTCGCGAGGCCATAACGCAGGCGCCGGGTTTCCAGTTCGTCGAGCAGCGTGCCGAGGATCGCGCAGCCGGTGGCGCCCAGCGGGTGACCCATGGCGATGGAGCCGCCGTTGACGTTGACCTTGTCCGGGTCGATCGCCATGTCCTTGATGAATTTCAGCACTACCGAGGCGAAGGCTTCGTTGACCTCGAACAAGTCGATGTCTTCAACCCGCAGCCCGGCCTTGGCCAGTGCCTTGCGGGTAGCCGGCGCGGGGCCGGTGAGCATGATGGTCGGGTCGGTGCTGGTGACCGCCGTGGCGACGATTCGCGCCCGCGGTTGCAAACCCAGCGCCCGGCCCTTGGCTTCGGAACCGATCAGCATCAGCGCCGCACCATCGACGATCCCGGAACTGTTACCCGCCGTGTGCACGTGGTTGATCCGCTCAACATGGCTGTAGACCCGAAGCGCGGTGGCATCGAAGCCCATTTGCCCAATCATCTCGAAACTCGGCTTGAGCTTACCCAAGCCTTCCATGGTCGATCCGGCGCGGATGAATTCATCATGATCGAGCAGAATGATGCCGTTCTGGTCCTGCACCGGCACCAGCGATTTGTTGAACGAACCGTCAGCCCTTGCCCGCGCAGCCTTTTGCTGGGAGTGCAGCGCATAGGCATCGACGTCCTGACGGCTAAAGCCCTCGATCGTGGCGATCAGGTCAGCGCCCACGCCTTGAGGGGCGAAATGGCTGTGAAAACTGGTTTCCGGGTCCTGTGCCCAGGCGCCGCCATCGCTGCCCATCGGCACACGGGACATGGACTCGACACCGCCGACCACCACCAGGTCTTCGAAGCCGGAGCGCACCTTCATCGCGCCGAGGTTCACCGCCTCCAGCCCCGAGGCGCAGAAGCGGTTGATCTGCAAACCCGCCACGCTGACGTCCCAATCCGCCACCTGGGTCGCGGTTTTGGCGATGTTGGAACCCTGGTCGCCGATGGGCGTCACGCAGCCAAGTACCACATCGTCGACCTGGCTGGTATCGAGAGACGTGCGCTGTTGCAGCGCCGTGAGCAGCCCGGCTACCAGGTTCACCGGTTTGACGCTGTGCAAGGCGCCATTGGCCTTGCCTTTGCCGCGGGGCGTGCGTAACGCGTCGAAAATCAAAGCTTGGGTCATGACGTTCTCGAACCTGGGCAGGGGAGTAAATTCAGAGTTCCCACCTTAGGCCGAGCGGCCCTGGATTCAATGACCGCAGTGCTCACAGACGTTGACGGTCACGCTCAGACGGACGGTAGGCAAATACCGGATTAACCGATTCAGGACACCAAGCTGTCTAGCAAACGGGCGCCCAAGAAGCTGGCATTAGGCCTCATGTCCTTTTAAGAGCAATTTATGTGAAGTCCATACGAAATGGATCTAAACCAAGCGTGACGCGGGCTCTAAGGTGAACTTGTACGAAGTTGTCGTCGGGTTTTGCCGAGGCGCTCGTCAAACAGGAAGTGCAACGCTCTGCCGTCATGGAGAAATGCAGGCAGGCATCAGGAAATAACAATAAAGGCGGTCAAGCCATGTTCAAACAATCGAAAGTACGTCAAGCCGGGCTCATTCTTTTCGCCACTACGCTGTTGTTGATTTTGCCGAACCTGACCAAGGTGATCGGCTAGTCGGTCATTAAAAAATACGGCGCCAGGTTTTATATCGCCCTCTAAAAATGTGACTGGCTCGCTACCCGGGCCATCGTGGGTGTGCCAATCTTTGCGGTACTTCCACGACATGGACGGCGATCACTTGAAAACGCTCATTTTGTTCGGGGCCTTGCTGCTCAGCACGCCTCTGTCTGCCGCACAGCTGAACCTTGAGCTCGGCGCGAGCAGTCGCACCTGGCAGACCGAGGAATTGCTCAAACATCCTCAGGCTCAGACCATCACCATCAGCAACGACGTTTCCTACAAACGGGACATGAGCTATCGCGCAGTTCCGGTGGCTGCGTTGTTGACGGGCATCAAGCCTGAAGACCATTTACAGGCGGTAGCCCTGGATGGTTTTGCCGCAGAACTGTCAGCTGCGCCATTGCTCAACACCCAGGGTGCGCGTGCATGGCTGGCGATTGAAGAACCCGCCAAGCCGTGGCCACCGCTGTCGGAAGGCAAACCCGGCGCAGGGCCGTTCTATCTGGTCTGGACCGATCCGCAGGCCGGCGACATCAGCCCCGAACAATGGCCCTTTCAAGTGGCCAGCATCAAGCGCTTGGCACCGGTGGCCGAGCGCTTCCCTGCCCTGCTACCCGATCCGGCGTTGAAGGCTGACGATCCGGTGAACAAGGGCTTTGCGCTGTTTCAGAAAAATTGCCTGGCGTGCCATCGATTGAACGGCGCCGGGGATGCGCAGTTTGGGCCAGACCTGAATATTCCGTTTAACCCGACCGAGTATTTCGGCGCGGATTTCCTCAAGCGCTACATTCGTGATCCGCAGAGCTTGCGCCAGTGGCCACAGGCGAAGATGCCGGGGTTTACGGCGGCAGTGTTGCCGGATGGGGATCTGGAGAGGTTAGTGGAGTATTTGAAGCATATGGCAGGGCGAAAAGTTAAGCCCTGACACCCATTACCCTGAGGGTGATTCTATGTTGCAGGGCAACCCTGCAACATAGAATCACCCACAGGGTTTTGTGGTGTTCCGGATTATTGCTGTTGGACTGAGATAATCGGCATGGGTGTCGGCGACACAAACACCTTCGCATGCATCTGCTCGCACCCACCGCCACGCCGCATGCCACGCACCGGGCAGGCATCCAGGTAATCCAGGCCCACCGCCAGTTTCAGATGACGCTCGGGCCGCGCCAATTCATTGGTCACGTCAAAGCTGTACCAGGCGTCATCGAGCCAGGCTTCCGCCCAGGCGTGACTGGCCAGGTGTTCGCTGTTCTCGCTGTACAAATAGCCCGACACATAACGCGACGGGATGCCCAGGCTGCGGGCACAGGCGAGAAAGGCGTGGGTGTGATCCTGACAGACGCCCGAACGCCCGGAGAAGGCCTGGGCGGCGCTGGTGTCCACTTCGGTGGAGCCCGGCGTGTAGGTCATGTGCTGGTTCAGGCCATGCATCAAGTCGATCAACGCCGTGCGATCCCGGCGCTGCTTGCATTCTTTCTCGGCGAACGCACGCAGGGCTTCGTCGGCTTCGGTCAGGCGCGTGAAGCGCAGGAACGGCAGCGCCGACTGGCTCTCATGTTCCGCCTCACGCAATTCGTCGATGTCCACCTGGCCCCGGGCGCCGATGATGATCGCCTCGTGGGGCTCATCCATAGTCAGCACGTGCAGGATGTTGCCGAACGGATCGAGTTGCGCGCGCACCGGGCGCGGCAGGTCGAGCTGCCAGCTGAGTACGTGCTGGCGCTCGCTGTCGTGGGGTGTCAGTCGCAGGTACTGGATGCTCGCCCGCACCTGATCTTCGTAGTGATAGGTGGTCTCGTGGCTAATGGAAAGTCTCATGCAGCCTCCAGGTAGGAACTGTGTATGGCGTTACCCAACTGGCGCACCAGCGGGATGAACTCGGTCAGCCAGGCGTGCAGGCCTTCGTCGAGAATTTCGGTGATGCCGGTGTAGCGCAGGCGTGCGTCAATTTCCGCGGCCAGGCGTTGCGCGGGACGGCCGTTGGCCCCCGGCAATTGGGCAAGGATCTGGTCGATTTCTTCAGTGCAGGCTCGCAATGAGCGCGGAACGTCAGCTCGCAGCAACAGCAACTCAGCCACATGCCGGGCGCCGGGCGCATCGCGGTAGATCTCGGTGTAGGCCTCGAACGAGGACAACGCCCGTAGCAAAGCACTCCACTGGTAATACGCGTGAGCGGTGCCATCACTGACCGCCTCTGCCTGATCGCCGGCCATTTCGTAGCGGGCATCCAGCAGGCGCAACGTGTTGTCAGCCCGTTCGATAAACGTCCCCAGGCGAATGAAGCGGAACGCGTCGTTACGCATGATGGTGCCGTAGGACGCGCCGCGGAACAGGTGGGAACGTTCCTTGATCCACTCGCAGAATCGGCTCATGCCGTAGCGACTCAAGCCTTGATCAGCTATCCCGCGGATTTCCAACCAGGTGGCATTGATGTTTTCCCACATGTCGGCGGTGATTCGGCCACGCACCGCATGAGCACTGGCCCGCGCGGCGCCGAGGCAGCTGTAGATGCTCGCCGGGTTGGCCGCGTCCAGCGCGAAGAAATGCAGCAGCCGCTCGGCGTGCAATTCGCCGTGGCGTTCCAGGTAATCCTCCAGGGTGCCGGTGATCAACAACGGCATGGCGAGTTCATGCAGGCCGTCACCACGGCCATCCTGTGGCATCAGCGACAGCGAATAACTGATGTCGAGCATCCGTGCGAGGTTTTCCGCCCGCTCCAGGTAACGCGACATCCAATACAAATCCGAGGCAGTTCTACTTAACATGGCAGGCTTCCTTCAATCCTCGACCACCCAGGTGTCCTTGGTTCCACCGCCCTGGGATGAATTCACCACCAGGGAGCCTTCGCGCAGGGCAACACGGGTCAAACCGCCGGGCACAACCCGGGTTTCGCGGCCAGACAATACAAACGGACGCAGGTCGATGTGGCGTGGAGCGATGCCGTTTTCGACAAAGGTCGGACAGGTCGACAGGGACAACGTCGGTTGCGCGATATACGCGTGAGGCTTGGCTTTGATCCGCGCCCGGAAAGACTCGATTTCCGCGGCCGTCGCCGCCGGCCCTACCAGCATTCCGTAACCGCCGGAGCCCTGGGTTTCCTTGACCACCAGTTCCGGAAGATTGGCCAGTACGTGGGACAGTTCAGAGGGATTACGACACTGCCACGTCGGCACATTCTTCAGAATCGGCTCTTCATCCAGGTAGAAACGGATCATGTCCGTGACGAATGGATACACCGACTTGTCGTCCGCGACCCCGGTGCCGATGGCATTCGCCAGCACGACATTGCCGGAGCGGTACGACGACAGCAGCCCTGGAACGCCAAGCATCGAGTCCGGGTTGAACGCCAGAGGATCGAGGAACGCATCGTCGAGGCGACGGTAGATCACGTCGACGGCTTTCGGCCCGTCCGTGGTGCGCATGAACACCTTGTCATCCCGCACGAACAGGTCCGCGCCTTCCACCAGTTCAACGCCCATTTCCCGCGCCAGAAACGCATGTTCAAAGAACGCGCTGTTGAAACGACCCGGCGTCAGTACCACCACGCTCGGGTTATCAATCGGGCTGGAGCTTTTCAGGGTATCGAGCAACAGGTTCGGATAGTGGTCGATAGGGGCAATGCGCTGGGCCGCGAACAACTCGGGGAACAACCGCATCATCATCTTGCGGTCTTCCAGCATGTAGCTGACGCCGCTCGGTGTACGAAGATTGTCTTCAAGCACGTAGTACGTGCCGTCGCCATCGCGCACCAGATCGACCCCGGAGATGTGGGAATAGATATCGCGGTGCAAATCCAGCCCTTGCATCGCCAACTGGTACTGCTCGTTGGCCAGCACTTGCTCGGCCGGAATGATGCCGGCCTTGATAATGCGCTGCTCGTGATAGAGGTCGGCGAGGAACATGTTCAACGCCTTGACCCGCTGAATGCAGCCGCGCTCGACAACTCGCCATTCACTGGCGGGAATGCTGCGGGGGATGGTGTCGAAGGGAATCAGGCGCTCTGTCCCTTGCTCATCACCATAGAGCGTGAACGTAATCCCGGCGCGATGAAATAACAGATCGGCCTCGCGTCGCCGTTGTGCCAAAAGCTCGTCAGGCGTTTCGGCCAGCCAACGGGCAAACTCCCGATAATGCGGGCGGACCTGGCCGCCGGCATCGTACATCTCATCAAAATAGGTGCGGATCATGCCGTACTCCTTGTCACCCGGACATCTGGGCTTCGCAAAGCCCGTGCCATCGGCATAAACGCTTTGATATCAATCAGTTGGATAATCGCACTTCACGCACCGCACCAATCCTGTGCGGTAAATGCCCCCACCTGATCGCCCCCGCTTCATTGCGAAGCAATGTTGTCCCCTATCACCAGCATAGCCAGAGTTGATTTCACTGCCCGGGAGTTGCCGCGGATAATCCGCGCATTCGCTGAAAATCTTGACGAACTTCCCTTTAGCCGCCTGTTTAGGCGGCTTTTTTTTGCGTTACTGAAACGTTATGAATCAAAAACACGATCAAGCCTTTTCAAACCGCGAAAACGAAAACGGCCAACCCTGAGGTCAGCCGTTGCTGAGTGTTGTCACTGTTCATAAGTTATGCGAGTCGCCCTCGTACCTCCTGCTTGACGCCCCATCCTTCGATGATGCCACCCAAAGGCTCGACCACCGCCTCGAAATCCTGCTCAAAGTCGCCGATACCGTCATAGGTGGCGTACATCACTTTGCTCAGTTCCAGGTACCACGCGCCGTCGTCGCGCACGCTGATTTGTGCATTCAAGGATTCACCACAGTAATGCCCTGCCGCCCTGCGCGCCCGCTCCTCGTCCGGGAAAATGGCGTAGAACTCGATGGGATGGAATCGTGAAAAGTCGAAGCCGCCTTCTTTCATGCGGCGCAAGACGCTGGTGCTGATGTCTTCTTGATAGGCTGTGCTCATGAAACGTCCCCCTCAGACTGATGGATAGACTTTCCGTATTCCCGGCACTCGCAACCGAATGGGGCGAGCGATACGGCAACAACGTTGCCGGTGGGAAGCAAGCATGTAGCTGACAAGACCAGACCTTAGCGATCCGTTCGCTGATCTCGATTGCAGAGTAGCGCCAAGACAGAGCCGCTGCCAAGGCCTGGTTAGGAATGTGACAGGAGATGTTCAGATTGGCGTGATGCTGAGGATTTCAATGCTGTACTGGGTCTTCAGACTTTTGACAGTCGGATCATCGGTGCGCCCTTCCAGATCGTTGAGGTCCAGTTCGGCAGCCACAGGCAAACACCGGGCGCGAATGAGCTTCGCGGCTTGCTCGTTGTTCGGGCATTCATCGCTCTCGAACACCTCGTCAACTTGTTCACCGTGATCATCAACGAAAGTGACTTTCCACTTTTGCATCAGGTGCCTCCTCGATAAAACCCATGGATGGGCTTACATGTATCTCGACATTCTTCCCCGGCCAATCGTTCAACCGGACCTTCTATAAGTGAAGCATGAAAAAAGGGCCATCTCCGGTATGTTTTCACACAACCTGAGAGGGCCCTTTCTGGCTTGCTCGATATCAGTCGTTGCTAGGCTTGTTCACAGCCTGCAGGACGTATTGCGGTAAGGCGAACGCGCCGATGTGGATTTCCGGGTTGTAGTAGCGGGTGATGATGCCGCTGCCGGCGAAGCGCTGCTGCAGGGTTTCGCGGGACAGTTTGCGATAGGCGGTATTGGTCGCGCCCCAGGCGAAGGTCATGGCGCCGCCGATGTAGGTCGGCACGGCTGCCTGATAGAAGTGCCAGTCCGGGAACAGGCTGCGCAGGCGCCCGGCGGTGGTTTTGACTTCTTCGATTTGCATGAACGGCGTGCCGTTCTGGGTCACCAGGATGCCGCCTTCGTTCAGGCAGCGACGGCAGGCCTGGTAGAAGTTTTCCGAGAACAGCACTTCGCCCGGGCCGATCGGGTCGGTGGAGTCGGAAATGATCACGTCGAATTTTTCGGTGGTGGTGGCGACGAAACGCATGCCGTCGTCGATCACCAGGTTCAGGCGTGGATCATCGAACGCACCTTTGGAGTGGTTTGGCAGGAATTCCTTGCACATGTCGACCACGGTGCCGTCGATCTCGACCATGGTGATGTGCTCGATGCTGCGGTGCTTGGCCACTTCACGCAGCATGCCGCCGTCGCCGCCACCGATGATCAGCACGCGCTTGGCGGTGCCGTGCGCCAGGATCGGCACGTGGGTCAACATCTCGTGGTAGATGAATTCGTCGGCTTCGGTGGTCTGGATCACGCCATCAAGCGCCATGACGCGGCCCATGCGCGAGTTCTCGAAAATCACCAGGTGCTGGTGTTCGGTGTGCACTTCGTGCAGCAGTTTTTCCATGCGAAAACGCTGGCCGTAGCCTTCGTAGAGGGTTTCCAGGTACTCGCTGGTCGGGGTGTTGCTCATGGGAAGTGCTCCGATGAATGCGGGTGGCAACGGACGGTTACCCGCCCATGATGGCCAATCGATCAGCTCGATTGCCCCGGGTAAGGCGCGCATTCTACGTTGCGGAACATGACAGGTCGAACCGTCCAGCGGTCTGTCAAATCCTTACATTGCCCCGTGGCCCGGCAATGGCCCAGATGATCAGGCCCAGCACCGGCAGCAGCAGGATCAGCAGCACCCAGATGATTTTCATCCCGGTATCGGCGCCACTTTTGAGCACGTTGATGATTGCCCAGATGTCCAGGGCAAGAATAATCAGGCCAATCAGACCGTTGAACGTGGAACCCATGGTGACGCTCCCAAAGAGTGGTTTGCACTCTTAGGATAGCCGGGCCTTGCGAGGGTTCCGTTTTTTAAACGTGGACGGCAATTTTCAGGGCTTCCAGCGAGGGTGCGGCAGCGATGCCGACTTTGGCGCACAACTCGAGTACGCGCGGCACGTCGTTGCCGTAGACCAACACCACTTGCAGTTCGTCGTCGAGTAACTGACTGAAGTTCATCAGCGTGTAACCGCCGTTTTCCTTGTTCATGCTGCCCATCTGCACCTGAATGCGATTGAGCGCGGTCAGGGCTTCAGTCTTGGCCAGTTGCTTGGGTTTGATATTGAAATCAACGCCGGGTCCGAACGAGGAAACGATCTGGGCGAACAGATCCACATAGGTGTCGGCCTGGAACAGCACGGTCTCTGGCAAACTGCCGACGACGACCCACTCGCCCAGTGGAATCGGGAACGTTTCGTCGTAGTTGATATCCGGATTGGCCGTCAGAAAAGCCTCGGGATCGGCGTAGGCCTGGGCCGCGTCGTCAGCGACTTTCAGGATTTCGTCATCGCTCATGCACCCGGAGCTGATTTTGCTGATGAGTTCGACGAGTGCGGCTTTCATGGGGCGGAATCCTGTAGCGAGGGAATTTTGAAGGCGCGAAGGATAGCGCATTACGCCCCGCAATTCCTGCGCGCGAGCCTGGCCGGGATTGTTGACCCACATCAAGATCCAGCCCCCTGAGTAGCGGCACAATACTGGCACCTTGCCAAAACTGTTTCCGCTATCAGAGAAGACCTCCATGGGTGCCTGGCTTAGCAACATCTCGCTGAAATACAAATTCTGGGCGGTCAACGCCGTCGCCTTCATCACGACCTTGCTGCTGGTGTCGTACGCCGTGCAGCTCGAACAACAGGCCCGCAGCCATGCTTATCAGGCATCGGCACAAGCCCAGGCGCGACTGCTCAACGCCTGGCCCGCCGGGCAACCGCTCCCCAAAGCCGATAACGTGCTGACTTTCAGTCGCGGGCAGGCACCGTTGCTGAACGGGCAACCGGTACTGGAACTGGCCGATACCAACGGCTGGGTCGGGATCAATGCGATGCCGCTGTTCGGCGACAACCCATTGATGGGCGCCGAAGTGTTTACGCGCACCGATGGTAACCAGGTCGCGGTGATTGCCTATGGCCCGAGCCTGACCCAGGTATTTGGCGAGCGCTTTCCCAACTACGCCTTGGCGGTGGCGATCCTGATGCTGGCGATGCTCGGCGCTTCGCAGTTGTTGATCCGCTTCCTGCTCAGCCAGCTCAATACGTTGAAGGACGTGATGCTCCACGTCGAGAAAACCGGTGACCTGTCGGCCCGCGTGCCGCTGGCCTGCACTGACGAAGTCGGGCAGATGGCCAATGCCTTCAACGCCATGCAGGCCGGTTACCAGCGAGTGGTCAACACCGTCGCCAGCACCGCCCGGCAACTGGATGTCGGCGCGGCGCGGCTGGCGTCGAGCATGAACGAGGTGCGTCACGGCATGCTCGGCCAGCAAAGCGAAACCGATCAGGCCGCCACGGCGATCAACGAAATGACCGCCACGGTCTATCACATTGCCCAGCACGCCGGCGCCACCCGCGACCTCTCGCAAACCGCCGACACCTTGGCCGGCAGCGGGCAGGAAGTGGTCAGTCGGGTGCAGAAGTCGATTGCCGGCCTGTCCAGCGGGGTGCAACAGACTGCCGAGATGATTCAGCGTCTGGCCGAGGACAGTCAGAAGATCAACGGCGTGGTCAGTGTGATTCACAGCATCGCCGAGCAGACCAATCTGCTGGCGCTGAACGCAGCGATTGAAGCGGCCCGTGCCGGTGAAATGGGTCGCGGTTTTGCGGTGGTCGCTGATGAAGTGCGCAACCTGGCCAAACGTGTGCAGACCTCCACTGACGAGATCACGATCATGGTTTCTGCATTACAGGCCGGGACTCGGGACGCGGTGGATTTCATGCAGGAAAGCTCGTTCAAGGCCGACGATTGCGTGCAGCAGGCTCAGGAGGCCGGCGCAGCGTTGGCGGAAATCACCAGCGCCGTGGCACAGATGCGCGAAAGCAATACGCAGATCGCGGTGGCGGCCGAGCAGCAGAGCCACGTGGCCGAAGAGATGAATCGGGCAGTGGTGAGCATTCGGGATGTGACCGAGAACACCGTGCAGCAGACCGTGGAGTCGGCGACGACCAGCAATGAGCTGGCGGCATTGGCGGGGGAATTGAGCAAGGCTATCGGGCAACTGAAGCTGTAAGGGCCTGTTCAACATCAATATTGACCATGCCACCTATCACTCCGATAGCCAGCCTTGATTCGCCGACTGGTTTGGGCCGGCCTATTCTTTGTTCACGAGCCTCAACGAACCAAGGATTACCATCATGGGCAAACGTCACCCCAACCTCCCCGCCTGGCAATGGCGAGCGTACCCGAACAATCACCAGCACCCGACCAATCTGGTGCTGCACCTGATTGCCGTGCCGCTGTTCATCGTGGCGTTTCTGCTGATTGTCTCGGGAGTGTTCAGTCTGAGTTTCGCGAATGTCGCGATTGGCGTCATCGGCCTGTTCGCCGCCCTCGGCCTGCAACGCCACGGTCACAGCCTGGAGGCGCAAGCCTCCGAGCCATTCAGTGATCGCAAAGATGCCATGTCGCGCTTGCTGGTCGAGCAGTTTCTGACTTTCCCACGGTTCTTCCTGAGCGGCGGCTGGTGGCGCGCCTGGCGTGAGCGCCACCGTCGTCACTGATCAGGCGAAAATCGTCACCGTCTGCCGACTCATGGCAATCAATTGACCGTCCGCGTTCCACAATTTCGCGGCCGCATGGCCGTAGCCGTCAGCGGCATGTTCGATTTCAACGAGGTATTTGCACCAGTCCAGCGTGCTCAGTTCAAGCAACGGCTGGACGAATTCAATGGTCCAGGTCAGCGTGCTGCCCATCGCCGGTTTTTTCAGGTGCGGCAACAGTGCCGGAGGCCAAGCGTCGACCAGCGCGAGGATATGCGACTCGCTGACGGCCTCTTCCTTCACGTCCCCACGCAAGCGCACCCAGCCTCCCATCTCGCGGGATTTGTTGCCGGTGAACGGCAGACCGCCGACGCTCCAGCGCATCGCCAGATGCCGCATGAACTCTGGAGTCACGCCTTTGATGTAAGGCAATTCCTGGCAATCGTCCCAGTGCTTCATCTCGGGCGCCGGTTCGGCGATCACCGCCACTTCCGACGGTCGCGAGGCGCCGAAGCTGCCCTGGACCAACGTCACCACCTGGCCCTTCTGCATCGCCCGACCCAGCACCTGGCTGACCGCTTTGCCTTCGCGCAATACATCGACTTCGAAGCTGACCGGTACTTCTGGCTCGACCGGGCCGACAAAGGTGATCGCCAGCGAGCGCACCGAACGATCCGCCGGGACTTTTGCGCGCATGGCTTCGTACTGCAAAGCGGCCACCAGGCCACCGAAACTGGCACGCCCCTGAGCCCATTCGGCCGGGATTGACAGCTCGAGCGGCTGGCTGCGGACAGCGTCGAGCAGATCGGAAAAGCGCATGAAAACCTCAGAGCGGGAAAAGGATGAAGGATCTTAACCAGCCTGCGGGGATGGCACAGCGCTTATTCCTGCCAAATTGACTGACAGATAAGCCGGATCCACATGCTCTACGTAGGAGCTGCCGAGATAGTTTCAGGATTTGAAACAGGTAGCGCTGAGTTTGTCGAGGACGCGGTCGGCGCGGCCTTCTGCCTTGGCCATGGCAGTTTTCCAGGCGGCGACGCAGGGCTGCAAATCGGCTTCCTGCTCAGCTATGGCCAGCCATTGCAAGCAATCATGCCAATCGCCCAAGGCACCTTGCGCGGACTTCAAGCGCGGCATCGCCGCTTTCGGCAGTCGATCCAGTTCGGGATAGGCTTCGATGCCATAGCGCACGCGCTTGATCAGCAGGCGCAAACGGTGGCGATCATGTGCCGGATCGTGCAGGGCTTTGTCGAGTTTCTCCCACTGTTTGGCCAAACGTTTTTCGATGCACTGACGCAAGCCCTTGAGCAACCGCTGACGTTGGGAGGCCCGCAGAAAACGCGGAAAAGCGTCGAGGATCATCAGCAACTGCGCCACTTCAGGACTCGTCGCGACCGCCGGGTAAGCCTCGGCCATCTGCGTCATACGCCGCTGGGCAGCCTCCGGCTGATCATGCTCGAGCAGGTACGCCGCCAGCACTTCGCGATCGCGCAACGGCGTGGTCAAGTCGCCGACCCGGGACGCCGCCGCTTCCAGCTGTTCGACCCCGGGCAAGCCGCGCAATGGCCGCAGCAGACTGCGTAAACGGCGAACCGTGGTACGCAGATCGTGCAGCGCTTCAGGGTCAGTGCACGCACTCAAGCGTGCCTGACAGACCAGCAACCGAACTTCCAGGCCCAGGACATGAGCCACCAACCGATCAACCAAGGTAGACATCGCTTGCTCCCGGAATCGAATTGCCGCTAATGCCTACATCATGCCTCAACGGCCGGCACGCGATTCACGAATATAGAAACGCGCCTTCTCGGCCTTCTTGGCGCAACCTTCGAACCCTTCGAATTGCTGCTGAGTCTTGGCCGCCGTCAATAGCGATAGGGCCTTGGAGTAGCTGACGGTCCCGGCGAAACCTTCGGCCTTGGCCAGATCCAGTTCATGCCACGCCGCATCAAGCCCGCTGCCGCAGCTGTCACGGTAAGCGGTTTTGCCGGCGCAACCGGCAAGTGCCAGGGCAATCAAAGGCACACAGATCCAGGCTTTCATTACTCACACCTCAAAGATAGGTAAACAATCCGTGCAGTTAAGACGGTCTGACGCGTGAAAAGTGCCTTGGCACCGCCTCGGAAATTCTAGCGTTCGCGAGAATACCCATCTGCCGCCAAAGAGTGTCGAAAAAACGACGCCCTCGCCTCGCGTAACGACCTTAGCGATTGAAGCGCGCCCCTCGATGGGTGCATTGTTGAACCTTGTCAGACGAGGGCGATTCATGAAAAAGCGTGTCGCGCTGGTGCTGGGCTCAGGTGGAGCCAGGGGCTATGCCCATATCGGGGTCATTGAAGAGATCGAACGGCGTGGCTACGACATCGCTTGCATCGCCGGATGTTCCATGGGCGCGGTGGTCGGCGGAGTCTATGCCGCCGGCAAACTCGACGAATATCGCAACTGGATCGAAAGCCTGGATTACCTCGACGTGTTGCGTCTGGTGGACGTCAGTTTTCGTCTGGGTGCGATTCGCGGGGAAAAGGTTTTCGGACAAATCCGCAAGATCGTCGGCGAGATCAATATTGAAGACTTGCGCATCCCTTACACAGCGGTAGCCACCGACCTGACCAACCAACAGGAAATCTGGTTCCAGGAAGGCTGCCTGCACCAGGCCATGCGCGCCTCGGCGGCGATTCCCAGCCTGTTCACCCCGGTGATGCAGGGTAACCGCATGCTGGTGGACGGCGGTATCCTCAACCCTTTGCCGATCGTGCCGGTGGTGTCGAGTCATTGCGACCTGATCATCGCGGTCAACCTCAACTCCACCAACCAGCGCCACTATCAACTGCCGGTGATCCAGCGCCCGGCGGCGTTCAAGACCCGCTTCGACAGCCTGATCAACTCGCTCGGTTCAAAATTGCCGTTCCGCCGCAAACAGGCGGAACAATTGCTGCGGCTGGAAAAGGAAGCGTTGATGGCAGAAGCGGCCGAGATCAACCCGTGGATCGAATCCGCAGAACCCGAAGCCCAGCAACCGGCCGCCGCCCCTGAACGCGAAGGCGCGCCGAAGTCGGCGACCGGCTCGGTCATCATCGACAACGTCGGCCCAGCTTCTTTGCTGGACCTGATCAACCAGAGTTTCGAGGTGATGCAAACCTCATTGGCGCAGTACAAGATCGCCGGTTATCCGCCGGATGTTTTGATCAACGTGCCAAAGCGAGTGTGCCGGTTTTTCGAGTTTTACAAGGCACCGGAGCTGATCGCGCTGGGGCGGGAGATTGCGCGGGATACGATGGATCGGTATGAGAATGAGCGGGATTCCTGAGGTTCTCGAGTGCAGCAACTGGCCTCATCGCGAGCAAGCTCGCTCCCACAGTGGTTTTAGGTGATACACAAATTTTGTGTCCATCAAAGATCAATTGTGGGAGCGAGCTTGCTCGCGATAGGGCCAGTGAAGACAACTCAGAACTAAAGGCCACCCTCACTCAACAACCGATACCCGACCCCAGCCTCGGTGACGATAAACCGCGGCTGCGTCGGGTCATCCGCCAGTTTCTGGCGCAGGTGCCCGACTACAATCCGCAAATAGTGAGTGTCCTCGGTATGGGTCGGCCCCCAGATGTCCTTGAGCAGTTGCTGCTGGGTGATGACCCGCCCCGGATGCCGCGCCAGTTGTGCCAGTACCGCGTATTCCTTGCGGGTCAGCGCGACTTCGGTGCCGTCGAGCAACACTCGGCGATAAGCCAGGTCGACGGTCAACGGGCCGAACGTCAGCGCCGCGGGTTGCGCTTCTCCCGCCGGCGCCTGACGCAACAAGGCACGAACGCGTGCAAGAAATTCCTGAATACCAAACGGTTTGGTCACGTAGTCGTTGGCGCCGCCATCGAGCGCTTCGACTTTCTGCCCTTCACTGGCGCGCACCGAGAGCACCAGCACCGGCACCGTCGACCACTCGCGAAACTCGCGCAGCACTTGCTGGCCGTCCATGTCCGGCAGGCCGAGGTCGAGCACCAGCAAGTCCGGCTTATTCAGCGCAGCCTGGGCCAGGCCTTCGGTGCCGGTGCCGGCTTCGAGCACTTTGTAGCCCTGGGAAACAAGGCTGATACGCAGAAATTTGCGGATCTGCGGTTCGTCGTCGATAACCAAAATGGTCGCGGTCTGGCTCATGAATTCACATCAACACAAAGAAGTGGCAAGAGAGTAGCGCAAGCGCAATCAGGCTTCACTTTCGGCTCTTAATTTTCAAAGGCCGGCTGAGCCTGCAACGGCAGGTGCAAGGTGATGCAGGTGCCCCGCCCTTCGATGCCATCGGCAACGCTGATTCGCCCGCCGTGAGCACCGACCATGCCCTGACAGATCGCCAGCCCCAGCCCGGTGCCTTGCCCGCCACGATCACCGCGCGCGGCGGTGTAGAACATGTCGAAAATCTTCGCCCGCTCTTCCTGCGGAATCCCCGGTCCTTCATCGCTCACCGAAAAAAACAGCTCGCTGTCGTCGGCTCCGGCGCGCAATTGCAGGCGACCGTGAGACGGTGAAAACCGCGCCGCGTTTTCGAGCACGTTGACCAGCGCCTGTTCGATCAGCGCGGCGTGGACGTAAAGCAGCGGCAATTGCGGCGGCACTTCGGTGGTCACCTGCAACGGCGCCAGCACGGCGCGCAGACGATTGAGCGAACTACCAACGATGTCGGCCGGCGACACCCAGTCCCGCGCCAGCTTCAGCGCGCCGTGTCCGAGTCGGGTCATGTCCAGCAGGTTTTGAATGTAGCGATCAAGGCGCTCGGCTTCATCGCGAGTGCCTTCGAGCAGTTCGCGGCGATCCTCCAGCGGGATCGCCTCACCGAGGGCCAACAGGCTGTCGATGCTGCCGCGCATGGAGGTCAGCGGCGTGCGCAGATCGTGGGACACCGAGGCCAGCAAGGCACTGCGCAGTTGCTCGGTTTCGCCGTGCAGCCGAGCGGCTTCCAGGTCTTCGGCCAATTGCGCACGCGCCAGCGCCTGGGCCAGCGGTTGGCTCAGCGCGGTCAACAAACGCCGACGCTGACCGCTCAAGGTCTGGCCCTCTTTGGCACACACACCGAGCAATGCCAGCGGCCCGTCTTCCACCGACAACGGCCACCACCACCAACGCCCGAACGGCAGCGTGCCGGTGCCCGCGCCGGCCGGTTGATCGTGTTGCCACGCCCAATCGGCAGCCGCGCGCTCGGCTTCGGAAAACTCCAGCGGGCCACCGGTTTCGACTTTCCAGTCGCCCTGGCCGTCGCGATTGAGCAGGCAGAGTTGCAGATCACTCCAGCCATTGAGGTGCTGAGCCGCTGCGCTGACCACCGCCTGGCGGTCGGTGGCAGCGGTGAGTTTGCGCGACAGGTCGAGCAGTTCTGTGGTCTCTTCCTGGGTGTCGCGCAGCGCCTGTAATTGCCGACGCTGCCGGGCCGCGAGATTACCGGTGAGCGCCGCCATCAGCAGGAAGAACAGCAAGGTCAGCACATCTTCTTCGCGTTGGATGGCGAACGAGAAATTCGGCGGAATGAACAGAAAGTCATAGGTCAGAAACGACAGCGCTGCACAGGCCAACGCAGGGCCGAGGCTGCTGCGCACCGCCACCAGCAACACCGCGGCGAGGAACACCAGCGAGATATTGGGCAGCGGCAAGACACTTGCCACCGCCCAGGCCAATGCACTGGCGAGCACCGTCGCCACCAACGCCAGCGCGTAGTCGAACCACACCAATGCCTGCGCCGAACGCTGACGCGGCTGATGCTGTTCTTGATCGCTGTCGAGGACGTTGATTTCCAGCCCGCGCGCATCGCGCAGCAAACGTGACGCCAGACCGCCGCCGAACAATCGTCGATGCAAACGCCGCCGGGACGGCCCCACCAACACCAGACTCGCGCGGCGTTCGGCAGCGTGCTGAATCAGCGTTTTCGCCACCTCGCCAGCGCGCAGCAGCACCACTTCGCCGCCGAGGCGTTCGGCCAATTGCTGGGCACTTTGCAGACGCAGCCGTGACTGCTCGTCACGCACGCTGCCGTTGTCCACATGCACCAGGCTCCACGGTAAATGCCGACGCTGGGCGACTCGACTGGCGTGACGCACCAGACGCTCGGCCTGTGCATCGCCATCGACGCCGACCAACAGGCGACCGCGTACCGCCGGCGCCGCTTGGCCGAGCTGGCGATAGCCCTGGGCCAAATCATCATCGACCTGAGCGGCGGCGGTTTGCATCGCCAGTTCCCGCAGGGCCGTGAGGTTGGTCTGGGTGAAGAAGGCGTCGATGGCCGCCCTCGCCTGCTCCGGCACGTAGACCTTGCCGTCGCGCAGGCGCTCGAGCAGCTCGCGCGGTGGCAGGTCGATCAACAGCAGTTCGTAGGCTTCTTGCAGCACCCAGTCCGGCAGGGTTTCGCGGACCTGCACACCCGTGATGCCACGCACTTTGTCGTTAAGACTTTCCAGGTGCTGGACGTTGACCGTGGTGAACACGTCGATGCCTGCGGCGAGCAGTTCCTGAATGTCTTGCCAGCGTTTGGTGTGGCGACTGCCGGGGGCGTTGCTGTGGGCCAGTTCGTCCACCAGCACCAGTTTCGGTTTGGCTGCGAGCAGGCCGTCGAGGTCCATTTCTTCGAGCATCACGCCACGGTATTCCGAGCGCACCAACGGCTGCTGCGGCAAGCCGCCGAGCAGCGCTTCGGTCTCGGCGCGACCGTGGGTTTCGACCACGCCGGCGATGACTTTCACGCCCTGACGCAGTTGGGTGTGGGCCGCTTGCAGCATGGCGTAGGTCTTGCCGACACCGGGCGCGGCGCCGAGAAAAACCTTGAGCCGGCCACGGCCATCCCGAGGCAGGTCTGCTAACAGCGCGTCGGCGCGGCCGGAGTCACTCATGTTCGGGGATCTCTTTCATTCAGATGTTGATGGGGTGACTGTTCTGCCGTAATCGCGAGCAGGCTCGCTCCCACATTTTGGAATGCATCCCCCTGTGGGAGTGAGCCTGCTCGCGATGGCAGCACCACCGATCTACAGGTTTTCCAGCGCGATGTTCAACGCCAGCACATTCACCACCGGCGGGCCAACGAGCGGCTTCTCGATGTGCGCATCCATCAATTGTTGAAGGGTTGCCACCGGCAAATTGCGCGCGGCCGCAACACGCGCCAGTTGATAGGCAATCGCGGCCGGTGGCAAGTGTGGATCGAGGCCGCTGCCGGAGGTGGTGACCATCGCCAATGGCACCGGACCCTGGCCCGGCACCAGCAGTTTGTTGGCATCGTCGATCACCCGAGTGGCCAGGGCCGGGTTGCTCGGCGAGAGGTTGCTGGCACTGCTCGACACGGTGGCAAAGGCACCGGCCGATGGCCGTGGATGGAACCAGGCGTCGCCGACGAAATCCTGGGCAATCAGCGACGAGCCACGGACCTTGCCGTCGGCATCGTGGACCAGGCTGCCATTGGCTTGATCGGGGAATGCGACCTGGGCGACACCGGTGACGACTAGTGGGTAGGCGACGCCGGTGATCAGGGTCATCAGGACAAGCAGGCTCAGGGCCGGACGTATCATTGTGGACATTTCAAAATCCTCGAACTCAGTAAATAACTCAGGTCTGGAGTTCGCCACCAAACCCTGTGGCGAGGGGATTTATCCCCGTTGGGCTGCGCAGCAGCCCCAAAACCTGCAACTTCATTTTTTCTGGCGCACCGCATGTATCGGGTTGGCGACTGCTTCGCACTCGAACGGGGCGATGCGGCGTTCCGATAAATCCCCTCGCCACAGAGCCCGCGTCACCCGATAGAACGTCAAACCAGATGCAATGCGGTCAGCAACATATCGATCGCCTTGATCCCCACAAACGGCACCACAATCCCGCCCAATCCATAGATCAACAGATTGCGTCGCAGCAACGCCGCCGCACTCGCCGCCTGCACGCGCACACCGCGCAATGCCAGCGGGATCAGCACCACAATAATCAAGGCGTTGAACACAATCGCCGACAGAATCGCGCTCTGCGGACTGCTCAGGTGCATGACGTTCAGCACGCCCAGTTGCGGGTAGATCGAGGCGAACAGCGCCGGCAGGATCGCGAAGTATTTGGCCACGTCGTTGGCGATGGAAAAGGTCGTCAGCGCACCACGGGTCACTAGCAATTCTTTACCAATCTGCACCACGTCCAGCAGCTTGGTCGGATCGCTGTCGAGGTCGACCATGTTCGCCGCCTCACGTGCCGCTTGCGTGCCGTCGTTCATCGCCATGCCCACGTCCGCCTGGGCCAGGGCCGGGGCGTCGTTGGCGCCGTCACCGCACATGGCGACCAGGCGACCGTCATTCTGCTCGTGGCGAATGCGCGCCAGTTTTTTCTCCGGTGTGGCTTCAGCCAGCACGTCATCGACGCCTGCTTCAGCCGCAATCGCTGCAGCGGTCAACGGGTTGTCACCGGTCACCATGACGGTGCGGATGCCCAGTTTGCGCAGCTCGGCGAAACGCTCGCGGATGCCAGGCTTGACCACGTCTTTGAGGTGGATCACGCCGAGTAATTTCCCATCGGCACATACCAGCAACGGGGTGCCGCCGCTCTGGGCGATCTTGTCGATTTCCCGGGACAGCGGCGCGGCCAGATCGGCGCGCTTCAGGCCAACGAAGGCCAGCAACGAATCCACCGCGCCTTTGCGATAAACACGGCCCTGATAGTCGACACCAGACAGACGCGTCTCGGCGCTGAACGGTACGGAGGTCAGCAACTCGGTCGCCGGCTCAGGTTGTGGCTGAGTGCCGCGCAGGTACTCGACGATGGATTTACCTTCAGCCGTGTCATCGGCCAGCGAGGCGAACAACGCTCCCTCGGCGAGTTCCTTGGCGGTGACGCCAGGTGCCGGATAAACCGCGGTGCAACGACGGTTACCGAAGGTGATGGTGCCGGTCTTGTCCAGCAGCAGGACATGTACATCCCCCGCCGCTTCCACCGCACGACCGGATTTGGCGATCACATTCAGGCGCACCAGACGGTCCATCCCGGCGATACCGATGGCCGACAACAGACCGCCAATGGTGGTCGGAATCAGCGTGACCAATAACGCCACCAAGAACACCAGCGGCAGGCTGCCGTTGGCGAAGTGGGCGAACGGTTGCAGGGTAACGACCACCAGCAGGAAGATCAGAGTCAGGCCGATCAGCAGGATGTCGAGCGCCACTTCGTTCGGGGTTTTCTGGCGTTTGGCGCCTTCGACCAGGGCGATCATGCGGTCCAGTGTCGACTCGCCCGGGTTGGCGGTGATGCGCACCAACAGCCAGTCGGACACCAATCGTGTGTTGCCGGTGACGGCCGAACGGTCGCCGCCGGATTCACGAATCACCGGCGCGGATTCACCGGTAATCGCCGCTTCGTTGACCGCTGCAATACCTTCGATCACCTCGCCGTCACCGGGGATCATTTCCCCTGCTTCAACGCGGACCACATCGCCCTTGCGCAGGCTGGTGGCCGGCACCACTTGAAAGGCGCCGGTGCTGGTTTTGCGCCGAGCGCTCAGGCCTTCACTACCGGCCTTGAGGCTGTCAGCGCGAGCCTTGCCGCGACCTTCGGCCAGTGCTTCGGCGAAGTTGGCGAACAGCACGGTGAACCACAACCACAAGGCGATTTGCGCGGCGACAAAAGTCGGCACGCTGCTGTCGGGAATGAAGCACAGCACGGTGGTCAGGATCGCGGTCAGTTCGACCACCAGCATCACCGGCGCACGCTGCAATTGCCGAGGGTCGAGCTTGACGAAGGCTTGCACCAGCGCCGGACGCCAGAGCGCCGAGATCGCGGTTTTCGGTTGTTCCGGCGCCTTGGCGACGACGGTTTTGCTTACAGGCATATTCATGATGGATTCCTTAGAAGCCCATACTCAGATGTTCGGCAATCGGACCCAGCGCCAATGTCGGCAGGAAGGTCAAACCACCCACCAGCAAAATGGTCACGGTCAGCAAGGTCACGAACAGCGGGCCATGGGTCGGGAAGCTGTTCTGGCCGATCGGCGCGGCTTTCTTCATCGCCAGGCTGCCGGCCAACGCCAGTACCGGGAGGATGTAACCGAAGCGACCGATCAACATGCCCAGACCCAGCATCAGGTTGTGGAACGCGGTGTTGGCACCGAAGCCACCGAATGCCGAACCGTTGTTGGCGCTGGCCGAGGTGTAGGCATAAAGCAACTGGCTGAAACCGTGAGGACCGGGGTTGCTCACCGCCGCGACCGGGCCTGGCAGGCTGGCGGCAATCGCGCCGAGCACCAGCACACCGACCGGCATTACCAGCAAGGTCACCACCAGCAATTGGACTTCCTTGGCTTGCAGTTTCTTACCAAGGTATTCCGGGGTGCGGCCGATCATCAGGCCGGCGAGGAACACCGCGATCAACACGTTGAGCAACATGCCGTAGAGCCCGGCACCGACGCCGCCGAAAATCACTTCGCCGACCATCATGTTGACCAGCGCGACCATCCCGCTCAGCGGGTTGAGGCTGTCGTGCATGCCGTTGACCGAACCGTTGGACGCCGCCGTGGTGGTCACCGACCACAGCACCGTGGCGGTGGTGCCGAAGCGTGCTTCCTTGCCTTCCAGCGGCGCGGTCTGTTCGACGGCGACATTGTTCAGGGTCGGGTTCGGTTGATATTCAGCCCACAGCGACGTCGCGCCGCCGATCAGGAACAGCGCCAGCATGCAGGCGATGATCGCGCGGCTCTGACGAAGGTCTTTCACGTAGTGGCCGAAGGTGAACACCAGCGCCACCGGGATCAGAATGATCGAGCCGACTTCAAACAGGTTGCTCCACGCCGTCGGGTTCTCGAACGGGTGCGCCGAGTTGACGCCAAAGAAGCCGCCGCCATTGGTGCCCAGTTGCTTGATCGCAATCTGACTAGCAGCCGGGCCCAGCGGGATCACCTGATCGACGCCTTGCATCGTCACCGCATTCACGTAGTGCGCGAAGGTTTGCGGCACGCCCTGCCAGACCAGATACAGCGCCAGCAGCAGGCACAACGGCAGCAAGCCGTAGAGGGTAGCGCGGGTCATGTCGACCCAGAAGTTGCCGAGGGTCTTGCTCGACTTGCGACCAATACCGCGACACAGGGCTACCAAAACGGCGAGGCCGGTGGCGGCGCTGACGAAGTTTTGCACGGTGAGGCCGACCATCTGACTCAGGTAGCTCAGGGTCGCTTCGCCGCTGTAGGACTGCCAGTTGGTATTGGTCATGAAGCTGACGGCAGTATTGAACGCTTGCGTCCACTCCTGACCCGGCAGGTTTTGCGGGTTCAGCGGCAAGTAATCCTGAAACAGCAGGATCGCGAACAACAGCAAAAAGCCAGCGAGGTTGAAGGCGAGCAAGGCCAGGGTGTATTTCTGCCAGCTCTGTTCGGCCTGCGGATCAACGCCGGCCACCCGATAACATCCACGCTCTACCGGGCCGAGGATCGGTGTCAGCCAGGTGCGCTGGCCTTCCATCACCTTGTAATAGAAGCGCCCCAGAAACGGTGCCGGAATCAGCACCAGGGCGAAGAAGGCGAGGATCAGCCAATAGTCATAACTGTGCATAGCCGCTCCTAGTTCCGGTCCGCGCGCAACAGCGCAACCAACAGATAAATGAACAGCCCCACTGCCAGTAGCAGTGACACCCCGTCCAGAACGCTCATGGAAGTTCTCCGTGTTACGGCGTATTGCCGCGTGTGGAGTCATTGTCGGAAGGAAGGCTGTAAAGGAACGAGATCGAGGGTGTTGGCTGTGCATAAAGAAAGCGTAAAGAGTGGGTTTATGGCTTCGTTACAGCTTGGTTTTGTGGCGTTCATCGCGAGCAAGCTCGCTCCCACATTTGGAATGCGTTGGTCGTGACGACGCTGTCCATTGTGGGAGCGAGCTTGCTCGCGATGGCGGCATAACAGACACCACTGCCCCCAACTGGCGCACAAAAAACGGTCATTCGGTGGCAAACATCCCCGATACGACGTCTTTCTGCACTTTACGACCGCCATCACAACACTGGCACGCCCACTGCAAACGCCCTCCCCCGAGCTTTCCAATCCGTTCAGGGAGCAACGCATGAACACACAACTCAAACCCACGCTGGGCACGCTGCACCTGTGGGGCATTGCGGTCGGGCTGGTGATTTCCGGTGAATACTTCGGCTGGAGTTACGGCTGGGGCGTGGCAGGCACACTCGGTTTTCTGGTGACGTCCTTCATGGTCGCCACCATGTACACCTGCTTCATCTTCAGTTTCACCGAACTGACCACCGCGATTCCTCACGCTGGCGGTCCCTTTGCCTACAGCCGCCGCGCCTTTGGCGAGAAAGGCGGATTGATCGCGGGTCTGGCGACACTGATTGAATTTGTCTTCGCCCCGCCGGCCATTGCCTTGGCCATCGGTGCGTACCTCAACGTGCAATTCCCCGCACTCGACCCGAAACACGCAGCGGTCGGTGCCTACATCGTGTTCATGGGCCTGAACATCCTCGGGGTAAAACTGGCGGAGACCTTCGAATTGGTGGTCTGCGTACTCGCAGTGGCCGAACTGCTGGTGTTCATGGGCGTGGTTGCCCCGGCGTTCAGCTTCAGCAATTTCGCACTGAATGGCTGGGCGGGTTCCGATGTATTCGGCGCCCCGGCGATTGCTGGGATGTTCGCGGCGATTCCCTTCGCCATCTGGTTCTTCCTGGCCATCGAAGGCGCCGCCATGGCCGCCGAAGAAGCCAAGGATCCGAAACGCACCATTCCGAAGGCCTACATCAGCGGCATTCTGACGCTGGTTTTGCTGGCGATGGGCGTGATGTTCTTTGCCGGCGGCGTCGGGGACTGGCGCACTTTGTCGAACATCAACGACCCGCTGCCGCAAGCGATGAAAGCTGTGGTCGGCGAAAGCTCGGGCTGGTTGCACATGCTGGTGTGGATCGGACTGTTCGGTCTGGTGGCGAGTTTTCACGGGATCATCCTTGGCTACTCGCGGCAGTTCTTCGCCCTTGCCCGGGCCGGTTACCTGCCGACGTCGCTGGCCAAGCTGTCACGCTTTCAGACTCCGCACCGGGCAATCATCGCCGGTGGCGTGATCGGCATCGCCGCGATTTATAGCGATGGTTTGATCAACCTCGGCGGCATGACGCTGACGGCGGCGATGATCACGATAGCGGTCTTCGGGGCGATCGTGATGTACATCATGAGCATGCTCAGCCTGTTCAAACTGCGTAAAACCGAACCGAATCTGGAGCGCACCTTTCGCGCGCCGTGTTATCCGTTGGTGCCGCTCATTGCATTGGTGCTGGCGGTGGTCTGCCTGGTGGCGATGGCCTGGTTCAACACGCTGATCGGGGTGATTTTCCTGGGCTTCATGGCGGTGGGGTTCGTGTACTTCATGCTGACGGCGCAACTGCGTGCCGATGCACCGGCGGACTCGATGCTGACCGGGCTATAAACAGGCGAAGTGCGGCTGTCAGATCAGGCATAGAATGGAACCACTGCGAAAATTAATCGCTCAAAGTGGTATGCACGATCGATTGGCGAAATCCGCCAATCGGCCTGCCCTCAAGGAGAGCCCTATGCCCTGGTATGCCTGGTTGATTCTGGTCGTTGCAATCGGCTCGATCGTTGGTGGTTTGATGATGTTGCGTGACACCGCCAACAAGGTCGAACTGACCGAGGAGCAACGCAAACGCGTCGCTGAACGCAACGCGCAAGCGGATGCCAAGGATGCGCAGGACCGCTAAAACAAACATCGCCAGACGGCTCACCTGTAGCAGCTGGCGAAGCCTGCGTTCGGCTGCGCAGCAGTCGCAAATCCTGTTAACGCGGTCGACCTGACGTACCGCGTTCGCTGACATTACGACTGCTTCGCAGCCGAACGCAGGCTTCGCCAGCTGCTACAGGTGGGTGTCGTTGCGGTTACTCCCAATCGGCCTTCGCAATGTGCAGGCCATGCAGTCCTTTATAGGCCGCGCGTTCCGGCTGGCTCCAGCCCTCAAGCAACGAATCCTCCAACCGATAAATCTCCACCCCGAGCGGGCGACACACGCTTAGCGGATCCTGCGCATCCGGCCCCCACATGGCCAGCGACAAGTCACCGCCCGGACAGGTCGAGAGCGCACACAGCAGATCGATTTCGGCAAAAAACTCCAGGTAATCGCCTTTCTGCGCCGGACAGGCTTTCATGAAGTACATGTCGTCGTGGTTCAGGCCCGTGCACTGGAAAATGTTCAGCACGTCATGCACGTCGAACTCGGTCAGCCCATGAGGCAGCACTGCGCGGGTCAGGTTCGAGTGGCAGTGATGATGGAAATCTTCGCCGGTGAGCATTTTGTTCACATAAGGATCGCAGCGAGTGCCCAGCAAATCGTGCAAGCGACCGCCATGTTCGTCGATCCCGTAACCGGCCAGGCTGTCATCGGTGATGGTCACCAGCGGCCGCAGAAAAGGCAGGTTCGACCAGAGCCGGTCATGGGTGCTGACGTGTGCGCCCTGTAACTGCCGGGTCCGTGCCGCCCACAAACGCTCCCGTGGATCGTTGGCATTCCAGACATTGAAATCCCCGACTTGCGGCCCGACGGGAGTGGTCACCCGGAACACATGCCCGGCCGGCACTTTCCAGGCGCGACCGGTGCGAATCGGCACCTCGAATGCCTCGATCAGCGTGCGCCCGTCCTTCTTGTCGCGGATCCGTTCGTAGAAGGCTTTATCCACCTGCAAGGCTGAGCCTTTGCTGACTTGATAGGCCGCCGGATAGTCTTTGTACATGGCACGAATCCTCGATCAGTGATGGGAAATTGGGGCAAGCATCTGCAGCAGGAGGTGTTCGGAATCGTCGAGATACAGGCTCATGGCATCCTCGGCCGCACGTTTGTCGCCCTCGGCCAACAACTCATGAATCTGCCGGTCACGCGCCAGCCAGGGCGCCTGAAAACGTGATTCATCGGGAGCAGTGCAGAACACCAGGCGCAATTGCGCGACGACGTTGGTGAAGAACTCATCGAACAGTGGACTGCGCAACAATCCGACAATGTGTTGATGAAAAGCCAGGCTGTGGGTGCCGACGGCGCGCCAGTCTTCACGCTCCCGGGCAAGCTCGGTGGCTTCCAGGGCTTCGAGCATCCGGTCGGATTGATAGTCGCGCAGCGGCTGACTTGCGCTGATGGCCTGCAACTCCAGGGTGCGCCTGACCTTGAACAGATCCCGCACGTCCTCGACGCCCAGCCTGCGCACCATCACGCCCTTGTTGCGCACATAACGGGTCAGACCTTCCTGCCCCAGACGATGCAGCGCTTCGCGAATGGTATTGCGGGATGCGTTGTAGGCAGACACCAGATCGTTTTCCACCAACGCCATGCCGGGCAGCAAACGGCCGCCAATGATGTCGGCGCGCAACTCAAGGGTGATGTGGTCGGCCAGAGACAGCCCGCTGTTCATACTCATTGCCTCGTGATTGTTCAACAATCGTCAATTAATGAGTAATCACTTTTCGTGCCAGTTAATTCGAGACGTCAGGGTGGAGCTGGACGCATCTGCATGCTTTTTAGAAGTAGAAGTACAATCACCATCCCATTTTCATTGGTTAATATGGCGCATTGTTGCGGAGATACCCGATGCGTTACTCGCAGGACCATAAAGCCCAGACACACCAACGCATCATCAAGGAAGCGTCAGCGCGCTTTCGCCGCGATGGCATTGGCGCGACAGGTCTGCAACCGCTGATGAAAGCACTTGGACTGACTCACGGTGGTTTCTACTCGCATTTCAAATCCAAAGACGAACTGGTGGAAAAGGCTTTGCAAGCCGCAGGCGAGCAGGTCGATGTGATTTGCGCCGAACTCTTCGCGCAGGATCGTCCGCTGGAAGCATTCATCGACGCCTATTTGTCCGAATGGCACCAGACCTCACCCGATGAAGGTTGCCCGCTGCCGACCATGTCATCGGAACTCGGCTTGCGTGGGCAGCAGAGCCCGACCACTGACGTGGTGCTCAACGCACGGCTCGAACAAGTACAAGGCACTCTTGAAGACGAGGACGCCGCCGACCAAAGCATCGTCATCATGTCGACGTTGGTCGGGGCTTTATTGTTGTCACGCAGTGTCGAGAATCCCGAGCTAGCGCAGCGGATTCTCGACGTGACTCGCACCTATCTCAAACAGTCCCGGGACTAACCTTCCCAACGCTTGAACAGCACGCTGGCATTCACCCCACCAAACCCGAAGCCATTCGACAGCGCGTATTCGATTGCCATCGGCCGCGCCTTACCGTGGACGATGTCAACGCCTTGGGCGGCGGGGTCCGGTGTTTCGAAGTTGAGGGTGGCCGGCACGACCTGATCGCGAATTGCCAACAGCGTGAAGATCGCCTCGATACCGCCCGCTGCGCCGAGCAAATGCCCGGTGGCCGATTTGGTCGATGTCACGGCAATTTTGTTATCCGTGCCGAACAACGCCTTGATGGCCGCCAACTCTCCCAAGTCCCCGACCGGCGTCGAGGTTGCGTGGGCATTGAGATGTTGCACCTGCGCCGGCGAAATGCCCGCTTGAGCCAACGCCAGCGACATCGCCCGTCGCGCACCGCTGCCATCCTCGGGACCTGCCGTCAGGTGATAGGCGTCGGCACTGGTGCCATAACCGACCAATTCCGCCAGCGGCTGAGCACCACGAGCCAGGGCATGCTCCAGGGATTCGATCACCAGAAGGCCAGCGCCCTCCCCCATGACAAAGCCATCGCGGTCACTGTCGAACGGCCGCGAGGCGCGCTCCGGGGTGTCGTTGTAACCACTGGACAAGGCGCGAGCAGCGGCAAACCCGGCGAGACTGACGCGATCGATCGCCGCTTCCGCGCCGCCACATACCGCGATGTCTGCCTCGCCACAACGAATCAGCCGCGCCGCATCGCCAATCGCCTGCACCCCGGCCGCGCACGCCGTCACCGGAGCACCCAGCGGGCCCTTGAAACCGTGCTGGATCGACACATGACCCGCGGCGAGGTTGACCAGAAATGAAGGAATGGTGAACGGCGACAGGCGTCGCGGCCCACGGCTGTCCGTGGTGCGCACCGCATCGGCTATCGCACCGAAACCACCCACGCCGGAACCGATAATGGTTGCCGTACGCTCCTGGGCATTGGCGTCCGTCGCTTGCCAACCGGCCTGCTCCAGCGCCTGACGCGCCGCTTCCATGGCGAACAGAATGAAGCGGTCCATCTTCTTTTGCTCTTTGGGCGCCGTCGCCCGATCCGGGTCAAATCCCGCCTCGGGATCGTCAGCCAGCGTCGGCACTGCTCCCCCGACCTTGGCCGGCAAATCGGCAACCACCTCGTCCGGCAAATTGCGTAGCCCGGAACGCCCTGCCAACAGACGCGACCAAACGGCTTCGACGCCAGAACCCAATGGCGACACCAGGCCCATGCCCGTTACAACTACTCGACGATCACTCATACCGCAAATACCTCAAGCCGATTCATGACGCCTCACGTGTAACGCGTGGCGGCCTTACTTTTGGAAAGATTCGGTGCCATTACATGACGCGCCGCAACGAAGGCATCCCAGTCGGCCGCATCCGGTAACGAAGGAATGGTGATCAACTCACCCTGATCCAGACCCGACAACGCTGCATCAACCATCTCCCCGGCTTCCATGACCATATCCGCCGGAATCTGGGTCGCGTCGATACCGGAGCGCTCCCATATTTCGGTGCGTGTTACGCCTGGCAACACGGCCTGCACCTTGACCCCGGTGCCCTCCAGTTCG
Organism: Pseudomonas sp. UYIF39; assembly: GCF_029963765.1. Classification (GTDB taxonomy): domain Bacteria; phylum Pseudomonadota; class Gammaproteobacteria; order Pseudomonadales; family Pseudomonadaceae; genus Aquipseudomonas. Next base: position 118,927 of record NZ_JALBYU010000003.1, read on the forward strand.
GCGTTCAACGACTGCGTCAGACTTAACACATAAGCCTTGCTGGCGCTGTAAGTTGCGTTGAAGCGCTCAGGAAACAACGCCACCACCGACGCGATATTAATGATCGTCCCCCGACCCGCCTTGGTAAAACTGGCGGCCGCTGCCGAGGCCAGCCGCGTGACCGTTGTCACGTTCAGTTGAATCAAACGTTCCAGCTGATCCATGTCGGCATTGGCCAACAAACCATCCGCTGCAACACCGGCGTTGTTCAGTAACAGGCTGATACTTGAATCGCTGCGAAGACGCTGTTCAAGCTTCAGCACCTCATCCTTTTGCGTCAGATCCGCCTTGAGTACCTCAACCTGAACGCCATGTTCGGCGCGCAACTTGCTCGCCGCTGCTTCCAACCGCTCTTGATCACGGGCGACCAATAACAAATCAAAACCACGCGCCGCCAACCGCTCGGCGTAAATCGCACCGATACCGGAAGAAGCACCGGTGACGAGGGCCGTACCTTGGGACTGGACAGAGTTCATGACTGTGCTCCTGGGAGATGCCTAAGGGAAAGACAAACGCCTGAGGCTCAGATGCCTTGGCGGAAAAGTCTTTTATTATAGGCATAATCTTATTCGCGTATGATAGCCGTAATTTTTCTCGTATCGACGAAAGGCTCATCCTCACAGCGTTCGCCAGAAAGCAAAAAGGCCGATCAATGACCGGCCTCTGGCGCTGACGTATAAGCTTAGTTCACCTCAAGCTTCTCGCGATTCTTATCCAGAATCGCCTTACCGATTCCCTTCACTTCAAGTAACTCGTCCACAGACGCAAACGGCCCATTACTCTCACGATAGGCAACAATCGCCTTGGCCTTGGCCTCGCCCACACCGGCCAACTCGCGCTGAAGGGTTGGCGCATCGGCCTGATTCAGATCGACCTTGCCGGACTGTGCCTTGGGAGAAACTTCCAGCACCAAGGGTGCGTTGCCAGCCTCAGGCTTGGCCGTCGGCGCAGCAATGGCAGCAATAGAGGCGCTGGTGAGCAGGGCAAAAACCAGAGAGTAGAAATAGCCAGTACGCATAAATGACGCTCCATGACATCGATTGAGAAAGCAGCTTTTCCGAAGCTGCCTCCCAAACTTAGGCGATGTCTGGAGCCTGTCAAAAATGTGTCCGTTACAGGATGTGAAACAATCAGGGTTCGAGGCGACGTTGCTGGTAGATCCAGTCAACGATATCGCCATCAGGGGTGTAGCCGCTGACGGTTTCGCGCAGGAGCTGGCGGACGCGAGCGTAATCGTCATGGCCAACGGCAATCAGCAACTCCCTCAAACGTCCCTTGAGCACATCCCAGGGCAGATGATCTTCGTTCGCCGTCATGATCATCGGATGTTGGGTCGCTGCCACGTTGTCGCCGATCAGCAACTCCTCATAAAGCTTCTCACCGGGACGTAGCCCGGTGAACTCTATGGAGATATCCCCCTGCAAATTCTTCTCCGAACGCACCCTCAAGCCCGACAGGTGGATCATCTTCTCCGCCAGCTCGACAATCTTCACCGGCTCGCCTATGTCCAGAACAAACACCTCACCGCCCTGCCCCATGGAACCCGCCTGGATCACCAGTTGTGCGGCCTCGGGGATAGTCATGAAATAGCGCGTGATTTTCGGATGCGTGACCGTCAACGGACCACCGGATTTGATCTGGCTGTGGAACAGCGGGATCACTGAACCGGAAGAACCCAACACATTGCCAAAGCGCACCATGGTGCAACGGGTCTTGTTGACCCGAGACACATTGGCATTATCGCCGAACAACACCGGGGCAATCTCACGACTGAGGGCTTGAAGGGTCAACTCGGCCAAACGCTTGGTGCTGTCCATGATATTGGTGGGACGTACGGCCTTATCGGTGGAGATCAGCACAAAGTTGGACACACCGGACTGCAACGCAGCCTGAGCGGTGTTGAGCGTGCCAATGACGTTGTTAAGCACGCCTTCTGCAATGTTGTGCTCGACCATCGGGACGTGCTTATAAGCGGCAGCGTGGTAGACGGTGTCTACGCCCCAGGTTTTCATCAATGGCGGTTCAGCGATACGCCCAAAGGCGCCACCGCCAGTGCTCAGATTTACAGCTTGGCCGAGACCGCCAAGGTCAACGGCCAAGAGCCCTATACGTGGCAGCGCCACGTACTTGAGCGGTTGCCGCATGTATCCACGGTAGAAGACTACGAAGCGTTGTTGCCGTGGAACTGCTCACCGGAAATGCCAAGGTAAACCAAGGCCTCACCTTGCGGTAGGTGGGGTATGGAGCATTTACTTTGTTTTTAGCGGTGCGCTGCACTTGCGTTAATAGGTGATACCCGGAACCACGGTGGTGACGATCTGTTTGCCATCGTTGCGGCAGGCTTCAGCTAGCAGACGGGCAAGGATCTGTTCCTGCTCTGCGGCAGTAAGCTTCAGGCTCTTTAACGTCGACTTCCAACTGTCAGCATCGGCGAGAAACTTGCTCAAAATTGTTGGTGCTCCCCAGAATGATCCATTCACCGGGTACGGAAGGTGGTGTGAGGCGGGCGCGTCGAACCCAAGAGACTGACAAAGGCTTGAGATGATGACCGAGTCTGCAGTAGCGTCATGAATATTAGGGTCTTCCGGGAAAACCAGCCCCGGAGCGGTATCAGATGAATCGCTGCTCAGGAGACCCGCGATCACTCCCAATGCATCGTACTTGCCGCCTATCATGTTTTCGATCAGGTATTGCTGATATGTTTCCCGGTCGCTGAAATCGATGTCGATCGGGTCGGTGCTCAAATTGATATGCGCGATCGCTGTGTAATCCAGGTAAGGAACGCTCGCCAGGTGTTTGAAGATCGCAAGTAATGGCTGATCTTCACTCACCAGTATGCTCAGTACTGAGTATTGCTCTTTCTGAAGACATTGCTTGACGGTAAGAGCAGCCAGTTCGTCCGGAACAAGAATGACGACATCAATCTGGGCTGACTTTTTCACGAGAAGCTTTACGATTTGCTCGATAGAGTCGGCAGAGCGCAGGCTTATAAATATCAGCGACTTACTATCGGTGGATTTGGAGGAATGATCTTTCCACGAAAGGTTCTGCCAGTTCCATGGCCCTTCGGGGTGGCCGGCACTCAGAAAGTGCGCCAATGGATCCTTAGCTCCGATCACCGAGGCATTCATATCCTTGTAAACGAGGGGATCAAAGCCCGGGAACAACTTGCGTCGCAACACGCCGCGCGTCCACGAGCGCACGTATCGGCGAATAGCTTCAGTAGCTCCTGATAGCTGCACACCTGCCGGTGGGTAGTAGTCTAAATCAACAACCTCGGCCTGTTGTATCGTGGCTGCGTCAACCTGCTCCTGACGGGACAGGGCTGCATTACCCTGTGTAAGGGCGAGTAATTGTTCGACGTAACGGGACATATTGAATTCGCGTGCAGCCAGAGATCGGGCCTGCTCTCCGACCTTATCCCGAGCGTCTTTCGACGAGGCCAGTTGAATGATTTTGTCAGCCATCTTATGGGTGTCCAGATAAGGCGCGACACACTCTTCCTGGAGGCCATTACGCTTAAGAATGTCTGCAACACCCGTTGTGTTGTCGAAACAGAGAACTGGCAGGCCCAGTACCATGGCGTCAATAGCAACGTTGGGCAATGGGTCCAAACGGGCGGTCAACAGCATCATGTCGCTCAGTGCATAGACATGCTCAATGGCAGCTGTTTCGGAAATGATCTTGAATCGCTCCGAGATTCCGGCGCGCTGAATCTGATCCTGAAGGTAAATAGAGTAATCAGTATCTTTCTCTGGATTGTAGTTATTACCGATCCAGACAAAACGGCACTTATGACCTATAGGTGAATTGATTACGCGGGTCGCGCACTCGATAAATAGGTCAACACCCTTGCGGATTTGTACCCAGCCGGCGCCTAATATAACGATCGTGTCATCTTCAGGTCCATCCGGACGCATAATCTTTTGCAGCATAGCCTTCTCTGCTTCGATATGAGCTGGATCGTGTGCCTCGCCAGGGACAATGCTTTTGCCTTGTGCCAACACGGGAAGTTTGCACGAAGCTAGCTCAGGCAGCACCTGTATTGCGCTGTTGAGTGTGATGTCGGCAGAGAAAACGGTTTGACTTGACCATAACAATGCATTTTGGATTCTCGTGCGGGGGCGAATATATACAGCAAACTCGTGGATTAAACTGATTGTCGGGATATAGCGATCGGCCAAGGGCTTGAGTACTATATGGGACTCCACACTGTTCACAATCGCAAACTGAAATGAGTAGGTGTCGAGGAACTTGCCTAATACCCAATTGGCGAAAGTCTCTTTGTGGTAAAGATCCACAGGGCCGGCAACTATCGCTCCAGCCTCGATAAAAGACCCTTCCAACGGGCCGCCACGAAGCAGCAGTGTCACTACATTGAATTTCGAGGTGAGTTGCTGGACGATATTCAGGCTAAGAATTGGGGCGCCGGTTCTCGAAGCTTCATGACTGACTAGCAGAATGGTGGGCTTATCAATAGGCAGCGACTCGATGGGTCGACTCAAAGCGATAAGCGGAATACGGCCAAGCAAGCCTTCGACCCGCCCATGATCCAGGAAGTGCCGTTCCGGATCAGCGAGCGAGGCGAGAACTGGATACATGGCTCGATAGAAGTCGGCGTTGAATGGCTCTGTCGGTTCATGGAGCAGTCCGCCAGCGAGAATCTGCTTTTCGCCTGCATAGTCGCGAGAAGCCTGCGAAATCGACTTTGGGACACCTAGGCGGCCTTCCTGGATGCCGTGGCACAGATAGTGTACGACTGCGGGAATGCCGGTCGCTTTAACATCGGGATAAGTTTCGAGGTAGTAGTTTTCGTCAAAAGCTTCTCCATTGGGAAGAATTATCGACGGAAGCCTTTTTTTTACGTCCGTTAAACTGATCAGGCGCCAGAATCGTGAGTTAAATAAGCGCTCCCACGAGTTGGACAGTGTTTGAATATACTCTTGTTTCATCCCCGCCTCAGAGGCTTTCCATTTTTCCAGATTTATTTCCAGTTTTTTGTGCTGGGAACTTAGATTCTCCAGTTCAGATTTGAGGCGGGCGTTTTCATCGGAAAGTTTAATGATGGTGGATTGTTCTTGATCTACTTGTTCGTTGTTTTTCATGGTCGTCTTCGACGGTAAGTTGCTGTTGAATGTTGTGGCGTGGTGCGCCGCTTCAGTCTCGGTCATTAGCGCTTCGATCTGCGCTTTTAAAGAAATACTTTCCAGGTTGGCATCGGCAAGTATTTTTGGTTCAATCTGGCCGTTGAGCCGTTCGCTTTCGAGGTGCTGAGCGTGACGCAAGCCAGGGTCTGGATACTCATTGATGTATTTCAATATCTCATCTTCGGTCGGCGCTGGTAGATCAAGCGCCGATGAAATGCGAAGAAGTTCCTGACGGGGATTGTTCAGCAAGTTATCGTAACCCACGAACAATCGATTCTCGGAAGTAGTGTCAGCAACCGCTTGCAGTATAGGCTCCAGCCCATTCAACGGGCTGTGTAATACGATGACATAGCTTATGTCGAATTCGAGCTCTTTCAGCAGTTTCTTCCAGAAAGGCAATAGCTGCAGCGTCAGCGGATCCTTCATGCCCCACATCGGGATGTCAGGCGCTTTGTCGGTGATGAGAGCCTTGGCTTCCTGATAAATCTCATCGATGACGGTGTCGCCATTCAGATCGACATCCAACACACGGTCCCTGCCATAGGCAGAGCCGAGCTGGCTTAACAGCTTGTTGTTGACGGCAATGACGCCGCTGTCTTCCCAAAAACTGACCGTATTGTCCATACCCATTGGATGGAGGGGGTCACCAAGCTCAACGCCCATGGTGCTGAGTGCCCGCGCAAGTGTGATGGTTCCGCTGCGGTGCATGCTCAGAACTATAATTATTTTCTTGGCAGTCAAATGGCTATCGTCCTTGGAAAAATTCAGCGCCGGTAAACAGGGCGAATGCAGGAACTGAGTGCAACACGGTCATTGAATGGATGTAGGCGGCATTATGCTGCATGGCAATGGCGTTCAGTGTCTCCCGGTTGCGAACCGATAAGTGCGTGCCTTTGGGCCGGTACCGGTAGATTAGAGCGTTGATATTACCATCTGCTTTCTCAATGCAACGATTGTTCAGATTATTTCGTCATGGCAAGCCTGGTGGAAGTCTGCCCACTTTTGAGCCCGATGATCTTTCAATCTTCAGTCGCTCATTTCACAAGCGAACGCTGCATCAAAGGCAAGACCATCGTAACCGCTCCACAAACTCCACATTCAAAGCGCATAGTTGATCTCGGATGCTGTGCTCCCGATTTTTTCTGGAGCCCGCCCACCATGATGCGACCCGATGCCAAAGTCAAAAAAAGTGTATCTGTACCCCAAGCCGGTCGACTTACGAAAATCCATCGACGGCCTGACTGCGCTGGTCGAGTTGGACATTAACATCGCGGTATTTGACCCCGTGCTTTTCGTCTTTCTGAATCGCCTTCGTAATCTAGTGAAAATCCTTTATTGAGAGCGCAACGGCTTCTGCCTTTGGCTTAAGCGCCTGGTGTCTGAACGGTTCAAAACGTCGCCCGACGTCACTGATGAGGCTATCGTGCTGACCGTACAAGAGCTGAACGTATCGTAAGCGCTCCATGAACCCCACATTTTAAAGGTGGGGATCCGTCGCTATCTTGAAATTTGCGGCGTGCAGTTCCATGGCAGCAAGGCCTCGAAGTCTTCTACGCTCGAGGCTTGTGGCAGACGCTCCAATGCGTGGAGCAGCCACGCATAGGGCTCTTGGCCGCTTGCTTTAGCCGTCTCGACCAAACTGTAAAGTTGAGCGCTGGCCATCGCGCCTTTGGGCGTATCGCTGAACAGCCAACGATGCCACCGCCAGTGCGCAGATCTAAAGCTTGGTCGAAACTGCCAAGGTCAACGGCCAGGAGCCCTATACGTAGCTGCGCCACGTACTGGAGCAACTGCCGCATGCGCACGGTGGTCGACTACGAGACGTTGTTGCCGTGGAACTGCTCACCGGACATGTCACGGTCAACGGGAAGCACATCTGGCGGTAGGTGTACTTCGTGGATTGCATACGAATAAACGACGGCGTCTCTCAGCAGCGCCGGGCGCGACCTACGCCACGATAGTGTGAGCTCCTCGAAACTCGCAATACCGAGACCTGCCGGATCCGAAACGACAGGCGACGAGCGGTCCAAGGCTCAGGAACTCCTACGTTCCTGACCTCCCCGACACGCCTTTATCGCAACGACGTCTTGGCAGAGGCAGCAGCACAAGCGCCTTCAGAATGGCAGCGCGCTCCAGCTCGCAGTTGGACGGTGCATAGGCTGATTGAGCTGCAAGAGGACCAAGTGGCGTTGTATGATCCTCACAGCGTCATCAATCACGGCACGGGAATACGTGTGATCCAGGCCTGCAGCGAAGACATTAGCCCAGGCCTGACGAAGCGCCGGCCTATTGCCCTACACGGCCAATGAGCTGTTGGAAGAATAGAATTTCTTATCATTTTTAATTAAAGTCAGGCGGAAATACATGCTGCACAAGGATAATAACTTAAACTTGTTACGGTTGGTTGCCGCGTTGATGGTGCTATATGCTCATTCATTCGATATTTACGGTAATACTCCGGAGATTTTTATCGGTATTGATTCCTATGGCGGGCTTGGGATCGCGATATTTTTTATCATTAGTGGTTATTTGATTTCAAAAAGTTGGAGTTTTGATCCTTCGGTCATTAGCTTTTTAGTTAAACGATCGCTGCGAATATTTCCAGCCCTGATTGTTGTTGTGGTGCTAACTTCGTTTCTTCTTGGTCCCGTTTTTTCGACTTTGACAGTCAAGCAGTATTTCTCGGACCTGGCATTTATTATGTACTTGAAGAACATAATTTTAAGTCCGGTATTTTATTTGCCGGGCGTGCTGGAACACTCCAGAGTTGCCAATGTGATCAATGGTCCTCTATGGAGTTTGCCTATTGAATTTTTCATGTATTTGGTAGTGGTGGCGCTTGGGCTTCTATTCAAAGGCGGTCGTCTTGCATACACAATTACCGCAGCATTGTTTGCGCTGATTGTAGTTTTTTGGTGCTGGCGAGATGCGCCTTTGCTGGTGGTTCACGGTACTGATGTAAGAAACATTCCGTTGATAGGCATCTATTTCATGATTGGGGCATGTTATGCGAAGTGGGGGCTCGAACGGTGGTCCAGTCTCTCCGGCGTAACTGTCATGGTGATGATTACCCTTCTTCTGGCACCGTATTTATCGTTTTCGAAAGCCCTGTTATGGCTTACGTTACCGTATGTCGTCTTGGCATATGGACTTTCCAGAAGTTGGTTGGGGAGCTTGGTTAATAAAGTGGGTGACTGCTCTTACGGAGTTTATATCTACGCTTTTCCGGTTCAGCAGTTTGTTTTGCTAAAACTCCCTGGCATTACCTATTCAACCTACCTTGTTGTTACAGTGGGCATTACTCTGATTTTGGGATACGGCTCTTGGCATTTGATAGAAAAAAGGGTTCTCAAATTCAAGCCAAAAAATAAAGTCAGGTCTGTATCGAATGGTGTTGATGCCGATTCGGCGTTCAATCCTGTTGTGGGTGAGAAGCTCAATTCAGGGGCTTGAGCAAGTGTATGTATTTATGATGTAACAGTCACTCAGGTCACCTATGAAGAGCTACAGGGGCTGCCGCGACAGCGCAGACGCCTGACGATCCTAAAACCCCCCAGGGTTTCATAATGCCCGGTTTATGGATCAGCTTCTTCGTAACTGATCCATAAATCTATGGTCACCCCCGTTTTTGCAATACTGATTAGCGGGTGAAGTGGTTGGCTTGCTTAAATCTATCCGGCGTCTATCTGGGGCATGCCCCGCGCCACGATGAGAGTCGCGCCTGACGATCCTAAAAACCCCAGCGCCTTCATATAGCCGGTTTATGGATCAGGTTCTTCGCCAGGCCGGAGGGCCGTCCACGTCATTCGTTATTCAGCTATCGCAAAACCTGAAAGGTAAATCGTGGTACTGCAACAACCACAGGGTCAGGCACTCAAGGTGTCTGGCCCTGCTTCAAACTCGGTATGGCGGGTCGCTATCACCCAGGCGATGCGCTCAAGCTTGTTGGCCAAGGTGTTGCCTAACGATGGGCAATATATACTGTGACATTCTCACTCTCTCCGGAAACATGGCATGTCAAGAAATGGGGTGAAAGTTGCCCGCCGACTTGCCTCGTATCGAAGTCATCCACGAAACTGCCCGAGCACGAGCTGACTTGTGCTTGCGGGAGCCGCAAGCACGCCATCGGCGAAGAAACCAGCGAGGAAATCGTGCCGATGCAGATCCGCATGATCAAACACCTCTGCAAGGTCTGCGCCTGCCTTGGCGGTGAAAGCGCGCCGGTCACCGCTGACAAGCCAGCACAATTGATCGAAAAGAGCATGGCCAACCCCAGTGTGTTGGCGATGCTTGTCTTTCGCGTCGAGGCCGAACGTTTTCTGGATCGACTCCTCTGGTATCTGATAAATACTCAGGTGGTTTCCGTCCAGGTGGGGCGGATGACATTTTTCTGTGAGCCGCCTCGGATTGTTCCACCTTTTCTGGGATGATGGGCTTCTGCGATCCCGGAAGTGATGGACTCCCCCCTGAATTGGCGGGAGGCAGGGATCAACTTTTCTGAAATCCGACACAGGTTGTCGCTTTCGACATTAAAGAGATGGGCCCGAACGTTGCGGCGTAAAGGGAAAGTGTTGTTCTAGAGGATTGAACATGGCGCCACCTAACCGAATTGAGCATGTTGGCTTCGATGATTTCCGACGCTTAGCACAGGATGAGTCGCTGTCCAAATATGAGCGCATCGGGTTTCCCGACTCATATCGTCAGGGTTATGAAGCAGTTATCTTCGAAGATATCTGCGCAAAGCTGACCAACCTGAAGAAAGCTGGCCAGCAAGTTGTCGATATCGGTCCGGGTTGTAGCGATCTGCCCAAGATGTTGATAGACCAGTGCGCATCGAATGGTCATGCCTTGACGCTGATCGACAGCCAGGAAATGTTGGATCTGCTTGAGAGCGCTCCCTTCATAGCAAAGGTGCCAGCAATGTATCCGCAATGCCCGGACTGGGTTGCTGGAAACGCAGGAAAGGTCGACGCGATCCTATGCTATAGCGTGCTGCAATATGTCTTTATCGATGTGGGTTTCTTTCAATTTCTCGATGTTTCGCTCTCCTTGTTGGCGCCTGGCGGACAGATGTTGATAGGCGACATACCCAATATTTCCAAGCGTAAGCGCTTTTTTTCCAGTGAGACCGGAGTGCGTTTTCATAAAGACTATATGAAGACGGATGATGCGCCTGTCGTCGAGTTCAACCAGATCGAACACGATCAGATTGACGATTGCGTCGTGATGTCGATCATCCAGCGGGCACGGCTCCAAGGATTCGATGCCTATCTGTTACCGCAGGACCAGGCACTTCCGATGGCGAACCGACGCGAAGATATCCTCATCATCAGAACTTGAGAGCCAGGAAATGATAAAAACGAAAAAGGTTGTCATCCTGGGCGACAGTGCCTTCGCCGAGGTCGCTTACGAATGCTTTACTCGGGACTCTGAATACGAAGTCGTCGGCTTCTCTGTCAACTCTGCATTTCTTGAACGCAATGAGTTGTTTGGTTTGCCTGTCGTGCCGCTTGAGGAGATTGAGCGCTTCTTCGATCCCGAACAGGTCGAGTTCTACGCGGCGCTTGTTTACTCCCAGCTCAACCGTCTGAGGACGCGGTTTTATGAGGAGGCGAAGTCGAAGGGCTATCGACCAGCGAGTTACATCAGTAGCCGGGCGTTTGTATGGCCTAATGCGGTTTTGGGCGAACACTGCTTCATCTTTGAAGATAATACGATCCAGCCATTCGTAAAAATTGGCAATAACGTCGTGCTTTGGAGCGGAAACCACGTTGGCCATCATTCGGTGATCGAGGACAATTGCTTTATCTCCTCTCACGCTGTTATTTCCGGATTCTGCACGGTCGGAAAAAATACTTTCATTGGCGTTAATTCGGCGATTGCCAATAACGTCGTCATCGGTGCCGATAATTGGCTGGGTGTTGGGGTCAATATCCTCAAGAACACGGATCCTGATTGTATTTTCAAAAGCGAGCAGCCGGAGCCAGCCAAAGTATCCGCACGACGTTTTTTCAAGGCCAGAACATGAAGTGGCATAAACTGGGCGTTGTCTGGAAGCCTGATGGATCTCTAGATTGGGCCAGAACACATGCGATGGGCCCGATACCTTACCGACTCAACGATGATGTCATCCGTGTCTATCTGACATGCCTGGACGAGAAGGGACGCGGCCGTCCGGGTTATATCGATGTCTCAAGTTCGGATCCGACCCGGGTGTTGAAGGTCGCGACAACGCCATTGCTCGATATTGGCGAACCGGGGACGTTTGATGACAATGGTTTGATGGCCCTGAGTCTTGTCCCCGTCGATACGCGAACTGTGTATATGTACTACGCGGGATTCGAGCTCTGCGTGAATGCGCGGTACCGGATCTTTACGGGGCTGGCGATCAGTCATGACGGCGGCGAGACGTTTGAGCGCTACAGCAAGGTCCCGATCCTGGATCGTAGCGATAGCGAGCGAATGTTTCGCTGTGGGAGTTTTGTCGTCAAGGAAGCTGACGTGTTCAAGATGTGGTACATCGCAGGCAGCGACTGGACCGAACTGCGGGGAAAACTGATGCCTGTGTACGACTTGCGGTATCAGGAGTCGGCCGACGGAGTGACGTGGTCAGATCGCGGTATCTTGTCCATGGCGCTCACGGGTGACGACGAGCACGGTTTCGGCCGCCCGTGGATCGTCAAACGCGACCGCGGTGATTATCAGATGTTCTATTCGATCAGACGCTGTTCTTTTGCCGCCTATCGTCTCGGCTATGCCGAGTCCAGCGATGGGGTTCAATGGGTACGTCGAGATGAAGAAATGGGACTCGATGTATCGCCGGAGGGCGTGGATGCGGAGGCAATCATGTATTCCGCCGTAATATCGGTTGGTGCCAAAACGTACTGTTTCTATAACGGCAATAATTTTGGCGAGCAAGGCTTCTGCGTCGCGGAGCTGATCCCGTGACCATTGAGATCGTGCGCTATCAACCAGCATTGAGTGAAGCGTGGAATGCATTCTGCGCGAATGCGGCAAACGCCACGTTCCTGCACTCGCGCCGTTTTCTCGATTACCATGGCGACCGGTTTATGGATGCATCGGTTGTGCTCATGCACGCCGACAGCATAGTCGGCGTTTTCCCAGCGGCGGAGTCCCCTGCAGATCGCGCCATGGTCGTCAGCCATCCCGGTATCACCTATGGCGGCATTGTCCACGATGGCTACCTATGCGGTGCCAGGATGATCGAAGCGCTGGAGCGGTTGTGCGAACACTACCGGAGTAGCGGATACGACCGTCTTCGATATAAGGCAGTCCCCCATATCTACCAATCTCGACCGTCGCAGGACGATCTTTATGCCTTGTTCCGGCTCGGCGCACGCCGATCGCGCTGCGACTTGTCGTGCACAATTGATCTGGCCGATCGCGCAAAACCTTCCGAACGCCGCCGACGCGGGCTGAAAAAGGCGCTTAAATCGGTGTCAGTGGTGACGGGGACCGAGCAGGTGCGGGCATTGTGGCAGGTGCTGAACGATAATCTGGAGCGCAAGCACGGCGCGGCTCCCGTACACAGCGTGGAAGAGATGGAGCAGTTGATCACTCTTTTCCCTGGGGGGATCGAGTTGTTCTGCGCCAGGATCGATGGGCAAGTCGAGGCGGGGGTCGTGGTGTTCAAAGCGCGCATGGCATGGCATGCGCAATACATTGCGGCGAGTGAGGTGGCCTATTCGGTTTCCGCGCTCGATGCAGTGTTCGATCACGCCACGACCGAGGCCCTTTCAGCCGGGGTCCGGTATTTCGACTTCGGTACGAGCAACGAGTGTCAGGGCACGGTTCTCAATGAAGGCCTCTACCAGTACAAGCATGAATACGGAGGCGGAGGTGCTGTGCACGAATATTATGATATTGATCTACTAGGTGTTCAGCATGTCTGTGTCTGATTGCAAAATCATCAATTTACCCAAGATCACCGATCCGCGGGGAAACCTGACTTTCCTGGAAAGTGGACGACACGTTCCCTTCGATATCAGGCGTGTATTTTACCTGTACGATATCCCGACCGGGGAAGGCCGTGGCGCGCATGCGCACAAGGAACTGCACCAGCTGTTGATCTGCCTGTCCGGCAGTTTCGATGTCACGCTTGACGACGGGATGGAGAAGACGACGATCCACCTCAATCGTCCGTGGCAAGGTTTGCATATTCCCCCCATGATCTGGGCGGCCGAGCTCAATTTCGATCCCGGGTCTGTCTGCCTGGTCCTTGTGTCCATGGAATTCGACGAGTCCGATTATTATCGGGACTACGACGAGTTTGTCGCCGCCGTCCGGTCTCGTTGAGTTTCTGCGAGACCTGGCCGCCTCTATAGCCATACCTTCAACCGCCACACCGGAACGGTCTCGACTGCGTGCGCAGGGACACCCCGCCGATACGACGGATATGTCGTTCGGGGGGGGCAGGCGTCCAGTATGTGTTCGCGCATCGCCAATTATCGTCAGGTGCTACGAATGTGCGGCCAATGCAATTCCATTCGAGAGTGAGGAGCATGATTGTGAAAGTGCCATTTCTTGATGTCCGCAACGCCTATCTCGAGCTCAAGCCCGAACTCGATCAGGCGGTCGCGCGGGCTCTCGATTCTGGGTGGTATATCTTCGGGGAAGAAGTTGCCCAATTCGAGAAATCTTTTGCCGACTATGCGGGCGCCCGTTTTGCGATCGGGCTCGGCAACGGGCTCGACGCCTTGCGTATCACCTTGATGGCGATGGGCGTGTCCGAAGGGGACGAAGTCATCGTGCCGTCCAATACCTATATTGCTACCTGGCTCGCCGTGACACAGTGCGGAGCACGACCCGTGCCTGTCGAGCCCGACGTCGACACCCTCAATATCGATCCACTACGCATTGAGCAGGCCATGACCAGTAAGACTAAGGTCATTCTGCCCGTTCATCTGTACGGGCAGCCTGCAGAAATGGGACCGATCCTCGAACTGGCCCGACACAAGGGAGTTCAGGTCCTCGAGGATGGCGCACAGGCGCACGGCGCACGTTACCGTGGTACGCGCATCGGTGGGCACGGAGATGCCGTGGCGTGGAGCTTCTATCCCGGCAAAAATCTCGGCGCGTTCGGTGACGGGGGCGGTGTCACTACCAACGACACCGAACTCGCAGAGCGAATTCGGACGATTGCAAACTATGGTTCTAAAGTTAAATACGTCAATGAGGTTTGTGGCCTAAACAGCCGCCTCGACCCGATCCACGCCGCAGCACTGGCCGTCAAGCTGCCGTTCCTCGATGAATGGAACGCGCGTCGCGGGGAGATTGCAGCCTATTACCAGAAGCACTTGCAAGATACCTGTGTGAGGGTGCCGACTCCGCAACTGGATTGCACGTCGTCGTGGCATCTGTTCCCCGTTTTTTCGCAGCGGCGTGATGCTTTGCATGTGAGGTTGAAAGAGGCCGGTATCGAAACGCTGATTCATTACCCGATTCCTCCTCATATGCAGCAGGCTTACCAGTTTCTTGGTTTCGAAAAGGGCGCTTTCCCCATTGCGGAGGCACTGGCCGAGACGGAGCTCAGTCTACCGATCGGTCCGCACATGACCCTCGAGCAAGCGGCTTACGTTTGTGAAACTATTGCGAGTTTTCAGTAATGGATGATTTCGATCTCGAGCGCTTGCAAGCAACGGTTGTGGAATATATTTCCCAGTCGCACTACGGCGATGCGATGGCGTGCATCAAGTCATTTGCCGAGCAAGTCATCAACGATCCGGCGTCGATTGGTGCTGTGTTCGCGAACCGCGAGCTCGATGCGCTGTGCCGAATGCTAGCCGACGCCTACTATGCCGATCGTCGCCATGTGCCCGAGAAGGAAGGCCAGGGCACCGTCATTCTGGCGTCCGAACTGGTCAGGGCCGGAGGGCATGTCGAACTGATCAAGGACTATCTGGCTCTCGGACTGTTCGAGAGCCCGGTTCGCGTCGCCTTGACCGATCTGTTCAATCGTATCGATCACGCCTCGATTAACGAGTGGGAGTCTCTGCTCGGCTGCGAAGTCTTCGTTTTGACCGAAACCGGGCTCGATAGCAAACTCGACGCCCTGACCGTCCGGCTTGGCGAGTGGAAACCTTCCACCGTTTTGACCCTCGGTCACAATCAGGACATCGTGTGCATCGTGGCGGCCCACGCCCCTGGCATCAGGAACCGCTATTACATTCACCATGGCGATCACCATCTGTCTCTTGGTGTGACTTGCGAAGCGTTTCAGCATGTCGACTTGCACAACATGTCATATGAGTTGTGCAAAAACGAGATTGGAGTCGCGCAACAGCTTTATTGGCCGATCAGCGCTGTCCGTACATCCCAAATCAAAACCCGATTCCTCGACCGAGGGGTCTTGACGACCTGCTCATGCGGTCGAATGTCCAAGTTCGAATCGGGCTCGTACGCGCTTCGCTATGAACGTGCAGTGGCCTGCATCCTAAAAGCCTCGCGCGGATACCATGTGCATATCGGGGATTTGTCCGATGCATTTCTGCAGAAAATCCACGAGGAACTCGATGCTGAGAACGTAAGCCATGACCGGTTCATTCACATACCGTGGGTCGCTTCACTCTCTCAGGCGCTCATCGAAAACGCGGTGGATGTATATGTTTCTTCTTTCCCGCTTGGAGGCGGCAAATCGTTAATCGAAGCGATGTCGGTCGGGGTGCCTGTCGTTACCCACGAATCATATCGCTCCCGTTATCACTCCGGATCCGATCTTGCTTATCCTGACAGCTATACTTGGAGCCAATATGAAGAGCTCGGTCGGGTTTTCAAGCAGTGGGACCAGCCGTTGTTGAAGCGGCACGCCGCATCCGCATTGCAGCATTTTGAGCGTTACTACTCGCAAGCCGCTTTTTTGAAAGCTTTTGCCAGCGGGCTGGACAGTGCTGCCCTTGTTCCGCCATTGCATACGTATCACAGAAACCAACTGCAGAATCATCTGGATATAAAACGCCAGAGAGTGCAAGAAATCGGGCATTTGATATCTGAAAAAAATAGAATGTTCCAGGAATGGATGAAAGTTGATACGGGGTATAAAGAGCGTTGTGCGACGATCGTGGAGCTACAAGCGGTGATAGAGCAGCTGACACAGGAGAAGCTTGCGTTGGAAGTATCAGCCATGACTCAACGACAGAACGAGGGCGCTCCAAGATCGTGGAAAGGAAAGATCAGAAAGATCGCTGCTGTGATACTTAATAAGTAAAGTTCAGTTGCTTTGCTTCGATAGAAGCGACACATGTTATTTGCAAAATCGGCGGCATGACTTCGCTTCCTAATCTCGACCACTTAAACACTGAACAACTGCGCGCTCTGGCGCGCAGTTGATGCAGCGTGACTAGAATCTCGATCAGAAAATCGAGACGATGGGTAAGCAAATCCACCATCACAAAACGGCCAACGAAAAAGCTGGCCCACAAGATCTCGCAGCTCAAGCGCTTCAAGTTTGCCAAGCGCAGCGAACAACTGAGCCCGGATCAGGCCATTCTGCTTGATGAACTGATCGATACTGACATAGCAGCCATCGAAGCCGAACTTGTAGCGCTGCAACTCGCTCCTGTTTCGACCGAGGCTCGGCAAAAACCTAAACGTATCGCCTTGCCGCCGCAGTTTCCGCGCCCCCTGCCATCATCGGCGCGGTAACGGTGTCGGGCCTAGCCACAGGTGCAGCAATGGCGGCAATAGAAGCGCTGGTCATCAGGGCAAAAACCAGAGAGTAGAAGTAGCCTGTACGTATAAGTGACGCGCCATGACATTGATAAGGAAGAACAACTTTTCCGAAGCTGCCCCCAAATCTGGGTCATGGGACAACTCTGTCAAAAATGTGCCTGTTACAGAGCGTGTAACAATCAAGGTTCGAGGCGACGCTGCTGGTAAATCAAGTCGACGATTTCACCATCCGGGGCGTAACCACTGACAGTGTCACGCAGAAGTTGGCGAACCCGCGAATAATCATCCCGCTCAACGGCAGACAGCAACTCCATCAAGTTGCGCTTGAGCACTTCCCAAGGCAAATGATCCTCTTTGGCGCTCATGATCATCGGGTGCTGGGTAGCGGACACGTTGTCGCCGATCAGCAACTCTTCGTAAAGCTTTTCCCCGGGACGCAGTCCAGTGAACTCGATGGCAATATCGCCTTGCGGATTCTTCTCCGAGCGAATGCTCAAGCCAGACAGGTGAATCATCTTCTCCGCCAGCTCAATGATCTTGACCGGCTCGCCCATGTCCAGCACAAACACATCACCACCCTCCCCCATTGAGCCGGCCTGTATTACCAGTTGTGCCGCCTCGGGAATGGTCATGAAGTAACGGGTAATCTTCGGATGGGTAACCGTCAAGGGCCCGCCTGATTTGATTTGGCTGTGAAAGCGCGGAATAACCGAGCCAGACGAGCCCAACACATTACCGAACCGCACCATGGTGAAACGGGTCTTGTTGACCCGGGACACATTGGATTTGTCCCCGAACAACACCGGCGCCAACTCACGACTGAGGGCCTGCAAGGTCAACTCGGCCAGCCGTTTGGTGCTACCCATGACATTGGTCGGGCGTACGGCCTTATCGGTCGAGATCAGCACAAAGTTTGCAACACCAGCCTCCAACGCAGCCTGAGCGGTATTGAGCGTCCCGATCACATTGTTGAGCACACCTTCGGCAATATTGTGCTCGACCATCGGCACGTGCTTATAGGCCGCCGCATGATAAACCGTGTCCACGCTCCAGGTTTTCATTACATCCAGAAGTTTATGGGGATGGCGAATCGACCCCAGTATCGGTAACAACCGGCCAGGCAACGACTCACGAGCAATACGATGCTCGAGCTCAGACAAAATGCTGTAAAGATTGAATTCGCTATGATCGAACAATAACAGCGTGGTCGGTCCCAGGGAGAAAATCTGCCGACAAAGCTCGGAACCGATCGAGCCGCCCGCCCCCGTTACCAAAACCGTCTTGCCCGTCACACATCGAGCCAACAAATCAGGCTGAGCGGGAACCGAATCCCGCCCCAACAGGTCAGCAATGTCGACTTCCTGAATGTTGTCCACCTTGACCCGACCACTGGCCAGATCAGTGAAATTCGGAACACTGCGCACATGGAGCGGGAAACCCTCCAGAAAATTGAGAATCTCCCTGCGCCGCGCACGGGTCGAAGACGGCAACGCCAGAAGAATTTCCTGAGCCCCGGTCATGTCGATCATCTGCTGAATATGCTTGGGCTTATAGACCCGCAGCCCGGCAATCGAACGATCCGCGATAGAGGAATCGTCATCGATGAACGCCACAGGGCGCATCACGCGGCCCATGCGCAACGCTGCAACCAACTGGTTGCCTGCCACGCCTGCGCCGTAAATGGCGACCTTGGTCAAACCATCGTCTCGATTAACAAAGGGTACATGCTGCGCAGCGGTGAACCAATCACCCATGAAGTATTGACGCATGCACAAACGCAGGCCGCCAATGATTACCAGGCTTAGCCACCAGTAGTTGAAGATGATGGAGCGCGGCACCACGGCCTGGTGATTGCTGTACCAGTACACCACCACTGCGAGGATCAGCGAGGACAGACTGACCGCCTTGACGATGGCAATCAGCGCATCATTGCCGAAGTAGCGCATGACGGCGCGGTACATGCCAAAGCGTACGAAAAGGGGAATGGCAATAATCGAGGCACTGACGAACAGCCAGAAATGAGACTTTAGCGGATTGTACATGTCGTCGATGCCGAGGCGGACGATAAAGGCCAGCCACAAGGCGACCCACACCAAAACCACATCGGTGGCGACCTGTATCAGTCTTTTTTGCCTGCGAGGCAAACCAAGCAACACCCTGCGTATTTTATCCATTCAAGCTTTCGAGCCCGTAGCCCCCTCCTTTCACGCGGTCGTCGGTCGGCATTGTAACCTCATGAGGACGAGATCGCCCAATACTTGCATATGGCAGGGTCCAGGAAGGAGCACTTAGCTGAAAGCGCCGCTATAATTCGCCCCTCTGACCGGCCTGCCGGACAGACAGCGCACGGACGCGAAACTCGCTTGAAATCACGAATCGTTGCTGCCGCGAAACTGCTCGTCGATAACCATTAGCTAATCGCTCTGCCCGCTCTCGAGCAGGCGATTTATAGGGAGCACGGACGATCAGACGCTGCGACTTAACCCAAAATGCGTTTCTGGTGGGTGAGGGAAATTTCTTGGGAGTTCGCCTCTGACCGTGGGATGATAGAAAAAGTGCAAATCATCCGGCAGAGACGTTATTTCCTAGCGCTAGCACACTTTAACCGATCGACACAAGCACTGCTTTTTTAACGAATAGCTCAAGCTTGTGATGATAGTGCGCGCGCCATACGAAATAGCTGCAGACTTTATGCGCCTTCCTTGCAACAGAGAGGCATTCTACGTGGAGTACATCCCGCGATCGTAAAAAACTGGAAACTAGACGGGATGGAAAAAGTGACACTCGCCCCTCCTACAAGATTACAATCATTGACTGTTTTGACAACCCGGTGTTTCGAATGCTAAACAACTCAATTACCGCCGCTATGGCAGATATAGCGACGGCTGTAAAGCGCTATTCTCTGGTAGGCATGCTCGGATGGCAGGATGTACGTCAACGGTATAGGCGCTCTGCTGTCGGACCGTTTTGGCTAACCATCAGCATGGGCGTTATGATTGGTACTATTGGCCTCGTATTTGGCCAAATATTTAATTCCCCCATGAAAGAATTCCTGCCATTTCTCGCAGCAGGTATGATTCTCTGGAGTTTTATTTCTACCTGCGTGTTAGAGGGCTGCACCAGCCTCATCGCCGCAGAAAGCATTATCAAACAACTCCCCATCCCATTATTCGTGCATATTTTACGCACAATATGGCGCAATACTTTGATCCTCGCGCACAACATCGTCATTTTCCCGCTTGTGCTGCTGGCTGTTCAGAAACCATTGGGTCTTGGAGCGCTGTTGAGTATCCCGGGCTTTGCACTGCTTGTTCTCAATCTGGCATGGATCAGCTTGATATTGAGCCTTTTATGCGCTCGATATCGCGACCTCCCGCAGATCATTGCGAGCGTCTTGCAAATTGCCTTTTACTTGACGCCAATCATGTGGCTTCCAAGCCTGCTGCCTGGCCGAGCCGGCACCTATTTACTGGATTTGAACCCCATCTATCACCTTATACAAATCGTCAGGGCTCCCCTGCTCGGACAGGATGTGAGCACTGTTAGCTGGTGCGTGGCCGGGGGCATGGCTCTGTTTGGCTGGTGCATAGCGATCATCATCTATGGCCTCTATAAACGTCGCATTGCTTATTGGCTCTAAGAAGAAAACTATTATGGCTTTTATTGAATTTCATAACGCATGCGTTGATTTCCCTATCTATAACGCAAGTGCTCGCTCCCTGAAAAAGCGACTGATTCAAGTCGCTACAGGTGGCAAACTCAGTGCCAACGAGCAAGGCCGAGTGATCGTCAGAGCACTGGAAGACCTTACTTTTTCCCTCAATGACGGAGACCGGGTTGGATTGCTCGGTCATAACGGCGCTGGCAAAAGCACATTACTCAGACTGCTGAGCGGCGTATACGCCCCCTCCGCTGGCACCGCCAGCATCAGCGGCGAAGTCGCTTCCCTCATTGATATTTCATTAGGGATAGACCCGGAGGCATCCGGCAGGGAAAACATCTTCATGCGCGGCATCCTGCTCGGGATGACAAAAAGTGATATTGCAGAAAAACTCGACGAAATTATTGAGTTTTCAGAACTGGGTGACTTCATTGACATGCCGGTACGCACGTACTCTTCCGGTATGCACTTGCGCTTGGCCTTTGCGGTATCGACGACCATCAGACCTGAAATATTGATCATGGACGAATGGCTGTCGGTAGGGGACGAAGGCTTCAAGCACAAAGCAGAGGCTCGGATGAACGAACTGGTCCAAGCCACCAGCATTTTGGTGATAGCCAGCCACTCCCGTGACCTGGTGCTGCATACATGCAATCGGGTCATTTGGCTGGAGCACGGCAAAATAAAAATGGACTCGGATCCCGAAACAGTTACCCGAGCTTATTTTGGCCACTAATATTTTCGTTCGCGCCTGCAACCCTCATTAAGTTAATAAACCGGTTAACTCATAAAGAACCTACTTTATCAAGTCAAGATAAGCGTAGGTTCTGTATGAAAGTAGCCGCGTAGCCATTGCAGCGTAGAAGCCAAAGCGACAAAGCCTCGCCAGCTGCATCTCATGATGCGGCCCGACGCAAAAGTCGAAAAGGTTTGTCTCCCCGCCCCGCCCCCCAAAAAAATCTATCGATAGCCTCGCAGCCCCAGTTGAACGGGTCATCATGGTGACGTTATTCACCCACCTGCGCTTTACGTGCTCATCAACAAATCCGGCAACGGTGTGAAAATTTCCGCAGTGCGGAGAGAGACGACGCCACTGCAGGGCAACGCCCCCCAAAGCTATTGGCCAAGGCTAGCCAAAACAAATAAAGATGCCTATTATCGCGCTTGTAGATCAAACAATAAATATTCAAGGCCTGACATGTCAGCAATATTGGTATCTGGAAACAATAGACTATTCCCTCTTGAAGCCTATAGGGGAATAGCTGCATTTATTGTGCTTGTCCACCATTTTTTTTTAGGGTTTTCCCCATACACAACTGGATTATTAGGGGAAGCACGAAACGAAGACAGCTTAATAGGGCAGCCATTTTTTGCTCTGTTTAACGGCACAGCGGCTGTCGGTTTTTTCTTCACCCTTTCCGGCTTTGTTTTGTGCTGGTCCTATTTTAATCATGAAAACCCACAAAAACTTCTTCTGGCATTTCTTAAAAGATTTCCGAGACTGGCCGCCATCGTAACGATTACCACTGTCGCAAGTTACTGCTTATTCAGGCTTAATTTTTATTACTTCCATGACGCCTCGAAACTTAGCTTGAGCCCATGGCTTGCAACATTTGCTCAAGGATGGACGCCAGGGTTTGAGCCGAGCTTTTGGGAAGCGCTAACGCAAGGAATGACAACTTTTTTCACAGGAGAAGACAATTACAATACAAACCTTTGGACTATGAAAGCCGAGTTTTTCGGCAGCATGATTGTCTTTATGCTTGCATGCTTTATTTCCGTAATACTCGAATACCGCTACCTTATTTACGCTTTTATAATTATTTCAATATCAGCACTATTTTATAACAATTTCATATTCCCCTTTGTTGCCGGTACATTTCTTTCTGTTTATCTGGCCAAAAACAAAACCGAAATCCCCTTCTATACTGCCATAGCGCTAATTATTTTCGGGCTATACATGCTCGGATATATAATCCCGGAAAAATCATACGCATGGGCTTCAGCCATTCCAGATATTATGAAAGTACACACCCAAACCCTGCTCCACACACTTGGTTCCGCCTGCATAATATTCGCAACCATGAGCAATCAAAAGGTGTTTAAGAACCTGAACGGGAAACTTTTAAGAGGCATTGGAAAAATCAGTTTCCCACTCTATCTTGTCCACACCCTTGTGATCTGTTCGCTATCAAGCTACGTATATATCAAACTTTCAAATCATGGAATCAGCAACACACAAAGCTTAATTATCGTGTTTATTGTCACCGCTACCACTTCAATAGCACTAGCAGTACCACTCTCTCGCTTTGATGACTGGTGGGTTAACCAGGTTAATACCACCACACGAAAGCTATTGAAAGAGAAACAATTAGTCCATTGACTCGACTCAACAAGACGCACCTGCCGATCACCGACAAATCAGCTACAGGTGCGTAAATGGCCTTTCACGGATGACAGGAGATACAGAAACAAGAGCGCCGATTTGATTGATGATGTTCGCGAGTGCAAACATATCTAACAAATCGGCGCTCTTATACGTAATATTCTGGAAGGGCTTTTCTTTCGTCACAACCTAGCCGGATGGTGACCCTCTACGATTTGACGCCTCATGCCGCACCCGCTTTTGAAGCCTTCCCAAAAGATCGTAACCGCCCCATAAGCTCACCTTCCAAGAAGCGGGCTTATGGAGTGTTTACATCGTTAAATCTATGTGCTCATTCCGGATTATCCAATAACCAAGCAGCAAAGCGCTCCAATCCATGATCGAAACTCACGAAAGGTACCCACCCCAAAGACTGTTTGGCGCGCTCGATATCCAGGACACTGACAGGCACGTCAAACCCGCGACCCGACAAGTACTCACGACTGGCATTTCGCCCCGTGACCCTCTCGATCGCGTCAAGAACCTCATTGAGACTATGTCCGCGCCCTGAACCGATATTGAACAGGTGCTCTTCACCGGATTCCGCTGACGATGCTAACAACGCTCTCACCACATCAGAGACATGAATGTAGTCGCGTACAACCGAGCCATCACCCCAAATCTCAACCGTCTCGCCACGCAGGACTTTGCCAAGGAATACGGCAACCGCGCCTTGGCTAGCATAGGTGCGCTGCCCCTCACCAAAGGGGTTTGCAAGACGTAGAACAGTATAATCAAGACCGTATAAGCGATGGAAAAGCGCCAAATACTTCTCGATCGCCAACTTGGAAATTCCATAGGAACAGGCCGGGTCAGTAGCATGTGTTTCTGGAATAGGTACTTGCGTAGGGTCTCCATACACCGTGCCGCCGGAGGAGATAAAAATAATCTTCCTCAGGCCGGACTTCACCGCGAGGTTTAGCAGGCGGATGGTCGCAACGACATTGCTCTCCACATCGAAGACGGGATCAGCATTTGAAGACTTGGGGAGTGTAGTAGACACCAGGTGATAGCAAACATCGCAACCTTCCAATGCCTTGGCGACTTCGGCCTCACTGGTGAAGTCTCCTTCGCAAAGCTCGAAATTAGGGTGACTGAAGTGGGATTCACCCAACGGCGCCACATTGGGACGATCGAAACAGCGCACAAAATGCCCCTGATCGAGCAATGCGTCTATCAAGTGGGTGCCTATGAAACCACGCCCCCCCAAAACCAGGGACCGCTTAACGGGATTAGGAGAAGTGTTCTCGGAATTATTCAACGTTGCCCTCCAGCGCTTGATATGGTTGAAACTGCCGCCTTGTGCAGCAGCAGACAAGGCGGGCTTGACCTGCCCCATCCTTGGCAACCATTGCAACGACCTACACTTTATTATTTAACGAAACACACTGTGACGGCTAATGATACGTCAAGTGAGGCGGCTTACCAAATTGCCGGAGACGCCCGTCTCGCTCTCAGTGCAGGCCTGGCAATCAGCCGGACCTGCCCTGTGAGATCTCCCCTTAACGCTAGCTGCCCTGCTTACAGCAAGTCCGGCTACAGGTCTTGGACAGTCATGCCAGAGCCTTCGGCCTTCGCCGACTCCGCCCTGCGCTGCTGAATGTCACGCTCGAACAAACGAAGATATTGAGAGGCAACGGCGTCAATTCGATATCGACTGGAAACGTCTTTCACCAAGCCGACGGCTTCCTGGTATTTCCGTTCATCTGTCGCGAACGCTGCAATCACGCGGGCCGTGCTCTCGATTGGGACGACCCAATCTTCCAACCCGATAATCTCCCCGGCAACGCCGCTCTCTATCGTCAACATGTTTTTGATGTCGCCTACGTCTGTGGCAATGTATGGCTTGCCGGCAAACAGACAATCGACAATGGTCAGAGGGAAACTCTCGGACCTGAAGGTCGATAACATGATGCCCATGTCCGCGGCAGCATAATGACCTACGGAGTTATCACTAAAGCCAGCCAGGTAAACGAAGTCCGGCGCACCTGCTTGACAATACTCATCGTACACCAAGCCATTTCCGACCAATATAATACGGATGTCCCGACCGGAAAGTGATCGCGCAAGTTCTACCGCCTGGATCGCTTCGCCCCAGCCTTTATCGGGAATTGCCCGACTGACACAACACAATACAAAAGCATCTTCCGGTATACCCATCTGCACGCGCGAGATTGGAACGATTTCCGGCGGCTGCAACCCGTTAGGAACCTTGACGAAACGGGGAGAAGACTTGTCGTACAGTGAGATGTCCGAGAAAGGAACAAGATTTTTCTCAGCGGTGTAGACCCATGTACTGACACCTTTGTCAGCAATGCGCAACTGTTCATCAGTCACTCCATTGCCATGTTCAATCATCCCGTGCAAAGCCGCCACATGGGCGCCAAGCTCGGAAAAAACATCCGGGACATCGACCGGATACTTCTGAACGTACCACTGGTGGCTATTAAGTGCTTCAATTCCGAAATCATGAATGATCTCTTTCACTGATTCGATATTCGACGTCTCGATCACCGGCACGTCGTTTCTCAGCATTTTGCGAACACCGTCTTCGCGTTTTGGTATCCCGGCGCTAAACAAGGAAACGGAAATACCTTGGCGCTTAAACTCGTTTGCCAGTCGAATCGGAAGAATTTCGGCACCACCCGGATAGAAGCCGATCGTGGAAACCATCACGTTCGGCAGTCGATCAGCCCTGGCACGAACAATCGAATCATGGTCGTACCAGCGTAAAAACTCTTCTGCGGAGCCCCCGACATAGTGGTCATACAGCTTCTTGCTGGATGCCTCGCAAGCCTCAAGCACCGACATCGGAACATTGTAGAGGGACTGGATCGTTCTGTTCGCCACCCCGAGCTCGCGATAAAAGACCTCTTTGCGATAAGTGGTGTTGGCAGTACTTGCATAATGTCGACGGAAAAAGTTTGTACCCTCAGTGGAGTAAGCAATCTTCCCGCCGCGCAGAATGTGCAAATAGAAGACCCAGTCACCAGCAACTTTCATTGATAGCCACGACTGATCATCCAACAGCGGCATATCAACGGGACGCTTGAAAATTACGCCACTGGCATTAGGTATTGTATTTTTAACACCCAACGCCGAGCACACTTCGTTATGCGCCGTGCTTACATAGGAACCGGCCCATTTATTCGCACACTCCAGATCACTTACATAGTTAAGGAACTGGTCCGGCATAACGACTTCGTCCGTGGTTACGAACTCACACTTCGAGTACGCAAGCATGACCGCTTCATCATCAAAACAGCTAACAAGCGCCTCCAGGAAAAGCTCATCACAGTAGTCATCGCTTTCAGCGACCCATACCAGGTCACCTGTGGCCGCCTTGATCCCCTTAGCCCACTGATGAAAAACGCCACCCGAATTCGTCTCATTGAACAACAAGCGCGTTATATCAGGGTACTTTTCCGCATAACCAGTTAACACCGAACGGCTATCATCAGTCGAACAGTCATCCATCAGGATGACTTCTATATTCTTGTAAGTCTGCCCATAAATACTATCCAGCCGACGAGCAAGATAGCTCTCATGATTATAATTTGGAACAATTACCGAAATTTTTGGCATAACGACACTGGAATCAATATCCAGCAGAGCGCGTGTTGTTTCGTTCAACCGACCAAAACCGGTGATACTGTCTGGCTCAACGTAGAGTCCTTCCTGCCAATTGTTCCAGGCATTCACGAACAGTAGACGGCGATCCTCGGGGAGAGACTTTCTCGCGCCCCTGATCGCCGCGTCAAGCCAACGCCCATAGTCACGAATGTGAAAGCGCGAATAAACCAGAGGAGAATATTGCTTAAGCGCAGTTTCATCACGCCCTAACGAAATAGCGTGAAAAACCGGAGTAGCACGAAGATGTGCTTTCTGTGCTCGTACGATCCCTTGCGAAGCAATAAGGTTATACGGAACGGTATCTATTCCATTCTTGTTTTGCGGTGGAAATACGCCAGTTTCGCCCGGCACAGGATCTGCAGAAAGATCAAGCGCGGCGTCACACAAACCATCCAGGTCCTGCGCCAGTTCATCCGAACCCGCAAAACCAAACTGAGCAATCAAGTACACGCCATCACACAGTTCATTCAATCGCTCACGGAGCTTGCGAATTGAATCAACTATGTCTTCGTCATACTCATTGAGTTTAACCACGATGACGGGTCGCTCATCAACCTGCACACATCGCTTATCAGCTAGAACTGCAACAACAGGCGTAATCAAGTTGTTCGACAGACCGTCCTGATGCAAATCTATTTGAATGCAGAAATTAAAGTCGATTTCCGTATGGGCAAGAAAGGTATCCAGAGGCTGTGGCGACGCTTGCGCAACCGAATCTGCGCTCAGATTGAAACAAAAGCCGAAAAAGCCATGACTCTTGGCACTGAGTGCCTGCTGGGTGAGCACACGCCCGTCCAACGAATCATACAACCCAAGCGTCTTATCAGGGCGCGATCGCTGCGGATTGCCCTTGGAAGCGAATCTGGCACTACGCAACGCCTCCCAGTCAGGCGAGACATAGAACGCGAGTAACTTGATGTCGCTGTCAACTTCACCAAAACGGATGTCGTTTTCATGATTAATGAGCGCGTCCGGTACCGCTATTCTATGCTCCGCCGCGCCAGTGACAATGTAATGCCAAAGCGGGTTAAGACCAATGTGTTGAATGTCTTTGTAAAGTGCGAGGTAGGCGCGCGTATCAAAGTCCATGGACGGATTTTTACCTTCGCGCCAGCCCTGTTCACAGTAGTGCCTGAGCGGATCTACCGAGACCTGCTGCACATCGCTGTACATTGCAAGGTAGTACTTCTCGTCGAACAATCCTGACTTTTTGACGACTTCTATCTGTGCCTCGAGCACAGCCTTGAGTACCGGTATCGGTGTATATTCACCATACGGCTTGAAAACCGCATTACGCCCGACGGGACGACGCTTGACCGTCGTCATTTCGCAAATGCGAGCTGGCAATCTGACTGGACGACCTTCGAGCTGGCCACATTGAATGTAGTGAAGCAGCGGATGTACCTGAGCCTCGGCAACATCAGGGTTGGCCAACAGATAATCCGAAGGACTGAAAGCGGCGCAAGGATTGCGATTTTCTATCCAGCCCTTGAGCATGTAGTGCTTGAGTGGATCAGTGCCTTTTGCACGCACATCTGCATTACTGGCAAGGTAATAATCCGGGTCAAACAACCCGCTTTCGTGAATCTCACGAAGAGTATTTTCGTTATACAGCTCTCGACGACGTCTTAACGAGTCGAGTACTTTACTCCATGTCAGCGTCCTGACGTTATGGACGGACTCTCGCACAAACCCTGTAACTATGCGCACAGGCAAGGTTAAACGCCAGGAATGCGAAAAGAGTAACGCATTGAGTTCCTGCTGCGTCTTGAGCAGATCAGCCTTCAGACTGACACCCTCTTTTTCGTGATCAACCAAGACGGCTTTGAGGTCGACTAACTGCCTGTTGAGCACACCCACAGATTGCTCAAGACTGGCAATATGTCGGTCGCGCTTAACCAAAGAACCCATGAGCTCTTTTAACTGCGACTCACGTTCAAACAGGGTCGGATTCAATGACGCAATCCGCTGATTCAAATCCTTGATCTGCTGAGTCAAGTCCTGGATTTGAAGGGCGCGCGCATCTATTTGTTGACGACTTTCCCGAATCAGCCTGGCCGCGTCAAACGCGAGATCCAACTGCTCTACCGAAAACGCTTCTGTAGGTTCTGGTATCTGCCTGTCATATTCGAAGACATCAAAATCTTCGGCATACAGCTCTTTAATCAAACTCGCACTTCGTTCCGTAATAAAAGCAGGAAGGAAGGGAATGACATTTTCACTTGGCGAAGGCTCTGCGAAAGGATCGGTGGCCTGCTCACCGAAGTGCTCCGATAATGCTTTATGGAGTTCAGAGGAGTTTTCAATTTTGACCAACAAGGAATAATTGATCAAATCCGGACGCAATAGCGTGGCTTGAGGCGCCCAAAAATCCCTCTCAGGTGAAGATGTGCGATTGCTTGCGAGATACTCCAGAAACGCCTCAAAAGCCGAAGCAACATCCGCTAAGCTTTTTACCGGCTGCTGTAACGACTCAAACTTTGGATACGATGCGACCTGCTGTGGATCTTGCAACAGTATTTTCGACTGCCATGCAGAGAAGATACGCTTGTAAGGGTTTCGTACGGCGGCAAATCGAAAATATGTATCAGAGAGAAGAGGTCCCAAAAGGTCGTCTATTTCCAGCCCGCTGACATGGGGCGCAACCTTGTAAAACTCGTGAACAACTTGATCAGAATTACTTCCCGCAGCCTCACCGACTCCACGCAAGGCCTGCGAACAACCTTCCAGTGACGCAAACCACCACTTCAGGGAAGTACTCGCAACCTTGGGGGTACTAACGTATAAAACCTTGTACTTCTCGGAACGGAAACTGTTCCACTTGAGATAGTCGAAGACTTTTTGTTTGTCCACTGATGACAAATCACTAATATTTAGCATATGCGTCAAAAAATCCTATGGGCATGCTGACTCTCAGCAACGCACTTCCAAACAAGTAAATTATCTGCATTAATACGAACACCCTGTAAGACGGCTACAACCATAGCCCTACATAAAAGGGTAACACTTGCAAATGACCACTCCCTGGTTCCAGCGACGACTATACGTCGACGACGTTAGCCCCCTTGGGCCGAGCGAACCACAAGCGCGATCACTGACCCGGAGCAAACAAGCGCGAAACCAACCAAAACTGATTTATAACATTTTTTGGTCTTAACATTCAAAATAGCTCCGAAATACCGGGTTCCTCACCTATGGCCTAGCCGCAGCGCCCAACGAAAAAGGCTCAAGCCCCTACCGCCAAGAGCGAAAAACACCTCAAACCCAGGCACGTAGACGGTGGACTGAATCGTTGACGGGACACAGGAGGGTGCCCCGCTCGAAACCATCCTGGCCCAGGCCTGCACCCCTCCCGAAACAGCCTGATTTGCTTATTTAAGGGGCTGCCCCCATCCATCTGGACAAAAAGCTAGAATATTGAGGAGCAAAAAACCGATAACGAGTCAACAAACCGTATACAAAACCTACCACTTCGACTAATGAGCCAGAGCTACATCAGTAGAGAAATACAAAAAAATAGCCACTCACACGGAATGACTCAATTCACAAAACTCAATGCCAAAAACCGCTAAAGCACGAACTCAGGTATAACTCTTACACGTTTTCACTGCGTGATTCTTGGCAATATAATAAGCTTCATGCAACTGCATATGCCGTTCGACCCGTACAGTAGGGTCCCCAGGTGTTCTAAACAAAGACGTTGTTTTTGGCACATAAACAAACTTATTGCCATAACCATAGCGCAACCAAAGATTCCAGTCTTCGAGACTGCTCATATCGGTTTGAAATCCACCTCGTTGCAAGTAGAGATCCTTTTGAAAAAGGAGAGACTGGATGGCTATAAAGTTGTGATCCAACAGAACATCATAGTCATATTCTTGCTTGAGAATCGGAGGTACAGCATGGCTAACCTCAAAATATTGCTCTTCCACGCCACCGGCAACAGTACCGACTTCCAGTGCCAATGAGTAGGCCGCTACCGCATCAGAATTTTTCGCCAACGCACCAACAAGCACCTCGACATGATCCGCAAAAAGCAAATCATCATCATCGAGAAACATGCAATATTTTCCGGCTGCCTTTTCGAGACCATAATTACCGGTAACCGAACGACCGACTTTATCGAGGGAGTAGTAACTGACACTCATTCCCTCCGGAAATTCAAAATCAGCCACAACCGAGCTCATCGTAGAACCGCCATCCTCAACGACTATCAACTCGATATTCGGATACGTTTGATTAAGCACTGACATCATGGACTGCCTGAGAAACTCTCCTCGATTCTTGTAAGTTCGAGTTACCACAGTAACAAGAGGGTAATCGGTCAATGGCTCACCCACCTCCCAGAACGCCCCATCCCTGATCATTTCATAATCAAAGCCCCTGAAAGGGAAATAGCAGTTTTCACTCGGCCCCTTGCCCCGCATAAAATACCGAGCCTTCTTGAATATCACACCAAAGTTTCTGAACACATCGCGACGGGCGCCAGCATAGGGTTCTGGACGGAGTAAAAGCAGGCACTGCAAGATAAAGCCACCCACTCTATCACTCAAATTCCCATAACGTAGCCTGATATAAGCATTGGCCAGTGTGCTGCCGGTATACTGAATCGGTTTTATATGATGCTCATGCTCATAGGTATAATGATAGACGACGGCAGACGGGCAATACTTGAGTTGGTATCCATAGGACCTGAAGCGATAGGAAAGCTCGACGTCTTCGCCATACATGAAGATCTCGCGCTCGTATCCACCGACTTTAACGTAAGCCGACCTTCTTACGAGTACGCAAGCATGGGACGACCAGTTGGTTTCCAACGTTACCGGATCGTAATATTTAGGATGCTCATAAGGTGCCTGCCTCAACTCCCAGGATGCCACCTCAGCCTTGGCATCCGCCAAAGCAGCGGTCACCACTCTGGTTATAGCGTCTTTAGCAAAAACAATATCCACATTACTAACAAGAAAATACTCAGAGCTTCCTTTATGGATTGCTTTTTCATGCCCGGCACCAAACCCGACATTGTCGCCTTCCAGAATGTCGAAACCAGCCACTTCCTGACCAAGTAATGCCTGCCAACGCTGCAATGCTTCAAGGGTGCTGTCCGAAGACCCGTTATCAACAAAGAACATATTCAATTTGCTGAGCGGGTAACTCTGCGCCCTTAACGATTCAAAAAAACCATCAACCCACTTGCCACTATTGAACGTCACCACCGACACATCAATAACAGGTTGCGCCTGGGCGACCGACGAGTTCTGGAACCGTGAAAAACGACGATTCAATATAGCCTGTATAGCCTTGGTATTATTTCGCGAATAAATTACCAACATTATGTTTTCGCGCAAACGCTTGAAAAACAAATGTATACGAACACGAACCCACACAAGGAAAGGAAACTTTTGATAAATGGGTCGAATGAACGCTTTAGACTTAGCCAAAAAAGAGCGCAGCCCTCGAAAAAAACGCGTTACGACTTGCCAAATGTTTGAAGCAACCATACTGAATAAACCACTCATTAAATCGAACCCCCTAACCAATGCAACTTAGCGACCTGAAAATATCACAACATCAGCAGCAGGCACATCCCAAGACGCTCCACAAGAGAGGCAACCATGCAAACCTGTGTTGACATGTGTTTCTGACGCTTTTTAATTACACTACTTGCTCCGACTCTCCAGCTTTGTAGGTGCATGCGATAAATAGCAGTGGAGCATAAGCTACGACCATACCAAAAAATCCGGAAACCCACCCACTTGCTACAGCGATCGATAACGGCATGAGCCATACAAAATTAATAGTGATCGATGCCAGCACTACTGTTTTATGGCTACGGTGCTTGCGAGAGGCATATTGGTAACCATGACTGCGGTGGGCTTCATATACTTTTTCGCCTCGCAAAAGCCTGCGCATCAGGGTCCACGTCGCATCAACAATGAAAACGCCAAGCATGATCAACCAGCTCCAGAGCAACTCGGGCGACTTGGAGGCTGCCTCAATGGACATCCCTGCCAATACAATCCCCAAAAAACCACTGCCTGCGTCTCCCATGAAAATTTTCGCCGGCGGATAGTTCCAACAGAGAAAACCCGCGACCGCTGCCACCAGAGCAAGAGGCCCCCACGCCAGTTCGAGGTTTGCGCCAAACCAATAGACCAGCAACATTCCGAGGCAGACACTGATCGCTTCAGCACTGGCCAAGCCGTCAATGCCATCCATGAAGTTGTAAAGATTCAGCATCCAGACCAAATACAGCACAAACAAAATATTCCCAATCCACCCTGGATCAAGGGTAGCGCCAAAGAGCGTGATGCGAGGAGAGCCTCCCAGCCAATATAACGCCCATATCGAGGCAGCAAAATGGCCTAATAGGCGCCACCTTGCAGCGATATGCCCGTGATCATCGGCAAAACCGATAAGCGCGACCAACAAGCCGCTCCCCAGCAAACCAAAGAGCGTCGCCAGGCTCATCAAATCAAGACCGCGAAGGATCAGAAGCGCCAACAGAAAGGAGACAACAATAGCTACACCTCCACCCCGAGGAGTAGGCACCGAGTGAGAGCTGCGCTCGTTTGGTATGTCCATCAAGCTCTTGGCCAAAGCATAACGACGTAAAACAAGCGTCAGCCCCCAGGAAACAACGAATACTGCAAGTAGCAGCCACAAAAAAGTCATTTCGTCTGCGCGTCCAGATAGTGACCTGCGGTTTGGCGCATGGCTTCATCCATGTTGATGGGTGGTGTCCACCCCAATAATTCACGATTTTTGCTGATGTCGACCTGCAATGACCCGCAGATCCGTTGAGCAACGGATTGCTTTCTCAATGCCGAAGCCGCCACTACCAGCAACCACTCTGGCAATGGCAAGAGCCAGGCCTTCGTCCCGAGCGCATTGCCCAGGCGACGTAGCATTTGGGTTGTGGACAAGTCCTGGCCATCACTGACCAGAAAGGTTTGGTTCGCTGCGGCAGGATGATCAATACAGGTGACTATAAGGTCCACCAGGTTTCCGATCGCCACAAGGCTACGCTGATTCCGGACCGCTCCCAACGGTAACGGAATACCTTTATTGAGCCAGCGCAGCATACTCAGAAAATTGGCTTTAACCCCCGCCCCATAGATCAATGGCGGGCGAATAATCACCACTTCCATTCCGGTTTCACGAGCAAGTTGTCTCAGCGCTTGTTCAGCCTCGTGCTTGGACACGCCATAAGGATCCACCGGGGCCGGAGTATCGTCAGCCTTGAACGGCTTGCCTGGCAGGGTGCTTTCGCCATTGACCTTGATCGAACTGATGAAGATGAAGCGTTTGACTCCCGATTCAGCGGCGCGCTTTGCCAACCGAAGAGTGCCCTCCACATTGACCTTGCGAAATTCGGCCAAGGCATCAGAAACGACTTCGTTCATCACATGAACTCTGGCCGCCGCGTGGACGACCGCACTTACATCCTTCAACTCAGACAAGGCTTCAGGATCATTCAGATCAAAGGGTACAACCGGGCATAAACCCTGTAACCGGGTGGGACTGCGAGCGGCTGCGATCGGAGCGAACTGTTTGTCCACCAACATCCTGAAAACCAGCGCCTCACCCACGAAACCGCCTGCCCCCGTGACCAATACCTTTGGGGCTGTCATTGAGCTTTGTTTCCTATCAACGCGGTGACCCAACAAATAAAAAAGAAGAAAATCTTGTCCCGTACCCGGCGCCTGCATTGCCAGGCACTGAAGGACAGCTTCATCAGTTCCGTACGCCGTAATTGCAGCAAGACGCCTTCAAAGGGCTTCGCCCCCTGCCCCACCAGATCTGCAATCAGGCGAACCTGACCGAACCACCAACCGTCATGAATGGTTTTGTAACGAGCGATCAACGGACTCAGGCCTGTGTTGGCACCGACCTGATTACGCTCGTGCTGCCGGTAATCCATGCTGGGTAACGGGTCGATATACCAACGGTAACCATGACTGCGCGCAAAGGCGTAGCAATACCAGTCATGCAAAGTTACACCTTGCAGTTGCTGCCAGTTGGCGAGCATCGAGCCTTTCAAGGCTTCTACCAGGCTTTTTCTAAAGACATAGGTGCAGCCAGGCCCGGCTGCCTCGAACAAAAAATCCCAGGCGACCTGAGGCTGCGCCTTGTCCAGCAGCAGGGTTCTGCCACTTGGCCAGAACGCCGTCACGTTACTGGAGTAGGCATCTACTCGTCGTGCCTGCAGCGCCTGGGTTGCTCTGTGCAGCTTGTCGGGATACCAGATGTCGTCCTGGTCGGCAAAGGCGACGTAGTCGTAGCCATTGAAGTCAACGTCCCGGATCAACCGAAAGAAGTTGCGCGATGCTCCGCCGAAGCGATTGGCATCCGGAAGCACTACAACTGCTGGATGCTCAGCCGCATAAGCTTTACACCACGCCTCGGTGCCGTCAGTAGAGGGGTCGATGCTAATGTGCAGGGTTACGTCGACCGATAACTGGCCGAGAATCGAGACCAGTTGCTCCTCAATCCACTGCATTCCGTTGTACGCAGCCAGCAAAACTGCAACCTTGGGATGTTTTACTGGCATGCTATTCCTGCTTGCACGGATTAAACGCTAGGTTTGAAAGTAAACCCTCTCGACTCAGAGGGAATCCAAATCCAGCAGTTTTTGCAGGTACTGACCATAGCCAGTCTTTTTCAGCTTATCGGCCTGAGCGCTCAACTGTTCAGCGGTAATCCAAGCGTTGTTGTAGGCGATCTCCTCCAGGCAGGCCACTTTCAAGCCTTGACGCTGCTCTATCGTGTGCACGAAGTGACTGGCCTCGAGCAACGAGTCGTGAGTCCCCGTGTCCAGCCAGGCAAAACCGCGTCCGAGCATTTCTACATTGAGGGTGTTCTGCTCGAGGTAGGCGCGGTTAACGTCAGTGATTTCCAGCTCGCCACGCTCGGACGGCTTGATGCTCTTGGCGATCTCGACAACATCGTTGTCGTAGAAGTACAGACCAGTCACCGCATAGTTGGATTTTGGCTTCAGCGGTTTCTCTT
Source organism: Pseudomonas sp. UYIF39 (assembly GCF_029963765.1). GTDB lineage: Bacteria > Pseudomonadota > Gammaproteobacteria > Pseudomonadales > Pseudomonadaceae > Aquipseudomonas. The sequence goes on from NZ_JALBYU010000003.1 coordinate 154,532, forward strand.
CAATACTTAGCGCGCGACCGGTTTTGTCGAACTCAACAACACCGAAGCGCTCCGGATCGGAGACGTGGTAGCCGAATACAGTAGCGCCATGCTGTTGAGAGCTGGCGGAACGCAAGTTATCGGAGAAGTGCTGACCGTAGAAGATGTTGTCGCCCAGGATCAGGCAGCAAGGATCTTTGCCGATGAACTCTTCGCCAATGATGAAGGCTTGTGCCAGACCGTCCGGACTAGGTTGCTCGGCGTAGGTCAGCTTGATGCCGTACAGGCTACCGTCACCCAGCAGCTTGCGGAAACACGGCAAGTCTTCAGGCGTGGAGATAATCAGGACTTCACGCATGCCCGCCAGCATCAGCACCGACAGCGGATAGAAGATCATCGGCTTGTCGTAGATCGGCAGCATCTGCTTGGACACGCCGAGGGTCAACGGATGCAGGCGCGTACCCGAGCCGCCAGCGAGGATGATGCCTTTACGATTTGTCGTGCTCATTTATTCAGAACTTCCCTAAGCATTCGGGTTACACCACTTTGCCAATCCGGCAAGTGCAGAGAAAAATTGTCACGCAGCTTCTGAGTATTCAAACGCGAATTCAGAGGGCGGCGCGCAGGTGTCGGATAAGCCGTCGTTTCAATCGGATTGATCGTCGTTACGGCGAGCTGCTCGCCGTTGTCTTGGGCGAAAGCGATCACATGGCTAGCATAGCCGTGCCAGGACACTTCGCCACTGGCCGCCAAGTGATACAAGCCCGACAGCTCAGGACGTTGCAGAACTTGCTGAATGGTCAACGCGGTCACGTCGGCAATCAGGTCTGCCCCCGTTGGGGCTCCGATCTGGTCGGCGATAACGCTCAAAGTTTCGCGATCTTTGGCCAGACGCAGCATAGTCTTGGCGAAGTTGTTGCCGCGAGCGCCATAGACCCAGCTGGTGCGGAAGATCAGGTGCTTGCAGCCCGACGCGGTAATCGCCTGCTCGCCGGCCAGTTTACTGGCGCCGTAGTGATTCAACGGGGCGACTGCATCTGACTCTTGCCACGGCGCTGAACCCTGGCCGTTGAAAACGTAGTCGGTCGAGTAGTGAATCAGCCAGGCACCCAGAGTCGCAGCCTCTTCGGCTATGACTTGGCTTGCCTGACCGTTCACACGGTCGGCCAACTCGGTTTCGGACTCGGCTTTATCGACAGCGGTGTAGGCCGCAGCGTTGACGATGACGTCGGGCTTGACCTGACGGATCGTTGCGCGCAAAGCGTCGAGATCGGACAGATCGCCGCACAAGCCATCGACCACATGGCGGTCCAGGGCAAATAACTCACCCAGCGGCGCGAGGGAGCGCTGTAGCTCCCAGCCCACTTGGCCGTTTTTTCCCAGCAGGAGGATTCTCATGCTTTGTTCGAACGGTCTGCGTAGTTCTGGTCGATCCACTGCTGGTAGCTGCCGCTCTTCACGTGGGCTACCCATTCAGTGTTGTTGAGATACCACTCGACCGTTTTGCGGATGCCGGTTTCGAACGTTTCTTCCGGTGTCCAACCCAGTTCACGCTGGATTTTGCTGGCGTCGATTGCGTAACGCTGGTCGTGACCCGGGCGATCCTGAACGTATGTGATCAGGCTGGCATGTGGACGGTGAGCAGAATCGGGACGCAGTTCGTCGAGCAGTGCGCACAGGGTATCCACTACTTCGATGTTTTGCTTTTCGTTATGGCCGCCGATGTTGTACGTCTCGCCGATCACGCCTTCGGTCACGACTTTGTACAGTGCCCGGGCGTGGTCTTCGACGTAGAGCCAGTCGCGGACCTGGTTGCCTTTGCCGTAGACCGGCAGCGGCTTGCCTTCCAGTGCATTGAGAATGATCAGCGGGATCAACTTCTCAGGGAAATGGCACGGGCCGTAGTTGTTGGAACAGTTGGTGACCACGGTCGGCAAACCGTAAGTTCGGCTCCAGGCCCGAACCAAATGATCGGAACTGGCCTTGCTGGCGGAATATGGCGAGCTTGGCTGATACGGCGTGGTTTCAGTGAAGAGGTCTTCCGGACCTTCGAGGTCTCCGTAAACTTCATCAGTCGAAATATGGTGAAAGCGGAAGTTGGCTTTACGCGCATCATCCAACGCCGTCCAATAGTGGCGCGCAGCTTCCAGCAGGGTGTAAGTGCCGATGATGTTGGTCTGGATGAATTCAGACGGACCTGAAATCGAGCGGTCAACATGGGACTCTGCGGCCAGGTGCATGATCGCATCCGGTTGGTGTTCACGCAGAACGCGGTCGACTTGATCACGATCGCAGATGTCGACGCGCTCGAACACGTAACGCGAGTTCTGGCTAACGTCGGCCAATGACTCAAGGTTACCGGCGTAAGTCAGCTTATCGACGTTAACGACAGCATCGGTAGTGTTGGAGATGATATGACGGATGACTGCCGAGCCGATAAACCCGGCACCGCCGGTTACTAGAATTTTCACGCGAAACCATACCCTTAAGTTACTGACAGGGCCGCCAACCGAGCACTGTCTAATCCATGAATGCAGAAGCCATCAAGTCAGCTGAGGCCTCTGACAGAGTCAGTCTGAACCGATGTGGGAATATGCCACTATCGGACAAGCGCAGCATTTTACAGCTTAATGACGGTTTTACTAATGGATATAGACAAGCTGTGGCTAAAGCTTAGTGCGCCTTACGCGTTATGTCGCAATCAGACAAGGCGTTTGCGTGAAGTTCTGGACGTACGTCCCAGAAACCAGCCAAGAATCGGCCCGATCACCATCCCGATCAGCAGCGCAACAACCATGATCAGCGATACCGGTAGTTGCGGCCCCGCCCACCCCAGGAACAGCAGGGAAACCGATTGTTGATTTTCCAGGACAAACGCCAGTACCGCCAGAATCAGCAACAGGATAACTACTCCAAGGAGTACACGCTTGAGGTTACGCATGCGCCGACCCTTTAGTTATGGAGGTCAAAACCTTCCTCCTCGTCCTCGTTCACACGATCGCGCAATTCTTTGCCTGGCTTGAAATGCGGCACGAACTTGCCGTCGAGGCTGACGGACTGACCGGTTTTTGGATTGCGACCTACGCGCGGCGCGCGGTAGTGCAAGGAGAAGCTGCCAAACCCACGGATCTCGATTCGATCACCGGTGGCCAGGCATTGGGACATTTGTTCGAGCATGGTCTTGATGGCCAGTTCCACATCCTTGGATGAGAGCAGCCCTTGATGGGTGACAATTCGTTCGATCAACTCCGACTTCGTCATATTTTTCCCTTCTTTTTCAAGCAGCTAGATCAGCGCTTCAAAGGTTTTAGCACGCCCGGATGAATTTGAACAGCCCGAGTTTTGACATACCTCACCAGCAATGCGATGACCAATTCCAGAGTAACGAATCACTGATCGTGCACTCACACACTCATCGACAGATGACCAGCATGGTGCGCGTCAGATAGCCCGCAGGATTAAAGCCAAAGGGGTACTCATCCTCGTCTTTGGCATCATCGGACCGGGCTACAACCTTGTAGCCCGCCGTCTTGCACTCCTTGCTCGCTCGCTTGCGACACTTCTCCCATCCCGACCCCAACCCCGAACAATCAATCTCGATGCCGCTGACCCCACGCACAACGTGAGTCTTGGCATTAGTGGTACAGCCCGCCAGTGTCAGTACTGCTATTACGACAATGAGCTTGTTCATTCGCTTCCTTAGGCCGGACACGCCGCCCGACGGTCGTTCGCTTCAAGCTAAAGACTAGCTTTAAATAAACGATTGATCCGATTAAAGAAAGAGACAACTTGCCGGGAGGTTTGGTTTCACCGCAAACAATCGCAGCGCCGCGAAACCATCAAAATCACCAAATCGTAGACACAAAAAAGGGCGACCGAAGTCGCCCTTTTTCTATGGTCTGACAGAACTTAGTTCTGTTTTTCCATTTGTGCACGCAACAGGTCGCCCAGAGTGGTAGGACCAGCAGCGATGTCAGCAGCAGGCTTGTCTTTCAAGCTCTGGATTGCTTCTTTCTCTTCAGCATCGTCTTTCGACTTGATGGAGAGCTGGATTACACGGCTCTTGCGGTCAACGCTGATGATCTTGGCTTCTACTTCCTGGCCTTCTTTCAGAACGTTGCGCGCGTCTTCAACGCGGTCACGGCTGATTTCGGAGGCTTTCAGAGTCGCTTCGATATCGTCGGCCAGAGTGATGATGGCGCCTTTAGCGTCAACTTCTTTCACGATGCCTTTAACGATGGCGCCTTTGTCGTTCTCTTGAACGTACTCGGAGAACGGATCGCTTTCCAGTTGCTTGATACCCAGGGAGATGCGCTCGCGCTCTGGGTCAACCGACAGGATAACGGTGTCCAGCTCGTCGCCCTTCTTGAAGCGGCGAACGGCTTCTTCGCCCACTTCGTTCCAGGAGATGTCGGACAGGTGAACCAGACCGTCGATGCCGCCGTCCAGACCAATGAAGATACCGAAATCGGTGATCGACTTGATGGTGCCGGAGATTTTATCGCCCTTGTTGAACTGGCCAGAGAAATCTTCCCATGGGTTAGATTTGCACTGCTTGATGCCGAGGGAGATACGACGACGCTCTTCGTCGATGTCCAGAACCATAACTTCCACTTCGTCGCCGACTTGTACGACTTTCGAAGGGTGGATGTTCTTGTTGGTCCAGTCCATTTCGGAAACGTGTACCAGGCCTTCAACGCCTTCTTCCAGCTCAGCGAAGCAGCCGTAGTCGGTCAGGTTGGTTACACGAGCGGTAACGCGAGTGCTTTCTGGGTAACGGGCTTTGATAGCAACCCATGGATCTTCGCCCAGTTGCTTGAGGCCCAGGGAAACACGATTGCGTTCGCGATCGTACTTCAGAACCTTGACATCGATCTCGTCGCCAACGTTGACGATTTCGGAAGGATGCTTGATACGCTTCCAAGCCATGTCGGTAATGTGCAGCAGGCCATCGACGCCACCCAGATCGACGAATGCGCCGTAATCGGTGAGGTTTTTGACGATACCTTTGACTTGTTGGCCTTCCTGCAGGGATTCCAGCAGAGCTTCACGCTCAGCGGAGTTCTCGGCTTCGAGGACGCTACGACGGGAAACGACAACGTTGTTGCGTTTCTGGTCAAGCTTGATGACCTTGAATTCCAGCTCTTTGCCTTCCAGGTGCGTGGTGTCGCGCACAGGACGGACGTCAACCAGAGAACCTGGCAGGAACGCACGGATGCCGTTAACGTCGACAGTGAAGCCGCCTTTAACCTTACCGTTGATAACGCCCTTGACCACTTCTTCGGCTGCGAAGGCTGCTTCCAGAACAATCCAGCATTCAGCGCGCTTGGCTTTTTCACGGGACAGCTTGGTTTCACCAAAGCCGTCTTCAACCGAGTCCAGAGCAACGTGAACTTCGTCACCGACGTTGATAGTCAGTTCGCCAGCATCGTTGTAGAACTGCTCAAGCGGGATGAGTGCTTCAGACTTCAGGCCAGCGTGAACGGTTACCCAGCGAGCTTGGTAATCGATATCAACGATAACACCGGTGATGATGGAGCCTGCCTGAAGGTTCAGGGTTTTTAGGCTTTCTTCAAAGAGTTCCGCAAAGCTTTCGCTCATTTTAATTCCTGATGATAAGGGCGAAGAATACGCCCATCTCCACATCCCAGACGACGTGGGTTACGTTCATTTAAAGAAACAGCGCAGGACTATGACTGGTCCCCTGCGAAGTCTCTTGGTCACCCGGCGATATCGCGGAGTGCGATCTCGCTCATGATGCGTTCCAGCACCTGATCGATGGATAATTCCGTGGAATCCAGCTGTATGGCGTCAGCCGCCGGCTTGAGCGGGGCTACCGCTCGCTGGGTGTCACGCTCATCGCGGACACGTATCTCATCTAGCAGACTCGACAGACTAACACCATCGACTTTGCCCTTCAACTGCAAGTATCGACGGCGCGCACGCTCCTCGGCACTGGCAGTCAGGAATATCTTCAGCGGCGCGTCCGGGAAAACCACCGTGCCCATGTCGCGGCCATCAGCCACCAGACCCGGAGCCTCCTGAAACGCCCGCTGGCGCTGCAGCAGCGCGTCGCGCACCGCCGGCAAAGCGGCCACTTGCGATGCCCAGGCGCCGACTTGTTCGTTGCGCAAATCATCAGTGACATCGTCACCTTCGAGAATGATCCGCTGCGGATGACCTTCGGTCGCACCGACGAATTGCACGTCCAGATGAGCGGCCAGCAGCTTCAGCGACTCTTCATTGGTCAGATCGACGCCATGGTTACGCGCGGCGAATGCCAGCAGACGGTACAGCGCACCGGAATCCAGCAGGCACCAGCCCAGGCGCTTGGCCAGAATCCCGGCAATAGTGCCTTTGCCCGAACCGCTAGGCCCGTCGATGGTGATGACCGGTGGCTTGATAATCACGACTGAGCCTCTTGTGCAACACGGATACCGACCTGCGCGCACAGCGCGAGGAAGTTCGGGAACGACGTCGCGACGTTGGCACAATCATGGATGCGGATCGGTGCAGTGGCGCGCAGCGAAGCCACGCTGAAGGCCATGGCAATCCGGTGATCGCCGTGACCGTGCACTTCGCCGCCGCCGATTTGGCCGCCGTCGATGATGATGCCGTCCGGGGTCGGTTCACATTTGACGCCCAGCGCCAGCAAGCCATCCGCCATGACCTGAATCCGGTCCGACTCTTTAACCCGCAACTCTTCGGCGCCACGCAGGATGGTGCGCCCCTCGGCACAGGCGGCGGCCACGAACAGCACCGGAAATTCGTCGATGGCCAGCGGAACCAGCGCTTCGGGAATCTCGATACCTTTAAGTTTAGCTGCACGTACGCGCAGGTCCGCTACCGGTTCGCCGCCGACTTCACGCTGGTTTTCCAGGGTGATATCGGCACCCATCAGACGCAGGATGTCGATCACGCCGGTACGGGTCGGGTTGATGCCGACGTGCTCAAGCACCAACTCCGAACCTTCGGCGATCGACGCAGCCACCAGGAAGAACGCGGAAGACGAGATGTCGCCCGGCACTTCAATGTGGGTCGCGGTCAGCTTGTGGCCGGACTCGACCGACGCGGTCGCACCGTTGACGGAGACCGGGTAGCCGAAACCACGCAGCATGCGCTCGGTATGGTCGCGGGTTGGAGCCGGCTCGGTGACGGTGGTCTTGCCTTCGGCGTACAAACCCGCCAGCAGCAGGCAGGATTTAACCTGGGCACTGGCCATCGGCATGGTGTAGGTCAGGCCTTTGAGCTTATTGCCGCCGCGAATGGTCATCGGCGGACGACCTTCAGCGGCAGTTTCGATCACGGCGCCCATTTCACGCAGCGGATTGGCTACGCGATTCATCGGACGCTTGGACAGCGAAGCATCGCCCGTCAGCGTGCTGTCGAAGTTCTGCGCAGCCAACAGGCCAGACAGTAGACGCATCGATGTGCCGGAGTTGCCCAGATAGATCGGGCCCGGCGCAGGCTTCAGGCCATGCAGGCCGACGCCATGAATGGTCACGCGACCGTGGTGCGGACCCTCGATCACGACGCCCATGTCGCGGAAGGCTTGCAAGGTTGCCAAGGCGTCTTCGCCCTCGAGGAAACCTTCCACTTCGGTAACGCCTTCAGCCAGGGAGCCGAGCATGATCGAACGGTGGGAAATCGATTTGTCGCCCGGTACTCGAATCCGCCCAGTCAGGCGGCCACCAGGTTGTGCCAGGAAAATCAGGTCGTTGGAATTCATAGCGTCCACATAAGCCCGGCGGGCCAGGATTTTACTGAAATGTTCGCGGGCAACCCGGGCGCGAGTGAACACGCCCAACAATTGATGCCCATCCCCTGCATCGACCGCGTCGCGCAAGGCGTCGAGGTCGCTGCGAAATGTATCGAGTGTGCGCAGGACAGCTTCGCGGTTGGCGAGGAAGATGTCGTGCCACATGACCGGGTCGCTACCCGCGATTCTTGTGAAATCACGGAAACCGCCCGCAGCGTAACGGAAGATCTCAAGATTTTCATTGCGCTTGGCCAACGAATCGACCAAACCGAACGCCAACAAATGCGGCAAATGGCTGGTCGCCGCCAACACTTCGTCGTGACGCTCGACCTGCATGCGCTCGACATCGGCGCCCAATTCGCGCCACAACCGGTCGACCACTGCCAAGGCTGCCGGATCAGTCTGATCCAGCGGTGTCAGAATCACTTTATGGCGACGGAACAGCTCTGAGTTAGAGGCTTCCACCCCGCTCTGCTCGGAACCGGCAATCGGATGCCCCGGCACGAAACGCGCCGGCATACCGCCAAACGCCTCGGTTGCCGCCCGCACCACATTGCCTTTGGCGCTGCCGACGTCGGTCAGAATCGCTTGCCCCAAATCCATGCCGGCCAATTGGCCGAGCATTTTTTCCATGGCAAGGATCGGCACGGCCAGCTGAATCACGTCGGCGCCCTGGCATGCAGCGGCCAGGTCTTCTTCGCAGCGATCCACCACACCCAACTCAACCGCCAGTTTGCGCGACTGAGGGTCAAGATCGACCCCGACCACTTCGCGGCACAGGCCGCTTTCACGCAAACCCTTGGCAAACGAACCGCCGATCAACCCCAGACCGACCACCACCAGGCGACCGATCATAGGTTCAGCAGATTGCAGTGCAGTGACATCAACCACGAGCCAGAACCTTGGTCAGCGCTTCGAGGAAGCGGCTGTTTTCAGCCGGCAAACCGATGGTGATGCGCAGGTGGTTCGGCATGCCGTAGTTGGCCACCGGACGCACGATCACGCCTTCGCGCAGCAAGCCTTGGAAGACCGGTGCCGCAACACGGCCCAGATCGACGCAGATGAAGTTGCCCTTGGACGGAATCCAGCTCAATCCCAGCTCACGGAAACCCGCTTCCAACTGCTGCATGCCGGATTCGTTCAGGCGACGGCTTTCAGCCAGGTACTCAGCGTCTTGCAGCGCAGCGCACGCAGCGGCCAGGGCCAGGCTGTTGACGTTGAACGGCTGACGCACACGGTTCAGCACATCCGCAACCACCGCCGCGGACAAGCCATAGCCGACCCGCAATGCGGCCAGGCCATAAGCCTTGGAGAACGTGCGCGAAACCAACAGGTTCGGGTAGGCCGCCAGGTAGTCGAGGCCATCCGGCAAGTCGCTGCCTTCGGCGTATTCGATGTAGGCCTCGTCCAACACCACCAGCACGTGTTCCGGTACGTCCTGCAGGAATTCGTCAAGCGCTTCGGCGCCGAACCAGGTCCCGGTCGGGTTGTTCGGGTTGGCGATGAAGACAACACGGGTATCGGCATCGATTGCGGCCAGCATGGCCGACAGATCATGGCCCCAGTCTTTGGCCGGGATCACTTTGGCCGTAGCGCCGACGGCTTGGGTGACGATCGGATAGACCGCAAACGCGTGCTCGCTGAACACGGCATTTAGTCCCGGCGCCAGGTAGGCACGGGCGACCAGTTCCAGAATGTCGTTGGAACCGTTGCCCAGCGTTACCTGATTGAGCTCGACGCGGCACTGTTCGGCCAGCAGGGTCTTGAGCGCAAAACCGTTGCCGTCCGGATAGCGGGTCAGCTCGGCCAACGCTTCGCGAATCGCCGCCAGAGCCTTGGGACTGGCGCCCAACGGGTTTTCGTTGCTGGCCAGTTTGACGATGCTGGCCGGATCGATGTTCAGCTCGCGCGCCAGTTCGTCCACGGGCTTGCCCGGAACGTAAGGCGAAAGTTGTTGCACGCCCGGCTGTGCCAGAGCGAGGAAGTCACCACTCATTTGCTACCGCCCTTAGAGAACTGCTTTCGGGTAGGAACCCAGCACTTTGAGTGCCACTGCTTCCTGGCTGATCTTTTCCAGCACACCTTTGACCAGTGGGTCGCGGTGGTGGCCGACGAAGTCGATGAAGAAAACGTAGGTCCATTTACCGCTGCGCGACGGACGCGTCTCGATTCGCGTCAGGTCGATGCCGTTGTCGTGGAACGGCACCAGCAACTCGTGAAGTGCGCCAGGCTTGTTGCTCATGGAGACGATGATCGAAGTCTTGTCATCGCCGGTCGGTGGCACTTCCTGGCTGCCGATCATCAGGAATCGCGTGGAGTTGTCCGGACGATCCTCGATTTTCTCGGCCAGACGGGTCAGCCCGTACAAACCTGCCGCCATGTCGCCAGCAATCGCCGCCGAGTTCCACTCACCCTTGACCCGCTTGGCCGCTTCGGCGTTGCTGGACACCGCCACGCGCTCGACATTCGGATAATGGGCGTCCAGCCACTTGCGGCACTGGGCCAGGGACTGGGCGTGGGAATAGATGCGGCTGATGCTGTCGGTCTTGGTGTTTTCACCGACCAACAGGTGGTGGTGAATCCGCAGCTCGACTTCGCCACAGATCACCATGTCGTGTTCAAGGAAGCTGTCGAGGGTGTGGTTGACCGCGCCCTCGGTGGAGTTTTCCACCGGGACCACGCCAAAATTCACCGCACCGGCCGCCACTTCACGGAACACTTCGTCGATCGCCGCCATCGGCTTGCTGATCACGGCGTGGCCGAAGTGCTTCATGGCTGCGGCTTGGGTGAAGGTGCCTTCAGGGCCGAGGTAAGCCACTTTCAGCGGCTGCTCGAGGGCCAGGCACGAGGACATGATTTCGCGGAACAGCCGCGCCATCTCTTCGTTGCCCAGCGGCCCCTGGTTACGCTCCATGACGCGCTTGAGCACCTGAGCTTCACGCTCAGGACGATAGAACACCGGCACTTCGCCTTCGGCCAGCGAGGCCATCTTTACTCGCGCAACTTCCTGGGCGCAGCGTGCGCGCTCACTGATCAGCTCCAGGACTTTCTCGTCCAGGGCATCAATGCGCAGGCGCAGTGCCTTGAGTTCTTGCTCAGACATTAGCCGTGTTCCTTCTCGAACTCTGCCATGTACGAAACCAGTGCGTTGACCGCAACGATGTCGACGGCGTTATAGATGGAGGCACGCATGCCACCCACGGAACGGTGACCCTTGAGGTTCAAAAGGCCACGCTCTTCGGCACCGACCAGGAATGGCTTGTCGAGACGGTCGTCTGCCAAACGGAACGGCACGTTCATCCACGAGCGATCCGACTTGTTGATCGGGTTGCTGTACAAGCCGCTGGCGTCGATGAAGTCGTACAGCGTGCGCTGTTTCACTTCGTTGAGCTTGCCGATGGCTTCAACACCACCCTGCTCTTTCAGCCACTCGAATACCAGACCCGAGAGGTACCAGGCCAGGGTTGGCGGGGTGTTGTACATCGAGCCGTTGTCGGCCGCGACCTTGTAGTTGAGCATGGTCGGGCACAGGGAACGGGCATGACCCAGCAAGTCTTCGCGAATGATGTTGACGACGACGCCGCTCGGGCCGATGTTCTTCTGCGCGCCGGCGTAGATCATGCCAAAGCGCGAAACATCGATCGGACGCGAGAGAATGTCGGAAGACATGTCGGCGACCAGCGGAACATCGCCGGTTTCCGGAACCCAGTTGAATTCCAGGCCGCCGATGGTTTCGTTCGGCGCGTAGTGAACGTAGGCCGCGTCTTTCGACAGGTTCCATTCGTTCTGGCCGGGAATAGCGAAATAGTCGTAAGGCTTGGCGGTAGCGGCGACGTTGACGTGACCGTAGCGCGAAGCTTCTTCGATGGCTTTCTGCGACCAGATACCGGTGTCGATATAGTCGGCCGTGCCGCTTTCCGGCAACAGGTTCAGAGGAATCTGAGCAAATTGCTGGCTGGCGCCACCTTGCAGAAACAGCACTTTATAGTTCGAGGGGATATTCAGCAGATCACGCAGATCCTGCTCGGCCTTGGTGGCGATGGACACGAACTCATCACTGCGATGGCTCATTTCCATGACCGACAGGCCCTTGCCGTGCCAATCAAGGAGTTCACCCTGGGCGCGCTGCAGGACAGCTTCGGGAAGTGCCGCAGGACCGGCACAGAAGTTATAGGCTCTCTTGCTCACATCCAATCTCGCTCTGATTTGGTGGTATCACGCAATAAATCTGAAAATTTGAAACCCTGCATTCAAACAGGAGAAACAAGAAGGGGGCGAATCTTCATCCGCCCCCTGCTTGTCCGCTTATTCCTGCGGCTCTTCGTCGGCTGCGGCGTCGAGTTGCTGGTCTTCGGTAACGTCGTCGATCACGACCTCACCGTCGAACACGGCACCCGCCTCGCCTTCTTCACCTTCCAGCTCTTCACCTTCGACTTCCGACGGTTCCTGAACCCGCTCCAGACCTACCAGCGTTTCATCGCTGGCCAGTTTGATGAGGGTCACGCCCTGAGTGTTACGACCCAGACTGGAGACTTCGTCGACACGGGTACGAACCAAAGTGCCCTGGTCGGAAATCAGCATGATTTCCTCGCCGTCGAGCACCTGGACTGCACCGACCAGACGGCCGTTACGGTCGTTGCTGACCATGGCGATAACGCCCTGACCACCACGTTTGTACTCAGGGAACTCGGTGATCGCCGTGCGCTTGCCGAAACCACGGGCCGAAGCGGTGAGGATCTGGCTGCCTTCTTCCGGGATCAGCATGGAAATCAGCTTCTGGCCTTCCGGCAGACGCATGCCGCGAACACCGCGAGCGGTACGGCCCATGGCGCGAACGTCGGTTTCCTTGAAGCGAGTGACCTTGCCGCCGTCGGAGAACAGCATGACCTCGCGACTGCCATCTGTAATGGAAGCAGAAATCAGTACGTCACCTTCGTCCAGCTCCAGCGCGATCAGGCCGACGCTGCGTTGACGGCTGAAGGATTCCAGCGGGGTCTTCTTCACGGTGCCTTTGGCAGTGGCCATGAAGATGAAGTGACCTTCGGTGTATTCGTCGACCGGCAGCATGGTGGTGATGTATTCATCACCGTCCAGCGGCAGCAGGTTGACCAGCGGACGACCACGGGCAGCGCGGGACGCTTCCGGGATTTCGTAGGTTTTCAGCCAGTACACTTTGCCTTTGCTGGAGAACAGCAACAGCGTGGTGTGGCTGTTGGCGACCAGCAGGTGAGCGATGTAGTCCTCATCCTTGACGCCGGTAGCCGATTTGCCTTTACCGCCACGACGCTGAGCCTGGTACGCAGCCAATGGCTGGGTCTTGGCGTAGCCACCGTGGGAAATGGTCACGACGCGCTCTTCTTCCGGGATCATGTCACCCAGGGTCAGGTCGAGACGGGCATCAAGAATCTCGGTGCGGCGCACGTCGCCGTATTCGGCGCGGATCACTTCCAGCTCTTCGCGAATCACTTCCATCAGGCGCGTGGCGCTGCTGAGGATGCGGATCAACTCGCCGATCTGGTTGAGGATCTCTTGATACTCGGCCAGCAGCTTTTCGTGCTCCAGACCGGTCAGGCGGTGCAAACGCAGTTCCAGAATGGCTTGCGCCTGTTCTGGCGACAGGAAGTACTTGCCTTCGCGCAGACCGTATTGCGGGTCCAGGGTCTCTGGACGGCACGAATCGGCACCGGCACGCTCAACCATCGCAACCACGGCGGAAGATTCCCACGCGGTCTTGATCAGCGCTTCCTTGGCTTCCGACGGCGTTGGCGAGGCTTTGATCAGGGCGATGACCGGGTCGATGTTCGACAGGGCAACCGCTTGACCTTCCAGAATGTGACCCCGTTCGCGGGCTTTACGCAGTTCGAACACGGTACGGCGGGTAACGACTTCGCGACGGTGACGAACGAAGGCTTCGAGCAGGTCCTTGAGGTTCAGGATCCGCGGACGGCCGTCGATCAGCGCGACGATGTTGATACCGAATACCGCTTGCAGCTGGGTCTGGGCGTAGAGGTTGTTGAGGATCACCTCAGGCACTTCGCCGCGACGCAGCTCGATCACAACGCGCATACCGTCCTTGTCGGACTCGTCGCGCAGCTCGGTTATGCCTTCGAGCTTCTTCTCTTTTACCAGCTCGGCGATCTTCTCGATCAGACGGGCCTTGTTCAGCTGGTAAGGGAGTTCGGTGATGACGATCTGCTGACGGCCACCGACCTTGTCGATGTCTTCGATCATCGAGCGGGCGCGCATGTAAATGCGGCCACGACCGGTGCGGTAGGCTTCGATGATGCCGGCACGACCGTTGATGATCGCGGCGGTCGGGAAGTCCGGACCGGGGATGTATTGCATCAGCTCATCGATGGTCAACTCTGGGTTGTCGATGAGTGCCAGGCAACCGTCGATGACTTCACCGAGGTTGTGCGGCGGGATGTTGGTCGCCATGCCCACGGCGATACCGCTGGAGCCGTTGACCAACAGGTTGGGAATACGGGTCGGCATGACCGCCGGGATCATTTCGGTGCCGTCGTAGTTCGGCACCCAGTCCACGGTTTCCTTGTGCAGGTCAGCCAGCAGCTCGTGCGCCAGCTTGGTCATGCGCACTTCGGTGTATCGCATGGCGGCGGCGTTGTCGCCGTCCACGGACCCGAAGTTGCCCTGACCGTCTACCAGCAGGTAACGCAGCGAGAATGGCTGTGCCATCCGAACGATGGTGTCGTACACCGCGGTATCACCGTGAGGGTGATACTTACCGATCACGTCACCGACAACACGGGCAGATTTCTTGTACGGCTTGTTGAAGTCGTTGCCCAGCTCGCTCATCGCGAACAGCACACGCCGGTGCACGGGCTTCAAGCCATCGCGCGCATCCGGCAGTGCCCGCCCGACAATTACGCTCATCGCGTAGTCGAGGTAGGACTGCTTCAGCTCGTCTTCGATATTGACCGGGAGGATTTCTTTGGCCAGTTCGCCCATGAGAAGCCTGATTCCTTTTTCTGGTGAAACCTCGTCACATCCATATGGGACGAACGAAGCTCGCCGCTGCAGGCTGAGTGCCATGCACCGACTTACGACAAATCAATAAGTTGAACCATGGATTTGCGCAGTAAAGACAACCCCGTGGGAGTGCCTCGGAAAACGCCGGATGTTATCACAAGAGCCGCCACGCACCTATCCCCCAGACGCGCATGGAGCATAGTTAGTTGACCGGTGACAGGCTTGAAGGGGACGAGAGAGGCTTAGAGAAAGTTTTCAGGGGCCAATAGTGCATATTTGTTGACTGTGACGGCCCCATCGTCGGAACGCCGCCCGGACCAAGCTCGCTCCCACATTTGATTGAGGTGTGACTGCGATCGGCAGCACAACATAGATCCACTGTGGGAGCGAGCTTGCTCGCGATGGCGATTGAGCAATCGCTCGAGATATTTAGTGCAGCCGCTTACGACACATCAACTGCGCCATTTTCGCGGTGTCCGGGCGCTCGACGACGCCTTTTTCGGTAACGATCGCATCGATCAGGTCAGCCGGGGTCACGTCGAACACCGGGTTGAACGCATCGACATCCGCCCCGACCCGCCTGCCGCCAACTTCCAGCAACTCGCGACCATCGCGCTCTTCAATCGGGATGTCATCACCGCTGGCCAGATTCATGTCGATGGTCGAACTCGGCGCCACCACCATGAAACGCACGCCGTGGTGCATGGCGCTCACCGCCAGCTGATAGGTGCCGATCTTGTTGGCCACGTCGCCATTGGCGGTGATCCGGTCAGCGCCGACGATTACCCAGGTAATGCCCTTGGTCTTCATGATGTGGGCGGCGGCGGAGTCGGCATTGAGGGTCACGGGAATGCCTTCGTTGGCCAGTTCCCATGCGGTCAGCCGCGAACCTTGCAGCCAAGGACGGGTTTCGTCGGCATAGACGCGCTCGACCATGCCTTCAATGAAAGCGCCACGAATGACACCCAGCGCCGTGCCAAAGCCGCCGGTGGCCAGTGCGCCGGTGTTGCAGTGGGTCAGAATCGCCTGAGCGTTGCCCTGGTGCTTGCGGATCAGGTCCACACCCAGTTGCGCCATGGTCAGGTTGGCTTCGCGATCACTCTCGTGAATGGCGATAGCTTCCGCCTCCAGCACCGCCAGCGGGTCGGCGTGATGCTTCAGACGCTCAAGCCGGTCGCGCATGCGGCCCAGCGCCCAGAACAGGTTGACTGCGGTCGGACGAGAATCGGCGAGCAGCGCGAAATCCTCTTCCAGCGCCGCCTGCCAGTCACCGCCTTCGGCAAACCGCGCGCGGGCCGCCAACACAACACCATAGGCGGCGCTGATGCCAATCGCTGGCGCGCCGCGCACCACCATCGAACGAATGGCCTCGGCCACGCCAGCAGCGCTGGTGTAGGCGATCCAGGTTTCCTCGAACGGCAAAATACGCTGATCCAGCAGGTACAGGGCGCCATCACGCCAATCGATGGCCTTCACCTTCTCCGCAGCCAACAGTCGATCGCGCATCCTTCACCCCGTACTCATGAACAAAAGCCGTCGATTATAGCGATCCCCCTGCGAAGACGCTCGGGTATACTTCGCCATCCTTTACAAAAGCTCTGGAACCGACCTTCGATGCCGAACACTGCCGTTGCGCTCGACCTGCTGTTGCTGCCGACCTGGCTGGTACCCGTCGAACCCGCTGGCGTTGTCCTCAAAGAGCATGCCTTGGGCATCCGCGACGGACGCATCGTATTCATTGGCCCACGTTCGGCTGCGCTGAAGCTTGACGCAACCGAAGTCCGCGAACTGCCGGACATGTTGCTCTGCCCTGGCTTGATCAATGCCCACGGGCATGCGGCGATGACACTGTTCCGCGGCCTGGCCGATGATCTGCCGCTGATGACCTGGCTGGAAAACCACATCTGGCCGGCCGAAGCCAAGTGGGTCGATGAAGCTTTCGTACGTGACGGCACTGACTTGGCGATCGCCGAACAGATCAAAGGTGGCATCACTTGCTTCTCTGACATGTATTTCTTCCCGAAGGTTGCCAGCGAGCGCGTCCATAACAGCGGCATTCGCGCACAAATCGCGATTCCGATCCTCGATTTCCCGATTCCAGGCGCCAGCACGGCGGACGAAGCCATTCGTCAGGGCGTCGAACTGTTCAACGATCTCAAGCACCACGAGCGTATCAAAGTCACCTTCGGCCCCCATGCACCCTACACCGTGGGCGACGAGAATCTGGAGAAAATCCGGGTGATCACCGAAGAGCTGGACGCCTCAATCCATATGCACGTGCATGAAACGGCTTATGAAGTGCAGCAATCCGTCGAGCAGCACGGTGAGCGCCCATTGGCCCGCCTCGGGCGCCTGGGCTTGCTGGGGCCGCGCTTCCAGGCCGTTCATATGACCCAGATCAGCGATGAAGACCTGGTGCTGCTGGTAGAAAGCAACACCAACGTGATTCATTGCCCCGAGTCGAACCTGAAGCTGGCCAGCGGTTTCTGCCCGGTGGAGCGCTTGTGGCAGGCTGGCGTCAATGTGGCGGTCGGCACCGATGGCGCTGCCAGCAACAATGACCTGGACTTGCTCGGCGAAACCCGCACCGCCGCGTTACTGGCCAAAGCCGTCGCCGGCTCGGCCTCCGCGCTGGATGCCCATCGCGCCCTGCGCATGGCCACACTCAACGGTGCACGTGCGCTGGGGATCGAGGCGCAGGTCGGATCACTGGAAGTCGGCAAAGCGGCAGACCTCGTCGTGTTCGACCTCTCCGGCCTGGCGCAGCAACCGGTCTACGACCCGGTTTCGCAGCTTATATATGCCACCGGCCGTGACTGCGTGAAACACCTTTGGGTCGCCGGCAAGCAACTGCTCGACGACCGTCGCTTGACCCGCATGGATGAAGAACAGCTCTGCGCCACCGCCAAGGCCTGGGGCCAACGCATCAGCGGCCATACCGAATCGTAAGCACCCCGGACTCACCACCGGGGCAACAGGATTTTTCAAGTTTTAGAGGACTTAACCATGAGCAACGTCGACTACGCCGAAATCGCCAAATTCGAAGCCCTGGCCCATCGCTGGTGGGACCGCGAAAGCGAGTTCAAGCCGCTGCACGACATCAACCCGCTGCGGGTCAACTGGATTGACGAGCGGGTCAATCTGGCCGGCAAGAAAGTCCTCGACGTCGGTTGCGGCGGCGGCATTCTCAGCGAAGCCATGGCCCAGCGCGGCGCTACCGTCATGGGCATCGACATGGGCGAAGCGCCGCTGGCGGTCGCGCAACTGCATCAACTGGAATCCGGCGTGAGCGTCGAATACCGGCAGATCACCGCCGAAGCGCTGGCTGAAGAAATGCCCGAGCAGTTCGACGTGGTCACCTGCCTGGAAATGCTCGAGCACGTACCGGACCCGTCTTCGGTAATCCGCGCCTGCTTCCGTATGGTGAAACCCGGTGGCCAGGTGTTCTTTTCCACCATCAACCGCAACCCGAAGGCGTACCTGTTCGCCATCGTCGGCGCGGAATACATCATGAAGCTGCTGCCGCGCGGCACCCACGACTTCAAGAAATTCATCCGCCCTTCGGAGCTGGGTGCCTGGAGCCGCATGGCCGGCCTGACCGTCAAGGACATCATCGGCCTGACGTACAACCCGCTGACCAAGCACTACAAACTGGCCTCCGACGTGGACGTCAACTACATGATCCAGACCCTGCGCGAGGAGTAAGCCGATGCGTATAAGAGCAGTTCTTTTCGACATGGACGGCACCCTGCTCGACACCGCGCCGGACTTCATTGCGATCTGTCAGGCGATGCGAGCCGACCGCGGCCTGCCGCCGATGAACGACAAACACATTCGCGACGAGATCTCCGGCGGCGCCAAGGCAATGGTCGCCGTGACCTTCTCCATGGACCCGGAATCACCGGGTTTCGAGGAATTACGCCTGGAGTTTCTGGAGCGCTACCTCGCCGGTTGCGCGGTTCACAGCAAACTCTTCGACGGCATGGGCGAACTGCTGGCCGACATCGAAAAGGCCAACCTGATCTGGGGCGTGGTCACCAACAAGCCGCTGCGGTTCGCCGAGCCGATCATGCAGCAGCTTGGCCTGGCCGAGCGCTCGGCGTTGTTGATCTGCCCGGACCATGTGAAGAACAGCAAACCGGACCCCGAACCGTTGATCCTGGCGTGCAAGATGCTCGACCTGGACCCGGCCAGCGTATTGTTCGTGGGTGATGACCTGCGCGATATCGAATCCGGTCGCGATGCCGGCACCAAGACGGCCGCCGTGACCTATGGCTACATTCATCCGGACGATAACCCGAGGCATTGGGGCGCGGACGTGGTGGTCGATCATCCGCTGGAGTTGCGCAAGGTGCTGGATAGCGCTTTGTGCAGTTGCTGAGCCTGTTTTCTGATTTGTTGAGGGGTTTTTATGTTTGATTATTCCGCCCGCCCAGAACTGCTCAAGGACCGGGTCATCCTGGTCACCGGCGCTGGCCGTGGCATCGGCGCTGCCGCCGCGAAAACCTTTGCCGCGCACGGCGCCACTGTGCTGTTGCTGGGCAAGACCGAAGCCAACCTGACTCAGGTCTACGACGAAATCGAAGCCGCCGGCCATCCACAACCGGCCGTGATCCCGTTCAACCTGGAAACCGCCCTGCCCCATCAATACGATGAGCTGGCCGCGATGATCGAAACCGAATTCGGCCACCTCGACGGTTTGCTGCACAACGCGTCGATCATTGGCCCGCGTACGCCGATCGAGCAGTTGTCCGGCGAAAACTTCATGCGCGTCATGCACGTCAACGTCAACGCCATGTTCATGCTCACCTCTACCCTGCTGCCGCTACTCAAGCTGTCCCAGGACGCCTCGGTGGTGTTCACCTCCAGCAGCGTCGGCCGCAAGGGGCGTGCGTATTGGGGCGCTTATGGCGTTTCCAAGTTTGCCACCGAAGGCTTGATGCAAACCCTGGCCGACGAAGTCGACACCGTGGCACCGGTGCGCTCCAACAGCATCAACCCGGGCGCCACCCGCACCAGCATGCGCGCCCAGGCTTACCCGGGTGAAAATCCGCTGAACAACCCGACGCCCGAGGAGATCATGCCGGTCTACCTCTACCTGATGGGTCCGGACAGCACCGGCATCAACGGCCAGGCGTTCAACGCTCAGTAACGCCCGCGCGTCGCTTTTGTGCCGCGACGGCTTCCCGTCGCGGCACTCAAAGAGCGTCGCAACTACACAGGTGGCAGTCAAACAACTGCCACTGCTTTCAGAAAAATTTTTAACCAACCATCAAGATATTGATTTATAACGTTTTTTATTCGACTGAACTGAATGGCACGACTTTCGCTCTAAATTTGCTCAGACACGCAGTGTGAAAGCAAACGGGCGGACGCCTGAGCTGATGAGTTACTCATCGTCGGCAAAGCGGACTAAACTTGCGCCAAACGTCCTACGGGACTGATGGATCAGTATGACGCGCAGCCCAAAGCCGCTCTCACCCAGCCTGTAAGACAGCTTACTGCTTAGGGGCGCATGCCATATGAAATCACCTTCCCAGACCAACGCAATTGACTTAGATGTTGCCAAATTGCAACGCCTGGGCTTTGGTCAGCAGCCTACCCTCATCGAGAGGCCCGTCAGTCTTGCGCAACTGCGCCAGCAACTGAGCCTGCAGCTGCAAACCAGTCTTGAGCCGCAACGCATTCTCGGGCTCTTCTTCCGTGAGATTCAGCGACTGGTACCGCTCGACGCCTTGACGTACGAGCACACGCCCAGTGACTTGCGCCTGGAATTCGGCCTGCGCGGCCATCATTCGATCAGCTACAGCCTAAGCCATGAAGGCGAGCACCTGGGTGAACTGGTATTCCGCCGCAATCAGCGTTTCAGTGAGCAGGAACAAGGCAACCTCGAGTCGCTGCTCTCCGCATTGCTGTATCCGATGCGCAATGCCTTGCTCTACCGCGCTGCCACCCAAAGCGCCCTGCGCGATCCGCTTACGGACACCGGCAACCGAATCGCCATGGATCAGACTCTGCAACGGGAAATCGAGATGTCCCGTCGGCATCTGCAACCCTTGTCGCTGCTGATGCTGGACATCGATCACTTCAAACACATCAATGACAACCACGGGCACAGCGCCGGCGATGACGTGCTCAAGGCCGTTGCAGGCTCGATCAAAAACCAGTTGCGCAACGTGGACATGGTCTTCCGGTTTGGTGGCGAAGAGTTCCTGATCCTGCTTTCCAACACCAACCGCGAAGCGGCCGCCATGGTTGGCGAACGACTGCGATTTGCAGTGCAGGCAGAGGAATATTCGGCCGACGGCCATGCGATCGAGCTGACGGTCAGCCTTGGCTGCTCGACGCTATTGCCCGGCGAGTCTGCCGAGAGCCTGTTGCGACGGGCCGACAGTGCGTTGTATGTGGCCAAGCGCGAGGGACGTAACCGGTTGGCGATGGCGGGTTAATGCCCACCAGAGCGGGCACGCCTTGATAGCGGCCCGCAACGAAAGGAATTAGCGCACAGCGCCGCGTAATTCCCTCACCAACCCTTGCAACCGGGCTGGTTCCGCCACTTCAACCGACACCGCCGGCCCTGCCACCAGCGTCACCCGTGACCACAACCGGCGGAACACGCCCTTTTGCGGATCGCGGCTGAAGAAGCTCCCCCACAAACCTTGCAATGCCAACGGAATCACCGGCACCGGCGTCTCTTCGAGAATCCGCGTCAGCCCGCCCTTGAACTCGTTGATCTCGCCATCGGCTGTCAATTTGCCCTCAGGGAAGATGCACACCAATTCGCCGTCCTTCAGATACTGAGCAATGCGCGTGAAGGCTTTTTCGTAGATCTGAATGTCTTCCTGGCGCCCCGCGATCGGAATGGTCCCGGCCGTGCGGAAGATGAAGTTCAGCACTGGCAAGTTATAGATCTTGTAATACATCACAAAGCGAATCGGCCGACGCACCGCGCCGCCAATCAGCAAGGCATCAACGAAGGACACGTGATTGCACACCAGCAACGCCACACCTTCATCGGGAATCAACTGCAGATTGCGATGCTCCACGCGGTACATGGAATGGCTGAGCAGCCAGATCATGAAGCGCATGCTGAACTCGGGGACGATGCTGAAGATGTAGGCGTTGACGCCGATGTTCAGCAGCGACACCACCAGGAACAACTGCGGGATCGACAGCTTGACCATGCTCAGCAAGACGATCGAGACAATCGCCGAGACCACCATGAACAACGCGTTGAGAATGTTGTTGGCGGCAATCACCCGCGCCCGCTCGTTCTCGTGGGTCCGTGACTGAATCAGCGCGTACAGCGGCACGATGTAGAAACCGCCGAACACCCCAAGCCCGAGAATGTCGATCAACACCAGCCAGGCATGGCCAAAACCCAGGACTTCGATCCAGCCATGGCCTATCACGCTGTCTGGAATTCCACCTGAATGCCACCACAGCAGCAAACCAAACACCGTCAGACCGAAAGAGCCGAACGGCACCAGACCGATCTCGACTTTGCGACCAGACAGTTTTTCGCAGAGCATCGAACCGAGTGCGATACCGACCGAGAACACCGTAAGAATCAGCGTCACCACGGTTTCGTCGCCGTGCATCCACTCCTTGGCATAGGCCGGGATCTGCGTCAGATAAATCGCCCCGACAAACCAGAACCACGAGTTGCCGACAATCGAGCGCGACACCGCTGGGGTCTGTCCCAAGCCCAGCTTCAACGTGGCCCAGGACTGGCTGAAAATGTTCCAGTTCAGACGCATTTCCGGGGAGGCGGCCGCAGCCCGTGGAATGCTGCGACTGGCCAGATAGCCGAGCACCGCAACACCGATGATCGCCGTGGAGACGATCGGCGCGTAATGAATGGAGGACATCATGATCCCGGCACCGATGGTCCCGGCGAGGATCGCCAGGAAGGTACCCATTTCCACGAGGCCGTTGCCACCCACCAGCTCTTCGTCACGCAAGGCCTGCGGCAGGATCGAGTATTTCACCGGCCCGAACAGCGCTGAGTGAGTGCCCATGGCAAACAGCGCCACCAGCATCAGCGACAGGTGATCGAACATGAAACCGACTGCGCCTACCGCCATGATGGCGATTTCCCCGAGCTTGATCAGACGGATCAGCGCGTCCTTGGCGAACTTTTCCCCGAACTGCCCGGCCAGTGCCGAGAACAGGAAGAACGGCAGGATGAACAGCAGCGCACACAGGTTGACCCAGATCGAGCGGTCACCGTCGATAGTCAACTTGTAGAGAATGGCGAGAATCAGCGACTGCTTGAAGATGTTGTCGTTGAACGCCCCGAGCGACTGCGTGACGAAGAATGGCAGGAAGCGCCGGGTGCGAAGCAAGGTGAACTGTGAGGGGTGACTCATCTTCCATGTGTCCCTGATGTTGGGTAGAGAGTGGCGTGGATGCAGTTATTGGAATGTCCAACGGCGATCCAGGCCACACATTACCTAAAACTTGCAGGTTATTTTTTTAAACCTGCAATGCACGGCGAGACAAACAACTCACCCCGCCAGGCGCCCTGCACTGTCCGTTTGGCGACGATCAGCCACATCACCGCCAGCAACACCACCAGCACACAACCGAAGGCGCTGAAAAACGTCAGGTTCAAGATGCTGGCCAGTTTCAACGTCGCCAGGGAATAGACGCCCAACGGAAAGGTGAAACCCCACCAGCCGAGGTTGAAAGGAATACCGACGCGCAAGTAACGCGCAGTGATGAGCACTGCAATCAGCATCCACCAAAGACCAAAGCCCCACAGGGTGATCCCGGCCACCAACCCCAGCCCTGCGGCGATTTCACCGATGCCCGGCAGACCGTTGGCAGCGAAGATCGCCGGCGCATCGGCGCCCAGCAGCAACATGCCCAACGCCCCGGTGCCGATAGGCCCCAGCGCCAGCCAACTGGAGGCGGCCATGTTTTCGTGAGGCAGTTTATGCAGTGCCATGCGCAGCAACAGAATGGTCAGAATGCTGAACGCAACCGGTAGGGAAAAGGCCCAGAGCACGTAGCTGGTCACCAGAATCACCAGTTGCGAATGGGCATCGGCCAGGTGCGGTGCCAGCAGACCACCGCTGGCGGCCGCCACTTCTGCTGCCACCACCGGCAACAGCCAGACAGCGGTCATCTGGTCGATGCTGTGTTCCTGACGGGTGAACATCAGGTAGGGAATCAGCACGCCGCACGCCACAGACATCGCCACATCCAGCCACCACAGCACCTCGGCGACATGAATCACGCCCTCGCCCCAACGCGGCAGACCGAACACCAGAAAACCATTGATGATGGTCGCCAGGCCCATGGGGATGGTGCCAAAAAACATCGAAACCGTGGAGTGACCGAAAATCCGCCGCGCCTCATCGAAAAACAGCGCCCAACGCGCCGCATACATAACCGTGAATAAAACGAATAGCACAATATTGAACAGCCAAAGGGCTTCGGCAATCGCGTGTAAACCGGCATTTGCGCCAGGCAGCTGCGCCAGCGCCAACGCCAGCACACCGGTGCCCATGGTGGCGGCGAACCAGTTCGGCGTGAACTGGCGGATGACTTCACGCGGATGCTGCAAATGACTGAATGGTTTGAAACCGGCTGGGGCGGTGTTGGGGCATGTCATGGTGAACTCCTGTCCTCTGTTGAGGTGGAGCTCATGGTAGATCCGAATCGAATATCGATATAACGGGTAATATCTCTAACTGTTATCTGTTTTGCAGATATGACGTCAAACGCTGCCTTCAGTTTCGATCACCAGGATTCTTGCCGCACCCTGCGGATGGGCAACGTGTTCGGTGCCGACGTCGGCATAGAAGATATCTCCTACACCCAACATCACTTCTTTCTCCTGCCCTTCTTCGCGATAACGCATCTGCACTTGACCATCCAGCACCACGAACACTTCTTGACCATCATTGATGTGCCATTTATAGGGCTGATCGGTCCAGTGCAAACGCGTGGTGATGCCGTTCATTTTGGCGATATCCAAAGCGCCCCAGGCACGGTCAGCGGTGAAGGATTTGCTGCGGATGATTTTCATGCGTCGGTCGGTCGAAATGTATGGCGGTGCCAAGGCTAGCGGTCATCGAACATCGACGCCACAGACTTTCACCGACTGCTGACGCATCAACGCGAACAGAGCGCTGACCGAGAGAATAATCAGCACCGCGCCGTAACCATCGGTGGTGGCCACCAGCCCGAAGGTCTGGGTCAAGTTCCCGGCCAGCAACGACGGCAAGCAGAAAGCTAGATAACTGAGCACGTAGTAAGCCGACATCAACCCTGCCCGTTCATGGGGCAGCGCCAGCGGCACGACGCTGCGCAATGCACCGAGGAAACCGGCGCCGAAACCGCAGCCGGCCACCAGTGTCCCGACAAAAAACAGTGGCAGGCTAGCGCTGTGCACCGCCATCAGAATAAGTGCGACGCCGACGGGCAGCAGACTGCCGCCTAATCGCAAAACCTTGTCGGCCGGCCGATCGCGCAGGGTGTAGATCATCAACGCACCGGTTACCGTCAACACGGCGACCGTCGCACCGCCAATCAGATTTGAGGTCGATCCCGTGGCCGTGCGCACCAGAGACGGTGCCAAAGAAGCGTAAAAACCACCGAGCGCCCACACCGCGATGTTGATCGGCAGCACCAGCCACAACGCACGTCGCGCCTGGACTGGCACATGCAAGGTTGGGCGCAGCGAAGCCCAAGCCCCCGGCTGCGGGCTGACGCTTTCCGGCAAACGCCAGACGTACAGCGCCTGCATCACAAACAGCGCGAGCAACACCCAATAGGTCAACTGCAATGGCAGCGGTGCAAACTCGGCCAACAAGCCGCAGCCCATGGCGCCCGACGCCATGCCCAGCAACGGCGCCACACTGTTGACCAGCGGCCCTTGCTCTCGATCAGTGTCCAACAGCGCAGCACTCAATACGGCAGTGGCCATCCCCGTAGCAAAACCTTGAAGCACTCGTGCGCTGATTAACCAGGCGACACTGTCTGCATTGATAAACAGCAGCATCGCCAGAATGTTAAACATCACAGCGGTGAAGATCACCGGTTTGCGCCCCAGGTAATCCGAGAGCGAACCGACCGTGAGCAATGCCGCCAGCAAGCTGATGGCGTACACGCCGAAAATCACGGTCAGGGTCGCTGCCGAGAATTGCAGGTGTTCCTGGTACAGGTGATACAACGGCGTCGGCGCCGTGGACGCCGCGAGAAAACTGAGTAAGGTGATCGCCAGAAACCACAGGCTTGAACGTTTAGACGCTGAACGAGACATGAGCACACTCCGCAAAAGCTAACTTTTTGCTTTTGCGGAGTGTGCTATTGGCTAGCGCTTAAAGCAAATTCTTTGTGTTAAGGTCCGATGCATGGCTATTAAAGAAGGATTACGCCCCGGCGGCAGAAGCGCCCGGGTGCAAGAGTCGGTTCACTCGGCAGTCCGCGATCTTCTCGAAGAGCAGGACCGTACCACCGTGACCGTCCCGCAAATCGCTGCGCGCGCTGGCGTCACGCCGTCGACCATCTACCGGCGCTGGGGCGATTTGTCTGTGTTGTTGGCGGACGTCGCCCTCGCCCGAATGCGCCCCGAGAGTGAGCCGGCCAATACCGGTAGTCTGCACGGTGATGTGCGCGCCTGGGCCGAGCAGTATCTGGACGAGATGAGTTCAGAGCCCGGACGCAACATGTTGCGTGACGTGCAATGCAGCACCACACCGGCCCTTTGCGCGACGATCATTGGCGGGCAACTGCAGACGATTCTGGATCGTTACCCCGATCAGCCGAAGCCGAACGTTGATCGGCTGATTAACATGGTGGCGGCGCCGACGGTGTTTCGCATCCTGTTTTCAGCGGCGCCGCTGGAGGTTGAGGAATTGCATCGGTTGATCGAGATTGCGCTGGATCAGTAACGGCAAAATCCACACTGCGACACCCCGCCGCGCCGCGACCTTGGTCGACACTGACTAACCCCTGCCATCGTGCGAGACTGTCTGTCCGGGCGGGAGTCCCGGGTGTCTTTTGTCTGGAGTTCCCATGTCGCTGTCCAGCGGGCTGATTGCCGCCGTCGCCCTGGCCTATATGGCCATCATGTTCGCCATCGCCTTCTACGGCGACCGTCGCAGCACGCCGTTGCCGCCGCGGGTGCGCGCCTGGGTATACAGCCTGTCGCTGGCCGTCTATTGCTCCAGCTGGACCTTCTTTGGCGCCGTGGGCCAGGCCGCCGAACAGCTCTGGGCTTTCCTGCCGATCTACCTCGGGCCAATCCTGCTGCTGGTGGGCGCGCCGTGGGTCCTGCAAAAAATGGTGATGATCAGCAAGCAGGAGAACATCACCTCCATTGCCGACTTCATCGCCGCGCGCTATGGCAAATCCCAGTCGCTGGCGGTGGTGGTGGCGCTGATCTGCCTGGTCGGCGTGTTGCCCTACATCGCGTTGCAACTCAAGGGCATCGTGCTCGGAGTGAACTTGCTGATCGGCGCCGGTGCCGACGCCATGGGCACCCGCGCCCAGGACACGGCGCTGATCGTGTCGCTAGTGCTGGCGTTATTCACCATCGTCTTCGGTACCCGCAACCTCGACGCCACGGAACACCACCGCGGCATGGTGCTGGCGATTGCGTTCGAATCGCTGGTCAAGCTGTTTGCTTTTCTCGCGGTCGGCGTGTTCGTGACCTACGGCCTGTACGACGGCTTCGACGACCTGTTCGACCAGGCCATGCTCGCCCCACGCCTCGAAGAGTACTGGAAGGAAACCATCAACTGGCCGTCGATGGTGGTGCAGACCGGTGTGGCGATGATGGCAATCATCTGCCTGCCCCGGCAGTTCCATGTGACCGTAGTGGAAAACATCGACCCTCAGGATCTGCGCCTGGCCAAGTGGGTGTTTCCGGCCTATCTGGCGCTGGCGGCGCTGTTCGTCGTTCCCATCGCCCTCGCCGGTCAGATGCTGCTGCCGAGCTCGGTGCTGCCGGACTCGTTTGTCATCAGCCTACCGCTGGCCCAATCCCATCCAGCCCTGGCGATGCTGGCGTTTATCGGTGGCGCCTCGGCGGCGACCGGCATGGTGATTGTCGCCAGCGTGGCGCTGTCGACCATGGTCTCCAACGACATGCTGTTGCCATGGTTGCTGCGGCGTAACAACGCCGAGCGGCCGTTCGAAGTGTTCCGCCAGTGGATGCTCTCGGTGCGCCGAGTGAGCATTGTGGTGATTCTGCTGTTGGCCTACGTCAGCTATCGCCTGCTCGGCTCAACGGCGAGCCTGGCGACCATCGGCCAGATCGCCTTTGCCGCCGTGACCCAACTGGCCCCGGCCATGCTCGGCGCGCTGTACTGGAAACAGGCCAATCGTCGCGGTGTGTTCGCCGGTCTGGCTGCCGGGACGTTCCTGTGGTTCTACACCTTGATCCTGCCGATTGCCGCCACCAGCCTTGGCTTGTCGCTGAGCAGTTTCCCCGGTCTGGCCTGGTTACACAGCAACCCGTTGCACCTGCCGATTAGCCCGCTTACCCAAGGCGTGGTGCTGTCTCTTGCGGGCAACTTCACGCTGTTCGCCTGGGTGTCGGTGCTGTCGCGTACGAGGGTTTCGGAACATTGGCAGGCGGGTCGCTTCATCGGTCAGGAAATCAGCGCCCGCCCCAGCGCCCGCTCGATGCTGTCGGTGCAGATCGACGATTTGTTGCAACTGGCCGCACGCTTCGTCGGCGAAGAACGCGCCCGTCAGAGTTTTATCCGCTTCGCCTACCGTCAGGGCAAAGGCTTCAACCCGAACCAGAACGCCGATGGTGAGTGGATCGCCCATACCGAACGCTTGCTGGCCGGTGTGCTGGGTGCTTCTTCGACCCGGGCGGTGGTAAAAGCCGCCATCGAAGGTCGGGAAATGCAACTCGAGGACGTCGTCCGAATCGCCGACGAAGCCTCGGAAGTGCTGCAGTTCAACCGCGCGCTGCTGCAAGGTGCGATCGAGAACATCACCCAAGGCATCAGTGTGGTCGACCAATCGCTGAAACTGGTGGCCTGGAACCGGCGCTATCTGGAGCTGTTCAACTACCCGGATGGACTGATCAGGCTTGGCCGCCCGATTGCCGACATCATTCGCTACAACGCCGAGCGCGGCCTGTGTGGTCCCGGCGAAGCCGAAGTGCACGTCGCCCGCCGCTTGCACTGGATGCGTCAGGGCCGCGCCCACACCTCTGAAAGACTTTTCCCCAATGGCCGTGTGATCGAGCTGATCGGCAACCCGATGCCGGGCGGCGGTTTTGTCATGAGTTTCACCGACATCACCGCGTTCCGCGAGGCTGAGCAAGCACTGACCGAAGCCAACGAGGGCCTGGAACGACGGGTCACCGAGCGGACCCACGAACTGTCGCAACTCAACGTCGCCCTGACCGAAGCCAAGGGCACCGCGGAGTCGGCCAACCAGTCGAAAACCCGTTTCCTGGCGGCGGTCAGCCACGACTTGATGCAACCGTTGAACGCTGCGCGACTGTTCTCGGCCGCCCTTTCCCACCAAGACGACGGCCTCTCCGGTGAGGCGCAGAAACTGGTCCATCATCTCGACACTTCACTGCGCTCGGCCGAGGATTTGATCAGCGACCTGCTGGACATTTCCCGCCTGGAAAACGGCAAGATCAACCCTGATCCCAAACCGTTCGTACTCAATGAGATGTTCGACGTCCTCAGTGCCGAGTTCCAGGCGCTGGCCCGCGACCAGGGGCTGAAATTCCGCGTCAGGGGCAGTACGTTGCGCGTCGACAGTGACATCAAACTGTTGCGTCGAATCCTGCAGAACTTCCTGACCAACGCCTTCCGCTACGCCAAAGGGCCGGTGCTGCTGGGGGTTCGCCGACGCAAGGGCGAGCTGTGCCTGGAAGTCTGGGACCGTGGCCCGGGCATTCCGCTGGATAAACAGCAGGTCATTTTTGAAGAGTTCAAACGCCTCGACAGCCACCAGACGCGTGCTGAAAAAGGCCTGGGGCTAGGCTTGGCGATCGCCGACGGGTTGTGTCGCGTGCTCGGTCATACCTTGCGCGTACGCTCCTGGCCGGGGCGCGGCAGTGTGTTCAGCGTCAGTGTGCCGCTGGCCCGGACGCAATCCGCGATCCCGACCAAGGTCGCCGGACTCAATGGCAAATTGCTGAGCGGCGCGCAGGTGCTGTGCATCGACAATGAAGACAGCATCCTGATCGGCATGAACAGCTTGCTCACGCGCTGGGGTTGTCAGGTCTGGACCGCGCGCAACCGCGATGAATGCGCGGCGCTGCTCCGCGATGGTGTGCGTCCGCAATTGGCGCTGGTGGATTACCACTTGGACGATGGAGAGACCGGGACCGAATTGATGGCATGGCTGCGCACCCGATTGGGTGAGCCAGTGCCAGGGGTAGTGATCAGCGCCGATGGGCGACCGGAGACGGTGGCCCAGGTGCATGCGGCAGGGCTGGATTACCTGGCTAAACCGGTGAAACCGGCGGCGTTGCGGGCGTTGCTGAGCCGGCATTTGCCGTTGTAGCGTTTGTTTCCTGCGCTATTTTGATTTTATTCCGGCAATTCGGCCAACCCATCCACATCCGTCATCGCCCGTTCCAGCAAGTCTGCCGGCAGGCTCTTGCTCGCGCGCGCGCCAAGCAACTTGAGCTGCTCGCTTCGGCTGACCAGATTGCCCCGACCTTCTGTCAGCTTATTGCGCGCAGAACTGTAGGCTTTATCCAGTTGTTGTAAGCGATTACC
The DNA here is from genome assembly GCF_029963765.1 of Pseudomonas sp. UYIF39. Taxonomy (GTDB): domain Bacteria; phylum Pseudomonadota; class Gammaproteobacteria; order Pseudomonadales; family Pseudomonadaceae; genus Aquipseudomonas. The sequence continues at coordinate 184,979 of NZ_JALBYU010000003.1, forward strand.
GACTTCATCCAGATCCTGAATGAACAGCACGAACTTGTCGTACAGCCATCCGGCCCGTTCGGCGATTTCCCGGGCGTTCTGGCTCTGGCGCTCCTGCTTCCACAGGCTGTCGATGACGCGCAGGGTCGCCAGCAGAGTGGTCGGGCTGACGATCACGATGTTGCGGTCGAAGGCTTCTTGGAATAGCGTCGGCTCAGCCTGCAATGCGGCGGAAAACGCCGCTTCGATCGGTACGAAGAGCAGGACGAAATCCAGGCTGTGCAAACCGTCGAGACGCTTGTAATCCTTGCCGGCCAGCCCTTTGACGTGAGTGCGCAGGGAAAGCACGTGCTGCTTGATGGCGATCTGGCCGATGGCATCGTCTTCGGCCGCGACGTATTGCTGATAGGCCGTGAGGCTGACCTTGGAGTCGACCACCACCTGTTTGTCACCCGGCAGATAAATGATCACGTCCGGCTGGAAACGCTCACCGTCCGGGCCCTTGAGGTTGACCTGGGTCTGGTACTCGCGCCCCTTCTCCAGGCCCGCATGTTCAAGCACTCGCTCAAGAATCAGCTCGCCCCAGTTGCCTTGGGTTTTCTGCCCTTTCAAGGCGCGGGTCAGGTTGGTGGCTTCGTCGCTCAGGCGCAGGTTCAGCTGTTGCAGCCGTTCCAGTTCCTTGGCCAGGGAAAAACGTTCGCGGGCTTCTGCCTGATAGCTTTCTTCGACGCGTTTCTCGAAGGACTGGATGCGTTCCTTCAACGGATCGAGCAACTGACCGAGGCGTTGTTGACTGGTTTCGGCAAAGCGCTGCTCGCGCTCGTCGAAGATTTTTCCGGCCAGCTCGGCGAACTGGGCGCGTAACTCATCTCGCGAGCCCTGCAGGTCGTTGAGGCGCTGCTGATGGCTTTCCTGCTGCTCACGCAGCTCGGCGTTGAGAGAAGCGGCCTGGGCGTCCAGACGGCGCAACTCAGCCTCTTTGCCGGCGCGTTCCAGATTCCAGGCGTGAGCGGCGTCGCGTGCGTCGTCCCGTTCGATCTGCAGCAATTCGACTTCACGGCGTACAGCGGCCAGGTCAGCTTGTTTAGCGGCATTCGCCTGGCCCAGATCACCAATCTCATCGCGACAGGCTTCGAGTTGTGCGTTCAATCCATCCTGGGCCAGATGGGCCGTAGCCAGACGCTCTTCCAGCAGTGCAACCTCTGACTGCGTGGCGCTCGCTCGCCGTTGAAGTTGCCAGGCCAGTACCAGTAACGGCAGCGCAGCGCCCGCCAGACCGAGCAATGCGCTGGTCAAGTCCATAGCCATAGCCACTCCTGCCAATGAAATAAAACTTGAAGGTTAACCAAGGCGTCAGGTCTTGGACAGCTCAGTCTTCGATCAGCCCAAGTTCTTGCTGGGCGCGCCGATCCCCTGCCCGCGCGGCAGAACGCAGAAGGTCTTGACCAATACGACGGTCCCGGGCATTCCCGCATTCACGGCACATCAGCTGACCGAGACGGCTTTGCGCGGCCACGACCCCTTCCCGGGCTGGCTGCTTGAGCAAACTTCCGGCGAAGTGTTTGACGTTGGGGTTTTCGCCCAGACGCGGACTGTCCAGCAGCCACTCAGCCACACGCATCGAAAAGCGCTTGGGCGGGGTAATGCTGGGAGGTGTGGAGGTTGCAGAGACTGATGCTGAGCGAAACTTCATAAAGCACTGTGGGGCAGATCGGAAGGCGCGCCACTCTACTCTTTTTTTCTTACAGGTAAAGCCTAAAAAAACCCGGCACGCCCGTCCTAGAGCAAGCGCTCGGGACAATCCACAGAAGCTGTGGATAACTCAGTGGACAACCGCCCTTGAACTCTCGCAAAGCCCTATGGAATGGGGCTCGCAGTCAAACTGACGATTTTTTCACCAGTAAAAAAAAGCGATGTTTTTCATTGACTTAAATTTTAGTTGCAGGCACCCACTGCGTTTGAAGGGATGATGACAGCGGCGTGACACCCGCCGCCACTTATGTGCACAAGTCCCTTCGAGGCAGTTATATCGATGCGCCGTTTCGGCGCATTTTTTGCCTGCACCTGGGGATAAACCTTGGCAAACCGGTGATCCAGGCTGGTCCTGGCCCGATGAGCCATGACTACCAATAGTCGGAATTTGTGCTATTACAGGGCAAGTCTGCGGGTCATGGCTTTTTCCGAGCGCCAATCCGGACGTTGAATGAGGGCGTTCAGAGAACTTTTTTGCTAACACACTTCCCTTCAGCAATTCAATCCGTTAGTATCCGCAGCGTTAGTACCAAGCTGAAAGTCAATTCTGGTCGAACAAATCCCCCCGGTCAGCCTTCCCAAAGGAAGCCTCCACCGACAAAGCGGGATCGACCACCTCGATGGTTTCCAGGTAAACCTTGCGTCAACACAGCCTTTGAATCGAAAGCAAAGGGTGTTGCGAAGCTCACTTACTCTGACCGAACCAACCTGCAAATTGATCAGGATCTTCACCCTGGGCCCAGAACCTTTGCCCTTGATGTGTTGCCTGCCCTCCTAAGTACCTACCTGCCAGCCCAAGCGCGCCAATTTATCAGCGCTTCAAACTGGCTGCTTTGTTCCAGTCGGGTTCTTCGTTCGACCAATGGTGGTCGTCGTCACTGGAACGTTTTAACTTTGCACGGTTCTTATCCGTGTCGCTTGTAGGAACACCCAATGACTATGTCTACTCAAATCCACACTCAGGATGCCATTCGCACCCTAACCAATGCTTTTGCACCAATGAACTGCCTGATCATGGCTGCTCGCAAAGGCTGCTTCAGCTTCACCCTGGTCAACGAACACGGCATCGCTCGTCACAGCGAACGCCTGTACCCCGATCAATACTCCAGCGCCGAGCCGCTGCAGGCCGTGATCGAGCGTACCCGTCAGGCACTGGTTGCCTGATACGCCAGAAAGTCTGAAAACCTCAAAAGCCTCGCTTAAAAAGCGGGGCTTTTTATTGCCCGATATTTCTCTTTTCGCTGCCACAGCCTAAGCACTAACCGATATAACGGTTATAACTCGCAGCCGGAAATATTTTAAAAACAGGCCTTTACGGCGCGAATATGACACTACACTTCAACTCAAGCGGCTTGTTCCGCTTCCGGCGAGCCTGATTCGATTCACTGCTGCCAATGCCCCTTCAGGTATCGCCGACCATTTGATGTTGCGAGGGCTTTATGGGTATCGCTGCCAGCGAACTGTGCCGTTATGTGATCCGCCCGACATTGATCTACCTCGGGCGCCATAGCGCAACTGCCGAATCCCTGCTGCTGGGCGTCGCCGCCAGCCAGTCAGCCCTTGGAACTGCCCTGCATGACCGCCGTGGACACGGCCTGTATCGAATCGCCGAACCCCGCCATCAAGCACTTTGGGACCACTACCTGGCACTTGACCCGGAACGCGCAAGCCTGGTTCGCGGCCTGGCCAGCCAACATGCGTTCCTGAGTGGTCCGCACCTCGAATTGACCGTCAACCTGCGTTACGCCACAGCCATCGCCTGGCTGCTGGTAGAAGAACAGAACACCCCCCTCCCCGAAGCAGACGACCTACTGGGAATGGCCCGCATCTGGCGCCAGATCTTCCAGCCTCAAGGACGCCTGAGAGACTTCACCTGCGCCTGGCAAACCTGTGTTTCACCGCTGAATCAGGTCGCCTGCTGATCTGCTGTTTCCACAAGATCGCGCAACTGCTGCGATTTTGGTCGGATTGTCCTACAAAACCGCTCTAAATCAACGCATACAGCCTATAGCGCTGGGACGAAAATGTTGGTAATTTTCGCCCCGGTGATCATCAGGAGTTCTAATAATGAAAAAAGTAATGCTCAAAACCACCCTTAGCCTCGCCGTTACCTTGGCATCCACCCAAATCTTCGCAAGTGGCTTTGCCCTTAACGAACAAAGCATCAGCGGGATGGGGACAGGTTTTGCGGGGCGCTCTTCATCTGCCGATGATGCAAGTACAGTTTTTGGCAACCCTGCCGGTATGGCCCGCCTCAAAGGCCAACAAATCACTGGCGGTATCGCAGCGATCGACGCCTCGACCGATATCAGCGATACCAGCGGCCGTTCAAGCGGAACCAACAAAGGCGATATGGTTCCGTTCACTACAGTACCGATGGGTTTCTATACAAATAAAATCAACGATGAATGGGCTTTTGGTTTGGGTGTCTACGCTCCGTTCGGGCTGATCACCGACTACGAAAACGGCTTTCAGGGCCGCGCTTTCGGCAGCAAGAGCGAAGTCAAAGTCGTCACTTTGCAGCCAACCGTCAGCTACGCTTTCAACGATAAAGTTTCGATCGGTTTTGGCCCTACCATCAACCGGATTTCCGGCACCCTGGAATCGGACATTGCTCTCCCTATCCCCCGGACTGGTGACAACAATGTGGAGATCAAGGGCGACGATACGGCCTTGGGCTTCAACGCCGGCATCCTGGTGCAAGCCACCGACACCACTCGCGTGGGCCTGACCTATCACTCGAAAGTGAACTACAAGCTCGACGGCCACACCAATGTGACTGCCGGCGCTGGCGTGCCACCTCAACTGCTCAAATCCAACCGTTACGATGCCTCGCTGAAGATCGAAACACCTGAGTCCTATGACCTTTCCGTGACTCAAGATATGAATGATGCTTGGAAGCTCTATGCCGGTGCTACCTGGACTCGGTGGAGCCGCCTGAAAGACATCACGGTCAACAACGAAGGCGTAACCGCACCTAGCGGTGGTGCCCTCGCCCCACAAATCCTTGGCACCATCAAGGAAGACCAAAACTGGCATGACACCTGGGCCTACGCCGTGGGTACTTCCTACCAGCTGAACAAGCAGTGGGTACTGCGTACCGGTCTCTCCTTTGACCAGTCGCCCACCAACAACACTGATCGTTCGCCACGCATTCCTACCGGCGACCGGACCATCTTCAGTGTCGGTGCGGGCTTCAACCCAACCGACGACTGGACCATTGATGTGGCTTACTCTTACCTCAAGGAAGAATCTGTCACTGTCAACCGCGCTAACGCTTTGGGTCAGTCCTACAACGCCAAGTACGAAAACAGTGCGAACGGTTTCGGTGTCGGTGCGACCTACCGCTTCTGACGGTTCCTCACTCGCCGCCTGAATTGAAAAAGCCCCGCTCTCTTGTACAGAGGCGGGGCTTTTTAACGGGTGTCGATCAGGGTTGCGAGGCCAGGGCTTTCTCCACCGCAGCGATGAACTCGGGATCGTCAGGCGTGGTCAGGCTGGAGAAATTGGCGATCACCTTGCCCTTGCGATCGACCACGTACTTGTAGAAGTTCCACTTCGGCGCGGTGCTCTGCTTGGCGATGATCTTGAACAAGTGAGTCGCGTCATCACCGCGGACTTTCTGCGGTTCAGTCATGGTGAACGTCACGCCGTAGTTCACGTAGCAGACCTTGGCAGTCTCTTCGCCATCCTTGGACTCTTGCTTGAAGTCGTTGGACGGAACGCCAATGACTTCCAGCCCCTGATCCTTGTAACGCTGATTAAGCGCCTCAAGGCTTTTGAACTGCGGGGCGAAACCACAGAAGCTCGCGGTATTGACCACCACCAGCGGTTTGCCAGCGAAGCGCTGGCACAGGTCGATGGATTCCTTGGCGCGCAGCTTCGGCAACGAGCCTTGCAACAGGTCCGGGCACTCTGCCGCTTGAGCCAATCCACTAAACGCTACCAGTAACGCGGGAACTGCGAGCCAACGCATCAGCATGTCGGTGCATCCTTGAGAAATCGTCAAAACCGAAGTTACTCGCCCTCCTATCCTGCTAGCAAGCACCCATGCCCAGTTGCATCAACGCCAGCCCGCCCTGATGCCAGCCCCACCATGACAGGGCCAGCAGCAAGGCGCAGACAGCGATGACAGCGATCCGCGGCCAGAGACTGTTCATATCGCACTCATCTGTGTTTGCAGACGCGCCACCGGCTGCTCACGCACCGGCCAGTTCAGGGCTGCTGCCAACAGGCTCAAGAGAATCGCTACCTGCCAGATCAAGTCATAGCTCCCGGTTCGGTCGTACACCACCCCGCCCAACCAGCCGCCGAGGAACGATCCGAGCTGGTGAAACAGGAAAACAATCCCACCGAGCATGGACAGATTTCGCACGCCGAACAAGGTCGCGACGGTGCCGTTGGTCAAGGGCACGGTCGACAGCCACAGGAAACCCATCGCCATGCCAAACAGGTAAGCGGTGGTCGTCGTGACCGGTGCCCACAGGAACAATCCGATCACCACGGCCCGCAGCAGATACAGGCCGGTGAGCAAACGTGGCTTGGACATCCGTCCGCCAAGCCAGCCTGCCGTGTAGGTACCGAAAATATTGAACAGCCCGATCAGCGCCAGCACCGTCGTACCGACGCTCGCCGGGAGATGCTGATCCACCAGATAAGCCGGTAAATGCACGCCGATGAATACCACCTGGAAGCCGCAAACAAAAAAGCCGAACGCCAGCAGCCAGAACCCCGAATGGGAACAGGCCTCGCGCAGGGCTTCGGACAGTGTTTGCTCATGGCCGAACACCGGTAGCGGCTTGTCCTTGAGCATGCTCACCAACGGCACAATCAGCGCCACCAGCATACCCAACACCAGCAATGCCGCTGACCAACCCAGCCAGCCAATCAACCCCAGCGTACCGGGCACCATGGCGAATTGACCGAAAGAGCCGGCAGCGCTGGCAATGCCCATGCCCATGCTGCGTTTCTCTGGCGGCACTACGCGGCCGACCACGCCAAGGATCACCGAGAAGGAGGTGCCGGACAGACCGATGCCGATCAACAGACCGGCACTCAGGGACAAGGTCACGGCGGAATCCGACAGGCCCATGCACACTAGACCCACCGCATACAGGACACCGCCGATCAGCACCACTTTCGCGGCGCCAAAGCGGTCGGCCAGCGCGCCCGTGAATGGCTGCGCCAGGCCCCAGATCAGGTTCTGCAAGGCAATGGCGAAGGCAAACGTCTCACGTCCCCAACCGAATTCGGCACTCATCGGCGCCAGAAACAGCCCGAAGCCGTGTCTGACGCCCAAGGACAACGCGAGAATCAGCGCACTCCCCAACAAAACCCAACCGCACGTACGCCACATCGATGTCATTCTTATTCTCCGGTAGCGGGTATATACCCGCTTAAGATCGGAAAAACCGGCATCACGCCAGTTCGTCCAGCAGTCGCAGCAAGGTTTCGCGTTTCTCGGCACCCAGACGGTCAATCAACCGCTGTTGCGCCGCTTCCCAGGCTGGCAAGGCGGCTTTCAGGCGCTCAGTACCCGCCTCGGTGAGCATGACGATGCGGTTACGCATGTCTTCGCCCTCGACCAGCGTCAGCAGGCCTTCACCTTCCAGCACCCGCAGATTGCGCCCCAAGGTGCTGCGATCCAGCCCCATGGCCTCGGCCAACGTGGAAATACTCGGTTTATCCAGACGCTGCAAATTACACAGCAGAGAATACTGGGCGACGTTGATCCCGAAGCCATCGAGAGCGCCGTCGTAATGCCTGCTGACGCCACGGGCGGCGCGACGCAGGTTGATGCATAAACATTGGGAGTCGAGCATGGTGCGTGTATATACCCGCGGTTGTGTTAAATCAAGTTACATGATGTGGGAAGTTCAGCAGATCGCCAATCCCACCAGCACCGCGACTTCAAGGATTTCCAGCAACGCCCCCGCTGTATCGCCCGTCGTGCCGCCCAATCGGCGCAGCATCACGTGCCGCAGCCAGGCAAACACCAGCGCCGCCAGCACCACTGCCAACACGCCGCTGAGGCCGGCAATCAAAACACACGCCAACGCACTGACCGCCAACACCTGCTTGCCCGCCAGACGTGGCAGATGATCGGCCAGCGCCTGCCCCAAGCCACCGGCACGCACATAAGGCGTCGTCAGGAACAAGCCCAGCATCGCGCTTCGCCCGATCAGCGGAACAATGATCAGGACAACGGCGTGTTGTTGCTCGATCAATGCCAGCAACGCGGCGAATTTGAGCAGCAACACCAACACCAGCGTCACGACCGCCATCGGCCCGCTGCGCGGGTCCTTCATGATCGTCAACGTGCGCTCTCGATCGCCGAACCCACCGAGCCACGCATCGGCGCTATCGGCCAGGCCGTCCAGGTGCAAAGCGCCGCTGAGCAATACCCACACCGTCAGCAACAGCGCGGCGTGAAGCAACAACGGGGTGCCGAGCAGCAGCCAGTTGAACGCCAACAAAACCCCGCCGAACAGCAGGCCGACCAGCGGATAAAACAGCAACGACCGCCCCAATTCCTGTGGTTCCGGCATGCCCGGCAGACGAATCGGCAGACTGCTCAAAAATTGCAGGGCGATCCAGAACGGCAACATGGTCAGATCGCTTCCTTTAACAACACGCCGGATTCGACCGTCAGCGAAAACAACGCGCCATGGCCGACTTCGACGTTGAGCAACTGCTCACGAGGCAATCCCCGCGCCTGAGCCAGCAACAAACGCATGACCCCGCCGTGACTGATCAGCAATACCCGCTCGCCTGCGTAGGTAGCCTGTAAGCGCTCAACAGCTGCCAACACCCGCGTCGCAAAATCCGCCACCGGCTCACCCTGAGGCGGCGTAAACGAATAAGGGTCGGCCCAGAACAATCCCAACGCCTCGGCATCAGTTTCCATCAGCGCCGCAGCGCTCTGCCCTTCCCAGGCGCCGAAGTGTAGCTCTTGCAGGTCTTTATCCAACTGCACTGGCAAACCCAGTTGTGCGCCGAGTTCTTCGGCGAACCGCGCACACCGCTGCAACGGCGAGCTGACCAAACGATCCCAAGGCCCACACTCGACCACCGCCGCGCGCATCTGTGCCCAGCCCTTTTCAGTCAGCGCATCGTCGAGGCTGCCGCGCAAACCGCCGCCGAGTTCGGTTTCACCGTGGCGCAACAGGTCCAGGCGCAAGGTCATGCCGGACGGTCCGCCACGGCGGCCTCGGCGAACGTCGCCATCTGCCCGTGAAGGTCGCACGCCAGACGCAGCAACGGCACGGCCAATGCCGCGCCACTGCCCTCGCCCAGACGCAAGCCGAGGTCCAGCAGCGGTTCGGCGTTCAGGGTTTCCAGCACATGACGATGACCCGGCTCGGCGCCGCGATGACCGAACAACAGCCACTGACGGCATTCAGGGTTCAAGCGCACCGCCACCAACGCCGCGACGCTACAAATAAAACCGTCCACCAGCACCGCGATGCCTCCCTGGGCACACGCCAGATACGCGCCGACCAGTGCCGCGATCTCAAAACCGCCGAGGTTGAACAGGGTTTGCAGTGCATCGCCACGCTGAGCGCTGTGCAATGCCAAAGCGCGCTCGATAACCTGAGCTTTATGACTGACACCCGCTGCGTTCAAACCCGTGCCCGGCCCGGCCAGATGCACCACCGGGCAATCGAGCAAGGCACAGGCCAACGCGCTGGCTGCGGTGGTATTGCCGATGCCCATCTCGCCACCGATAAACAACTGCGCACCCGCCGCGATGGCGCGCTGCACGCTGTCGCGGCCGGCCTGCAAAGCGAGTTCACCTTGAGCCGGCGTCATCGCCGAACCTTCGACGAAATTCGCCGTGCCCGGGCCGATGTTCAAGTGACGCACGCCCGGCAAATTCAACGACGGCGTCACCGTGCCCAGGTCGACGACTTCAAGGGATGCCCCAAGCTGCCGCGCCAACACGCTGATCGCCGCCCCACCGCTGACGAAGTTGTGCAGCATCTGCCCGGTGACTTCCTGGGGAAATGCCGACACCCCTTCAGCGACCACGCCGTGATCACCGGCAAAAATCGCGATCCACAGCTGATCCAGTCTCGGCTTGACCTGCCCTTGTAACCCGGCCAATTGGACGGCCACCCACTCAAGCCGACCGAGGGAGCCGGCCGGTTTGGTCAGCTGTTGTTGCCGGGCCTCGGCCTGCTCGACCGCTTTAGCATCGATCGACTTGCAGGGGTTCAACCACCAGGATTGAGTCATAACGCAGTTCCTTTCAAAGTCAGGGGCAGGCCGGCGACGGTCAGGACAACGCGCTCACAGCGCTCGGCCAACGCTTGATGCAGCCAACCGGCTTCATCGACATAGCGGCGAGTCAATTCGCCCAGCGGCACGACACCCATTCCGGTCTCGTTGCTGACAAAAATGATTTCACCCGGCAACGACGCCAGGCAGTCCAGCAATGCATCACGTTCGGCCGACAGGCGCTTGACGTTGTCGAGCATCAGCAAATTGGTCATCCATAACGTCAGGCAATCCACCAGCAGGCAACGTTCGGCGCTGGCGGTTTCGCGCAGGATGCGGGCGAGTTCCACCGGTTCTTCAATCAACGCCCATTCGGCCGGACGACGGGCGCGGTGATGGGCCACCCGCTCGTTCATTTCACCATCGAGGGGTTGGCTGGTGGCGATGTAAGTCACCGCCAGACCGCTGTCGGAGGCGAGTTTTTCGGCCAGGCGGCTTTTGCCGGAGCGGGCGCCGCCGAGGATCAGTTGCAGCATGGTTCATTCCTTAAAATATGCGGTGTGGTGGCGGGCCTCATCGCGAGCAAGCTCGCTCCCACAGTTGACCGCATTCCAATGTGGGAGCGGCGGTGCGACGATTCGACTTGGTCGCGAAGAGGCCAGCACAATCACCCTAAAACCCACAGAGTTCCCGCAACAACTCGGTATCCAGATGCTTCTCCACCAGATCCGCCAGCCGCTCGATATCGCGCTCACGCAACGCGTGATAATCCACTTCCTGCACCGCCTGCAAACCTGCCCAGCGCAACAGCGCACTGCACGCCGCGGGCGATTCAAACAGCCCATGCAGATAGGTGCCGAATATCTGCCCGTCCACACTTTGCGCACCGTCGCAGCGACCGTCGTCCAGTTGCACTGCGGCGTTTTCCAGCGCCGGCCCGGTGGTGACGCCGGCATGAATTTCGTAGCCGCTGACCGGCGCGTCTTCGAGCGCCAGACGCCCACGCACATTGCGCAATTGCTTCTCTTCTTCGAGCTGGGTTTCGAACGCCAGCAAGCCCAGACCGGCGCTGGAACCCGGTGCGCCTTCGAGGCCCAGCGGGTCGTGTACCTGCTCGCCGAGCATTTGCAGACCGCCGCAAATGCCCAGCACTTTGCCGCCATAACGCAGATGACGACTGATCGCGGTGTCCCAGCCATTGGCCCGCAGATACGCGAGGTCACTGCGCACGCTTTTCGAACCTGGGAGAATCATCAGGTCAGCCGGCGGAATCGCCTGACCGGGGCCGACAAATTGCAGATCCACCTGCGGATGCAGACGCAGTGGATCGAAATCGGTGTGGTTGCTGATGCGCGGCAGCACCGGCACCAGCACTTTCAGCACCTGGTCAGCCTTGTCGGTCTGACGCTGGTCGATGCCGTCCTCGGCTTCCAGGTGCAGGTCCATCACGTAAGGCAGAACGCCGATCACCGGTTTGCCGGTGTGCGCTTCCAGCCAGTCAAGACCCGGTTGCAGCAAAGCGATATCGCCGCGAAACCGGTTGATGATGAAGCCTTTGACCCGCGCCTGCTCGCTGGGCGACAGCAGTTCCAGCGTGCCCACCAGATGCGCGAAAACCCCGCCGCGATTGATGTCGGCGATCAGCAGCACCGGACAATCCACCGCCTCGGCAAAGCCCATGTTGGCGATGTCACCGGCACGCAGATTGATCTCGGCCGGCGAGCCCGCGCCTTCGACCATGACCACTGGATAAGCCGCGCTCAGCCGTTCATGAGAGGCCAGCACTGCTTGCATGGCGATGGCTTTGTAGTCGTGATACGCGACCGCGTTCATCGTCGTGACCGCGCGGCCATGGATGATCACTTGGGCGCCGGTATCGCTGTTGGGCTTGAGCAGCACCGGGTTCATGTCGGTGTGCGGCTCAAGCTTGGCGGCTTGGGCTTGCACCGCTTGCGCACGACCGATCTCACCACCGTCGGCGGTCACGGCACTGTTGAGCGCCATGTTCTGTGGTTTGAACGGTACGACGCTAACGCCCTGACGCGTGACCCAGCGGCACAACGCCGTCACCAGCGTGCTTTTACCGGCGTCGGAAGTGGTGCCCTGCACCATCAACGTAGTCATTGGGTTTCCTTGGTGTAGGCTTCGAATGCTTGCGCGAGACGTGTCCAGTCGGCTTCATCGGCGGGCAAGCCGAAACGCAGGCTGCTGTTGTGCGTGAACAACCGCAGCAGAATGCCGCGCCGGGCCATGAACTCATGCAAGTCTTCGGCGCGGTCGGTGATCAGCCATTGAAACAAGGCGCAGCCACCCAGGGGTTTGAAACCGTGGTGTTCAAGCAGCAGCGCCAGACGTTCACTGGCTTCATCAGTGCGAACCCGCTGCCGGGCATGCCCTTCGGTATCCAGCAGGCAGGCCTGCCCCAGCACCCGCGTCGGCCCGCTGACCGCCCACGGTCCCACTTGCTCGGCCAGCAACTTGAGCAACTTGCGCTCGGCCAGCACGAAACCCAGGCGCACACCGGCCAGGCCGAAAAATTTTCCGAAGGAACGCAGCACAACCAACCCGACCTGATTGGCAAAAGGTGCCAGGCTCAGCTGCGGTGTGTTGTCCATGAACGCCTCGTCCACCACCAGCCAGCCACCACGCTGGGCCAGCCGCGAGTGCCAGTCGAGCAGACGACTGGGTGTCAGGCTCAGGCCGGTAGGATTGTTCGGGTTGACCACCACCAGCACGTCGAGGCTGTCGAGATAGAAGTCGACTTCTTGCTCCAGCACTTCACGCACGATGTAACCATTACGGCGCCACGCTTCGGCGTGTTCGGCGTAACACGGCGAGAGCACGCCGACCTTGCCGGCCCGACGCAAACGCGGCAGCAACTGGATCGCCATTTGCGAGCCGGCCACCGGCAGCACCTGAGCGGCGCCGTAATAATCACAGGCCGCCTGCTCCAGACCGTCATCGGTTTCCGGCAAACGCGCCCAGGCCCGCAACGGAATCTCCGGGACCTGAAACGGCCAGGGCGCGAGGCCGCTGGACAGGTCGAGCCAATCGGCTTCGGCGATGCCGTATTCGAGCGCTGCCTTGCGTAACCGACCACCGTGTTCAAGCATAAAATTCAGCCCCCACGCAGAGGATCAGCAACCATAACCATACCCCGCGCTGGACCAATTGCCAGCCGCGGTCGATGGAGTCGGCGTCCGCCGGCATGCCTTCGCCCAGTGGCGGACGCTGATGCAGTTCGCCGTGATAAATCGCCGCCCCGCCCAACTCGACACCGAGCGCTCCGGCACCGGCTGCCATCACCGGACCGGCATTCGGGCTGTCCCAGGTCGGGCCCTGGGTGCGCCAGCATTTCAGCGCCAGTCGGGTTTTGCCCAGCAGCGCGTAGGTCAGCGCCACCAGGCGTGCAGGAATATAGTTGAGGACGTCGTCGATCTTTGCCGCGGCCCAGCCGAAACGCTCGAAGCGTTCATTGCGGTAACCCCACATCGCATCGAGGGTATTGCTCAAGCGATAGAGCACCACGCCAGGCGCGCCGGCCACGGCAAACCAGAACAGCGCAGCGAATACCGCGTCGCTACCGTTCTCCAATACGGATTCGGTGGCGGCGCGGGCAACTTCGGTTTTATCCAGTTCGCTGGTCTGGCGGCTGACCAGATAACTGACACGTTTGCGCGCCTCGTCCAGATCATCGCTGCGCAGCGCCTTGGCCACCGGCTCGACGTGTTCACCAAGGCTGCGCATGCCGAGGGCGCAATAGAGCACGAGAATTTCGACGATCCAGCCGACATAGGGCGCCCAGGAAAACGCCGTGGCCAGCAGGGTCAGCGGCAACACCGCGATGACCCAGGCAGTCACGCCATGGCTGCGCCAGCCGCGACCTTCACCATTGAAACGTTGCTCGATGCGGTCGGCAAAACGACCGAACGCCACCAGCGGATGCCAGCGTTTGGGTTCACCCAGCAGCGCATCCAGCGCAACCGCGGCGACACTCAACAACGCCACACTCATTGACTCACTCCCCAATAATTTTCATACAGCAGCTCACTGAGCGGACGCGCCTGCGCCCAGCCTTCGAGTACCAGCATCGGCGCCGGATAGAATTCCTTGACCGGTCCTAGGCAAAGAACGGCCAACGGCTTGGCTCCGGCCGGTAAACCCAGCAGGTCCGCCAGCGCTTGTGGCTCGAACAGCGAGACCCAGCCCATGCCCAATCCCTCAGCGCGGGAGGCCAGCCAGAGGTTCTGGATCGCGCAGGACAGCGAGGCCATATCCATTTCCGGCATCGTCCGACGACCGAAGATGTGACGCTCGCGATCATCCATCAGCGCGGCGACAAGCACCTCGGCGCAGTCGTTGATGCCTTCGACTTTGAGCTTCATGAATTCGTCGGTGCGCTCGCCGAGGGCTTCGGCGGTGCGGATGCGTTCTTCTTCCACCAGTAACTGGATCTTGCCGCGCAAGGCTCGATCGCTGATGCGGATGAACCGCCAGGGCTGCATCAGGCCGACACTCGGCGCCTGATGTGCGGCTTCGAGCACGCGCCGCAGTAACTCGGGCTCGACCGTGCCGCCACTGAAATGACGCATGTCGCGGCGTTCGCCGATGGCGCGATAAACCGCTTCGCGTTCGGCCTCGGAAAATGCGTTGTCGGTCATGGCCTCTTCGCGAGCAAGCGCGCTCCCACAGGGTTCGTGTGATCCATTGTGGGAGCGAGCTTGCTCGCGATGGCGTCCTTACGGTCAGGCGCAAACAATGCGGCTACAGCGGTGGGATTGGACGGGAAATAAAAGTGCACATATGAGGCGGTCATCCGCCCTTCGCGATAAACCGCCTCTGCGCCTCGCCCACCGTTAGGGCTCAGGCCACGAGCGATGGGTTCAAGCTCGGTACTGGTCAGCGAGTGATGATAGGTGTGCCCGCGCAATGAACCTTCCGGCAATTCGACCGCCTGCAACGCCAGCGCGGCCAGGCGCTTTTGCATCACCGCATCCCCGGCCAGCAAGCCGACCAGTTCAGCGCGAGTGCCCTCGACATCGGTCAACGAATCGAGCAAATACAACATGCCGCCGCACTCCGCCAACAACGGTTTGCCCGCCGCATGGTGAACGCGGATTGCAGTCAGCATTGTGGTGTTCTGTGACAGCGCCACATGGTGCAATTCGGGATAACCGCCCGGCAGATAGAGGCTATCTGCCTGCGGCAATTGCGTGTCACGGATCGGCGAGAAAAACAGCAACTCAGCGCCCATGGCCCGCAGCAAATCCAGGCTTGCGCCATAGGTGAAGGCAAACGCTTCGTCACGGGCCACGGCAATTCGAACGCCGGCCAACAGAGGCTCGACAGCGATCACATCAGGAGCGGCGAACTCCACCGCCGGTGGCAGCGCGACCTCGCAACTGCTGGCCAGTGCGTCGGCCGCTGCATCGAGGCGCAGGTCGAGATCGTTCAACTCACTGGCCTGGACCAGCCCGAGGTGTCGACTCGGCAATTCGATCCCGGTTTCCCGGGACAAGGCGCCGTACCAGCGCAAGCCTTCAGTGAGGCTGCCTTCCAGTAATTGCGCGTGACGCAGGGTGCCGACGCGGTTGGCCAGCACACCGGCAAACGGCAGGTCCGGCTGATAACGCGCCAGCCCCAGGGCCAGTGCACCAAAAGTCTGGGCCATGGCAGTGCCATCGATCACACCGAGCACCGGCACACCGAAGTGCCGCGCCAGATCAGCGCTGGACGGGGTACCGTCGAACAGGCCCATGACGCCTTCGATGAGGATCAAGTCCGCTTCGCCGGCGGCTTCCCACAACAGTCGACGACTTTCCTGCTCGCCGACCATCCACATGTCCAGTTGATACACCGGCGCACCGCTGGCGCGCTCGAGAATCATCGGGTCGAGAAAATCCGGGCCGCATTTGAACACGCGCACCTTGCGCCCCTGATTGCGATGCAAACGGGCCAGCGCGGCGGTGACGGTGGTCTTGCCCTGACCGGAGGCCGGCGCGGCAATCAATACCGCCGGGCAATGACGTGGCTGACTCACAATTCGACGCCTTTTTGCGCTTTGATCCCGGCCTGGAACGCGTGCTTGATTACGCCCATTTCGGTGACCGTGTCGGCCAGTTCGATCATCTCCGGCTTGGCGCCGCGACCGGTAACCACTACGTGCTGCATCGGCGGACGCGCCTGCAAATCGCTCAGCACTTGATCGAGATCCAGATAACCGTGCTTGAGCGCAATGTTCAATTCATCCAGCACCACCAGGCCGATCGACGGATCACGCAGCAATTCGCGCGACACCGCCCACGCGGCTTCGGCGGCGGCGATGTCACGTTGGCGATCCTGGGTTTCCCAGGTAAAGCCCTCGCCCATCACATGAAAACGCACCTGTTCCGGGAAGCGCCGGAAGAACAGTTCTTCGCCAGTGCTGCTGCGGCCCTTGATGAACTGCACCACGCCACACTGCATGCCGTGGCCCATGGACCGGGCGAGCATGCCGAAGGCCGAACTGCTTTTGCCTTTGCCGTTACCGGTCAGCACCAGCAGCAGGCCACACTCATTCGGGGAGTTGGCGATGCGTTCATCGATCACGGCTTTTTTGCGCAGCATGCGCGCCAGATGACGTTCGTCACGATCGGGGGTATCAGTCATGGGGGAGCTCTCCGTTGAGGCTGGATAACGGCGGGCAGGCACAAGAATAGACGGCAAGAAGCCTGGCATCGCCCACCGTGATGCCGCTGGATGGATCAGGCCGGTCTCCGGGCTCATGAGCGGCATTTTTTTGCCTGACTGCGCGCCTTCCCATGTTGATATCAACACAGTGGCTCAAGGCGCAGTCTTCACTCATTTACCGTTGCGGGGGCAGCGCCGGGATCGTGAGCCTTCATGAATTGAAGAGATCACTCACCGGCTTCCCTGTTTCACTCTGTCGACCAAGGTCACAGAGCACCTGAAACAAGCCGCGAAGGTTAGAGGGTTGGGGATGGAGCGTCAATTGAAGACGGGCGGCCTGCGAGCGAATAACTGCCGTCGATCAATTATCTGACGCCAATCTTGTGCCACACTCCCAGCAGTGATATCAAAGAGCCACAACCTCACAACACAATAACAAGGGTGAGCCACATGCAAGGCATGATCATCAGCAATCCGAAGCTGGAATTCCTGCGCCCGGTGCTGGAACGCTGGTTTGACTGTATCGACCGCTACAACGCCGTGCGCGGCGATAACGACACGCCTTACTGGTTCGACGAAAAAGCCAACCTGAGCCTGCTTTCCGCCGCAGCCTGGATGGCGGAAATGGTCACGCTGCAACAAACACCGACCCGTAAGCAGACCGAAGAAGGCGAACGCAATGGCCGCGCCGATCTGTTTATCGCGGCCAGCGAAGAACGCGCTTATCTTCAGGCGACCCAGCGCTGGCCACGCGTCAACAGCCTGAACCTGACTCAAGCCTTGCAGGACATCACCAGCGAAGCCAAGCGCATTAGCTACGCCAGCGACCTGAAACTCGGCTGCCTGTTCGTCGCCCCGCAAAAAGCCCAACATAGCGCCACCCCGGAAGAACTCCAGGACATGGTCGACGACCTGCAAAAGGAACACACCTGCGCCGTGGCCTGGTACTTCCCCTATGCCTATCGCAAGTTGCGCAACGAAGCCGGCAACTATCACCCCGGCATTGCTGTGCTGCTCAAGGAAGCCCGCGGCTGACCGGTTGAACCATCGCGTACCTGCGCTTCTCTATTGATTAGGTCAATGCATTCATAGGGAAGATCCGCATGCGCAAGCCCCCGCTCGTTCTCGTTATCGTGCTCGCCGGAGGGCTTGCCGCCTGCGGTGAAACCTCCAGGTTGCAAATCTCGGACGGCACCGGCCCGTCACCCAAGCTGCCAGAACCGAACAAGACCCTGATCCCGACAGTCAACATCGCCCCGGCGATTGGCTGGCCGAACGGCGCGAAGCCTATCGCCGCGACAGGGACTCAGGTGGCGGCGTTTGCCGAAGGTCTCGATCACCCGCGCTGGCTTTACGTGTTGCCTAACGGCGACGTACTGGTGGCCGAAACCAACGCACCACCCAAACCCGATGACGGCAAAGGTATTCGTGGCTGGGTCATGGGCAAAGTCATGGGCCGTGCCGGCGCCAAAGTACCGAGCCCGAATCGCATCACGCTGCTGCGGGACAAGGACCACGATGGCATCGCCGAAACCCGCACGGTATTCCTGGAAAACCTCAACTCCCCCTTCGGCATGACCCTGGTCGGCAATGACCTGTACGTCGCCGACACGGATCGCTTGCTGCGCTTCCATTATGAAAACGGCGAAACGACGATCAAGTCGCAGCCTATGAAGGTGATCGACCTGCCGGGCGGCACGCTGAATCACCACTGGACCAAAAACGTCATCGCCAGCAAGGACGGCAGCAAGCTGTACGTCACGGTGGGCTCCAACAGCAACGTGGCCGAAAACGGCATGGACAAGGAAGAAGGTCGCGCGGCGATCTGGGAAGTGGATCGCGCCACCGGCAACCATCGGATCTTCGCCTCGGGGATTCGCAATCCAAACGGGCTAGCCTGGGAACCTCGCAGCGGCGCATTGTGGACAGCGGTCAACGAGCGCGACGAAATCGGCAGCGACCTGGTGCCGGACTACATCACCTCAGTGAAGGACGGCGGGTTCTACGGCTGGCCTTACAGTTATTACGGTCAGCACGTCGACATCCGCGTCGAGCCGCAAAACCCAGACCTGGTGGCCAAGGCCATTGCGCCGGACTACGCGGTCGGCCCGCATACCGCCTCGTTGGGCCTGACGTTCGCTGAAGGCAACAGACTGCCGGCGCAGTTCAAGGAAGGGGCATTCATCGGCCAGCATGGCTCGTGGAACCGTAAACCGCACAGTGGCTACAAAGTGATTTTCGTACCGTTCAGCGCAGGGAAACCGATCGGGCAGCCGGTGGATGTGCTCACCGGATTCCTCAATGACGAGGAAAAAGCCATGGGCCGTCCGGTAGGTGTGGTGGTTGATCAGCAGGGTGATTTGTTGGTGGCCGATGACGTGGGCAACAAGGTGTGGCGCGTGTCGGCTACTAAATAACGGCAACACACATACCTGTGGGATCAGCGTTTACGACAGAGCGTGAGGCCATCGCCCAACGGCAACAACGACAGGTCCACACGCGAGTCATCTTTCAAGGCGCGATTGAGCGCCTGGATGGCTCGGGTGTCTTCGTTCTCGGGATTGTCCTCAAGCACCCGGCCACTCCACAGCGTGTTATCAAACACCGCCAGACCGCCAATGCGCAGCAGACGCAATGCGTGCTCCAGATAGCGCGGGTAGTTGGCTTTATCGGCATCGATGAAGATCAGGTCGAATGACTCTTGCTGATCCAGCTGAGCCAGGGTTTCCAGCGCGGGCGCCAGACGCAGATCGATCCGCTCGGCAAGCCCCGCTTCCTGCCAGTACCGCCGTGCAGTGGCGTTGTAGTCGCCGGGAATGTCACAGCAGATCAGCGAACCGTCATCCGGC
This sequence comes from Pseudomonas sp. UYIF39, assembly GCF_029963765.1. Taxonomy (GTDB): domain Bacteria; phylum Pseudomonadota; class Gammaproteobacteria; order Pseudomonadales; family Pseudomonadaceae; genus Aquipseudomonas. The sequence continues at coordinate 204,448 of NZ_JALBYU010000003.1, forward strand.
AATGCGGCCGCCATGCACAAAGCGCTGTAACCGGTAAAGGTGCCCACTTCCAGCAGACGCTTGGCGCCGGTGAGCTTCACCAATAGCGCGAGGAACTGACCTTGCTCGGGCGCCACCTGCCAGCGAGCCATGGGCAGCGCCTGGGTTTCGTCACGCAGACGCTTGAGCAGCGGCGTTTCGCGCAGGGAAACGTCGAGCAGGTATTGATACAGGGAATCGTCGAGATTGAGTGTGCGAGCGGTCATGACAACCTCTGCAATTTAGGGGTTGTTTGCCAAGTGCTCAGGTTGCAAGACGCGCTTGGCACTCAGATAGGCTTTCTGCCAGTAGGCTTTGGACAAGCTGTCGAGCTTCACCGTGCCGCCGGTGGCTGGCGCATGGACGAAGCGACCTTCGCCGACGTAGATCCCGGCGTGACTGACCTGAGAACCGCCATTGGTGGCGAAGAAGATCAGGTCGCCGGTTTGCAAACCTTCCTTGCCCACACTGGCCGCCTGCATGCTGATCATCGCGCGCGTGGTACGCGGCAGAGAAATGCCGGCGACGTCACGGTAGACATAACCGATCAGCCCGCTGCAATCGAAACCCGAATCCGGTGTGTTGCCACCCCAACGGTACGGCGTGCCCACCAGGCCGAGCGCACGGAACAATACGTCTTCTGCCTCAGGGGAGAATGCTTGGGAAGAACCGAAAACAATGGGCGCGCGAACCACCGGCGCAGGTGGCGGTGTACGGCTGGCGCAGGCGCTGAGCAGCGCTGCGAAGAACATGATTGCGAGGCGGGCCGACATCGACATATGCAGAGCATCCTGATCTGGCTGCGGCTTTTTCTGCAGGGGGCGCAGAAAAGAAAACCGCCTGCGCAGGACGCAGGCGGTTTGCCATCAATAATAGATCAGGATTCTAGCTGCTACGTGGCAAACTTCAAGTAAGACTTTAAGTTCACCTTACAAATAGTCCGCTTACTTGCGAGCCGTGACGATCGTCGGGGCCGCAGTCGGTGCCATCGCAAGTGCGCGCTTGGCTTCGATGAAGGTTTTGCTCCAGTAGCTGTCGCCCAGGCTATCGATTCGGACACCACCACTACGGCGGCTGCTGGAATGGATGAACTGGTTGTCACCCAGGTAGATCCCGGCGTGACTGACGCGGCCGCGACGGCCATTGGTGGCGAAAAACAGCAAGTCGCCCGGCTCCAGTTTGCTGCGAGAAACCAGCGGAGCGTCGACGTTGATCATTTCGCGGGTGGAGCGTGGCAGGTTCAGACCGGCTTCTTCACGAAACAGGTAACCGATGAAGCCGCTGCAATCAAAGCCAGCTTCGGAGGTGCCGCCGAAACGGTAACGGGTACCGATCAGGGACATGCCGCGTTCGAGGATGCTGTCGGCCAGAACCGGAAGCTGGTACGACTTGCCGCCGGCGAAGTCTGCCAGTTCTATTTCGGTGGCCGCTTCTTCCTGCTCAAGAGCTTGCTGATAAAGAACGGAAGATTGGGCGGTAGCAGAATTTTTAACCTGCCGTTGTTGCTCTTGCTGGGACACTGGAGAGTGGGCAGCGCAACCGAACAACAGGGTGACGAGTGCGAGGGGCACGAGGGGTGCAAAGCGATTTAGCATGGGCACGACCGTGGCTGATAGTCCTAAAGAAGCCGAGACTATGCCTACTATCAACCTCATTTGCAAATTCAATCGATCTTTATGTGACTTCTTGGTTTCGCGTTTACATCTAAGCGCTTAAGCCCGGTTTAGACGTTCGCGCAGCCTGCGACCCCTTAGGAAAGCGGATTTCTTGGCGCCTGAAATATGCCAAATCCCGCTACAGGCCTTGGCTTTACCAGCCCAGCGTTTCTTTCAGGAAAGGGATTGTCAGCTTGCGCTGAGCCTGAAGGGAGGCCTGATCGAGGCGCTCAAGCAGCTCGAAAAGTGCACTCATGCTGCGCGTACCGCGGGTCAAAATAAAATGCCCGACTTCATCGGTCAGGTGCAGACCGCGACGAGATGCGCGCAGTTGCAAGGCACGCAATTTGTCTTCGTCGGAGAGCGGACGCATCTGAAAGATCAGCGCCAACGTCAGACGGGATTTGAGGTCCGCCAGCTTCACCGGCAGTTCACGCGGGGATGTCGACGCGGCGATCAGCAGGCGTCGACCGCTGTCACGCAGACGGTTGAACAGATGGAACAATGCCTCTTCCCAATCCGCCCGACCGGCCACCGCCTGCAAATCATCCAGGCAGACCAGTTCGTACTGTTCTAGGTTGTCGAGGATGGCGATGCCGCGATCAAGCAGCTCGGCCAACGGCAAATACACCGCCGGCTCCCCCAGTTGCTCAAAGCGCAGGCAGGCCGCCTGCAACAAATGCGTACGCCCTACCCCGTCCTTGCCCCAGAGATAAATCAGGCTTTCGGTCCAGCCGGCGTCGGCTTCGCATAGCCGCTCGACATAGCCGAGTGCAGCGGCATTGGCGCCTGGATAGTAATTGATAAAGGTAGCGTCATCACGCAGACGCACACCTAGGGGCAGCTGAATCGGTTTCATCCTGACTGAACAGTTCCAAAGGAACCGTTAGTGGCCTCTGTGTAAAGTTTGCGAAGTTTATACCCGTGAGGCGGGGCGCACAATGCGACAGACCACAAGCAAAATCAAAGGTTTGCGTTAACACCCTGGTTTTATGACAGTTTCTTTGGCGGTGCGTGTAACAGCCGAGCGAGGGATTCGGGTCAACCTGGCAATAAACCAGGCCGACCGCGGCGGGTGGTCAGAGCCGTCTAAAGCTCGGGCTCATCAACCCCACTGTACATATCCGAATCTTTATACAAGTCATGTACATGGCGCAGCAGCACCATGATCACCGCCGCCACCGGCAGCGCCAGCAGCACACCGGTGAAACCGAACAGCTCGCCCCCCGCCAGAATCGCGAAGATCACCGCCACCGGGTGCAGACCGATCCGGTCCCCCACCAGCAATGGCGTCAGCACCATACCTTCCAGCGCCTGCCCCACCATGAACACCGCGACGATACCGATCATGGGATACAGATCGCCACCAAACTGGAACAACCCGGCGATCAAGGCCGCGCCAATTCCGATCACAAACCCCATGTAGGGAACGATCGCCGCCAGACCGGCAATCAAACCGATCAACAGTCCCAACTCCAGCCCCACCAGCATCAGGCCCGCCGCGTAGATGACACCCAGCGCCACCATTACCAGCAACTGACCGCGCACGAACGCACCGAGCACTTCATGGCATTCACCCGCCAGGATCACAACGCGCTCTTCGCGGTCACGGGGCAGCAGGCTGCGGATCTTGGCCATCATCAGGTCCCAGTCTCGCAGCAGATAGAAACTCACCACCGGGATCAGCACCAGATTCGCCAGCCAACCGATCAGCGCCAGCCCGGAAGCCGTCGCCTGACTGAGCACGACGCCGACAATGTCAGTGGTCTGCCCCATGTGCTCGCTGATTGCTGCCTTGAGCTTGTCGAATTTCCAGAAATTATCCGAGAGTCCGAATTTCGATTGCGCCCACGGCAGTGCGGTGTGCTGCAACCAGTCGAGCATCTGCGGTGCCAATTGGTACAAGCGGAACAGCTGCTTGGCGAGCATCGGCACCAACACCAGCAGCAAGGTCGTGAAGATCAAGGTGAACAGCGCAAACACCGTCACCACGCCCCAGGTCCGAGACAGACCGGCCTTCTCCAGCCGATCCACCAGCGGGTCGAACAGATAGGCCAGCAGCAACGCGACCAGGAACGGGGTCAGAATCGGATGCAACAACCAGACAAACACGCAGAGCAGAACCACCCCACCCAACCAGAACCAACGCCGCGTATCGGCCATGTACCACTCCATATGCATCTATATAAAGAAAGAAAACCTTACCAACGGAATCGCAACTGCGGCACCGGCGCCGGACTGGGCGCTACAGCAGGCGCCGAACCGTCAGCCACAGGCTGAACAGGCGCCGTCGGTGCTGACGCCTCACCGGCCGGGACTTCCTGCAGCTTGGCCAGCGACAATTGCGCCTTCAACTGTTCGGCGCTGCCATTGACCCGATAAAGAATCCGGTCGCCGTCGACACTTTGCAGGCGCGCACCAAACGGCTCCAGCAAACGTCCAAGCGTCGCGTAGCGCTCCAGATTCATGCCCTGCACTTCGAGCAATTGTTCGCCCGATGCTCCCGGCTTGACGACAAACCGCGGTGCCAGCCGCTCACTGACCGCCAACATCACCGCATCGGCCACGGCGGCCTGATCCGCCCCCTCTACGCTGCCCGCCTCCTTCTTGTCGCCCAGCCACAAATGCCACTTGGCCTGCCACTGCCCGCCCTCTTCACGGGCATGCACCGCGAGCAAGGCGTCAGCGTTGTAACGCTCCGATGCCCCGCGCAGTGGTGCCGCGTCCGTTCCTTCCAGATTCGGCGCAGTGGCGACGATCTGCTCACTCAGATCGGCCAGCGGCAGGCGCAGCGGCAAACCACGGTGTTGCGCTGCTCGGCGCAGCGGCGCAGCACTGGCCTGGCCATCACCGACCAGGCTCGAACCCTCGGTGGAATCGTTCAACCACCAGCCGAGGATCGAAGGCCGGTTCGCCCCCCACAACGACAGCCCGGCACGGCGCAACGCTTGCTCGGTGGTGGCCGGATCGAAATCAACCTTCAGCACTTCCGGCGGGCCAGCGTCAAAGCCGTACTGACTGATGATTTGCTGCGGGTCCTTGCGCAGTGCCGCCAACCCCGGACTTTGCGCAGCCTTGGGATCACCGGTCAGACGCAACACCAACGTATCCAGCGCTTGCTGGGTCGCTTGCTCGCGCACTTCAGGGGTTTGACCACTGACAGGCTGACGCACCTGATACAGATTTTTGATGGTTTCGGCATGACTCGCCAGGCTGACCAATGACATACAGCCCGCAAACAAAAATCTAGAAAAAAAACGCATGGAGGATTCCTGACGACAAGAGCGGCTGGAACAGGCCGCGTGAACCGGATTGAGCAAGGCTGTGACCACGCCCCCAAGCAAAACATTCACCCGACCCTGGTAAGTTTTTGCACTGTCATAACGATAGACGGTTAATAGCGATACTTTATACAGCCATGAAGGAGGCGACCAACACGGGCAATGAAGGTTTTTTTAAGCTGATATGCCCCTGCCGTCGGCCTGAGGATGGCCGCTGCCCCTCAAGCCTGATAAAATCGCGCGCCTTCGCAGACCGGCAACAGCCGGGCGCCCTGAAATTCGCAGATGGCAATCGCCTTCGTCAGTTTCGGTGGTCCCACTGGACTCGGTCGTTACCCCTGAATCCCCCCTAAAGGCCTGGATCATGAGCAAGCAACCCTCCCTGAGCTACAAGGACGCCGGTGTAGACATCGACGCCGGTGAAGCATTGGTCGAACGCATCAAGAGCGTCGCCAAGCGCACTGCGCGCCCGGAAGTCATGGGCGGCCTGGGCGGTTTCGGCGCCCTCTGCGAAATCCCGGCCGGCTACAAACAGCCCGTGCTGGTTTCCGGCACTGACGGCGTCGGCACCAAGCTGCGCCTGGCACTGAACCTGAACAAGCACGACAGCATCGGCATCGACCTGGTTGCCATGTGTGTGAACGACCTGGTGGTTTGCGGCGCAGAGCCGCTGTTCTTCCTCGACTACTACGCCACCGGCAAACTCAACGTCGAAACCGCGACCCAGGTCGTGACCGGCATCGGCGCTGGCTGTGAATTGTCCGGCTGCTCCCTGGTTGGCGGCGAAACCGCTGAAATGCCAGGCATGTACGAAGGCGAAGACTACGACCTGGCCGGCTTCTGCGTCGGCGTCGTGGAAAAATCCGAAATCATCGACGGTTCCAAAGTCGCTGCTGGCGATGCCCTGCTCGCCCTGCCGTCTTCCGGCCCGCACTCCAACGGCTACTCGCTGATCCGCAAGATCATCGAAGTGTCCGGTGCCGACATCGAAAACATCCAGCTCGACGGCAAACCGCTGACCGACCTGCTGATGGCCCCGACCCGTATCTACGTGAAGCCGCTGCTCAAGCTGATCAAGGAAACCGGCGCCGTCAAAGCCATGGCCCACATCACCGGCGGTGGCCTGCTGGACAACATCCCGCGCGTTCTGCCAAAAGGCGCACAAGCCGTGGTTGACGTTGCGAGCTGGACCCGTCCTGCCGTGTTCGACTGGCTGCAAGAGAAAGGCAACGTTGACGAAAACGAAATGCACCGCGTGCTGAACTGCGGCGTGGGCATGGTCATCTGCGTTGCTCAAGAGCACGTCGAAACCGCCCTGAACGTCCTGCGCGAAGCCGGCGAGCAGCCTTGGGTCATCGGTCAGATTTCCACCGCTGCCGAAGGCGCGGCTCAGGTTGAACTGAAGAACCTCAAGGCTCATTGATGTCCCAGACCTGTGATGTGGTGGTGCTGTTGTCCGGCACCGGCAGTAACTTGCAGGCCTTGATCGACAGCACGCGGACCGGCGACAGCCCGGCCCGCATTGCTGCGGTGATTTCCAACCGCGCCGACGCCTACGGCCTGCAACGCGCCAGGGATGCGGGTATCGACACCCGCACCCTGGATCACAAGGCGTTCGAAGGCCGCGAAGCCTTCGATGCCGCGCTGATCGAACTGATCGACGCGTTCAACCCCAAACTCGTGGTACTGGCCGGCTTCATGCGCATTCTCAGCGCAGGCTTCGTGCGCCACTACCAGGGTCGCCTGCTCAATATCCATCCTTCGCTGCTACCCAAATACAAAGGGTTACACACGCATCAGCGCGCGCTGGAGGCCGGCGACACCGAGCACGGCTGCTCCGTGCACTTCGTCACCGAGGAACTCGATGGCGGACCACTGGTCGTACAGGCAGTAATACCGGTAGAGTTGCACGATTCGCCGCAGAGTCTGGCGCAGCGAGTTCATACCCAGGAACACCTGATTTACCCGCTGGCTGTACGCTGGTTTGCCGAAGGTCGTGTATCACTCGGCGAGCAAGGTGCTTTACTGGATGGAAAGTTACTCGCGGCCAGCGGCCACTTGATTCGAACCTAGGAGATTTTATGCGTCGCGCCCTGCTCTTCGCTTGCGCTCTGCTCGCACTGCCATTTGCGCAGGCTGCAGAACTTCAACCTTTCTCCGCCAGCTACACAGCTGACTGGAAGCAGTTGCCCATGAGCGGCACCGCTGAACGCAGCCTGACCAAACAAGCCAACGGCGCCTGGAAGCTCAGCTTCAAGGCCTCGATGATGATCGCCAGCCTGACCGAAGAAAGCACCCTGACGTTGGACAAGGACATCTTGCTGCCGCAGTCCTACCACTTCGAACGTGGCGGCCTGGGTAAAGCCAAGAAGGCTGACCTGGATTTCGACTGGACCAACAAAATGGTCACCGGCACCGATCGCGGTGACCCGGTCAAGATCCCGCTCAATCGCGGCATGGTCGACAAATCCACTTATCAGTTGGCCCTGCAACACGACGTGGCCGCTGGCAAGAAAAGCATGAGCTACCAGGTCGTCGACGCTGGCGAAGTCGATACCTATGACTTCCGTGTGCTGGGTTCGGAAAAGGTCGACACCAAGGCTGGCCAGATCGATGCAATCAAGGTCGAGCGCGTGCGCGACCCGACACAAAGCAAGCGCATCACCGTCCTGTGGTTCGCCAAGGACTGGGATTACCTGCTGGTTCGTCTGCAACAGGTTGAAACCGACGGCAAGGAGTACAACATCATGCTCCTCGACGGTACGGTCAACGGTAAGGCTGTCAAAGGCAGCTGATCCGGCCCGACCCAAAAATCCGGAATCCGATAAGGGTTCCGGATTTTTTTTTTGCCTGCTGAAATTCAGATCCGCGCCAGCGCCTGTGCCAGGTCGGCGCGCAGGTCTTCGACATCCTCGACCCCCACGGACAACCGCACCAGCGCATCGCCGATGCCGAGTTGCGCACGAGTATCCGCGGGGATGCTGGCGTGGGTCATGATCGCAGGGTGCTCGATCAGGCTTTCCACCCCGCCCAGGCTCTCGGCCAAGGCGAAGATCCGCACACTCTCGAGGAAGCGCGTGGCACCGGCCAGGTCGCTGTTCAGGTCGAGGGATATCATCCCGCCGAAACCACGCATCTGCCGCTGCGCCAGTGCGTGCTGCGGGTGCGACGGCAGGCCCGGATAATAGACACGCGCCACCTGCGGCTGACGCTCCAGCCATTGCGCCAGGTCCAGCGCGTTGTTGCAGTGGCGCTCCATGCGCAGCGCCAGGGTCTTCACGCCGCGCAGGGTGAGGAAAGCGTCGAACGGCCCGGCGATCGCGCCCACCGCGTTCTGCAGAAAACCCAGACGCTCCGCCAGGTCTGCGTTTTGTCCGACCACCGCAATGCCGCCGATCACGTCGGAGTGGCCGTTCAGGTACTTGGTGGTCGAGTGCAGCACGATGTCGAAGCCAAGCTCCAGCGGGCGCTGTATCCAGGGGCTGGCAAAGGTGTTGTCGGCGACACATATAATGCCTCGCGAGCGACAGATGCGCGCGACGGCGGCGAGGTCCGTCAGGCTCAGCAAGGGATTGCTTGGCGTCTCGACCCAAACCATCTTCGTGTCGGGCTGCAGTGCTGCTTCGAATCCCGCCAGGTCAGTCAGGTCGACGAAGCTGAAGCGATGCCCGGCGCTACGTTTGCGCACCTTGTCGAACAGCCGAAAGGTGCCGCCGTACAAATCATTGCCGGAGACGATGTGCGAGCCCGCGTCGAGCAGCTCGAGCACCGTGGAGATCGCCGCCAGCCCGGAGGCGAACGCGAAGGCCTGGGAGCCGCCTTCGAGGTCTGCAACGCAACGTTCCAGCGCAAAGCGCGTCGGGTTGTGCGAGCGCCCGTAGTCGAAGCCCTTGTGCACACCGGGGCTCTGCTGCAAATAGGTGGAGTTGGCGTAAATCGGCGGCATCAGCGCCCCGGTGGTAGGGTCAGGCGTTTGCCCGGCATGGATCACACGGGTGGCGAAGGCGCGTGGCACAGCGTTTTCATCGTGTTGACTCATGTAAGGGATCTCCGTAGGTGAATGAGCATGTCGACTCGAGTAATCAAGCCGTAGAAGCCCGAAGCGTCGGCGATGATCGCCACCAGCCCACGGTCGAGCTCCGCCCGTAGTTCAGCCAGACTGGCGCCTGGAGGCAGGGTTTGCAGCTTATCGGTCATCGCGCTGGCCACGCTCGCGCGAAAGTGCGAAGCCTCTTCTTGCATGCCCAGCAGAATGTCGGATTCGTCGATCACGCCGACCAGCCGCTGCCCGCCCTCCAGCACCGGCAGTTGCGACACATCAGCCAGGCGCATGCGCTGGAACGCGGTGAGCAGCGTATCGTCCGGGCCCACGCTGATCACCCGGCCATCCTCGAAGCGCCGTGAGATCAGGTCGCGCAGATCGCCGTAATGTTTGTACTGCAGCAGGCCCTGATCGTTCATCCACTGGTCGTTGTAGACCTTCGACAGGTAGCGCGTGCCGGTGTCGCAGACGAAGCTGACGACCCGCTTTGGCTCGGTCTGCTCGCGGCAGTAACGCAGCGCCGCCGCCAGCAGTGTGCCGGTCGAAGAGCCGCCGAGTATGCCTTCGGCGCGCAGCAGTTGGCGGGCATGATCGAAGCTTTCCTCGTCGCTGATCGAGTAGGCGTGGCGCACGCTGGACAGGTCGGCAATCGACGGAATGAAGTCCTCGCCGATGCCCTCCACCGCCCAGGAGCCAGGCGTGTTCATGGTGCCGCTGCGGCTGTATTCGGCCATCACCGAGCCGACCGGATCGGCCAGCACCATGACCAGGTCCGGTTGCACGCGGCGAAAGAAACGGGTCAACCCAGTCAGTGTGCCGGCCGACCCGACGCCGACGACGATGGCGTCCAGATCATGCTGAGTCTGCGCCCAGATCTCTGGCGCGGTGCTGCACTCGTGGGCCAGCGGGTTGGCCGGGTTGTTGAACTGATCGGCGAAGAAGGCATCGGGAATTTCCTGCGCCAGCCGCGCCGCTACGTCCTGGTAGTAATCGGGATGACCCTTGCCAACGTCGGAGCGGGTGATGTGCACCTCGGCGCCCATCGCCTTGAGGTGCAAGACCTTCTCGGTGGACATTTTGTCCGGCACCACCAACACCACTCGGTAGCCCTTGGCTCGGCCGACCAAGGCCAGACCAAGGCCGGTGTTGCCGGCGGTGGCTTCGACGATGGTGCCGCCGGGACGCAGGCTGCCATCGCGCTCGGCGGCGTCGATCATCGCCAGGCCGATGCGATCCTTGATCGAGCCGCCGGGGTTTTGCGATTCGAGCTTGAGGAACAGCGTGCACGGGCCGGTATCGAAACGGCTGACGCGCACCAGCGGCGTATTGCCGATCAGTTCGAGTACGGCGGGTCGGGAGTCGGTGGGCATGTCGTCACCTCGCTACGAAAATCAGCACTGGGTGGACAGCAACCGGCGGCGACTCATCGCGCGCCAGTCGCAGGCAAAGTCTCGCTTGGACCATAGGCCGGGATGGAGCCACCCGCAACCTTGCACAGCCAGCCGGTAGCGTCGCCGGAACGACAAAGCCGCTCGGCGTTCAGACCGAGAACCGCGCCACCATCGTATTCAGATCGGCCGCCAACCGGGACAGCTCCTGACTCGCCGCACTGGTTTGATTCGCCCCGGCCGACGTCTGCAACGCAAGATCGCGAATATTCATCAGGTTGCGATCCACCTCACGCGCGCACCACCGCAAAGCCGCGCCCGGCACTCCCGGCCCGCGCCGCTTCGATGGCCGCCCCGCGAATGCGCAGTAAGAAAGTGGAACGCGTAACAGGGGGAATGCTCTATAACTTCAAGGTCTTTTTTGATCGAATGACTTTTTCCTGTTGCCTACGAGGTTTTCCATGACTGTCACCGTCAATACCGTTTCCGCCGAAGGTTTTCGTCACAGCGTCCAGATCGATGACCACGAACTCTTTGCCGACGTACCGACATCCCTCGGCGGTGAAGGCTCGGCGCCCGAGCCACACGATTACTTCGACGCGGCCCTGGGTGCCTGCAAGGCCCTGACGCTGAAGATGTACGCGAAGAAGAAAGACATCCCGCTGACCGGTGTCACGGTCGAAGTCAAACGGGACAACAGCGAAGAGCAGAAAGGTAAATATGCCCTCCACGTCAAATTGACCCTCAAGGGTGTGCTCACCGACGCCCAGCGCGATGAGCTGCACCGCGTGGCCGACCGTTGCCCGGTCCACAAGTTGATGACCACCACCGACGTCAGCATCGAAACGCACCTGTCTGAAGGTGCCTTCAGCCAATAGCGGCAAGGGCTGCGCAAGCGGGTTATGCTCCACGCATTACCCGCTCAGCCTGGAATGCAGCATGAACACTCCGCTCGTGATCCGTCCCCGCGCCGAAGATGTCGAAGGCCAGCCAATTCTTCGCCCGCTGCCGTCAGCCAGATGCCGCAGCGTCGGGCCTTTCGTGTTTTTCGACCACATGCTCGAAACCCGTTATGAGGCCGGAAAAGGCATGAACATCCGTCAGCATCCGCACATTGGTCTGTCGACCCTCACGTACTTGTTCGAAGGAAAAATCCAGCACAAGGACAGCCTTGGCTCCGACCAAGTGGTGGACGCCGGTGATGTCAGCTGGATGACGGCGGGCAGCGCGATTGCCCACGTCGAGCGTACGCCTGAGGCGTTGAAGGACAGCGGCTTCACCATGCACGGCTTACAGATTTGGCTGGCCTCTCCGAAAGATAAAGAGCACGGTCCCGGACACTACAGCCACCATCCGGCGGCTACGCTGCCGGTCAGCGATAACCTGGGGGTGAAGATCCGGATGATTGCCGGGTCAGGCTTTTGCCTGGAATCACCGGTCCCGGTGCTTTCTCCTACCTTATATGCCGAATTGAACCTGCAAACGGCGACCACATTGCTGATTCCTACCGAGCATGAAGAGCGAGCGTTGTATGTGCTTAACGGCGAGGTGCAACTGGATGGCGAGCTGATAGAACCGCATTCACTGGTGGTGTTGCCGGTCGGGGAAGAGATGACGCTGTTTGCTGAAAGTGACTGTCATGCCGTGTTGTTTGGCGGGGCGCCGCTGGACGGGCCGCGGCGGATCAACTGGAATTTTGTGGCGAGCGATCCAGCGTTGATCGATGAGGCGCGGCGACGCTGGGCGGCTGGGGATTGGCCGACGGTTCCGGGGGAAACCGAAAGGATCGAACTACCTTAGTTCTTGGTTGGTCATGACACCGCCATCGCGAGCAAGCTCGCTCCCACAGGGGAATGCATTCCAAAAATGTGGGAGCGAGCTTGCTCCGGGCGGCGTTCCGACGATGAGGCCAGCCCAAACAACAAGAGTGTCAGGGCAAAAACTGCTATCAGCCTTTAAAAACTTCATCCAGCAAGTTGTGCATCGACGTAAACGCACGCCCCGCCGTCTTCGCGTCATACATCATCATGCCTGGCACATTGGCGTGCGGATCGGTGAAGGAATGCACCGCGCCGCCGTAGCTCAGCAATTGCCAATCCACGCCCGCCGCATTCATTTCAACTTCAAACGCCGGCAGCTGCTCTTTCGGCACCAATGGATCGGATGCACCGTGCAGCACCAACACCGCCCCCTTGATGTTCCTGGCATCAGCCGGATTTGGCGAATCCAACGTTCCGTGGAACGACACCGCCGCTTTCACCGGCGCTCCGGCGCGCGCCAGATCCAGCGCGCAGCAACCACCGAAGCAGAAACCAAAGGTCGCCAGTTTCGAGCTATCGACCGCCGCTTCGTCCTGGATTTGCAACTGTTCGAACGCTGCTTGCATGCGTTTGCGCAACAACGGCCGGTCATGCTTGAGCGGCGTCATGGCTGCACCCGCCTCGTCGCCGTTCTGCGGACGGACCGACTGACCGTAGAGGTCCGCGATCAGCACCACATAACCCTTGGACGCCACAGACTTGGCAATTTCCTCGGCACCGGCGCTGACGCCCATCCAGTTCGGCGCCATCAACAGACCCGGACGTGGGCCTTTGTGGTCGGCATCGAACGCCAGACGGCTTTCATACGACTGGCCATCAAGCTGATAAGCGACGGAACGAACAGTGATTTGGCTCATGACTAACTCCCAGTAAAAGACACCAGAATAAAAAAACCCGCCGAAGCGGGTTTTTGTACAACGCAGTTAAACCGACAGTTCAACCAGCAGCTTGTTGAGACGGCGCACGTATGCAGCCGGGTCTTTCAAGCTGTCGCCGGCGGCCAGCGCCGCCTGATCGAAGAGTATGTGCGACAGGTCGCCGAAGCGTTCGTCGCTCTGCTCGTTGTCGAGCTTCTCGATCAGCGGGTGAGCCGGGTTGAATTCGAAGATCGGCTTCGATTCCGGAACCTTCTGACCGCTGGCTTCCAGGATCTGACGCATCTGCATGCCCAGGTCCTGCTCGCCGATGGCCAGAATCGCCGGGGAATCGGTCAGACGATGGGAAACCCGCACTTCAGCAACGGAGTCGCCCAGTGCAGTTTTCAAACGCTCAACCAGACCTTCTTTGGACTTGGCGACTTCTTCCGCAGCTTTCTTGTCTTCTTCCGAATCCAGGTTGCCCAGGTCCAGGTCACCACGCGCCACGTCGACAAAGCTCTTGCCGTCGAAGTCGCTGAGGTAGCTCATCAGCCACTCGTCGATGCGGTCGGTCAGCAGCAGCACTTCGATGCCTTTCTTGCGGAAGACTTCCAGGTGCGGGCTGTTTTTGACTTGCGCGTAGGTTTCGCCGGTCAGGTAGTAGATCTTGTCCTGACCTTCCTTGGCGCGAGCCAGGTATTCAGCCAGACCCACCACTTGCTCGCCTTCATTACCGCTGGTCGATGCGAAACGCAGCAGGCCAGCGATTTTCTCTTTGTTGGCGAAGTCTTCTGCCGGGCCTTCTTTCATGACCTGGCCAAAGTTTTTCCAGAAGCTCTTGTATTGCTCAGGCTCGTTCTTCGCCAGCTTTTCCAGCATGTCGAGAACGCGCTTGGTCAGCGCCGACTTCATGGAATCGATGATCGGGTCTTTCTGCAGGATTTCCCGCGACACGTTCAGCGACAGGTCGTTGGAATCGACCACGCCTTTGATAAAGCGCAGGTACAGCGGCAGGAACGACTCTGCCTGATCCATCACAAACACGCGCTGCACGTACAGTTTCAGGCCTTTCGGCGCTTCACGCTGGTACAGATCGAACGGAGCACGGGCCGGCACGTAGAGCAGCGAGCTGTATTCAAGCTTGCCTTCGACCTTGTTGTGGCTCCAGCTCAACGGGTTCTCGAAGTCGTGACCGACGTGCTTGTAGAACTCCTGGTATTCCTCGTCCTTGATCTCGGTACGCGGACGGGTCCACAGGGCGCTGGCGCGGTTGACGGTTTCCCATTCAACGGCCGGTTGCTCTTCGCCTTCGACGGCTGCTACTTCTTTCGGCAACTCGATCGGCAGAGCGATGTGGTCGGAGTACTTTTTAATGATGTTGCGCAGACGCCAGCCATCGGCGAATTCGTCTTCACCGGACTTCAGGTGCAGGACGATACGGGTGCCGCGTTCGGCTTTCTCAACGGTGGCAACTTCAAAATCGCCTTCACCCTTGGACGACCAGTGCACGCCTTCGCTGGCAGCAGCACCGGCACGACGGCTGAACACGTCGACTTTATCGGCGACGATGAATGCAGAGTAGAAACCCACACCGAATTGACCGATCAGGTGCGAGTCTTTTTTCTGATCACCGGAGAGATGTTTCATGAAATCGGCAGTGCCGGATTTGGCGATGGTACCCAGGTGGGTGATCGCATCTTCACGGCTCATGCCGATGCCGTTGTCTTCGAGGGTGACGGTTTTAGCGTCCTTGTCGAAGCTCACACGGATTTTCAGTTCGGCGCCACCTTCCAGCAACTCAGGCCTGGACAGGGCTTCGAAACGTAATTTGTCGACAGCGTCAGAGGCGTTCGAGATCAATTCGCGAAGGAAAATTTCCTTGTTGGAATACAGCGAATGGATCATGAGGTGCAGCAGTTGCTTCACCTCGGTCTGGAAGCCCAGGGTTTCCTTTTGAGTTTCCACACTCATGGTCATCAAACTCCAATCAGATGGCAGTGGCCGCGACCTGAAGGGTCGGCGGCGGGTTGTCATCAAAGTTGGGGGCTGAGTTCAGGATTTCAAGGGCTATTCAATTTTGAAATGGGCGCGGGCCGTGGCAATCGGTTCGGCTTCAGTGCTTTGCCAGGCCGTAATCGCAACATTTGCCACCCGGCGGCCCTGCCGACAAACCTGGCATCTGGCCCAGGTGTCGCGAAACTGCCCGGCGCGCAGATAGTCGAGGGAGAAGTCGATGATCTTCGGCACACCCGGCGAACCGGTGAAAATCAGCAGGTGCAGCGCTGCGGACAGCTCCATGAACCCGGCAATCACTCCACCATGAATCGCCGGCAATAAAGGGTTACCAATGTTGTCCTTGTTGGCTGGCAAGCGAAACAGCAGATCATCCCCCACCCGCGAACATTCGATGCCGATCAATTTGGCGTAGGGAATCAGGTGCAGCAGCGAAGCGTAGTCGCCCTGCTCATGTGCCTGCTGAAGTTGTTCCTTGAACGCGTCGGTCATTTCGTACCTCCGGCGATGACGCCGCCAAAGCCTTTGGTGCCCTTGATGGCTTTACCCATGCGCATGAAGGTGCCCACCACATGGGCGATGGGCTGCTCGGGGTCGTCCTGGTAGGCGAAGCCGCGAGCAAAGATCACATCCGTGGTCACCCGGTAGCACTGGGCAAAACCGTAGACATCTTTATGCGGCTCGGCGGCGTGCATGTAGTCGATGCGCAGGTCGAGGGTCGGGCAAACTTCGAACTCGGGCAGCACGCAGAGGGTGGACATGCCGCAGGCCGTGTCCATCAGCGAGGTCAGCGCCCCGCCATGAATCACGCCGGTTTGCGGGTTGCCAACAATTTGCGGACTGTACGGCAGAATGACCGTCAGGCCTTCGCTGCTGGCGCTTTGAACCCGCAGCCCAAGTACCTGACAATGTCGCAGCGCCGATAAAAATCGTGTAGCGCGCTCAAAAACGGGGTTTTCGGCCATTTTGATCAAACTCTTCTTAGTGTTCAGGCAACGCACTAGGCGTTTTTAGTAAAAGTTCCCGTCGGAATAAACTTATATATCTGTATGAATTGAGGAACTTAACGCTATGGGCTGCGCTCGAAAGGTCAGTAGATATATTTTCCATAAGGAGAAACACCCCATGCGTAAGACTTTAGCTATTGCCTTGATGTTGACCGCTTCCCTCGGTCTCGCAGCCTGCGATAAAAAATCCGAGGACAAAGCTCAAGATGCTAACAAACATGCCGAGCAAGCTCAGCAAGATATGAGTAAAGCTCAGGATAAAGTGAACGACGCGGCGAAAGAAAACGCCGAAGCCGCAAAAGCTCAGGCTGAATCGAACGAAGCAGCCAAAAAAGAAGCACCTAAAAACTAAAACAGTTTTTAGCGTGATAAAGAAAACCCGCCAAGTGCGGGTTTTCTTTTGCCTGGTTTTTTGTTTGCGAAGCAGGCGCTACAGCAAAATAGTTCTAAAAGTCGGACTAATCATCAACAGCAACGAACACACTAGTCCAACGGACCATACCAGGCTCCGCTGCCAGGCCAGATCAACCCAATAGCACCGCAAATAAATGATTCGCGAAATCACGAAGATGATTGCCAGCAAGTCGATCAGCCACCCCGCTGTCTGCGTGGTGTGAGCCATCAACACCCCCACCGCGAACAGAATGAACGCCTCAAAACAGTTTTGATGAGCCGCCAACGCACGGGCACCAAAGCCAGTCAGTTGCGCCTGTTGCTGACGCGGCAGATGGTTGTCATAACCGCCCTGGTCATTCATTGCCTTGGCCACAGGAATTTTTGCCAAAAAAATCAGCAGGGCACTGATAAACACACACCAGAACGGAATACTCATCAAACAGCCTCTTTAATCGCCTCAGGCAATGGCGCCTCTGTAGGTGTATAGACCATCACGTCGAGAACGTCGGAATGAAATTCCCGGCGATACAACACCAGCACCACCCCGGCACTCATCAACATGAACAACCACGGGCTGACGAACCAGGCCAGCATGGTCATGCCGAAGTAGTAGGAGCGCAGTCCGAAGTTGAACTGGTTGGCGGCCATGGAAATGACGCGGGCCGCCCGGGCAGCAAAGGCTTTGCGCTCTTGTTCGGAAACGTGACGCTCACCGACCATAGGCGCCGAGCCCACCAGAATGGCCGCAAAGTTGTACTGGCGCATGCACCAGCTGAACGTAAAGAACGCATAGACAAAGACCAGCGCCAGGCACAGCAACTTGATCTCGGACATCCCTTGAGAGGCCTGCTGCACCATCGGGATATCCGCCAATAACGACACTGCCCGTTCGGAGGCTCCGAGCACCGTGAGAATGCCGGCCAGGATAATCAGTGTGCTGGAGGCAAAGAACGAGGCGTTGCGCTCCAGGTTACCGATCACGCTGGCGTCAGCGATGCGGTTGTCGCGCAACAGCATGCGGCGCATCCAGTCTTCGCGATAAAGGTGCAGCACGCTGGCCAGGCACGCAGTGTCGCGGCCCTTCCACGTCGCATAACGGGTATAGCCGCCCCAGCAAATGGCGAACCAGAGCGCGGCGAGGATGTGGATCATGTTGGCGTGGATGAACGACATGCAGGTCCTTGTGATGTGTTTGGCAAAGCAAGTAGTGCTTCGACGTTAGCTCAAGGAAAAAGACACTGCACCCTCTCCAAAAAAAATGCCCCGTATCGATTGATACGGGGCATTTCCATGTGTGCTCACGACCCGCTTGTGGCGGGCTATGAAGCGGCTTAAGCCAGTACTTCTTCGCGCTTGCCCAGCAGGCGATCGCAAACCACCGCGACGACCAGGGTCATGACCGACGGCACCAGCCAGGCCAGGCCTTGCTCACTCAGCGGCAGGTGGGATAACTGAGTCGGCATCCAGTCTGCCAGACCCGCGCCCTTGAGGGCGTCGATCAAACCGAAGATGAACGACACCAGCATCACCGGACCGACGATTCGACCCTGCTCATGCCAGAAGTCCTTGCAGAAGCTCAGGGCGACCAGGGCAATGCACGGCGGGTAGATCGCGGTCAGCACCGGGATCGAGAACGCAATCAGCTTGGTGAGGCCCAGGTTGGACACCAGCAGGGAGAATGCGGCCAGGATGATGACCAATGTCTTGTAGGAAAGCGGCAACACACGGCTGAAGTATTCGGCGCAGGCGCAGGTCAGACCCACCGCCGTCACCAGACAGGCCAGGGAAATCAGCACCGCCAGAAAACCGCTGCCCAGAGAGCCGAAGGTGTGTTGCACGTAAGCGTGCAACACCGCCGCGCCGTTGGTGGCACCCGCGGCCACTTCATGGCTGCCCGAACCGAGACGGAACAGGCTGACGTAAACCAGCGCCAGACCTACGCCGGCAATCAGCCCGGCGATGATCGCGTAACGGGTAATCAACACCGGCGACTCGACGCCACGGGAGCGGATTGCGTTGACGATGACAATACCGAACACCAGCGCGCCCAGGGTATCCATGGTCAGGTAACCATTGATGAAGCCTTGGGAGAACGGTGCCGCTACGTATTCCGGGGTGGCCACGCCGACATCACCGGCCGGTAATGCAAACGCTGCGATGCCGAGCGCGGCCAGGGCGATGATCTTCAGCGGTGCGAGGAAACGTCCTACGGTATCCAGCAGCCGGCCCGGATAGAGCGAGATGAAGAACACCAGCAGGAAGTACACCGAGCTATAGAGAAACAGTGCCAGCGGGCTCTCGCCGGTCAGCGGCGCCAAGCCGACTTCGAATGACACGGTAGCGGTGCGCGGTGTCGCGAACAGCGGGCCGACAGCGAGGTAGCACGCGGCCGCCAGCAGGCCACCGGCGACTTTACCAATCGGGCTGCTCAACGCATCCATGGCGCCACCGACCTTGGCCAGGGCGACAACGGTGATCACCGGCAGACCGACCGCGGTGATCAGAAAGCCCAGCGCCGCCATCCAGACGTTTGGACCGGACTGCAGACCGACGATAGGCGGGAAGATGATGTTGCCAGCCCCGACAAACAGGGCAAACGTCATAAAACCAAGTGCCAGGATGTCCTGGCCTTTCAACACTTTCATTAAGGAAATACCACACTACTGAATCGGAATTTAGAGAGGGATTTCCCTGAGGGGTGAGGGAAATGCTGTCGGTCCGTATAGGACTGACCCGTTTAGCGCGTAGCAACCTTGTGGGCCGCGGACGCAAAAATGGCTGCTAGCCTAACGAATTTGCCCAACAAACGCACTGTTAGGGTGCGAAGTATCCGATACACGACATTTCTGTGTCGCGTTTACATATCTAACTTACTTACACAGAACCCCGTGTGGCGGGGGATTTATCGGAACGCCGCAAGCCCCGTTGGGTCGCGAAGCGATCCTAAAACCTGCATCCGAGGTGTATCAGATGCACCGCATGCGATGGTTTTACGACTGCTGCGCAGTCGAACGGGGATAAATCCCCTCGCCACAAAATCCCAGTACAAACCCCAGAAATGACAAAGGCCACCCGAAGGTGGCCTTTGTTTGGTGAAGCGTCAGTTAAGCGCGAGGCTTACTTGATCGCCCAACCGGTCAGCTCGGACAAAGCCTTGCCGATGTCTGCCAGCGAACGCACGGTTTTAACGCCTGCGTCTTCCAGGGCAGCAAACTTCTCGTCTGCAGTGCCTTTGCCGCCAGAGATGATTGCGCCAGCATGGCCCATGCGCTTGCCCGCAGGGGCAGTCACACCAGCGATGTAGGAAACAACCGGCTTGGTCACGTGTGCCTTGATGTAGGCAGCCGCTTCTTCTTCAGCCGAACCGCCGATCTCA
Source organism: Pseudomonas sp. UYIF39 (assembly GCF_029963765.1). GTDB lineage: Bacteria > Pseudomonadota > Gammaproteobacteria > Pseudomonadales > Pseudomonadaceae > Aquipseudomonas. The sequence goes on from NZ_JALBYU010000003.1 coordinate 224,301, forward strand.
CCGATCATCACGATCGCTTCGGTCTTCGGGTCTTCCTGGAACAGCTTCAGGATGTCGATGAAGTTCGAGCCTGGGATCGGGTCACCGCCGATGCCGACGCAAGTCGACTGACCGAAACCGGCGTCAGTAGTCTGCTTAACAGCTTCGTAGGTCAGGGTGCCGGAACGGGAAACGATACCGACCTTGCCTGGCAAGTGAATGTGACCTGGCATGATGCCGATCTTGCATTCGCCTGGAGTGATCACGCCTGGGCAGTTAGGACCGATCAGGACTACGCCCAGCTCGTCGCACTTGACCTTGGCATCCAGCATGTCCAGGGTAGGAATGCCTTCAGTGATGCAAACGATCAGCTTGATGCCGCCGAAGGCTGCTTCCAGGATGGAGTCTTTGCAGAAAGGAGCTGGAACGTAGATCACGCTGGCGGTGGCGCCAGTGGCTGCTACAGCATCTTTCACGGTGTTGAACACTGGCAGACCCAGATGCTCGGTGCCGCCTTTACCAGGAGTCACGCCGCCAACCATCTTGGTGCCGTACTCGATGGCTTGCTGGGTGTGGAAACTACCTTGCGAACCGGTAATACCCTGGCAGATAACTTTGGTGTCTTTATTGATCAGGACGCTCATTATTTGCCCTCCGCAGCTTTGACAACTTGTTGAGCAGCGTCGGTCAGGCTGGTAGCAGCGATGATGTTCAAACCGCTTTCTGCCAGTACTTTAGCGCCCAGCTCAGCGTTGTTGCCTTCAAGGCGAACAACAACCGGGATTTTCACGCCGACTTCTTTCACAGCGCCGATGATGCCTTCGGCAATCATGTCGCAACGAACGATGCCGCCGAAGATGTTGACCAATACTGCAGCGACGTTAGTGTCGGACAGGATGATCTTGAACGCTTCGGTAACGCGTTCTTTGGTAGCACCGCCGCCCACGTCGAGGAAGTTGGCTGGTTTGCCGCCATGCAGGTTGACGATGTCCATGGTACCCATGGCCAGGCCAGCACCGTTGACCATGCAACCGATGTTACCTTCCAGCGCTACGTAGTTCAGTTCGAACTTGGCAGCGTGCGCTTCGCGCGGATCGTCTTGCGACGGATCGTGGAAAGTCTTCAGCTTAGGCTGACGGTACATGGCGTTGGCGTCGATGTTGATCTTGGCGTCGAGGCAATGCAGATCGCCGTCAGCCTTGATCACCAGCGGGTTCACTTCCAGCAGAGCCAGGTCGTGATCCTTGAACAGCTTGGCCAGACCTACGAAGATCTTGGCGAACTGAGCAACTTGCTTGCCTTCCAGACCCAACTGGAATGCCAGCTCGCGACCCTGGAATGGCTGAGCGCCAACCAGTGGATCGATAGTGGCCTTGAGGATTTTCTCAGGGGTGTCGTGAGCGATTTTCTCGATGTCCACACCACCTTCGGTGGAAGCCATGAACACGATGCGACGGCTCGAACGGTCAACGACAGCGCCCAGGTACAGCTCTTTAGCGATATCAGTGCACGATTCAACCAGGATCTTGGTGACTGGCTGACCATTGGCATCAGTCTGGTAAGTGACCAGACGCTTGCCCAACCACTGTTGAGCAAATGCTTTGGCATCTTCTTTGCTGCGAACCAGCTTAACGCCGCCCGCTTTACCGCGACCACCTGCGTGAACCTGGGCTTTGACAACCCATTCGGTCCCGCCGATTTTGTCGCACGCTTCTGCTGCTGCTTCCGGGGTGTCTACGGCGAAACCCTGGGATACTGGCAGGCCGTATTCAGCGAACAGCTGCTTACCCTGATACTCGTGAAGATTCATGCTTATTACCGTCTTCGTTAGGTACTGCGCATTCGGTGCTGCACTTGTTCAAGTGCCGCACCACCTGTGACTGCTGCTTGCGTAGGTGTTCCGGATAACCGGTGAGACTACGCAAGGCTGCGTCCGGCGGACATTCCGCGGTGAGTCTTGCACGCAAGGCTCACGACGGGCCTTCCGCCGTGGTTTCTTATTGTCTTGTCTTAACGCTTCTTGCGGTTGGCAATGTGGATGGCGCCGCCATTCACAGCCAGAGCTGCTTCGTGCAAGGCTTCGGACAGGGTCGGATGGGAGAAAACCATCATGCCCAGGTCTTCCGCGCTGGTGCCAAACTCCATACCGATCGCGCCCTGCTGAACCAGTTCTGCAGCGCTCGGGCCAATCACGTGGACGCCCAATACTCGGTCAGTCTTGGCATCAGCGATGACTTTCACGAAACCGCCGGTGTCGTTGGCTGCCATGGCACGGCCACTGGCTGCGAACGGGAAGGTGCCAACGTTAACTTCAACGCCTTCAGCCTTCAAGGCCTGCTCGGTTTTGCCGACCCACGCGATTTCCGGGTGAGTATAAATAACCGAAGGGATCAAATCATAGTTCATCTGGGCTTTATGGCCCTTGATGCGCTCGACGACCATGATGCCCTCTTCCGAGGCCTTGTGTGCCAGCATCATGCCGCGAACCACGTCGCCTATGGCGTAGACGCCCGGTACGGTGGTGGCGCAGTGATCGTCAACGTGCACGAAACCGCGCTCGTCCAGGGTCACGCCGCAATCAGCGGACAGCAGATCAGTGGTCACCGGACGGCGACCAACGGCTACGATCAGCTTGTCGAAAGTGATGTTCTGTTCGCCGTTGGCATCGGTGTAGTTCACGACGACTTCGTTGCCGTTCACTTTGGAACCGGTCACACGAGCGCCCAGCTTGATGTCCAGACCCTGTTTGGTCAGGGTTTTCAGCGCTTCCTTGGAAACGGCAGCGTCAGCGGCCATCAGGAAGGTGTCCAGTGCTTCAAGAACGGTCACTTCTGCACCCAGACGGGACCAGACCGAACCCAGTTCCAGACCGATAACGCCAGCGCCGATCACGCCCAGACGCTTAGGTACGGATTGGAATTCCAGTGCGCCAGTCGAATCGACGATCACATTCTGGTCAACCGGAGCGGGAGGAATGTCGATCGGACGCGAACCTGGAGCCAGAATCACGTTCTCGGCTTCGATGATTTCTACCGAACCGTCAGGCTTGGTGACTTCGACTTTCTTGCCAGCCAGCAGTTTGCCGTGGCCCTGGATCGAGGTCACGCCGTTAGCCTTGAACAGGGTGGCAACACCCGAAGTCAGGCCTTTGACGATGTTGGCTTTACGGCCGACCATTGCTGGTACGTCCATGGTCACGCCAGCGTGGTTGATACCGTGGATCGCGAAGCCGTCCTGGGCTTCGTGGAACTTCCAGGAGCTGTCCAGCAGCGCCTTGGATGGAATGCAGCCGACGTTCAGGCAAGTACCGCCGAGGGCCAGTTTGCCTTCCTTGTCGGTGTATTTCTCGATGCAGGCAGTGGTGAGGCCCAGTTGCGCTGCTTTAATGGCAGCCACGTAGCCGCCAGGGCCCGCGCCAATCACTACCACGTCGAATTTCTGAGTCATGTGTCATTCCTTCTCGAATCAAACCGGACGGCCCCTTTTGGGGACCGTCGTGGGACGAAGCTGGTCATTACAGGAGGGCCGCCCATCACTGGACGGCCCGTGCAACGAAATCAGATATCCAGCAGCAAACGAGCCGGGTCTTCCAGCAGGTTCTTGATGGTAACCAGGAAGGTCACAGCTTCTTTGCCATCGATCAGACGGTGATCGTAGGACAGAGCCAGGTACATCATCGGACGGATAACAACCTGACCGTTGATCGCCATAGGACGCTGCAGAATGTTGTGCATGCCCAGGATGGCCGCTTGCGGCGGGTTGACGATCGGCGTCGACATCATCGAACCGAAAGTACCACCATTGGTGATGGTGAACGTACCACCCGTCATTTCGTCCATCGACAGTTTGCCGTCACGAGCCTTCTTGCCGAAGGTGGCGATGCCGCCTTCGATTTCAGCCAGGCTCATCAGTTCGGCGTTACGCAGAACCGGAACAACCAGGCCGCGGTCGCTGGAAACAGCAACACCGACGTCAGCGTAGCCGTGATAAACGATGTCAGCACCGTCGATCGACGCGTTGACAGCCGGGAAGCGTTTCAGCGCTTCGGTGGCAGCCTTGACGAAGAACGACATGAAGCCCAGGCGCACGCCGTTGTGGGACTTCTCGAACAGGTCCTTGTACTTCGAACGCAGGGCCATGACTTCGGTCATGTCGACTTCGTTGAAAGTGGTCAGCATCGCCATGTTCGATTGAGCTTCAACCAGACGCTTGGCGACGGTGGCCCGCACGCGAGTCATCGGTACGCGCTTCTCGATGCGATCGCCGGCAGCGAAAACCGGAGCAGCAGCGGCAGGAGCAGCAGCCTTGGCAGGCGCGGCAGCCGGAGCGGCTTTCTTGGCAGCTACAGCGGCAACAACGTCTTCCTTGGTCACACGACCGCCTTTGCCAGTGCCGGCAACGGAAGCGATGTTGATACCGTTTTCTTCAGCCAGCTTGCGAGCAGCCGGTGCAGCAACAGGATCATCTTCGCCTTCAGCGGCTGGAGCAGCAGCTTGTGCAGCGGCCGGAGCGGCGGCGGCAGCTGGAGCGGCAGCAGCGCCGCCCGCTTCGATGGAGCCCAGGACTTCGTCGGACAGAACGGTGTCGCCTTCGTTCTTGACGATAGCGCCCAGCACGCCATCAGCGGTGGCCAACACTTCCAATACGACTTTGTCAGTTTCGATGTCGACGATCAGGTCGTCGCGCTTGACGGCGTCGCCCGGCTTTTTGTGCCAGGTGGCAACGGTGCCATCGGCAACCGATTCCGGGAAAGTGGGGGCTTTGATTTCGATAGCCATTATCTGTGGGTCCTTAAATTCGGTTTCAGGTGCGCGAAGGCGTTAAACAGTAAAGGCGTCTTGCAGCAGTTTTTCCTGCTGCTCAGCGTGCATCGATGCATAACCACAAGCAGGTGCAGCAGAAGCATCACGACCGGCGTACTCGAGGAAGAGTGCTTTGTTGTGATTGCCAACGATGCGGCGCATGTGGTGTTGGCTGCAGTACCAGGCACCCTGGTTCATCGGCTCTTCCTGACACCAAACGATATGTTTGAGGTTGGTGTACGGAGCCAGGACTTCGTTCAAGTCGTCCTCAGGGAATGGGTACAGCTGCTCGATACGCACGACGGCGATGTCGTCACGACCTTCGGCACGGCGTTTTTCCAGCAGGTCGTAGTAGACCTTGCCGCTACACAGAACAATGCGCTCGACCTTTTTTGGGTCTTGAACATCGATTTCCGGGATAACGGTCTGGAACGAACCTTCGGCCAGATCTTCCAGGGTCGAGATGGCCAGTTTGTGACGCAACAGCGACTTCGGAGTCAGAACGATCAATGGCTTGCGCAGCGGGCGAATCACCTGACGACGCAGCAAGTGGTAGATCTGGGCCGGCGTAGTCGGTACGGCTACCTGAATGTTGTGCTCGGCGCACAGCTGCAGGTAACGCTCCAGACGAGCCGAAGAGTGCTCCGGACCCTGACCTTCATAACCGTGCGGCAGCAGCATGGTCAGACCGCAAAGACGGCCCCACTTGTGCTCGCCACTGGTGATGAACTGGTCGATAACCACTTGGGCACCGTTGGCGAAGTCGCCGAACTGGGCTTCCCAGATCACCAGCGCCTCAGGCGTGGTGGTCGAGTAACCGTATTCGAACGCCAGCACGGCTTCTTCGGACAGGAACGAATCGTACAGGTCGAAACGTGGCTGGCCCTTGTACAGGTTTTGCAGCGGGACGTAGGTACCCGCGTCTTTCTGGTTGTGCAAGACAGCGTGACGGTGCGAGAACGTACCGCGACCGATGTCCTGACCCGTCATGCGAATCGGGTGACCTTCGAACGCCAGGGTCGCGTACGCCATGGTTTCGGCGTAACCCCAGTTGATCGGCAGGCCGCCGGCTTGCATCTTCTGACGGTCTTCGTAGATTTTCGAGACCTGGCGCTGAACCACGAAGCCTTCCGGAATTTCCAGCAGCTTGGCAGACAGTTCCTGCAAGGTTTTCAGATCGAAGCGAGTGTCGTGACGCGCGGTCCAGGCGTGGCCCAGATACGGACGCCAGTCCACGAACAACTCTTTGTTCGGCTCTTTAACCAGGCTTTTTACAACATGCAGACCGTTGTCCAGCGCATTGCGGTATTCGTCGACTTTCGCCTGAACACGCTCTGCGTCCAACACACCACCCTGAGTCAGACGATCGGCATACAGCTCACGAGTAGTGCGCTGTTTGGTGATCTGCTGATACATGATTGGCTGGGTGCCGCTTGGCTCGTCGGCCTCGTTGTGGCCACGACGACGGTAGCAGACCAGGTCGATCACCACGTCACGCTTGAACTGCATGCGGTAGTCGATGGCCAGCTGGGTCACGAACAACACGGCTTCCGGATCATCACCATTCACATGGAGGATCGGCGCCTGGATCATCTTCGCAACGTCGGTCGCGTACTCGGTGGAACGCGAGTCCAGCGGGTTGCTGATGGTGAAACCGACCTGGTTGTTGATCACGATGTGCACGGTGCCGCCGGTCTTGAAACCGCGGGTCTGCGACATCTGGAAGGTTTCCATGACCACGCCTTGACCGGCGAATGCCGCGTCACCGTGGATGGAAATCGGCAGAACCTTCTCACCGGTAGGGTCGTTACGACGATCCTGACGGGCGCGAACCGAACCCTCGACCACTGGAGATACGATTTCGAGGTGGGACGGGTTGAACGCCATCGCCAGGTGAACTTCACCGCCAGTCGTCATCACGTTGGACGAGAAGCCCTGGTGGTACTTAACGTCACCGGAACCCAGCTCGACCTTCTTCTTGCCTTCAAACTCGTCGAACAGCTCGCGCGGGTTCTTGCCGAAGGTGTTGACCAGTACGTTCAGACGACCACGGTGGGCCATGCCGATAACGATTTCCTTGGTGCCGTAGGAACCGGAACGCTGGATCAGCTCATCGAGCATCGGAATCAGGCTCTCGCCGCCTTCCAGACCGAAACGCTTGGTACCCGGGTATTTGGTTCCCAGGTATTTTTCCAGACCTTCACCGGCGGTGACGCGCTCGAGCAGGTGGCTCTTGATGTCGGCGGAGTACGTCGGACGGCCGCGCACGCTTTCCAGACGCTGCTGGAACCACTGGCGCTGCTCGGAATCGGTGATATGCGTAAATTCAGCGCCGATGGTGCGGCAATATGTCTGCTGCAACGCTTCGTGAATTTCGCGTAGGCTCGCTTCCTCTTTGCCGATGAACAGGTCGCCGGCACGGAAGGTCGTATCAAGATCGGCATTGGTCAAGCCGTAATGATTGATCGACAGGTCTGCAGGTGCAGGACGCTGCCACAGCCCCAGCGGGTCAAGCTGGGCTGCCTGGTGGCCACGCATACGGTAGGCCTGGATCAATCGCAGCACTTCAACTTGCTTCTTCTCGTGCTCACTGCTCACGCTGCCGGCGGAAACCGGTTGGACGCGGCGCTGGTTCTTTGCCAGCAAGACGAAATGATCGCGAATTGTGGAGTGCGAAACATCGGTGGCAGTGTTGCCGTCGGCTGGCAACTTCTGGAAGTAGGTGCGCCACTCTTCTGGCACAGCGTTAGGGTCGTGCAGGTAGAGCTCATAGAGCTCTTCCACATAGGCAGCGTTACTACCGGATAGGTAGGCGCTGTTCCACATGCGCTGCATCACGCTTTCTTGCATGCTTGGTCACCCTCGGTTAGGGGAACACCACCGGCGTCGACACCGAGCACACTTGCAGAAGTCCGAATGCAGCGACTAAAACAAGCCACTTAGGATCACGCTGATAGTCCGGGTACCAGCCCGGATGCCCCTGCTTGTCTCATTTCTTCAAAATAAGAGCCGCAGCCTTATAAGCTGCTGCTCAGGTTAAGACTACGGCGCCGGTTGAAGCCTGCGCCGTAGCATCTACGGGTACAGCGATCCTACGGGTACAGCAGCTGAATCACACGCCGCTTTGCAGCAGCATGTTACGTACGTGACCGATGGCCTTAGTCGGGTTCAGGCCTTTCGGGCAGACGTTGACGCAGTTCATGATCCCGCGGCAGCGGAATACGCTGAACGGGTCATCCAGCGAAGCCAGACGCTCGGCAGTCTTGGTGTCGCGGCTGTCTGCCAGGAAGCGATACGCTTGCAGCAGAGCAGCTGGACCCAGGAACTTGTCCGGGTTCCACCAGAAGGACGGGCAAGAGGTCGAGCAGCAAGCGCACAGGATGCACTCGTACAGACCGTCGAGTTTTTCACGCTCTTCAGGGGACTGCAGACGTTCGATGGCCGGAGCCGGCGTGTCGTTCTGCAGGTATGGCTTAACCTTTTCGTATTGCTTGTAGAAGATGCTCATATCGACGACCAAGTCACGGATAACCGGCAAACCTGGCAGAGGACGAACGATCAGCTTGTTGCCTTTTACGACAGCGGACAGCGGCGTGACGCACGCCAGACCGTTTTTGCCGTTGATGTTCATGCCGTCGGAACCGCAAACACCTTCACGGCAAGAGCGACGATAGGAGAAACCTTCGTCCTGCTCTTTGATCAGGGCCAGCACGTCCAGCACCATCAGGTCTTTACCGTTGGTATTGACCTGGAATTCTTGCATGAACGGCGCAGCGTCCTGATCAGGGTTGTAGCGATAAACACTGACTTTCAACATGGCGGCCACCCTTAATAAGTCCGAATCATTGGTTCAAAGGTCGGGACTGTTTTTGGCGAAAAGTTCACGGCACGCTTGGCGACGCGCTTCTCACCCGGGAAATACAGGGTGTGACACAGCCAGTTAACGTCATCGCGCTCTTCGAAGTCTTCACGGGCGTGAGCACCGCGGGACTCTTTACGGATCTCTGCGGCGATGGCGGTAGCTTCGGCCACTTCCAGCAGGTTCTGCAGTTCCAGCGCTTCGATACGGGCAGTGTTGAACGCCTGGCTCTTGTCGTTGATCTTGACGTTGGCGATACGGCTACGCAGATCAGCCAACTGAGCAATACCCTTCTGCATGTATTCGCCGGTACGGAATACACCGAAGTAGTTCTGCATGCAGCTTTGCAGTTCTTTACGCAGGGTAGCGACGTCTTCGCCTTCGGTACGCGAGTTCAGGCCATCGAGACGTGCCAGGGCAGCGTCGATGTCGGACTGGCGTGGGCGAGCGTAGTCGACGCCTTCTTTCAGGGTCTGTTCCAGGAACAGGCCGGCAGCACGACCGAAGACCACCAGGTCGAGCAGCGAGTTGCCGCCCAGACGGTTGGCACCGTGAACCGATACGCAAGCCACTTCGCCTACAGCGAACAGGCCCGGGATGATCTGGTCAACGCCTTCAGCGTCCTGAGTGATCGCCTGACCATGAATGTTGGTCGGCACGCCGCCCATCATATAGTGGCAGGTTGGAACGACCGGGATCGGCGACACGGCTGGATCGACGTGAGCGAAGGTCTTCGACAGTTCCATGATGCCTGGCAGACGGCTGTGCAGAACTTCTTCACCGAGGTGATCGAGTTTCAGCATTACGTGGTCGCCATCCGGGCCGCAACCGTTGCCGGCGATGATTTCTTTAACCATCGAGCGAGCAACAACGTCACGACCAGCCAGGTCTTTGGCGTTCGGAGCATAACGCTCCATGAAACGCTCGCCGTGCTTGTTGATCAGGTAACCGCCTTCACCGCGGCAGCCTTCAGTAACCAGTACACCGGCGCCGGCGATGCCGGTCGGGTGGAACTGCCACATTTCGATGTCTTGTACCGGCACGCCAGCACGCAGGGCCATGCCGACGCCGTCACCGGTGTTGATCAGGGCATTGGTGGTGGACGAGTAGATACGGCCTGCACCGCCGGTCGCCAATACGGTCGCGTTCGCGCGGACGTAGGAGGTTTCGCCGGTTTCGATGCAGATGACGATCATGCCGACAAAGGCACCATCTTCGTTCTTCACCAGGTCGACACCGTAGTATTCGTTGAGGAATACAGTGCCGGCCTTCAGGTTGGCCTGGTACAGGGTGTGCAGCAGTGCGTGACCGGTACGGTCGGCAGCGGCGCAAGTACGTGCAGCCTGCCCACCTTTACCGAAGTCTTTCGACTGACCGCCGAACGGACGCTGATAGATGCGACCTTGTTCGGTACGGGAGAACGGCAAGCCCATGTGCTCGAGTTCGAAGACCGCTTCCGGACCTACGGAACACATGTATTCGATAGCGTCCTGATCACCGATATAGTCGGAACCCTTGACGGTATCGTACATGTGCCAGCGCCAGTCATCGTTCGGATCTGCCGAAGCGATGGCGCAGGTGATGCCACCCTGGGCGGATACAGTGTGCGAACGAGTCGGGAAAACCTTGGTAACTACGGCAGTCTTGTGACCACCCTGTGCCAGCTGCAGAGCAGCGCGCATGCCGGCACCGCCGCCACCAATGATGATGGCGTCGAACGAAAGCGTATTAACTGTAGTAGACATGAATCAGATACCCCAAAGAATCTGCACACCCCAGACGAAGTACGCGAACATCGCGACGCCGCATACCGCCTGGAAGAGGAAACGTATTGCAGTCGCGGACTTGCCCAGCGCCATCGGCGTCAGGTAGTCGGTCGCGATGGTCCACATGCCAACCCAGGCGTGAGCGCCCAGGGCCACCAGGGCCAGCAGACTGAAAATACGCATCCCGTTGCTTGCAAACAGCTCGTGCCATTGGGCGTAGCCAATGCCAGGGTGCGCTGCGAGGTATCCGATCAGGAAAATGAAATAAGCCGCGAGAACAACCGCAGACACACGCTGCGCCATCCAGTCATAGAGACCGGAACGCGACAGGTTCGTTACGCTGGTTACCATATCCAAACTCCCGCCAGAACGATCAACACCGCAGACACGGCGATAATGATTTTCGAGCCCAGCTTGCCGCCTTCCAGCGTCTCACCGATGCCCATGTCCATGATCAGATGGCGCACGCCGGCTACCATGTGATAAAGCAAGGCGGAGAGGAGGCCCCATGCTACGAACTTGGCCAGCGGACTGGTCAAGCATGCCTTCACCTCGACAAAACCTTCCTCGGAACCCAGAGACTTGCCCAATGCATACAGCATGAAGCCAAGGCCTAGGAAGAGGATGATGCCGGAAACACGGTGAAGAAACGACGTAACGCCGGTGATGGGGAGTTTGATGGTCCTTAGGTCTAGGTTTACAGGTCGTTGGCTTTTCACGGCTTTTTTTTCACACTGAAGAGCCCCTAACAATCAGGGCAAAGTTGTTGGGGAGTGCACTGGTCAGGTAACCACTACCCAGGGATGCGACCCCCAACAAAGCAGGCCAAAAAGCCCCTGGCGGTCGGTGGCCGAGTATAGACAGTTAGGCTACTAATGACAACGCAATCGCCTTCCCCTAATAGCTCATTGCACAAGTCGTATAAAAGGCGTAAATGGCAGTCAATTTCGAGGAAAAAGTCCGGTTAAAGCCTTCTGGAGCAAGACTTTAGGCAAATTGACATTCGAATTTATCTCACTATAGTGGTGCGGGCCCTGCGTGGGGGGTCTGTCTGATGATTTCAAGCATAAATAGGAGGCCACATGGCTGACAAAAAAGCGCAGTTGATCATCGAGGGCGCAGCCCCCGTCGAGCTGCCCATTTTAACCGGCACCGTTGGTCCCGATGTTATCGATGTTCGGGGCCTGACGGCCACGGGCCGTTTCACCTTTGACCCTGGTTTCATGTCGACAGCTTCCTGCGAGTCGAAGATCACCTATATCGACGGCGACAACGGCATTCTGCTGCACCGCGGCTACCCGATCGAACAGCTGGCTGAAAAGTCGGACTACCTGGAAACCTGCTATCTGCTGCTCAACGGCGAATTGCCGACCGCAGAACAGAAGGCCCAGTTCGTCAGCACCGTGAAGAACCACACCATGGTTCACGAGCAGTTGAAGACTTTCTTCAACGGCTTCCGTCGCGACGCCCACCCGATGGCCGTCATGTGCGGTGTAGTTGGCGCCCTCTCGGCCTTCTACCACGACTCCCTCGACATCAATAACCCGCAGCATCGCGAAATTTCCGCGATCCGTCTGGTTGCCAAGATGCCGACCCTGGCAGCAATGGTTTACAAGTACTCCATGGGCCAACCCATGATGTACCCGCGCAACGACCTGACGTACGCGGAAAACTTTCTGCACATGATGTTCAACACCCCGTGCGAGATCAAACCGATCAGCCCGGTACTCGCCAACGCCATGGACAAGATCTTTATCCTCCATGCCGACCACGAGCAGAACGCATCGACTTCCACCGTACGCCTGGCTGGCTCTTCGGGTGCCAACCCGTTCGCCTGTATCGCCGCCGGCATCGCTGCACTGTGGGGCCCTGCCCACGGCGGCGCGAACGAAGCTGTCCTGACCATGCTCGATGAAATTGGCGATGTGTCGAACATCGACAAGTACATCGCCAAGGCCAAGGACAAGAACGATCCGTTCAAACTGATGGGCTTCGGTCACCGGGTTTACAAAAACCGCGACCCACGCGCAACAGTCATGAAACAGACCTGCGACGAAGTGCTGAAAGAACTGGGCATCACCAACGATCCGCAACTCGAACTGGCCATGCGCCTGGAAGAGATCGCCCTGACCGACCCGTACTTCATCGAACGCTCGCTGTACCCGAACGTCGACTTCTACTCGGGGATCATCCTCAAGGCCATCGGCATTCCAACCAGCATGTTCACCGTGATCTTCGCTTTGGCGCGGACTGTCGGCTGGATCTCCCACTGGAAAGAAATGCTCTCCAGCCCGTACAAGATTGGCCGTCCGCGCCAGCTGTACACCGGCTACGAGTCGCGTGACATCACCAAGCTGGAAGACCGCAAATAAGACCTGTCTTGCGATAACGTATTGGGTTGCACCGGGAACGGCCTCTATTTATATAGAGGCCGTTTTTGTTTGTGCGATGAACCTGACCGTTCCCACGCTCTGCGTTGGAACGATCAGTGAGCGGCGGGCTGTTGATCCTGCTTTTGATCTTTCGCCCCTTCGGCAGGCCGAGTGGAGGTGTTCATCAGGGGGTTAGGCGCGTAGCGCCGTGCGGCGAAGCCGCACACATCAAGAGGAGGTCGTCGCGAAGCAGACCGTAGGCGATGCCCCCTGATGTACACCGGAGCGAGGGAACGCGGAGCATTAGCGAGGCGCCGTACGCCGGGGCGAAGCCTTTTGGTTCCTTTTTGGCGTATGAAAAAGGGACTCGCTGTAAGAGCGAAACCGCCAGCCGCCGTCACCGCAGAAACGGATATGTACACCATCAGCCCATCCGACCAGCCATTCCAACGCCTTCGCGGGCAAGCCTCGCTCCTACAAAAGCTAATCCCCCCATAAAAAATGCCCCGATCTCTCGACCGGGGCATTTCTGTTTAACGCAGCTTATATACGCAAGCCTGAAGCCTTAGTGAGCAACCGCCCCACTCGCCCCCAAGCCCGTCTGCGAACGAACAAACTGAGGGAAGAACAGCGCCCGCTCATTGTCAGCCGCAGTCGACTTGTCAGTGATTGAGAAGAACCAGATCCCGATAAACGCAATGGCCATGGAGAACAGCGCCGGGTACTCATACGGGAAGATAGCCTTCTCGTGATGCAGGATCTGCACCCAAATGGTTGGCCCAAGGACCATCAAACCAACGGCACTGATCAGCCCCAACCAGCCGCCAATCATCGCGCCACGCGTGGTCAGCTTCTTCCAGTACATGGAAAGCAGCAGCACGGGGAAGTTACAGCTCGCCGCGATGGAGAACGCCAGGCCCACCATGAACGCGATGTTCTGGCTTTCGAACAGAATACCCAAGCCGATCGCCAGCACACCCAGGAAGACGGTGGTGATTTTCGAGACGCGGATCTCATCCTTGTCGTTGGCTTTGCCCTTCTTGACCACGCTGGCGTAAAGGTCGTGAGACACCGCCGTAGCGCCAGCCAACGTCAAACCAGCCACTACAGCCAGAATGGTTGCGAACGCGACTGCCGAGATGAAGCCCAGGAAGATACTGCCACCCACCGCGTTGGCCAGGTGCACCGCCGCCATGTTGTTGCCGCCCAACAGCGCGCCAGCAGCATCTTTAAAGGCAGGGTTGGTGCTGACCAGCAGGATCGCGCCGAAGCCGATGATGAACGTCAGGATGTAGAAGTAACCAATGAAGCCGGTTGCATACAGCACGCTCTTGCGAGCTTCTTTCGCATCACTCACGGTGAAGAAGCGCATCAGAATGTGCGGCAGGCCCGCGGTACCGAACATCAGTGCCAAGCCAAGCGAGAATGCCGAAACCGGATCTTTCACCAGGCCGCCAGGGCTCATGATCGCCTCACCTTTAGGGTGAACCTTGATCGCCTCGGAAAACAGCAAGCTGAAGTCGAAGTTGACGTGCTTCATGACCATCAGTGCCATGAACGTAGCACCGGACAGCAGCAACACTGCCTTGATGATCTGCACCCAAGTGGTCGCCAGCATGCCGCCGAACAACACGTACATGCACATCAGGATACCGACCAGGATCACGGCAACGTAGTAGTCGAGACCGAACAACAGCTGAATCAGCTTGCCGGCACCGACCATTTGCGCGATCAGGTAGAACGCCACCACCACCAGCGAACCGCAAGCGGACAGCGTGCGGATCTGGGTTTGCCCAAGGCGGTAGGACGCCACGTCGGCAAAGGTGTATTTACCCAGGTTACGCAGGCGCTCGGCGATCAGGAACAGAATGATCGGCCAGCCCACCAGGAACCCGATCGAGTAGATCAGGCCATCGTAGCCAGAGCTGAACACCAGGGCGGAAATACCCAGGAAGGACGCCGCCGACATGTAGTCGCCCGCAATTGCCAGACCGTTCTGGAAGCCGGTGATCTTGCCACCCGCCGCATAGTAGTCGGCTGCCGAATTGTTGCGCTTGGAAGCCCAGTAGGTGATGCACAAGGTCAGACCCACGAACGCGACGAACATCAGGATCGCGGAAACGTTGAGCGGTTGTTTCTGCACTTCGCCGGTCAGGGCTTCACTTGCCCAGACGCCAGGTGCAAAGGCTGCGATGCTCAATAGAGCCATTAGACGCCGGATCATTGCTGAGCCTCCTTGAGAATCGCATTGTTCAGGTCGTCGAATTCGCCATTGGCGCGTCGTACGTAGATTGCAGTCAGGATAAAGGCTGAGAGAATCAGCCCGACACCAATCGGTATCCCCCACGTAATCGAAGACTCGGGGCTGATTTTCGCCCCCAGAATATGCGGCCCGTAAGCAATCAAAAGGATGAATCCGGAGTAAAGCCCAAGCATGATCGCCGAAAGAGTCCAGGCGAACCTTTCTCGCTTACTAACCAGCTCCTTGAAACGCGGGCTGTTTTGAATCGAGAGGTAAATGCTGTCGTTCATTGTTTTTATCCTCGCAGCACAGATGAAGTTGGAACGTTATCCACTCTATGCGGCTGCGAGACTGGTTCCAGACGACCTTAGTATTAGAACGACATGACAGTTTTGCCTTTTTTCAGCAAATATTAATTAGCCTGCTTTGCACCCATCTTCTTTCTACAAGAATGCGCAAATACAAAAGGCCGCTTGATGGTTACACCAAGCGGCCCTGAAAGGTGCCGACTAGAAGCTTCAGCTCAAATCATTTGGTCCAGTCTGCAACGCGTTCCGGGTGTTTGGCCACCCAATCCTTCGCGGCGGCTTCAGGTTTGGCACCATCCTGAATGGCCAACATGACTTCGCCGATTTCGTCTTTCGACGCCCACTGGAAGTTCTTCATGAACTTGGCAACTTCCGGAGCCTTGGTTGCCAGTTCTTTGCTGCCGATGTTGTTTACAGTTTCAGCCGCGCCATAAACGCCTTTCGGGTCGTCCAGGAAGCGCAGTTTCCACTTGGCGAACATCCAGTGCGGCACCCAACCGGTGACCGCAATCGATTCGTTTTTCTTCTCGGCACGGGTCAGCTCGGCAATCATGCCGGCGCCGGAACTGGCCTTGAGTTGATAGCCGGTCAGATCGTAGTCCTTGATTGCCTGTTCGGTCTTGATCATCACGCCCGAGCCGGCGTCGATGCCGACGATGCGTTTTTTGAAGCTGTCGTCGGTTTTAAGGTCTTCAATGGATTTGGCTTTGACGTACTCCGGCACGATCAGACCGATTCTCGCGTCCTTGAAGTTCGGACCGTAATCGACGACCTGATCCTTGTTCTTGGTCCAGTAGTCACCATGGGTCACAGGCAGCCACGCAGACATCATGGCATCGAGTTTGCCAGTGGCCACGCCCTGCCACATGATCCCGGTGGCGACTGCTTGCAGTTTCACGTCATAACCGAGTTTCTGCTTGATCACTTCAGCGGCCACGTTGGTCGTGGCAACACTATCCGACCAGCCGTCGACATAACCGATAGTCACTTCTTTGTTTTCGGCGCTGGCCACAGTAGAACTGATCGCCAGCACCAAAGCGGCACCTGCGCCCAAGAGTCGTCGCATCTTCATCGTTACTTCCCCGAAAGTGCTGCGCTCGACGGATGCCGAGTCGCGTCAACGTATTGTTATGGTGCACAGCGCCCCCATCACGCCCACCGCAAACTCGCCCGAACATCAGCGCGATTTATCGATGAGAGCACTGATGCGTCGATAATCAACCTCAAGACCATGGCGACCTTCTCTGTCAGCGACCTCAAGGCATCGAGAAACGACATCAGAACGCCATTAATCTAGACCACCGGAAGTCCGCCGGCCAACCCGCCCAAACTTTGCATGTCAAAAGTATGCGGGCCACCAAGCACGCGGTAAATGAAGGTAACATGCGCGGCTTTGCTCCCAGACGGCCTGACCATGCCCGCGACATCCCGCTTTCCTTTTTTTGCTTATGTATTCGCCTGCCTGCTGGGGCTTTTTGCCCTTGGTGGCTTCTGGTACGGCCTCGGTAAACCGGTGGTGCTGCCGGACGTGGCCAGTGCGACGCACAAGCTGCAATGCGCCTCCTACACCCCGTTCGACAAGGACCAATCGCCGTTCGATCAGCCGTTCAAGCTGCGCCCCGAGCGCATGGACGCCGACCTCGCGCTGCTGGCCAAAAGCTGCGAATGCATCCGCACCTATTCCATGACCGGCCTCGAGGCCCTGCCCGACCTGGCGCGCAAGCACGGGTTAAAACTGATGATCGGCGCCTGGGTCAACAGCAACCCGGTTGACACCGCCAAGGAAGTCGACCTGCTGATCGCCTCGGCCAACGCCAACGCGGACGTGGTGACCTCGGTGATCGTCGGCAATGAAACCCTGCTGCGCAAGGAAGTCACCGGCGCGCAACTGGCCAAGCTCATCAATAAAGTCAAAAGCCAGGTCAAACAACCTGTCACTTACGCCGACGTCTGGGAGTTCTGGCTCAAGCACCCGGAAATCGCCCCGGCGGTGGATTTCCTGACCATCCATTTGTTGCCGTACTGGGAAGATGACCCGTCGAATATCGACGCCGCCCTGCAGCATGTGGCCGAAGTACGTCAGGTGTTCGGCAACAAGTTCGCACCCAAGGATGTGATGATTGGCGAAACCGGCTGGCCCAGTGAAGGCCGTCAGCGTGAAACCGCCCTGCCGAGCCGGGTCAATGAAGCCAAGTTCATTCGTGGTTTTGTCATCATGGCGGAGCAGCAAGGCTGGCATTACAACCTGATCGAAGCCTTCGACCAGCCGTGGAAACGCGCCAATGAAGGTGCGGTCGGTGGTTACTGGGGGCTGTTCGATGCCGATCGCCAGGACAAAGGTGTGCTCGCCGGTCCGGTGTCGAACGTGCCCTACTGGACGCAGTGGCTGGTGGTGGGTGGTTTGATCTTCCTTGGCACGTTGATCCTCGGCGGCCGTGTACGCAGCACTCGCGCAGCGCTGGTTCTACCGCTGCTCGGTGCGCTGGCCGCTTGCTCGATTGGCGCCTGGGGCGACCTGGCCCGTGTCACTACGCGGTTTACCAGTGAATGGTTGTGGGTCGCTTTGCTGACGGCTTTGAATGTGTTGGTGCTGGCCCATGCGGCACTGACCCTGAGCGCTCGCACCGGCTGGCGTGAACGGGCGTTCAATGCGCTGGAACGTCGGGCGGGCTGGTTGCTCGCGGTGGCCGGGTTTGCCGCTGCGGTGACGATGCTGGAGCTGGTGTTCGATCCGCGTTATCGCAGCTTCCCGAGTGTCGCATTCATCCTGCCGGCGCTGGTCTATCTGTGCCGCCCGGTGAGCGTGGCGCGTCGGGAGATTGCCCTGCTGACCTTCATCATCGGTGCCGGTATTGCGCCGCAGCTTTATCGTGAAGGGTTGCAGAATCAGCAAGCCTGGGGTTGGGCGCTGGTGAGTGTGTTGATGGTTGCAGCGTTGTGGCGCAGTTTGCGGGTTCGCAAGGGGTAATCGGCAAAGCAGGATCAAAAGATCGCAGCCTGCGGCTGCGATCTTTCTGCATCAGGCGACGCGGCTTTCCCGGACCAACCGCAACCCGGCAATCACGACCGCAAAAACAGCCAAAGTCGTGTTGTACAACGCCAGCGCCGGAAACCCGAACACCAGCGCCAGCACCGCCAACCACCACCCTGCACGACCCGGTAGCACAAAACCGATAACGGCTGCCGCCAATGCCGCGAAGCCCAAGACATTGAAGTGAATCATCAGGCCCAGGCTCGAACGAGCCTGGCATTCCCAGCGACTCGCTTCGTCCACGCAGACGCCAACCCATTGAGCATCCTCCATGAAGCCATATCGCGCGCCATAACTGGCGGCCAGCCATAACGGCAGGAGAACGAGCAGCAGAATCACAGGCAAACGGCGGGACATGAAGCACTCCAATAAACGAAAAACGGCGGCCAGCTTAATCCCCCGCCAGCGGTAAGCAAACGCGCGTAAGAGATAATTGGTCACGAAATAGCTGCAAAGTGTATCGTCCAGCTACTATTACTCCGAAATTAGGTCTGATTGGTGCCGACCCATGGCACTTTGACGCAAACCCCGTGGTCATAGCCTGCGAACTTCATTCGGCACCTTTCTCTAAGGGATCTAGTCATGCTCCGTTCCTTGCGCTTCGCCGCCCTGTTTGGCGGCCTTATTTTGAGTGCGTCCGCACTGGCCGTCGATATCGACGCGGCCAGCTATGGCTACCCCTTGACCAACCCATTTGAGGCGACCATCGCGACGACACCGCCGGACCTGCGTCCGGAGTTGCCGCTGGACGATGACATCGATCAGCAAACCCGCAGCGTCAGGTTACGCCCGGAGCGTGAGTTCGATTTGCCAGACAACTTCTGGCCGGTGAAGAAACTCACCTACCGCATCGCCACCCAGGATAAAGCCGCTCCGCTGATTTTCCTTATCGCCGGCACCGGCGCGCGCTATGACAGCAGCCTTAACGAATACCTGAAGAAGCTCTACTACAAGGCCGGCTACCACGTGGTGCAACTGTCGTCGCCCACCAGCTTCGACTTCATGAGCGCCGCCTCACGCTTTGCCACGCCCGGCATCACCAAGGAAGACGCCGAAGACATGTACCGGGTGATGCAGGCCGTGCGGGCACAAAACCCGAATGTGCCCGTCACTGATTACTACCTGACCGGCTACAGCCTGGGTGCACTGGACGCGGCATTTGTCGCACACCTGGATGAAACCCGCCGCAGCTTCAATTTCAAGAAAGTCTTGCTGCTCAACCCGCCGGTCAACCTCTACACCTCGATTACCAATCTGGACAAGCTGGTCCAGACCGAGGTCAAAGGCATCAACAACAGCACAACATTCTATGAACTGGTGCTGAACAAACTGACCCGCTACTTCCAGCAGAAAGGCTACATCGACCTCAACGATGCCCTGCTCTACGACTTCCAGCAGTCCAAGCAGCACCTGAGCAACGAACAGATGGCCATGCTGATCGGCACTTCGTTCCGCTTCTCGGCAGCCGACATTGCCTTCACCTCGGACCTGATCAACCGTCGCGGTCTGATCACTCCACCGAAATATCCGATCACCGAAGGCACCAGCCTCACGCCGTTCCTCAAGCGCGCGTTGCAATGCGACTTCGACTGCTACATCACCGAGCAAGTCATTCCGATGTGGCGCGCCCGCACCGACGGCGGCAGCCTGCTGCAACTGATCGACCAGGTCAGCTTGTATGCACTGAAGGATTACCTGCACGACAGCCCGAAAATCGCCGTCATGCACAACGCCGACGACGTGATTCTCGGCCCTGGTGACCTCGGTTTCCTGCGCAAGACCTTTGGCGATCGTTTGACCGTTTATCCACTGGGCGGCCATTGCGGCAACCTTAATTACCGCGTCAACAGCGACGCCATGCTGGAGTTCTTCCGTGGCTAAATATCTCCTGCTTATCGCAGCGTTACTCTGTGCAGGCGTCGCCAATGCCGACAACAGCAAAGCCAACGCACCGGTTGTGATTGACAGCGACGGCTTCAAGGAGCCGCTGAGCAAACTCAAATTCAACCTGGGGCTGGATCAGCGCGAGTTCGAACGCTCGACGCTTAGCGCGCTGGCCGTCTACGACCCGCTGGAAGAGTGGAACCGCCGCGTTTACCACTTCAACTACCGCTTCGACCAATGGGTGTTCCTGCCAGTGGTCGATGGTTATCGCTACATCACGCCGAGTTTCCTGCGCACCGGCGTCAGCAACTTCTTCAACAACCTCGGTGACGTGCCGAACCTGTTGAACAGCCTGCTGCAGTTCAAGGGTCAGCGCTCGATGGAAACCACCGCACGCCTGCTGCTCAACACCACCATCGGCATCGCCGGCTTGTGGGACCCGGCCACCTCTATGGGCCTGCCGCGCCAGAGCGAAGATTTCGGCCAGACGCTGGGCTTCTACGGTGTACCGGGCGGCGCCTATTTCGTATTGCCGATCCTCGGACCTTCCAACATCCGCGACACCGGGGGCCTGGCGGTCGATTTCACCGCAGAGTCGGCGATCAACTTCCTGAACGTCTCCAACGTCAGCGAAAACCACCCGGAAATCTGGGTCCTGCGTGGTATCGACAAGCGCTACCAGAACAGCTTCCGCTATGGCCAGCTGAACTCACCATTCGAGTACGAGAAAGTGCGCTACGTGTACACCGAGTCGCGCAAGTTGCAGATCGCCGAGTAAATTCATCGGCGACAAAAAAGGCCATTCGATGCGAGTCGAATGGCCTTTTTTCATTTCGCTGAGGATCAGCTTCTGACGGTTTTCCAGAGTTTGCTGACAACCATCACAGCCGCCAACACCACCGCACCGGCCACAATCCCCGCCACCGCATTCAGCAACGTAGGCACGATAAACCCGGCACCACCCGCACCCGCGCTGACGCTTTCAATCCAGTGATGAACCATCGGCACACCGTGGGTAAGAATTCCGCCACCCACCAGGAACATCGCCGCCGTGCCGATCACCGACAGGCTTTTCATCATGTACGGCGCGGCTCGCAGAATGGCGTCGCCGATGCTCTTGGCCATCTGTCCAGGTTTCTGGGTCAGCCACAGACCGAGGTCGTCGAGTTTGACAATGCCGGCCACCAGGCCATAAACGCCGATGGTCATGACGATGGCAATGCCCGAAAGCACGATGACTTGCTGGGTCAGCGGAGCATCTGCCACGGTGCCCAGGGTGATTGCGATGATTTCCGCAGAGAGAATGAAGTCGGTGCGGATGGCGCCTTTGATCTTGTCCTGCTCGAACGCCACCAGATCGACCGCCGGATCAGCCACGGCCTCAACCAGCTCTGCATGCTCGGCCTGGTCTTCAACCTTGCTGTGCAGGAATTTATGGGCCAGTTTCTCGAAACCTTCGAAACACAGGTACGCGCCACCGACCATCAACAATGGCGTGACCAGCCACGGAATGAATGCACTGATCGCCAAGGCCGACGGCACCAGGATCAGCTTGTTGAGAAACGAGCCCTTGGCCACCGCCCACACCACCGGGATTTCCCGCTCGGCACGCACACCGGAAACCTGTTGGGCATTGAGCGCCAGATCATCGCCAAGCACGCCAGCAGTCTTCTTGGCGGCCATTTTGGTCATCAACGCCACATCGTCGAGTACCGCAGCGATGTCGTCGATCAGCACCAGCAAACTGCTTCCTGCCATGAATCAGGTGTCCTTCTTGAATGAATGCCGCGCAGCATAGCGCGACCCAACGTGCGGCGGGGCATTCTTGAGCGCCGCGCGAGGCCGGTGCTACCATGCGCAACCGCCAGAACAGGCAAGGAACCCCCTGGTTTATGAGCACTATCCGCGAGCGCAACAAACAACTGATCCTGCGTGCCGCCAGTGAAGAATTTGCCGACAAGGGCTTCGCTGCGACCAAAACCAGTGACATCGCAGCCAAGGCGGGATTGCCCAAGCCCAACGTCTACTACTACTTCAAATCCAAGGAAAACCTCTACCGAGAGGTCCTGGAAAGCATCATCGAACCAATTCTGCAGGCCTCGACACCGTTCAACGCCGATGGCGTGCCGAGCGAAGTGCTGAGCGGGTACATTCGCTCGAAAATCCGTATCTCCCGCGACCTGCCCTTCGCCTCCAAGGTTTTTGCCAGCGAAATCATGCACGGCGCCCCGCACCTGAGCGCCGATCTGGTTGAACGGCTCAACGGCCAGGCCAAGCACAACATCGACTGCATCCAGACCTGGATCGACCGCGGCCAGATTGCCCCGATCGACCCCAACCACCTGATGTTCAGCATCTGGGCCGCGACCCAGACCTATGCTGACTT
Organism: Pseudomonas sp. UYIF39; assembly: GCF_029963765.1. Classification (GTDB taxonomy): domain Bacteria; phylum Pseudomonadota; class Gammaproteobacteria; order Pseudomonadales; family Pseudomonadaceae; genus Aquipseudomonas. Next base: position 246,930 of record NZ_JALBYU010000003.1, read on the forward strand.
CGACTGGCAGATTTCCGCGGTGACCGGAAAGGCCAAGCTCGATGAGGCTGATTATGAAGCGGCGGCGCAAACGATTATCCGGTTGGTGCTCAAGGGGTGTGAGCCGGATCAGTGAGACAGCGCCGCGGCTATCGTAAGCGGGCTCACTCCTACATTTGGAATGCATTCCCCTGTAGGAGTGAGCCTGCTCGCGATCGAGGCGAATCGGTCCCTACTCAAACCCAAATCGCATCCCACAACGGATAATCGCCCAGCTTCTCAACCAGTCCAGCCCGCAATGGGTTGGCCACAACATACCGCGCCACCTTCACCAAATCCTCTTCCCGCCGAAGTGCCCGATCATGGAATCCTCTCTGCCAGAGGCTGGCATTTCGACCGGTACGCTGCTTCACCGCTTTGGTACTCATCGACTTGGTCTTTTGCATCAACTCGCTCAAAGAGCCCTGCTGTAATTCAATCAACCAATGAAAATGATCGGGCATGACTACCCACGCCAGTGAGTTCGCCAAGCCTAGATTCTGAGCATTTCGAAATTGATCGACGACCAGCCTGCCCAAGGCAAAATCCTTGAAAACCGGAGTCCTGTTCAGCGTATTTGTGGTTAACAAGTAGATTCGACTGGCTTCGGCATAGCGCCCGACTCGCAATCGGTGTGCAGCAGGTAATTCCGGCATTCCTTGCCTCCCATCAGGTCAGGAGAAGGCTAGTCCTGTGGATTCAGAAAGACGGGACAAACTTTTGGCTGGATGTGTCTGGCAGATAGCTATCGCGAGCAGGCTCACTCCTACAAGGGATTTGTGGTGTTCAGACATTTTGTGTCCAACCCCGATACTTGTAGGAGTGAGCCTGCTCGCGATAGCGATTAGTCAGTCACCCCAAATCAAGCCGTCACCCCCGCATCCGCGTGCAGCCCCAACGCCTCGATTGCGTTGATCGCACACTGCTCATCAACATCCGAGAGATCACCGCTGATACCCACCGCCCCCAGCACGTTCCCTTCCTGATCCCGAATCAATACACCGCCCGGTGCCGGGACAACACTCCCCTGCCCCAGACTATTCAAAGCGGCGATAAACGCCGGTCGTTGTTGTGCGTCCAGCGCCAGCAGGCGTGAGCCTTTGCCCAGGGCGATGGCGCCCCAGGCTTTGCCGATGGCGATCTGCGGGCGCAACAGGCTGGCGCCGTCTTCACGCTGCAGGGTGACCAAGTGTCCACCCGCATCCAGTACTGCGATGGTCAATGGAGCTGCCGAGATTGCACGCCCCGCGGAGATAGCCTGATTGGCCAGGTTGACTGCGACTTTCAAGGTTAAAGCGCTCATGGTGCCGTCCTCATTTTGTTATAGGGAAAGCTGCTGGACTGCGTTTTGCTCAGCAGTCCGATGCAACAAATAGAACACAATAGATTATTTATTTGTATACAATAATTCTCGAAAAGCGCCACATGCGACGAAAAGCCACAGCAGAACGGGCTTCCGACGAATGAAACGGCCGCTTGAGAAAATGGATTGACCTGCGCCGTCCGCCGTGAATACACTCTGCGCAAAGCCACTTGTATACAATTACAAAACGTACGAGGCACCAAAACCATGAGCAAAATGAGAGCAATCGAAGCCGCCGTTCTGGTGATGCGCCGTGAAGGGGTTGATACCGCTTTTGGCATCCCGGGCGCCGCGATCAACCCGCTGTACTCCGCCTTGCAGAAGGTCGGTGGCATCGATCACGTCCTCGCTCGCCACGTTGAAGGCGCTTCGCACATGGCCGAGGGTTACACCCGCACCAAGGCTGGCAACATCGGCGTGTGCATCGGCACTTCCGGCCCGGCCGGTACCGACATGGTCACCGGGCTCTACAGCGCCTCGGCCGACTCGATCCCGATTCTTTGCATCACCGGCCAGGCACCCCGGGCCCGTATGCATAAGGAAGACTTCCAGGCTGTCGACATCACCGCGATCGTCAAACCAGTGACCAAGTGGGCAACCACCGTCATGGAACCGGGCCAGGTGCCTTACGCGTTCCAGAAAGCCTTCTACGAAATGCGCTCCGGCCGTCCAGGCCCGGTGCTGATCGACCTGCCGTTCGACGTGCAGATGGCTGAAATCGAATTCGACATCGATGCCTACGAACCACTGCCACTGGCCAAACCAACCGCTAATCGCGTGCAAATCGAGAAGGCCCTGGCCATGCTCGATCAGGCCGAACGTCCGTTGCTGGTGGCCGGTGGCGGCATCATCAATGCCGACGCCAGCGAATTGCTGGTGGAGTTTGCCGAGCTGACCGGTATCCCGGTGATCCCGACCCTGATGGGCTGGGGCACCATTCCGGACGATCACCCATTGATGGTCGGCATGGTCGGTCTGCAAACCTCGCACCGCTACGGCAACGCCACGATGCTCAAATCCGACCTGGTGTTGGGTGTCGGTAACCGTTGGGCCAACCGTCACACCGGTTCGATCGACGTTTACACCGAAGGCCGCAAGTTCATTCACGTCGACATCGAACCGACCCAGATCGGCCGCGTGTTCACCCCGGACCTGGGCATCGTTTCCGACGCCGCTGCCGCGCTGACCGTGTTCATCGAAGTCGCTCGCGAATGGCAAGCCGCCGGCAAGCTGAAAAACCGCAGTGCCTGGTTGCAAGACTGCCAGCAGCGCAAATCCAGCCTGCAGCGCAAGACTCACTTCGACAACGTGCCGGTCAAGCCGCAGCGGGTTTACGAAGAGATGAACCAGGTGTTCGGCAAAGACACGTGCTACGTCAGCACTATCGGTCTGTCGCAGATTGCCGGCGCGCAGTTCCTGCACGTCTACAAACCGCGTCACTGGATCAACTGCGGTCAGGCAGGTCCTCTGGGCTGGACCATTCCGGCAGCGCTGGGCGTGGTCAAGGCTGATCCGACCCGTAAAGTTGTGGCGCTGTCGGGCGACTATGACTTCCAGTTCATGATCGAAGAATTGGCGGTGGGCGCGCAGTTCAAGCTGCCGTACATCCACGTCGTGGTGAACAACTCGTACCTGGGGCTGATCCGTCAGTCTCAGCGCGGTTTCGACATGGACTATTGCGTGCAGCTGTCCTTCGACAACCTCAATGCTCCGGAACTCAACGGTTACGGTGTCGACCACGTCGCGGTCGCCGAAGGCCTGGGCTGCAAGGCGCTGCGTGTGTTCGAGCCGAGCCAGATCCAGCCTGCCCTGCGCAGGGCTCAGGAGCTGATCGAAGAGTTCAAGGTGCCGGTGATCGTCGAGATCATTCTGGAGCGCGTGACCAACATTTCCATGGGCACCGAGATCAACGCCGTCAACGAATTCGAAGACTTGGCGCTGGTCGGCAACGATGCGCCAACCGCGATTTCGATGCTCGATTAATTTGACCTGATACCTGTAGCAGCTGCCGAGGCACGAGGCTGCGTTGCGTGTCCGCAGGACCGCTCGGGGGCTGCTTCGCAGCCCAACGCAGCCTCGTACCTCGGCAGCTGCTACAGGCACCTAGTTTTACAGGAGACCACCATGCCGCGTTTCGCAGCCAACCTGTCCATGCTGTTCACCGAGCAGGATTTTCTTGCCCGTTTTGAAGCTGCCGCCAAGGCCGGCTTCAGTGGTGTCGAATACCTGTTCCCTTACGACTTCAGCTCCGCCGAGATCAAAGCCAAGCTCGATGCAAATGGCTTGACCCAGGTGCTGTTCAACCTGCCGGCCGGTGACTGGGCCAAGGGCGAACGCGGTATCGCGTGCCTGCCGGACCGGGTTGAAGAGTTCCGCGCTGGTGTCGACCTGGCGATTGCCTACGCGAAAGTGTTGGGCAACACCCAGGTGAACTGCCTGGCCGGTATTCGTCCACAAGGCATCGACGATGCCTCCGTGGAAAAAACCTTCGTCGACAACCTCAAGTACGCGGCCGACAAGCTGCAAGCGGCGGGCATCAAACTGGTGATGGAAGCGATCAACACCCGCGACATCCCGGGTTTCTACTTGAACAACACCGCGCAAGCCCTGTCGATTCGCGAACAGGTCGGCAGCGCCAATCTGTTCCTGCAATACGACATCTACCACATGCAAATCATGGAGGGTGACCTGGCTCGCACCATGGCTGCGCACCTGGGCGAGATCAACCACATCCAGTTGGCCGATAACCCTGGGCGCAACGAACCGGGCACCGGTGAAATCAACTACCGCTTCCTGTTCGAACACCTGGACCGCATCGGTTATCAGGGTTGGGTTGGCTGCGAATACAAGCCGCTGACCACCACTGAAGCAGGTCTGGGCTGGTTGAAAACGCATAACGCGATTTGAAGCGCTCCCCGTCTATGAGGGGGCAGCAATAAAAACAAGAGGAATTTCTCATGGCTAAAATCGGATTTATCGGCACCGGCATCATGGGCCACCCAATGGCGTTGAACCTGCAAAAAGCCGGTCACAGCCTGTTCCTGTCGGCGCACCACGACCCTGCGCCTGCTGACCTGATTGCCGGCGGCGCTGTCGCCCTGGCGAACCCGAAAGAAGTCGCGCAAGAAGCCGAATTCATCATCGTCATGGTGCCGGATACCCCGCAGGTCGATGACGTGCTGTTCCGCGCCGACGGTGTTGCGGCCGGTGTTGGCAAAGGCAAAGTCGTGATCGACATGAGCTCGATCTCGCCAACCGCCACCAAAGCCTTCGCTGCCAAAATCAACGAAAAAGGCGCTCAGTACCTCGACGCGCCAGTGTCCGGCGGTGAAGTCGGCGCCAAGGCCGCGACCCTGAGCATCATGGTCGGCGGCGATGCCGATGCCTTCGAACGCGTTCTGCCGCTGTTCCAGGCGATGGGCAAGAACATCACCCTGGTGGGCGGCAACGGCGACGGTCAAACCGCGAAAGTGGCGAACCAGATCATCGTTGCACTGAACATCCAGGCCGTGGCCGAAGCCCTGCTGTTTGCTTCGAAAAACGGTGCTGATCCAGCCAAGGTGCGCGAAGCACTGATGGGTGGTTTCGCGTCATCGAAGATCCTCGAAGTGCACGGCGAGCGCATGATCAAAGGCACCTTCGACCCGGGCTTCCGCATCAGCCTGCACCAGAAGGACCTGAACCTGGCCCTGGCCGGCGCACGCGAGTTGGGCATCAACCTGCCGAACACTGCCAACACCCAGCAAGTGTTCAGCACCTGCGCGGCCATCGGCGGCAGCAACTGGGACCACTCGGCGCTGATCAAGGGCCTGGAACACATGGCGAAATTCTCGATTCGCGATAAATAAGCCCCGCCCCACCCTGTAGGAGTGAGCCTGCTCGCGATGGAATCAGCGCGGTGTACCTGACACACCGCGTCGCCTGAATCGCGAGCAGGCTCACTCCCACAGTGATATGTGTTGCCCTTTCAAATAACAAGAAATTCCCGGGAGCCCGCCATGTCGGTCAATCCGCAACAATTCCTGCGCGAGCTATTCGCCACAGCCATCGACGCGGCCCATCCGCAGCAAGTCCTCGAAGCCCATTTGCCCAAAGACCGCAGCGGTCGGGTGATCGTCATCGGCGCCGGTAAAGCCGCCGCTGCCATGGCTCAAGTGGTCGAACGTTGCTGGCAGGGTGACGTCTCGGGTCTGGTGGTGACGCGTTACGGTCACGGCGCCCCGTGTGAAAAAATCGAAGTGGTCGAAGCCGCTCACCCAGTGCCTGACGCTGCCGGTCTGGCGGTGGCCAAGCGCGTGCTGGAACTGGTCAGCAACCTGACTGAAGACGACCGTGTGATCTTCCTGCTCTCGGGCGGTGGCTCTGCCCTGCTGGCGTTGCCCGCGGCCGGCATCACCCTGGCCGACAAGCAGTCGATCAACAAAGCCCTGCTCAAATCCGGCGCCACCATCGGCGAGATGAACTGCGTGCGCAAGCACCTCTCGGCGATCAAGGGCGGCCGCCTCGGCAAAGCCTGCTGGCCTGCCACTGTTTATACCTATGCGATTTCCGATGTACCGGGCGACCTCGCCACGGTCATCGCCTCTGGCCCCACCGTGGCCGACCCAAGCACCTCCGCCGAAGCGTTGGCGATCCTCAAGCGATACGCCATTGAAGTCCCGGCCTCGGTGCGCAACTGGCTGCAGAGCCCTGAATCAGAGACGGTCAAACCCGGCGATCCGAGCCTTGCGCGCAGTCATTTCCAGCTGATCGCCCGTCCGCAGCAGTCGCTTGAAGCCGCTGCGGTGAAAGCACGTCAGGCCGGTTTCAGTCCGCTGATCCTTGGCGACCTGGAAGGCGAATCCCGCGAAGTGGCCAAGGTTCACGCCGGTATCGCCCGTCAGGTCGTGCTGCACGGTCAGCCGTTGGCAGCGCCCTGCGTGATTCTCTCGGGCGGTGAAACCACGGTCACCGTACGCGGCAATGGTCGCGGCGGACGCAACGCCGAATTCCTGCTGAGCCTGACCGACAGCCTCAAAGGCCTGCCCGGCGTCTACGCGCTGGCCGGCGACACCGATGGCATCGATGGCTCCGAAGACAACGCCGGCGCAATCATGACCCCGGACAGCTACGCCCGCGCCGCCGCCCTCGGCTTGAGCGCCAGCGACGAGTTGGACAACAACAATGGCTACGGCTATTTCGAGGCGCTGGACGCGCTGATCGTCACTGAACCGACCCGCACCAACGTTAACGACTTCCGTGCCATCCTGATTCTCGAGAGCCCTAAAAATGACGCCTGACAAGAAGGTCAAAATCCTCGCCACCCTCGGTCCTGCCACCAACGGGATCGACGACATCCGTGAGCTGGTGCAGGCCGGGGTCAACATCTTTCGCCTGAACTTCAGCCACGGCGATCACGCCGACCACGCTCAGCGCTATCAGTGGATTCGTGAAGTCGAACGCCAGTTGAATTATCCGCTGGGCATTCTGATGGACCTGCAAGGCCCGAAACTGCGGGTCGGCAAGTTCGCCGAGGGCAAGGTGCAACTGCATCGCGGTCAGGCACTGCGCCTGGACCTGGACCCGACGCCGGGCGATGAACGCCGGGTCAACCTGCCTCACCCGGAAATCATCGCGGCGCTGGAACCGGGCATGGACCTGCTGCTGGACGACGGCAAGCTGCGTCTTCGCGTGGTGACCAAGTACTCCGACGCGATCGACACCACCGTGCTCAATGGCGGCGAACTCTCGGATCGCAAAGGCGTGAACGTGCCGCAAGCAGTGCTGGAACTGAGCCCGCTGACCGCCAAGGACCGTCGCGATCTGAGCTTCGGTCTGGAGCTGGGTGTGGACTGGGTCGCGCTGTCGTTTGTGCAGCGTCCGGAAGACATCCACGAAGCGCGAGAACTGATCGGCGACAAAGCGTTTTTGATGGCCAAGATCGAGAAGCCTTCGGCCGTGACGCAACTGCGCGAGATCGCTGAATTGAGCGATGCGATCATGGTCGCTCGCGGTGACCTGGGCGTGGAAGTGCCGGCCGAAAGCGTGCCGCAGATTCAGAAAAACATCATCACCATCTGCCGTCAGCTCGGCAAACCGGTGGTGGTGGCGACGCAGATGCTCGAGTCAATGCGTTTCTCCCCTGCCCCGACCCGTGCCGAGGTGACTGATGTTGCCAACGCCGTGGCCGAAGGTGCGGATGCGGTGATGCTGTCGGCGGAAACCGCGTCCGGTGAGTACCCGCTGGAAGCTGTGCAGATGATGAGCAAGATCATTCGTCAGGTGGAAAATGGTCCGGACTATCAGGCGCAACTGGATGTGAGCCGGCCTAAGGCTGAGGCGACTGTTTCCGATGCGATCAGCTGCGCGATCCGTCGCATCAGCAATGTGCTGCCGGTGGCGGTGCTGGTGAATTACAGCGAGTCCGGCACCTCGAGTTTGCGTGCGGCGCGGGAACGGCCAACGGTGCCGATCCTCAACCTGACGCCGAACCTGCAAACCGCTCGCCGGTTGACGGTGGCGTGGGGCGTGCACTCGGTGGTCAATGATCGGCTGCGGCAGGTGGATGAGGTGTGCTCGACGGCGCTGGAGATAGCCCAGGCGCAGGGCATGGCCAAGCGTGGCGACACGTTATTGATCACAGCGGGCGTGCCGTTTGGGCAGCCGGGGTCGACTAATTCACTGCGTATCGAAACATTGATTTAGCGCCTGTACCGGCCTCATCGCGAGCAAGCTCGCTCCCACAGTGGAATTGTGGTGCTCACAAATCCATCGACTGAACAGAGATTCAGTGTGGGAGCGAGCTTGCTCGCGATGCGGGCGCCACGATCCACCTGAAGCACCACAGACTTTCATCATGCCTGCCAACCACTTCAACACCCACTGCCCCGATTGGGCGACTGCCCTGCTCAACGGATTCAGCCAGATCTTCCTCCAGCGCAACCCGCTGTGCGGTCTGCTGTGTTTGTTGGCGATTCTTTTCACCGCGCCCGCCTTGCTCGGCGGTGCACTGCTGGGCGGTGTCGCGGGGCTGCTTACCGCGCAACGACGCGGCTACGCCAAGGCCGATCGACAGGCCGGGCTCTTCAGTTATAACGGTGTCTTGCTCGGTTTGCTGCTGAGCCTCTACTTCCCTTGGTCAGCGATGTTGCCGCCGCTGATCATTGCCGCGGGCGGCCTGAGTGCGATGGTCACTCAACAATGGCTCAAGCGCGTCCGGGTCAGCCAACACCTGCCTGCCTATACCGCGCCCTTCGTGGGGCTGGGCTGGTTGCTGCTGTGCTTTGCCACGCCCTCGACAAATGCGCACCTGATCGAAATCAATACGCTGAACATGCTCGCCGCACCACTGAAAGGCCTCGGCCAGGTGATGTTCCTCGGTCATCCGCTGGCCGGTGCGATGATTGCCGTGGGTTTGCTGATCGCTGATCGCCGCGCATTCTGCTGGGCGTTGTTGGCGTCTGTCGCGGGCATGGGTTGGAGCATGCTGCATCACGACTTCTATACCGCATTGATCGGCCTCGGTGGCTATAACGCCGTACTCACCGCCCTCGCCTTCAGCTCGCAGCGCCAGAAGCCTTGGCTGCCGCTGGTCGGTATTGCATCAGCGCTGTTGCTGACGCCGGTGTTTGCCGCCATCGGTCTGCCAACGCTGACTGCGCCTTTTATCCTCGCCTGCTGGCTGATCCGCACGGTTGTTCAAATGCTCGGCAAGACCACTGTCGCCCGTACGCCTTGCACTCTGGATGAGAATCAACCTAGGCTGCGCTGATTCTCGGTTCAGGCGTTTTCCATGGACAGCAGCAAAAACTGGCGTGAAGAACTTTACGTCATGATTTTCCAGAGCGACACAGTGGCCGGTCGGCGCTTCGACGGCATCCTGCTGTTGATCATCCTCGCCAGTATTGTGATCGTGATGCTCGACAGCATCGACGCGGTTCACCAGAACTACGCCAACCTGCTGGCGTACATCGAGTGGGGCTTCACCGTCATCTTCGCCATCGAATACGGTCTGCGCCTGTACTGCTCGCCCAAGCCGTTGCGCTATGCCTTCAGCTTCTATGGACTGGTGGATTTGCTGGCTATCGTGCCCGGCATTCTTGCGCTGTATTACGCTGATGCACAGTACCTGCTGATTATCCGGATCATTCGGATGCTGCGGATCTTCCGCGTACTCAAGCTCGGCCCGTACCTCAAACAAGCCAACTACCTGATGTCCGCATTGCACGGTAGCAAGCAGAAGATCGTGGTGTTTCTGGTCAGCGTCTGCACCCTGGTGACGGTGTTCGGCACGCTGATGTACGTGATCGAGGGCCCGGAGCACGGCTTTACCAGCATTCCCAAAGGCATCTATTGGGCTATCGTCACGCTGACCACCGTGGGCTTCGGCGACATCGTGCCGAAGACGCCGCTGGGTCAGGTGGTTTCGTCGCTGGTGATGATCACCGGTTACTCGATCATCGCTGTGCCGACGGGGATTTTTACTGCCGAACTGGCCAACGCCATGCGTGGTGAGCAACTGCAACAAGACTGCCCGGTGTGCCAGAAAAATAGCCACGAACATGGGGCGGCGTTCTGCTCTCGCTGCGGCAACGCGTTGTTCAAGAAACTGGAATAAGCACAGAGTTTTTTAATCTTTAAAGGACTATGCGCGCCCCGCTATAGTCGCTGGCAAATAGCCTCACTTTTCAATAAAAACTGTTTAGAACAAGGAATGCGCAGTGAAAAAACTCTTTGGCGCCTCACTTCTGGCCGCTGGTCTGGCTCTGTCCAGCGTGGCCCAGGCCGCACCGACCCTGCTTAACGTTTCCTACGACGTGATGCGCGATTTCTACAAGGACTACAACACTGCCTTCCAGAAACACTGGCAAGCCGAGCACAACGAAAACATCACCCTGCAGATGTCCTTCGGCGGCTCCAGCAAACAGGCGCGTTCGGTAATCGATGGCCTGCCGGCTGACGTCATCACCATGAACATGGCCACCGACATCAACGCCCTGGCGGACAACGGCAAACTGGTTCCGGACAACTGGGTTACCCGCCTGCCGAACAACAGCGCGCCGTTCACCTCGGCCACCGTGTTCATCGTCCGCAAAGGCAACCCGAAAGCCCTGAAAGACTGGCCCGACCTGCTCAAGGACGGCGTGCAGGTGATCGTGCCAAACCCGAAAACGTCGGGTAACGGCCGCTACACCTACCTCTCGGCCTGGGGTTATGTGCTGAAAAACGGTGGTGACGAAAGCAAAGCCAAAGACTTCGTCGGCAAGCTATTCAAACAAGCGCCGGTGCTCGACACCGGTGGCCGCGCAGCCACTACGACCTTCATGACCAACCAGATTGGTGACGTGCTGGTGACCTTCGAAAACGAAGCGGAAATGATTGCCCGTGAGTTTGGTCGTGATCAGTTTGAAGTGATCTACCCAAGTGTTTCCGCTGAAGCTGAGCCGCCAGTGTCGGTGGTCGACAAAACAGTCGAGAAGAAAGGCACTCGCGCTGCTGCCGAGGAATATTTGAAGTACCTGTGGTCGCCGGAAGGTCAGGAGATTGCTGCGGCGAACTACCTGCGTCCGCGTGATCCGGCGGTGCTGGCCAAGTACACCGATCGTTTCCCGAAAGTGGATTTCCTGTCGGTGGAGAAGACCTTTGGTGACTGGCGGACTGTGCAGAAGACTCACTTCAATGATGGTGGGATCTTTGATCAGATCTACAGCGGTCAGTAATTCCTGAGCCCCACGAAAAAGGCGACCTGAGAAGGTCGCCTTTTTTGTTCACTGAAGATCCCCTGTGGGAGCGAGCTTGCTCGCGATGGCATTGGTTTATTCGACAAATTTGTTGCCTGACACTCCGCTATCGCGAGCAAGCTCGCTCCCACAGGGTTTGCGCCAAGCAGTTACATTGGTGGAGTCGCGCCATCCTTGCCGGCCGAAATCGATTGCGCAGTCAGAGTCCCGTCAGCACTTTGGGTCACAAACGTCACGATCTTCACGCCCACCTTCAGCAAGCTGCGATCCCCCGGCACCAGGTTCACGATCGGCACATCCTCCGGCACCAGAATCTTCTGCTGACCGCCCTTGTAATTGACGGTCAAAACCCGCCCATTGCTGACAACGAGATCGCCCACGCTGCCATTGGTCATGCTACTGCCCTTCGCCAAATCAAACGGCCGATGTCCGTCGCCGCTGCCGGCCAGTTCTGGCGCAAAGACGTGGACTTCCAGTGCCTTGAGGGTTCCGTCCTCCTGCGGAATGGCAGCCGAACCGATGTAGCTGCCGGGTTTGATGTCTTCGATATTGGCCAACGTAACGGCGCGGACTTTGGTGTCCTTGGTCAGGTTGATCACTACGTTTTCACCACTGTTGACGTGTACTTTCAGCATGTCGGGGCTGACCCCGGTGATCTCGCCGCGAACGCCGATGCGCATGCCCGGCGCGTCGGCAGCCTGGGCAAGACCTGCCGTGAACAAGCCGATCAAGGTAACCACTGAAGCGCCGCGAATCAGGTGACGAAACATCGCATTCATGGAAGTGCCTTCCGGTTATGAAACGTGAGGAGAGAACATAAGCACGCTATCGAACAGGATGTAAGTGAATGTATCATCGGATCTCACTGTTTTGACGCAAGGTTCATCGACGGACATCACACACGTCCGACACTCATTCCGCAAAGGAATGATTGCTATCACTCCAAGCCCTCTTCTGCCCATTCCGATAGCCCTTTAGCCTGCACGCATTCTCTTTTGCTCAGCGAGACCCGTTATGAACCCAGTGACCCAAGTGCCCCAGGGCACCGCGACAATGACCCGAGGCATGGTGCTGCTATTCGCCTTCTGCTGCGGCGCCATCGTTGCCAACATTTACTACGCCCAACCGATCATCGGCCTGATCGCGCCGGACATCGGCCTGACCAGCACCATGGCCAGCCTGATCGTTTCGCTGACCCAGATCGGTTATGCACTGGGGCTGTTTTTCCTGGTGCCGCTGGGTGATTTGCTGGAAAACCGCCGCTTGATGATCATCACGACCGTGGTGGCGATTGCCAGCCTGCTGGGCGCTGCGTTCACCGATCAGCCAAATGTGTTTTTGCTGATCTCATTGCTGGTGGGTTTCAGTTCGGTGTCGGTGCAAATCCTGATTCCGCTGGCTGCACATTTGGCACCGGAAGAGTCTCGCGGGCGAGTGGTCGGCGGGATCATGGGCGGTTTGCTGCTGGGGATTCTGTTGGCGCGACCGGTGTCCAGCGTGGTGGCTGACCACTTCGGCTGGCGCGCGATGTTTGTGATTGCGGCGGTGTTGATGGCGGCGATCAGCATCGTGCTGGCGCTGACGATTCCCAAGCGCCAGCCTGACCACAGCGCCTCTTATGGTCAGTTGCTGGGCTCTCTATGGACCCTGTTGCGTCAACAACCGGTGTTGCGTCAGCGCGCGTTTTACCAAGGGTGCATGTTCGCCACTTTCAGCCTGTTCTGGACCGCCGTGCCGCTGGAACTGGCGCGCAATCATGGCCTGTCGCAAACTCAGATCGCGATCTTCGCTCTGGTCGGGGCCATCGGCGCCATCGCCGCCCCCATTGCCGGTCGACTGGCCGATGCCGGCCACACCCGCATCGCTTCACTGCTGGCCCTGCTGTTCGCCAGCCTGAGCTTCCTGCCCGCGTTCATCCATCCGGTCTACAGCGTTATCGGCCTCGCCGTCACCGGCGTGGTGCTCGACTTCTGCGTGCAGATGAACATGGTCCTTGGCCAACGCGCGGTCTACGCCCTCGACGCCAAAAGCCGCAGCCGCCTGAATGCGCTGTACATGACCAGCATCTTCATCGGTGGCGCATTTGGTTCTTCGGTGGCCAGCGCAGTGTATGAACACGGCGGCTGGTTGTGGATCGTGATTGTGGGTAGCGCGTTTCCGCTGTTGGCGTTGTTGCGGTTCTTGAGTGTTTCGCAGAGGCGTTCGTTGGCCACGGCATAGACCACCAATAGCTTCGCGGGCATGGTCAGGCGCTCGCGAAGAGATGGACTGGATATCACTCAGTGCCGAACCAACTTCTCCATCGCCGCATCTGCCAGAAAGGAAGAGCGGCTTTTGACATTGTGCTCACGCACATAACGATCGATACGCTGAATCACATAGCCGGGCAGCGTCACATTGACCTTCTCGGTTTTGCCCATGTACGGCGCGATGTCCAGCTCCAGCATTCCCCAGCCCATGTCGGCAAAGTCCGGATTGCCACGGTGGGACACAGCAGAGGTAGGCATGGGAATTGACTCCCCGTCAGCCGCAATCTCCTGAAGCATGATGTGGGCAATCTCGACCGCCGCGTTGTAGGCGTCTTCAAACGTATCCCCAGCCGTTACGGCACCTGGAATATCGGGGATCTGGATACCGATAGCGGTGTTCTCGTCGCCCCACTCGATACAGATTGGATATTGCATTATGAATCTCCTGCGTAACTGGCTCCCGGGCAATACAACCCGGCGCGCCTCCTGATGCTTTTGACCGTCCCGATAGGCAAATCCTTTTTCGGATGGGGGACGGGTATCGTGTACGGGTTATATCGGTGTTTGAAGAGATGATGACTGCCGGCAATCCGATCCATTATCCAGCCGGCCTCCTCCAACTCCTTGATCAATAGCCTGCTCTGCACCACTTGCCTCCTTGCTCAGGCCCAAACAAAAGTAACCCTAGAGTTATCTTTACTCAAGCACAAAAATCCGCAACGCGACGCTCGGTTGTTTTACAGAGTGTGATTGCGGGCGGCGGCATTCTTCCCAGGTATGAATAATTTCGCTCAGCCTGGTTCGCTACGCCGAGGTCAACCCGGATTACACTCACCGTCTTGAGCCTGACGCGATGCTGGATGCGATTCGCGGCTGAACCGATCAAATGCCGCCTGACCCGCGGCATGTTCTTTCAAGGAGTGTGCAATGACCCGACGTACCTTTCTCATCACCGGCGCCAGCAAAGGCATCGGCCGCGCGGTCGCCGAGCACCTGGACCGCGCGGGTCATCGGGTGGTCGGAATCGCTCGATCGCCCGACCTGAGCTTTCCCGGCATTCTGTTTCCGCTGGATCTGAGCGACAGGGCACTGACTCAGGAAGTGCTGGCGGATCTGGCCAGGACCTATGAGTTCGACGGACTGGTGAATAACGTCGGTCTGGTGCGCCCGCAGGTGCTGGGGGAAATCGACCTCGACACGTTCGACGACGTGATGCGGGTCAACCTGCATTCGGCGTTGCAGGCCACTCAGGCACTGCTACCGAACATGCGCGCCAAGGCCTGGGGTCGGGTAGTGAACATTTCCAGCCTGACTGTGCTGGGTATTACGCAGCGCACCGCCTACGCGGCAGCTAAAGCGGCGTTGATCAGCTTCACGCGATCCTGGGCGTTGGAGCTGGCACAAACCGGCGTAACAGTGAACGCCGTGGCCCCGGGACCGACCGAAACCGAACTGTTTCGCGCCAACAATCCGCCGGGCAGCGAAGGTGAAGCGCGGTATCTGGCCGGCGTGCCGATGGGGCGGTTGGGGCAACCGCAGGAGATCGCCGCGGCGATTGCGTTTTTGTTGTCCGAGCAGAGCGGGTTTATCACCGGGCAAACCTTGTTTGTCGACGGTGGGTCCTCGATAGGTAAAGCCACGTTTTAACCGACAACCCAAATCCCCTGTGGGAGCGAGCTTGCTCGCGATGACTAACTGTCAGCCACATCGATATTGGATGTGCCGCCATCATCGCGAGCAAGCTCGCTCCCACAAGGGATCTCAACAGTATTCAGAATTGAAGAAGGACTGTAGATGGACCGCCTCGGTGCAATGGAAACCTTCGTCTACGTGGTGGAAACCGGTTCGTTTTCCGCCGCTGCCCGGCGCTTGAATATCGGCCAGCCCGCCGTCTCGAAAGCCATCGCGCATTTGGAGGCGCGCCTCGCGGTCAAGCTGCTGTTGCGCTCGACCCGAGGCCTGACACCCACCGAAGCTGGCCTGGCCTTTTTCGAACGCGCCAAGCGTGCCATCGAAGAAGCGGACGAGGCTGACAATGCCGCTCGCGGTGCCGCCAGCGGCCTGACCGGCAACCTGCGCATCTGCGCCGCCGTGACCTTTGGCCGGCTGCACATCGTTGCGCACCTGGGGCCATTTCTCGATCAGAACCCGGGCCTGAACATCGATTTGATGCTGGACGATCGCAACGTCAATCTGGTGGAAGAAGGCGTCGACGTCGCCCTGCGCATGGGTGCCTTGAACGACTCCGGCCTCACCGCCCGCAAGATCGCCGAGTGTCGGCGCGTGGTGTTGGGCACGCCCGCCTATTTCGAAAAACACGGCGAGCCTGCCTGCCCTGCCGATCTGAGCAAACATCCTGCAATCGCCTACACCTTGGGTGGCGGTGCCAATTGGCAGTTCCGCAACGGGACAGATGATCAGTCAGTCATCATCAGCGGGCGAATCCGCGTCAACGCCGCCGAAGGTCTGCGTGCAGCCGTGCTCGCCCATCAAGGGCTAACCATGGCATCCGAATGGATGTTTGCACCGGAACTGGCCAGCGGCGCGGTCAGGGAAGTGATGAAGGATTGGACGTTGCCGAATCAGGACCTTTGGGCGGTGTTTCCCACCGGCAGGATGGCCAGCGCCAAGGCTCGGGCATTTGTGGAGTATGTGCAGGGGTTGCTGGCCAAGGAGGCCTGAAACCTATTCGTTTCGTTTATTGCGATTTTCGTTTGATTCGAATAGCCTTCCAACATTGTTTTTTCAGAATGTCGGAAACCATCATGTCGCCAGTCATCCATCCACCGATCAATCTACCCATGGAGCGTGAAGTACAGGCTGCTATCGAAGGCCAACGCGCTCTGGCTACCTACCTTGCCACTCAATTCGAAACTCAACACATCCAGATTTTCGACGAGCAGAACGAAGCTCACACTGTCGAATTGCCCACCTCAGCCCTCAGGTTGCTGGTCGACATTCTGGCTGAGCTGGCAGCGGGCAACGCCGTCAAAGTGGTCCCGGTTCACGCTGAATTGACCACCCAGGAAGCCGCCGATCTGCTTAACGTCTCACGCCCTCACATGATCAAGCTGCTGGAATCCGGCGAATTGTCCTACCACAAAACCGGCAAGCACCGACGTGTGCGCTTTGCCGATTTGATGGACTATAAAAACCGGCGCGACACTGCCAGCGAGCAAGCAATGACGCTTCTCGCCGAGCAGGCACAAGCGTTAAGGACAGGATACGAGTGAGGCACTCCTCTTTTACCGCTGTATATGACGCATGTGTTCTATACCCCGCGCCCCAGAGCTACGCAATCAAGATCAAAAGATCGCAGGCTTCGCCAGCTCCTACCCATACCCCCGCTGGTCCTTGTCGTACACGATCCTGTAGGAGCTGGCGAAGCCTGCGATCTTTTCAGACGCCAAAAAGCAAAACGGCGATCCAAGGATCGCCGTTTCTGTTTACTGCCCGAATTGCCGTCCCAACCCGCCCGGCACGCCATGGATATCGGTCTCTTCCCATGGCCCGTTCGGGCTGATCGACCGGCTCCAGCCGTTGTCCCAGCGATAGTACGTGCGCTGGCGGTAGAAGGTTTTGGTCTGATCATCGAGTACATACACGCCGAGCTTGGCGTCCCAATGGCTGTTGCCACCCGGTGGCGGCGCGAAGCTGGCGGAGGTACGTGGCAGCGGTTTGGCGGGCTTGGCCGGAATGTTCGTCTTGCCCGGTGTCGGCGCCGGGGACGGCGTCGGGCGCGGCTGCGACGGCGGGATCGGTGGCAGCCGTTCAGGCTGCTGCGGTTGGACCACGCAAGCGCTTAACCCCAAAACCATACTGAGCAGGGTGATACGAGCGATGGCGGTCATAGTGGCGTTTCCTGTCATTTGTCCGGGCTGTCGATGGTCAGTGTTTGCTGCGTCGTGGTGCTGCTGGCCAGAGGCTGGCTGCGACCAATCCATTCGCCGGCAGTCGGTTTGCCGGCGCGGGAGATGCGCGCAACCAGTTGGACTTCAGGGAAGTTCGACAGTTTCAACTGCGGCATCATTGCGTCGGCGTCGCCCAGCTCGACGGTCGCCGGCAAGTCGGCCACGGTCAGGCGCTTGGCGGCCAATGGCGCAGGAGGCCCTGCGGTGGCGCGAGCAAAAATGAATACGCTGTCGCCCGGCTGGACCTTGTCTTTCAGCTCTGGCGCCAGATCCACGCGCACCTTGAGCAGGGCCGCCACCTTGGCTGCGGGCGCCTGGGCCACCTTGCCGCCGCTGGCTTCGAGTTTCTCGGTGGCCCGAGTGATGCCGCCTTGCAGCGCGGCGCGGGAACTGTCCTCCGGTGGCAGTTGCACCAGCAGGCGATTCCAGTAGTCGATGGCGTCCTGATAACGCTGGCTTTCAAAGGCAGCAATACCGAGCAAGCCGAGGCTGGTGACTTCTTTCGGATCGGCTTTCAGTGCTTCGTCGGTCAGGGCCTGAACCTTGTCCGACCACTTCTTGCCGTCGGCGAAGTACTGGGCCTGAGCCCATTGACCCAACAGTTCCGGCTGACGACCGGCCAGGTTTACCGTGCGCTCGAAGATCTTCGCCGCATCGCCAGGGCGATCCTGAGCCATGTACGTGCGACCGAGGAAATACAGGCCTTCAGCCGAATCCGGTTGAGCCTCGACCGCGCGCTCCAGGCGGCGGGTCATCTCTTCCATCGACTGTGGCGCCTGGGAGAATTCGCGGGTCAGTTCGACCTTGTCGCTCGCCCCGAAATGCAGATACAGGCCAAGACCCAGCACCGGCACCAGAATCGCCGCCAGCAAGGGCCACGGTTTGCCCAGGCGGGACACGCGTGGCGCCTCAACGCCTTCGGTGTCGGCAAGCAGCTCACGGGCGGCTTCGGCGCGACCGGTGTCCATTTGCGCGGCGTCGAGAACGCCCTCTTCCTGCTGAGTCTGCAACTCAGACACGCGTTCCTGATACAGCGCGACGTTCAGGGCCGTACGATCCTCTTCAAGCTGGGCGCGACGACCACGCAGAACGGGGATCAGCAGAAAACTCAGGGCAACCAGAAGTAGCAGACCTGCAGCGAGCCAGAAATCAATCATTCTTGGTTTTTATCCAACAGGTGGTCGAGGCGCTCGCGCTCCTCGGCGGAAAGCTCATCCTTGGTGTCAGCGCGTTGCACGCGACGACGGCGGACGATCACGGCGATGATCACAAAACCGCCCAGCAACAGGCCGGCCGGGCCGAACCAGAGCAAAGCGGTCTTGGCGTTCAGAGCGGGTTTGTAGCGGACGAAGTCACCGTAGCGGTCGACCATGAAGTCGATGATCTGCTGATTGTCCTTGCCCTCGCCGAGCATGCGGAAAATCTCTTTGCGCAGGTCGGCGGCGATCGGTGCGTTGGAATCGGCAATGTCCTGATTCTGGCACTTGGGGCAACGCAGCTCTTTGGTCAGCTCGCGGAAACGCTCACGGTCGCCTTCTTTGGCGAACTCGTAGGTGTCGATGGCCGCGTGCGCCACGCCGGCCATGCTCAAGCCCAATACTGCGGCAGCTATCCAGCGCTTCATGGCTTGGCCTCATCAACCAGCGCCTGATACTTGGCCGCCAGCTTTTCACGCCAGACCTGTTCGTCGATCACGCCGACGAACTTGTCGCGGATGATGCCCTTGGCGTCGATGAAGAAGGTTTCCGGAGCGCCATAAACGCCGAGGTTCAGGCCCAGGGTGCCTTCATCGTCACGGATGTCCAACTGGTACGGATTGTGGAATTCCACCAGCCACTTCAAGGCGTCAGCGTTGACGTCCTTGTAGTTGATGCCGTAGATCACCACGCCCTTCTCGGCCAGTTTATTCAACACCGGGTGCTCGACCCGGCAAGAAATGCACCAGGTGCCCCAGACGTTAACCAGCGCTGGTTTACCCAGAATGTCGGCCTTGGTCAAGGTTTTGTCACCCTGCACGGCCGGCAGGGAAAACTCCGGGAACGGCTTGTTGATCATCGCCGAAGGCAGCTCGGCTGGGTCCAGGTACAGACCGCGATAAAGGAAAACAGCCACCACCAGAAAAATCACCAACGGCAACAGCATCAACCAACGTCTCATGCCGTGGCTCCTGTCATGCCCAGTGCTTCACGCACACGGCTTTTCACCTTGACCCGGTAACGGCGATCCAGCGCCGCCAGCAACCCGCCCAAACCAGTGAGCAGCCCACCGAACCAGATCCAACGCACGAACGGTTTGACGTGGACGCGAACGGCCCAGGCGCCATCGCCCAACGGCTCACCAAGTGCGACGTAGAGGTCGCGGGTGAAACCGGCGTCGATCCCGGCTTCGGTCATCACCGAGTTCTGCACGGTGTAGAGGCGTTTTTCCGGGTGCAGCACGCTGACTTCCTTGCCGTCGCGGATCACCCGTACGGTGCCCTTGTCGGAGGTGAAGTTCGGGCCTTCGAAGTGCTTGGCGCCTTCGAACACGAAGTGGTAACCGCCCAGGTCCATGGACTCGCCCGGTGCCAGACGCAGGTCGCGCTCGGCACTGTTCTGGCTCGACAGCACGACGCCGAGGGCACACACGGCGATGCCGAGGTGAGCGACCTGCATGCCCCAATAACTGCGGGTCAGGGTCGGCAAGCCTTTGATCAAGCCTTTGTGGCGAGTCTTGTCGAAGATGTCACGCACACCGGCCAGCAACACCCAGGCGGCGAGCATGAATGTCGCGATCACCGCCCAGTTGAAATCGCCATATGCAACACCGGCTACCACGGCCAAAGCGGCGCTGCCGAGCAACACCGGGGTCAGCATGCTCATCAGCCATTTGACCGGAGTGTCTTTCCAGCGCACCAGCATGCCGACTGCCATCACCATCATCAGCAAGGCCATCAACGGGATGAACAGTGCGTTGAAGTACGGCGGGCCGACCGACAGCTTGGCGCCGGTCATTGCATCGAGGATCAGCGGATACAACGTGCCCAGCAGAATCATCGACGCCGCCACCACCAGCACCAGGTTGTTACCCAGCAGCAGGGTTTCCCGGGACCAGAGGTTGAAGCCAACGTGGCTCTTCACCACGGGAGCGCGCAGGGCAAACAGCGTCAGCGAACCACCGACCACGAACAGCAGGAAGATCAGGATGAACACGCCGCGCTCAGGGTCGGACGCAAAGGCGTGCACCGACGTCAGCACGCCGGAACGCACCAGGAAAGTTCCCAGCAAGCTCAGCGAGAACGCGGCAATGGCCAGCAACACGGTCCAGCTCTTGAACACGCCGCGTTTTTCCGTGACCGCCAAGGAGTGAATCAGCGCCGTACCCACCAGCCATGGCATGAACGAGGCGTTTTCCACCGGGTCCCAGAACCACCAGCCGCCCCAGCCGAGTTCGTAGTACGCCCACCATGAACCGAGGGTGATGCCGATACCGAGGAAGGCCCAGGCGACGATGGTCCACGGACGGGACCAGCGAGCCCACGCCGCATCAAGACGACCGCCCAACAGAGCAGCGATAGCGAAAGCGAAGGCCACGGAAAAACCGACATAGCCCATGTACAGCATCGGCGGGTGAACGATCAGGCCGATGTCTTGCAGCAAGGGATTGAGGTCACGACCGTCCGCAGGAATCTGCGGCAGAATCCGTGCAAACGGGTTGGACGTGAGAATCAGGAACAGCAGGAAACCCGTGCTGATCATGCCCATCACCGCCAGCACGCGAGCCAGCATCACTTGCGGCAACTGCCGGGAGAACACCGACACCGCGAAGGTCCAGCCGCCGAGGATCAGAGCCCAGAGCAGCAACGACCCTTCGTGAGCGCCCCACACCGCGCTGAACTTGTAGTACCACGGCAACGCGCTGTTGGAGTTGCTGGCGACGTAGGCGACAGAGAAATCGTCGGCCATGAAGGCGTAAGTCAGGCAACCGAAGGAGAACAGCAGAAACGCGAATTGCCCCCAGGCGGCCGGTTGGGCGAGGCTCATCCACAAGCGGTCACCGCGCCAGGCACCGAACAACGGCACCACGGCCTGAACCAGCGCGAAGCACAGCGCCAGAATCATGGCCAGGTGGCCGAGTTCAGGAATAAAGAGTCCGGACGTCATCGATCAACCCTCCTTCGCGGGCGTTGGAGCAGATTGACCACTGTCTTTGAGAGCCTTGGTCACTTCCGGCGGCATGTATTTTTCATCGTGCTTGGCCAGCACTTCATCGGCCACCACCACACCGTCGGCGTTGAGCTTGCCCAGGGCAACGATGCCCTGCCCTTCGCGGAACAGGTCCGGAAGGATGCCGCGGTAGCTGATGGTCACGGATTTATTGAAGTCGGTGACGATGAATTTCACGTCCAGCGAATCGCCGGAACGTTGCAGCGAACCTTTCTCGACCATACCGCCAGCGCGGATGCGCGTGTCTTGCGGGGCTTCGCCGTTGGCGATCTGGGTCGGGGTGTAAAACAGATTGATGTTCTGCTGCAGGGCGCTCAGGGCCAGGCCGACGGCAGCACCGACACCGACCAGGATCGCGAGAATGATGATAAGACGCTTTTTGCGCAGCGGATTCACTTGCCGTTCTCCCGGCGCAGACGACGCGCCTCTTGTTGCAGATACCGCTTGCGGGCCAGGATCGGCGCCGCCACGTTGAGGGCCAGCACCGCCAGGCAAATGCCATAGGCTGACCAGACATACAGGGCATGATGACCCATGGCGAGGAAGTCGCCGAATGAAGCAAAACTCATCGAGCGGCCTCCAGACTGTTCTGCACTTCGGCCTTGACCCAACTGGCGCGGGCTTCGCGCTTGAGCACTTCAAGACGCATGCGCAGCAGCAACACCGCGCCGAAGAAACAGTAGAAACCCAGCACTGTCAGCAGCAGTGGCAGCCACATTTCGGCGGGCATCGCCGGTTTTTCGGTGAGGGTGAACGTCGCGCCCTGGTGCAAGGTGCTCCACCACTCCACCGAGTATTTGATGATCGGGATGTTGATCACGCCGACAATCGCCAACACCGCGCAGGCCTTGGCGGCGCTGTCACGATTGCTGATCGCGTTGCCCAGCGCAATAAGACCGAAGTACAGAAACAACAGAATAAGCATGGACGTAAGTCGTGCATCCCAGACCCACCACGAACCCCAGGTCGGTTTGCCCCAGATCGCGCCGGTGACCAGCGCCACCGCGGTCATCCAGGCACCGATGGGCGCTGCGCATTGCAGGGCGACATCGGCCAGCTTCATCTTCCACACCAGCCCGACGATGCCACAGATCGCCAGCATCACGTAAATGGACTGGGCCAGCATGGCGGCAGGAACGTGGATATAAATGATGCGAAAGCTGTTGCCTTGCTGGTAGTCAGGCGGCGCGAAGGCCAGGCCCCATACGACACCAACGCTGATCAGCAGCAACGCCACGACGCTCAGCCATGGCAGCAGTTTGCCGCTGATGCCGTAAAACCATTTGGGCGAGCCGAGCTTATGAAACCAAGTCCAGTTCATTACTGTTTCCATCACGGTTGCTCTTCGCTATGAAGAGCCAGGGTCTTTGCTGATCAAATTTTGACCAGACCTCATTATTCGCCGACGCTGATCTTCAGGCCAGCAGCGATTGCAAAAGGTGTCAGGGTTATCGCCAGGGCGGTCAGGCTACCAAGCCACAGGAGATAACCGGTCGCCGGCATGCCCTGCAATGCCGCCTGCAAGGCGCCACTGCCGAGAATCAACACCGGGATGTACAACGGCAGAATCAGCAGCGCCAGCAACAGGCCACCGCGCTTCAACCCCACCGTCAGGGCTGCGCCCACCGCACCGAGCAGGCTCAGCACCGGTGTACCCAGCAACAAAGAAAGCAACAACACCGGCAGACAGGCGGTTGGCAAACCGAGCATCAAGGCCAGCAATGGCGCGAGCAAAACCAGTGCCAGGCCAGAGAAGGACCAGTGTGCCAGTACCTTGGCCAAAACCAGAAGAGGCAGGGGGTGCGACGAAAGGACCCACTGTTCAAGCGATCCGTCTTCGAAATCACTGCGAAAAAGCCCGTCCAGCGAGAGCAAAACCGATAAAAGGGCCGCTACCCAGACCAGTCCCGGAGACAAGGTTTGCAACAATTGAGACTCGGGACCGACCGCCAACGGGAACAGGGAAACGACGATCGCGAAGAATACGAGCGGATTGGCCAGTTCCGCGGGACGGCGGAACAGCAAACGGGCCTCGCGGGCGACCAACAGGCCGAAAACACTCATACGGCCCAATTCCCCAGATCAATGTCGCGATAGCCGGCCGGCATCCGGGTCAGCGTGTGGTGAGTGGTCAAGACCACCATGCCCCCGCGCTCGCAGTGGGCGGCCAGGTGTTCTTCGAGTTGCGCCACGCCTTGTTTGTCGAGCGCGGTGAATGGCTCATCGAGGATCCATAGCGGCGGGCTTTCCAGATACAACCGCGCCAACGCGACCCGGCGTTGCTGCCCGGCAGACAGCGTGTGGCAAGGAACATCCTCGAAACCGCGCAGTCCGACAGCCGTCAGCGCCTGCCAGATCGCCTCATGGGAGGCCGGTTGATGCAAGGCGCACAGCCAGCTCAGATTCTCTTCCGGCGTCAGCAAATCCTTGATCCCGGCGGCATGGCCGATCCACAGCAGGTTACGCGCCAGCTCAAAGCGTTGCTCGTTCAATGGCTGGCCGTTGAGCAGCACCTGACCGGCAGTCGGCTGCATCAGGCCGCAAAGCAGACGTAAAAGGCTGGTTTTACCGCTGCCGTTGGGGCCGCTGATTTGCAACATTTCGCCACTGGCCAGTCTCAATTCGAGATTTTCGAAGAGCAGCCGAAGGTCTCGCTCACAGGCGAGGGCAACGGTTTGCAGGACAGGACTGGTCAAGAGATCACGAGCCTTTTGGGTTCAAGTCGGCAGTGGAGCGGCCGTTAAAGATATGCAGGATAAATGCATTGGCGGCCCGTTCTAAGGAGCTGGATCAAGTATTTGAAATGTTTTCAACGCCCCGGATACAACGGGGCGGCATTATACATGCCATGCCCTACTCTCAAGAGGGCAATTTCCTCAGGTTGTGACCGCGTATGACAGGCGAAATGAACATCCTCCCGCTCCCGCAGCCCACCCCCGCAACCTCGCGGCAGTTGGTGGTGAGTGGCGACCTGCTGAAGTTACTGACGCCAATGGAGGGCCTGATCACTGCGGGCCAGACCGCCAAGGCCGAAGTGCTGTCACTCAAGCAGGCGGATCAGACCTTTCAACTGTTGCTCAAAGTCACCCTCGACAACGGCCGTCAGACCACGGTCCAGGCCACCAGCGCCCAACCGCTGCCTCAGGGCACCAGCCTGGCGATCACCCAGCCGTCGGCGAGTAATCTGGCCGTCACCGTGCAACAGGCTATCGCCTCCAGCGTCGCCACCCTCACCCGTATCGACACCGCGCAACTGCCGGTCGGCACGCTGCTGCAAGGCAAAGTGCTGACCTCTCAGGTGTTGCCGCAGGTGCCGGGCCAGCCGACGGTGTTTCGCTCGATGGTGAGCTTACTCAACACCGCGTTGAGCGGCAGCACCCTGAACATCGACAGCCCGACGCCGCTGCGCATCGGCACTTTGCTGAGTGCACTGGTGCAGGACACCCAGACGCTGAAGTTCGTGCCATTGAGCAGCCGCCAGGAGCAATTGGCGGTGACCCAACAACTGGTCAGTCAACAGAGCCGCCAAGGCTCGCTGGATGGCCTGCTCAAGCTCCTGCAAAACCTGCCGCCCTCGAATCAGACGTCCAGCGATCTGCGTGCCGCCGTCGACAAGTTGCTCGCCGGCGTACCCGATGTTCAACAACTCAGCACGCCAAAGGGGCTGGCCCAGGCACTGGCCAATAGCGGACTGTTCCTTGAAGCCAAGCTGCTCAGCGGTCAGAACCCGACGCTGGCCCCGGACATGAAAGGCGATCTGCTCAAGCTGATCGCACAATTGACCCCGGCCAACACCAATTTAAACGCGATCCTTGCCGCCAACACACTGGCCCAGGTCATGCCGAACTTCGTGCGCAGCGCCCTCGGCATGCTCGGTCAAGTCAGCGCCAAACCGCAGCCAACCAGCTTCCCGCTTCCCGAGCGCCTGTTACAAAGCATGGATGGCGAAGGCGATCTCGAGCACTTGCTGCGTTTGGCAGCAGCAGCCGTTTCGCGCCTGCAAAGCCATCAACTGTCGAGCCTGGAACAGACCGGCGTCACTGACGACGGACGGTTGATGAGCACCTGGCAACTGGAAATCCCGATGCGCAATCTGCAGGACATCGTGCCGTTGCAGGTCAAGTTCCAGCGCGAAGAAGCGCCCGAGAAGGAACAGCAAAACGAACGCCGGGACGAGCGCGAACCCAAACAGCAATTGTGGCGAGTGGACCTGGCATTCGACATGGAGCCCTTGGGCCCGCTGCAGATTCAGGCACAACTGATCAAAGGCAGCCTGTCCAGCCAGCTGTGGGCGGAACGCCCGTACACCGCCAGCCTGATCGAAAGTAACCTGGCCGAACTGCGCCAACGGCTGCTGGCGTCCGGCCTGAATGTCGGCGATCTCGATTGCCACCTCGGCACACCGCCACAAGGCCCTCAAACCCGTCTCGAACAACGCTGGGTCGACGAAACCGCATGAAAAACCCCAACACCCCGCGCCAGGCCATCGCCCTCAAGTACGACGGCAGCCACGCCCCTACCCTCACGGCCAAAGGTGACGACGCACTGGCCGAAGCCATTCTGAAAATAGCCCGCGAATGCGAAGTGCCGATCTATGAGAATCCGGAGCTGGTGAAACTGCTGGCGCGGATGGAATTGGGGGAAAGTATTCCGGAGGAGTTGTATCGCACGATTGCCGAGATTATTGCGTTTGCGTGGAATTTGAAGGGTAAGTTTCCGGCGGGACATGATCCGGATGCGGGGATGGTGGAGAAAGACATTACTGAACGAGGGGATGACTATTGATTCTGTGTTGAATGCAAAAAGATCGCAGCCTCGTTTCACTCGACAGCTCCTACATTGGGATGGCGTACCCCGTGTAGGAGCTGTCGAGTGAAACGAGGCTGCGATCTTTTGATCTTCTCAGTTCTTGTGAAGCTTGCGCATCAACTCCGCCTCAGCCTGGGTCAACCCGCAAGACTGAGTGAGCTCGTCAGCCGTAGCCCCCATCCCCACCAATCGCGCCGCCTGGGCAAACGACAGGCTCGACGGATCGCGCTGTTCCAGCTGAGCCAGTTTGTCCGGCAACGGGCCAACCACCGCGCGCAGTTCGTGCAGGTCTTCCCCCATGCGCACGTTGCCGCTCTGGTAGTCCTCGACGCGCTTGGCCAGGTCCTTGATGCGCTGATCGCGCAGCGCATCGCCCTGGGCCTGTTGCGCGGCCATCAGTCGTTGGCCTCGTATGTAAGCCAGAAACATCGCCAGCGTGCCTGCCCAAAAGAGGAACAGGACAATGACCGCCACCTCAAGAATCAATCAGATGTTCTCCAGGTCCGACCATTCTTCTTCGCTCATCATCTTGTCCAGCTCGACCAGGATCAGCAGTTCGTTGTTCTTGTTGCACACGCCTTGGATGAACTTGGCGGATTCTTCGTTACCGACGTTCGGCGCGGTCTCGATTTCCGACTGACGCAGGTAAACCACTTCGGCCACGCTGTCGACCATGATCCCGACGACTTGCTTGTCGGCTTCGATGATGACGATACGGGTGTTGTCGCTGATTTCGGCATTCATCAGGCCGAAGCGCTGACGGGTGTCGATCACGGTGACCACGTTACCGCGCAGGTTGATGATGCCCAGCACGTAGCTCGGGGCACCCGGGACCGGGGCGATTTCGGTGTAACGCAGGACTTCCTGAACGCGCATCACGTTGATGCCGTAGGTTTCATTGTCCAGTTTGAAGGTTACCCATTGCAGGATCGGATCTTCAGAACCTTTTGCATTCGTCGCTTGACTACTCATACCCTGACCCCTCGAAAAACCGCTTCTGGCGGTGTGTGTTCTGTTGGCGGCATTCAACAATGCCGTCGCATACTTGTTATGTCGGCAGCTATGTCGGTTTGTGTAGCGGCGTGCTGCCGCTCATGTGCTTTGCCCCGCCGCTGGCGATCAACTCGGCCAGGGCGGAAACGTCCAGCAGCGCACACATGTGCTCAATCACCGTGCCGGCGAGCCATGGCCGCTGACCTCGATGACTTCTCCATTTGATTTCGTTCGGGTCCAGGCGCAACGAGCGGCTGACCTGATGCACCGCCAGCCCCCATTCGTAGCCCTGAACCGAAATAACGTATTGCAGGCCCTGGCGGAAATCGTCGCGGTAGCGGTCCGGCATGACCCAACGCGCGGTGTCCAATACTTTCAGGTTGCCGGCCTGGCTTGGCAGAATCCCGAGGAACCATTCCGGCTGACCGAACAGCGGTGTCAGCTCGTGACCGGCCAAAGAATAAATCGAGCCCAGGCACACCAGCGGCACGGCCAGGGTCAGCCCGGCGACATCGAACAACAGGCATTCGAACGGTTCGGCGGCCCAGGACGGACGACCATCGGCTTCCACTGGTGGCGGCGTGTTGCTCGGCGGCAGGTGGACTTCGACCACCGGCGGTACCAAGGCTTGCAGCAACGGGGCAATGGTCGATACCGGAGCGAGAACCGGCGCTGGTGCTTCGATCACGGCTACCGGTGCTTTCGCCAGGGGCGCCGCTACCGGCGCAGCAACCACGGCGGTCTTCTGCGCATCGCGAGCCTGCTCTTCGAGCACCGCTGACTGGAACTCGTCCAGCGCCGCTTCAACCTCGACCACCTGGGGCAGCGCTTCGATTTGTGACGGCAACTCTTCGGTCGCCTCCATCAGCAAACTGTCCAGATAAGACTGGAGTGCCCGTTGCGGACGCGAGGTGATTTTTACCGGGCGGTTCATCTCACGCCACCTGCGGAACAAGTTGTGCTGCCAGCAAATGCTTGAGCAACGCGCGATAAGCCAACACCCCACGGCTCTTGCCGTCGAACTGCGAAGGCGTCACACCGGCACGGCTGGCGTCACGCAAGCGGGTGTCGACCGGGATGTAGCCCTGCCAGATTTCTTCCGGGTATTTGTCGCGCAACACCCGCAGCGTTCCGAGGGAAGCCTGCGTGCGGCGGTCGAACAAAGTCGGCACGATGCAGAAAGGCAGCGCCTGTTTACGCGAACGGTTGATCATCGCGAGGGTATTGACCATGCGTTCCAGGCCTTTGACCGCCAGGTGTTCGGTCTGCACCGGTATCACCAATTGCTGGCTCGCCGCCAAGGCATTGACCATCAGCACACCGAGCAACGGCGGGCTATCGATCACGGCGTAATCGAAGTCCTGCCAAAGTTGCGCCAGGCTCTTGGCAATCACCAGGCCCAGGCCACTCTGACCCGGCGACTGACGCTCGAGGGTCGCGAGTGCGGTGCTCGACGGCAACAGGGAGATACTCTCGTGGCTGGTAGGCAACAGCAACTGACCGGGCAAGCCTTGCGGCACACTGCCCTTGTGCAGGAACAGGTCATAGCTGCTGTGTTCCAGGCTGTCGGGGTCGTAACCGAAGTAGCTGGTCATGGAGCCGTGAGGGTCGAGATCGACCACAACCACGCGCTTGCCCGCCTCGGCCAGCAATCCGGCTAAAG
Source organism: Pseudomonas sp. UYIF39 (assembly GCF_029963765.1). Lineage (GTDB taxonomy): Bacteria > Pseudomonadota > Gammaproteobacteria > Pseudomonadales > Pseudomonadaceae > Aquipseudomonas. Next base: position 275,860 of record NZ_JALBYU010000003.1, read on the forward strand.
CGATAGAGGAAGTGGTTTTACCGACACCACCCTTTTGATTGGCGACTGCCCAGACTCTCATTCGGATTGTTCCTCCCGGTCCACATGGTCGACCGAGGAAAAGCTCAACGTATTAATGCGGGTGACGGAGAATTGACGGCACTCTCTCGTCCCGGCGACTTGACCGGGGTCGGTGCAGTTTGTGTGCCAGCACGCTTCAACGCGGCATCCGGTTTCGCATTGGCGGTTCCGGTACCCGTGAGGCTGCGGCGTACATCCAGATTTCGTGACACCACCAACACCACGCGACGGTTACGCGCCCGCCCTTCGGCAGTCGCGTTGTTGGCCACTGGCTGGAACTCGCCGTAACCCACCGACGCCAAGCGACCGGGGTTCACACCCTGCATCGCCAGCATGCGCACGATGCTCGCCGAACGGGCCGAGGACAGCTCCCAGTTGGTCGGGTATTGCGCGGTGCGGATCGGTTGATCGTCAGTGAAGCCTTCGACGTGAATCGGGTTGTCGAACGGCTTCAGAATCGCAGCAACCTTGTCGATGATGTTGAATGCGATGTCGCTGGGCATGGCGTCGCCGCTGCCGAACAACAGGCTGGAGTTGAGTTCGATCTCGACCCACAGCTCGTTGCCGCGAATGGTCATCTGGTTGGAGCTGATCAAGTCGCCGAACGCGGCGCTGATGTCGTCGGCGATGCTTTTGAGCGGATCGCTGGCACCTGCGATACCGGCGTCGACCTGCTCGGCGTCTTTAACCAGCGGCTTGGCCGGGGTCACGGTCCTCGGCCGTTCGTCGCCGATCGGGATCGGCTTGAGGGCGCGGTCGGAGTCGGTGAACACGCCGATCAACGCTTCCGAGATGACCTTGTACTTGCCTTCGTTGATCGAAGAGATTGAGTACATCACCACGAAGAACGCAAAAAGCAAGGTGATGAAGTCGGCGTAGGAAACCAGCCAACGTTCATGGTTTACATGTTCTTCAGGTTGCCGACGACGAGCCATAGTCCATTACCCCCATCAATCCATGAAGCCCTGAAGCTTCAACTCAATAGAGCGAGGGTTTTCACCTTCGGCGATCGACAGAATGCCTTCCAACAACATTTCGCGATAACGCGACTGCCGCAAAGCGACGGACTTGAGTTTGGCGGCAATCGGCAGCAGCACCAGGTTGGCACTGGCCACGCCGTAGATGGTCGCGACAAAGGCCACGGCAATGCCGCTACCCAGTTGCGACGGATCGGCCAGGTTGCCCATCACGTGGATCAGGCCCATCACCGCACCGATGATGCCGATGGTCGGCGCGTAGCCGCCCATGCTTTCGAAGACTTTGGCGGCTTCGATGTCGCGGCTTTCCTGAGTGTAGAAATCCACTTCCAGAATGCTGCGAATCGCTTCCGGTTCGGCGCCGTCCACCAGCAGTTGCAGGCCTTTGCGCGAGTAGTTGTCAGGTTCGGCGTCGGCCACCCCTTCCAGACCCAGCAGGCCTTCCTTGCGTGCGGTCAGGCTCCAGTTGACGACGCGATCGACGCCACCGGCGAGGTCGATGCGTGGAGGAAACAGGATCCAGGCCAGAATCTGCATGGCGCGCTTGAAGGCGCTCATCGGCGCCTGCAACAGCGCCGCACCGATGGTCCCACCGAGTACGATCAACGCCGCCGGGCCGTTGGCCAGGGCGCCGAGGTGGCCGCCTTCAAGGTAGTTGCCGCCAATGATGGCGACAAACGCCATGATGATCCCGATAAGACTTAAAACATCCATCAGATACAAGCCTCGACCAGATGCTTGCCAATATCGTCCAGGCCGTACACCGCATCGGCGAGTTCGGCTTTAACGATGGCCATCGGCATGCCGTAGATCACGCAGCTGGCTTCATCCTGGGCCCAGATCGAGCTGCCGCCCTGCTTGAGCAGGCGCGCGCCTTCGCGACCATCGGCGCCCATGCCGGTCAAAACGACCGCCAGAACTTTGTCACCGTAAGACTTGGCCGCGGAACCAAAGGTGATGTCCACGCACGGCTTGTAGTTCAAACGCTCGTCGCCCGGGAGGATTTTCACCGCGCCACGGCCATCGATCATCATTTGCTTGCCACCCGGCGCCAGCAGCGCCAGGCCCGGACGCAGGATGTCGCCATCCTCGGCTTCCTTGACGCTGATGCGGCAGAGCTTGTCCAGTCGTTCGGCGAAGGCCTTGGTGAAGGCGGCCGGCATGTGCTGGATCAATACGATGGGTGCAGGGAAGTTGGCCGGCAATTGGGTCAAAACCCGCTGCAAGGCAACCGGGCCGCCAGTGGACGTACCGATGGCGACCAGTTTGTAGGCTTTACGTTTCGGCACTGGTGACGACGAAGCTGGCGCGTGGGTACGCGCCGGAATCGGAGCCGGTGCCGGACGCGCAGGCGCGTTGCTGCCGTAGCTGCTGACGCTCAAAGGTGCAGGCGTTGGGGCGGGTGCGGCGACAGGTGCCGGAGCGCTGTAGGTATTGGCGCGACGGTTACTGCGCGAAATGCTGAGAATCTTCTCGCACAGCAGTTGCTTGACCTTCTCCGGGTTGCGGGAGATGTCTTCGAAATTCTTCGGCAGGAAATCCACCGCGCCAGCGTCCAGCGCGTCGAGGGTTACCCGAGCGCCTTCGTGGGTCAGCGAGGAGAACATCAACACCGGGGTCGGACAGCGCTGCATGATGTGCCGCACCGCCGTGATGCCATCCATCATCGGCATCTCGTAGTCCATGGTGATCACGTCTGGCTTGAGGGCCAGCGCCTGATCAATCGCCTCTTTTCCGTTGGTCGCCGTGCCGACGACCTGGATATTCGGATCCGCTGAAAGAATTTCCGAGACGCGGCGGCGGAAAAACCCCGAATCGTCCACCACCAGGACTTTAACTGCCATAAACACTCCGTTAGACGGAGCGAGGCTCAGTCGCCCCGCCCCACCAGAATCAAATACGCCGGGCGGCGTAACGCTTGAGCATGCTCGGAACATCGAGAATCAGCGCAATGCGGCCGTCACCGGTGATGGTGGCGCCGGACATGCCCGGGGTTCCCTGGAGCATTTTGCCCAATGGCTTGATGACCACTTCTTCCTGGCCCACCAGTTGATCGACGACGAAGCCGATCCGCTGAGTGCCCACCGAAAGGATCACCACATGGCCTTCGCGCTGCTCTTCGTGAGCGGCGGAGCTGACCAGCCAGCGTTTGAGGTAGAACAATGGCAGCGCCTTGTCCCGCACGATCACCACTTCCTGGCCGTCCACCACGTTGGTGCGCGACAGGTCGAGGTGGAAGATCTCGTTGACGTTCACCAGCGGGAACGCAAACGCCTGGTTGCCCAGCATGACCATCAGCGTCGGCATGATCGCCAGGGTCAACGGGACCTTGATGACGATCTTCGAGCCCTTGCCCTTGGTCGAATAGATATTGATGGTGCCGTTGAGCTGGGCGATTTTGGTTTTCACCACGTCCATGCCCACGCCGCGTCCGGAGACATCGGAAATTTCGGTCTTGGTCGAGAAACCCGGCGCGAAGATCAGGTTGAAGCAATCGGATTCGCTGAGGCGATCCGCTGCATCCTTGTCCATCAAGCCTTTCTTCACGGCAATACCGCGCAAAACATCGGCGTCCATGCCCTTGCCGTCATCGGAGATCGACAGCAGGATGTGGTCGCCTTCCTGTTCAGCGGACAGGATCACCTTGCCGCTGCGAGGCTTGCCCATCGCTTCACGCTCGGCCGGTTCTTCAATACCGTGGTCGACCGAGTTGCGCACCAAGTGGACCAGCGGATCGGCCAGGGCCTCGACGAGGTTCTTGTCGAGGTCGGTTTCTTCGCCGACCAGTTCCAGGTTGATCTCTTTCTTGAGCTGGCGAGCCAGGTCGCGAACCAGACGAGGGAAACGTCCGAAGACCTTCTTGATCGGTTGCATCCGGGTCTTCATGACCGCGGTTTGCAGGTCGGCCGTGACCACGTCGAGGTTCGACACGGCCTTGGACATGGCTTCGTCGCCGCTGTTGAGGCCCAGACGGACCAAGCGGTTACGCACCAGTACCAACTCGCCGACCATGTTCATGATTTCGTCGAGACGCGCGGTATCGACCCGCACGGTAGTCTCGGCTTCGCTGGCCGGTTTTTCCGGTGGCGGCGCGGACGGGGCACGCGCTGGAGCCGGGGCAGCAGCGGCAGGCTTCGGCGCTTCGGCTTTAGGCTCGGGCGCTTTGGCTACGGGTTTCGGTGCAGCGGCAGGTGCCTTGGCGACAGGAGCCGAAACCACGGCGCCAGTACCGACTTCAGTGAACTTGCCTTTGCCGTGCAATTCGTCGAGCAGTGATTCGAACTCGTGATCGGAGATCAGATCGCCGCCAGCCGCTTTAGCGGTTGGCGCAGCCGGGGCCGGGACCGCAGCAATGGCCGATTCCAGCGCATCGACGGCAAAGTTGCCCTTGCCGTGCAACTGATCGAGCAGAGCTTCGAACTCGTCGTCGGTGATATCGGAGCTGTCGCCTGCCGCTTTCGGGGCAGCCGGTGCGGCTGGCGCCGGGACTACCGCATCGACAGCGAACTGGCCTTTACCGTGCAGTTGATCGAGCAGCGACTCGAACTCGGCATCGGTGATTTCGTCGCTGGCCGCCGCATTGCTGCTCGGCGCGGGCACAGCTGCCGGGGCTTCTGCCTGAGCCTTGACGGCGTTCAGCGAGTCCAGCAGTTGTTCGAATTCGTTATCGGTGATGTCACCCGATTCGCTCTCGGCGGCAGGTTCTTCCACCAAGTCGGCGACCGGTGCCGTTTCATCGGCGGTTTTCGGCTCGGCCAGACGCGCCAGCGCTGCCAGCAATTCTGGCGTGGCAGCCGTGATCGGGCTGCGCTCGCGGACTTCGGTGAACATGCCGTTCACCGCGTCCAGCGCTTCAAGAACCACGTCCATCAGTTCCGAGTCGACGCGACGTTCACCCTTGCGCAGGATGTCGAACACGTTCTCGGCGATGTGACAGCACTCCACCAGCTCGTTGAGCTGGAGGAAGCCGGCGCCTCCTTTTACAGTGTGAAAACCGCGAAAAATTGCATTGAGCAAGTCCGCATCGTCTGGTCGGCTTTCAAGCTCGACCAGCTGTTCGGACAGTTGCTCTAGAATCTCGCCGGCCTCAACCAGGAAATCCTGAAGGATCTCTTCATCGGCGCCGAAGCTCATTAAGGGGGTGCTCCTAAAGGTCTAAAAACCTAAAAACCTAAAATCCAAGACTGGATAGCAAATCGTCCACATCGTCCTGACCGGACACAACGTCTTCTCTTTTATCGGCATGAATCTGCGGACCTTCACCCTGAGAGAGATGTTTTTGCGGATCTTTTTCTGCAAGCATCGCTTCACGGTCATGTTCGATACCCGCAAAGCGGTCTACCTGACTGGCCATGAGCACGAGCTTGAGCAGGTTGCTTTCAACTTCGGTGACCAACTGGGTCACACGCTTGATCACTTGACCGGTGAGGTCCTGGTAATCCTGAGCGAGCAGAATGTCGTTGAGGTTGCTCGACACAACGCGATTGTCTTCGCTGCTGCGTGTCAGGAAACCGTCGACTCGCCGGGCCAGTTCGCGAAACTCTTCAGCCCCGACTTCGCGACGCATGAACCGTCCCCAGTCGGCGCTCAAGGCCTGGGCTTCGTTGCTCAGACCGTTGACCAGCGGCGTGGCGTTTTCCACCAGGTCCATGGTGCGGTTGGCAGCAGCCTCGGTCAGCTTGACCACATAACCCAGACGCTCGGTGGCATCCGTGATCTGCGAGACTTCCTCGGCTTGCGGCATGTGCGGGTCAATCTGGAAATTGACGATCGCGCTATGCAGCTCGCGAGTGAGCTTGCCCACTTCCTGATACAGGCCACGGTCACGGGTCTGATTGAGCTCATGGATCAGTTGCACAGCGTCGCCGAACCTGCCCTTTTCAAGGCTTTCGACCAGTTCGACCGCGTGTTTTTTCAGAGTCGATTCAAAATCGCCCTGTGAAGACTCGTTATGCTCCATAGCTCCCCCGTGGCGCAGTGGCTTCGCACATCAACCGATGCGTTCGAAAATCTTCTCGATTTTTTCTTTTAACGCCTGGGCCGTGAAGGGCTTGACCACATAGCCGTTAACACCGGCCTGGGCTGCCTCGATGATCTGCTCGCGCTTGGCTTCAGCGGTCACCATCAGCACCGGCAGGTGCTTGAGCTTTTCATCGGCACGCACGTGGCGCAGCAGGTCGATACCGGTCATGCCAGGCATGTTCCAGTCTGTTACCAGAAAGTCGATGCTGCCGCTGTTGAGAACCGGAATGGCGGTAGTGCCATCGTCGGCCTCGACCGTGTTGGTGAACCCAAGGTCACGCAACAGGTTTTTTATGATCCGCCGCATCGTTGAGAAGTCATCAACGATGAGGATTTTCATGTTCTTGTCCAATTCGACCTCCAAGCAGTCTTAAACGCGCCCAGCACCTGGACGCGCCATTTCAATCAATCCGGCAAAGCACTCAATGACTGTCTGGAGCACAACAGATCGGGACCGGTAAGGTTCAACAACCCACCAGCCGCGTTCGCAGTGTCCCCCACACTGCCTTCAGCGCGCTCGCCACTCCCCCAAACGCCCCCGCAAACGGGCCGCGCACTGGCTGTGTAACTGGCTGACCCGAGATTCGCTGACCCCCAGGACCTCACCGATTTCCTTGAGATTCAATTCTTCGTCGTAGTACAGCGCCAACACCAGTCGCTCACGCTCCGGCAAATTGGCAATCGCGTCCGCCAGCGCCGACTGGAAGCGTTCATCTTCCAGATCGCGTGACGGCTCCAGATGAGCACTGGCGCCATCCTCGTGCAGCCCTTCGTGTTCGCCGTCCTGCAACAGATCGTCGAAACTGAATAACCGGCTGCCCAGGGTGTCGTTCAAAATCCCGTAATAATCGTCGAGACTCAATTGGAGTTCGGCCGCAACCTCGTGATCTTTAGCGTCACGGCCGGTTTTAGCTTCAATCGAGCGAATTGCGTCGCTGACCATCCGGGTATTGCGGTGGACCGAACGTGGCGCCCAGTCCCCCTTGCGTACTTCATCGAGCATCGCGCCGCGGATTCGAATGCCCGCGTACGTTTCGAAACTCGCGCCTTTGCTGGCATCGTATTTGGTCGACACTTCAAGCAGGCCGATCATCCCGGCCTGGATCAGGTCTTCGACCTGGACACTGGCCGGCAGACGCGCCAACAAGTGGTAGGCAATGCGTTTAACCAGTGGCGCATAACGCTCGATCAGCTCGTACTGCGCATCACGTGCCGACTTCTTGTAGAAGTTGTAGCCACTGGCTGTCATAGCACGGGTCCTGCGGTTTGTTGCACGAGGCGCTCGACAAAAAACTCCAGGTGCCCACGCGGGTTGGCAGGCAGTGGCCAGGTATCGACCTTCTGTGCAATGGCCTTGAACGCCAGTGAGCACTTGGAACGCGGGAAGGCTTCGTAGACGGCGCGCTGCTTCTGCACGGCCTTGCGCACGCATTCGTCGTAAGGCACTGCGCCGACGTATTGTAAGGCGACGTCAAGGAAGCGATCCGTGACCTTGGTCAACTTGGCGAACAGGTTGCGCCCTTCCTGCGGGCTCTGGGCCATGTTGGCCAGGACGCGGAAGCGGTTCATGCCGTAATCGCGGTTCAGCAGTTTGATCAGTGCGTAGGCATCGGTGATCGAGGTCGGTTCGTCGCAGACCACCAGCAAGACTTCTTGCGCTGCGCGAACGAAACTGACGACCGAGTCACCAATGCCCGCAGCGGTGTCGATCACCAGCACGTCGAGGTTGTCGCCGATATCGCTGAACGCCTGGATCAGTCCGGCGTGTTGGGCCGGGCTCAAATGAACCATGCTCTGTGTGCCGGACGCGGCCGGGACGATGCGAATGCCGCCAGGGCCCTGCAACAGTACGTCGCGCAGCTCGCAGCGGCCTTCGATCACGTCGGCCAAAGTACGTTTGGGTGTCAGTCCCAGCAGGACGTCGACGTTCGCCAGCCCCAGATCGGCGTCCAGCAGCATGACGCGCCGGCCGAGCTCAGCTAGAGCCAGGGACAAGTTCACTGACACGTTAGTCTTCCCGACGCCACCTTTGCCGCCGGTCACCGCGATCACCTGTACGGGATGCATGCTGCCCATGAATTTTCTTTACCTTGTCTTACTTAGACGGAGGCCACATTACTGGCTGCGCGTTCACTAACTGAACAATGCATGGCAGACCATCGATGTAGGTACAAAAACTGTTCATTAATACCTCAGCCGACCTGCTTGGTCGGGCTGTGGTAAATATCAGCGAACATGTCAGCCATGGCTTCTTCGCTGGGTTCTTCTTGCATTTGCACGCTGACGGCGCGACTGACCAACTGATGACGACGCGGTAGATGCAAATCATCCGGGATCCGCGGGCCATCGGTGAGGTAAGCCACCGGCAATTCATGACTGATGGCCAGGCTCAACACCTCGCCCAGACTTGCCGTTTCATCCAGTTTAGTCAGGATGCAGCCAGCGAGCCCGCAACGCTTGTAACTGTGATAAGCGGCCGTTAGAACCTGTTTCTGGCTGGTGGTTGCCAAAACCAGATAATTTTTCGATTTGATGCCACGACCGGCCAGGCTTTCGAGCTGCATGCGCAGTGCCGGATCGCTGGCCTGAAGGCCCGCGGTATCGATCAGCACCACGCGTTTGCGCAGCAAAGGCTCCATCGCCTGCACCAGCGATTGGCCCGGATCGACATGCGTCACCGACACATTGAGGATCCGGCCCAACGTCTTGAGTTGTTCCTGAGCACCAATACGGTAGCTGTCCATGCTGACCAGCGCGATATTCTGCGCGCCGTACTTGAGCACGTAGCGGGCCGCGAGTTTGGCCAGGGTGGTGGTCTTGCCCATGCCGGCAGGGCCGACCATGGCAATCACGCCGCCCTCTTCCAGAGGCTCGACTTCCGGTGTGGCGATCATCCGCGCCAGGTGTGCCAGCAACATGCGCCAGGCCTGACGAGGTTCTTCAATATCGGTAATGAGCGCCAGCAAATCGCGCGACAACGGGCCGGACAGACCAATGCGTTGCAGGCGACGCCAAAGATTGGCCTGGGCCGGACGGCTGCCTTGCAGCTGATTCCAGGCCAGGGAGCCGAGTTGCACTTCCATCAGTTCGCGCAGGCTGTTGAGTTCAAAACGCATCGAGTCGAACGCCCGTGGATCGACACCACCGGAGACAGGTGCCGCAGCCGGTGCGGGACGACGGGGTTCGGTGTAGGTCGGTTCGATCAGCGGCTCGGCGGCGGTCAGCGGCAGGCCGGCGAACAACTGGCGATTGGTGGACTTATCGCTCTCGCCATCGCTGCGCAGGCTCAGTTCGGCCTGGGCGGTGACGATCCGCGATTGGGTCTTGCGCAGCTCGTCTTCGAGTTCCATGTTCGGAACGCGCGGGGCCAGCGCCGACAACTTGTAATCCAGGGCAGCCGTCAGCTCGACACCACCGGCGATCCGGCGGTTGCCAATGATGGCGGCATCAGCGCCCAGCTCATCACGAACCAGTTTCATGGCCTGACGCATATCGGCGGCGAAAAAACGCTTAACTTGCATAAACCACTACCTCAGCCGTTGGGCCCTACTGTCGCAACGATGGTCACTTGCTTGTTGTCAGGAATTTCCTGGTAAGCCAACACATGCAAACCCGGGACTGCCAATCGGCCGAATCGCGACAGCATCGCGCGAACCGGACCGGCTACCAGCAGAATCACCGGTTGACCTTGCATTTCCTGACGCTGCGCCGCATCGATCAACGAGCGTTGCAGTTTCTCAGCCATGCTTGGCTCCAGCAGAATGCCCTCTTCCGAGCCCTGTCCTGCCTTTTGAAGACTATTGAGCAATATTTGTTCCAACCTTGGCTCCAGGGTGATCACTGGTAGCTCGGAGTCAGTGCCTACAATGCTTTGGACGATTGCGCGAGATACGCCGACGCGCACCGCGGCCACCAGCGCGGCAGTATCTTGACTCTTGCTGGCATTGTTGGCGATGGCTTCGGCAATGCTGCGGATGTCCCGTACTGGCACCTGTTCGGCCAGCAACGCCTGCAATACTTTGAGCAGCTGCGACAAAGACACCACGCCAGGCACCAGCTCTTCGGCCAGTTTTGGCGAGCTTTTGGCCAACAATTGCATGAGTTGCTGCACTTCTTCGTGACCGATCAACTCGCTCGAGTGCTTGTACAAAATCTGGTTCAAGTGGGTTGCCACTACCGTACTGGCATCGACCACGGTGTAACCGAGGGATTGCGCCTGGGCACGCTGGCTGATTTCGATCCAGACCGCCTCCAGACCGAAAGCCGGATCTTTGGCGGTAATGCCGTTGAGCGTGCCGTAGACCTGGCCCGGGTTGATCGCCAGTTCGCGGTCCGGGTAAATCTCCGCTTCGGCCAGGATCACCCCCATCAGGGTCAGGCGATAGGCACTTGGCGCCAGGTCGAGGTTGTCACGAATGTGCACAGTCGGCATCAGGAAGCCCAGGTCTTGGGAGAGCTTCTTACGTACGCCCTTGATCCGCGCGAGCAACTGACCGCCCTGATTTCGATCCACCAGCGGAATCAGCCGGTAGCCGACTTCCAGGCCAATCATGTCGATCGGAGTGACGTCGTCCCAGCCAAGCTCTTTGGTTTCCTGAGCGCGAGCCGGCGATGGCAGCAGTTCCTGTTGACGCTTGACCTCTTGCAGTGCCTGAACCTTGACCACGTTCTGCTTCTTCCAGAACAGGTACGCACCACCAGCCGCAAGGGCTGCCATGCTGAGAAAGGAAAAGTGCGGCATGCCCGGCACGAGGCCCATCACCGCCATCAAACCCGCCGCCACGGCCAACGCTTTGGGCGAGGCGAACATCTGACGACCGATCTGTTTGCCCATGTCTTCCGAACCGGAAGCACGGGTCACCATGATCGCTGCAGCTGTAGATAAAAGCAGTGATGGCAATTGCGCCACCAAACCGTCACCGATGGTCAACAGCGCGTAAACCTTGCCGGCGTCGCCGAAGCTCATGCCGTGCTGGAAGATACCGACCGCCACGCCACCAATCAGGTTGATAAACAGAATCAACAGGCCGGCGATGGCGTCACCGCGCACGAACTTGCTGGCACCGTCCATGGAACCGTAGAACTCGGCTTCCTGTGCCACTTCCATCCGGCGCAGTTTGGCCTGGTTCTGGTCGATCAGGCCGGCGTTCAAGTCGGCGTCGATGGCCATTTGTTTACCGGGCATCGCATCGAGGGTGAAACGCGCGCTCACCTCGGAAATCCGCCCGGCACCCTTGGTCACCACAACGAAGTTGATGATCATCAAAATCGCGAAAACCACGATACCGACCACGTAGTTACCGCCGATCACCACCTCACCAAAGGCCTGGATCACCTTACCGGCGGCGGCATGACCGTCCTGACCGTGGAGCATCACCACGCGCGTGGAGGCCACGTTCAGTGCCAGTCGCAGCAACGTCGCCACCAACAGAATGGTCGGGAACACCGCGAAATCCAGCGGCCGCAAGGCGTAGACGCAGACCAGCAGCACGACGATGGACAAGGCAATGTTGAACGTGAAGAACACGTCCAGCAGGAACGGCGGCACCGGCAACATCATCATCGCCAGCATGACCAGCAGCAACAACGGCACACCCAGATTGCCTCGACTTAAGTCGGCAACGTTTGTGCGAGCACTGTTGAATAACTGAGAGCGATCCACCGGTTTTCCCCGTTCCTTTAAAGCAAACTTTTGACGCCTGAAGCAGACGCAGAGCGGCTACTGCAAGAAGCCTTCCAACTTTTGCCGGGGCGCGAAACAGAGAGTTTGATTGAGCCTTTGTAGCAGCTGCCAAGCCTGCGAGGCTGCGTCCGAGCCGGGGTCGCGCTCGACCGAAATTCTCGCAAAGGTTTACGACTGCTGCACAGCCGAACGCAGCCTCGCGGACTCGGCAGCTGCTACACGTGCAGCGGACCAAAAATAGGGATTAACCCGCTGTCAGGATCCGGTCTTCGCGGATCTCCCCAAACTCAAGCTTCTTCCCGACCATGTAGAGCGCCCCTCGAAGCATCGGATGACCTTCCACCTCTACAAGATCTTCCTGTGCATACCCGACTACCACTTTTGATACAGGTGCCGTTATTTCGCGAGTATCCGGTTCCCCCTCGTAAAGGTGGAGCGCCCATTGAAAGCTAATGACTGGCAGATCACTTATTTGAATTTGACGCTTATCCTCCCAGCGAAAGTCCGTCCGCGCGGTGACCTGCAATTGCCCATCGACAATATCGAACACGGGTTTTCCATAACGCTTTTCGAGCGCACCCGAGGACCATTGGTCCATGTAATAAAAGGCAGGAGTAAAAACATCGAACAATGCCTTGTTGTGGCCGATCTTGCCCGCAGCGTCGAAGAAGTAGTTGTAGGCATAGTGATAGGCCAGTCCGTCGAGCTCAGGCCGGACGGCGTTGATCGGCTGCTCCAGATATCCCGGAATGTACTGGTTGGCCATTTGCACAAAGTGCGTGAAATCCAGGCTCATTCTAAAAGTAACGATGTAACCGATCGCTGATTCTTTTGGATTGTCTTCCAACACCCCGGAGACAAACTTCAGTTCCATGCCTTGCAGTTTTCTATAAATACGCCTTGTCATCACACTATCCCCTCAGAGTACTGACGCAAACACCAATCCTGACGCTCTTAATCAAATGATCAGGGCCGCCACTGCAGGACATTGATTTGGGAGGATTCCCATACGTCATGACACCGCTCGAGGAAGCGATTGTCTACTGTCAGAAATAACAGGTGGAGCAGGTGTTCCGACAGGCGGCACGAGATGGGCACAAAACCGTTCGTCGCAACTGTCAGATCTGACAGTAGCCATGAATAGTGCCTTGGAGGCCAGATAGAGCAGCTCGATGGAGCAATATACTTACAGGAAAAATCTCATGAACTCGATCACTGCCGTTACAGACCCAGCGAATCCAAAAATTCTCGAAGCCTATGGTTCCGCAGGGGATCAACTCAAATTCGACAGCGTTTACCACGCCAATCACATTACAGCTCAAGTCCCTCATTACACCGGCATGGCCCGTGGACAGACGGTTCGCATGACTTGGGAGAATCCTCGGCACATCTATCATTCAGAGGTGGTGACCGTCGGTACGCCCGGGGCGATTGATATTCCGATCCCACGCATTGAAGTAATCGATGCCATCGGCCATACAGTCAAGGTCTACTACACCGTGCGTACCGCACCCGGCACCGCTCCGATTCCATCCAGAACTCTCCTGTTGCATATCGACCCCTACGAGTTCGATTTGCTGGCACCGACCCTGTCGACAGATCAGATAACCCTGAGCGTCAGGTATGTGGGCATGGTGCGCGGCTACACCGTTCGCATACGCGCAACAGGCAAAACCACATGGGAGAGCGACGAGCGCGAAGTGCAGACTGGCGTTACGCCGACCTTCACACTCCCTTCGAACTGGATTGCAGAAAATCGAGGCATCGACACCCGGATCAATTACAGCGTTTACAAATCTGGAAGTGGGCAGCGGTTTATGTTTTCGAAGGTGTTGAGGGTTCGAGTGGGTGAAGCAATTCCAGAGCCAATACTGTTCGAGAATTTTGATGGTCAGCCACATAGCAGTATTGTCGCGGGTCAGAGCCTCCATATCGCAAGCATGACCATTACGCTCACGTCGGGTCCAAATACATCGGGCATTCAAACGTATGGGGGCCCCATAGCAGGCATGCTGGCAGGCCCAGCCATTGTCACAAACTCCGGCAACGAATCCCCGACAGGACAACAGCAGATAACCCTAAACCTCAAATCGCCCTATTCACGGGTGAGATTTGCCTACACCTATCAACTTAGGGCAGCCGAAATCTATTTTTCCGATACTGCCGGAAATGTTGGTCAAAGGAACCTACCCGCCGACGCCAGCAATGGTCATAAATGGATCGACTATTCGGCACCAACAGGAAGAAAAATCACCACGATTCAGATCGTGTCGAGAGATTGGTCCTACCTCGATTACTTTCAGTTCTGGGTCTAAAACAGACCCTGGCAACCACGAGGAGGTAAGTACTGCCGCCGCATCCCTCAGGAATCGCGCCGCAAATCCGGCGGAATCGGCAAATCGTCCTTGAGCGGATCCGGGCGTTTGCCCTTGCCGGCGCGGTGCTGGCGGATCTGGTAGACGTAAGCGAGCACCTGGGCGACGGCAAGGTAGAGCCCGCCAGGGATTTCCTGATCAAGTTCGGTGGAGTAGTAGATCGAACGCGCCAGTGCCGGCGACTCAAGCAGCAGCACTTCGTTGGCCACAGCGATTTCACGGATCTTCAAGGCCAGGAAGTCGCTGCCCTTGGCGATCAGCATTGGCGCCCCGCCCTTGTCCGGATCGTACTTGAGCGCTACGGCGTAGTGAGTCGGGTTGGTGATGACCACATCGGCGTCGGGGATCGCCGCCATCATCCGGCGCTGGGACATGTCGCGCTGCAGCTGTCGGATCCGTTGCTTGACCTCCGGGCGCCCTTCCTGGTCCTTGTGCTCGTCGCGCACTTCCTGCTTGGTCATCAGCAGTTTTTTGTGGCTCTCCCAAAGCTGCACCGGCACGTCCACCGCAGCGATGATGATCAGCCCACAGGACATCCATAACGCACTCCAGCCCACTACCTGCAGGCAGTGAATGACGGCCAGCTCCAACGGCTCGTGGGCGATGCGTATCAGGTCATCGATGTCCGACGATAACACCAGCAGGGCCACGGTCAGGATGATCAAAAACTTCGCAAACGCCTTAAGCAACTCCACGACTGCCTTGAACGAAAACATTCGCTTGAGGCCCGCGGCAGGGTTCATCCGACTGAATTTCGGTGCCAGGGAACCCGCTGCGAATAGCCATCCACCCAGGGAGATCGGCCCGATCAACGCGGCCAGCACCAGGGTGATCATGATCGGCTGAATCGCCAGCAAGGCTGTCAGCCCTGAATTCAATAGGTAAATGCTCATGGAGCGCTGATCGAGAATGACTTCACGGGACAAGGAGAAATTCTGCCGCATCAATTCCATCAAGTCTTGCGCCAGCGCCCCGCCGAAAATCAGCAGCGCACCGGAACCAGCCAACATGATCGCCAGTGTGTTGAGCTCTTTTGAACGCGCGATCTCGCCTTTCTCGCGAGAGTCCTTCTTGCGCTTCTCCGTGGGGTCTTCTGTTTTGTCCTGACCGCTTTCGCTCTCAGCCATGACTCAGCGCGCCCGTGCCAGTTCGCGTAACAACTGCAAGGCCTCGGTGGCCAGCGGTTGATACTGATTAATAATGTCCGCCAGCCCAACCCAAACGATGAACAGCCCGAGCACCAGCGTCAGCGGGAAGCCGATGGAAAAGATGTTGAGTTGCGGTGCCGCCCGGGTCATCACGCCGAACGCGATGTTGACCACCAGCAACGCGGTGATCGCCGGCAGAACCAGCATCAATGCCGCACCGAGGACCCAGCCGAGCTTGCCGGCCAGCTCCCAGAAATGATTGACCATGAACCCGCTACCGACCGGCAGCGTAGTGAAGCTTTCCGTGAGAATTTCGAACACCACCAGATGGCCATTCATCGACAGGAACAGCAGCGTCACCAGCATGGTGAAAAACTGCCCGATCACCGCCACCGACACGCCGTTGGTAGGATCAACCATGGAAGCGAAGCCCATGCCCATCTGAATGGAGACGATCTGCCCGGCAACCACGAAGGCCTGGAAGAACAGCTGCAAGGAGAATCCCAGCACCGCACCGATGATGATTTGCTCGGCAATCAGCAGCAACCCGCTCAGATCCAGCGCATTGACCGGCGGCATGGGAGGCAGGCCGGGAGCGATGACCACGGTAATGGCCACTGCGAAAAATAGACGAACCCGCCTGGGCACCAGGGTGGTACCGAAAACCGGCATGACCATCAGCATTGAACCGACGCGAAACAACGGCAGCATGAACGCCGCCACCCAGGTACTGATCTGGGTATCGGTCAGCTGGAGCAGCGACATGGTTTAGCCGATGACCTGAGGAATACTGCCGTACAACTGCAGAATGTATTCCATAAAGGTCTGCACCAGCCACGGACCGGCGACGATCAACGTCACCAGCATCACCAGCAGGCGCGGCAGGAAGCTCAGTGTCTGTTCGTTGATCTGGGTCGCGGCCTGGAACATCGCCACCAACAGACCCACGAGCAAACTCGGAATCACCAGCACGGCAACCATCATGGTGGTCAACCACAGTGCTTCCCGGAAGATGTCTACCGCAACTTCTGGCGTCATGGCGATACACCGCCGAAGCTGCTCGCCAGCGTACCGATGATCAACGCCCAGCCATCCACCAGCACGAACAGCATGATCTTGAATGGCAGGGAAATGATCAGCGGCGAGAGCATCATCATACCCATGGCCATCAGCACACTGGCCACGACCAGGTCGATGATCAGGAACGGAATGAAGATCATGAAACCAATCTGGAACGCGGTTTTCAGCTCAGACGTGACGAACGCCGGGACCAGAATCGTCAGCGGCGCTTGATCCGGCGACGCGATATCAGTGCGTTTGGACAAGCGCATGAACAACTCCAGATCGCTGCTGCGAGTCTGGGCGAGCATGAAATCCTTGATCGGCACCTGCGCCTTGGCCACGGCGTCTTGAGCGGTGAGTTTCTCCGCCAGATACGGCTGCAAGGCATCCTGATTAACCCGGTCGAATACCGGCGCCATGATGAACAGGGTCAGGAACAGCGCCATGCCCGTGAGGATCTGGTTCGACGGCGTTTGTTGCAGGCCCAGGGCCTGACGCAGGATCGAGAAGACGATGATGATCCGGGTAAAACTGGTCATCAACATGACGAACGCCGGGATAAAACTCAGCGCCGTCATGATCAGCAGGATTTGCAGGCTGACCGAGTATTCCTGAGCGCCGTTGGCATTGGTACCCAGGGTAATCGCCGGGATCGACAACGGATCAGCGGCGAACGCCAACGGCGCGGCCAGCATCAGGGCCAGCGTCAAAATGATGCGTAGCGCGCCCATTACTTCTTATCCTTATGATCCTTGCCCATTAGCTCCATCAGGCGCTGGGCAAACTCGGGGGTCGCTTTTTCAGTACCGCTGGGCACTTGCACCGGTTCCTTGAGCACGTGCAACGCGGTGATGGTGCCGGGGCTCAAGCCAAGCAGAATCTGCTCGTTGCCGACCTGCACCAGCATCAATCGGTCGCGAGGGCCCAGTGCGCGGGAGCCAATCAGCTCGATCACCTGCGCTTTGCCGGCTGGTCCGGCCTGTTGGACCCGACGCAGCAACCAGGCGAGGAAGAAGATCAACCCCAGCACCAGTAGCAATCCGAACACCAACTGCGTCAATTGCCCGGCCACACCACTGCTGACCGCGGGTGCAGCGGCCGCAGTAGCGGTCGCTACCGGCTCGGCAGCCAGAACGCTGAACGGCAAGGCCAGCGCTAACCCCAGCAAAGAACCCAGAACCTTTTTCACTCAGCGCAGCTTCTTGATGCGTTCGCTTGGGCTGATCACGTCAGTCAGGCGGATGCCGAACTTCTCGTTGACCACCACTACTTCACCGTGAGCGATGAGCGTACCGTTGACCAGCACGTCCAGCGGTTCACCGGCCAGACGATCGAGCTCGATCACCGACCCCTGGTTGAGTTGCAGCAGGTTGCGGATGTTGATGTCGGTGCTGCCGACTTCCATGGAAATCGACACCGGGATATCGAGAATCACGTCCAGGTTCGGACCGTCGAGGGTGACCGGTTCGTTGTTTTTCGGCACGCTGCCGAACTCTTCCATCGGCAGACGGTTGGACGGCGAACTGGCGGCATCGGCGGCCAGCAAGGCGTCGATGTCGTCCTGGCCGGCATCACCGGTTTCTTCCAGGGCAGCAGCCCATTCATCGGCCAGCGCCTGGTCGTCCTGGGTGTTCATATCGTTAGCCATCAATTTGTCCTCGGCGGGCATCCATTCAATCAGGAGCCGTCAGTTAAAAGCACAGGGGGTTTGGAGTGCCGGTCAGCGGCGCTCGATCGGCTCGATCACTTGCAACGCGAGGTTGCCTTTGTGCGACCCCATCTTGACCTTGAACGCAGGCACGCCGTTGGCGCGCATGATCATCTCATCCGGCATCTCGACCGGAATAATGTCCCCCGGCTGCATGTGCAGGATGTCCCGCAGGCGCAACTGGCGACGGGCAACCGTGGCACCGATCGGCACGTCAACGTCCAGCACATCCTGACGCAAGGCGTTGACCCAGCGTTCGTCCTGATCGTCTAGGTCCGACTGGAAGCCGGCATCGAGCATTTCGCGCACCGGCTCAATCATCGAGTACGGCATGGTCACGTGCAGGTCGCCGCCACCGCCATCGAGTTCGATGTGGAAAGTCGACACCACAATCGCCTCGCTCGGGCCGACGATGTTGGCCATGGCCGGGTTCACTTCCGAGTTGATGTACTCGAAGTTCACTTCCATGATCGCCTGCCAGGCTTCTTTCAAATCGACGAAGGCCTGTTCCAGCACCATGCGCACTACACGCAGTTCAGTGGGAGTGAATTCACGCCCCTCGATCTTCGCGTGACGACCGTCGCCGCCGAAGAAGTTGTCCACCAGTTTGAACACCAGTTTGGCGTCGAGGATGAACAGTGCGGTGCCGCGCAACGGTTTGATCTTGACCAGGTTGAGACTGGTCGGCACGTACAGCGAGTGTACGTATTCGCCGAACTTCATCACCTGCACGCCACCGACGGCAACGTCCGCCGAGCGGCGCAGCATGTTGAACATGCTAATGCGGGTGTAACGGGCAAAACGCTCGTTGATCATTTCCAGGGTCGGCATGCGTCCACGGACGATGCGATCCTGGCTGGTCAGGTCGTAGCTTTTGACACTGCCGGGTTCAGCAGCGGTATCGGTCTGTACCAGACCATCGTCGACGCCATGCAACAGCGCATCGATCTCATCCTGGGACAGCAGGTCCTGCACGGCCATGTCGTGTTCCTACTGCAGTACGAAATTAGTGAAAAGCAACTGTTCGATGACCACTTTGCCGAGTTCTTTCTGCGCCACTTCCTGGACGCTGGCCGTGGCTTTCTGACGCAACATTTCCTGGCCGACCGGCGACGCCAGGGTGGCGAAGTCCTGCCCGGAGAAAAGCATGACCAGGTTATTGCGGATGACGGGCATGTGGACTTTGAGCGCTTCCAGATCGGCCTGATTGCGACCCTGCATGGTGATGCTCACCTGCATGTAGCGCTGACGACCGTTCTGGTTGTAATTGGCCACGAAGGCTGGAGCCATGGGCTCGAAAATCGCTGGCTGCTTGCCGACCGGGGCGGTTTCAGCCGCGGCGGCAGGCTTGCTCTGGGCGCTGTGCATGAAGAACCAGGTCGCTCCCACGGACAAACCGATCGCCAGCAGCAGGGCCACCACGACCGCGATGATCAGCTTGAGTTTGCCTTTGGTTGCGGGGTCTTTTACTGCTGCTTCGCTCTTCGCCATGCCAATAATCCGTCACTATTCGGGTTTTCACAGTCGCACGGCAAGGCAAGAGCAAGTGTTATGCCAGAAGTGTCTGAAGGGGATGGGTGGGACTGACAGCAATTTGAAGAACACTGCAAATCCCTTGTGGGAGCGAGCTTGCTCGCGATGGCGATGTAACAGTCAACGACGATGTTGAATGTTATAGCCTCATCGCGAGCAAGCTCGCTCCCACAGGGGGGGGTTGGCGTTTGATCAGGCGTAGTAGTCGACTGCGCTGGAGCCAATCACGCTGGTCGTGCTGGCCGCTACTTCGGCAATGCCGACCGGAAGCTCTTCGTCCATCGAATCGACGCGACCACCGCTGGCATTGGTGCGTCCACTCTGGCTTTGACCCTGTTGAGCCTGTTCCTGGCCCTGCCAGCCACGGGACTGGTCGGACACATTGACGTCGACCTGGCCCATGCCCTGCTGGGCAAACATGTCACGCAAGCGATGCATCTGCCCGTCCAGCGCTTCGCGAACACTAGGATGGGCGCTCATGAACGTCACTTGGGTCTGCTGATCCGGAACCATGTTCACCCGAATGTCCAGGCGCCCCAGTTCGGCCGGTTGCAACTGGATGTCGGCCGCCTTGAGATTGGCACTGGACAGGTACATGACCCGGTTCACTACTTCTTCGGTCCAGCCGCTCTGATGCATCGCGATCGGTTGATTCACCGGCAATGCATTGGCGGTTTTCGGCGTGGCCGCCTGGGTCAGTGCCGCCAGACGGGTGGCGAAATCGTCGACCCGAGTATCGCTGCTCGCGGACTTCAGGTCCTTGAGGCCGTCATCGATAAGGCCACTGAAGGCCTTGTCGCCGCCCTGGTCGGTGCTGTCCTTGTCGGCTTGCACATCGAACATGCTCGCCATGCCAGCGGCGAAGTTCTGCGCCGAGGTAGGCTCGCCGTCAGCCTGGGCCTTGGCCGAGGTCGGTGCCGCTTTGGGCTGAGCCTGACTCGCAGCCGAAATATGGCCGCCCTGCTCCATGGCCATACGCACGGCCGGCAATGCATCGAGGGGATCGTCTTCGGGATCGAAATCGGTGCCAGTGCTTGCAACAACCGGAGTCGTTGCCGCCGTCACAGCCACCTCGACCTGCGATTGTGGGGTGACTACAACGGGCGGAGCTGCCGGTACCGGCGCTGGCACCGCAGGTTGTACTGCCTGCATCAACGCAGGATCCAGCGTCGGGTCAACGGGCGCGGCATCGGCAACCGGCGTCTGCGCAGTATCCGACCCGTCATCGCTGGCGGCCTTGTCGTCAGCCTGCGCCGGTTTATCGGCGGGCAAGGATTTGCCGCTATCGGCAACCGCAGGTTCAGGGGCGGCAGACTTGTCGTCGCTGACGTCCTTTTTATCGGAGCTGTCCGGCGCTTTATCGCGTATCGGCTTGGCCGAGCCATCACCCACCGCAGAGGGTTTGTTCCGGGCTTGATTGGCGTAGACCTGAGCGAAGCTGGATGCCTTGTCCCCAGGCTCAGCGGCCAGCGCCGGTGTATTGGCGCAAGCGACTTGAGTCTTGGCCTGCGCGGCGGCCTGAAGAAGCATATTGGGGGTAACGGGCATGGAACGGTCTCCGCTGCACTGGGATCATAGGTACAGTTGACGGAGATTATTGCAAAGGTCGCGCCAGGTTTGAGTGACAGGCGCTAAAAGCGCCGGACGGTCTCATTGGCAGAGAGGGAACGCTGACGCTCGGCCTCATAGAGCGGCCGGATAAACGCAAATTCGTCATCAATTTCGCCCACCAGTTTTTCAATGCCGGCGAGGCTTTTTTGCTTGGCGCGCTGCTCCAGCTCATGGCACAACTCAGCCAGGCGAATGGCGCCCATGTTGCTGCTGCTGCCCTTGAAGCTATGGGCAGCATTCATGAGTTGCGCGGCATCTTCAGCCTTTCGCAAGATGCGTAAACGCTCTTCGGAATCGGCGAGAAAGGTATCCAGCAACATCGGATACTCATCCTCCATGACCTCTTGCAACGCGTTCAGCACGTCGCGGTCCAGGTGTGTGTCAGCCACTTGCTCACTCCTTGATCAAGAATGCGTGGATTATGCCAGAGCCTCCCAGAAAAACTCCACACGGGCAGTTCGCCCATCGTCGGACCAACTCGCATTGCGGCCCAGCTGACGAATCAGACTGACGCCACGTCCCGACAGACGGACACCGTCGATGGGCCGCTCCATCACCCGCGCGACATCGAACCCCTTGCCACTGTCTTCAACCCGGACAGTCAGGCACCCGCCCTCGCCCTTGGGTGTCACCTGCAAATGCACCCGCACGAAGCCGTCCTGCAACGCGTCCAGGCGTGTATTGCGTTGCTGATAATAGTGGGTAAAACCCGAGGCATCGCGCTTGAGCGCCGAATCCAGCCCAAGCACTCCATGCTCCAGGGCATTGGAATACAGTTCGGCCAACACACTGTAGAGCGCCCCGCTCTGAGCCCGCAGACCGTGGACCTCAAGCAGCAATTGCAGAAGATACGGCAGCGGGTTGAAGCGTTTGAGCGTGGCGGCGCGAAATTCGAAACTCACTGACCAGTCCAGCGGGCAGGACTGACCACTGTCGGAATACACCAGCGCCGGCGGGCTCAGTTGCGCGGCCTCCAGCAGACTGACCTCGACCATGCTCACGTCATCACGGGCCTCACCGCGAAAGTCCCGCAACGCCTGTTCGATCTCTTCGAACAACTCATCAGGCTGACGATTGGCCGCAAACACCTGCTGCAATCGCTCCACACCAAACAACTGTTCGTTGGCATCGCAGGTATCGATCACCCCGTCGGACAACAGGAAGACCCGATCCCCGACTGCCATCGGAAACACCTCGGTGCGGTCAACAAAGGATTGCGGGCTCAGCACGCCGAGCGGCAAATGCCGAGCCGTCAGCGGCGTTCGCTCACCGCTGGCGATGCTGTGCAGGTAACCGTCCGGCATTCCGCCGTTCCAGACCTCCACCGAACGTCGCTGAAAACTCAGGCACAGCAGCGTTGCACAACAGAACATGTCCACCGGCAGGATGCGCTTGAGCTTGGCATTCATCTCGCGCAGGGTTTCGGACAGGCCGTAACCCTTGGCGGTCATGCCATAGAAAACTTCGGCCAGGGGCATGGCTCCGACCGCAGCCGGCAAACCATGACCGGTAAAATCGCCGAGCAGCACGTGCATGTCGCCGGCCGGGGTAAACGCGGCCAGCAGCAAATCGCCGTTGAACAACGCATAAGGCGATTGCAGGTAGCGAATATTCGGTGCGCTCAAGCAGCCGGAGTGGGCCACCTTGTCGAACACGGCCTTGGCCACCCGCTGCTCGTTGAGCAGGTAGTCGTGGTGCCTGGCGATCTGGTCGCGCTGCTGCACCACCGTGGCTTGCAACCGCCGCAAGCGGTCCATCGCCTTTATCTTGGCGGCGAGGATCACCTGGTTGTAGGGCTTTGCCAGAAAGTCGTCGCCCCCGGCCTCCAGACAGCGGACCAGCGCTTCGCTTTCGGTCAGCGAGGTGAGGAAGATGATCGGCACCAGGGTTTCCCCTGCCAATACCTTGATCTGCCGCGCCGCCTCAAAACCGTCCATCACCGGCATCATCGCGTCCATGAGCACCAGTTGCGGTTTCTGCTGGCGAAACGCTGCAACGGCTTCGGCACCGTTGGCGGCCGTCAGCACCTCATGCCCCTGGCGACGAACGATGGTCGACAGCAGCATGCGATCGGCCGCGCTGTCTTCGGCGATCAGGATCGTCAGCGGTTCGAACAAGGACTGCATGGCGGTCACGCCACGTCGAAGATTTGTTCGAAGTTGGAGATGGCGAGGATCTTGCGCACATCTGCGTTAGCGTTGGTCAACGTGATCTCGGCATTCTCGCCGCCAGCGTGATCACGCAATAGCAACAGCATGCCGAGCGCTGAACTGTCGAGGTAGGTGGCGTCTTTCAGATTTACTTCGAAGGATTCGGGTTTTGGCTGAAGATTTTCGTAGGACTCACGAAATTCCTGATGCTTTGCGAAATCGAATCGTCCCTTGACCGATATCGTCAGCTTTTGCCCATCTTGGGAGACTTCAGTAACAACTGGCATTTAACGGCTTCCTTGTCATTGGTGAACGTACGTGTACAAGGTTTAGCACCTGGCGAGGGCAGGAGCAAGGCGGGAAATCGGTTGAACCCTGCCTGATCAATAGGGATCCTGACGCGGCAACCGCTGGGACAACTCATCCAGCAACTTTTGCTCGCGCCGGTCTTCCAGCCGCCGCGCCTCATCCATGTAGCGCAACACCAGTTTGCGCAAGCCTTCGACCCGGGCAAACGCCTGCTGCCAGGATTCCCGCGCCTTGTTCAGGTTGTTTTGATGCCATACGAGGCTTTGTCGCTGCTGGTCGATGGCGGTACCCAGTTGCGCCAGGAAGCCTTGATAACCCAGCAGCCATTGGCCCGACACGCCACTGCTGCCGCGCACGATCCACTGCTCCTGATAGTCGAGACGAAAGGCTTCGAGGTCGGCAAGTTTGCTTTCGGCCAGACGGACTTGCCCCTGAAAGTGCCCCAGACGCAGGACCGCGGTTTTCTCGGCCTTTTCGGCCATTTCGACCACGGGGGCCAGGCGCGAGGCGCGGCTCTGGGCCATGGCCGGTTAACCGCCGGCCGCAGGAGCGAAAATCGTGCCGAGATAGGCTTCGCTTTCGCCCAGGCTGATGCTGTCGTTCAGGCCCTGACGCAGGTATTTCACCAGCTGCGGTTGCAGGGAGATCGCCAGGTCGGTTTCCCGGTCACCACCCGCGACATAAGCGCCGACGCTGATCAAGTCGCGACTCTGCTGATACCGCGACCACAGTTGCTTGAAATACTGGGCGCGCATCATGTGTTCCGGCGTAACCACCGACGGCATGACCCGGCTGATGGACGCTTCGATATCGATGGCCGGGTAATGACCTTCCTCGACCAGACGCCGGGACAGCACGATGTGCCCGTCGAGCACGCCTCGCGCAGCATCGGCTATCGGGTCCTGTTGGTCATCGCCTTCGGACAGTACGGTGTAGAAGGCGGTGATCGAACCGCCGCCCTTCTCGGCATTACCGGCCCGCTCCACCAGTTTCGGCAGTTTGGCGAACACCGATGGCGGATAACCCTTGGTCGCCGGCGGCTCGCCGATGGCCAGGGCGATTTCCCGCTGGGCCTGGGCGAAACGGGTCAGGGAGTCCATAAGCAACAGGACGTTCTTGCCCTTGTCGCGGAAATACTCGGCGATTCGCGTGCAGTACATCGCAGCGCGCAGACGCATTAGCGGCGCATCGTCCGCCGGGGACGCCACCACGACCGAACGCTTGAGCCCTTCTTCACCGAGGATGTGCTCGATGAACTCTTTAACTTCACGACCCCGCTCACCGATCAGCCCGACGACGATGATGTCGGCCTCAGTGAAGCGGGTCATCATGCCCAGTAGCACACTCTTGCCCACGCCAGTACCGGCGAACAGGCCCAGACGCTGACCGCGACCGACCGTCAACAAACCGTTGATGCTGCGAATGCCCACGTCCAGCGGCTCCCTGATCGGTTCGCGCTTGAGCGGGTTGATGGTCGGGCCGTCCATCGGCACCCAGTCTTCGGCCTTCATCCCGCCCTTGCCGTCCAGCGCACGACCGGCGCCATCGAGCACCCGCCCGAGCATGCTCATGCCCATTGGCAGACGGCCGGTATCAGCCAGAGGAACCACACGGGCACCGGGAGCGATGCCGGCAACGCTGCCGACCGGCATCAGAAACACCTTGCTGCCGGAGAAGCCCATGACTTCGGCTTCGACCTGCACCGGGTGATAACTGTCGTCGTTGATCACCATGCAGCGGCTGCCCATGGCGGCGCGCAAGCCCTCGGCTTCGAGGGTCAGGCCGACCATGCGCAGCAAGCGGCCTTCAAGGATCGGCGCGCCTTCCAGCTCCGTGGCCTCGGCGTAGCTGCCGAGGCGCTTGGCGAAGCTGGTGCGATCAAGGCGCATCGGGAACGTCCAGTTCAGGTTCGACCGGCGAGACCGCTGGCTTGTCGCTGATCGGCAGTTCCAGGCTCAGATCCGGTTCGGCCGGGTGCAAGGCCTGTTCGTGCAACTGATCGAAGAGCTTGTCCATCACCCGCCCAACACGGGTTTCGACCGTGGCGTCGATACGGCTGTGTTCAGTCTCTACCCGGCAACCGCCGGGCAACAATGCCTCGTCCTCGACGATGCGCCAGGTTTCTTCATGGCGCTCGCGCAGGGCTTTGACCTGTTCGAAATCTTGCGGATTGATGTGCAGACGCACATTGCCCACGCCCAGCGGCAAGAGCTTGAGGGCCTCGCGCATGACGTGTTCGATCTGCGTCGAGTCAATGGCCAGTTCGCGCTGAATCACCTGTTTGGTTATGTGCTGCACGAGGTCAACCAGGGACTTTTCGATCAAAGTGTCCTGCTCGGCGATGGGCTCGAACAGATGCCCCATCAATTGCTCCAGAGCGCCAACCTTGGCGGCCAGCGCCACTTCAGATTCCTGACGGACCTTGAGCGTGGTGCTGTGAAAACCTTCTTTTTCGCCCGTGGCGAAGCCTTCGTTGTAGGCCTCCTGGCGAATGCTTTCGAGTTCTTCGAGGGTCAGTGGCTGGACTTCATCCAGCGGCACTTCTTCCATTTCCGGCGGCTCGGGCTCAGGTTCCGGCTCGGGTTCCGGCACGAACGGATCGAAACTGGGCAGCGACCAGACATCGAAACCACCGACGCCCTTGCCACGGATCAGGTCGGTGTTGGACTCATCATGTTTGGACGACATAGTGACCTTAGATCATCTCTTCGCCGCCCTTCCCGCCGAGAACGATTTCTCCGGCTTCGGCCATACGGCGGGCAATGGTGAGGATTTCTTTCTGCGCCGTTTCCACGTCGCTGACGCGCACCGGGCCTTTGGCCTCGAGGTCGTCGCGCAACAGTTCGGCCGCCCGTTTGGACATGTTCTTGAAGATCTTCTCTTTGACGCCTTCGTCCGACCCCTTGAGGGCCAGCACCAGCACGTCGGAAGACACTTCGCGCAGCAGCGCCTGAATACCGCGATCGTCGACATCGGACAGGTTGTTGAACACGAACATGAGGTCTTCGATCTGACCGGACAGGTCTTCGTCGACTTCGCGGATCGAGTCCATCAGCTGACCTTCGATCGAGCTGTCGAGGAAGTTCATGATATCCGCCGCACGCTTGATGCCACCCAGGGTGGTGCGCGAGGCATTCGAGTTGCCGGAGAACTGCTTCTCGAGAATCTGGTTGAGTTCTTTCAGGGCGGCCGGCTGCACGGTGTTCAGCGAGGAGACCCGCAGAATGATGTCCAGACGCACCTTGTGGTCGAAGTTGCCGAGCACTTCGCCGGCCTGGTCCGGATCGAGGTACGCCACCACGATCGCCTGGATCTGCGGGTGCTCGTAACGGATCACGTCAGCGACGGCGCGCGGTTCCATCCACTTCAGGCTGTCGAGGCCACTGGTGTTGCCGCCCAGCAGGATCCGGTCGATCAAGCCGTTGGCCTTGTCTTCGCCCAGGGCCTGCGTGAGCATTTTGCGCACGTAGTCGTCAGAGCCGACGCCGAGGCTGGTCTGGTCGCCGACGATGTCGACGAACTCGCTCATCACCTGCTCGACCTGCTCGCGGTGCACGTTACCCATTTGGGCCATGGCCACACCCACACGCTGGACCTCTTTGGGCCCCATGTGGCGCAGCACTTGGGCGGCGTCGGTAGACCCCAGGGACAGCAGCAGAATCGCGGCTTTGTCGACCTTGGTCAGTTTGGCGGCAACGGCTCGGTTATCACTCATCTGCGTTAATCCACTCTTTCACGACCTGGGCCACGCGACCCGGATCTTCTGCCACCAGACTCTTGATTGCATTCAACTGTGCGTCATAGCCTTCGCTCGGGCTCGGCAGCAGAATGCTGGTCGGGCCGCCGAGACTGACGCGGTCGTTGGCCAGTTCGCCGTCCAGGCCGCCCATGCCACCCAACTCGACGTCGCTACCCAAGCCTGCAAACTGCTTGCCTTTGCCGCCACCGGTGATGTTGTTGAGCACCGGACGCAACACACCGAACACCAGCACCAGGATGAACAGGACACCCAGCACTTGCTTGACGATGTCCCAGAACCAAGGCTGGGAGTAGAACGGAATATCGGCAATCACTTCACCGCGCTCGGCGGAGAACGGCATGTTGATCACGCTGACACTGTCGCCACGGCTGGCGTCGAAGCCTACAGCATCCTGCACCAGGCGAGTGAAGCGCGCCAATTCATCGGCGGTCCACGGCGCACGGGTGGTTTCGCCGTTGGCCGCGTTGATCTTGACCTGGTCATCCACCACCACCGACACCGACAGGCGATTCAAACGGCCCTGCTGTTGTTTGGTGTGGCTGATGGAGCGGTCGAGTTCGAAGTTCTTGGTGGATTGTTGACGCTTGTCCGCCGGGTACGGTGCAAGCATAGGCTGGCCGGTGGCCGGGTCCATGATTTGCTGACCGTTGGCATCCAGCAGTGGCTGGCCTGGCTGCACCATGCCGGCCGACGCGGTAGCGCCACCGGTGGTTTGCGGTGCGGAGGCAGGCGACGGCGGCTGGTTGCTCAGGGCACCCGGCACACCTTGCGGACCATTGCTGGCGGTACGTTGTTCGTTGACCGACTGCTCGCTGCGCAACGCCGGCTGGTCCGGGTTGAATTGCTCGGAGGTCGACTCGACAGCACTGAAATCCACATCGGCCGAGACTTCGGCTTTATAGCGATCGTTGCCCAGCACCGGTTGCAGAATGTTGTGCACGCGCTGAGTCAGCATGCTTTCCATGCGACGGCTGTAATCGAATTGCTTGCCGGCCATGGTCAGTTCGGAATTTTCCGCCTGATCCGACAGCAGGTTGCCCTTCTGGTCGACGACAGTGATCTGGGATTTGCTGAGTTCGGGAACACTGGTGGCCACCAGGTTGATGATCGCCAGCACCTGGCCAGGCTCCAGCGAGCGGCCGGAGTACAGTTCCACCAGAATCGAAGCGCTCGGCTTGCGCTCATCGCGCACGAAGACCGAACTTTTTGGAATCGCCAGGTGCACGCGAGCACCCTTGACGTTGTTCAGGCTGGAAATGGTGCGGGCCAGTTCGCCTTCGAGACCACGACGATAACGGGTCGCTTCCATGAACTGGCTGGTGCCCAGGCCCTGGTCCTTGTCGAGAATTTCAAAACCGATGTTGCCGTCGCTGGGAGTGACACCAGCGCCCGCGAGTTTGATTCGCGCACGGGACAGGTCATCGGCCTTGACCAGCAAGGCACCGGAGTTCGGTTCAACGGTGTAGGGAATGTCGGCTGCGGCCAGAGTATCCATGACCTGTTTGGCGTCCATACCGGCAAGACTACCGTACAGAGGCCGGTAGTCCGGCTGCTGGGACCACAACACCACGGCAAAGCCAATCGCCACGCTCGCAGCCAGGCCGACCAACAGGCCTACCTGACGCAACATGGTCATCTCGGAGAGGTTTTCCAGGAAGGACAACCCGAACAGCGGCGGCTTGCCGTCTATTGGAGTGGCCTTGGCCGGAACATTATCAGCGACTGCTTCTGCCATGACTCAATTCGTCCTTAAACCGGCATCTGCATGATGTCTTGGTATGCCTGAACCAGCTTGTTGCGTACTTGGGTCAACGCTTGAAAAGACACGCTGGCCTTCTGCGAGGAAATCATCACGTCCGTCAGGTCGACGCCGCTCTTGCCGATCTCGAAGGCACTGGCCAACTGACTGGACGCCTGCTGGGTGTCGTTCACTTTATTGACGGCCTGACCGAGCATGTCGGAAAAGCTGCTGCCACCCAGTTCAGGAACGGCGGCAGTCGATTTCGACGCAGACATGGCATCCATTTGCATGGAGCGCATGTCCAGCATCAATCGATTGAATTCAATACCTTGGCTCATGGCTTCTCTCTTTGACGAGCTACGTCTTTGGCGACCCGCAATTTTTTGACACTCACTCGGCGGGTAGTGAGGTGTTAGCAACAAGGGTGCCAGCTCCGTGGTCGCTCTAAACAAAAGCCGTCCGGGGCTTTGCATGGCTAATGAATCAGGTGGCGAACAAATAAGCTTCCACGTCCATTCCGGCATCACGCATCTGCGCCAGCTTGTAACGCAGGGTGCGCGGACTGATGCCCAAGCGCTCGGCGGCCTCTTTGCGACGGCCGCGTTCGGAGCGCAAGGTGTCGATGATCATCTGGAATTCACGGCGACGCAGGTCATCGCCGAGGGCGCCCGCCGATTCAGCATCGACGTCTACTGCGCGCGCAGTCGTCGGCGCCAATGCCGGCAACGGCGCACACGCCACAGGCCCGGCCAGGCAGAAATCCTGCGGCTGGATCAAACCGCCCTGCTGCAGAATCAAGGCACGCTGGATCGCGTTATCCAGCTCACGCACATTACCCGGCCATGGATAACCGATCAGGCACGCCTGAGCCTCGGGCGACAGCCTTGCCGCGGCATGCTTCATTTTATTGACGTACTTGGCCAGAAGACGCTCGGCCAATGGCAAGATGTCGGCGGTACGTTCGCGCAACGGACGCCAGGCCAGCGGAAACACCGACAGGCGATAGTAAAGGTCTTCGCGAAAACGCCCCGCCGCCACTTCACCGGCCAGGTCACGGTTGGTGGTGGCGACCACTCGAATGTCCAGCGTGATCGGCTTGCGTGCGCCCACTCGTTCGACTTCACGCTCCTGTAAAACTCGCAGCAACTTGGCCTGGAGCCCCAGAGGCATTTCGGAGATTTCATCGAGCAGGATCGTGCCGCCATCAGCTTGCTCGAACTTGCCAGCCTGCGCTGCGATGGCGCCAGTGAACGAACCCTTTTCGTGACCAAACAAGGTGGCTTCGAGCATATTGTCCGGGATCGCTGCACAGTTGATCGCAATGAACGGCTGACTGGCGCGGTGAGAGTGCTGATGGATGTAACGCGCCAGCACTTCCTTGCCGGTCCCGGACTCACCGGAGATCAACACCGTGGAATCACTGCGCGCCACCCGGGCGGCCAATTCCAGCAATTGCGCACTGGCCGGCTCGAACGCTATAGGCCCCTCGCCCTCGGCCGCACCGAGACTGCCCAGCGCATGACGCGCCACCAGATCGAGCAAGGCTTTGGGCTCGAATGGCTTGACCAGATAATCCGCTGCACCCTGACGCATCGCATCGACTGCCCGCTCTACGGCGCCGTGAGCGGTCATCAGCAACACCGGCAGCTGCGGCTGACGAGTGCGCAACAATCCCAACAGCTGATGACCGTCCATACCCGGCATGTTGACGTCACTCAGCACCAGGTTGAACGCCTCATTACCGACCGCCGCCAGCGCTTCTTCTGCCGAACCTACTGCCGTGTAGTCGTGCCCCGCGAGCAGCAGCGTATCCGCCAGTGCTTCGCGTAGCGCGCGGTCGTCCTCGACCAGTAAAACCTTGATTGCCATGTCCTTCACTCCGCTCCCTGAGCGCTGGGCTTTTCACCGAAAAAAAGCGGCAGGATGACCTGCGCGCAAGTGCCGCGCCCCAGCCGCGAGCGCAGTTGCAATTCTCCCTGATGGGCACGCGCCACTGCCTTGACCACGGTCAGGCCAAGGCCGGTTCCGGTGGCTTTAGTGGTAAAAAACGGCTCGCCGAGTCGTGCCAGCACTTTCGTGTCGATGCCACTGCCGCTGTCACTGACAGATACGCGCAGGTTGTTGTCACGGGTATAGAGGTGGACCTTCAAGTGGACGTCACCGCCACTGGCCTGGATGGCGTTCTCGATCAGGTTCAGGATCGCCCCGACCAGCGTGTCGCGATTGCACAACAATTCGCCCGAATGACTGTCGCACTGCCAGCGAATCGGCAGGTCCTGCACATGGGTCAGCGCTGCCGCCTGCAACGACTGCATCAGCACTTTGGGCGTGACGCGATCGGTCAGCGGCAGCTCGCCGCGAGCAAACACCAGCATGTCGCGCACCTGATGCTCCAGCTCATGCAGACGCTCTTTCAAGCGCCCGGCAAAACGTTGCTGGGTCTCAACCGGCAACGCCTGCTCAGTCAAATGACTGGCGTAGAGCAAGGCGGCGGATAAAGGTGTACGAATCTGATGGGCCAGCGAAGCAACCATTCGGCCGAGGGACGACAGACGTTCGTGGCGGGCCAACTGATCTTGCAGATGACGGGTTTCAGTCAGGTCGTTGAGCAACACCAACTGACCGGGCTCGGCATCCAGCGAGCGAGTGGAGATCGACAAACGCCGACCGTCCTTGAGCGAGATTTCGTGACCGTCGTCTTCACGGGGCGCAAAGCAGCGGGCAATGACATGACGCCACAGCTCGCCTTCAAGGGGCAGACCGAGCAGCTCACAAGCAGCGGGGTTGGCTTCGCGCACGAAGCCTTGGGCGTCGATGACGATGACACCGCCGGGCAATAGATCGAGGAGGTTTTGCAGCCGGTTGGCCAGGCGTTCTTTTTCCGCCAGCTCCTGCATGCGCTGAGCACTGACCACCGCCAGCTCACCCTTGAGCTCGGTGACCCGGGCTTCAAGCATGCTGTAGGAATCGGTCAATTGGCTCGACATCTGGCTGAACAGTGCAAACGCCTGCTCAAGGCCAAGCCGGCTCACCTGCTCTACGGACGACGGTTGCCCCGAAGCGTCAGGGACAGGAGACATCTGGGCGGCTTGGGGCATCGTGCTCTCTCGCTTGGCTGACCGTCAGTTAAACGGAACGTTGCGAGGGATGTAGCAATACCCGTGCCTAAAAAAAACCGCCTACAAATGAAGGACTTGAAAAACAGGCGTCAATCATCTGCCTGTTCATCACCGTCACGACGACTCATACCGTACTTGCGCATCTTTTCCACCAGTGTGGTGCGACGAATGCGCAGGCGTTCGGCGGCGCGCGCAACGATGCCATTGGCATCATCCAGCGCCTGCTGAATCAGCCCTTGTTCCAGACCACCGAGGTAGTCCTTCAGGTCCAGACCTTCCGGCGGCAGCATGGCGCCAGCCGAGAAGTCCGGAGTATGACCGTTGATGGCCACGCGCTCTTCAAGATCGCTGCGCAGACTGTCAACCAGCTGCTCATCTTCGTCATCGACGTAACGGAATTTTTTCGGCAATTCGACCACGCCGATCACCCCGTACGGATGCATGATCGCCATGCGTTCCACCAGGTTGGCGAGTTCGCGGACGTTGCCCGGCCAGCCGTGGCGGCACAGCGACATGATCGCCGCCGAGTTGAAACGGATCGAACCACGCTTCTCGTGCTCCATGCGCGAGATCAACTCGTTCATCAGCAACGGGATGTCTTCGACACGTTCGCGCAGCGGCGCCATCTCGATCGGAAATACGTTCAGGCGGTAGTACAAGTCTTCGCGGAAGGTACCGACCTCGATCATGCTTTCGAGATTCTTGTGGGTCGCCGCGATGATCCGCACATCGACGCTCTGGGTCTTGTTGCTGCCCACGCGCTCGAAGGTGCGTTCCTGCAGCACGCGCAGCAGCTTGACCTGCATCGGCAGCGGCATGTCGCCAATTTCATCGAGGAACAGCGTGCCGCCATTGGCCAGTTCGAAACGCCCGGCGCGGCTGGTGATTGCCCCGGTGAAGGCGCCCTTCTCGTGGCCAAACAGTTCGCTTTCCAGCAACTCGGCCGGGATCGCCCCGCAGTTGACCGGTACGAACGGCGCGTCACGACGCTTGGAGTGATAGTGCAGGTTGCGCGCGACCACTTCCTTGCCGGTCCCGGACTCACCGAGGATCAGCACACTGGCGTCGGTGTCGG
This sequence comes from Pseudomonas sp. UYIF39, assembly GCF_029963765.1. Lineage (GTDB taxonomy): Bacteria > Pseudomonadota > Gammaproteobacteria > Pseudomonadales > Pseudomonadaceae > Aquipseudomonas. Next base: position 309,193 of record NZ_JALBYU010000003.1, read on the forward strand.
CGACTTGCTGCATCATCTGACGGACGTGTTGAATCGCCCGGCTGGTGCCGACAAGACTGCGGAAAAGATTGGGTTCACGGTGACGGCCGCGCTCGCGGGCCTGGTCGTACATCTCGCGATAGACCTGGGCCCGGTGCAGGGAGTCGAGCAATTTGCTGTAGCTGGGCGGCATCTCGAGGGTCGAAAGCACTCGGCGACGCTGGTCTTCTGGCAAGTCAACGGAAGAATTATCGCCCATTAACAAAACCGGAAGGAACTCATCCCAGGCTGAGAGTGTCTTTAACAAACCCACGAGTGCACCAGGAGCATTGACCGTCCCGATGAGGACGCAGATCACTTCACGACTTGATGACAATGAGCCGACAGCCTGCTGCCAGTCATGGCTACCGCAGGGTAAATTTTCTTCGCCAAGAAAATTTAAAATCACCGCCAAGTCGCGGCGACGGACGCTATCGTCATCAATCAGCAGAATTTTGGTTTCACGCCACATGCAATAGCAACTTCCCTAGTCAACTCAATGCCCAAATGCTGGGGCAAGCTAGACGCTTGCAGACACGTTATGCCTGTAGACGCCTGAAATCTGGAATCAGCCACTAGTTAAGTCAAAAAACCGTGCACAGTCAAATTTATGGCGCACTATGTTTGGATTAACCGGGGATTAATTAACCGAACAGATGGTAAACCTTTGCCGCGCTCTGTGCTTGGTGGATCTGCGACATCTCATCGACTATCGCTTGGCGCTCCCCTGTCGCCGCCTCAAGAAGCTGTTTATACACCCCAAGCAACTCCTCAAGGTTATCGCGCAACGCGGCCTCGTCCACCGAAGCTTCACTCAAGACGTCTTCCATGCAGGAACGGCAAGCCAGGTCCAACTCACCAATGGCCTCCCAGTTACGTTCGGCCAAAGCACCGACCAGGCCTTCACGGGTTTGTTCGATTCGCTGCAATACAAGACTCATGGTGATCTCCTTAAAACTGCGGACCCGGCGCGGCGATAGCATCCCAGCCGTCTTTGACGGTGCGAAGCAAATCAGCGACCTCGTCGAGAATCTTTGGATCTGTCTTGATGTTGGCTTCGGCCAGACGCTTCATCATGTAGGTGTAGAGGTTATCCAGTTCACCCACCGACTCGGCCTGATTTTCCAGGTCCAGGCCTTCACGCAGACCACCGACAATGCCGATAGCCTTGCCGATCAGAACGCCTTTATTGGGGATGTCCTTACGCTCCATCGCGCCTTTGGCCTGCGCAATACGATCCAGTCCACCTTCCATCAGCATCTGCACCAGGCGATGAGGACTGGCCTCGGACGTCTGCGCCTGAGCGCCAATCTTCTGGTATTGGCGAAGGGCTAACATTGGATTCATGTTGTACCTCATCAAAAAATCTGTGGTTCGTATAACCAGTGTATCGACGACGCGTCAAAAAACTTTAGCCTCAAAACACAAAAGCCCGGAGCGTTTAACGACGCTGCCGGGCTTTTGGCGCTGTTAGACTATCAGCTGTTCTTCTGCTGAGCGGTCATTGCTTCGAACATCGAGGTGATGTTGCTGGCGGTGGCTTTCAGCTTGCCAACCAAGGTATCCATGTCGTTGTATTTTTTGGTCAGTACCGCGGTCAGAGTCTCGATACGACGATCCAGGGCTTCCTGGTCATTGGTCAACTTGGTCTTGGCTTTATTCAGACTGGTCGTACGCTGATCCAGAATACCGCCAGTATCTGCAAACGGTGCGACAGCCTTTGTCATCCGCTCCAGCAGGCCGTTATCACCCGTGAACAACTCCTGAACTTCCCCGCCCAGTTTTTTGTCATTCATCGCAGCAGTGAACTTGGTGCTGTCAAAATCGAGCGCACCGGTCTTCTGATTGGTGGTAATACCCAACTGCGCGAGCACGGTGAGCTTGTCACCTGAACCAGTTTCCGACAGAGGCGAGCGAATAGCCGCCAGGATCGAACGCGGCAGCGCATCACCGGTCAATGCTGCCGGGACGGTCAGCTTGCCATCATCATCGAGCGAAGGCTTGGTCAGCGCGGTGACGCTCTTGGCGATAGCGTTGTAGGCATCGACAAACTTTTGGATCGACGCCTTCAGGCCATCGGTGTTCGTCGCCACGGTAACAGTCGAGGTTCCTACAGCCACGAGGCTAAACGTCAGGCCGGAAACAGCTTTGTCGACCGCGTTGGTCTTGCTGGTCAACGCCATGCCATCGACGGTGAAATTGGCATCGAGAGCCACTGCACCTATAGCCCCAGCGGACGTGGCGGTCATTGGAGAGCCTGAGGTGCCGACGACGTTAGTTCCATCGATTTCAAGCCCGGCAATACCACTGACGGAAATATCAGAGCCCGCGCCGGTGTTACTGGAGCCCAGCACAAGGCGCGAACCAAAGGAGTCAGTGACGATGTTGGCACTGACACCAGCCAACTTGAGCGAGCTGTCGGCGTTGATCGAGTCGCGAACCGACTGCAATGTCGCTCCGGCGGCCACATTGACGTTGAAATTCTTGCCACTCTGGCTGATGGTGAGCGTGCCCGTGGGAATAGCGCTGCTCGTACCACCGGCAAACGCAGCACTGGCCACTTTGGACGACGTGGCCAGGTTACCGACGTTGATGACGTAGTTGCCGCCCACGGCTGAGTTGCTAGCGGTGGCCGTAACAATTTTCACATCAGAGGAAGTCGCAGCAAACCCGGGAAACTGCGGGTTGGTTTTACTGCCCAAATCAGTCATGGATTTGGTAAACGCAGCCATCAAGGACTTCAAGGTCCCGATACCGGAGATGCTTGCGGTGTTGGTCGCAGTCCCACGGTCGATCTGGCCTTGCTTGGCCGCTTTATCAGCGTTTACCAGAGCTTTGACGATAGCACCAGTATCAAGGCCGGAGCCTAAACCCGTGCCCGGTAGAATTGGACTTGCCATGTGAAACTCCCTTCAGTGTGTCGCCGGCCTTTTGACCACTACAACGCCCAAAAGAACATAGCAACAAAATTCATGCCAGCTGTCAGACTTTTGCGCTGAACAACAGGCTGCTTGCATCATTCAAGCTATTGGCCAGTTTAAGGACTTCTTCGTTGGGGATCTGACGGATCACCTCACCAGAGTCACTGGCAATCACTTTTACCACTACTTTGCCTGAAGGCTCGTCAATCGAAAACTCAAGATTGCGCTTGACCGTTTGAACAAACTTTTCGATTTCCTGAACGGCCATCTTCAGTTGTTCCTGCTCGGATTGGGTACCTTTACTTTCTTCCTTGACGACAACCACTGGCGTAGCTTCCGCTAGAGGCTTCTGGGCCGGCTTATCGGCAACAGTCGTCGCCTGCTTGGCCGCAGGATAAGACAAGTTCAGCTTCACGCTCATATCCATGTCCATCACCTCTTAAAGTAAAAAAGCGAGAGAGCACGCAAGCGCACCCCCCCGCCAAAACTCATCAGCTATTACTGAAGCAGTTTCAGTACAGCGGATGGCAGTTGGTTGGCCTGAGCCAGAACTGCGGTGGAAGCTTGTTGCAGAGTTTGTTGCTTGGTCAGCTGTGCAGTTTCAGAAGCGAAGTCGGTATCTTGTACGCGACCCAGTGCAGCGCTGGCGTTTTCGTTGATGTTCTGCAGGTTGGAGATGGTGCTGGTCAGACGGTTTTGTGCAGCACCGAGGTCAGCACGGCTGGTGTTGATGGTTTTCAGTGCCGCGTCGATTGCGTCGATTGCAGCAGCAGTGCTGGCTTCTGCAGTGGCGCTGTCGTTACCAGTGATGGCGATGGCGGCAGAGTCAACGCTCAGGGTGGCAGCATCGAAGCCGCTGTCCAGAGTGATGGTGATCTGGTTGGTAGCGCCGGTGTTGGAACCAACCTGGAAGGTCATGGTGCCAGCGGTGCCGTCGATCAGGTTTTTACCGTTCAGGTTGGTCGACTTGGCAATACGGGTCAGTTCGTCCGACATGGTTGCGAACTCTTTGTTCAGAGCAGCACGGTCGTCGGTACCGTTGGAGTCGTTTCGTGCTTGAACAGCCAGTTCACGCATACGCTGCAGAATGTTGGTCGATTCTTGCATCGCGCCTTCAGCGGTCTGAGCAATCGAAATACCGTCGTTGGCGTTTTTGATCGCCATGGTCTGACCACGGATCTGCGAGGTCATACGGGTAGCGATTTGCAGGCCGGCGGCGTCATCTTTTGAGCTGTTGATTTTCAGGCCGGAAGACAGACGAGTCATCGAAGTCGACAGAGCATCAGAAGCCTTGTTCAGGTTTTTCTGTACGTTCAACGATGTAACGTTAGTGTTTACTGTTAAAGCCATGACGAATTCCTCGTTGGTTGGGTACTGCGGCTTCCGGCCCTGGCAACCGCCGGGTATGGCCTAGAGAACCTTCGTAATAGTTATCGTCGGGTTTGCAACTTGCTTTAGGGGATTTTCAAAAATATTTGCCATCACGTTGCCACCCCCCCGCAAACAAAGGACTTAGCCACACTCAAGCAGCGAGAAAATGACGTCAGGAAAATGCCGGTGACAGGTTGGCGAAGACTTGCCGGCACCGGCAGAAGAGAAATTGTTTAAAAGGACAGCGTGTCAGTCATCAGTTGGACCAGTTCGTATTCGAGGTAATCTGCCAGAGCGAGCCAGTTTTGCGCTTCCTGGCAATCGAGCATCAGGCCCAGCAAGAATACCCATTGCTGCTGAGCATCCTTTGACGCCTGATCGAAGGACACCTGCAACGGCGAGATCAGTTCGATCATCGTCAGCCCCGCTTCCACATCACGCCCCAGCCGAAACAACGCCGCACACTGCTGCGAACCGACAATAAAAGACTGCAGCTCGCTCATACCGTCAACTCCGGGTGAAACACCGTACCGGCGATCATCGCCCCTGCCCGGCTGCTGTTATAGAAACGCACCTGTGGGTGCCCCGCGATAAAACGCTCCAGCTCACACAGATAACTGCGGAAGTTGAGCTGCGTCTTGATCCGCAGTCCATGCCCGTCGAGCACCCAGTGTTTGGCCGCCCCCAGTTGCGGGCCAAGGTCGCCATCGTTCCAGCCGGCATGGGTCTTGTCGCCGGGAAAGGCGAAGTCGGCGCCGAACAGGGTGATCTGCGCTGCGCCCATCTTCACCGCAAGGTCCACCGCCGGGTGAATCACGCTACCACCCACATACAACTCGCCCTTGGGCCATTGCTGACGCAGCTGTTGATAGATCGGGCTGGCGGAATAACCGGCGTAACGCTGCCCCTGCCAGGCCCCAAGTACCAGAGGATCGACCATAGGCATGTACACCAGTGTTATCGAGGATGTGCCTTCAGATGGCAGATGCCGAGCCGAGATGCGCTGATCGATGCTAACCACCACGTCGGGGAGAATGCCGTGATTGAGCAGCGGCCGGTAGGCGGTATCGACACAAATAAAAAATGGTCGCACCGCTTGCTCACGAATCGCCCGCAAGCGATCGAAGTGCAGCTCAAGACTCGGGCCCGTGGCAATGACGAACACTTCCTGCCCGGCACAGGAACCGAACAACTCGGCCACATCGCCATCGGCCTGCACCAGCGCCAGGCTCGCCTGCAAGCGCTCGACGATGTTTGGAGCCTGAGGATCAAACTCACGGTTATTAAATGTCAGGTGGGTTTCGCTGATCAGGCGATCGCGGATCTTGGCATTGAAGTCATCGGCCAGCACCAACTCGGACGGCAAGGCGAAAAACGGCAGCCGGATTTCCGCCAGATCGCCGGCATACAGCAACTCAACTCGCGGATCGCCAAGCCACTGCTGCTGATCCAGCAGTTGCAGCACCAGCGCAAACACCGTTCCGTTGAGGATGTGCACATACAAGCGTTCAAGCCCGGCGCGCGCCAGCAGCTCCACTTGCAGATCGCCAAGCCCGGTGCCGTAGACATGCACCACGGGGCTGTCGATCGGGAGGCTGTCAGCTTGAAGCCTGGCCTCGTGGGTGCGGTCATGGCGACTGGTCAGCTGAATGCCGTTGATACTCAGAGTCGAGCCCAGGCCTTCCACCAGCTCAGCCTGCAACAAGCTTGCGTTCTCAACCAGCAAGCGCGCAGAAAGCATCGGCCAGCGGCGCTGTATGACGTCGACGTTGCGCTCAAAGAACTCGCTCATGGAGCCTCGCTTTTCATTCGGGCAAAAAAATAGCGCTCAAGGTTACACCTTGAACGCTTTTTTTGTGCCTGGCATTCTTTGACCAAAGAGCCGAGGTTCAAGGGCGATAAATGATCGCCGAACCCCACGACAGACCAACGCCGAAACCGCTCAACGCCACGCGCTTCCAGGTGGAATTCAGCACATGTTTTTCCAGCAGCAGCGGGATGCTTGATGACACCGTGTTGCCGGTCTCGACCATGTCCTTGATGAACTTCTCAGGCTCGCCTTCAAAGCGTCGCGCCACGGCATCGACAATCGCTGCACTGCCCTGATGGATGCAAAAGGCATCGATATCGTCAGCGGTCAGTTGCGAATCAGCCAGCAGCTCGTGCAAATGCGCCGGGACTTTGAGCAGCGCGAAGTTGAACACCTGACGGCCGTTCATGAAGAACACGCCGTCGGAGACCTTCAAGTGCGGCGCTCCGGAACCGTCGGTGCCGAACTTGGCCTTGCCCAACTGCCATGGCGCGTCTTCGCCCATCCAGGTGGCGGTAGCGGCATCACCAAAGAGCATGGTGGTGTTGCGGTCTTCCGGATCGACGATTTTCGAGTACGGATCGGCAGTCACCAACAGGCCATTCTTGAGGCCCGTGGCTTCCATGAACCCCTTGATCGCATAGATGCCGTAGACATAGCCGGAGCAGCCCAGGGAAATATCGAACGCGGCGACGGTGGTCGGCAGTCCGAGTTTGTCCTGAACGATGGCTGCCGTGTGCGGCAGGCCTTCTTCGTCGCCGTTCTGAGTGACGACGATCAGCACGTCGATGGATTCACGGTTCAAATCGGGATTGTTGGCGAACAGCGCATTGACTGCTTCGACACACAGGTCCGAAGTTTCCTGCTCGGCGTCTTTGCGCGGCAGGAAGGCCGAACCGATTTTGCCCAGGATGAATTCTTCATCCTTTTCGAACTTTGCACCTTGTGCGTAATTGTCCACGCCGGCTACAGGAACGTAGCTCGCAATGCTCTTTATGCCAATCATTACGGCTTCCCAATAATAAACAGCCCAATACCACCGCTCGTAATGATTCGAGGGGCGCCGACAAACAGAGAAAAATGTCGCCCCGAGGGAGCGACAGACGGGAAGAATAAAAGGCTATCACTGGGTCAAAAAGACACCAGGCGCCACCTACCCGATTAATACAATACAGTGAAGATGCGCGTTATGACTCGCAGGTCACGCTATTTTGCCGAATCTGGCCGATAAGGCGTTATTCGACCAATGACCAATCCAGCGGCGTTCCACGCTTGATGGCCTGGCGGGCACGGCGGCCCAGAAGGGTTTCAGCGTGTTTGGGCGCCAGCCCCAGGCCAGGACGGATGGCCCGCAGATTGGCGGCGCTGAAGGACTCGCCCGCAGCAATGTCCTGAGTCACATAGAGCGAACGGCGATACACCAAGGACTTGCGCTCGGCTTCAGTCACGCCGTAATGCACATGGCCCATGGCCTGCCAGGCGCGCTCGGTTTCGATCACCAGACTGGCCAGCTCGGCAGGCTCCAGAGAGAAACTGGCATCCACGCCACCCGCGGAACGGTCGAGGGTGAAATGTTTTTCCACCACCGTCGCCCCCAGTGCCACCGCGGCGACGGACACTCCGACACCCATGGAGTGATCGGACAGGCCAACTTCACAGCCAAACAATTCGCGCAAGTGAGGAATCGTCCGCACGTTGCTGTTGGCGGGCGTCGCAGGGTAAGTGCTGGTGCATTTGAGCAACACCAGATCCTTGCAACCAGCCTCTCGGGCGGCACGCACGGTTTCGTCAAGTTCAGCGATGCTGGCCATGCCGGTCGAAATGATCAGCGGCTTGCCTGTGGCGGCAACCCGCCGAATCAGTGGCAGGTCGGTGTTTTCGAAACTGGCGATTTTGTAGGCCGGTACGTCGAGGCTTTCGAGGAAGTCCACTGCGGTGTCATCGAACGGAGTGGAGAACGCGAGCATGCCCAGCTCTTTGGCCCTGGCGAAAATCGGCGCGTGCCATTCCCACGGTGTGTGGGCCTTCTCGTACAACGCGTACAGCGAAGAACCGGCCCAGAGGCTACTCGGGTCCTTGATGAAGAACTCACCTTCGGACAGGTCCAGGGTCATGGTCTCGGCGGTGTAGGTCTGCAGCTTCAAGGCATGGGCACCGGCCTTGGCCGCGGCGTCGACGATCTGCAGCGCCACCTCCAGCGACTGGTTATGGTTGCCACTCATCTCGGCAATGATGAACGGCGGCGCATCGGTACCGATGGAGCGATTGCCAATCTTGAAGCTAGTCATTGCGGTGATCCTTCAATATGCGCGTGAACGCGCAAGCACGCTGGGTGAATCCTGCCTCGCGAAACAGCTTCAGCGACGACTGATTCGCCGGCAACACTTGAGCGGTGATGGCCTGCAGTTGCGGCCAGTGGGTGGTCACGAAGGCTTCGCCCCGCGCCAGCAGCGCCCTGCCCCACCCCAGACCGAGGCGGCCATCAAGCAGGTAAATCGAGACTTCGGCTTCAAGTCCGTCCAGGTCATAACGCAGTACCCCGACCGGGCCAGCGTCCGCCTCGGCGATCAACAGTAATCGCCCGGGATTGCTCAGGCTCGCGGTCAGCCAATCTTGATGCCGTTGCCAATCGATGACTTGCGTATCCAGCGACCAGCGCCGCACCGACTCGGCATTGCGCCCCTCGAACAGCAACTGCGCATCGTCTACGGTCGCTTGCCGAACCTGCAAAACCGCACCGGCGAGCGCTGCCGCAACCCGCTGTGCCCCCCGCCCATCGACCAACTGCCGCGAACGTTCGGCCAGGCTTTGGCGTAATCCCTGATTGCCCGCGACAAAACCGATAGCTTGACGCAACTGCTCGACGCTGACGTGTTCACGGGTGCCCAGATACACATGGGATCCCGAAGTCGCCATGATTTCGCCGTTGGCTTGCTGATTGTTCGAGACCGCAATGCAGATCGTCGGCAACCCCATAGCCGCCCGCTCCCAACTGGTACCGCCACCGGCACCGACAAACAGGTCAGCCTCGGCCATCAAACGATAGAAGTCGCTGACAAAACTGTGCAAGCGCCAATTCGGACGATTGGCTGCAAGCGCCTGCATCTGTGCCCAGGCCGGGTTGTTGGCACCGGCGACGAAATCGACTTCAAGCTCATGCAAATCCGCCATTGCCAGCATCGCGTGATGGGTTTGCATCGCCGCATCGAAGCCACCGAAATTCACCAGCACTCGCCTGGCCTGGGGCTTGACCGGAATCGCCGGGCAGCAGAATTCATCGCGCAGCAAGGCAAAACGTGGGCCGAGCAAGGTCTGGCAACCGGGCGCCAGCAGCGAAGCATAGGCTTGTGGCGTGCCCGACAAATTCTGGTTGAGCAGCAAATCAACGCTGTAGGTGCGCGTGGCGAGGTCGTCCACAGCGGCAATCCTTGGCGCCCAGCGGCGGGCTGCGGTCTGCCAGTAATGGTCGAGGCCGTAGTGGTCGACGATGACCCAATCGAACCCCGGATGATTACTCAGCGCCTGCCCAAGCGCGGCGATGTCCGCCTGCCACGGCAGCAAGGATTCGATCGCCTGCTGCGGGTCTTCTTCAGGGTAACGAGCCGCCAGGGCGAAGACTTCAAAGCCCTCGGCTTGCAGTGCATCCAGTCGATGGCCCGGCAACAGGCGGCAAGCGAAGGCCACCTGCGCGCCTTGCTTGCGCAAGACTTTGGCCAGGGTCAAACAGCGAGCAATGTGACCGCTGCCAATGGTCGGCGACGCATCGGCGCGGATCAGCACTCTCATTGCAGCTCTCCGCCAGCTTTCAATGCAGCATAGAGGTATTCGGCGCGCTTCCAGTCTTCAAGGGTGTCGATGTCCTGCACCAGATGCCGCGGCAGAATCACCGGCAGACTCGCCGGAGAAAACAGCACATCGCCGCGCAACCAGGCCTCTGTGCGCCCCCAATAGAACTGGCCGGCATCTTGATAGGCTTCAGGCAAATCCTGGGAGCGGGTGTTGCGAAACTCCGGATAGAGCGACGTCAAGGCTCCCTGCTCGTCGAGGGTCAAGGCACGTTGCACCGGGAAGCCGAAACCGGCCACGGAAAAAGCGAAGGACTTGTCCGGATGCTGCACCAGTAATTCATGCCCCTGACGCAGATAGCGCGCCTGCAACAGCGGCGCCGTCGCGTAGACGCAGCAGGCATAGTCGAACGGCGGCAATTGCTTCAAGGCATGCACGATGACCGCTGCGGTCCCGGTGAAATCGTCGGCAAGCGCCGTGGGTCGCATGAACGGCACTTGAGCGCCATGAGCCCGGGCGATGTCGGCAATTTCTTCGTCATCCGTGCTGACGACAACTTGATCGAACAACCCGCAATCAAACGCCGTTCGGATCGAACGGACGATTATCGGTACACCGTCGAACGGTTTGAGGTTCTTGCGCGGGATTCGCTTGCTGCCACCGCGGGCCGGAATGATTGCAACGCAGCTCAAGTGTCACTCCTCCTCAAGAACCAACCGACGCAGTTGCTCGACCACGAAGTCCTGCTGTTCATCGCTCAGCAAAGGAAACATCGGCAGGCTGATGGCCTCGGCGTAATAACGCTCGGCCTGCGGGAAGTCTCCCTCGGCAAACCCCAGATCACGATAGTACGGCTGCAAATGCAGCGGAATATAGTGCAGGTTCACCCCGATCCCGGCTGCCCGCAACCCTTCGAACACCTGCCGATGGCTGAGATTGATCCGATCCGTCTGCAACCGCACCACGTACAGATGCCACGCCGACTCGGCGTCTGGTTGCGCGCTGGGCAAGGTCAACGGCAGGTACGCCAACAATCGGTCATAACGCACCGCCAGCTCACGACGGCGCGCGATGAAGTCATCGAGCTTATTCAGCTGTGACAGTCCGAGGGCCGCTTGCATATCAGTGATCCGGTAGTTGAAGCCCAATTCCACTTGCTGGTAGTACCAGGGACCGTGACTGGGTTCGGTCATCTGCTGCGGATCGCGGGTCATGCCGTGGCTGCGCAAGCGCTGCAAGCGCTCGGCCAGTTCCGGGCGGTTAGTCAGGACCATGCCGCCCTCGGCGCTGGTGATGATCTTCACCGGGTGAAAACTGAACACCGTCATCGCCGCAAATTCGCCGCAGCCCACCGGACGCCCGGCATAGGATGCGCCGACGGCGTGGGACGCATCCTCGATCACCGTAAAGCCATAGCGTTCGGCCAACCCGGCGATCATGCGCATGTCGCAGCTTTGACCCGAAAACGCCACGGCCACCAGAACCTTCGGCAGCGTGCCGTCGCGCTCGGCAGCTTCGAGCTTCGCCGCCAGGGTGCAGGCGTCGAGGTTCCAGGTCAGCGGATCGATATCCACAAAGTCGACGTCAGCGCCGCAGTAACGGCCGCAGTTGGCCGAGGCCAGAAAAGTGTTCGGCGTCGTCCACAAGCGATCACCCGGACCGAGCCCTGCCGCCAGACAGGCAATGTGCAGCGCCGCCGTGGCATTGCACACCGCCACCGCGAAGTCGGCCTGACAACGCTCGGCCATGGCCTGTTCGAAGCGTTCAATGGTCGGCCCTTGTGTCAGCCAGTCGGACTGCAACACGGCGACCACCGCATCAATGTCTGCCTGATCGAGGCTCTGCCGACCGTAGGGAATCATGCCGACAGCTTCGCGTGCAGATCAGCAATCTGGCCGACCGACAGGTAGTGCGGATTGGTGTCGGAACGGTACTCGAAGTCTTCACTGACCGGCCGGCCCTGTTCGCCCAGGTTGTCGACGGCAAAATCCACGTCGACGCTGGTGAAGCGGATCGATGGCTGAATCGTGTAGTGATCATCGAACTCCAGGGTCATGCGCGCGTCGTCCAGCGGCACCATCAGCTCATGGAGTTTTTCTCCCGGACGAATGCCGACGTTCTTGTGCGGCAAATGTTCAGCCATGCCCAACGCCAGATCGACAATACGAATCGACGGGATCTTCGGCACAAACACTTCACCCCCGTGCATGCGCGCAAAGCTGTCGAGCACAAACTGCACGCCGTGATCGAGGGTGATCCAGAAACGGGTCATGCGCTCATCGGTGATCGGTAACTCTGGCGCACCCTCGGCAATCAGCTTGCTGAAAAAAGGCACCACCGACCCCCGAGAGCCAGCCACGTTGCCGTAGCGAACCACCGAAAAACGCGTGTTCTGATCCCCGGCAATGTTGTTCGCTGCGACGAACAATTTGTCCGACAGCAGCTTGGTCGCGCCGTACAGGTTGATCGGGCTGGCGGCCTTGTCGGTGGACAGCGCGACGACTTTTTTCACACCGTTGTCGATGGCCGCGGCGATGATGTTTTCCGCGCCGTTGACGTTGGTGCGGATGCATTCGGTCGGGTTGTACTCCGCCGCCGGCACTTGTTTCAGTGCCGCAGCATGCACCACGTAATCGATACCACGCATGGCCTGACGCAAACGCTCGGCATCACGCACATCGCCGAGGAAGTAACGCATGCACGGTGCGTTGAACGTCTGCTGCATCTCGTACTGTTTGAGCTCATCGCGCGAGAACACCACCACACGCTTGGGCTGATATTGCTCCAGCAGCCGGCGGATGAAATTGCGCCCGAACGAGCCGGTGCCGCCAGAGATGAAAATCGATTTACCGTTAAACATGCCGTGAGTCCTTTTACCTGTCAGCCAGGCTTATGCGAGCAACTGCGCCCAGTTGACACTGGAAGCGTCGCCAAGAGTAAAGCCCTTGCCGGTCAGGGCCAGGTTCTGGTTGTAGGACGAATCCTGCGCGAATCGCGCCTTCCACTTGTCCTGCAGAGCCGCGCGGGCCTGGGGTGACTCAGACAACACACCCGGGTGCAATAGCTGTGCCTGAGGCGTCCAGACAATGAGATAGCCGGCATCGGCGACTTTCAGACACAGGTCGACATCGCCAAAGGCGTCATCGAAATGCTCCTCATCCAGGCCACCGACCGCTTCATACACGTCCTTGCGAATCATCAGGCACGCACCGGACACCGCCGAATAGTTCTGCTCCACCTGGTGGCCATTCATGTAACCCCTGGCGTCTTTACGCTCACCGATAAACGCCGAGCCAAGAGCGCCATTCAAACCAAGGATCAATCCGGCTTGAGTCGTGACACCACGGATGTCCATCAGCTTGGCCCCGACGATTCCGACTTCCGGACGCTGGGCCTGATTGACCAGACTTTCAAGCCAGTTGGCGTTGACCACCTCGGATTCGGTCGACAGCAGTACCAGGTAGTCACCCTTGGCCTCGGCGCACGCGAAGTTGTTCAGTGCCGATGCGCTCAAGCGCTCGGCGCTGCGCAGTACGCGAATGCGATCACCCTTGCCTTCCAGGCTGCTCAACCAGGTTGCCAATTCCTGGGACTGGCTATGGTTGTCGGCGATCAGCACTTCGTGACGCTGATAGCGAGTGCGTTGCAGCACACTGACCAGCGCACGTTGCAGTGCCTCAAGGTTGTCCTGACTCTGGAGAATGATCGACACCAGCGGCCGCTCGGCGTGCTGATAGTCGATCTGGTAGGTCAGCGGCAGTGCCGAACTGACCTGAGCGCGATAACCCCGCGCCGCCAGAGATCGGGTCAACGCCTGTTGTTCCTCTGCGTTGGCTTCCTCCACCGGGGCATTGCAAATCAGCAAAGGCTCGGCCAGATGCGCCAGACCCGCCAGGCCACCTTCTTCGATCAGACGCAGCAACAGATCGAATTCCAGCGCCTGGGTGTACTGGGCCGAGAAACCGCGAGCCTGGGCCAGCACGTCACGGCGGATCAACCAGTGACGCGCCATCAGCGATGGCACGCTTTGCAGCAGATCGAGGTTGACCCCCGGCCGGAATACATCGCTCAGGGCGCCATCGGCCTTGCGCTGAAGTTCATCCATGGCCACCGCGCGACAGCCCTCGGCACCTTGTAACTCGAGGCTGGCACGCAGCAGACCGCTGGCAGTGAACTGATCACCGGCCTCGGCCAGCAACAGCCAGTCGGCAGTGGACTGGGCGACGATCTGGTTGATGCGCTCGACGTAATTGGTTGCGGTGACTTTGACGAAGTGCACGGTGTCGCGCACGGTGGTGGTCGCCGGTAAATCGCCGGTGGTGAACACCACCACGTTGAACGCCTTGCAGTGGCCACCGACAAGGCTGTCGAAGGTCGCCTGCAACTTGAACATGTCTGCATCCAGATCCAGCAACAGAATGCCGAACTGCGGACCACCGTTGTGTTTGGCCAAATGCGCAGCGATCGTCTTAAGTTGCGCGGTATCCGGGTTGCGCGCCTCGAGCCAGTTCAGCAACCGGCCGGACGGCATGTTCTCGAACAGCCGACGGTCTTGCTGACCCGGCAGGGTGTTCAGTCGTTCGGCCCAGGCTTGCAGCTTGAGGCCCTCTTCCGGCTCTTCGCTGTCCTTCAACGACTCCGCCAGGCGCTTGACCACGGCACGGTTGAATACGTTCAGGCTCAGGGCTTCCCACAAGCGGCTACGCACTGTGCGATCGGTGTCATTGGGGTGAATGCGCATCAACTCATGCTGCTTGAGCAGGATGCCTTCCAGTTCCTTAAGTTGCAGGCGGCCGGCGGGCATGGCGTGCAGCAGGAATTCGAATTCGGTCAGCAGGTCGAACACCGGTTTGTTGTAGAACGGCATTTCAACGAACTGCTGTGGGCCGAAGCTACGAATCGGCTCTTCCCCCGCCTCAAGCCAGGCCGAGCGGATGATCATCGTGCCCTTGAGCGAGCGACCTTCAAGCAGGCAATCGGCCATGGCCGTAAAGCTGTCGAGGGCAATCTGTTTGGCCTGGGCCGGGCCCTTGGCGCTGAGTGGTGTCGGAATAGAGGCCAGGAACTCGGCAAAGTGCTCGCGCTCGGCCACGCTTTTCGCATCCTTGAATGTCAGCACCGTCAACACGTTAGTGTTGTGGTCCGAGGCACCGTAGTTTATTTCCCGTACGGCGAACGGAATTGGCAGAATCCGCGCCTTGGCGCAGGCCAACAGATAGAAGGTATGGCCGATTTCCTGCCATTCGAAACCGGTGTCCGGTAGCAGCAGGCTGTACCACTGCTGCAGCAGATCGGTACGGGTCACCGCATAAAACGGCGGCAGGAAGTTGTCCATGAAGCGCACGACCCGATCTTCGGCCAGATCCGAGTTGAAATCCTCGTGGACCTTGCGGTCGCGGCGATAGTAGTTCACCTCGGTAGCCCGGGACAGGTACATGATCCCGTAGCCATGGCACAGGCCATAGTCAGGGTTGGCTTCAAGAAACTCTACTGATTCGGTGAGTGCGCGGTGCAGCAGGAAGTCGTCATCGGCGGCGAACACCATGTACGGCGTGGTGACCTGATTGACGCCGTAGGTGAGCTTTTCCTGCAACCCCTTGTAGGTGTATTGCGGCAAGTGACGATAGTCGACCGACGGGAAGTCCCGGGCCATGTTTTCATCACCCTCTACGGACGAATCCAGAACCAGAATCGTGCAGGGATAGCTGCTGTAATACTGCAAGGTGCGCCGCAGGAACGCGTTCCGGTTGTGGGAAATTACCACCACGGTGAACCGCTCGTTCAGCGGTACAACGTCGTTTTGAGCACTGTTTTGAACCTGCATCTTTCTATCCCCACAACCGGCTAATCGCCTGGAACCTGAAACTGTTTTTTGATTAACGAACGCGACGCAGATAACCGTCCGGCGCCACGGTGATCAGCAGCTTGTTTTGCATCTGCTGGTCAATTTCAAAGTCCTTGTTTTCTTCCAGGTACTTCCATACGGCAGTCTTCGGGTTGTCACCCGGGCCCCATGGACGATCCGGAAAGAAGTCGGCCGGCATGTCTTCGACCACGGTGTCCATCACCACGCAGTAGCTATCCACCGATACCAGTGGCGCGTACAGGCGCAGTTCTTCAAGCACGTGGTCGTGAGTGTGGTTGGAATCCAGCACCAGAATGACTTTCTTGTCTTCGGCAGCGGCACGCACTTGCGCGGCGATCGCAGGATCGATGCTCGAGCCCTCGATCATCGAGATACGCTTGCTCATCGGGTGGCTCTCGATGGCCTCGCGGTTGTGCGAGCGAATGTCGAGGTCGATGCCCAGCACTTCGCCGTGGCCTTGCAGCTCCAGCAGCGATGCGTAGTAGATGATCGAACCGCCATGGGCAATACCGCATTCGATCACCAGGTCCGGTTTAACCTGCCAGATGATTTCCTGCATCGCCATCATGTCTTGCGGCAACTGAATGATCGGACGGCCCATCCACGAGAAGTGGTAGCTGTATTTGTGCTTGGCCGATTCGTTGAAGAAATCCCGGGCCAGGCCGGTGAGTTTCTGGTCGTCACCTTGCTGGGCGATCTGTTCCCGGCATTCGGTTTCGAAGGCTTTGTTGATGCTGTTGTCGGTCATTTGAAAATTCTCAATGGTCAGTGGAACGAAGCGCTGTCGACGGCGTGATAGACGTAGCGTCCACCGGTCATCCGCTTGATTTCTTCGAGGTAGTTGGAGTTCATCACAAACAGATGGGCGCCTTCGGGCAGGGCATCCATGGCCTCTTGTGGAGAGGACACCTGCACGCCGCTCAGCGGCAGATAACGGCCCTGCTTGGCCGGATTGATATCCACCACACGATCCACCGCCACACCGGCCCGTTGCAGAAACAGCGAATAGATCACGCCTTTGGACGACGCGCCCCAGATCGCCGAACCTTGTTCGGGTGCGGCCTGAATGATCTGAACGGCGCGGTCGAGGCTGGCGGTGAAACCTTCGGGCAGGTCCAGGCGCGGTACCGGTTGCTCCGGGGTCAGACGCAAGGTCGAAAGGTCCGCAACGATGTACAGGTACTGGCCACCGAACAGGTGACCGGCCTCATGCACGGTGCCGAACATCCGGCGCAGGTCATCGAGGCGGAAGTAATTGACGTGCTCGTAGAACAGGTCGAACCAGGCGCGGTGCTCGAGAATCCAGTCGAAGCACGGCACTTCGATGTAGATCTGCCCGCCCTGATTGGCCTCGGCCATCTCGGCAAGAAAGCTCACCGGATCCTGAATGTGTTCGAGCACATGACGCAGCACGATGGCATCCGCCGCCAGACCCAGCCCGCGCGTGAACGGGGCCTTGATCACGTCGGCGTTGTCGCCTTCGTAGGCCGGGTCGATGCCGGTGATGGCATAACCCTGACCTTTCAGGAGTTCGAGAAAGTAGCCTTTGCCGCAACCGACTTCGATCAGTTCCTGACCCTTGAAGTGCCGGGCAATGATCCCTTCGACATCGCTCAGGTGCTTCTGGAACTGGCCCGAATGCGCCTGCTCGTTCTGGTAATCGGCGTCGTAGCTGAGCATGTCGGCATCGAAGGCCTGGTTGAAGATCAACCCGCTCTGCTCATCCTGTACCAACACCAGGTCGGCAGAGGCCGAAGCCCTGGCCGATTGTGGGTCGGCGAATGTGCGATTCTGCAACACCGGCAGGTCGGCGACCCGATACAACTCATGCCTCATGCTCTGCTCCCAGTAGCTGTTGCAAGCGGTCCGCCACGCCCCAGAACGCCATCGGTTCATGGGTCGGGTATGGATAGTGGCCTAGGTTCAAACTGATCGATGCGCCACGTTCACGCAGCCGCTGCTCGACCAGTGCTCTGACCGATATCGGCTGGCCACTGGAACAATTGATCACGCCATTGAAGTCCCGCTGTTGCAGGATCGCCGCGAGATAACCGGCGGCAGTCTCGATGGCCAGGTAATCGCGCAATTGCTCACCGGCCGACATGTTGAAACGTTCGTCGCCGGCATTGATCGCCCGGTCCAGCGCCGCCAGTAAACTGTTCGGGTTTTGCCCCTCGCCGTACAGGTAAAACAGCCGCGTCCATTGCAAAGTGAATGGCTGCACGCGCTGCAAGTTTTCGAGGAACAGACGGAGGGTGTTTTTGGCCAATCCATAAGGATTGCTCGGCTGCGGCGCGGTCTGCTCGCTGAGCGGTCCACTCTGCATGCCGTATTCGAAACACGTCCCGGTGACCAGCACCTGCGCCACGCCCGCCTCTACCGCGCCCCTGATGAACCGGTAGTCAGCCATCAGGTTGTGCTCGAAGTGGAACAGCGCCTGATAATTCGGTAACCCTGGCCAAGCGAGATGTGCCAAGCCATCGACGCCATCGGTCAGCGCGGCGAAGTCAAGATCGGCAGCATGAATATCCGCAGCCACGAACTCCACGGCGTTGATCCACGGTAGTTGCGCAGCGGTCTCGGCGTTGCGCGCCACCGCCCGGACCTCACAGCCTCGGGCGAGCAAGGTAGCGACCAGATGCCGGCCGACAAACCCGGTGGCGCCGGTCACGAGTACTTTCACAGGACGGTCAACTCGGGCACGGCGATCACGAATCGGCCATCCCACTGACGCACCTGGGCCAGTTGCTGGCTGACTTCGTGCAGCAGGTTCCACGGCAGTACCAGCACGTAATCCGGTTTCTCAATGTCGATCTGCGTCGGCGAAACGATCGGGATGCGACTGCCCGGCAGGTACTTGCCCTGCTTGTGCGGGTTGGCATCGGCGACCCAGGCCAGCAGGTCCGGTTTGACTCCGGCGTAATTGAGCAAGGTATTGCCCTTGGCGGCAGCGCCGTACCCGACCACACGCTTGCCGTCGGCTTTCGCCCGCAACAGGAAGCGCAGCAGTTCGTGCTTGATGCGTTCGGCGGCGGGCGCCAGGGTTGCGTAGTACTCGGGGGTTTTCACACCGGCATCGAGCTCGGCTTGCAGTTGCTGTTGAACCGCTGCCTGGACTTCGCGGCGCACACCGTCGACGCGCTGAACGAACACGCGCAGCGAACCACCGTGGGTCGATAGCTGACTGACATCGAACACTTCCAGACCGTTGCGCTCGCACAGCGTCTGCACGGCAGTCAGGGACAGGTAGGAATAGTGCTCGTGATACAGCGTGTCGAATTGCTGTCCGGCCATCAGCGTCAGCAATTGCGGAAACTCGAACGTCGCCACGCCCGTCGGCTTGAGCAAGGTCGCGAAACCACCAAGGAAATCATTGATGTCCGGCACGTGGGCCAGCACGTTGTTGGCCGCCATCAGGTCGGCTGCCCAGCCTTCATTTGTCAGCTGCAACGCGGTGTCGCGGCCGAAGAACAGCTCGCGGATCTCCAGGCCTTTTTCCCGTGCCGCTTGCGCGGTGCTGCGGGTCGGCTCGACACCCAGGCAAGGGATGCTGCGCCCGGCCACGTACTGCAACAGGTAACCGTCGTTGGCGGCGATTTCCACCACACGGCTGTCAGCCGTCAGATCGAAACGCTCGACCATCTCGCCCACATAACGCTCGGCATGGGCCAGCCAGGTGCTGGAAAACGAACTGAAGTAGGCGTACTCGGCGTCGAACAGGCTGTCGGCGCTGGTGTAATCCTCGGTCTGCACCAGCCAGCACTGCTGACACACCGCAACCTTCAGCGGCACCCATTGCTCGGATTGTTCCAGCTGATCGGCGCGCACGTAGGCATTGGACGGCGGCGAAGTACCCAGATCAATCAGCGGCAAAGCCAGCGGAGTTCCGCAACCACGGCAGTTCATACACGCACTCCAGCGAAGTGTTCATCGAGCGCGGGATGGCTGGAATCCCTGGCCGACAGATTATTGACAGGCAACGGCCAGGCAATCGCCAGCCGTGGATCGTTCACCGACAAACCGCCCTCATGCGCAGGCGTGTAATCAGCGCTGTGCAGGTAAAGCAATTCGGCGTCATCGGTGAGGGTCTGGAAACCATGGGCAAAACCGGCCGGGATCAACAGGCTGCAGCCATCACCGGCGCGCAGGTGTTCGGCGTGCCAGTGCAGGAAGGTCTCGGAGTCAGGGCGCAAATCCACCGCCACATCCCAGACTTCACCGCGCAAGCAGGTGATCAGCTTGGCTTCCGGGGCGCTGGCGTTCTGATAATGCAGACCGCGCACACTGCCCCGTTCACGGGTGCAGGAATGGTTGATCTGGCGGACATGAAACGGCTGGCCGAAGGCGCTGAGGCTGCCTTCGCAGAACAGCCGTGCGAAGTGCCCGCGCTCATCTTCGAAGCGTTTGTGCTGCACGCTGAACAGTCCGGCCAGCGGCAATGACTTCAACAGAAACTCGCTCACAGCGCGCCTCGGTACAGGTTCAACTGGCCCAATGTAATGGCGCGCATGTCGTCGCCGTTTTGCCACGCCAGGTGCCAATCGAGGGTATGGGTCAGGCATTGCTGCAACGACCAGCGCGGTTGCCAGGCCAACCGTTGACGGGCGCGGCTGCTGTCCAGACGCAGCAGACCGGCTTCGTGCAGATCACTCGGTTCGATGCGCAAGCCGCGTGCTTGTGGCCAGCGGTTGGCGAGCAGTTCGACCACTTCGCCGACGCTGCACATGTCGGCTTCGCTCGGGCCGAAGTTCCAGGCGCCGGCAAACTCGGGACCTTTTTCATAGAGGCCGGCGGCCAATTGCAGATAACCGGCCAATGGCTCCAGGGCGTGCTGCCACGGGCGTACGGCTTGCGGGTAACGCAGGGTCACCGGCTCATCCGCCGACCAGGCCTTGAGCACATCAGGGATCAAGCGTTCCGGCGCGAAGTCACCACCGCCCAGCACGTTGCCGGCCCGGGCAGTGGCCAGCGCCAGACCGTGTTCGGCATAGCGCTCGGCCGGGAAGAACGAAGCGGCGTAGGACTGGGCCAGCAACTCGCAGCAGGCCTTGCTGCTGCTGTAAGGATCATGTCCGCCGAGGGCTTCGTCTTCGCGGTACGGCCACAGCCATTCCTTGTTGGCGTAGACCTTGTCGGTGGTCACCAACACGCAGGCGCGCACGCCACCGACCTGACGGATCGCTTCGAGCAGATTGAGCGTGCCCATGACGTTGCTGGAGTAGGTGCCGAGCGGATCGCGATAGCCTTCGCGCACCAGCGGCTGGGCCGCCAGGTGCAGGACGATTTCCGGCTGCGCTTCGGTGATCAGTTCCAGCAAGGCGCCGAGGTCACGCAGGTCGCCGCGCTGATCGTTGATGCCCTCGTGCACCCGGGCCAGCTCGAAGAGGCTCGGTTCGGTCGATGGATCAAGCGAAAATCCGCTGACCTCGGCACCGAGGCTTTGCAGCCACAGGGTCAGCCAACTGCCTTTGAAACCGGTATGGCCGGTCAGCAGAACGCGTTTGCCGCGCCAGAATTCGGTACTCAGCCCCATTGCTTCCATGGGGCCTCCCCGCTCTGCCACAGCGCTTCGAGGTAGTTCTTGTCGCGCAGAGTGTCCATCGGGTGCCAGAAGCCTTCGTGCTCGAAGGCCTTCAATTGTTCGTCCTGGGCCAGACGGGCCAATGGCTCGGCTTCCCAGGTGGTGTCATCACCGCCGATGTACGAGAGCACTTTCGGTGAAAGCACAAAGAAACCGCCATTGATCCAGCCACCATCACCACGAGGCTTCTCGGTGAAACCGAGCACCTGATCGCCGTGACGCTCCAGGGCGCCGTAACGGCCCGGCGGTTGTACCGCGGTGACGGTCGCCAGACGACCGTGGGCGGTGTGGTAGTCCACCAGTTGACGGATATTGATATCGGAGACGCCGTCGCCGTAGGTAAAGCAGAAGGCCTCTTCATCCTTGAGGTAACGGCCGGCGCGCAGCAAGCGGCCACCGGTCATGGTTTCCTCGCCGGTGTCGATGAGGGTGACGCTCCACGGCTCGCTGTAGTTCTGGTGCACGTCCATGCGGTTGTTGCGCATGTCGAAGGTGACGTCGGAAGTGTGCAGGAAGTAGTTGGCGAAGAAGTCCTTGATCGCGTAGCCCTTGTAGCCAAGGCAGATCACGAAGTCATGAATCCCGTGGGCCGAGTACTGTTTCATGATGTGCCAAAGAATTGGCTTGCCGCCGATCTCGATCATCGGCTTGGGCTTGAGGTGCGACTCTTCGCTGATCCGCGTACCGAGACCACCTGCCAGAATTACTGCCTTCATCACTGTCCTCTTGCTCTTCGCGCGGCCCTTACCCCACAGGGGTAGGCGAACCGTCAGATGCACATCATTTGCCCGCAACCAGTGGCCGTTCACGCTCTTGGGGTGAAGGTTTTATGGCGATATACAGGTGACTTGCAGGAAGTGAGCCAATTGCACAGGACATAAAAAACGTCCGGACGCGGGCTGCGTTCGGACGTTTTCTTGAAGGTTGATGGCCAGCGACGGAGTCAGTCCGGCAGCCAGCCCCACAACCAGTGGTTGAGGTTATCGCCACGCAGCATGAAATCACGATGTACCGCTTCTCGTAGTTCATCGCCCATGCGGTAGCTCGCATCCGGATCGGCCAAGTGCATGCGGATCGCTTGCAGCCATTCGTCCGTGCTGTTGCTGTAGACCTTGGTGCACGGCAAGTGGCCGCGATAGGCCTCGGTGTCGGTGCAGATCACTGGATAACCGCAAGCACCGTACTCCAGCAACCGCAGATTGCTTTTGCAATCGTTGAAGATGTGGAACTCCAGCGGCGCCAGCGCCAGGTCGAGGTTCAGGCTCGCCAGTTTGAACGGATAGCTCTGCAAGCCAATGGTGGAGTGGAACTCGTGGACGTACGGCCGCAACCCTTCCGGACACATGCCGAAGAATACCCACTCGACTTCGTTCGCCAACTCTCGCACTACCTCAGCAATGATCTCCAGATCACCGGAGTGGCTGGTGCCACCACCCCAGCCAACGCGCGGTTTGCTGGAGGTTCGACGGCGGCTGGTCAGCGTCGCCCAAGGGTGCGGCGATAGCATGTTCGGCACCACGCGAATTTCGCTGTGCATGCTCGACAAGGCATCGGCCAATGGCTGAGTCGTCACCACCACCCGATCACACAGGGCAATGCCGTCGCGCAGCATCTGTTCGGTGTTGAGCGGCTTGTTGCGGGCGTGGGTATTTTTCTTCGGTGCGCTGACGATGTAGTCGTCGAGTTCGAAGATCCGCAGGGCGCTGGAATATTTTTTTATCCGCAGAATGTCGCCGGCGGCGCCTTCGCTGTAACGCCCCTGCAGAACAATGGTGTCCGGCGACAAACGCTCGATCTCCACGGTCGACGGCGACTCGTAAGCCACTCGCGCGATCACTCGCCCGGCCGCTTCGAGCTCCGCCAGCGGCGCGGTCACCCGGTAGTGGCCGACCGCACTGCTGTTGACCGGCAGACCGAGGATCAATGGCAATGCGCGGCTGCAGAACGGATTCCAGTTATTGCGCAGCGAAGGTTCCAGGCTGAAACTGGAAACCCCAAGGCTCAGCGCCGGGCTGTAGGCCGGATCCTTGGCGATCTTCGGCAGCCATTTGCGATAAAAGGTTTCTTGTTCAAGCTCGCGCACAGCCAACGTCGAAGGCTGCACCGGCGACTCGTCTTCCGGGGCCAGCACCACACTGGAATACGGCGTCCAGACCACCAGGTAACCGTCCTTGTTCGCTCGCAGGCACAAGTCGACATCGCTGAGGCCCTGAGTAAACGTCACCTCATCGAGTTCGCCCAGACTATCGAAAACCTCCTTGCGCACCATCAGGCAATCGTCGCGAACCGCACTCCAGTTCTGGGTCACATGCAAACGCTGCATGTAACCGCGACAGTTGGAGACCTCACCGGCAAATGGCGAACCGACCGGCCCGGCCAATCCGAGAATCAACCCGGCGCTGACGATCGAGCCCTGAGGAGTGAGAAGTCGGGCACCCACCACCCCCACTTCGGGACGCTGGGCATGGTTGAGCAATTCGTCCAGCCAGTCGCTATCGCAAATCACCGCCTGAGGACTGAGCAGCAGCAAGTACTCGCCGCGCGCCAGGCTCGCGGCGAAGTTGCGGATCGCCGCGTCGTTGGCGTCACCCGCGTAACGCAGCACCCGCAACATGGCAACGCCCAGTTGCGCCATCGCGGCCAGCCAATCGAGCATCGCCGCATCGTCAGTGCCGCTATCAACGATCAGGATTTCGTACTGGGTGTAAGCGGTGCGCTCGATCAAACCTTCGATGCAACGCTGCAATGCGAACAGCGAATCACCTGTCTGGATGATGATCGACACCAGCGGACGCGCGCCATGCCGATAGTCGATGCGGTTGATCAGCGGCAGCTCTTCGTGCCGGATAGCGTGTGCCACACCGATACGATCCAAGTGCGCGCCGACCATCACGGCGTTGCGCTCGATCACTTCGGGTAACGACAACCATTCGGCGAAGGTCTGGCCGGACTCCACCTGGATTTCGGCAATGTGTTCAATGGTCTGCGGCCCGGCCTCTTCCACCAGTTGCCACAACAGATCATGGGGCGCCAACTCACCGTGAGCCGAATCAAAACCGCCCAACGCCATGAAGCGCTGACGCTCAAAGGCCAGGGTTCGCCCGACGTAGGGATAAGCGCGCATCAGGTCGAGGTTGAAATCGGGTTTGAACACCGGGTCGATCGACTCTCCATCGAGCAGTGCACCCTCGTCGCTGTAGGCACAGAGGATGCCCGCAACACCTGCTATGCGTTCTGCCAGAACCAGCAGAGCGGACTCACGCAAGGTGTCGCCGGCCCGCAACAGATAAAACCAGTGGGCCCCCTCCAGTTGCGGCACCACAGCGTTGAGCTGTTGCACCCAATCTGCCTGGAAAGGCAACTGCACGACGCGATCGTCGGCTGCGCAGAACGCATCGGACAGCACCACCACCGCCTGGGGGGCGTAGAGCTGAGCACTGATGCTCTGCAGCGTCGTATTCAGCGCAGCACTGTCAGCGTCGCTGTCGATCACGATCGGCACGATCTGCGGGCGCAAGGCCCAGCTGTCGATACGCTTCGGCATATGCTGCTTCTCGACATCCGAGAACCGGCGGATCGCCAGCCACTCGCGATAGAAGTCGGCGTAACTTTCGCTTTCCCCGCCCACCCGACCGTCAATCACGGTATTGCGGTTACCCAGAATTCGCACGACGCACAACTCTTCCCAGGCATGGGGCTGGTCAGTGATTCTGGCCAGTTCGATATAGCGTACCCAGCCCGACGCCGGCGCCGATTCACCGCTGCGCGCCGCCAGCATCTGTGCCAGCCAGCTCCACTCGACTGCCGCTGCCGCGACCATCTCCGGGGTCTTGCTCAGGCGTTCCGGATACAGTCGCTCGGTACTCAGTACCGTGCTGAGCGACACCAGATTACCGCGACGCATCAGGCACACGAACAGGGCGAAATCGAGCATGGCGACGAAACCGGCGCCTTCCTGAATCAGCGTCGGCAACAACTCCAACACATCGGCGCGGCGCATCAGGGTCGAACTGAAGTTACCGAGGAAATTCTTGGGCGTGCCCTCGAAGATCGCCAACATATCGTCGCCCTTGAGCAACGCATCGTTAGGCGCGAAGCGGCAGTTGCCTACCCGTGGCGGCAGCAGAAAATTGCCGGCGTCATTAAACATGCGCAGGGCAACCACCAGATTGACATTGGCATGGTCGATCAACACCTGAGCCTGCAAGGCAATACTCGGCGCAAACAGACGGTCGTCGTCGCACAGCACTTTGATGAACTCGCCCTGGGCTTCTTCTACGCAACGCAGCACGTTTTTTTGCAAGCCCAAACGGTGTGGATTACGCAGGTAGCGAATCGGGTGCGCCGGCTCGGCAAAGCTGTCAACGATGTCGCGAATCTCGTCGCTGGAGGAGTCGTCGCAGATGACGATCTCGATCTGCTCGTAGGTCTGGGCGAGCGCACTTTCCAGCGCCTGGCTGAAAAAGCGCGGGTTGAAGGCAGGGATAACGATACTGACGAGGGGGCGTTGATTCACGACGGGAAACTCTCGAGCGGCGGGCCTCCCCCCTTTCAGGCAGAGGCCACGGAACCGCTTAGGAAAAGACGGTTGGCAGCTCGACAGGCACTGACTCAGACCTTGTTGAACAAGCCCAACTGAGCAATCTTGCTGAAGGCCAGTTGTGAAGCCTGCAACATGGTTTGTTGCAAGGTCAGACGGGTCATCACTTCAGCCGGATCGGAATCACGAATCGACGATTGAGTCTGGGCATTGGCCAGGGTCAGGCTCTGGTTGGTATCGCTCTGGGTGGCCAGGGCTTGGCCACGACCACCCACCGAACTCAACGCGCTGGACAATTGGTCAGTGCCGCTGGCCAGGTTACCGAGGCCCGCTGCCAGGGATGCTTGCAGCTGCTGGACTGCCACCGGGTTACCGTTGGTGGGTGTATTCAACGCCGTTTTCAACTGGTTCACGGTATCCAGAATGTTCTGGGTTCCGTGCGTGTTGACCGCCACACTGAACTGATCGTCAGCACCCGGCGTACCGCTCAGGGTGAAACTCACACCCGATGCAGTGGCGACGCTGCCAACCATGGTGCCGCTGGACACTGGCTTGCTGTCAGCCGTCAAAGGCGCTGCGTACAGGTCAAAAGCGGTAGCGCTGGTGAACTTCACGATGGCCGAACCACTCGGGAAACTGGCGTGATAATCGGCCGCGTTGGTGATGCTGCTGCCGGTCACCTGCGCCGCCGACGGGTTGCCAGGACTGCGGGTCGCGGTGAACGTATCAGGCTTGGCCGCCAGTGTGAAGGTGTGACCTGGCAGCACGGTACCCGGCACATCACCGGTTTGCAGATTGAGGTTCAGTGTCAGCTCTACACCGCGAAAACTCACGGCCTGCCCGATTTTGCTGGCTGGATCGAATGCGCCGCCCTGGCTGGCTTCAGAGGTCACATCGTTGCCGGCCGAGTCGGTGATCTTCAACTGGGTGCCGCTGACAAAATCCACGGTATACGGCTCGCCGCTGCGGAATTTGCTGTTGTAGGAGACGTCCGACGAAACCTGGCCGTCGCTCAACACTACGCGATTGTCGTTCACCGCTGGCGCCGTCATGGTGACCTGGCTACGGCTCGTGTTAATCGCCTGCTGGAACGCATCCCATCCAGTGCTGTTGGTCGCCATCGACATGGTGTCGCCGATTGCCAGGTCCAGTGTGACCTGGTCGCCGTTGTAGCTGTAAGTGCCGTCGTTGTTGCGCGAGAACGGCGCGGTATCGCCCTTCGAGCCGGCGAAAATGTACTTGCCGTTCTCATCCTTGGTATTCATCAGACTCAGCAGTTGCTCTTCAATCTGACCCAACTCCGAAGCCGTGGCCTGGCGATCGGCGTCGGTGTACCCGGCATTGCCGGCACTGACAGCCAATTCCTTGGCGCGGGTCAGCACGTTGTTGATGCTGGTCATCACCGCCTCGGTCGTACCCAGGGTCGCCTTGAGGGTGTTGGTGTTGGTCGCATACTGATCAAGCATCGAAGCCTGCTGCCCCAACTGCAGCAAGCGCGAAGCGCCGACCGGATCATCGGCGGCCGTGTTCACGCGAACCAGGCTGCTGGCCTCTTCGCTGCTCTTGACCACATTCGCAAAGTTCTTCTGATAGTTCGCAGCCGAGGACTCGTAAAACTGGGCGGTAGAAATGCGCATGAGCTACGACTCCTTAAATGCTGTTGATCAGTGTGCTGAAGATTTCCTGCGCAGCCTTGATGATCTGCGAAGAGGCGGTGTAGTACTGCTGATACTTGACCAGGTTGCCGGTTTCCTCATCGAGGTCGACACCCGAAAGCGAGTCACGCGCACCTTTGGCGTTCGCCAGGATGGCTTCGGTCGCGGCGCTGTCGAGCTTGCCCTGGGCGGCCTTGGAGCCAACACCTTCGACCAGTTTGCCGTAGGCGTCGCTCAGGGAAATGCCTTTGCTGGCGGAGGCGGTGTCCACGGTCTGTGCGGTCTGCAAACCGGCCAGCGTTGTACCGTTACGGTTGTCCAGGCTGCCCGGTTGGCTGAGCGAGACGTTAATTGCCGCGCCGTTGCTCGGGGCACCGGCGAAGGTCATGCTGAAGGTCGCGGTGTACTGAGTGGCAGGCGCAGGCGGGATCGGCGCCCCCGTGGCATCCTTGAGCGGAATGCTCAGGTTCAGGGTGTTGCTCTCACCTGGCTTGATGGTGCCGCTGCTGATCAACCCGCCCTTGGCATCCAGGAACTGGTAGGTCTGGCTGGTGCCGTCGGCGGACACCGCACCAAATACCACCTTGGTCGGCGTGGAGTTTTTCAGGCCGTTCTGCATCGCGGTGGTGGTCGCCGCGTCGTAGATATCGAACTGGGTGGTCAGGGTTGGTTGACCGCTCGCCGGGATCGTCA
This sequence comes from Pseudomonas sp. UYIF39, assembly GCF_029963765.1. Lineage (GTDB taxonomy): Bacteria > Pseudomonadota > Gammaproteobacteria > Pseudomonadales > Pseudomonadaceae > Aquipseudomonas. Next base: position 337,434 of record NZ_JALBYU010000003.1, read on the forward strand.
GGGTGCCGCTGCCACTGCCGCTCGCTGCAATAGCCGCACCCAACGGTGCCGCGATGGCCAGACGTTTGGAGTCGGTCATCTCGGTCTTGATGTTGGTGGCCGCGTTACGGGTCGGGGTGATCTTGAAGGTATCGCCAGCGGCGGCAGTGCCACCGCCGAGCGTCATCGAGAAACCGTCGATCACCGGCGGTGGCGTGGTCAGCGTGCTGAAGCTGCCCATAGACGAATTGTCTGGCAGGCGCTGCACGGTGTAGTCGGTGGCGCTGGTAAACGTGACCTTGTAATCGTTGATGGTCAGCTTGCCGGTGTCTTCGATGCTCACATCGAAGTTGCCCGAACCGACACTGTTGCCGGTGGAAGCGATGCTGCGCTGAGCCATCTGCGCGGCACTGTTGATGCTGTTGAACAGGTTCGAACCGAAGTCGCCGTTCTTGTCGATGCCCTGAGCCTGGATGCTGTTCATCTGATCGGCGACGACCAGAGCGACGCGACCGAGTTCGTTCATGGCCGGGTCGAGCACGGTGCTGCGATAGCGCAGCAAACCGCCGATTTCGCCACCGGTCATGATCGACGTGATATCGATGGTGCTCGAACCACGATTGAGTTGCAGCGCCAAGCGGTTCGGGTCGTCTTTGCCCGGCACGACTTCGAGTTTGTTGACGGTGTTGCCCATGACCAGCGGCTGGCCGCTGCCCAGATAGATATCGACGTTACCTTCACGCTCGACGATCTGCGCGCCGGTAAAGGTCGAAAGCTGGCGTACGGTCTCGTTACGGGCGTCGAGCAGCTCGTTCGGCATGCCGCCAGAGCTGGAAATCTCGGTAATCTTCTGGTTCAACTGCGCCACGGTGGCAGCCAGTTTGTTGACCTGATCGGCCATGTTCGTCAGGTTGCCATTGATGTTTGCGTTCTGCGCGTTCAATTGGCTGGACACTGAATTGAAACGGTTGCTCAAGGCCTGGGCATCGCTGAGCAGCAGCTGGCGTGAAGCGTCGTCACCCGGCTTGGCGTTGACGTTCTGCACCGAGGCGAAGAACTTGGTCAGTGCGCCGTTCAGGCCAGTGCCACTGTCCGACAGCAGTTTGTCCAGCGGCGTGACCTGACCCAGGTACGCGGCCGAATCGCTGTTGAGCGACGTGGTGGTCTGCAGTTGGGCATCAAGGTAGCTGTTGTACACCCGACGTACATCAGCCAGGGTCGTGCCGGTACCGATGTAGACATTGCCGAACTGCTGCGAGGCTTTGGTGCCCTGCACGGTCTGCTGACGCGAGTAGCCCGCGGTATCGACGTTGGCGATGTTGTTACCCGTCGTCATCAACGACGATTGGCTGGCTGACAGCCCCGACATCCCGATGTTGAGCAAACTCATGGTTCAGACCTTATAGCTAATGCCTATAGAGGCGTGGTGGTAGCGCCCGCCGCAGCGTAGTTCTGGTAACTCGTCATCTGCTTGGCTATCTGCGAAATCTTGCTTGCGTAGTCCGGGTCGGTTGCGTAACCGGCCTTTTGCAACTCGCGCACAAACTGTTCTGGGTTATCGGCCGACTTCACAACATCTTGATAGCGATTGTTGGTTTGCAGCAGCGTCACAAGGTCATGGAAGCTGTCCTTGTAAGAGTCATAGGAACGGAACTGAGCCGTCTCCTTGACCATCTCGCCGTTCCTGAATTCGCTGGTGATCGCCCGCGCCGAATCGCCTTTCCAATTGCTGCCGGCCTTGATGCCGAACAGGTTATGGCTGCTGCTGCCATCCTGAGCACGCATGACCGATTTGCCCCAACCGGTTTCCAGGGCGGCCTGTGCCACCAGGTAACGCGGATCGACGCCAATGCGTTCGGCGGCCTCTTTGGCCATCGGCAGCATGGTGTTGACGAATTCGTCGGCGGAACTGAACGCTTTCTTCGCCGGTGCCAGGGGTATTTGAGCCATGGCACGGCCATAAACCTGCAGGCGCCCGCTGGATGTCGGATCCGTTTGCGAAGCCAGCCAATCGCCGTTGTACAGGGGACCGGCACCGGTCTTGGTGCTCTGCGGCATTTGGATGTTGTTCTGCGCCGTCGTGGCGGTCGCAGCAGTGGTCGATGCCGACGGCACCAACCCTGCGAGCAAGCGGTCGGCCAGTTTCGGCGGTAGCGCCAGACGCCGCTGATTGATCAGCGCCATGTCATTGCGATGAGAGCCCTCGCCCGCGCTGGCTGGCGATTTGACCGAGCGCGAAGCCCACAACGGACGCTCGCCATTGAGGCGCGACAACGGCCCGTTGGTGGCGACCGTACCGGCGGCAATCGGTGTTTCCACGGCGGCTTTCGCGGCAGCTTGCTTGGCGGCTGACGCGGCAGCGGCCTCGCCCGGGGCCAGCGGTTTGTTCTTCGACATCTGACGCATCAGCACGTCAGCCAGACCAATACCACCCCCCTCACGGGACATGGAAACGGCCAACTGCTGGTCGTACATTTCCTGATATTGCTTGGCGGCCGGCGTGTTGAGCGGATTGTCCTGGCCCAGCGTTTCAGTGGCCGAGCGCATGGACTTGAGCATTTCACCGAGGAACAGCGACTCGAATTCCTGCGCAACCTTGCGCATGTTCGCGTCACTGTCCTTGTCGCCGACCTTGAGCTGATTCAAGCGATTGAGGTCCGAATAGGAACCCGAATCGTTGCTGCTGACCCCCAATCCACCCTTGCGCATATCCATGGTCGCCGCCCTCAGATCACGATCAGGTCGGCTTGCAACGCGCCGGCCTGTTTCAGTGCTTCGAGGATCGCCATCAAGTCACCCGGTGCCGCGCCGACCTGGTTCACCGCACGCACGATTTCGTCGAGGGTGGTGCCCGGGCCGAACTTGAACATCGGCTTGGCTTCCTGCTGCGCGTTGACCCGCGAGCGCGGCACGACCGCCGTCTGCCCATTGGACAGAGGGCCGGGCTGGCTGACGATCGGGTCTTCGGTGATGGTCACGGTCAGGCTGCCGTGGGTCACGGCGGCCGGTGAAACCTTGACGTTCTGGCCGATCACGATGGTGCCGGTCCGCGAGTTGATGATGACTTTCGCCACCGCCTGACCCGGGTCGACTTCAAGGTTCTCGATGATCGACAAATAGTCGACGCGCTGACTCGGATCAAGTGGCGCACTGACGCGAATCGAACCACCGTCGAGGGCCTGGGCAACGCCAGGGCCGAGCATGTCGTTGATCTTGTCGACGATGCGCTTGGCGGTGGTGAAGTCCGAACGATTGAGGTTCAGGGTCAGGCTGTTGCCCTGGTTGAAACCGCTCGGCACCGAACGCTCGACCGACGCACCGCCCGGGATGCGACCGGCCGATGGAACGTTGACGGTGATCTTCGAACCGTCACGACCTTCGGCGTCGAAACCGCCGACCACCAGGTTGCCCTGAGCGATCGCATAGACATTGCCGTCGATGCCCTTGAGCGGCGTCATCAGCAAGGTGCCGCCGCGCAGACTCTTGGAGTTACCGATGGACGCTACGGTGATGTCGACCTGTTGACCTGGCTTGGCGAACGCCGGCAAATCAGCACTGATCGACACCGCCGCGACGTTCTTCAACTGCACGTTGCCCGAACCCGGCGGCACCTTGATGCCGAACTGCGAGAGCATGTTGTTGAACGTCTGCAGGGTGAACGGGGTTTGCGTCGTCTGGTCACCGGTGCCGTTAAGCCCGACCACCAGGCCGTAGCCGATCAATTGGTTGGTACGCACGCCGGAAATACTGGCGATGTCCTTCAGCCGCTCGGCTTGAGCGTTGAAGGCTGCGGACAGCAACAGGGTGGCCACCATCAGGTGTTTGAAGTTCAACGTAGCCACCTAGAAAGGGAACAGCGGGCTGAGGAAGAAACGGTCGAACCAGCCTGGCTGACTCGCATCGGCAAACGAACCGGTGCCCGAATAGGTGATGCGTGCATCGGCGATACGGGTCGACGAAACGGTGTTGTCCGTCGAGATATCGTCAGCGCGAACGAGCCCGGCAATCCGCACCAGCTCGTCACCGGTATTGAGCGTCATCCACTTCTCGCCGCGCACGGCGATGATGCCGTTGGGCAACACGTCAGCGACAGTCACGGTGATCGAACCGGTCAGGCTGTTGCCCTGCCCGGCCTTGCTGTCGCCCTTGGTCGCGCGGTCGCCGCTGTAGCCGGCATCCAGAGTCAGGTCGCCGTTGCCGAGCGGGTTATTTATGTTGGGTGTACTGCCGAACAATGAGGACAGGCCAATGCTGGTCTTGCTGGTCTTGCCCACCTGGGAATTGGCGTTCTTGCTGGCCTGGGTGCGCTCGTTCAGGGTGATGGTGATGATGTCGCCGACCCGGAACGCCTTGCGGTCGCTGTACAGGTTCTGTTCGAAACCGGCCTGGTAGATCGAGCCGTTGTTGGCCGCAGCCGGCAACGGCGTGCGTGGTAACACCGGGGCGTAGTAAGGGTCATTGGGCTTGGGCGTCGGACCGACGCAACCCGAAAGCGCGGCGATCCCACTCAGTGCCAGAACAGATACGAAGCGATTCATGACCCTACCTCACGGTATTGCAGGCGACCTGATGGCCGCCTCATAGACTTGATTACAGATTCTGCGTTACGAACGAGAGCATCTGGTCGGCGGTGGAGATCACCTTGGAGTTCATCTCGTAAGCGCGCTGAGTGGTGATCATGTTGACCATCTCTTCAACGGTGCTGACGTTCGAGGTTTCCAGAGTGTTCTGCAGCGTGGTGCCGAAACCGGCCAGGCCCGGGGTGCCGACTTGCGGCGCGCCGCTGGCAGCGGTCTCCAGGAACAGGTTGTTGCCCACGGCCTGCAGACCGGCAGGGTTGATGAAGTCGGCGGTTTGCAGGTTGCCGATCACCTGGGATGCCGGGTTGCCGGCAACGGTGATGGACACGGTGCCGTCGCGACCGACGGTGAAGGTCTGGGCATCGTTCGGGATGACGATGGCCGGTTCCAGGGCGAAGCCGCTGGCGTTCACGATCTGACCGTTGGAGTCCAGGTGGAACGTACCGTCACGGGTGTAGGACGTCGTGCCGTCCGGCTGCAGAATCTGGAAGAAACCGCGACCGTCGATGGCCATGTCCAACGGCTGCTCGGTGGTTTGCAGGCTGCCGGCGGTGAAGTTTTTCTGGGTGCCAACAATGCGCACACCGGTACCCAATTGCAGACCCGACGGCAGTTCACTGTCCTGGGTCGACTGGGCGCCTGGCTGGCGTTTGATCTGATAGAGCAAGTCCTGGAACTCGGCACGGTCACGTTTGAAACCCGTGGTCGACACGTTGGCCAGGTTGTTGGAAATGGTCGTCAGGTTGGTGTCCTGGGCGGACAGACCTGTTTTGGCAACCCATAGAGCCGGAAGCATTCGATTCTCCTCGTGCGCCTGTTTTACGGCGCGACGTTCTGATAATTAGCTGATCTGCAAGACCCGAGCCATGGCCTGGTCGTCTTCTTTGGCGGTGTTCATCATCTTGATGTGCAGTTCGAACTGCTTGGCCAGGGCCAGTACCGAGGTCATCTCTTCCACGGCATTGACGTTGCTCGACTCAAGGAAACCGGACACCAGTTTGACGCCGGCATCGGCTTGCGCCGGCTTGCCGTCCTTGGTGTGGATCGAACCGTCCAGGCCTTTGGTCATGTTCTTGAAGTCAGGGTTGACCAGCTTGATGCGGTCGACTTCCGCCATCACGCGCGGACCTTCGCCCATCGCACGAATGCTGATGGTGCCGTCCTCGCCCACTTCAACTTGCTGCTCGGGTGGCACGGCAATCGGCCCGCCATTGCCCATCACCGGCATACCGTTACCGGCCCGCAGCACGCCCAGGGCGTCGACGTTCAGGCTGCCGGTGCGCACGTAGCTTTCGCCGCCGTCAGGGTTCTGCACGGCGATCCAGCCATTGCCTTGCACCGCGACATCGAGGTCGCGACCGGTTTCCACCAAGGCGCCAGGGGAGAAATCGGTGGCCGGACGTTCGGACAGGGCAAACGCACGCGCCGGAAAGCTGTCGCCGAACACCGGCATCGAACGCGCCTGTTCCAGGTCTTTCTGGAAACCGTTGGTGGAGATGTTCGCCAGGTTGTTCGCATGAGCCTTCTGCGCCAGTGCATTCTGGCTGGCGCCGGTCATTGCCACATAAAGGTACTTGTCCACACTCTTTCCTCTGCATGCCGGACGTTTGCCGCCCACCGCTGTACTGCTGAGCCACAAGCAATTTGCAGACCAACTTATTTCTGGCGGCGCAGGGCCCGGCAAACAAAGGACTTGAGGGGTTCAGAGGGGAAACGGGGATTGTGTCAAAGACGAAAAACCGGCGGTGTTATGCCGCTTCGCGGCAAGTGCCGACTCTTAGGCTCAACGCGTTGTTGTAGCAGCTGTCGAGCTTGCGAGGCTGCGTACGGCTGCGAAGCAGCCGTAAACCCGGTATGCAAGGTTTTACTGATACACCGCGGTGAAGGTTTTACGACTGCTTCGCACCCGAACGCAGCCTCGCAGGCTCGGCAGCTGCTACAGGACTTAGGCGCTGCCGGGTTCTTTGCCGACTTCGTACTCGCGCAACTTATTGGCAATGGTCGTATGCGAAACCCCCAATCGCTTGCCCAGTTGCCGACTGCTCGGATGCTCGGAATACAAACGCTCCAGCACCGCCTTCTCGAAACGCCCGACAATCTCGTCCAATCCGCCCTCGAGCGAGAAATCGCCAAGCGGCTGACGCACGCCGTAGTCCGGCAGGCGAATATGTTCGGCCTTGACGGTCCCGCCTTCGCACAAGGAAACCGCCTGGAACAACACGTTCTCCAATTGCCGGACATTGCCCGGCCAATGGTAGTGACTGAGCCGCTCCATCGCCGCCGGCGCCAGTTTCGGCAGCGGGCAACCGATCTGCCGGCTGGCCTGATCGAGGAAGTGTTCCACCAGCGGCGTCAAACCATCGAGGCATTCGCGCAGTGGCGGGATGTGCAGTGAAAGCACGTTCAAACGGTGATACAAATCCTGCCGAAACTCACCCCGCGCGCACAATTCGGACAGGTCGACCTGCGTCGCGCAGATCACCCGCACATCCAGATAAACCTCTTCATCGCTGCCCACACGACGGAAACAACCGTCCTGCAGGAAACGCAGCAATTTCACCTGTAAGCGCGGGCTCATTTCCCCGACACCATCGAGAAACAGCGTACCGCCCGCCGTCAGCTCCAGCAGCCCGAGCTTGCCTTCTGCCCGCGCCCCTTCGAAAGCGCCGGGCCCGTAGCCGAACAGCTCCGTCTCAGCCATGGATTCCGGTAGACCGGCGCAGTTGAGCGCCATCAATGGTGACTGGCCCCGCGGACTCGCCAGGTGGCAGGCTCGCGCCAACAACTCTTTACCCGTACCGGTTTCACCTTCTATTAATAGCGGCGCATCCAGCGGCGCCATGCGCCGGGCTTCGCGCACCACCGCGGCCATCACCTTCGAGCTTTGGAAAATGCTGTCGAAACCTCGCAGCTCCTGCTTGCGCACGTTATAGATGCGCTCACCGACCCGGTCGGCGCGGTGTAGCGTGAGAACCGCACCAGCCATGGCTTCGCTGTCGTCATGCTCTGATTGCAGTGGCGCGATGTCGGCGAGAAACACGTCGCCCTTGACCTTCACCCGCAAGCCGTTGATCCGTGACTTGTTGGCGCGCACCAGTTCTGGCAAGTCGAAATCCTCGGCATAACGCGACAGCGGAATCCCCGGCACCTCATCCACCCGCACGCCGAGCAACTGCGCCGCCGCGCGGTTGGCCGCGACGATCGAGCCACCCATGTCGATCGACAGCACCGGAAACTCCAATGCGCCGAGCAACGCATTGAGCTCCATGTGCCGACGCTCGCTGGGCATCAGCCCTACACGCTTGACGCCAAACACCCCGGCAATCGACTCGAATTTCGGACGCAATGCCTGAAACTGAATGTTGATCAGGTTCGGGCAATGCAGGTAGATCGCGTTGCCATGCTCACCGCCAACCTCGCCGCGTGCGACATTGATCCCGTACTCCACCAGCAAGTTGAGAATGTCACGCAGGATGCCGATTCGGTTCTGGCAGTGGACTTTGATACGCATATAAAGGCCCGAAACAGGAGAGATCGATGGCCTGAGCAAGGATTTTTCTGCACAGGCGCCAACTTAGTCGTCAAGATTATGTGACACCTGCACACCATTTCAAACCCGCAAATCTCAATCCCTGCGCTATAGCGCCCGATCCGTAACGAATACTTTACAAAAATCGACGAATTTTCCTACGCACAGCGCGACTCTCGTACTGCAACGCCGCATTTCTTGAGGTATTTCTAGGTCCATAGCAGGACATAACAAGAACGAAATCCCCTAGCAGGAGAGCAGCATGAAGCAGACGCAATACGTGGCTCGCGAGCCCGATGCGCAAGGTTTTATCGACTACCCCGCCGAAGAACACGCGGTGTGGAACACGCTGATTACTCGCCAACTGAAAGTGATCGAGGGTCGTGCGTGCCAGGAATATCTGGACGGTATCGAAAAACTCGGCCTGCCCCACGACCGCATTCCTCAACTCGGTGAGATCAACAAGGTCCTCGGTGAAACCACTGGGTGGCAGGTTGCCCGAGTCCCCGCACTGATTCCCTTCCAGACCTTTTTCGAATTGCTCGCCAACAAGCAGTTTCCGGTGGCGACCTTTATTCGTACCCGCGAAGAGCTGGATTACCTGCAAGAGCCGGACATTTTCCATGAGATTTTTGGCCACTGCCCGCTGCTGACCAACCCTTGGTTCGCCGAATTCACCCACACCTACGGCAAACTTGGCCTGCAGGCTTCCAAGGAAGAACGCGTGTACCTGGCGCGTTTGTACTGGATGACCATCGAGTTTGGCCTGGTCGACACGCCACAAGGCCAGCGCATCTACGGCGGCGGCATTCTCTCCTCGCCGAAAGAAACCGTTTACTGCCTGTCGGACGAACCTGAGCATCAGGCCTTCGATCCGCTGGAATGCATGCGCACGCCTTACCGCATCGACATCCTGCAACCGCTGTACTTTGTATTGCCCAACCTCAAGCGCCTGTTCGACCTCGCCCACGAAGACATCATGGGCATGGTCAAACAAGGCATGCAGCTGGGCTTGCACACACCAAAATTTCCGCCGAAAGCTGCGTGATCCGCTGCTTTTAGAATCAAGTGAGCCTGTCAGGAACCGACGCTTTGGTTTAGCGTGGTGACACTGACGGCCGATTTCCAATAATTCGATTTCAGGAACCCATCATGTCCACATTGAACCAAGCCCACTGCGAAGCCTGCCAAGCCGGCGCTCCTCAGGTCAGCGATGAAGAACTGCCGGTACTGATCAAGCAGATCCCGGACTGGAACATTGAAGTGCGCGACAGCGTGATGCAGCTGGAAAAAGTTTTCCTGTTCAAGAACTTCAAACACGCACTGGCGTTCACCAACGCCGTCGGTGAAATCTCCGAGGCCGAAGGTCACCACCCAGGCCTGCTGACCGAGTGGGGCAAAGTCACCGTGACCTGGTGGAGCCACTCCATCAAAGGTCTGCACCGCAACGATTTCATCATGGCCGCGCGCACTGACGACGTGGCCAAGGACGCAGAGGGCCGCAAATAATGCATTTCGACGCCATCGGTCGAGTACCCGGCGACCCGATTCTCGGCCTGATGGAGGCCTATGCGCAGGACCCCAACCCGCGCAAATTCGACCTCGGCGTGGGCGTCTATAAAGACGCCCAGGGCCTGACACCGATTCCCCAGTCCGTGAAGCTCGCCGAGCAACGTCTGGTGGATCGCCAGACCACCAAGACTTACATCGGTGGCCACGGCGAACCGGCGTTCGGCAAGGCCATCGTTGAATTGGTGCTGGGTGCCGATTCCCCGCTGATCACCGAAAAACGGACCGGCGCGACGCAAACGCCGGGCGGCACCGGCGCGCTGCGCTTGAGCGCCGACTTTATCGCCCAGTGCCTGCCGGGCCGTGGCGTGTGGCTGAGCAACCCGACCTGGCCGATCCACGAAACCATCTTCGCGGCAGCCGGGGTCAAGGTCAGTCATTACCCGTACGTCGGCAGCGATAACCGCCTCGACGTCGAAGCGATGCTCGCAGTACTCAACGAAGCACCGAAGGGCGATGTGGTGCTGCTGCACGCCTGCTGCCATAACCCGACCGGTTTCGATCTGTCCCATGACGACTGGCGCCAGGTGCTGGACGTGGTGCGCAGTCGCGATTTGGTGCCACTGATAGACTTCGCCTACCAGGGCTTCGGCGATGGTCTGGAACAGGACGCCTGGTCGACGCGGTTGTTCGCTGCCGCGTTGCCGGAAGTGCTGATCACCAGTTCCTGCTCGAAGAACTTCGGCCTGTACCGCGACCGCACCGGTGCGCTGATTGTCTGCGCGAAAACCGCTGACAAGCTGGTGGATATCCGCAGCCAACTGGCCAACATCGCCCGCAACCTGTGGTCGACTCCGCCGGATCACGGCGCTGCTGTGGTAGCGACCATCCTCGGTGATCCGGAGCTGAAAAGCCTCTGGGCCGACGAAGTGGAAGCCATGCGTTTACGTATCGCCCAACTGCGCAGCGGTTTGGTTGAAGCGCTTGAACCTCATGGTTTGCGCGAGCGCTTTGCGCACATCGGCGTGCAGCGCGGGATGTTTTCCTACACGGGATTGACGCCGGACCAGGTCAAACAACTGCGCGATCATCACAGCGTTTACATGGTGGGCACTGGCCGGGCGAACGTCGCCGGAATCGATGCCACACGCCTTGATTTGCTGGCCGAAGCAATCGCCGAAGTCTGCAAATAACCATCAAGCACCTGCAATCCCTGTGGGAGCGAGCTTGCTCGCGATAGCGGTGTGTCCGTCAATGTTAATGTCGACTGACACGACCCCATCGCGAGCAAGATCGCTCCCACAGTGCTTTGTGCTACCCCCTCTTCCAGACCTGTCTAGACAATCCCATCCGTCGCAACAATTGGATATAAAAGTCTATTTGTCATTTTTTCTGCTGTATCCTCCCCAAGCTTTTTAAAAGCGCGGATCTACCAGATCTATCAACAGACTTTGCGAGGAGCGCGATATGCACGAGATCCCTAATCTCCCCTTCCCAAGCCTGCACGAAACTGAGCAGACGCCCACGCAACAAGCCGGTGCCCAACAGCCCGAGCCGAAAGAAGCCACTGAACGCCGCAAGGCCGACAGCGAAGACTGATTCACCTGCAATGCCAGACCGTGTGGAAAGCGCTAACATGCGCTTTCCACACCGCCTGAACCCCGAGCCCCACCATGACCGACGACTTCAGCGAAACCCAAGCCAGCGTCCTGATCGGTACCACCGAGAAGATGATTGAGATCTGGAATCGCCTTTCCCCCGAGAAACGCGCCGCGCTGCTCGCCCGCTTCGGCAGCGAAGAAAACGCCCTGGCCGCCCTGGTCACCACGCACCTGGTCGCTCCCGCCAAACCCTGATTCATCCCCGCCCGGCAAATAGTTTTACTTTTTCCACGACCCGCAGCCGCTCGCGCCGCTATCATAAGCAGCCTATCTATCCTGCTTTCCCGTGGATCTTTACCCATGTCTGAAAACCAGCGCCCCCTGGCGGTCACGCTGCAAGTCGTTTCCATCGTCCTGTTCACCTTCATCGGCTATCTGAATATCGGCATTCCACTGGCCGTATTGCCGGGCTACGTCCATAGCGATCTGGGCTTCGGCGCCGTAATCGCCGGGCTGGTGATCAGCGTGCAATACCTGGCCACCCTGCTCAGCCGTCCGTATGCCGGAAAAATCATCGACAACAAGGGCAGCAAACTCGCCGTGATGTACGGCCTCGCCGGCTGCGGTTTGAGCGGCGTGTTCATGCTGATTTCGGCCTGGACCCAAAGCCTGCCGACCTTGAGCCTGATCAGCCTGTTGATTGGCCGTCTGGTGCTCGGCAGCGCGGAAAGCCTGGTGGGCTCAGGTTCGATCGGCTGGGGCATCGGTCGGGTCGGCGCGGCGAACACTGCCAAGGTCATCTCCTGGAACGGGATCGCCAGTTATGGCGCACTGGCCGTCGGCGCACCGCTGGGCGTGCTGCTGGTCAGCCAATTGGGCTTGTGGAGCATGGGCGTGAGCATCGTGTTGCTGGCCGTCCTCGGTCTGGTGCTGGCTTGGCCGAAGACCGCCGCGCCGATTGTGGTCGGCGAGCGTTTGCCGTTCATGCATGTGCTGGGGCGCGTGCTGCCACATGGTTGTGGTCTGGCGCTGGGCTCCATCGGTTTTGGCACCATCGCCACTTTCATTACTCTCTATTACGCCACGCAGCACTGGGACAACGCGGTGCTGTGCTTGAGCCTGTTCGGTGCCAGTTTTATCGGTGCGCGGCTGCTGTTCGGCAACCTGATCAACCGCCTCGGCGGCTTTCGCGTGGCGATGGCCTGCCTGTCGGTGGAAACCCTCGGCTTGCTGCTGCTATGGCTGGCGCCGGACGCTCATTGGGCACTGGCCGGTGCGGCGCTGAGCGGGTTCGGTTTCTCACTGGTGTTCCCCGCGCTGGGAGTGGAAGCGGTCAACCTGGTGCCGGCCTCGAGCCGTGGCGCGGCCGTCGGGGCTTATTCGCTGTTCATCGATTTGTCGCTGGGGATTACCGGGCCGGTGGCGGGTGCGATTGCGGCAGGTTTTGGTTTTGCCTCGATCTTCCTGTTCGCTGCCCTTGCCGCCCTGAGCGGTTTGGCACTGAGTGTTTATTTGTACCGGCAGGCGCCGAAGCATCTCAGTGAAAAGTACCGCGAAGAACGAGAAGCACGCTAAAAATCGACCTTGCCGCGTCCGGCCTTGATGCTGCCGCGCTTGGTCTTGGACTCCAGCCGACGCTTCTTCGAACCGAGGGTCGGTTTGGTCGGGCGGCGTTTCTTTTCGACCTTGGTGGCACTGAGGATCAACTCGGTCAGCCGTTCCAGCGCATCTGCGCGATTGGCTTCTTGCGTGCGGTATTGCTGGGCCTTGATGATCAACACCCCTTCGCTGGTGATGCGACTGTCGCGCAGCGCCAGCAGCCGCTCCTTGTAGAACTCGGGCAAGGACGAGGCCGGAATGTCAAAACGCAGGTGCACCGCGCTGGAGACCTTGTTGACGTTCTGCCCACCGGCGCCCTGGGCGCGGATGGCGGTCAATTCGATCTCGGCATCCGGCAGATGCACGTTGTTGGAAATCACCAGCATGGAGAAGCGTCCAGGTTCAGGACGTGCAGGATACCGCGAATGTCGGTCTGAATAGCAGGTGATCACTGGAACAGGCGAGATCAAGAAGTCATGCCAGACTTTTCTTACAGCGTTCTCGTATTTACAAAAGGGGAGTTGCTTTGTTCTGAATGGCTATACTAATCTCAGACTTCACATCAGTAGGATATGATAGCCAATGAACTTGGAAAACATTCGATACTATTTAGCGGTAACCTGCTTGGTTTTAGGCTGTTCAATTCCTATTATGGGAGCGATTGTCTGGGCAATAACCGAAGTCATACCACTAGAGGGACGCGCCTTGAATATTGCCTACATAGCAACGTATATCCCTATAGTATTACTTGGCTTGCGCTTCTACATTCCAAGACTACGTGGCGTGGCATAACCATAGTCATGCCGCACAACATTAATTGCCGCTCGCCTTCGACGGATCCTCTTTAGCAATCGAATTTAAAACTATAGAATCAACCAAACCCTCGAAAAACAAAGCTAGAGTTCCAGTTTGCTGATAAGACCGTTCATTACTAACAGGATCATGCCTAAATAGCTGCGAAGAACCAGGCTTGCGCACCGTCCTAAACAGGCCATAGCCGGACAAAAGTAAATCGGTAGAGTAATATGCCATGTTACCCTTATAACTATCCCTAAAGAGAGCTTGATAGCCACGCCTAATAGGACCTTGAGCACTAGGCGCATCTGGACCGTTATAAATATTCGCCACCCCTTCAGCGATGTTATTTGCCCCATGACCGATTAGAAGCACACCTGGCACGACTGCGATTCCCCACGACGCACCCGTAATCGCGATGCCGACTTCAACTTGCATCCCGCCTGCCAAAACACCGATACCGTTTTGAGTATAAAAAAGCGCCTTCGACAATAACTCTTCGTGCTCGACTCTTAACTCCTGAACCCCTTGCCAGGCGCTCATGAGCCCTTCATCAACGGCCCGGATAACCTCGTTGGCATAGGATGAAATAATCGAGCTGAATCGTAGCCGTGTAAAACCGTCCGGCAAATGCGTCATGCCGATGTTGCATCCAACTGCAACCAAATCAGAAGCCGCTTTGCTTTGGTGATTATGATAGGCATGTGCTTGCCCGGGCCATCTGCAACACCGCCTTCATTGCCCGTAGACATATCATGCGAGCACGCCAACACCATGATTTCGTCTTCGTGATCAAACTGGCATCTGTTACCTATAGAGCTATGCCCTGAGCAACCAGCAGAAATAAACCCTTGTCGCTTACCGGTAATAGTCATGTAGCTGTTACTGGCCATATGCGCCGCTCGTTAATGTTTTGGAGCACCAGCTTATGACAAAAATAATCCAGCGGGTTGTAGGCCACTTCCGAATTAACGAACTTTACTCTATTTTTTGAGTTTTCAGAAAACACTGTAGTACATGGCAACTTCGCATGTAGGAACCAGACTTCAGAACATTACAAAGCTATCCGCAACATGATTTTAAACACCGACGCCTAGCCTTCTGACGGCAGGCTTCTACGCTAAAGAATCCGGATCACGCCGATCACGCTTTTTGAATGGAGACACCTATGCCCCGTTGCTTGCTTGCTGCTTTCTGTGTCCTGCTGTCATTCAACATTGCTCATGCCGAAGAACGCTGGGAAACATTGCCGGCCACCCCGACCCCGATCACCAGCGCCAAAACCGGCCGTGCCGACGTCAACGGCATCAAGCTCTACTACTCGATCACCGGCCATGGCTCACCCGTCGTGTTGCTGCACGGTGGCCTGGCCAACTCCGATTACTGGGGTCATCAGGTCAAGGCCCTCTCGGCGAAACACACCGTCATTACCCTCGACAGTCGTGGCCACGGCCGCAGTTCCCGGGACGCGCGACCATACGGCTACGATCTGATGGCCGACGACGTGATCGCGGTGCTCGATAAACTGAAGATCGAACGCGCCGACATCGTGGGCTGGAGCGACGGCGCCATCCTCGGGCTCGATATGGCGATGCGATATCCACAGCGCGTCGGCAAGGTATTCGCCTTTGCCGCCAACACCCAGACGTCAGGCGTGAAGGAAGGCGTTGAGAAGAATCCGACGTTCGCCGCCTACATCGAACGCGCAGGCAAGGAATACGTAAAGCTGTCGCCCACCCCCAAAGAATACGATGCGTTCGTCGAGCAGATCAGCCATATGTGGGCAAGCCAGCCAAACTGGACAACGGAAGAGCTGGCGAAAATCAAAGCCCCGATATTGATCGTGGATGGCGACCATGACGAGGCCATCAAACGCGAACACACGGAGTACATGGCGTCGGCCATTCCCGGTGCCGGTTTGTTGATCCTGCCCAATGTCAGTCACTTTGCTTTTATCCAGGACCCGGATTTTTTCAATGCAGCGGTGCTGAGCTTTCTGGACGGGAAATAGCGACCGGACGCAAAAACAACAAACCCGGCACATGGCCGGGTTTGAGGCTTCTGCGTTTACGCTATTTCACGACGGAACCCGCAGCCTGCAACGCATGCCGGTCCCGACGCTTGTTCTTGATGCCGTAGCAAACCCACATGAACGCGACCCACACCGGAATCGCATACACCGAGATCTGAATCCCCGGAATCAGCAGCATCACGCCCAAAATGAACACCACAAACGCCAGGCAGATGTAGTTTCCGTACGGGTACCACAAGGCCTTGAACAGCGGCGTCTGCTTGGTTTTGTTCATGTGCTGCCGGAACTTGAAGTGCGAGAAGCTGATCATCGCCCAGTTGATCACCAGGGTGGCAACCACCAGCGACATCAACAGTTCCAGCGCGTTTTGCGGGATCAGGTAGTTCAGCAACACGGCGATCAACGTCACCGCCGCCGAGGCCAGGATCGAACGCACCGGCACGCCGCGCTTGTCGATTTTCGCCAAGGCTTTCGGCGCATCGCCCTGCTCGGCCATGCCCAGCAGCATGCGGCTGTTGCAGTAGGTGCCGCTGTTGTAAACCGACAATGCCGCGGTCAGGACCACAAAGTTGAGGATGTGCGCAGCGGTGTTACTGCCGAGCATTGAGAACACTTGCACGAACGGGCTGCCACTGTAGGAATCACCCGAAGCGTTCAGGGTCGCCAACAGGCTGTCCCATGGCGTCAGCGAAAGCAGGATAACCAGCGCACCGATGTAGAAAATCAGGATCCGGTAGATCACCTGGTTGATCGCTTTCGGGATCACGGTTTTCGGCTTGTCGGCTTCAGCTGCGGTGAAACCGAGCATTTCCAGGCCACCGAAGGAGAACATGATGATCGCCATGGCCATCACCAGGCCGCTGACACCATTAGGGAAGAAGCCACCGTGGACCCACAGGTTGGTCACCGACGCTTGCGGGCCGCCGTCGCCGCTGACCAGCAGGTAGCTGCCGAGCGCAATCATGCCGACGATGGCCACGACCTTGATGATCGCGAACCAGAACTCGGCCTCACCAAAGACTTTGACGTTCGCCAGGTTGATCAAGTTGATCAAGACAAAGAAGCCGGCTGCCGAGACCCAGGTCGGGATGTGTGGCGCCCAGTAGTGGATGTATTTGCCGACCGCGGTCAGCTCCGACATGCCCACCAGAATGTACAGAATCCAGCAGTTCCAGCCCGACAGAAAACCGGCAAAACCACCCCAGTATTTATGGGCGAAGTGGCTGAAGGAACCGGCCACCGGCTCTTCGACGATCATTTCGCCGAGCTGGCGCATGATCATGAAGGCAATGAAGCCGCAGATGGCGTAGCCGAGGATCATCGACGGGCCGGCGGATTTCAGGACGCCGGCCGAGCCGAGGAACAGCCCGGTACCGATCGCGCCACCGAGGGCGATCAGTTGAATGTGGCGATTTTTCAGGCCGCGTTTCAGCTCGCCTGAATGCGAGTTTTGTCCACTCATGGAAAGGGTCTCACGCAAGGTTTGATGATGTTCGTTAGACGTTGCTGCTCGGTTGCGATTTCAAGCAGCGCCGATCAAACCCCAGCGAAGGCAAAAGGAGTTCAGCGTTTTTACAACGGTCATGCGTCACCTGTTTGTTTTTATCTGTGACGAAATCGAACCCGACACGCTTGTGGCGCGGCGGAGTGAACAAGGCGGATAGCCTTGAGGTTTGCGCTGATGCGCAGGAGGTCACAGTTAAAACGCGGCGCATTGTACACCTGTAACCCCCTGCTGCCAGACACCACTGGATCAGCGTGTCATTTGCCGGGATTGCCTGTGTCCGCCTCGAGGGTCTCGAGCGGCAGCAAAAATAGAGTCAGACCTTTGCGGGTCATCGACAGGAGTGACGGAAAAATCACTCCACGGGGAGAGATGGAGATGAGTCACGGCGTACATTGCGCCTCCTTCTTGTTATGCACCTGCACGACAGGCATGGGGCGCATCTCACCCTTCAACCGCGTCTGAAACAAGCGGGCCAGAGCCCTGCGGATGGATTAAATGGTTCTTGGGCGGAAGGTTTTCCTTACATCCCTTGCGCAAGCGTCAAACCAAGGGCTTTGAGGCTTGATTTCGTCAGTATTTCTTTACATGCCGTAACGTAAATTTGCCGAATCAGATCTCGCTGTAGGCTGACTGCAAATCTTCTCCAACGGCGTGTTGGCGCTGGATGATGAGCCGGTGTTTGATGGGCAGTTTGTCTTCTGATCAGCCAGACGAAAAAAAACGCCAACCCGAAGGTTGGCGTTTTTTATGCGGCGCTTACCAATTACTCAGGTTTGCGACGACCGAAGCCTGGACGCTGGCCCGAACCGGCGGGTGCACCGCGGCGTTTGCCCGATGGAGCATCCTTGTCGACCAGAACGATGCCTGGGCGCTTCTTCGCCGGTGCCTTGGCCGGACGCTTAGTATCGGCCGGACGGTCTGCCACTGGCGTACCACGACCGGCTGGAGCACCGCGATCGCTACGACCACCGCTTGGTGCACCACGGCCTTCGCCGCGCTCGGTGCGACCATTGGCCGGACGCGGAGTGCGTGGACCGCGCTCGCCGTCAGCACGAGGTGCTGCTGGTTTGCGGGCTGGACGCTCGCCTTCGATATGCGGTTCACGAGTATCACGTGGAGTAGCCGCTGTCTGGTTGCCGACCGCTGGACGCAACGTGCGCACGCGCTCGGTCTTGCCCATTGGACGCGACGATTTACGCTGCATGCGGTCGAGCTTGTCTTTGCTCTTGGCGTTCATCTGCGGCATGGCCACAGGCGTCAGGCCCACTTCAGCACTCAGAATGTCGACTTCGTACTGGCTCATTTCGCGCCAGCGGCCCATCGGCAGGTCGGAGTTGAGGAACACCGGACCGAAACGCACGCGCTTCAGACGGCTGACCACCAGGCCCTGGGATTCCCACAGACGACGAACTTCGCGGTTGCGACCTTCCATCACCACGCAGTGATACCAGTGGTTGAAACCTTCGCCGCCTGGCGCTTGCTTGATGTCGGTGAATTTGGCCGGGCCGTCTTCGAGGACGACGCCTGCTTTCAGACGCTCGATCATCTCGTCATCGACTTCGCCACGCACACGAACCGCGTATTCACGGTCCATCTCGTAGGAAGGGTGCATCAGGCGGTTGGCCAGCTCACCGTCGGTGGTGAACATCAGCAGGCCGGTGGTGTTGATGTCCAGACGACCGATGTTGATCCAGCGACCTTCTTTCGGGCGCGGCATCTTGTCGAAAACGGTCGGACGGCCTTCCGGATCAAGGCGGGTGCAGATTTCGCCGTCAGGCTTGTTGTACATGATCACGCGGCGTACCGACTCGGCGGCTTCTTCGCGCTTGATCACCTTGCCATCAATGGTGATGGCGTCGTGCATGTCGACGCGCTGCCCGAGGGTGGCGTCTTTGCCATTGACCTTGATGCGGCCGTGGCTGATCCAGGCTTCTACGTCACGGCGCGAGCCGACGCCGATACGGGCGAGGACTTTCTGCAGTTTCTCGCCTGCTGGGCCGATTTCCTGGTCGTCTTTCTGGTCGTTGATACTCATCTGGGCACCTCCCGGTGTGGTCTGTTCAGGCAGCTCTGAAGTGAGGGACCTGAAGAGTTGAAAGCTGGGTCTAGGGCGAAGGGATCGCCGAAGGGTCGCGAATCATACGCTCATGGGAGCGTTCGCGCATCAGAGACTAGCTGATCAATGGAGACTTACCGGTATTTCCGCCGACCGGTGGCGCCGAGATCGTTCACTCTGCGTGGGAACGATCATCAGTCGTCTTCAAATTCGCGGCGTTCGGCCTCGATCGCTTCGGCGAGGGCCCGGGCTTCGGCTTCTTCGTCGGTCAACTCGGGCTCGGGCTTGTGTTGCTCAAGGGCGGCGACAGCGGCCAGGAGTTTCTCGCGAGCTTCGGCAACGCCAAGTACATCATCTTCCTGCTCTTCTTCGACCGTGGCTTCGGGCTCGACCTGAAGTTTAACTTCGATTTCAGGCTCAAGCTCGGGCTCGGGCTGATCCACAATCCCTTCGGTCTCGGTCACCTCGCCATCGCGCAACAGATCATCGAAATCGGTCTTGAGCCCCTCCTCCATGGTGTCCAGTTCCAGCAACAACGTGTGGAAACTGGTTTCTTCCTTTGGCTCTTCCGGCTCGGCGCTGGCGTCGGCCAACTCCTGCAGTCCGGCAGGCACCGGCGCGTCGTCAAAATCGAGCACAGGGTCAGGCTCAAGCTCGCGCAATTCGGCCAGCGGTGGCAAATCGTCGAGGTTTTTCAGATTGAAGTGATCGAGAAAGGCCTTGGTGGTCGCAAACATCGCCGGTTTACCCGGCACGTCGCGGTAGCCGACGATGCGGATCCACTCACGCTCCAGCAAGGTTTTGACGATGTGACTGTTGACCGCCACGCCCCGCACGTCTTCGATTTCGCCCCGGGTGATTGGCTGGCGATAAGCGATCAGCGCAATGGTTTCGAGCATGGCACGGGAATACCGCTGCGGGCGCTCTTCCCACAAACGTCCCACCCACGGCGAGAACTTTTCGCGGATCTGCAGACGATAACCGGAGGCCACTTCCTTCAGCTCGAAGGCCCGGCCATCGCAGGACTTGGCGAGAATCGTCAGGGCTTTCTTGAAGACCGGCGGCTCCGGCCGCTCGCCCTCTTCGAAGAGTTCGAACAGGCGTTCAAGCGATTGCGGTTTTCCCGAGGCCAACAGAAAGGCTTCAAGCAGTGGCGCCAGCTCGCGGGGTTCAGTCAGGTTCATGATTCAACTCGTTATTCGGCTCGGGCCCGCACGTGGATCGCTGCGAACGGCTCATTCTGCACCAGCTCGACCAAGGATTCCTTGACCAGTTCGAGGATCGCCATAAAGGTTACCACCACCCCCAGACGTCCTTCTTCAGCGGTGAACAGCTCGGCAAAGGGCACGAAACCGCCGCCCTTGAGGCGCTCCAGCACATCGCTCATGCGTTCGCGGGTGGACAGCGCCTCGCGGCTGACCTGGTGACTTTCGAACATGTCGCCACGGCGCAGGACCTCGGCCATGGATAACAGCAACTCTGACAAGCGCACATCCGGCAACAGCTTGCGCGCCCGGGCTTCCGGGGCGTCGAGCTTGGGGACTACCACGTCACGACCCACGCGGCTCAGGCCATCGATGCCTTCGGCTGCGGCCTTGAAGCGTTCGTACTCTTGCAAGCGGCGGATCAGTTCAGCGCGGGGGTCGTCTTCTTCGGCCTCGATCGTTTCGGCACGCGGCAGCAGCATCCGCGATTTGATCTCGGCCAGCATCGCGGCCATGACCAGGTACTCGGCGGCCAGTTCCAGACGCACCGATTGCATCAACTCGACATAGCCCATGTACTGACGGGTGATTTCCGCCACCGGGATGTCGAGGATGTTGATGTTCTGTTTGCGGATCAGGTACAGCAGCAAGTCGAGGGGGCCTTCGAAGGCTTCGAGAAAGACCTCAAGCGCATCCGGCGGAATGTACAGGTCCAGCGGCATTTCCATGACCGCCTGGCCATAGACCATCGCGAAGGGCAGCTCTTGCTGGGCTCCGGCCTGACTGTCAACAACGGGTTCTACTGCAGACATCTACGCCTCGGCCATGAACGGCGTCGGGTCGCCGCAACCAACGCGGATCACCTCCGGCTCGCCGTCGGCGAGGTTGATCACGGTGGATGCCTTGATCCCGCCGAAACCGCCGTCGATGATCAGGTCGACCTGATGCTCGAGTATCTGGCGCATTTCGTAAGGATCGGTCATCGGGTCAGTTTCGCCGGGCAGGATCAGGGTCACGCTCATCAGCGGTTCGCCGAGTTCTTCCAGCAGTGCCATGGCAATCGGATGGCTCGGTACACGCAGGCCGATGGTGCGTTTTTTCGGGTGCAACAACAGCCGCGGGACTTCGCGGGTGGCGTTGAGAATAAACGTGTACGGCCCCGGCAGGTGGGCCTTGAGCAAGCGGAAAAGGCCGGTGTCAATCTTGGCGAATAGGCCCAGTTGCGACAGATCGCTGCAAATCAGCGCGAAATTGTGCTTGTCGTCCAGCCCGCGCAAACGGCGCACGCGCTCCACGGCATTCTTGTCGCCGATCTGGCAACCAATGGCATAGGACGAGTCTGTGGGATAAATCACTACCCCGCCGCTGCGGATGATCTCGACAGCCTGTTTGATCAGGCGCGCTTGCGGGTTTTCCGGATGAATCTGGAAAAATTGACTCACATTCTCTACCTGTTCAGACGGCGGCAATAATTGGGTCATGTTTGAATCGACACCACAGTGGCGGCAGATCCTCCGGGAGCGGGCGGTACTCACCGATCTCGGACCAGCCTCCAGGGCCATGAAAATCACTGCCGGCGCTGACCAGCAGACCGAACTCACGGGCGAGAATCGCCAGGCTGCCCACTTGCTCGGCGGGCTGATGGCCATTGACCACTTCGATCGCGTGGCCCCCTGCTTGAATATAGTCGGCAATCAGCCGGCGACGTTTGCTGCGAGTGAAATCGTAGTGCCACGGATGCGCCAGGCTGACCCAGGCCTTGGCGGCGCGCAGGGTTTCGACCGTGTCTTCCAGGGTCGGCCAGTGTTGCTTGACGTCCCCCAGCTTGCCGGCGCCCAGCCATTTGCGGAACGCTTCGGCGCGATCCTTGACGAAACCTTCACGCACCATCCAGTCGGCGAAATGCGGGCGGGCCGGCGCGTTGCCACTGTCGCCCAGTTCCTGCTGGATGGCCCGGGCCCCTTCCAGCGCTCCCGGCATGCCTTTCAATGCCAATTTTCGGCTTATTTCTTCGGACCGTAACCAGCGGCCATCGTGCAATCTTGCGATGGCCTCGACCAACGGTGCGGCATTGACATCAAATCCGTAGCCCAAAACGTGAATGGTCGCGCCGCCCCAGGTGCAGGACAATTCGACGCCGTTGACCAGTTGCATTCCCAGCGCGATCGCTGCACTGCGAGCCTCTTCGAGGCCTTCAAGGGTGTCGTGATCGGTCAAGGCCAGGACTCGCACGCCTTTCTCGAACGCACGCGCAACCAGTACTGCAGGCGCGAGAGCGCCATCGGAGGCCGTGCTATGGCAGTGCAAATCAACATTCACGGGACTTTTTTACCTCAAATCAGCTGGCGCTATCGCGCGCCCATATGTTTGTTATTATGCCGCCACATCCTGCTTCTGGCTGCCACTGTGAAACAATTCATCGATTTCATCCCGCTTCTGCTGTTCTTCATCGTTTTCAAACTCGATCCTCGGGTCGTCGACATTGCCGGCCACGAGGTCACTGTAGGCGGAATTTACAGCGCCACCGCCATGCTGATCATCAGCTCCCTGGTGGTTTACGGCACGCTGTTCATCAAGCAGCGCACGCTGGAGAAGAGCCAGTGGCTGACCCTCATCGCCTGCCTGGTCTTCGGCAGCCTGACCCTGGCGTTCCACAGCGAAACCTTCCTGAAATGGAAAGCTCCAGTGGTGAACTGGCTGTTCGCCCTGGCGTTCATTGGCAGCCACTTCGTCGGTGAACAACTGCTGATCAAACGCATCATGGGCCACGCGCTGACCCTGCCGGAGCCGGTCTGGACCCGCCTGAATATTGCCTGGATCGGGTTTTTCCTGTTTTGCGGTGCCGCCAACCTGTTCGTCGCGTTCACCTTTCAGGACTACTGGGTTGACTTCAAAGTCTTCGGCAGCCTGGGCATGACGCTGCTGTTCCTGGTCGGCCAGGGCATTTACCTGTCCCGCCACCTGCACGACGCCGATACCACAACGCCAAAAACCGAGGACTGACATGCTTTACGCAATCATTGCCACAGACGTCGCCAACTCCCTGGAAGCCCGCCTGGCCGCACGGCCTGCACACCTTGAGCGCCTGCAAGTGCTCAAAGGTGAAGGTCGCATCGTTTTGGCCGGTCCACACCCGGCGGTCGACAGCAATGATCCGGGCGCTGCGGGTTTTACCGGCAGCCTGATCGTCGCCGAATTCGATTCCCTGAGCGCCGCCCAGGCCTGGGCCGACGCTGATCCGTATATCGCCGCAGGCGTCTACGCCAACGTTTCGGTCAAGCCGTTCAAGCAAGTCCTGCCGTAATACCCCTCCAGCGCGATGAACCTTATCGGTTCATCGCGCTCTCAACGCTCATTATTCTCGTTTACCGGCCGACAACCTGCCCAATACTCGTATTGGAATCAGGAGTGGCGATGCGCAAAGGTCCGTTGTGTCTGATGTTGGTGACGTTGTCGATCGTGGCCCCTGCTCACGGTGAAGAAAGCGCCGAGGGCGGTAGTTCCACGCCATTATCCCTGAGCGCCGGCAGCCAGATCACCCAGTTGCAACAGCGCTTGAAGGTAAGCGAACAGCAACGAGAAGAACTGAGCAAACAACTGCAAAATACCGATGCCGAACGCGAAAGCGCTCAGCTGAGCCGGTTGCGCCAAGAGAATCAGCGCCTCAAGCTGCAACTCAAGGAAGCCCAGGCCAACAGCCCGCTACCGCGTCTATTGACCGATCAGCAACAGTGGTTCGTCATCGGCGGCGGAGTAGCGCTATTGGCGCTGCTCTGCGGTATCTTCGCCAGTGGTGCCACCAGAAAACGCAGGCAATGGCTAAATTGAGTGAGTCATGAGCGAGCTGTTATTAATTGATGATGACCAGGAGCTGTGTGAGCTCCTGAGCAGTTGGCTGAGCCAGGAAGGCTTCCAGGTCCGCGCCTGCCACGATGGTCAGAGCGCCCGTCGCGCACTGGCCGAAACGTCGCCGGCAGCCGTGGTACTGGACGTGATGCTGCCGGACGGCAGCGGTCTGGAGCTGCTCAAGCAATTGCGCAGCGATCACCCGGACTTGCCGGTGCTGATGCTTTCGGCGCGCGGTGAACCGCTGGACCGCATCCTCGGCCTGGAACTCGGCGCCGACGATTACCTGGCCAAACCGTGCGACCCACGGGAACTGACAGCCCGCCTGCGCGCCGTGTTGCGCCGCAGTCATCCGGCAGCAGTCTCCAGTCAGCTCGAACTGGGCGACCTGTGTTTCAGCCCGGTACGTGGCGTGGTCAGCATCGATGAACAGGAATTCACCCTCACCGTCTCCGAAAGCCGTCTGCTCGAAGCCCTGCTCAAGCAACCCGGCGAGCCGCTGGACAAACAGGAGCTGGCGCAAATTGCCCTCGGCCGCAAGCTGACGCTGTACGACCGCAGCCTGGACATGCACGTCAGCAACTTGCGCAAAAAAATCGGTCCACACCCCGACGGACGTCCGCGCATCGTGGCCCTGCGCAGCCGTGGCTATTACTACAGCCTGTAAGTTTTGTCAGGTCGGCGAGAACTCGTCTTTACCCAAGCTTTACGCTCCGCTGACCGCCGCTGACCTTGATCTCCGTAATCTGTACTCATCCGGAACGTACCGGGAACGAGACAAGGAGATTCACCATGCGCAAGACTCTTATCGCTCTGATGTTTGCTGCCG
Source organism: Pseudomonas sp. UYIF39 (assembly GCF_029963765.1). Lineage (GTDB taxonomy): Bacteria > Pseudomonadota > Gammaproteobacteria > Pseudomonadales > Pseudomonadaceae > Aquipseudomonas. The sequence continues at coordinate 362,501 of NZ_JALBYU010000003.1, forward strand.
CCCTGCCGACCGCTGCCATGGCGATGCCTGAAGGCGCAGGCTCCATGGGTGGTCCGATGGATGGCCCGCGCCACGGCGGTCAGATGCACGAGCACGGTAAAGGCGGCCCATACAGCCAGCTGGATTTGAGCCGCGAACAGCGCGAGCAGATCCGCAAAATCATGGGCGAGCAGATGCATGATCGCCAGCAACTGGTCGAAAAGTACCTGGAGAAACTCTCCCCGGCTGACCAGAAAGCCATGAAAGACGAAATGACCGCCAAACATCAGAAAGCCGAAGCCGATGTGCGCGCCCTGCTGAAACCGGATCAACAGAAGAAATTCGACGAGATCCAGAAAAAACAGGCTGAGCGTCGCGCCGAGTGGGCCGAATTCAAGGCCTGGAAAGCGCAACAACCGCAAAAAGCGCAATAATGATCTAGCGTCACGCCCCAGCCCAACGGTTAATCGCCGTTGGGCTTTCTTTGTTTGAGGACTTTCTGTGCGCTCATTGTTCTGGCGTATTCTGGCCAGCTTCTGGCTGGCCATCGCTCTGGTTGCAGGGCTTTCCATTCTGCTCGGGCACATGCTCAACCAGGACGCATGGATCCTCAGTCGCCACCCGGGCCTCAACACCCTGGCCGAGGAGTGGACGCAAACCTACGAAGCCCAGGGCGAAGAAGCTGCCCAGGACATTCTCGAACAGCGCAAACGCCAGTATCACATCGACGTTCAAGTCCTTAACGAGAGCGGCGACCCGGTGGTGCGCGGTACCTTCCCACGCAGGGCGGCCGCCTTCGAAGCGCGACAGAATAACGACGACCGTCGCCTGCCATGGCGACGTCTGACCGCGGAATACACCAGCGAAAAAACCGGCGACACCTACCTTCTGATTTATCGCATTCCGCACCCGGAACTGGACTCCTGGCACCGCGAAAGCCTGCTCTGGCCATTGAGTGCGCTGGGTATCGCGCTGGTGGTGCTGACCTTGTTCAGTCTGTTCGTCACGCTGTCGATCACCCGCCCACTCAATCGCTTGCGCGGCGCGGTGCATGATCTGGGGCAAACCACCTACCAACAAAACAGCCTGGTAAAACTGGCTAACCGCCGCGATGAGTTCGGCGTGCTGGCCAACGACTTCAACCGCATGGGCGCGCGCCTGCAAAGTTTGATCGGCAGCCAGCGGCAGTTGCTGCGGGATGTGTCCCATGAGCTGCGTTCACCACTTGCCCGGCTGCGCATTGCGCTGGCACTGGCCGAGCGGGCCAACCCTGAAGAACGGCAAAAACTCTGGCCGCGCCTCACTCGGGAGTGCGACCGTCTGGAAGCGCTGATCAGCGAGATTCTGGTACTGGCGCGGGTCGATGCCGACAACGCCAGCGCCGAAGAGGTTGATCTCAATGCGCTGCTCAACACCCTGCAAAAGGATGCTCAATTGGGTTCGCCGGAGCAGAACGTGCACCTTGAGGCCGAGCCGCAGCTGAACCTCAAAGGCTGGCCGACGATGATCGAGCGCGCCCTCGACAACCTGCTGCGCAATGCTCAGCGGTTCAACCCGGCGGGACAGTCGATTGAAATGCAGGCGGTGCGTCAAGGTGAGCGGATTGTGGTCAGTGTGCGTGACCACGGGCCAGGCGTAGAGGCTACGCATTTGAGCCAGTTGGGTGAGCCGTTCTATCGGGCGCCGGGGCAGACGGCGGCTGGACATGGTTTGGGGTTGGCCATTGCGCGTCGTGCGGCGGAGCGGCATGGCGGGAGTCTGGTGCTGGCCAATCATCCAGATGGCGGGTTTATCGCCAGCCTGGAATTACCGTTGGTGCCGGGGGCAGTTGTTCAGCCGTAGCGCCGTGGTGATGCGAAAAGATCGCAGCCTCGTTTCACTCGACAGCTGCTACAGAGATCCGTGCGCACCTGTAGCAGCTGTCGAGTGAAACGAGGCTGCGATTCTTTTGATCTTCAGGACATGCCGGGCCAGGCGCTGACGAACTCAGCCAGATCAACCTTCTCCGCCACGCGCGGCTCTTTCTGCGGTGTGCCAAGGTAAAGAAATGCAATCACCTCTTCCCCTTCAGCCAGGCCCAACCCCTTGGCCACATGCGCCGAATACGCCAGTTCACCCGTGCGCCACACCGCGCCAATCCCTTGCGCATAAGCCGCCAGCAAAATCCCGTGAGCCGCACAGCCCGCCGCCAGCAGTTGTTCGGACTTCGGATATTTAACGTGGTCCTGCAACCGGGCGATCACCACAACCACCAGCGGCGCGCGCAGTGGACCGTTACGCGCCTTGTCCAGCGCCGCCTCGGACACCTCACTGTCCTGCAGCTTCGCCGCTTCGGCCAGCAACTCGCCCATTTGCTCGCGCGCCGCGCCTTCGACTGTCAGGAAGCGCCAAGGCTGCAAGTGGCCATGGTCTGGCGCTCGCATCGCAGCGCCAAACAACACTTCGCGTTGTTCTGCGGTCGGTGCCGGTTCGAGCAGTCGTGGAACGGAAACACGGTTGAGCAAAGCGTCGAGAGCCTGCATCGGCCACCTCCTGAAAAAAATGTTTGGCTATTCTAGGGCCTGCCATCAATTATTGCCTGCGCCGCGTTGTGCCTGAAAGCGGCCCAGGCAAGGCGCAGTCCGCCGGTAATGGTCGTTCCCTTGCCAAGGACTGCAACGCAGCCTGGCCCGCTTTCAGGCACAACCCGAAGGGGGGGGGCGGGGGGGGGGGGGGGGGGGGGGGGGGGGGGGGGGGGGGGGGGGGGGGGGGGGG
>NZ_JALBYU010000040.1 GCF_029963765.1 Pseudomonas sp. UYIF39
TGGGAATGCGGTCACCTGTGGGAGCGAGCTTGCTCGCGATGAGGCCCTTCGACTCACCACAATGTCTGGATCAAACCCCGGTTTTAGGCGACTTCAACGAATCATTACCGGTCACGGTAGCGGTATTGGTCGCCGCCTCAGCATTCGCCTTCAACCGGTTCAACTCTTCCCCGGCCCGCTGAATCTTCGCCCGCACGTTGTTCATGTCCTGACGGCTTTTCTCCAGCAGGCTTTTCGCCGAACTGTGCCCGGTAATACCACGCGCCAGGGCCACACCGCCGATCGCCACTTGAATCAACCCGAACACACCACCTCGACGCAGGCCCTTGCCGACCATCACCACGCCGCCGGCCAGGGAACCGATGCGTTCCCAACCCTGCACGTTCTGTTCAGTGTGAGTCTGGAACGGGGTGGATTCGATGCGTTCTACGCGTTTGAGTTCGCTCATGATCTGTCTCCTGGCTGGAATGACTGCTGCAAGAATAGATAATTAAGCTGACTGCCAAGGCGGGCGGCTTGTTCCATCGGATGTGCGGTGAATCAGCGAAATTTCGCTCCGGAGCGAGTGTTGAGTCCCTTGGACATGCGGTCATAGAGCACGACGTTGACGGTGGCCGCCAGGTTCATGCAGCCGGTGGTCGGGATGTAGACCACGTCTTCGCACCAGTCGCGAATCTCTTTATCCAGCGAGCCGTCTTCCGGGCCGAAGATGTACAGAGCGCGGTCCGGATGGGTGTATTCCGGCAGTGAACGGGCGCCGTCCACCAGTTCCACAGCGACCGGAACGCAGCCCAGCGGCAGGATTTTTTTCAGGTCGTCGATGCCGATCAGCGGAATGTCGTAGTGGACGCGCTTGGTGTCGGTGACGAAGTCGGCGGCGCGCTCATAACGTTTGCCGGTGTAGAACACGGACGCCACGCCGTAACAGCCAGCGGCGCGCATCACCGAACCGACGTTCTCCGGTGATTTGGGGTTATACAAACCAATGCAGCTGTACCGTTTGTCTGCCACGAGCGGGTGCCTTCGGGGAAAAAACGGCGATTATACGGGGATTGGGGGAGGGGTGTCCGGTTTGGAGATTGGTGGTGTTTGGTCGATCGCTATCGCGAGCAAGCTCGCCTTTGATCAGCGAGCCGGACACAGCAAAACCGTGTTGACGGAAAAGCTCAGGGCGTGAAGGGGCCGGTCGAGGCGCTGAAAATATTACTCGTCTTTCTTCATCAGGCCGGCCAACGCGGCAAACGGGTTATGCGTCGCCTTGGCGATTTTCGGCGAGCTCAGCGAGCCTTCACCGAAATACTGTTGATCGGTATACCGCGAGTGTTCGTTGTCGTGGCAATACAGGCACAACAATTCCCAGTTCGAGCCGTCCTGAGGGTTGTTGTCGTGGTTATGGTCGCGGTGGTGCACGGTCAGTTCGCTCAGGCGCTTGCCGGAAAACTCACGGGCGCAGCGGCCGCACACGTGCGGGTACATTTTCAGGGCCTTGTCGCGGTAACCCATTTCCTTGTCGCGCTGGTTGTCGGCAAGGATGCGGTCCAGTTTCGAGGTGTTGGTCGGAGGCGTTGACGAACTCATGGGTTCACCTTTGTAAAAGACTAATGACGGTTATGACGTGAGTTTAGCTCAGCCCCTGAGCTTCTCGGCAATCCAGATGGTGTGACGGGTACCTTTGTTGCCGTGGGCGAAGACCTGGACTTCCTCGGCCTTGAAGCCGGCTTTCTTCAGTTTGTCGGAAAACTGTCGGTCCGCGCTCGCAGACCAGACGGCCAGCACTCCTTTGGGCCGCAGAGCCTTGGCGCAGGCGCTCAGGCCGCCAGCGGAGTAGAGCCAGCTGTTGGCCTTCTGGGTCAGGCCTTCGGGGCCGTTGTCGACGTCGAGCATGATCGCGTCGAAACCTTGCGGCTCTGCCTGCAGGACTTTGGCCACGTCTTCCATGCGAATGACCGTGCGCGGGTCAAGCAGCGGGTTCCCGGCTTTCTCACCCAGCGGTCCACGGTTCCACTCCACCACGCCCGGCACCAGTTCGGCGACCACCACTTCAGCGGTCTTGCCCAGATGCTTGAGAGCCGAGGCGAGGGTGAAGCCCATGCCCAGGCCGCCGATCAGCACGCGCGAACTCGGCCGGCCGGCCACTTTACGGCACGGGATCTCCGCCAGAGCGTCTTCCGAGCCGTGCATGCGGGTGTTCATCAGTTGCCCGCCGTCGCCGCCCTGGATCTTGATGACGAAATCCTCACCGTATTCGAACAGGCACAAGGCACCGCCATTTTCAGGAATTGGAGTGGTGTCGAGCAGAACGAAACGTTTCATGGGACTCACTTGAGGAGAAATTGGCATAAGAGGGGGAAGGCAAACACGCGCCGTTGGGAGTAGCCTGCAAACGACAACAAGGTCAACGGAGCCATTGATGAAGCGCACCATTCTAACGGTCATTGCCTTGGCCGCGCTCTCGATAACTGCAGTGCAGGCCCAGCAGTTGCAAACCATTCCGACCAACCCTGCGCCGCTGCCCGGTTCGCCCGGCACCGCGACCCCGACGCCATACCCGCAAATCACCCCGACCAGCGTACCCAAGGTCGGACCCGGCAGTGGCGGTCCGCCGTTGGTGCCCATTGAAATGCCTAGCCCGCCCACCAAGGACCAGCCACTGCCGGGGCTGGAGCAAAACCCGTCGAAAGCCAAATCACCCGGCGGTTAAACCTGCTGCGAGAGCAGTTGCCCATCGGCCATGCGCAAGCGTTTGGAGAGGGAGACGGCGAGGGCACGGATGATTTTTGCGGCGATTTTCGGCGCATCGTTGAGCATCTTTTCCAGCGAGTCCTTGCCCAGATTGAGCAACTGGCAATTGCTCGCGGCCACGCAACTGGCCGAGCGCCGTTCGCCGTCGAGTACGGCCATTTCGCCGAACGCCCGACCGCTGCGCAACGTTGCCATGGTCACCAGGTGCCCGTCGCTGTTGGTTTTCTGCACCGCCACCTGGCCGGTGTGGATGATGCACATGAAGCTGCCGGCATCGCCCTCATGGAAAATCTCTTCGCCCGAAGCAATGGTGCTGATGCTGAAGTAGCCCGAGGCCGCAGCGAAGTCCGCCGGCAGCAGTTGATCGAACAGGCCACAGTCCATCAGCCAGTCGCGAATTTCGTTGTTCAGTAAGGTCGGTTCTGACATGTCGTCACGGTCTTTTTCTTGTGTCTGTACTATCCGGATTTGGATTCACGCAAACCCCTGTGGGAGCGAGCTTGCTCGCGATAGCGGTGGCACATTCAACATCAGTTTCGAATGTGCTGGCCTCATCGCGAGCAAGCTCGCTCCCACAGGGGGTGTGTTGGATTGGGCCCGGCGTATGGAGTTAAGACCGACACGCCGGGCCAAGTTCCTCAGGCGATGCCCAAAACCTTGAAAACAAATGCGTATTCGAGTGCTACGTCACGCAATCCCTGATATCGACCGCTCATCCCGCCGTGCCCGGCACCCAATTCTGTCTTGAGCAGCAGGGGATTGGCGTCGGTTTTGGTCGCGCGTAATTTCGCCACCCATTTGGCCGCTTCCCAGTACTGCACGCGACTGTCGTTGTAGCCGGCGATCACCAGGGTCGCCGGATAAGCTTGTGCGGTGACGTTTTCGTACGGGGCGTAGGCCTTGATCCGCTCATAGACGTCCGGTTCTTCAGGATTGCCCCACTCGTCGTACTCGGTGACGGTCAACGGCAGATCCGGGTCGAGCATGGTGTTCAGCACGTCGACGAACGGCACTTCGGCGATCGCCGCGCCGAACAGGTCCGGCCGCTGATTGAGCACCGCGCCGATCAGCAGACCACCGGCGCTGCCGCCGCTGATCGCCAGTTGCTGTGAAGTAGTGAAGCCATTGGCGATCAGGTGTTCGGCGCAGGCGATGAAGTCGCTGAAGGTGTTGTGTTTGTGTTCCTGCTTGCCGGCGCGATACCAGGCTTCGCCCAGTTCTCCACCGCCACGCACATGAGCGATGGCGAACGCCACGCCACGATCCAGCAGACTCAAACGGGCGTGGGAGAACCACGGGTCGAGGCTTTCGCCGTAAGCGCCATAGCCATACAGATAAAGTGGCGCCGGCTTGCCGAGTGCTTCGCGTTTGACGACGAGGCTGATCGGCACTTTCGTACCGTCCGGTGCGGTCGCCCACAGGCGCTGACTGACGTAGGCATCGGCGTCGAACGGGCCGAGCACCGGGGTTTCCTTGAGGACTTTCTGCTCGCCGCTGTCCAGCGCCAGCTGGCGGATCTGCGCCGGACGGTTCAAGGCTTCGTAGCGCAGGCGGATCCTGTCACTGACGAATTCCAGGCTGTTCTGCACGTGCAGGCTGTAGGCCGCATCCGGTAACTGCACACGGTAGCTCGGCAGGTCTTGCGGATGAACTTCGATGATCGGCAAGCCACCTTCACGCAAGCTCAGGGTCATGGCCCCGGCGTTCAGGCTCATGCCTTCGATCATCACCGTGTCGCTGTGCGGGATCAGGTTCTGCCAGTCGGCCTCGGTCGGCGCCACGCCGGTGTCTACGGCGTGGTACAGGGCAAAGTTGATGCCGTCGCGATTGGTGCGAATGAACCAGGTCCATTGACCGTCGAGCGCGCCGTGGTCGACGTCGTACTCATGGTCTTCAACTCTCGGTGCGATGCAGGTAAAAGCCTGCTGCGGCTGGAACGCGTCGAGCACCCAGACTTCGCTGGTGGTCTTGCTGCCCAGGGACAGCAGCAATTGCTGCTCGGAACTCGAGCGGTAGCAATGCATGAAGAATCGACCGTCCGGCTCATGGAACACTTCTTCAGCCGCCGTACCGTCCAGCCGATAGCGGAACAGTTTGTGCGGGCGATGGGTGTCGTCCAGTTCGCCGAAGAACAGCGTCAGGCTGTCATTGGCCCAGGTCATGCTGCCGTCGCAATCCTGGAATTCCAGTTCACTGACACGGTCGTTGGACAATTCCTTCACGAACAGCGTGTAAATCTCATCGCCTGTGGCGTCGATGCTGTAGGCCAGGCGCTGGTGGTCCGGGCTGATACTGAAGGCGCCCAGGGAAAAGAAACCGCCTTTGGCCAGTGCATTCGGGTCCAGCAGCAATTGTTCCTGGCTTTCGTCGAGCTGCAGGCTGTCATCGGCAGGGCGCGGGCAGCGGTAGTGACGAGCATATTCATCACCGGCCGTGGTGCGCGTGTAATACAGGTACGGGCCCCAAGGGGAGGGCAAGGACAGGTCGGTTTCGAGAATCCGCGCCTTGATCTCTTCGAACAGGGTTTCACGCAACCCGGCCTGATCGGCGGTTTGCGCCTCTTGATAGCGGTTTTCCGCTTTCAGGTAGTCGAGCACCGCGTCGGTGTCGCGCTCCTGCAGCCAGGCATACGGGTCGTCACCTTCGGCCTTGCGGGCAATGGGAGCGTCGGAAACGTTGACGGATAGGGGCATGAAGGACTCTCGAGCGGTTTACGAAATAGGGTTCGCAGACGGCGGGCAAGCCTGACGTGCGAAAAGTCGTTACTATAAGCGCCTCTTTGCCTGCCTTGCCATGGACACCATGACCGAGAACGACTATCTGATCGCTTGGGGCCTCTACGCCTTTGCCGCTTTGGGCTGCCTGTTGGTGTGGATGCGCTTGACCCGCTGGATGTGGCGCTGGCTGCGTGAGCCGCTGCGGCTGTTGGTGGCCGTGTTGCTGTTCAGCCCGACCATCATTGATCCGGTGAAGGAAAAGGTCGCTCCGGCCATCGCCATCACGGCGCTCGATCTGCTGTTCAAGGTCGGCAACAACGCCTGGCGCGCGATCTCCGACCTGTTCATGTACGGCATGATCGCCTTCGGCATTTACCTGGTATTCGTGGCGATCCGTTTCCCTATCGAACGTGCGTCCAACGCTCGCAAGGAACAGGCTGCCGCTGCCAAGGCTGCGGCCCGGGCCGATGAACCTGAAGAAGATCATCCTTTTGGCGGTGCGGGCGATGATCGTTACGGTCGTCCACCGGTGCCGAGCAACCCTCAGCGATTGCGGGTCGAGCCGCGTCTGTAACCTTGCCCCTGCCTTTCAGCGAGAATCCGAGCATGTGTGAGTTATTGGGCATGAGCGCCAATGTGCCGACCGATATCGTGTTCAGCTTCACCGGGCTGATGCAGCGCGGCGGTCGCACCGGTCCGCACCGTGACGGCTGGGGCATCGCCTTTTACGAGGGCCGTGGCCTGCGCCTGTTTCAGGACCCGGCTGCGAGCTGCGAATCCGAAGTCGCGAACCTGGTGCAACGCTATCCGATCAAGAGCGAAGTGGTAATCGGGCACATCCGCCAGGCCAATGTCGGCAAGGTCTGCCTGTCCAATACCCATCCGTTTGTGCGTGAGCTGTGGGGCCGTAACTGGTGTTTTGCCCACAATGGTCAACTCGCGGAGTTTCAACCGATCAAGAGTTTTTACCGCCCGGTCGGCGATACCGACAGCGAAGCGGCGTTCTGCGATTTGCTCAACCGCGTGCGCGCCGCGTTCCCGGAACCGGTAGAGGTCGAAGAACTGCTGCCAGACCTGGTGGCCGCCTGCGCCGAATACCGCAGCAAAGGCGTGTTCAACTGCCTGCTCAGCGATGGCGATTGGTTGTTCTGCTATTGCTCGACCAAACTGGCGCAAATCACCCGTCGCGCGCCATTCGGCCCGGCGCGCTTGAAGGACGTCGATGTGATCGTCGATTTCCAGGCCGAAACCACGCCCAATGACGTGGTCACGGTGATCGCCACCGAACCCTTGACCGAAAACGAAACCTGGACCCGCTACGAACCGGGCCAATGGAGCCTCTGGCGACGCGGCGAATGCGTCAGCCAGGGCAAGACCGAATAAGGATTTCCCTTCATGTTGCTCAGTTATCTACGGCTGGTGTTGTTCGCGGCGGGCCTGTTGATCGGTGTCCAGGTGCCAGGGTTCATCAGCGATTATGCCAAGCGGGTCGAAGCGCACCTGATTGAGGCGCAGACCGGTCTGAGCGGTTTTCAGGGCACGGCGAATCAGTTCTTCAAGGGTGATATGCAGGCGTTGGTGGCCCATTACCGCGCCAGCGAAGATCCGATTTTTCGCAGCGATGCCGACAGCCTGAGCACCTTGCTGACCCGTCAACTGGCCCTCGATAAACAGTTCCAGGCCATGCAGGGCCCGTGGTACATCCGCTTTCTGCAAGTGGCATTGGCCGCCGATCCGGATATTCGCAAGGAAACGTGGAACGGCTATAGCTACCAGATCCTGCTGACGCCGGTAGCGATGATCTGGGGCATGAGCGGGGCGTTGCTGTTGTCGTTCGGCATTGAATGCCTGTTCCGTCTGATCGACTGGGTGGTGCTGGGCGGCAAACGCCTGCGCCAGAGCCGGCCGATCGAAGATCGGGATGTGCGCGGTCTTTAAAGAGCGCCACCGACCTGTAGCAGCTGGCGAAGCCTGCGTCCGACTGCGAAGCAGTCGCGAAATCAGGCACCGCGGTGTTTCAGGTAAACCGAGCTGGCTGGATTGACGACTGCTTCGCCCGAGCGCGGACCGAGCCGAACGCAGGCTTCGTTAGCGCGCGAGGACGATGTAGTTCTCTCCCACCTTCGTCGCATACCCGTCCAGCACCTGCTGACACAACGCCACGATTTCTTCGACCCACTCCACGCCAACCCGCCACGACACCACCACCTGCAAATTCGGTGGCCGTTGATCGATGGCCAGCAAGGTCAATTCCCCCCGCGCCAGTTCCTCGGCTACCAGCACCGACGGCAGCGCGCCAATACCGAAACCGTCCCGCAGCAACCGGGTGATCGCCGATACCGAGTTCACGCAGTTCAACCGTGGCGTCATGATGCCGTTGGCCTGCATCAGGGCGAGAATCTCCTGATGCGGATGGGAGTTTTTCGAATAGGTAATGATCCGTTCCCGCGCCAGGTCGGCAATGCCTGAAAACTCGCGGTTGTAGATCGAGTTAGTCGCCACAATCCAGCCCATCGGGTGACTGGCCAGCTCAAGGCTGCGCACGCTTTCCTGACGCAACAGATCGGTTTGCAGGATCAGATCGAGAAAGCCTTTTTGCAGCTGATCGCAGAGGTTGAGCGCGGTATCGGCCACTAACTCGATTTCCACCAGCGGATAGTGATCCATCATTTGCGCCACCAACGGGCTCAGCCAGGTATGGATGACCGTGTCCATCACGCCGATGCGAACCCGTCCGACCTTGCTCGAACGGGTTTCGATCGACTGCTTGAGGGCCTGCATGGTGTCCATCATTTGCTCGGCGTACTCGAGCACTTTCAAGCCTTCGGGCGTCAGGCTCACGCCACGTGAATCGCGCAGGAACAGCTTCACCCCGAGCTCGCCTTCGAGCACGGCAATGCGGCTGGAAATCGACGCCTGGGTGGTGAAGAGCTTGTCTGCCGTCAGGCGAAAACTCTTGAGTCGGGCGACCCAGACAAAGGTCTCGAGAAACTTCAGGTTCATGGGGGCTGCTCGGGGATAAAGAATTCTTATGTCTAGGGCGGGTTTTTATTAGTTGGACGCAGCAGGGCCGGTAGCCCAAAAATCAGGCCATCCGGTTCCCACGATAGGCGTCGTCGGGGCTCAGAACAATACCAATAAAAATTAGCGCGGAGATTTGCCATGAGTGCGCCCGACACGCTCGACATCCCCAAAGCCACGGTTCGCCCAGGACCTTTCGACTGGTATCACAACATCAACAAGCAGGAACGCCGCACGTTCTGGAGCTGCAAGATCGGCTATGGCCTGGACGGCATGGACACGCAGATGCTCAGCTTCGTGGTGCCGACCCTGATTGCGATGTGGGGCATCACCACCGGCCAGGCCGGGATGATTCACACCAGCACGCTGATCGCCTCGGCCATCGGCGGTTGGGTGGCGGGGATTCTCTCCGACCGCATCGGTCGCGTACGCACTCTGCAACTGACCGTTCTGTGGTTCGCTTTCTTCACCTTCCTCTGCGGCTTCGCCCAAAACTACGAACAACTGCTGATCAGCCGCACGCTGATGGGCTTCGGTTTCGGCGGCGAATGGACCGCCGGCGCGGTGCTGATGGGCGAAGTGATTCGCGCCAAGGACCGCGGCAAAGCGGTGGGAATGGTGCAATCCGGCTGGGCATTGGGTTGGGGACTGACGGCGATTTTGTATGCGCTGCTGTTCTCGGTGCTGCCACCGGAAGACGCCTGGCGCGCACTGTTCATCCTTGGCATCGTGCCGGCGATTTTTGTGATCTTCGTCCGTCGGCTGGTCAAGGACCCGGAAATCTATCGCGAAGCCAAGGCTAAGCAAGAACCCAGCAATCCGGCAAAGTTCTACGAGATATTCGCTCCCGGCATTCTCTTTACCACGATTCGCGCGTCGGTGCTGACCACAGGTGCACTGGGCGGTTACTACGCGATCACCTCCTGGTTGCCGACCTTTCTGAAGAATGAACGCGGTTTGAGCGTACTTGGTACGGGTGGTTATCTGGCGATGGTGATCGTCGGTTCCTACGTCGGCTATGTCATCAGCGCGTATTTGACTGACATCCTCGGGCGTAAAAAGAACTTCATTCTGTTCGCGGTCGGCTCGTTCACCATTGTTCTGCTCTACACCCAATTGCCGGTCAGCAATGGCGTGATGCTCTGGCTGGGCTTTCCTCTGGGCTTCTTCGCCTCGGGGATCTTCAGCGGCATGGGCGCATTTTTGACCGAGCTGTTTCCGACGCGGATTCGCGGTTCGGGTCAGGGCTTTTGCTACAACATCGGCCGGGCGCTGGCGGCGTTGTTCCCGCTGTTGATCGGCTTGATGAGCCAGAAGGTGCCATTGAGCGTGGGAATCGGTGCTTTCGCGGCAGTGTCCTACGGGGTAGTGATCCTTGCGGCGCTGAGCCTGCCGGAAACCTGTGGCAAGCAACTCGAAGCCCAATAGCTTAATGCCCAACAACTGATAATCTGCGGGCAAATGCCTACAGCTAAAAGAATAAAACCTACAGGAGTGTTCACCGTGAACCGCCTGCTATTGAACTGCGACATCGGCGAGAGTTTCGGCAACTGGACCATGGGTCTGGACGCCGAGGTCATGCCCTTCATCGATTGCGCCAACATCGCCTGCGGCTTCCACGCCGGCGACCCGAGCATCATGCGCAAGACGGTCAGCCTGGCCTTGAGCAACGGCGTGCAGATCGGCGCACATCCGGCGTATCAGGATCTGGTCGGCTTCGGTCGCCGTTCCATGGCCTACACCGCCCAGGAACTTCAGGACATCGTGCATTACCAGATCGGCGCCCTCGACGGCATTTGCCGGGCTCAGGGCGGGCGGGTGAGTTACGTCAAACCCCACGGCGCGATGTACAACGACATGATGGCCAACCCGGCGCAATTGCGCGCAGTGCTTCAGGCGGTGGCGTCCTATGATCGTGAGTTGCCGCTGATGTTGATGGCCACTCGCGACAACAGCGCAGCCCAGCAGTTGGGCGATGAATACGGCGTAACCCTGTGGTTCGAAGCCTTCGCCGATCGCGCTTACGACAGCGCGGGCATGCTGGTCTCACGGCAACTGCCAGGCGCGGTGCATCACGATCCAGAGACCATCATCGAGCAGGCGCTGACCATTGCCCGCGGCGGCAACCTCACGGCCAGCGATGGCAGTGACTTGCACTTGCACGCCAACACCCTCTGCGTACACGGTGACAATGCCAGTTCGGTAGCCGCCGTGCGGCGTATTCGCGAAGCACTTGATCAGCAGAGCGCGCCATGAACCTGCGGGTAGAAGTGGTGGCGCTGGATTGCTTGATGGTCCGTCTGTTCGATGAGATAGCCGAAGCCAACATGCCATGGATGCTCGCGGCCAGTGAAAGTCTGCGTGCTGCGTTCGCCGGGCATCTGATCGATCTGGTGCCGTCCTATACGACGTTGATGGTGCATTACGATCTGACCGCGTTGAGTCCGGCCCAGGCTCGGGAGCTGATCGCCGAGGCCTTGATCGATCTGTCGCCCAACGCCTGCGCCCGCGGCAAATGTCATGTGTTGCCGGTCTGGTATGACTTGAGCGTTGGCCCGGAGTTGAGCCTGTTGTCCCAGCGCAGCGGATTGGCCGTGGATGAAGTGATCCGCCGCCACAGCGAGCGCGAATATCAGGTGTTTGCCTTGGGTTTCGCACCGGGTTTCGCCTTCATGGGGCTGGTGGAAGAAGCGCTGGCCGCGCCGCGTCTGAATACCCCGCGTAAAAAGGTGGCCGCGGGCAGTGTCGGCATCGCCGAACGCCAAACTGCCGCTTACCCGGTGGTGTCCCCCGGTGGCTGGAATCTGATCGGCCGCACCCCGGCCAAATTGTTCGACCGCGAACGCGAGGGCTACAGCCTGATGCAACCAGGCGACACGGTGCGTTTCGAAGCCGTCAGCCATGCCGAATTCATCAATCTGGGCGGTGATGACACGCCGTTGGAGGCGCAGGCATGAGCCGTCTATCAATACAAGCGAGTACACCGCTGTGCCTGTTGCAGGACGCTGGCCGTTTCGGCGTGCGGCATCTGGGCGTGACCCAGGGCGGGGCGGCGGATTGGCGATCGATGTCATGGGCTAATTGGTTGCTGGGCAATGGCCTGGATGCACCGGTGATTGAAATCACCCTGGGCGGGTTCACCGTCGTTGCCGAAGAGGATTGCGTGCTGGCGTTGGCCGGGGCGGATCTGGGGGCGCAGGTGGATGGCGAGGCGTTGGCGCCGTGGCGCAGTTTCAGGCTGAACAAAGGTCAGCAATTACAATTCACTCAACCGCTGCTTGGGGCCCGGGCCTATTTGGCGGCCCCGGGCGGATTTGATGCGCCAAAGGTGTTGGGCAGCAGCGCAACGGTAGTCCGTGAAGAACTCGGCGGGCTGGATGGCATGGGCCGGGCGTTGGCCAAAGAGGCGCAGTTGAGCTACTCAGGCAGCTCGCTGATCCTGCTGCGGGAGTTGGCGCGCGAACAGGTGCCGGATTTCAAACTCAACACGCCACTGGACCTGGTGCTCGGTGCCCAGATCGGCGAGTTCAGTGGACAGAGTTCGTTTGACGCGTTCAACAGCGTCTGGACCCTCGACAGCCGTGCCGACCGGATGGGCATCCGCTTGCTGGGAACGGCGTTGCAGTACCAGGGTAAGCCGATGATTTCCGAAGGCATTCCGCTGGGTGCGGTTCAGGTGCCGCCGGACGGGCAGCCGATTGTGCTGCTCAATGATCGACAGACCATTGGTGGCTATCCGCGATTGGGCGCCTTGACGCCGTTGGCGCTGGCGCGACTGGCGCAGTGCCTGCCGGGAACGCAGGTGCGGTTGAAACCGGTGGTGCAGGATGTCGCGCATCGGGAGCAGGTCGAGTACCTACTTCGGTTTTCAGCCCGCTAAAAGCTTCGCGAGCAAGCTCGCTCCCACAATGGATTTTGGTCGTACACAAATAATGTGTTCGCTGGAGATCAACTGTGGGAGCGAGCTTGCTCGCGATAGCGTCAGACCAGACACCGAAGATTATTTGGAGAGAAACCGCATCCCTTCTTCAAGCCCCCGCAACGTCAGCGGGTACATCTGGTCGTTAATCAAGTCCCGCACGATATTGGTCGAAGACGTATAGCCCCACGTATCTTTCGGATACGGGTTGATCCAGATGACCTTCTTGTACTTCTCCATGAACCGCTGCATCCACACATAACCCGCTTCTTCGTTCCAGTGCTCGACGCTGCCACCGGCCTGGGTGATTTCGTATGGCGCCATGGCGGCGTCACCGATGAAGATCACTTTGTAGTCGGCGCCGTATTTGTGCAGCAGATCTTGGGTCGAAGTGCGTTCGGAGGTGCGGCGCATGTTGTTCTTCCACACCGACTCATACACGAAGTTGTGGAAGTAGAAGTACTCCAGGTGCTTGAACTCGGTCTTGCAGGCCGAAAACAGCTCTTCGCAGATCTTCACGTGGGCGTCCATCGAACCGCCGATGTCGAACAGCAGCAACAACTTGACGGTGTTGCGCCGCTCCGGACGCATCTGGATGTTCAGCAGCCCGGCATCGCGCGCGGTGTGGTCGATGGTGCCATCGATGTCCAACTCTTCCGCCGCACCCTGGCGCGCGAATTTGCGTAACCGGCGCAGGGCGACCTTGATGTTGCGCGTGCCCAGCTCTACCGAATCGTCGAGGTTCTTGTACTCGCGCTGATCCCAGACCTTGACCGCTTTGCCCTGGCGCTTGCCGGCATCGCCGACCCGAATACCTTCCGGGTTGAAGCCCCCTGAGCCGAACGGACTGGTGCCGCCCGTGCCGATCCACTTGTTACCGCCGGCATGGCGTTCTTTCTGTTCTTCGAGGCGTTTCTTGAACTCTTCGATCAGCTTGTCCAGTCCGCCGAGGGACTGGATCGCCGCCCGCTCTTCGTCGGTCAGCGAACGCTCGAATTCTTTGCGTAACCAGTCCTCCGGGATCAAGGCCTGAAGGTGATCGTCGAGTTTTTCCAGGCCATTGAAGTAAGCACCGAACGCCCGGTCGAATTTGTCGAAATGCTTTTCGTCCTTCACCAGAATCGCCCGGGACAAGTAATAAAACTCGTCCATGTCGGCGAAGGTCACGCGCTGTTTCAGCGCGTTGATCAGGTCCAGCAGCTCCCGTACCGAGACCGGTACTTTGGCTGCGCGCATTTCATTGAACAGGTTAAGCAGCATGGCTATCGCCCTCTATCTTGTTAAACAGAGGGATCAGCGAGTGCCGCGACGGCTCATGAACGCCAGACGTTCAAGCAATTGTACGTCCTGTTCGTTCTTCACCAAAGCGCCTGCCAGCGGCGGAATAGCCTTGGTCGGATCGCGCTCGCGCAGTACCGCTTCGCCGATGTTGTCGGCCATCAGCAGCTTCAGCCAGTCCACCAGTTCGGAGGTCGATGGCTTCTTCTTCAGACCCGGCACTTTGCGCACGTCGAAAAACACGTCCAGCGCTTCGCTGACCAGGTCTTTCTTGATGTTCGGGTAGTGCACGTCGACGATTTTCTGCAGCGTGACGCGGTCGGGGAACGCGATGTAGTGGAAGAAGCAACGGCGCAGGAAGGCGTCCGGCAGCTCTTTCTCGTTGTTGGAAGTAATGATGATGATCGGGCGTTTCTTGGCCTTGATGGTCTCGTCGATCTCGTAAACGTAGAACTCCATCTTGTCGAGTTCTTGCAGCAGGTCGTTCGGGAATTCGATGTCGGCCTTGTCGATTTCATCGATCAGCAGGATCACCCGCTCTTCGGATTCGAAGGCTTCCCACAGCTTGCCCTTTTTCAGGTAGTTGCGAACGTCGTGAACCTTTTCCGTGCCCAGTTGCGAGTCGCGCAGACGGCTGACCGCGTCGTACTCGTACAGGCCCTGATGCGCCTTGGTGGTGGATTTGATGTGCCAGGTGATCAATTTGGCGCCGAAGGACTCGGCCAGTTGTTCGGCGAGCATGGTTTTACCCGTGCCCGGCTCGCCCTTGACCAGCAGCGGGCGCTCCAGAGTGATGGCGGCGTTGACCGCCAGCTTCAGGTCATCGGTGGCGACGTAGGCCGGGGTGCCTTCGAACTTCATCTGCTAATCCTCGAACGGTAACGCCGACCTGAACGAGGCAGGGCGGGGCGCAATAATTGTAGTACCCGACTATAACGCGGTGCCCCGTCGACTGTGAACGCAGACGGCTTATTCAGTCTCTGAATGGGGCGTCACATCTTGACTCAGCCCGCATCCGGCTTTGGCCGCTCATAGCGGGCATTGAACGCCTGAATGAAACCATTGCGTAAAATCTGCAAAAACGCCTGGAACGCGCTGATATCTTGGCGATGCACATTGCCGCTCAGTTCCACGCGAGTGGCAAATTGGTTCTTGCCCTGGTTTTTCAGCACCGTTTCGGAGCCGCCGACGATGGCCTCCCAAATGGAGCGGAAAATCCCTTTGTCCTTGTTCTCGACGTCCTGCTGCCAATTGAACACGTCGACGTCCTTTAGCAACGGTTTGATGTAACCCTTTAATTGAGCTTTTTTAGCTTGCGCTTCAATGACTACATCACCGTGACCTGCATTGAAGTCGAACTTGCCATAGGCCGAGGCGAAGTCGTTCATGCGTTTGAGTTCGATGTCCTTCGCCCGCAGACGGAATTCGAAGTCTTCGAAATTGCTCAAGGGGTCGAAGGTTGCAGTGGTTTCCAGTGGCGCATGCCCTAACAGTAGCGCCTTGGCTTCGAAGCGAGCATCGCGCTTGCCTTTGGTGTCGACTACGTTGGTCAGGTTATAAATGCTGGCGTTGACCTGGGTGGCGTTCATGTTCACGGGGGGCTTGGAATTGAAGTTGCGGAAACTGATCTTGCCATCGCTGATCTGCACTTCGTTCAGGGTGATGGGGGCCAGTTTGCTCAACTGCGCACGCCAGTCGGTGCCCTGACCGGTCTGGGAGTTTTGCTTGTTGGCGCCGCCGTCGACGAAGTTCACCTCCGGTTTGAAGAACTGCACCTCGGCCACAACGGCGTGGTCGTACAAGAGCGAGTGCCAGCTGACGGAAAGGTCGATCAGCGGCGCGTTGACGAAAGGCACCGGGACCTTGCCGTCGACCTTGACGATTTTCAGCCCGTTGATTTTGTACGCACCGCGCCACAGGGCCAGGTCCACATCGGTGATCTGGCCACGGTAGTCGCCCATGTCCGCCAGCTTGTCGTTCAGGTAGTCGCGCACCACGTAGGGCAGGGCGATGTGCAGGGCAATCAGC
This sequence comes from Pseudomonas sp. UYIF39, assembly GCF_029963765.1. GTDB lineage: Bacteria > Pseudomonadota > Gammaproteobacteria > Pseudomonadales > Pseudomonadaceae > Aquipseudomonas. The sequence continues at coordinate 15,706 of NZ_JALBYU010000040.1, forward strand.
AGCACAACGAGGCCGGCGAGGGTCCATAGGGGCCAACTGTATCTGCGTTTCATGGTGGCAAATCTCTGGCGTTGTAAAGCCATTGACTGCTGCGGTTACAGGACGTTCGACTGACTGGACGATCAAGGGCAACAGGCATACCTTGGAGAGCTTATTTAACGCTGTATAAGGACCCAGCCATGAGCCGTATCTACGCTGACAACGCCCATTCCATCGGCAATACACCGCTGGTGCAGATCAACCGTATCGCCCCGCGCGGCGTGACCATCCTGGCCAAGATCGAAGGGCGTAACCCCGGTTACTCGGTCAAGTGCCGGATCGGTGCAAGCATGATCTGGGACGCCGAAAGCACCGGCAAACTCAAGCCTGGCATGACCATCGTCGAACCGACCTCGGGCAATACCGGTATCGGCCTGGCGTTTGTCGCTGCGGCTCGCGGTTACAAGCTGATGCTGACCATGCCGGCGTCCATGAGTATCGAACGACGCAAAGTGCTCAAGGCACTGGGGGCCGAACTGGTACTGACCGAGCCGGCCAAGGGCATGAAAGGAGCGATTGAAAAGGCAGCTGAAATTGTCGCCAGCGACCCGACTGCCTACTTCATGCCGTCGCAGTTTGAAAACCCGGCCAACCCGGCCATCCACGAAAAAACGACCGGTCCGGAAATCTGGAACGACACCGACGGTGCAGTCGACGTACTGGTGGCAGGTGTCGGAACAGGTGGAACCATTACTGGGGTTTCGCGGTATATCAAGAATACTCAGGGCAAACCGATTATTTCGGTGGCGGTGGAGCCAGCGGTGTCGCCGGTTATCACCCAGGCAATGGCCGGTGAAGAAATCAAACCGAGCCCTCACAAGATCCAGGGTATTGGTGCCGGTTTTGTGCCGAAGAACCTTGATCTGTCGATGGTCGATCGGGTTGAGTTGGTCAGCGATGAAGAATCCAAGGCCATGGCCTTGCGACTGATGCAGGAAGAAGGGATTTTGAGCGGCATTTCCTGCGGCGCCGCCATGGCGGTGGCCGTTCGCCTGGCGGAAACCCCGGAAATGCAGGGCAAGACCATCGTGGTGATCCTGCCGGACTCTGGTGAGCGTTACCTGTCGAGCATGCTATTCAGTGATCTGTTTACCGAGCAGGAGAATCAACAATAGGCGTTGCGAGTTTTTGATCCAGTGGGAGGGGTTGATTCAGGTCAGCCCCCGTTCAGGAACCTTATGTTAAGAAGTGCTTTATTGCGCAATCCTTAACACTGAATGTTCAGATAAATGGGTTCTTCCCAAGGCCGGTAATGTTTATCATGGCCGGCTGCCACGTTGGGTAAATGGCGTTGCGCAGAGTTGTCTACTATCAAGGAGTTGTTGATGACCTTTTCCCTTGCCGCGAAAGCGTCGCTGTTGCTGCTATTCCTCGGCAGCACTCTTTATGTGCATTTGCGCGGCAAGGCACGATTGCCGGTCCTGCGTCAGTTCGTCAACCATTCAGCGTTGTTCGCGCCCTATAACGCCTTGATGTACCTGTTTTCCGGTGTGCCGTCCAAACCCTATCTGGACCGCAGCAAGTTCCCGGAACTGGACGTGCTCAAGGACAACTGGGAAGTCATCCGCGACGAAGCGATGCACCTGTTCGACGAGGGCTATATTCGCGCCGCCGAAAGGAACAACGACGCCGGTTTCGGATCGTTCTTCAAAAAAGGCTGGAAGCGTTTCTACCTCAAGTGGTACGACAAACCACTGCCATCGGCTGAAGCCTTGTGCCCGAAAACCGTGGCCTTGGTCAGCAGCATTCCCAACGTCAAAGGCGCCATGTTCGCGTTGCTGCCCGGCGGCAGCCACCTCAACCCGCACCGTGATCCATTCGCTGGTTCCCTGCGTTATCACTTGGGTCTGTCGACACCGAACTCCGACGATTGCCGGATTTTCGTCGATGGTCAGGTCTACGCCTGGCGTGATGGTGAAGACGTGATGTTCGACGAAACCTACGTGCATTGGGTCAAGAACGAAACGGACAAGACTCGGGTCATCCTGTTCTGCGACATCGAACGACCGCTAAGCAACCGTCTGATGACCCGCATCAACCGCTGGATCAGCGGCCTGCTCGGTCGCGCGACTGCACCGCAGAACCTTGATGACGAACGTGTTGGCGGAATTAACCGGGCTTACGCCTGGAGCAAGAACTCCAGCGACAAGTTCAGTGGTGTGGTCAAGCGGTGGAAGCGTCGTAACCCCAAGGCATACCGCGTTTTGCGGCCGGTATTGGCGGTGGTGGTGTTGACGTTGTTGGGGTATTGGTTGTTTGGCTGATTCCGAGCACAGAAAAATATCCGGCGAAACACTATCTTTGTAGCAGCTGGCGAAGCCTGCGTTCGGCTGCGCAGCAGTCGTCAAATCAGACGACGCGGTGTTTCAGAAAGACTGCGTGCTCAGGTTTCACGACTGCTGCGCAGCCGAACGCAGGCTTCGCCATCTGCTACAGATCGTTGCCCTTTGTCCAGGTCATTGCAATCCACCTCACACGCTGGTTATAGTCGGCCCTCGGCGGTTTTCTAACCCGCCGTTCCACCCTTCAAAAAAGATCAGCCCATGCCAGCTTCCCTCATCAACGCGGTAGTCGATTCAGCGGTCAACGCTGGCGTCGTGCCGTGCGGGAATCAGCAGCCTGCGCAGATCAGTCATTACCCCCCACCTGTCAGTAGCACGCCGGTGTGCGCAGTCGTATCACCGCCAGGCGTTGGCTTCTCGGGCTGATCAGCTTCTTTTTGCTGTTTCCATGCCCGTCTGAAAAGTGCCCGCCGGAAAAAACTACTGAATTTCAGCTTCGGCTGAGTTGGCTTTTTGCCTGACTACAGGTGGTATTCATGTTTGTCCTTTCGAAACAATCCGCGCTCGCGGCAGCGTCCACGAGCCTGTTCGTTCTGCTGTGGAGCAGCGGGGCGATCTTCTCCAAATGGGGCCTGGCCCACGCGTCACCCTTTGCTTTTCTATTGATTCGCTTCGCTATCGCAATCTGCGGATTGGTGCTGCTGGTGCCGCTGCTCAAGCTGAAACTGCCCAAGGGTGGCAAGCCGATGTTGTATGCGATGGCCACAGGCGTGGTGTTGCTGGGGGCTTATCAGATTTTCTATCTGCTGGCCCTGGACCTGAAAGTCACCCCGGGAGTGATGGCGACGATCATGGGTGTGCAGCCCATTCTTACCGTGGTCATCATGGAGCGTCAGCGATCAGCCAGCAGAATGTTTGGTCTGACGTTGGGTTTGGCCGGGTTGATCATGGTGGTCTATCAGGGCATTGGTCTGGCCGGTATGTCATTGGCCGGTATGCTCTTCGGATTGCTGGCGCTGGCGAGTATGACGTTCGGCTCGATCATGCAGAAGCGCATCACCGACAATCCACTCGGCACGCTGCCCGTGCAGTACCTGGCGGGGCTGTTGCTCTGCGGAGTCTTCGTGCCGTTCCAGCCCTTTCATTTCGAACACAGCACCGGTTTCATCGTGCCGGTGTTGTGGATGGGATTGGTGGTGTCGGTGCTGGCGACGTTGCTGCTGTATAGGCTGATTGCACGGGGCAACCTGGTGAATGTCACCAGTCTGTTTTACCTGGTGCCGGCGGTGACGGCGGTGATGGACTATCTGATTTTCGGCAACCGGCTGGCGGCGTTGAGCATGCTTGGCATGTTGCTGATCATCATCGGTCTGGTGTTCGTATTCCGTAAAAACGCTTGAAACAAAACAAGGCCTGGGGCACGAGGCTCCAGGCCTTTTCTATTTGGCCAGCGCATGCTCGGCCCGCACCGAATTCATGAACGCCTGCATCGCCGACGACTGAATACGATGACGCCGAGTGATCAGCCCGAACGGCGGCAACCGCGCTTCGAACTTGATCGGCAAAACTGCCAGCAAATCACGCCCAGGATAATCCTCCACCACCGACACCGGCGTGACGCCGAGCATGTCGGTCTGCTGCACCAACGAGAGCAAGGTCATGATCGACGTGGTTTCAACAATGCTGCTGGGAATGTCGACCCGCGCGTTGTGAAACACCTGATTGATGATCGCGCGCATCGGGCTTGGATGCTGTTGCAGCACCCAGGTCATGTTTTGCAGTTCCGCCCAGCTCAGCTGCGTCTCCTGCGCCAGTGGGTTTTGCGCGCCGGCAATCACGCACAAAGCTTCTTCGCCGAAGCTGTCGAAGAGCAATTCTTCGGCCCGAGCGCCTGCCGGAATCCGGCCCAATACGATATCCAGTTGATCCTGTAAAAGCGCCTGCACCAGCACGTCGCTGGTATCGACCTGGATGCTCATCGACAAGCGTGGATGGCTTTGTTTCAAGGTCGCGATGGTGCGGGTCAACAGCCCCGAGGCCAGCGCCGGAATCGCGCCAACTGCAACCCGCCCGAGGTTGCCGGATTCCAGCGCGACCAGTTCTTCACGCATGCCGCTGAGTTCGGCAAACACCATGCGCGCGTAGTAGATGACGGTTTCCCCGAAGGGGGTAGAGCGCATGCCCCGGGGCAGGCGTTCGAAGAGCTCGACGCCCAGCAGGTCCTCGGCCTCGTGCAGCATCTTGGTCGCTGCCGGCTGGGTCATGCCGATGTGGTCGGCGGCGCGGCGCAATGAGCCGAATTCCTGCAACGCCAGCATCAGCCGCAGTTGGCGCAGACGCAGTCGGCTGTGGATTACGTTGGCTTCAGGAATTCGGGTCATGGGCCATGCTCACAAAAAGGACTGCGGCAAGCCTGACAACAAATGTCAGGCGTTGCCAGCATTGCTGTGTCACAGCACCGATTTTGGCTTGGCGACGTGGGGTTTGCGCAGGCCCGTCAGGGTTTGTAGCGCCTTGGAAATCAACGGCCAGAACAGCATCAGCAGCGCCGCCGTGGTCAGGCAGCCGACCAATGGGTTGGACCAGAAGATCCCCAGGTGCCCGTCGGAGAACAGCATCGATTGACGGAATGCATCTTCAGCCTTGTCCCCCAACACTGCCGCCAACACCAGCGGCGCGATCGGGTAACCGAGTTTCTTGAACAGATATCCCAGCGCGCCGAAGCCCAGCATCAGCACCACGTCGAAGAACGAGTTGTGCACCGAGTAAGCGCCGATGGCACAGACCATGATGATGATCGGCGCAATGATCGAGAACGGAATCCGCAGGATCGAAGCGAACAGCGGCACGGTGGCCAACACCACGATCAGACTGACGACATTACCCAGGTACATGCTGGCGATCAGGCCCCAGACGAAATCATGCTGCTCGACGAACAGCGTCGGGCCGGGGTGCAGGCCCCAGATCATCAAACCGCCGAGCATCACCGCTGCCGTCGCCGACCCTGGAATGCCCAGCGTCAACATCGGCAGCAGGGCACTGGTGCCGGCGGCGTGGTCAGCGGTTTCCGGGGCGATCACGCCTTCGAGTTCACCCTTTCCGAAGTTCTCGCGGTTCTTCGAGAAACGCCGCGCCAGGCTGTAGCTCATGAACGACGCCGCCGTTGGCCCGCCGGGCGTGATGCCCATCCAGCAACCGACCAACGTGCTGCGCACAATCGTCCACCAGTAACGCGGCAACTTGGCCCAGGTGCGCAGGATGATCATCGGTGTGATGCGCGCATGCTCGCCCCGGAACACCAGACCTTCTTCGACGGTGCAGAGGATTTCGCCGATACCGAACAGACCGATCACCGCCACTTCGAAGCTGATGCCGGTCATCAGCGTCGGCTGGTCGAAGGTCAGGCGCAGGTTGCCGGATACGGTGTCCATACCGACCGCGGCCATGGCGAAGCCGATCATCATCGCGACCACGGTTTTCAGCGGCGGGTTTTTGCTCATGCCGATGAAGGTGCAGAACGCCAACAGGTACACCGCGAAGAACTCCGGTGAACTGAACGACATGGCAAACGCGGCGATCTTTGTCGACAGGAAGGTCAGCAACAACACCCCGGCCAACGCGCCGATCAACGCCGAGCTGAACGCGGCGGTCAGTGCTTCGGCGGCGCGGCCTTCGCGGGCCATCGGGTAGCCGTCGAACGTCGTCGCCACCGATGAGGGCTCGCCGGGGATGTTGAACAGAATCGAGGTGATCGAGCCGCCGAACAGCGCGCCCCAATACATGCACGACAGCAGAATGATCGCCGACACCGGCGACATGGTGAACGTCAGCGGCAGCAGCAACGCCACGCCATTGGGGGCGCCGAGGCCGGGCAACACGCCGACCAGAATGCCCAGCAGCACGCCGATCACCATCAGGCCGATGTGGCCCGGGGTCAGGATCAGGTTCATGCCTTGCAGCAAGGAATCGAACTCGCTCATTTGAAGCTTCTCCGGGCCAGCGTAATCCAGTCGCCCAACGGGCCGGCATCCAGCGGGACCTTGAACCACAGCGCAAAAATCAGGTAGCTGGCGAGCACCGCGCCCAGCGCCACCGTGGCGATCATCAACTTGCTGTACGGCTTGGCGCGGACCTTGTCACGCCACATGAACCAGGTGATGAAGCAGGCCGAGGAAACGTAGATGCCTACAAACGGCATCGCCCCGACGAACAGCGTTATCGGGATGAACACCGACAACACTTGCTTGAACGCGCTGCGGCTGACGAATGAAATGCTCAGGGCTTGCCAGCGCACCACGGTCCAAACCCCGTTGGCCACGCTCGCGGCGCTCAGCATCAGGCCGATGTAGAAGGGGAAGTAACCCGGCTCGGGGCCGGAATCGCCCCAGCCGATACCTTGTTCGACGCTGCCGAACATCACCACCACGCCAATCAGCGCGGTGAAGACTGCCAGGCCGAGTTCGACCCAGCGGGTGCCGACCAGTGCCGGTGAATCCGAAGAATGGGACATGAAAGCACCTCCAGAGGTGACGGCCGTGCGCAGGCGGACGGCCGTGAACAACTCAGTTTTTCAGCCAGCCGGCTTCTTTGAACACCGGCGTGACGCGGGCGGTGTCCTTTTCAATGTAGGCGGTCAGCGGCTCGCCTTCGAGGAAGGTGGGTACCAACGCGTTCTGTTTGACGTAGGCCTTGAACTCCGGGGTCTCGGTGACTTTGCGCATCAGCTCGACATAGAACGCCCGCTGTTCGGCGGTGACTTCGCCGGGCATGAACACGGTGCGCGGGAAGCGATACTGATCGATGCCCAGACCCTGTTCGTGGCAGGTAGGAACGTCGGCCCAGGACTTATCGCCGGCGACTTTTTCGGTGTAGCTCATGCGCTCTTTACTGAACACACAGAGGGGTTCGACCTGATCGCCGCGCCATTGGCTGATGCTTTCACTGGGGTTGTTGACGTTGGCGGCGATGTGTTTGCCGGCCAGTTGGGTCGCGGCTTCACTGCCGCTCTTGAACGGGATGTACACCAGTTTGCTGTTGGTGGTCTGGTTCAGCAGCAGGGTCAACGTCTGGTCGACGTCCTTGGACTGGCTGCCACCCATGCGCAGGTTCGATGGGTCAGCCTTGACCGCTTCGTAGAAGCTTTTGGCGTCCTTCCACGGTGCGTCCTTGTAACTCCAGAGAATGAAGTCGTCCTCGGCGACGGCCGCGACAGGGGTCAGTTCCTGCCATTGATAGCCGAGCTTGGAAACCAGCGGCAACAGGTAGATGTTGTTGGTACCGATCACCAGTTTTTCCGGATCGCCCTTGTTCATTTTCAAGTCGAGGAAGGCTTCGGCGCCGTTGCCGCCGCCCTTGTTCAGGACGATGGTATTCACGTCGAGGAACTTGTGCGTGGTGATGATCGACTGGATCAACCGACCGAGCTGGTCGGTGCCGCCACCGGGACCGCCAGCGACGACGATTTCGACGTTCTTGTCCGGCTGCCAAGCGGCGTTGGCGAGAGCGGGAAGGGCGCCGGCGGCGACCAGCGTGCAGCCAAGAAACAGACGGGATGTGCGACGGACGAATGCATTTCGCATGGAAGGCCTCGTTTTTGTAGTTGTTATGAGTGACTTGTCGGAGCGGTAAAGCTGCAAGCCTGGAGTGAGTGTGTGAAGCCTCGGACCCCGCGTCTAGTCAAAACAATACATACACCGATAGCCTGCGGTTATAGGTCATGACGGCCAAACTCGCCGTTATCGCTGAAGGCTCTGCGCCAGAGCCTTTTGCGAGGAAAGTCGGGGTTTGCGTAATACGTTAAAAGCGCCCTGAAAGCAGGGCATGCCATAACCCGAGGCTATCGCCTTATTTCAAGTTTTGATTAGACGGTTATCACGCAGCCTTCGATAGTGCTCACCAGCGCCGCCATGAAGCGGCAACGTTGCAATCCACAACAATAATAAAACGAGGTACGCACCATGGCTCGTTCCAGTGCTTCCCTGCATCTGCCTGGCGCAGTTGCCCAGCCAGCGGCGGCAGCGGCCACACCGCTGGCCGGCACGACCAAAGCCAGCAGCGTGCGCTGGCGAATCTTCGCGATCATCTTTGCGTTGACCATGGTCAACCTGATCGATCGGGTCTCGCTGTCCATCGCGATGCCGACCATCGCCCATGAATTTTCCCTCTCGCCGAGCATGCAAGGGTTGATCCTCAGCAGCTTCTTCTGGGCGTATGCGCTGCTGCAGATTCCGGGCGGCTGGATGATCGATCGCTTCGGGCCGCACCGGGTCATCAGTTGGTCCACCGGGTTGTGGGGCACTTTCCAGGTGATCGCGGCATTCGCCACCGGCGGGTTGTCCTTGCTGTTTGCCCGTGTCGCACTCGGCGCCGCAGAGGCTCCCTTGTTCCCCTCCGGCGGCAAGTTGATTTCCCTGTGGCTGGCACCGAGCGAGCGTAGTCGCGGCGCGGTGCTGATGGACAGTGGCAGCCCGTTGGGCGTGGCGCTGGGCGGGTTGATCATTGCCTACCTGATTGCTTCGCTGGATTCGTGGCGTCTGGCGTTCGTGATTGCCGGCATCGCGACGTTGGTGCTGGCCTGGCTCGCACGGCGTTATCTGCGCGATGACCCGGCCAGTCACCCGCAGGTGAATGCTGAAGAACTAGAGAAGATCAACGCCGGGCGCGCGACGCCTGCTGCCGAAGCCGCGCGCGTGCCGGTCAAAGGCCTGGGCATCGCGGCACGTTCCTTGAGTGGTTTGCTGATCGGTCGCGCCAGTTGGGCGATGGTGTATTTCGGTCTGCTGACCTGGGGCCCGAGTTACCTGGCGCAGGCTCGCGGTTTCGATATCAAGGGGATTGGTGCGGCTACGTTTGTGATCTTTGTGTGCGGTGCGCTGGGTTCGTTGACCGGTGGTTTTCTTTGCGACGGGCTGATCCGCAAAGGCGTCAGCCGTGGTGTGGCGGTCAAGAGCCTGCTGGCGTTTTCCGGGCTGGTGGCGCTCGGCGCGTTCCTGCTGCTGCCGACCCTGAGCAATCCTTTTGCGGCCGTGGCGTTGTTGGCCATGACCGCCTTTTTTCTTATGTGGGGCAGCCTCTACTGGAGCTTCCCGGCGTTGCTGGCAGCACCGGCGCGTGTCGGGTTGATCGGCGGCGTGATGAACATGGCCGGCAGCACCGGCGGCATCGCGGTGCCGATTCTGGTGGGGATCATTCTGCAAATGACCGGTGGTTTTGCGCCGGTGCTGGGGTTCTTTGCGGTGTGCTCAGCGGTGTTTGTTCTAGCGACGTTGTTCATCAGCCTCGACGAGGTGCGTCATGGTTAATGTGTGGAACGGCCCGATCATCGACGCCCATCATCACTTCTGGGACCCGTCGATCAATGACCATCCGTGGCTGGCGCCCGAAGCCAGCATCCCGTTTCGTTACGGTGATTACCGCGCGATCAAGCGCCGCTATTTTCCTGACGACTATTTCGCTGACGCCGGCCCGCATCGCGTGGTGCAAACGGTGTACGTCGAGACCGAATGGGACCCGCAAGACCCGATTGGCGAAACCCTTTTTATCGAGGGTCTGGCCGCCCGATACGGCGTGCCGAATGCCGTCGTGGCGCAAGCCTGGCTCGACCGTCCGGACGCCATCGCGGTACTGGTCGAGCAAGCCAGTTTCAAGTGTGTGCGCAGCGTTCGCCACAAACCTGGTGGACCGACTTCGCCTGCGCAGGTCGGCCATGTTCGCAGCCTGATGAGCGACGAATATTGGCGCCGCAGTTTCGCCGCGCTCGAAGGTTTGGGGCTGCATTTCGATTTGCAGGCACCGTGGTGGAACCTGCACGAAGCCGAACGGCTGGCCCGGGACTTTCCCGGCACGACGATCATTCTCAACCACGCCGGGTTGCCCAATGACCGCAGTGCCGAAGGCCTGGCGGGTTGGCGTCTGGCGATGGCGCGGCTGGCCGAGTGGCCGAATGTGCAGGTGAAGATTTCCGGCCTGGGCCAGGCCGGCCAGGCGTGGCGCGCCAAAGACAACGCCTGGATCGTGCGTGAAGTGATCGCCATGTTCGGCACTGATCGGGCGATGTTCGCCAGCAACTTTCCGGTGGACAGCCTGTGCGGCTCGTTCGACGACATCTACAGCGGATTCAAATCCATCGTTGCTGATTTGCCCAGCGCCGATCAGGAGCGTCTTTTCTACAGCAACGCGCAGCGGGTTTATCGCTGCGAGCCTTGCGCCATTGACCGGACATGGCCCGAATCCTTGAGGAGTGAAGCATGAACAAGACAACCATCGCGATGGTCCTGGGCGACCCGGCGGGCATCGGCCCGGAGCTGATCGCACGCCTGCTCGGCGAGCCCGAAGTGCGCAGCCAGGCCAATGTGATTTTGATCGCCGACGAAGCGGAAATGCGTCGCGGAATGCGCATCGCCGGGGTGGAGTTTCCTTACCGGCGCGTCGAGTCGCTGGATCAGCTGGATTTTCGTGATGACACGCCACTGTTCTATGACTTTCGTGGCGACACCCTAGGTGAATTCCCTCGCAGTGAAGCCAGCGTCATCGGCGGACGCTACAGCCTCGACACCCTGGAAAAAGCCCTGCGCCTGACCGAGGCCGGCACCACCGACGCGGTGCTGTTCGGGCCGCTGAACAAGACCTCGCTGCACATGGCCGGCATGGCCCACAGCGATGAACTGCACTGGTTCGCCGAGCTGCTGGATTTTCACGGGCCGTTCTGCGAGTTCAATGTGCTCGACAACCTCTGGACTTCGCGCGTGACGTCCCACGTGGCCCTGGCCGAGGTGCCGGGCATGCTCAACCAGACGCGGGTGATTGAAGCGATCCAACTGATCGACACCGCGCTCAAACGCAATGGCCTGGAAAAGCCGCGCATTGGTGTGTGTGGACTGAACCCGCACAACGGCGACAACGGCTCGTTCGGTCGCGAAGAACTGGACATCATCGGCCCGGCCGTGCGCTCGGCTCAGACGCTGGGCATTGCGGCCGAAGGACCGTATCCGGCCGACACGATCTTCCTCAAGGTTCAGGGCGATGCCAGTGCCTTTGACGCGGTGGTCACGATGTATCACGACCAGGGGCAGATCGCGATCAAGTTGATGGGCTTCTCCCGTGGGGTGACGGTGCAGGGCGGCTTGCCGATTCCGATTACCACGCCGGCGCATGGCACCGCGTTTGATATCGCGGGGCAGGGCAAGGCGAATGTCGGGGCGATTCGGCAGGCGTTCGAGATTGCGTGTCGGATGGGCGTCAACAACTACTGACACCATGCAATACCCCGTGTGGGAGCGAGCTTGCTCGCGATAGCGGCAGTACAGACCCCCTTTCTGTGACTGTCAGA
>NZ_JALBYU010000041.1 GCF_029963765.1 Pseudomonas sp. UYIF39
AGCTCGGGCCGAAGAAAAATTTAACGTCGTGTCCGGGATTAGTTGACCACTACAACCCCTCCTGATACCCAAGCATTCACCCAACCCCCATATCCCCCAGGTTAACAAAACATAACGTGGCGTCGATTGTCAGACCTTTCCAAACCCCGATAGGATAAGCCAGCTTCCGAAGGGGCTCTAGATTGCGTATTTCAGGGCTATGCCCCAGAAAAGGCAATCCCAAAGAGCCGCCTTTACGGCGCCCAGAAAGGTTGAACGACCTAACAATAATAATGGGGGAAGGTCTATGAGTGAGCCTGTCATGGGTGTGGGTATCTGCCGCCCGCCGGCACTGCGCAAATTCGCGTTGCTGGCTACAGCGCTCTCGCTGTTGGGCTGTGCCGTGCTGTCGGCACCTGTGCTGGCCGCTGCTGCGCCAGCATCCGACATTGTTTATTCCGTTGAATCTGCCAAAGCCAGCAAGAGCCTGATGCTCGACGTCGTGCACGCCGGCAAGCGGCTGGTGGCGGTTGGGGATCGCGGGCACATTCTGTATTCCGATGACCAGGGCGCGACCTGGACCCAAGCCAAGGTGCCGACGAGGCAACTGCTGACGTCGGTGTATTTCGTCGACGACAAACACGGTTGGGCCGTCGGCCATGATGCGCAGATCCTCGCGAGCGAGGACGGCGGCGTCACCTGGACCAAGCAATTCGAAGATCTGAAACGTGAATCGCCGCTGCTCGACGTCTGGTTCCAGGACGTCAACAGCGGCTTTGCCGTAGGCGCTTACGGCGCGTTGTTGGCCACCACCGACGGCGGCAAGAACTGGGAAGATGTCAGCGATCGCCTCGACAACGAAGACCAGTACCACCTCAACGGCATCGCCGCGGTCAAGGATTCCGGTCTGTTCATCGTCGGCGAGCAGGGCAGCATGTTCCGCTCCGCCGACTGGGGCCAGACCTGGGAGAAGCTTGAAGGTCCCTATGAGGGCTCACTGTTTGGCGTGATCGGCACCGCTCAAGCCAATACGCTGCTGGCCTACGGGCTGCGGGGCAATCTGTTTCGCTCCACCGATTTCGGTACGACCTGGGAGCCGGTTGGGCTCAAGGCCGCTCGCGGTGCGCTGGAGTTCGGTCTGTCCGGCGCCACATTGCTCGACGACGGTTCCATTGTGATCGTCGGCAACGGTGGCTCGGTGATCCGCAGCAACGACAACGGCGAAACCTTTGGTGTGTTCAACCGTCCGGATCGCATTTCCGTTTCGGCAGTCACCGCAGCGGGCAACGGCAATCTGATTCTGGCAGGACAGGGTGGCGTTCGCGTCACTTCGCCAACCGGCGCAGAGAATGGAAAAAATGGGTCGTCCAAATGAGCCGGGCAAATAATAAGAAGGCGGGTCTATGACATCCTTGAGCACTCATCATCATGACAAGGCGACGTTTCTCGAACGCCTGATTTTCAACAATCGCCCGGCAGTGATCGTCATCTGCCTGCTGGTCAGTATTTTCCTGTTCTGGCAAGCGACGCTGATCCGGCCGTCCACCAGTTTCGAAAAAATGATCCCGCTCGAGCATCCGTTCATTCAAAAGATGATGGAGCATCGCAACGATCTGGCGAACCTGGGCAACACGGTGCGCATCTCGGTGGAAGCCACTGATGGCGACATCTTCTCCAAGGAGTACATGGAGACTCTGCGTCAGATCAATGACGAGGTGTTCTACATTTCCGGTGTTGACCGTTCCGGTCTCAAGTCGCTGTGGAGCCCGAGCGTACGCTGGACCGAAGTGACAGAGGAGGGGTTCGCCGGTGGCGAAGTGATTCCGCAGAGCTACAACGGTTCCCAGCAAAGCCTCGACCTGTTGCGCAACAACGTACTCAAGTCCGGTCAGGTCGGGCGTCTGGTGGCCAACGACTTCAAGTCGAGCATTGTCGATATCCCGCTGCTGGAGTCCTACCCGGACCCGCAGGACCAAGGCAAGTTGCTGGCGCTGGACTATCGCAAGTTCTCTCACGAACTCGAAGACAAGATTCGCAACAAATTCGAAGCCCAGAACCCTAATGTACAGATCCACATCGTCGGTTTCGCCAAGAAAGTCGGCGACCTGATCGATGGGCTGGTCATGGTGGTGATGTTCTTCGGCATCGCCTTCATCATCACGTTGATCCTGCTCTACTGGTTCACCAACTGCATGCGCAGCACCGTGGCGGTGTTGAGCACCACGCTGGTGGCGGTGGTCTGGCAGCTCGGTTTGATGCACTTCTTTGGCTTCGGGCTCGATCCCTACTCGATGCTGGTGCCGTTTCTGATCTTCGCCATCGGTATTTCCCACGGCGTGCAGAAGATCAACGGGATCGCCTTGCAATCCAGCGAGGCAGACAACGCTTTGACTGCGGCGCGGCGCACGTTCCGTCAGCTGTTCCTGCCGGGGATGATTGCGATCCTCGCGGATGCGGTGGGTTTCATCACGCTGCTGATCATCGACATCGGCGTGATTCGTGAACTGGCCATCGGCGCGTCCATCGGCGTGGCGGTGATCGTGTTCACCAACCTGATCCTGCTGCCGGTGGCGATTTCCTACGTCGGCATCAGCAAACGCGCCGTCGAACGCAGCAAGAAAGACGCGCACCGCGAACACCCGTTCTGGCGTCTGCTGTCGAACTTTGCCAGCCCGAAAGTGGCGCCGGTGTCCATCGTGCTGGCCTTGCTGGCCTTCGGCGGCGGCCTCTGGTACAGCCAGAACCTGAAAATCGGTGATCTGGATCAGGGCGCTCCGGAACTGCGTCCGGACTCGCGCTACAACAAGGACAACAACTTCATCATCAGCAATTACTCCACCAGTTCCGACGTGTTAGTGGTGATGGTCAAGACCAAGTCCGAAGGCTGCTCGCGCTATGAAGCCATGGCGCCGATCGACGAGCTGATGTGGAAGATGCAGAACACCGAGGGCGTACAGTCGGCGATCTCGCTGGTGACCGTATCCAAGCAGATGATCAAGGGCATGAACGAAGGCAACCTGAAATGGGAAACCCTATCGCGTAACCCGGACGTGCTGAACAACTCGATCGCCCGGGCTGATGGCCTGTACAACAACAGTTGCTCCCTGGCACCGGTGCTGGTGTTCCTCAACGATCACAAGGCTGCAACCCTGGATCGCGCCGTGCATGCAGTGCAGGACTTCGCCAAGGAGAACAACAAGGACGGCCTGGAATTCATCCTCGCCGCCGGCAACGCCGGGATCGAGGCCGCCACCAACGAGGTGATCAAGGAATCCGAGCTGACCATCCTGATCCTGGTGTACATCTGCGTGGCGACCATGTGCATGATCACCTTCCGCTCCTGGGCTGCGACGTTGTGCATCGTGCTGCCGCTGGTCCTGACCTCGGTACTCGGTAACGCCCTCATGGCCTTCATGGGCATCGGCGTGAAAGTCGCAACCCTACCGGTTGTGGCGCTCGGGGTGGGGATTGGCGTGGATTACGGCATCTACATCTACAGCCGTCTGGAAAGCTTCCTGCGTGCCGGTCTGCCGTTGCAAGAGGCGTACTACCAGACGCTGAAGTCCACCGGTAAAGCCGTGCTGTTCACCGGCCTGTGCCTGGCGATCGGCGTGTGCACCTGGATCTTCTCGGCCATCAAGTTCCAGGCCGACATGGGCCTGATGCTGACCTTCATGCTGCTCTGGAACATGTTTGGCGCGCTTTGGCTGCTGCCGGCGCTGGCGCGGTTCCTGATCAAGCCGGAGAAGCTGGCGGGGCAGAAGGGCAATTCGTTGTTTGCTCACTGATCCCAGGCTGAAATAGAAAAGCCGCAACCAAGGTTGCGGCTTTTTTATTAGAAGATCTTTTGACTTTGCGCTATGACAAATCGGTGCCGAGCACCGCATTCAACGCACTGCGCGCATCATCCAACTGCACCAGCGTCGCATGCCGTGCACCCAGCGCATCACGATTCTCGATTGCCGTCAAAATCGCCTTGTGCCGGGGCAATGCCAGTTCATGCAGATTCGGTCGCTGGTTGGAATGCTTCAAGGCTTCGGCAATTGCCACCGACAGCATGTTGCACAGGTTGGCCAGCAAGTCGTTATGAGTCGCATCGGCAATCCGGCTATGGAAATCCAGGTCCGGTTGCAAGAGTGCTTCGGGGGTCGGTGCGGCTTCCATGCGTTGGTAGGCTTCACCGATGGAGGCGATGTCATCGTCCGTGGCGAACTGAGCAGCGAGGGCGGCCGCTGCGGGTTCAATGATGCTGCGCACGCTGGTCAGCAAATCGAAGAATTCATTTTGCGGGCTGCTTTGCATCAGCCAATGCAGCACGTCGGGATCGAGCATGTGCCATTCCTTGCGCTGCTTGACCACCGTGCCCACTCGCGGACGGGAATACACCAGACCCTTGGCGACCAAAACCCGGGTGGCTTCGCGCAGGACCGGACGGCTGACCGCGTACTCCTCGCACAACAAGGCTTCGGCAGGCAGTTTGTCACACGGCTTGAAGCGTCCGGAAACGATCTGCATGCCCAGTTCCTGGACGATGCGCGAGTGCATGCTTTTGCGGTCGGAGGGTTTGCGGTAATCCATGGGGAACGGCGCGATCCTGGGCGATGGAGATGCCGCGCATGATAACAGGCGCGAGCGGTGGGCGATCCAGCCCTTTAATGGTCGTTCCCACGCAGAGCGTGGGAAAGATCGATAGGGGGGTTAGTGGGAGTGGCGGGGGACTTCCGAGCCACGACACCCGACCAGGAAGTCGAAATCGCAACCCTGATCCGCCTGCAGCACATGGTCGATGTACAGCTGACGATAACCGCCCACGATCAGTTGCTGCGGCGGTTGCAGGTCGGCCATGCGCGCCGCCAGTTCCGCGTCGGGAATGTCCAGGTGCAGACGGCCATTGGCGCAGTCGAGTTCGATCCAGTCACCTTCCTTCACGGTCGCCAAAGGTCCGCCAGCGGCCGCTTCCGGGGCCACGTGCAGAACGACGGTGCCGTACGCCGTGCCGCTCATGCGCGCATCGGAAATACGCACCATGTCCGTCACGCCTTGGGCCAGCAACTTCGCCGGCAAGCCCATGTTGCCAACTTCGGCCATGCCCGGATAACCCTTCGGACCGCAGTTCTTCATCACCAGAATCGAGTTGGCATCCACATCCAGCTCCGGATCGTTGATCCGCGCCTTGTACATGTCGAAGTTCTCGAACACCACCGCACGGCCGCGATGTTGCATCAGTTCGGCGCTGGCGGCTGAAGGCTTGAGCACTGCACCCAGTGGTGCGAGGTTGCCGCGCAACACACAGATGCCGCCGTCGGCGCGGATCGGGTTGTCGAGGGTGCGGATCACTTCGTCCTGGCCGTAGATCGGTGCGTCCTTGGTGTTCTCGCTGAGGGTTTTGCCGTTGACGGTCAGTGCATTCGGATGCGGAATCAGGTTGGCTTCACCCAGACGACGCAGCACCGCTGGGAGGCCACCGGCGTAGTAGAACTCTTCCATCAGGAAACGCCCGGACGGTTGCAGGTCGACGATGGTCGGCATGCCGCGACCGATGCGGGTCCAGTCATCCAGATCCAGCTCGACACCGATGCGCCCGGCGATGGCTTTCAAATGGATCACGGCGTTTGTCGAACCACCGATGGCGGCGTTCACGCGAATGGCGTTTTCGAAGGCTTCTTTGGTGAGGATTTTCGACAGCTTCAAGTCTTCGCGAACCATCTCCACCGCGCGCATGCCGGACATGTGCGCCAGCACATAACGACGCGCATCGACGGCAGGAATCGCCGCGTTGTGGGGCAGGGAAGTGCCCAGTGCTTCGGCCATGCAGGCCATGGTCGACGCGGTGCCCATGGTGTTGCAGGTACCGGCCGAGCGGGACATGCCACCCTCGGCCGCGAGGAAATCGTCGATGGTGATGGTGCCGGCTTTCACCTGTTCGCTGAGCTGCCAGACCACGGTGCCCGAGCCAATGTCCTGACCCTTGTGCTTGCCGTTGAGCATCGGCCCGCCGGTGACGACGATCGCCGGCACGTCACAACTGGCCGCGCCCATCAACAACGCCGGGGTGGTTTTGTCGCAACCGGTCAGCAGCACAACACCGTCAATCGGGTTGCCGCGAATCGCTTCTTCGACGTCCATGCTCGCCAGGTTGCGGGTGAGCATGGCGGTCGGACGCAGGTTTGATTCACCGTTGGAGAACACCGGGAATTCCACGGGAAAGCCCCCAGCCTCGATCACCCCACGTTTGACGTGCTCCGCAATCTGGCGGAAATGCGCGTTGCACGGGGTCAGTTCCGACCAGGTGTTGCAGATGCCGATGATCGGCTTGCCGTGGAACTGGTGGTCGGCGATGCCCTGATTCTTCATCCAGCTGCGGTACATGAAGCCGTTCTTGTCGGCAGTGCCAAACCATTGGGCGGAGCGCAGGGTGGGTTTCTTATCAGACATGATCGGTTCTCTTATTGTATGACTATATTGTTCGAGCTGAAGCGTAACATAAGCGCAAATTCGGCTATTTGGAAGTGTTGTTGCGTAAATAGTATTACTATATAGTCCGTTTCTACGGAGGGATTGCCCTGACGGTTTTCCGCGAGAGGCGTCCCCCGAGGTTCTATAACAACAACAATCGGAGACCGATCTCATGAGCCAGGAACTGCGGCTTATTCGTCGCATCACGCTGAAACTGATTCCCTTCCTGATCCTGCTGTACCTGATCGCCTATGTGGATCGCTCCGCCGTAGGCTTCGCCAAGTTGCACATGGGCGCCGACCTGGGCATCGGTGACGCCGCTTACGGGTTGGGTGCCGGGCTGTTTTTCATTGGCTATTTCCTGCTGGAAATCCCCAGCAACCTGATGCTCGAACGCTTTGGCGCGCGGCGCTGGTTCGCGCGGATCATGATCACCTGGGGCGCCATCACCATCGGCATGGCCTTCGTCCAGGGGCCGCACAGTTTCTATGTGATGCGCTTTCTGCTCGGCGCGGCGGAAGCCGGGTTCTTCCCGGGCGTTCTCTACTACATCACCCAGTGGTTCCCGGTACGCCATCGCGGCAAGATCCTCGGGTTGTTCATCCTGTCCCAACCCATCGCCATGTTGATCACGGGCCCGGTGTCCGGCGGTCTGCTCGGCATGGACGGCGTTCTTGGCCTGCATGGCTGGCAGTGGCTGTTCATCGTCATCGGCAGCCCGGCGATCCTGTTGACCTGGCCGGTGCTGCGTTACCTGCCGGACGGCCCGAAACAAGTGAAATGGATGGACCAGGCTGAAAAGGACTGGCTGACCGGCGAACTGAAAAAGGATCTTGAGGAATACGGCCAGACCCGCCACGGCAATCCGTTGCACGCCCTCAAGGACAAACGTGTCTTGCTGCTCGCGCTGTTCTATCTGCCGGTGACCCTGAGCATTTACGGCCTGGGCTTGTGGTTGCCGACCCTGATCAAGCAGTTCGGTGGTACGGATCTGGTGACCGGTTTCGTGTCGTCGGTGCCGTACATCTTCGGGATCATCGGGTTGCTGATCATTCCGCGCAGTTCCGACCGCTTGAATGATCGCTACGGCCACCTGGCGGTGCTTTACGTGTTGGGTGCCATCGGCCTGTTCCTCAGCGCCTGGCTGACGGTGCCGGTGCTGCAACTGGCGGCGTTGTGCCTGGTGGCCTTCGCGCTGTTTTCCTGCACCGCGGTGTTCTGGACCTTACCGGGTCGCTTCTTTGCCGGTGCCAGTGCGGCGGCCGGGATCGCGTTGATCAACTCGGTGGGCAACCTTGGTGGCTACATCGGTCCGTTCGTGATCGGCGCGCTCAAGGAATACACCGGCAACCTGGCTTCGGGTCTGTACTTCTTGTCCGGTGTGATGGTGTTCGGGTTGGTGTTGACCGGTGTGGTCTATCGCCTGCTGGAACGCAAGCACGTACTGCCGGCCGACCAGTTCGCCGCCAGCGCCCGTGGCGCTACCCGCACCTGACACACAACCTGTGGGAGCGAGCTTGCTCGCGATGACGGAGTGTCAGTCACTATCAATGTTGAATGATCGACCGCTATCGCGAGCAAGCTCGCTCCCACAGGGGCCTGGGTCGGATTTGAGATTTGAATACAGGAGAAAATCATGCGTTTAGTTCAGTTCGAATTGAGTAACGGCGAGCGCCGGGTGGGCGTGGTCGAAGACGGTTTGGTACGCGAAGTGCAGGACGCGCGCACGGTTCGCGATCTGGCGTTGGCCGCGATCGAGGCCGGCGTCAATCTTGAGCAGCAGGTGAAAACCCTGGGCCTGGGCATCAGCCATGACTATGCAGAACTGTTGGCCAAGCTGCGTATCCTGCCACCGCTGGATCACCCGGACCCGGCGCACATGCTGGTCAGCGGTACGGGCCTGACCCATTTGGGCAGCGCATCGGCACGGGACAAGATGCATCAGCAAGTCGGCGACGAAGCCGCGATGACCGACACCATGCGCATCTTCAAATGGGGAGTGGAGGGCGGCAAACCGACGGCGGGGCGGGCCGGCGTACAACCGGAATGGTTCTACAAAGGCGACGGCAGCATCGTCGTGCGTCCGGGCCACCCGTTCCCGCTGCCGCCGTTCGCCGAAGACGCGGGGGAGGAGCCAGAGCTCAGCGGTCTCTACGTCATTGGCCACGACGGCAAGCCGTATCGACTCGGTTTTGCCGTGGGCAATGAATTCTCCGATCACGTAATGGAACGCAAGAATTACCTCTACCTGGCCCATTCCAAACTGCGCAGTTGCAGTTATGGCCCGGAACTTCGGGTCGGTGAACTGCCGGAGCATCTGGCAGGCACCAGCCGCATCCTGCGTAACGGTGAAGTGCTGTGGCAGAACGAGTTTCTCAGTGGCGAGGCCAACATGTGCCACAGCCTGGAAAACCTCGAGTACCACCATTTCAAGTACAGCCAGTTCCTGCGCCCGGGCGATGTGCACATTCACTTCTTCGGCACTGCGACCCTGTCCTTTGCCGACGGCATTCGCACCCAGCCGGGTGACATGTTCGAGATCAGCCAGGCTGAGTTCGGTGCACCGTTGATTAACGGGATTGCACCGGTTGAAGCGGCGTTCGAGCCCGGCACCGTTGGCACCCTTTAAGGAGATAGGCATGACCCAGATTCTTGGTCACAACTACATCGGCGGTCAGCGCAGTGCTGCCGGTCAACTCAATCTACAGAGCATCGACGCCAGCACGGGCGAAGCGTTGCCGTTCGATTTCTTCCAGGCGACCCCGGAAGAAGTCGATGCGGCCGCCAAGGCTGCCGCCGCGGCTTACCCGACCTATCGCAGCCTGAGCGCCGAACGTCGGGCGCAATTTCTCGATGCGATAGCCGATGAACTGGACGCGCTGGGCGATGACTTTGTGGCGGTGGTCTGCCGCGAAACCGCGCTGCCTGCGGCACGCATTCAAGGCGAGCGCGGTCGCACCAGCGGCCAGATGCGTCTGTTCGCCAAGGTGCTGCGTCGCGGTGACTTCTACGGTGTGCGGATCGATCAGGCATTGCCTGAGCGCAAACCGTTACCGCGTCCGGACTTGCGTCAGTACCGCATCGGCCTCGGGCCGGTCGCCGTGTTTGGCGCCAGTAACTTTCCGTTGGCGTTCTCCACAGCTGGCGGCGACACCGCATCGGCGTTGGCCGCCGGTTGCCCAGTGGTGTTCAAGGCTCACAGCGGTCACATGGCCACAGCCGAACGGGTTGCCGACGCGATCATCCGCGCCGCAGAAAAAACTGGCATGCCGGCGGGCGTGTTCAACATGATCTACGGCGGTGGGGTCGGCGAGGCGCTGGTCAAGCATCCGGCAATTCAGGGGGTTGGCTTTACCGGTTCGCTCAAGGGCGGCCGTGCGTTGTGTGACATGGCTGCTGCTCGGGCGCAGCCTATTCCGGTGTTCGCCGAGATGTCGAGCATCAATCCGGTGATCGTGTTGCCGCAGGCACTGCAAGCCCGCGCCGAATCGGTTGCCCGCGACCTGACGGCTTCGGTGGTTCAGGGCTGTGGTCA
Organism: Pseudomonas sp. UYIF39; assembly: GCF_029963765.1. Classification (GTDB taxonomy): domain Bacteria; phylum Pseudomonadota; class Gammaproteobacteria; order Pseudomonadales; family Pseudomonadaceae; genus Aquipseudomonas. The sequence goes on from NZ_JALBYU010000041.1 coordinate 9,971, forward strand.
GTTCTGTACCAATCCCGGTTTGGTGATCGGTATCCGTTCACCGCAGTTCAGCGCGTTTGTGCAACAGGTGGCGGGTTTCATCGGCGATCAACCGGCGCAAACGATGCTCAATGCCGGGACCTTGAGCAGCTATGGCAAAGGCCTGAAAAAACTCCTCGCTCATCCGGGCATCGAGCACCTGGCCGGCCAGGCACAGCAGGGCAATCAGGCGCAACCGCAGCTGTTCAAGGCTGACGTCAGCCTGTTGATCAAGGGCGATGAAGTGTTGCAGGAAGAAGTGTTCGGCCCGACCACAGTGTTCGTCGAAGTCGCCGACCAGGCGCAACTCAGCGCCGCATTGAACGGCCTGCACGGGCAACTGACGGCGACGATAATTGGCGAGCCGGCGGACTTCGCGCAGTTCGCTGAGCTGACGCCGTTGCTGGAACAGAAGGTCGGACGGATCCTGCTCAACGGCTATCCGACTGGGGTGGAAGTCTGCGATTCAATGGTCCACGGCGGTCCGTATCCGGCAACTTCCGATGCGCGCGGCACGTCGGTGGGCACCTTGGCCATCGACCGTTTCCTGCGCCCGGTATGCTTCCAGAACTACCCCGACAGCCTGCTGCCGGATGCCTTGAAGAATGGCAATCCGCTGCGTATTCAGCGGTTGGTGGATGGCCAGCCATCCCGCGAAGCGATCTAGCGGCGAGCACAATCCCCTGTGGGAGCGAGCTTGCTCCGGGCGGCGTTCCGACGATGGCTGTGTGTCATTCAACATTGATGTGATTGACAGGGACTCATCGCGAGCGAGCTCGCACATTGGACTGAGGCGCAATGAGCTATCATTGCGTCTTTCCCATTCAAAGATTGACTGCCATGACCGCCGCAACCGACACCTTGCTCGCCACCCTCGAACACTGCGATATGGTGGAAATCGACGGGCTGCACGCCTTCGAATTCTCCCTTGATGAAGACGATAATCTGCACATCGAATGCTTGGACGGTCGTGTGTCCAAACACTGGGAGTTCACCCCGGCCGAAGTCGAGGCCGCGACCTTCGATCCAACCCTGCAAAGCTGGCTGATCACCGGCAGTTCCGGCGAGCACCGGTTGGTGTGCATGATCGCGTTCCGCGGTGATGACGACGAGGAAGAAGCGAATGAGGATGCGTAAGCTCTGGCCACTGTTGATGGCCGGCAGCGTCGGCGCGATGGGTTTTCAGGTTGCCTCGGCCGACGACTATCAGTTGCTGGTCGGTTCCTACACCGCCGGTCAGAGCCAAGGGATTTATCGCCTGAACTTCGACGCCGCCACCGGCCAGATCGACGCCAAACCACTGCAAGTGATCAAGAGCGAAAACCCATCCTGGCTGACCCTGTCCAAGGACCAGCGTCACCTGTTCGTGGTTAACGAAAACGGCCCGGGACAGACCGATCCGGTAGGGCGTGTCAGCAGCTATGCGATCGATCCCAAAACCCATGAACTGAGCCTGATCAATCAGGTGCAGAGCCTGGGCAACGAGCCGACGCATTCGGGCCTCAGCGTTGAAGCCAGTCACCTGTTTGTCAGCAACTATTCGGTGGCTGAAGATCCGGGCGGCACGCTGGCGGTATTGCCGGTGGGCGCCGATGGCAAGCTCAAACCCGTGGTGCAGATGAGCAGCCATCCATCAAGCCGGGTCAATCCCGAGCGGCAGATGTCGGCGCACGTACATTCAACGGTTTCGTCGCCGGACGGCAAGTACGTGTTCTCCAATGACCTGGGCACCGACAAGATCTTTGTCTACCGCTTCGATCCCAAAGCCAACCCGGAACTGCCCTTGACCCCCGCTACGCCGGCGTCCGTCCAGTTGCCACCCGGAAGCGGGCCGCGTCATCTGCTGTTCAGCGCCGATGGCAAGCACGCGTGGCTGACCATGGAAATGAGTGCGCAGGTTGCGGTGTTCGATTACAAGGACGGCCAACTTGAGCAAACTCAGATGGTTGAGTTGGCGACGGGTCAGCCCGTTTCGGACAAGGCCGCCGCTGCGCTTCACGCGTCGCGCGATGGCAAGTTCCTCTACGTCAGCAACCGTGGTACCGCCAATCAGCTGCTGGTGTTCGCCATCGATCCTGCGACCGGGCACCTCAAAGAGCTGCAACGCCGTTCCGTAGAAGGTGATCACCCGCGAGAGTTCAGCCTCGATCCGAGTGGCAAGTTCTTGTTGATCGCCAATCAGAAAAGCAACCAGATTGTCGTCCTCGAGCGCGATTCAAAGACAGGCCTGCTGGGTAAAACCGTGCAAAAACTGCCGATGGATGCCCCGAGCGACCTCAAGTTCATGGTGCGTCAATAGGCCGCAGGCCCCGGTTGATGGGGCCTGCATCCTTCTATTAATGACGCTGATATCTGCTAATGCTACAAAAGATTTCAAGGTGCCAACCTCGAAGGTTAAGTTTGCTTCACGGCCCCACCGGGCATGCAAGCCAACTGAATCCGAGGAACACCGCCATGAACTTCAATCTCTTCTCCGTCATCGCTGCTTCTGCAATCTCCGCCACCGTTGCTCTGCCAGCCAGTGCCAACGTTGAAATCAGCGACAAAAAATCCCACGCCCAAAGCTACACCCAAAAATACCTGCAACAGAGCGCCACCTTTTACGCGGCTCTGGATCACAAGACCCAAGCCTGAAATTTGAACCCTGCACCTTTTATGCAGGAGCGAAGTCACTTGCGCTGATCGAGCTGAAAAGCTTTGAGAAACCTGAGTGATGTCGCTCCTGCATAACGCGTTTACGACAGCATCATATTGCTATCAATGTATTGCTTGATATCACATGGCCATAAGTTTAAATTTGACGCTGATTTTTTGACTCCTTCCCATGATAAGGATCGACAGCATGGCAATGCGTCTGGCCGTGGTTCTTCTGTTTCTCTATTCCACCCCCATTCTTTCGGCTGCCCAGCCCGTTCCAGGCGAGCCGGATGCGGCCCGCGAACGCTTGATGAGCTTTATTGAAGGCTGAGATAGTTTGGCTTAATGATTAACGAAGATGATGGTTACTATGGATAACCCTGAGTGGTTATCACCGCTTTTTTGATCGATTCTGTGGGCATCGAAACATGCCTGCGGAGAACATCATGGCCAGCGCAATCATCACTTCTGCCAAACACGGCGCCTACCTGGCTATCGCCCTTTATGTGGTCCTGGTGCTGGTTGTCAGCCTCTCGCCTCAATCGCGTCAACCTCTTGAAGCGCCGATTCAAGTCGCTCATCCCGGCATCCAGTTTGAACACCGTTCGCAAAATGCGATGGTCGATCAGGCTGAACTCGCAGGAGTCGCCGGAGCATGAAAGGGCACAGACTTTGGGTCATCGCCTTCCTGGCGTTCATGACTAATGGATCCTCGTTGCTGGGGATCGGACAGGGCTCGGCGGGGTCGGTGGCACGGACTATCGAAGCCAATCACAACCTTGCTCGTAACATTGGAACCGCTAAGGCCCTGGAGCTGCTGGCCGGCAACCCGCCGATCGAACGCCAGAACGATTTCTTCGGGCCGTTCCACGTGGATTGCTCGGTGTTGCAGATGTGTGAAGTGTTTGCCTGAGTCGCCTCGGCGCGGCCCCTGTAGCAGCTGGCGAAGCCTGCGTTCGGCTGCGCAGCAGTCGTGAAACCAGAGCACGCGGTCTTCCAGATAAATCTGACATAACGGATTTGCGACTGCTTCGCAGCCGAACGCAGGCTTCGCCAGCTGTTACAGGGATCGGCGCGGTTACTTGCGCATCACGCCAGTAAATAGCTCCGACTCCAGAAACCGCTGCAACCAGCCCTGCAAGCGGTGATAGGGCGTCTGCCCGAACCACTCGCGATCCACATGGGCGAATTGGCGCACGAACGGCATCAGCGCCACATCCGCCAGGCTCGGATGCTCGGCCAGCAAGTAGTCGCGTCCCTCCAGCAGCTCATCGAGCCTGCGCAAAAACACCTCGCCCTCGGCGCGATAAAACACCATTGGCTGCTCGGGGTATCGCTCGGCGTACTTGTAGCGATTGAGGTGCACCTTGAACACCTGATCGTTTTCTTCGATCAGTTTGGCGATGTGATGCTGCCCGACAGGATCATCCTTGAGCAACCAATCCTGCGGATCGCTCTGCGCCAACGCCCAGTGCATGATCGCCAGGCTTTCATCGATCACCTGACCGTCGACGCTCAGCACCGGCACCGTGCCCTTGCTCGACAGCGCGAGCATTTCGGCAGGTTTGGCCTTCAGACTGACCTCAACAATATTCACCGCAACGCCGCAGTAGCGCAGGGCCATGCGCGCCCGCATCGCGTAGGGGCAGCGGCGGAAGGAATACAGCGTATTCATTTCACCTCCAGCGTACTCAGGCCATTACCCTGACGGCGGACCTGAATCTGCACCGGAATCCGTTCATGCATTTCCTGCACGTGTGAAATCACCGCGACTTTTCGTCCCTGCGCTTGCAAGCCGTCGAGAGCATCCATGGCCAGTTGCAGGGATTCCGGATCGAGGCTACCGAAGCCTTCGTCGATGAACAACGATTCGATTTTCAGCGTGCTCGATGCCATTGATGCCAAGCCCAAGGCCAAGGCCAGTGACACCAGGAACGTCTCGCCGCCGGACAACGAATGCACCGAACGCAGTTCATCACCCATCTCGGTGTCCATCACCAACAACCCGAGCATGCTGCCGCCACGTTTGAGGCGATAGCGCCGCACCAGTTGCCGCAACTGAACGTTGGCGTGATGCACCAGCAGGTCGAGGTTGTAGGCCTGGGCGATCTTGCGGAAGGTGTCGCCCGTGGCCGAACCGATCAGTGCATTCAAACGTGCCCAGCGCTGGTATTCGGTATAGGCGTCGGCGATCTGCTGCGCGAGGGCTTGATTGGCGTTTTGCCGGCGCTGATCCTCGGCCTGTTCGGCGCGCAGTTCGGCGCAACGGTGTTCGCTGGCGGTGAACAGGTTTTGCAGCTCGGCAAGCGCTGCCGCCAGTTGTTCGGCGTCGAGATTGCCGTTGTGCTGTGCTTGATGATTGAGCAAACGCTGATTGCGTTCCTGCAACAGAACCTTGGTCTGTTCGATGGCTTTTTCGCTTTGCTGCAATTGCTGACGCAGTTCGCTGACCTGCTGGTCGTCGACACTCAGCAGAGCTTCCAGACCACCGTCATCCAGTTCCGGATGCAATGCGCGCCAGTCGGAAATCTTGCCGCTCAGCTCACGATCTTCGGTGTCCAGTGCCTGGGAGCGTTCCTGCTGGGCCTTGAGTTCGGCGCCCAGTTGCACCAGCCGCGTGCGCACGGTTTGCAGTTCCTGATTGGCCGTCGCTTCGGCATTACGCGCCTGTTCGACGGCTTGATCCAGTTGCAGCTGCCACTGCTCGGCACTGGCGTGTTCGCCGAGCAATTGCGTGAGCTTTAGCTGGCAGGCCTGTTGCTGGTCGGCGAGGGCGGTGAACTGCTGGCGGGCTGTTTCCAACTGCTGGAGGCGAGTGAGTTGGCGGTCCTGTTCTTTCTCCAGCGTCTGCTGCCGTTGTTGCTGCTCGCCGAGTTCATCGCGTTGCTGATCGAGTTGTTCCAGCCGCTGGGTGATCTGCCGGTCCAGTTGCATGAACGTCGCGGCCGGTTCGTTGCGCAAGGCTTGCAGCGTATCGGCCGGGAGCAGGGTGCTGAACGCCGTCAACTCCTCGTCCAGGCGCTGGTGATCACTGCTCAACTCACGTTGCTGGTTGGCCAGGTGCTGGGCAGCTTGCTGGCTCGCTGCTTCAGCGCTACGCAGTTGCTGTTGAAGGCGCGCGGCGTCCTGTTGCAAGGTGAGCAGGGCGGATTGCCGTTGTTCGTCCTGAGTGATGCTCTGGTTTAGCTGACTGCTTTGCTGCGTCAGCCAGGCATCACGTTTGAGCGCATCCTGCGTGAGCAGTTGCGCAGACAACGGATGTGCTTCAAGGCTCGGTGCCAGGTTCTGTTGCTGGGTCGCGAGGTGTTCTTGCTGTTGCAGCAACTCTTTTTGCTGCGCAATCACGCCGCCCACTTCAGCGCGCAGCTCAGTGAGCTTTTCTTTCAGCAGGTCGACGGCTTTCTGTGCGTTGGCCTGTTCGCTTTCATCATGCCGGCCAAGGCTTTGCAGCAGGGCTTCGGGCTGATGATAAGGATGGTCGGGGCTGCCACAGACCGGGCACGGCTGATCATCCTGCAACTGCTCGCGCAGTTCTTCGACGCTGGCGCTGCGGGCCAGGCGCTGGCGTTCCAGCAGTTCGCGGGTGACGGTCAGGGTCTGTTCGGCGACGACCAATTCGCTCTTGGCTTTTACACCGTCCTGGGTCAGACGTTCTCGTTCTTGCTGAGCGGTCAACTGGCGCTGCTGGAGTTCGGACGCTCGTTTGTCCAGTTCCTGCTGACTGGCCCACAGTCGCGTCAGCTCTTCAAAGGCCCGCTGCTGCTTGCGGTTATCCTGCAACAGACTACCGAGAATCTGAATCTGCTCGGCCACCGCTTCCGGTTCGGCACCGGCCTCCTTGTACAGCACTTCTAGGCTCTGGCGCTGAGTGGACAGATCCTCGGCAGCGCGAGCGGCGCTTTGTTCCAGGGCGGCCAGTTCAGCCTGGCCCTTGTTCAGGCGATTGCCGATCAGCATCAGCTGTTGCAGGCGATCACGGTAGGCGTTCCAGGCATCGCTCAAGGGCGCCAGAGGGGTGCTTTGCTCAAGCTCCCCGGCAATCCGCTGCAAACGTTCGGCGACTTGTTTCTGTTGGTCCAGCAAGCCTTGGATCGTGTGTTGGCCCTGAGTGCAGGCCAGTTCCGTCTGCTGCTTGAGGTCGGCACTGAGGCCGGCATCCTTGACCAGGCGAGCGAGGGTGCTTTGTTCTTCGAAGGCCTGACGCAGCAGCGGAGCCCCTGAGGTGTGTTGGCTTTGGGCCTCGACCAGCGCGGTCTGCGCAGCACTCAGGCTGTGTTCGAGTTGCGCCTGGCGCTCATTCAGTTCGGTTTGCTGTTGGGTGTGCTGCTGAATCTGCGTGGCCAGCGGTGTGAGCTGGGCAGTGAGTTCTGTTTTGCGGGCGAACTGGTGCCGTTGCGGGGCCAGTTGCTCCAGGCGAGTCAGCTTCAAACGTTCGCCGGCCAGACCTTCCCAACGCTGCTGGGCCGATTGCGACTGCTCGGTGGCGCTCTGCTGTTCGTCCTGCAACTGGCGCAAGTCTTTGAGCCAGGTATGTTGCAGTTCTAGTTGCTTGAGTTGCGCTTGCTGGGTCTTGAGTTGTTGCTGAGCCTCGCTGAAGCGTTCATCGAGTTCTGCGCGGGCTTCTGGCGACAATGGCGTCACGCCGGTGGCTTGGTCCTGCAACAGTTTGTGGACTTCGCGAGCCTCTTTGGTTTTGTCGAAAGCCCGGCGGCCGAGGCGCGTATAAAGCGCGGTGTCGGTGAGTTTTTCCAGCAGTTCGCTACGTTCGTTGTCGTTAGCCTTGAGGAACGCACTGAATTCACTCTGGGCCAGCAGCACCGCACGGGTGAATTGCTCAAAGTTCAGGCCCAGTACGGATTCGAGATGGAGTTTGAATTCAACTTTCTGACTGGCCAGCAGTTGATCCAGATCGATGTCGCGCAAACTCTGACGGCTGGCTTGCAGTTTGCCGCCAGCCTTCTCGCGGGCGCGATTAGCTTCCCAGCGAGCGCGGTAGCGACGGCCATCGATGCCAACGAAATCTACTTCGGCATAACCTTCACCCGTGCCGCGACGCAGCAGGGTGCGGGGGTCGCCCGTGCTGATCTCGCCGTCGGCGTCGGGCGCTTTGGCAGACACCTGAGCATTGCTAAGCCGAGGCACCGCACCGAACAGCGCCAGGCACAAGGCGTCGAGCAAGGTGCTTTTACCGGCGCCGGTCGGCCCGGTGATCGCGAACAGACCGGCGCTGGCCAACGGCTCAGCGGTAAAGTCGATTTCAAAAGGCCCAGCCAGTGAGGCGAGGTTTTTCAGGCGGATCGCGAGGATCTTCATGCTTGTTCGCTCTCCATCTGCACGTCTTGCAACAGCTCGGCGAAGTCCTTGAGGGTTTGCTCATCGACCTCGCTGCCGTAGTTGTCCTGCCAGGCGCGGCTGAACAATTCCTGCGGCGAGAGCTGGTCGAGTTCAATCAAGGCCGTGCCGTCATCGACGCCATCGCGGCTGCCGTTGCCGGCGTATTCAGCGGCGATCCGCACCAGGCGCACGGCTTTGCCTTGCAGGGCGGTTTCCACTTGATAGCGCAAGTCGGGTTGCGGCTCATCAAGGCGCACCCGAACTTCCAGCCACGGCTGGCGCTGGATATCGGCCAGCAGGTCGATGTTCGGCAAATCGGCCAGTTGCAGCAGGATTTCCGCCAATGGCGCGGGACCGATGCGTTGCAGATTCACAGCCCGGGGGATCAGTTTGGGTTCGACGCTGACCAGGGTTTCGCCCTCAAGTTTGATGTCGAGAATCTGGTGCTGATAGCCGATCTCGGAGAACGACAGCGGAATTGGCGAGCCGCTGTAGCGGATACGCTCTTCACCATTGACCTTCTGCGGCTTGTGCAAGTGACCGAGGGCGACGTAACTGATGCTCGGCCCGAACAGGCTGGCGGGCAGCGCTTCGGCGTTACCGATGATCAGGCTACGCTCGGAGTCTTCCGACACCGAACCGCCGGCCATGTGCGCGTGGCTGATAGCGATCAGCGCCTGACCTGGTTTGCGCTTGGCATTGGCGGCTTCGATCAGCCATTCGTGAACCTGACCGATGCCGCGCAGGTAGTTGTCGCCCAAGTGCGCACCGGTCACTTCGGCGGGGCGCAGGAACGGCAGCGCCAGACACCAGGCGACGGTTTTGCCTTTGGCATCCGGCAATGGCAGCAACAAGCGCTCGGCATCGAGTTGACCGTCATCCAGCCACAGCACACGACCCAGTGCATGCGTGCGCAAACGCCGCATCAACGGCGCGGGCAGTTCAATGCGCGAGCCGGAATCGTGGTTGCCGGCGATCATCACGATGGTCAGCTTCGGCTGCTGTTCATGGGCACTGACGATGAAATCGTAGAGTCGTTCCTGGGCTTTAACCGGCGGATTGACCGTGTCGAAGATATCGCCGGCGATCAGCAGCACGTCTGGCTGGTCCAGCTTCAGCTGGCGCAGCAGCCATTCGAGAAAGCAGGCGTGTTCGAAATCGCGTTCCTGGCCGTGCAGGTTCTGCCCAAGGTGCCAGTCGGAGGTGTGAAACAGACGCAAGGTGAACTCCGTAGGAAATAAGGTGATGGCCGCGTGGGAAATGATGGCGGCTAAAGGGGAGGGAGTTTACTGGCAAACACGTTGGATGTGGCCAACGCCACAACCTGTAGCAGCTGGCGAAGCCTGCGTTCGGCTGCGAAGCAGTCGCAAAATCAGCACACACGGTGTATCAGACAAACCGCGTAAGCAGGATTTACGACTGCTGCGCAGCCGAACGCAGGCTTCGCCAGCTGCTACAGGGAATGCGGCGGCAGTGGTTATTTGGGGTACAGCGGCGGCAGGCCACTGTCACCCACCGGGTCCTGAACCCGCTCGGCAATCGGAATCGCCTTGATCGCCCGCCACAGATCGTCACCTTGCCAATGCTGGCCGGTTTCGCTGTAGAGCGCGCCATTCAAACCATCGAGGGCGTCGGACAACGGCACAAAGCGCGCCGCCATATCGGCCAGGGTTTCCGGTTGTTGCCGGGCCCAGGCGTCGAGGGCCTGGCGGGTGGCGTGGGAGTCGTTGGCCTGACAGGCGCGCTTGAGATCGTCGAGCACGGTGCGTGGGCTGGGGCCGGTCTGTGCCGCGCGCAGGATCGCCGGTTGCCAGCGGGCGCGCCACCAGAGACCGAAGCCCACCAGGGTGGTGCAGGCCAGGGTCAGGGTGCTGAGTTTCCACCACCAGAGGGCTTCGTTGTCGGCAGCGGAAAAGACTTGAGGCATGCCGGCCGGGCTGTCGACCATCAGGCTCGGATTGTTCGCCACTGGCAGGGTTCGGGCCGCCAGGCTGCTGTGATCCAGGTGGTCCTCGAAGGTGTTCCACCAGATCACTTCAACCGCTGGCAACTCGATTGCGCCGCTGCGCGTTGGCACCAGGGCTTCACGGTCTTCGCGGCTGCCGATCAGCCCGCGCTCGCTGTTCTGGTTGCCCAGCACCGGTTGATCCGGGTAGCGCCGCAAGCCGTTGACGTCGGTGGCGGGCAGCGGCGGCAATTGCGAACTGTCCAGCCCCTCAGCCTTTACCGTCAGGCTGCGGGTCAATGAATCACCCACCTGCGCATGATCCGGTTCCGGGTTCCAGCTTTCGCTCAGGCTGAGGCTACGGGCCGGCAGCCATGGCATGTCGGCCGGGTAGGTGATGGGTTTGGCCTTGACCGTCAGCAGAATCTCGGCGGAGCTGACCCGCATCAGTTTGCCGGATTTTGGTGCCTGGACAGCGGCGTCCTGGGCGGGTTGTGCGTCCACGAGGGCGGCATTGAATATCTGCGGCGGAATGATCAACTCGCCGCTGTGTTGCGGATAGATCGCGTAGCGCATCTCGATCACGCCGTGGCGCAGACCATTGATGTCTTTCTCGTAGGTGCGCGCCGCGCCCAGTTGCTCGATGCGCACATCGGGGATTTGCAAAGGGGGCAGGCTGCTGTCGTCGTACAGCGACACCGAATGGTAGATGCGCAAGGTCAGGATCGCCTGGGCCTGCACGTACACGCTGTTTTGATCGAGGCTGGCGTCGATGAATACCGGGGCCCGTTTGGTCGGGCTGTCCTGGGTTTCGGTTTCGACCACTTGCACGGTGATTGGCTGGCTCTGCACGTCACCCAGTTGCAGTGACGGAACAACCACGCTGCCGTTCTGCCGAGGCAGCAGGGTGATGATCCAGCGGGTGGTCGCACGGTTGTCGCCGTTCAGGGTGGTCAACTGGTTGACCTGACGGGTGCCGCGCACTTCGAACAGCGGCTCCAGCGGTGTCAGATCAGGCTTGCCGAACTGTGTCACGTCGTTGGATTCCAGGGTCAGTTCAATCGTTTCGCCGCTGTTCAGGCGACTGCGATCGACACTGGCGACCAGCCCCGCTGCCTGGACCTGAACAGTGCAGAGCAACAGTGTGGGCAGCAGTGCGAGCAAGAAAGCGGTGAAGCGGGTCATCGAGTTTTTCCCTGATCCTGATGTTGTTGCTGTTCGTACCAGAATTTGCGTCTGAGCAATTCACCCGGGTCATCCGGGATCTTGCGCAGCCATTGCTCCAGCGCCTGGCGCCGTTCACCATCAATGCTGTCGCTGGCCGGGCGCATCGGTGGTCGGGTGCTGTCTTCATCCCCCAGTTCGCTGCCCGGGACTTCATTGGTGCCGGGTTTCGACGGCGTTTTGCTCTGTTGGTCGGAGTCCGTCGTGGCTTGTTGGTCGTCGGTTTTCGGTTCGCCATTATCCGACGGTTGAGTGGCCGCGCCCGGCGGCGGTTCTTGCGTGGGGGGCTCGGTCTCGTTGTCGGCATTTTTGTCCGGCGCAACGGGCGGTGGAGTGTTGTTCTGCTTGAGCAGACTTTCCACCAGCGCCTTGTTGGTCAGGGCCGGGCGCAAATCCGGTTGACGCTCCAGCGCCTGTTCGTAGGCATCCAGCGCGGCTTCCAGCTCACCGCTTTTGGCCAGGGCGTTGCCACGATTGTAGTGGGCGTGGGCGTCGCGGCCTTCGGCGAACCGCTGGGCGGCGCCGCTGTAGTCGCCGGCCTCGTAGAGCGCCACACCTTGCCATTGTCGATCTTTGAATTTCTGCGCCGCCTCGGCCGGGCGCTTCTGCTTCAGCAATATCAGCCCCTGTTGGTCGGGTCGCAGCCACAAATCGTTGAAGTCAAAGGCATAACTCGGTTGTGGCAGTAAAAACAGCAGTGGCAAGCAGAACAGCCAGCCGCGACGACCGGCGCACGCTGCCAGCAGCAACAACGGCAATAACAGCCAGTAACCCTGATCGGCCCACGTATCGAGGCGCAGGGTCTGGCCGTCGTTGCGCAGCGCGCGTGGTCCCTCGAGCAAGCCGAGGCCGCGCAGGTCGACATCGTCCAGGCGTGCGTGGCGATAGTGTCCGTCCAGGTCGTTGGCAAAGGCTTTCAGGCTTGGCTCGTCCAGATGGGGTACCAGAATCGCGCCCTGGTCGTCCTTCAGAAAACTGCCGTCCTCCTGGGTGATCGGCGCGCCTTCGGCAGTGCCGATACCGAGCATCAGAAATTGTGTCGACTTGCCGTCCAGCGCCTGCTCAATCCCCTGGCGTTCCAGTTCGGTCAAGGTCGACCCGATCAGCAGGATCCGCCCGTCGCCGAGGGCGCCCTGATCCAGCAGGGCAAGGGCCTTGGTCACCGCCAGATCAGCGCGATGTCCTGCTTGGGGCATCAGCGAAGGCTTGAGGGCATCCAATAGATTGCGGCTGGTCGACAGGTCATCCGACAGTGGCACCAGTGTGTGAGCGCTGCCGGCGTAGACGACGATCGCGGTCTGGGCATCGCTGCGGTTCTCCAGCAGGTCGAACAGCTTGCGCCGGGCCTGTTCCAGCCGGTTGGGTGGTACGTCGGTGGCGAGCATTTCCGGGGTCAGCTCAAGGATCACGACCAGCGGGTCGGCGGGTTTCTGGCTGGCTTGCTCGACACGTTCCCAGCTCGGCCCAAGCAGTGCCAGAACGGTCAGCACCCAGGCACATCCCAGGATGACCCACGGTAATTTGCTGTCGCGACCGTTGCCACCACTGAGCAACGCCGCATGGAAGGCCGGTGGCAGAATCATCTGCCAGCGCCCGGCGCGTTTCTGCCGATGCCAGAGTTGCCAGAGCAACCAGCCGAGCAATGGCAACAACAGCAACCACCAAGGGCGGAACAAGTACGGCCAGAGTGCACTCATCGGCGCCTCCGCAGACGCAGGCGTTTAAGCCGCTGGCGCCAGTCGGGCAGTTGCGTTTGCAGAAGATCCTTGGTGAACAGCCGCCGCAATGGGTTGTCAGGCCAGCGTTCGCGAACCACCAGCAGCATGCTCAATAGCAACCCCATTGCCAAAGGCCAGTGGTACAACGCCTGAGCCGGGCGGGCCTGCGTGGGTTGCTGGGTCACTGGCTCCAGTTTGTCGAGGGTGTCCTTGATCGCTTGCAGCTCCTTGTCATCATGGGCGCGAAAGTACTGGCCGCCCGTGGCTTCGGCGATTGCCATCAAGGACGGTTCATCGAGGTCGAGGCTCGGGTTGACCCCCAGGAAACCCAAAGTGCCGTTTTGCTCCGGATCGGCGCCGATACCGATCGGGTAGATTTTCACGCCTTCGCTGGCTGCCAGCCGCGCAGCTGTGAGCGGGTCGATTTGGCCACCGTTGTTGGCGCCGTCAGTGACCAGAATCAGTACGCGACTTTGTGCCGGGTGTTGGCGCAGACGTTTGAGGGCCAGGCCAATGGCATCGCCGATGGCGGTGTTCTTGCCGGCGATGCCGATTTGCGCTTCGTCTAGCCACACGCGCACCGTGTGCCGGTCGAACGTCAGCGGTGCTTGCAGATAGGCCTGGCTGCCGAACAGGATCAGGCCGACGCGATCGCCGTCGCGACTTTCAAGGAAGTCACCGAGCAGGTGCTGAACCAGTGTGAGTCGACTGACGTCTTCGTCCTGCCACTGCATGTCGGGGAAATCCATCGAGCCGGAAACGTCGACCGCTACCAGCAGATCGCGGCCGCTGGCGGCGATGGGCAGCGGTTCACCAAGCCATTGCGGGCGCGCCGCGGCGATCAGTAGCAACAGCCATAGCAGAATGAACGGTGCCTGTTGGCGCCAGGCCGGCAGGTTGGCCCGGGCGCGGCGGCGGGCCAGGCCTTCAAGGTCGCCGAGGAAGCTGACTTTGAGCGCCGGCTCGCCGCTGTCGGCGACAGGCAGCACGATGCGCATCAGCCAGGGCAGCGGCAGCAGGGCAAAGATCCACGGCCAGGCGAACTCAAACATGTTTACGAATCCAGGTGTCGACAGCCTGAGTCAGGCCGGCGATGGCCTTGTCGTCGAGTTTGCATTCGGGTTTGTAGGCGCCTTCGACCAGCACCATCCAGCGGGTCAGGCCGGCGGCCGGGCAGCGATTGTCGAGGAATGCCAGCCATTTGCGCCCATTGAGGGTATGGCTCTGGCTGTAGGGGTAGTGGTTGCGGCACAGGCGTTTGAGCAAACCGTTGAGTTGCTGCAACCAGGCGCCGGCCGGTGCGCCGTCGTAGGGTTTGGGCATCCGCGCCAGTTCGGCCAGCGCGGCAAGGCGCACCGGGTCCAGCGGTTGTTCGGCGCGCACGATCGGGCGTTTGTTTGGAAGGAAGCGCCTTGCCTTCCATAGACCGAAACCGATGAGCGGCAGTAACAACATCAACAGCCACCAGCCCGGTGCTGGTGGCCAGAACTCGATCGGTGGCGGGGTGATCAGTGGTTGCAATTGATCGAGGCTGCTCATCGGCCTTTCCCCGGTTTCTGCGGGTTCAGGTACTCGCGCAATTGTTCCACCATCTCGCTCTGAGTGCTCAGGGGCATCAGCAATACCCGCAGCTTCTGCGCCAGCAATTCCCAGCGAGCGATGCGCGCTTCGGCCTGGGCGCGATAGGTCTGGCGCAGTTCGAAATTCAGGGTGTCGAGTTCCAGTTGCGCACCGCGTTCCGCAAAACGTAAAAGCCCGGCGGCGGGCAGGGCGTGATCCAGCGGGTCGGACACCGGCAGCAGCAACAGATCGCAATGACGCGACAACAGGCTCAGCTGTTGTTCGGCGCCCTCGGTCAGGGTGCGTTCGTCGCAGATCACGATCACCAGACTGCCTGGACGCAGTACTTCCCGGGCTCGGCGCAGGGCAATGTTGAAGGCGTCCCGGTCCGGCTCGTTTTCCGTGTGCAGCGACTGATTGACCCGCACCAGACGGTTGAGCAATTGCAGAAGGCTCTGTTTGCTGCGTCGTGGCTTGATTTCATAGTGCTCGTTGTTGCCGAACACCAGTCCGCCGACCCGATCGTTATGACCCAGTGCAGCCCAGCCAATCAGGCTCGCGGCCTGGGCGGCGAGCACCGATTTGAACATCAGCCCCGAGCCGAAAAACAGCCGGCGACTTTGCTCGACCATGATGAAAATCGGCCGCTCGCGCTCTTCATGGAACAGCTTGGTGTGGGGTTCCTGGGTGCGGGCGGTGACGCGCCAGTCGATGCTTCGCACGTCATCGCCCGCCTGATAGACCCGCACCTGATCGAAATCCACCCCGCGACCGCGCAGTTTGGAGTGGTGCAAGCCGATCAGCGGGCTGCGCTGGCTCGGTGTGGAAAACAGTTGCACTTCACGCACGCGATGGCGCATCTCGATCAGCTCGGCGAGGCTGACACGGATGCCCGGCTCGGGCGGCAGGAGGGCGTTCATCGGGGTCAAGCGACGGCTACGACGTCGAGAATCCGCTGGACCACCCGGTCCTGGTCGATGCCCGCGGCTTCGGCTTCAAAGGAAAGAATGATGCGGTGGCGCAGTACGTCGAACAGCACCGCCTGAATGTCTTCCGGGCTGACGAAGTCGCGACCGGCCAGCCAGGCGTGGGCCCGGGCGCAGCGGTCGAGGGCAATCGAACCGCGCGGGCTGGCGCCATAGGCGATCCACTCAGCCATCTCCGGGTCGAACTTGGCCGGGGTGCGCGTGGCCATGACCAGTTGCACCAGGTATTCCTCCACGGCGTCGGCCATGTACAAACCGAGGATTTCCTTGCGCGCGGCGAAGATCGCCTGTTGGCTGACCCGGCGCTCGGGCTTGGTTTCGCCGTTCAGCGCTTCGCCACGGGCCTGTTGCAGGATCCGACGTTCGACGGCGGCGTCCGGGAAGCCGATTTTCACGTGCATAAGGAAACGGTCGAGTTGGGCTTCGGGCAGTGGATAGGTGCCTTCCTGCTCGATCGGGTTTTGCGTGGCCATCACCAGGAACAGCGGCGACAGCTCGTATGTGCTGCGCCCGACGCTGACCTGGCGCTCGCCCATGGCTTCGAGCAAGGCCGACTGAACCTTGGCCGGGGCACGGTTGATTTCGTCCGCCAGCACCAGGTTGTGGAAGATCGGGCCTTGCTGGAACACGAAACTGCCGGTTTCCGGGCGATAGATTTCCGTACCGGTGATGTCGGCGGGCAGCAGGTCGGGGGTGAACTGGATGCGATGGAACTGTGCTTCGATGCCTTCGGCAAGTTCTTTGATGGCCTTGGTCTTGGCCAGGCCCGGAGCGCCCTCGACCAGCATGTGGCCGTCGGCGAGCAAGGCGATGAGCAAGCGCTCGATGAGTTTTTCCTGGCCGAGAATCTGCGTTGAAAGAAAGGTTCGCAGCGCTAGCAGCGCTTCACGATGTTCCATCGATGACTGTTCCTGGAAAGGGTGACCGAAGACGTTCGAATAACGCCAGGGCTGGGGGCGTTACTTTAATCTATCGCGGGGGGCGGCGACTAACGGCATTTTGTGCAAAGTGCGGGAAATGGTTGGGGAAATTGTTGGAGTTTTGTGAGGCTCCAAGGCTGGAGGTGTTCTTTCGGGCCTCATCGCGAGCAGGCTCGCTCCCACATTGATCGCATTTCAATCAAACGACTCGGTCCCCGGTGGGAGCGAGCC
>NZ_JALBYU010000042.1 GCF_029963765.1 Pseudomonas sp. UYIF39
CTTGCGGTCTTCCTGAAACACCGCATTGTCTGATTTCACGACTGCTTCGCAGCCGAACGCAGCCTCGCAAGCTCGACAGCTGCTACGGAGGGTGTCGTTCCATTGCCGCACACCCACGCTTTTACAAAGCACTGTTGTACAAATCCGTCACCAGCATGCACCCGGGGGCATGGGTGATGCACAGTGGCGGACGTGAGGCCTGCACCACTGATTGAGGCGTCACACCGCACGCCCAGAACACCGGTATTTCATTAGCTTCAATGGGGACGGTATCGCCGTAGTCCGGGGTGTTGAGCGCGTGGATGCCGATCAGAGACGGATCACCGATGTGCACGGGGGCGCCGTGGACGTTGGGCATGCGCGCGGTGATTTGAATGGCCTGGATGGCGTCAACGGCTTTCATTGGTCGCATGCTCACCACCAGCTTGCCACCGAGGCGAGCGGTGGGGCGCGTGTCGATGTTGGTCTGGTACATGGCGACATTGCGCCCCAGATCGATGTGCTTGAGGGGGATGCCGGCATCCAGCAGCGGTTGTTCGAAGGAGAACGAGCAGCCGATGGCGAACGCCACCAGGTCATCCTGCCAAAGGTGCTCGATATCCAGCGGTTCTTCGCTCAGTTCTCCATGGCGATAGACCCTGTATCGAGGCACATCGTGGCGAATATCAATGGCTGCTCCGAGATTGCGGAAATACGGATCCCCCGGCTCGGTAATGTCGAGCAACGGGCAGGCCTGACGATTGAGGGTGCAATACCTGAGGAACTCGTTGGCCCAATCACTGGGCAAAATCACGATATTGGCTTGCACCCGGCCTTGGCCCAAGCCGCTGGTGTGACCCTGATAGTGCCCGGCGGCGATGTTTTGGCGCAGGGCGAGAGGAGTGCTGCGCTGCAGTTGTGCGAAGGACAGGGCGGGTTGATTCATCATGGTGTCTCGGCAGGTTCGTTGACCCTTTTTAGAAAACCACGGTGATGCCGTCCAACTAGGAATGTTGTTGCCCCCAGACAACTAAAAGTTATTCAAGGGGCAGTCGGCTGTCGAGGCCCGGTGCCGCCACCATGAGTAACGGACCGACATCTGCCGCGTATTGGCAGACCACCTGGCGGCTCATCTCGACGATGTTCTCGATCAGTTCCAGTCCGACCCCCGCGCGCCACGAGGCCACGACATCCAGTTGCGGCAATCGACTGCCGGGATCCAGCTGGATCAGCTCGCCGCTGGCCAGGGGTTTGGCCACCAAGGCCGCCGGCAAGGCGCCAATACCGAAGCCGTCACGAATCAGTCGGGTCATGGCCGACACCGAGTTGACGCAACTGACGCGTGGTGCGCCGATGCCATGGGCGTGCAATAGGTTGAGCACATCCTGATGCGGTCGTGAGTGTTTGACGAAGGTGATGATGCGCTCACCGGCCATCTCGGTGAGCGAGGCATAAGGCCGGGCGTAGATCGAGTTGCTGGCGGCGATCCAGTGCATAGGGTAGTGCGCCAGTTCGAGGTTGCGCACGCTTTCGTGGCGGATCAGGTCCGTCTGGAAAACGATGTCCAGATAGCCCTTTTGCAGTTGCTCGCAGAGATTGCGTGCGGCATCGGCAGTGATCTCGATTTCCACCGCAGGGAAGGTCTGCATCAGGGTCGACATCAATGGGCTGAGCCAGGTGTGGATCACCGTATCCATCACGCCGATGCGCACCAGCCCCTGCTGCGGGCTGGTGTTGTCCAGCGAGTGTTTCAGTGCGCGCTGAACCTCGAGCATTTGCTCGGCGTAGTCGAGCACCTTGAGACCTTCGGGCGTCAGCGATACCCCGCGTGAATCGCGCACGAACAGTCGCAGACCCAACTCATCTTCCAGTGCGGCGATCCGGCTGGAGATCGCAGCCTGAGTGCTAAACATTTTCTCGGCGGTCAGGCTGAAGCTTTGCAGGCGGGCGACCCAGACGAAGGTTTCGAGGAATTTGAGGTTCATGGCGGTTCCCTTGGCGCTTGTGGTTCTTGTAATGAAGGGGCGATTTGCAATTGTTACTCCAGAGTCCGCCATCGCGGGCATCAAATTTTCTTATGCATAACCTCGTCTTTTTCCCGTTTGACGCCGTTCTGCCCCGACACGAAGAATCCGCACCACGGCGCAGGCCGCTGCGTCCGCCCCCCACGACAACGCCTTCACAAAAAAACAATGAGGCGTGTCCGTCATCTTCGCTTGCTACCGCAGGAACCTCTTCCATGGGAAAAATCATGACTGTCCACGTGCCTTCAAAAACGGGTCGCACCCGCCCGTTCAATGGGTGCGCCCCGGTTGGTACATTGCTCGGCCTGAGTCTGCTCTGCGCGCCGGCCGCACAGGCGGACTTTGTGGCGGACAGTAAAGGCAGCCTGGAAGCGCGCAACTTCTACTTCAACCGTGATTTTCGTCAGGACGGTTCGCGCGACAAGGCCGAGGAATGGGCGCAGGGTTTTCTGTTGCGAATGGAGTCGGGTTACACCGCTGGCACGTTCGGTTTCGGCCTGGATGTTTTGGGCATGGCCGGTTTCAAGCTGGACTCCGGTGGCGGTACGGCGGGTACCAATCTGTTGCCGCCGGATTTGTCCGGCGGCTCACAGGATCGCTACGGCGAGTTAGGCCTGACCGGCAAAATGCGCGTGTCCAACAGCACCCTGAAGTTCGGGACGTTGCAGATCAAGGACCCGGTGGTGAATTCCAACGATACCCGTCTGTTGCCGAGTACGTTCAAGGGCGGCCTGGTGAATGTGCAGGAAATCGATCGTTTGAAGCTCACGGCCGGTCAACTCACACAGATCAACTTTGTCGACTCCACCGACTATCAGGACATGACCGCCAACCGCATTGGCGGGCTAAGCGATAAGTTTCAGTTTGCCGGGGCCGACTATCAGTTCCTGCCAAACCTGACTGCGCAATACCGCTACGGCCAGCTGGAAAACATCTACCAGCAAAATTACCTCGGGTTTGTGCACTTGCTGGACCTGGGCGCCGGCCAGTCGCTAAAGAGCGACGTACGCTATGCGCGCAGTACCGAAGACGGCAATTTTCGTGATATCGACAACCAGGCCTTTGGCGCGTTGTTCACCTATAGCCTGGGCGGCCATGCGCTGGGTTTCGGCTATCAGCGCATGAGCGGCGACGATCCGTTTCCGTATATCGGGCGCAGCGATCCGTACTTGGTCAACTTCGTGCAGATCGGTGACTTCGCCAACATCGACGAACATTCCTGGCAGGCGCGCTACGACTACAAGTTTGTCGCGCTCGGTGTGCCGGGGTTGACCTTCATGACCCGCTACATCTCTGGCGACAATGTGCAACGCACTGCGCCGGGTGAAGGCAAGGAATGGGAGCGCAACACCGATATCGCTTACGTGGTGCAGGACGGTACCTTGAAAGGGCTCGGCCTTAAATGGCGCAACGCGTCAGTGCGTTCGAACTTCGGTAATGACCTGGATGAGAATCGCGTGATCGTCAGCTATACCGTGGCGCTGTGGTAGATGATTTTCAGGGAGTGGCTGTCGCAAAGTAGGACAATCAAAGCTGGCGCGTCGGCTGCTATACCTTTCTCAACCGGCGACCGGTGATGTAATTGCACTGACCTTTTTCACCTCAGGCACCAGAACAACGTCGAACAGTCGACCAATCGAAAAGAGTCGAAGTCATGCAAGCAGCTACCTCCCAACTGCTGGAAGTCGTCAACGGCAAACCGATCAAGCTCTGGACCGAAGGCGTCCCGGTAGAACACGAAGCCAGACGGCAATTGATAAACACCGCCAAGATGCCGTTCATCTTCAAGCATCTGGCGGTGATGCCCGACGTACACCTGGGCAACGGGTCGACCATCGGCAGTGTGATTCCCACGGTCGGCGCGATCATTCCGGCCGCTGTTGGGGTGGATATTGGTTGCGGGATGATCGCCGCGTGCACGTCGCTGACCGCCAGTGATTTGCCGGACAACCTGCATGGCTTGCGTTGCGCGATCGAGAAGGCGGTGCCCCATGGCCGCACCAGTGGGCGCGGCGGTCGGGACAAGGGTGCCTGGGACAGCGTTCCGCATCAGGCGGACCGGGCCTGGGCGGCACTGGATTCGAGGTTCAAGGCGATCACCGACAGGTACCCGAAGCTCGCCAACACCAACAACCGTGGGCACTTGGGCACGTTGGGCAGCGGAAATCACTTCATCGAAGTGTGCCTGGATGAAACCAACCGGGTCTGGTTCATGCTGCACAGCGGTTCCCGTGGCGTCGGCAACGCTATCGGCAACCTGTTCATTCAAATGGCTCAGGCGGATATGCGTCAGCACCTCGCCAATCTGCCGGACCGTGACCTGGCTTACTTTAAAGAGGGCAGCCGGCACTTCGATGACTACGTCGAAGCAGTCGGCTGGGCCCAGGACTTTGCCAGGCAGAACCGTGCATTGATGATGCAAGCGGTGATTCAGGCGACACGAAAAGTGATCAGCAAGCCTTTTGAGGTGGCGCTGGAAGCGGTGAACTGCCACCACAACTACGTGCAGAAAGAGCGGCATTTCGGTCAGGATATTCTGGTCACCCGCAAAGGCGCGGTGTCGGCCAAGAAGGGCGAGTTGGGGATTATTCCGGGATCGATGGGCGCCAAAAGCTTCATCGTCCGCGGGCTGGGTAACGAGGATTCATTCTGCTCCTGCAGCCACGGCGTCGGCCGCACCATGAGTCGAACCAAAGCGAAAAGCCTGTTTACCGTCGAAGACCAGATCCGTGCCACCGCCCACGTGGAGTGCCGCAAGGATGCTGCCGTCATCGATGAAATTCCAATGGCCTACAAAAACATCGACCACGTCATGCACGCCCAGCGCGAGTTGGTGGAAGTGCTGCACACCTTGCGTCAGGTGGTGTGCGTAAAAGGATAGGAAGAATGGGCGCGCATTCATCGCGACAGCAGTGGAGCGTAGCCTGCCCAAACTGCCGCGCACTCAAGAAGGCACGCGATTGCTGGACGACTATTCTGATCCGGAACGGTATAGCCTTCGTGCACTTTTATAAGGCTGCGCAACACCCTTCTGCACTATGCGAAGGCAAATATCGAGCGTTCATGGGCCCCCGTGGTCCCTATTTAACTGCGCAAATGCCGCCAATGGCCAACTGGCACAAAGTCTGCAAGACACTGTTCAGGCCCACTGTGAATGCAGTCGAGTGGGCAGCCCCCTCGGTCAACGACGATCGATTGGCCGAACAGGTCGCGGGCAACATCGGTGGATCCGGCATAGATGCCTGACCTGGCACCGTAAACGAACAGGCAAAGACGCCTGGAACCGTAAGGTTTCAGGCGTTTTTTTTTGCTTTTTGAACAGCTATCGACGGGTGTCTCTTATGAATTCCAATGTTGCCACTTTGAACAAGCTGCAAACGCTGATCGTGATCGGCAATGGCATGGTCGGACATCATTGTGTCGAACAGCTGATCGAACGCGGTGCCCTTGATCACTATCGGCTGCACGTGTTCAGCGAGGAGCCGATGCGTGCCTACGACCGCGTGCACCTTTCCGAGTATTTCTCCGGCCGTGATGCCGAGTCGCTGGCCCTTGGTGAAGCCTCGCTGTACCAGACCCCGGGCGTCACCCTGCATCTGGGGGTGCCGGTCCTGGAAATCGACCGCGCCCGCCGCCAGGTGATCACCGCGCAAGGCTGTGTCTCTTACGACAAATTGGTGCTGGCCACCGGGTCCTATCCGTTTGTGCCACCGATCGAAGGCGCCGAGGGCGATTCGCGCCTGGTGTATCGCACCCTTGAAGACCTCGACGCCATACGTGCCGCGGCAAGCAACGCCCGACGCGGTGTGGTGGTCGGTGGTGGCTTGCTGGGCCTGGAAGCGGCCAACGCCCTGAAAACCCTGGGGCTGGAAGCCCATGTGGTGGAATTCGCACCGCGCCTGATGCCGGTGCAGCTGGACGAATACGGTGGCCTGGCGCTCAAGGCGCAGATCGAGCGGCTCGGCGTTGGTGTGCACCTGTCGCGCGGCACGCAATCGATCAGCGCAGGCGAGGAATACCGCTACCGGATGAACTTCGCCAATGACGAATTTCTGGAAACCGACCTGATCGTGTTCTCCGCCGGTATCCGTGCGCAAGACGCACTGGCCCGTCAATGCTCGCTGGAAGTCGGCCCGCGCGGCGGTGTGGTGATTGACGACCAATGCCAAAGCAGCGATCCAAACATCTACGCCATCGGCGAGTGTGCCGCGTGGAATGGCAGTATTTTTGGCCTGGTCGCCCCGGGTTACCAAATGGCGCGCGGTGTTGCCGCATTGTTGTGCAACGAAACCGCCGAGCCGTTCATGGGCGCGGACATGTCGACCAAGCTCAAACTGCTGGGTGTCGATGTCGGCTCCATCGGCGATGCGCATGGCAGCACACCGGGCGCGCGCAGCTATCAGTTCATCGACGAAACCACCGCCAGCTATCGTCGCCTGGTGGTGGACGCGACCGGCAAGCACGTACTCGGTGCGGTGCTGGTGGGTGACAACAGCTATTACGACACGCTGCTGCAATACATGCAGAACGCGATTGCGCTGCCGGCGGAACCCGCCAGCCTGATTCTGCCGTCGTCCGAAGGCGCACCGACTCTGGGCCCAGGCGCGTTGCCCGAATCGGCCACGGTGTGCTCGTGCCACAACGTCACGAAGGGCTCCATTTGCTCGGCCATCGACGGTGGCTGCACCGACCTCGGCCTGCTCAAGTCGCAGACCAAAGCCTGCACCGGTTGCGGTGGTTGTGCCGGGCTGCTCAAGCAGGTTTTCGAACATGAGTTGATTGCCCGTGGCGTCAGCGTCGACAAGAGCCTGTGCGAACACTTCGCCTATACCCGTCAGGAGCTTTATGCGCTGGTGCGGGTAGAAGGGGTGATCACCTTCGAAGAACTGCTGGCCAAGCATGGCCGTGGCCACACCGGTTGCGACGTGTGCAAACCGGCGGTGGGCTCGATCCTCGCGTCGTGCTGGAACCAGCCGATCATGGACGCGTCACTGGTGCCGCTGCAGGACACCAACGACACCTTCATGGCCAACATGCAGAAAAACGGCACCTATTCGGTGGTGCCACGTATCCCCGGTGGCGAGATCACCGCCGACAAACTGATCGCGATCGGTGTGGTGGCGAAGAAATACGACCTCTACACCAAAATCACCGGCGGCCAGCGTATCGACCTGTTTGGCGCGCAGTTGCATGAATTGCCGGACATCTGGGCCGAGCTGATTGAAGCTGGTTTCGAAACCGGGCATGCCTACGGCAAGTCAACCCGTACGGTGAAGTCTTGCGTCGGCAGCACCTGGTGCCGTTACGGCGTGCAAGACAGCGTGCAAATGGCCTTGACCATCGAGGACCGCTACAAGGGCCTGCGCTCGCCGCACAAGCTCAAATTCGCGGTGTCCGGTTGCACCCGGGAATGCGCCGAGGCCCAGAGCAAAGACGTTGGCGTGATCGCCACCGAGAAAGGCTGGAACCTTTACATCGCCGGCAACGGCGGCATGCGCCCACGTCACGCCGAGCTGTTCGCCACCGACCTCGACGATGCGACCCTGATCCGCTACATCGACCGTTTCCTGATGTTCTACATCCGCACCGCTGACAAATTGCAGCGTACCTCGGTGTGGCGCGAAAGCCTGGAGGGCGGCCTCGATTACCTCAAGGACGTGATCATCAACGACAGCCTCGGGCTGGGTGAAGAGCTCGAATCGCAGATGCAACTGGTGGTCAACCGCTATGAGTGCGAGTGGGCCAACGCCCTCAAAGACCCGGAAAAACTCAAGCGGTTCCGTACCTTCGTCAACGATAAACGCCCGGACCCGGATATCCATTTTGTCCAGGAACGCGGCCAGCGGCGCCCGATCATGGCCGCCGAACTCAACCTTATCCCTGTTATCGAGGAGATTGCCTGATGAGCCAGTTCAATACCCAACGCATCGATTCCCTGGAAAACACCGAGGCCTGGCAAACGGTGTGCGAGCAACAGGATCTGGTCAGCAATTCCGGTGTCGTCGTCTGGCTCGATGGCGCGCAAGTGGCGTTGTTCTACCTGCCGAATGTTCACGGCAAGACCCTTTACGCCATCGACAACCATGACCCGCAATCCGGGGCTAACGTGATCGGTCGCGGGTTGGTGGGCAGCATCAAGGGGGATCTGGTCGTTGCATCGCCGATCTACAAACAGCATTTCCGTCTTGAGGACGGCAGCTGCCTGGAGTACCCGCAACAGCGACTGCGTGTCTGGCCTGTGCGCTTGAATGCTGGCGCGGTGCAAGTCGGGGTGCACGTATGAAAACAGCCGCACAGCTACTGAAACTCAAGGTCGTGCAAAACCAACACGTTCACAGCATCGCGCCGGACCAAATGGTTCTTGAAGCGCTGAAGTTGATGGCCGAGAAGAATGTTGGCGCGCTGCCTGTCATCGAAGACGGGCAGGTGGTCGGCGTGATCAGCGAGCGCGACTATGCGCGCAAGGTCGTGCTGCAGGGGCGCTCTTCGGTCGGTACGCCGGTGCGCGACATCATGAGCGCGCCGGTGGTGACCGCTGATAGTCAGCAGAGTATTGAGCGTTGCATGGCGGTTATGACTGACAGCCATCTGCGTCATTTGCCAGTGATGGAGGGCGGTGAACTGATGGGGCTGTTATCGATTGGGGATCTGGTCAAGGAAGCTATCGTTGAGCAGGCGGATTTGATTCGGCAACTGGAGCATTACATTCGCGGGCACTGAACGGGGCTTGGGGGTTTTACGGCTTTCTTGATCAGTGTCAACCGCATCGCCAAGCGGGCTCTGTAGTCTAAAGAGACCGACAGCCAGTGCGCTCACCCCAATGTTCGCCGTAGCGCGGGTTGCCTTGACCCAAGGCGAAAACACCATGATCTATCCGCTGATTCTGACCTTGCACCTGTTTGCCGCGCTGATCTTCATCGGCACGGTGTTCTTCGAAGTCCTGTTCCTGGAAAGCATTCGCAAACAGTTACCCGCCAGGGTGATGCTGCTGGTAGAGCAGGGTATCGGCCGCCGAGCCCGCTCGCTGATGCCGTGGGTGCTGCTGGTGTTGTTCGGTGCGGGGCTGGGCATGGTCTGGTTGCGCTACTTGCCAGCCCTTGCCTCACCACTGGCCTCATCGTTCGGCACATTGCTGGCGTTGAAAATCGCGGTGGCCGTGAGCGTGCTGCTGCATTTCCTGGGCGCCATGTTGTTGTTCAAAAGCGGCCGAATGAGCCCGCGATACCTGCACTTCATCCATACCAGCCTGTTCTGCCACATGGTCGTTATCGTGCTGCTGGCCAAGGGCATGTTTTACCTGACGTGGTAATCGGGGCTGACCGGTGGTCCGTAGTGCAAACACTTGGCTTGCGCTTGATACAAATCAAGGAGCATTGATGGTCAAACCCGGAGACTGAAAGTCCGCAGCCAGTCTCGGAGACCGTCATGCTCGATTTATTTCACAACCCAGGCGAGATCGCTCGGTGCGATCAAGGCGTGCTTGACCCTAACTGTCATGCCGACACGCAAAAATTTCATGACGGTATTGGCTCTCTGGATCTGCTTCGTGCACTGCGCGTCAGCCGCCAGAAGTGCCGTCCGCTGTCCCTGAACGTGCAACTGCCTTCCAGCCTCAAGCCGTCTTCCTGTGCCCCACGTGATATCGCCAGCGAATACAACGGTATCGAGCAGTGCCTTCAGCACCTGGAGCGGGAAATCGACCTCGTCGGTTGTCACCTCGGTGCAGAGCAACGGGTCGAGCAGTTTCATCTGGGGGGCGGAACACCCGCGCCTGCCCATCTGGAGCGGCTGATGAGTCATCTGCGTGGCCGGTTCAACTTTCTTGAACATGAAGGCGGTGACTACAGCGTCGAGGTGGACCTTCACCATACCGACTGGTCGACCATGGGGTTGTTGCGCGACCAGGGATTCAACCACGTCAGCATCGGCGTTCCGGATATCGACGCCGACTGTGACAGGTCGGTGGCCTGCTACCAGAACCCGGCGCCGATCCAATCGCTCATGGATGCCGCGCGCACCTTTGGCTTTCGATCCATTAACGTCGATCTGGGTTTTGGCCATGCCTGGCAGACGCCAGACAGTTTTGCGCTGAAGCTGGCGAGCATTATCGAGCTGGAACCGGACCGGCTCATGGTGTTCGACTATGCCCGGCCACCACGGCGCTATCGGCCGGTGCTCGGTGACAAAGTCAGAGCGCTGTGCAGCCAGGACGATAAAGGCGCGATGCGCCAGATCTGCTTTGATCAACTGCTTTGCGCGGGTTATCACTACATCGGTCTGGGGCAGTTTGTCCGGCCCGATGATGATTTGGCGGTCGCCCAGGAGCGCGGCCGGTTGCGCCGTACCTGTGAGGGTTTCTCCCGTCACGGCTATTGCGATCATGTCGGATTCGGTTTGGGCGCCATCAGCCAGATCGACGATTTGTACACGCAAAATACCGACGAGATTGAACGCTATCAGCAGCAACTGGACATGCGGCAATTGCCAACGTGTCGAGGCTGGCGCTTCGAGGCGGGGGATCAGATCAGGCAGATGGTCATGGAGCGTCTGGCCTGTGATCAGGAACTGGATATCCGCGCCATCGAGCGGCGCTATGGGCTGGTTTTTTCAAAGTACTTCTCCGCCGTCTGGCCGTTGCTGGAGCAATTGAGCCGGGACGGGTTGATTGAATTGTCAGACCGTTTCATCAGCATTCTTCCCGCCGGTCGGCCGGAAGTGGATGCCATCTGCAACCTGTTTGAAAAGGATTTGGGCGGGCCCATTGCGAGTTGATCGATCATGAACACGACATTTGATTTCAATCGCGCCCTGGTCGAAAAGTACGACCGCCCGGGGCCGCGCTATACCTCTTACCCCACGGCGCCGCAGTTTCATCAGGCCTTTGCCGTGGACGACTATCAGCGTGCCGCCCGTGACAGCAATCAGGTGGCCGCGCCGAAACCGTTGTCGGTGTACATCCACATTCCGTTCTGCAAAAGCCTTTGTTACTACTGCGCCTGCAACAAAATCATTACCCAGAAAACCCATCGCGCCGTCGAGTACCTGAAGTACCTCAAGCGTGAAATCGCGATGCAGGCGGCCTTGTTCGACAACACCCGCAAACTCACTCAGTTGCACCTGGGGGGCGGCACGCCGACCTATTTGACCAGCGAGCAGCTGGCGGACCTGATGGACTGCCTGCACCAGGCGTTCAACATGGATGACAGCGATGACCATGAGTTCTCCATCGAGGTCGACCCACGGACCATCAGCACCGAGCAGATTCAGTCGTTGCGCCAGTTGGGCTTCAATCGCCTGAGCTTCGGCGTGCAGGATTTCGACCCTGACGTGCAGGCCGCGGTCAATCGCCTGCAAAGTGAAGAGCAGATTTATGCGCTGGTCGCTGCGGCGCGCGAGGCGCAATTCAAGTCAATCAGCGTCGACCTTATCTACGGTCTGCCCCTGCAAACCGTGCAGAGTTTCGACGTCACCCTCAGCAAGATCATCGCGCTGCGTCCGGACCGGATTGCCGCCTACAGCTACGCGCATTTGCCGGAGATGGTCCGCGCGCAACGGCTGATTCGCCCCGCCGACATGCCGCCGCCGGAGCGCAAGCTGGAACTGCTCGAGCTGACCATCCGCCGTCTGTCCGAGGCCGGTTACGTCTATATCGGCATGGACCATTTCGCCTTGCCGGATGACGAACTGGCGCTGGCCCGGACCAATGGCACCCTGCAGCGTAACTTTCAGGGCTATTCCACCCATGCCGACTGCGATCTGATCGGCCTTGGGGTGTCGTCGATCGGCAAGGTTGGCGACAGCTACAGCCAGAGCGTCAAGGAGCTTTCGCAGTACTACGCCCGTATCGATCAAGGGTTGTTGCCAGTGCATCGGGGTTATCGCTTGAACGCCG
This sequence comes from Pseudomonas sp. UYIF39, assembly GCF_029963765.1. Lineage (GTDB taxonomy): Bacteria > Pseudomonadota > Gammaproteobacteria > Pseudomonadales > Pseudomonadaceae > Aquipseudomonas. Next base: position 11,896 of record NZ_JALBYU010000042.1, read on the forward strand.
ACGACCTGCTGCGCCGCGAGGTGATCAGCGACCTGATGTGCCATGGCCGTATTGCGTTCGACAAGTATGAGGCGAGGCATGGCATTCGCTTCACCGAGTATTTTGCCGAGGCGCTGGCCCAGCTGGGTGAGCATGTGCGCGATGGATTACTACAGATTCACCGCGACGAACTGGTGCTGTTGCCACAAGGGCATTTGATGATGCGCAGTGCCGCGATGGCGTTTGACGCCTATCTGGGTGGTGAGCAAAAAGGGCAGTTTTCACGCACGGTTTGAGAGGCAAAACACGCTCTTTGTAGCTGCCTTGTGGCGAGGGGATTTATCCCCGTTCGGCTGCGCAGCAGTCGTAAAATCAGGCGACGCGGCGTCTCAGGAAGACCTCGTGTTCAGGTTTCACGACTGCTACGCAGCCGAACGCAGGCTTCGCCAGCTGCTACAAGGTTTGCGTGTGGCTTGGCTGATCGGTATTACCCTGGAGCTTGTCTTCGGGGGTATTTTCTCAAGTTGATTTCAATCAAGGGCAGGGGGCGCAACGCTCCCTAACATGACCGAAAGCCCTTTTGAAATCAGCGAACCCATGACAATCCATCAGCCTTCAATACACGGCAACCTGCGCGCCTGGGGCGTCGGGCTGGTGGTCATGCTGACACTGATGCTCGCCACCTTCGAGGTGGTGCAAGCCAAGCAGTACGGCGACATCGAGCAGCAGCGCATCGAGAAAACCTTCCCTCAGACCGATTCCGTTTCCGCCCCCGAAGGCCGGTTCAAGGTGCGCACACTGTCCGCCGCCGGCAAGGTCATCGGTTATGTGTTCCAGAGCCTGGACGTGGTGGATATTCCGGCCTACTCGGGCAAACCGATCAACACCCAAGTGATTCTCGACACGACCGGCATGATTCAGGATGCCTATGTGCTGGAACACCACGAGCCGATTCTGCTGATAGGCATCCCTGAGGCAAAACTTCACGGCTTCAGCGCCAAATACAAAGGCATCAAGGTCAGCCAGCGGGTCGTCGTCGGCCATTCCAGTGACCCGAACGCGGTCACCGTCGATGCGATTGCAGGGGCTACCGTCACGGCCATGGTGGTCAACGAGGTCATCATGCGCGCCGCCCACGAAGTGGCCGTATCGCTGAAACTGATCGAGGACTCGGCCGGTGTGGCGCGCAAGCCCGCCATCGTGCGCCAGGACTATTTCGAGCCCGCCACCTGGGAACAACTGACCGGCAACGGCGCAGTCCGCCGCTTGAACCTGACCCGTGGCCAGGTCGATGCCGCCTTCAAGGGTACCGAAGCTGAAGGCCTCGACAATGCCCCCGCCGATCAGGTTGATGAGACCTTTATCGAGCTGTACACCGCCGACCTGAATCCGCCGACCATCGGCCGTGCGCTGCTGGGCGACAACCAATATCGATTCCTCATGCAAGACCTCAAGCCCGGCGAGCAGGCCATCGCGGTGCTGGGTCGTGGGCTGTTTTCCTATAAGGGCTCGGGGTATGTGCGCGGCGGGATTTTCGATCGGGTGCAATTGCGCCAGTTCGGGAATGTCATCAGCTTTCGCGACATGGACCATCAACGGCTCTCCGACGTGTTTGCCAAGGGCATGCCGGAATTCACTGAGATGTCGATTTTCATTGTGCGCGAACCGGCGAAGTTCGATCCGGGATCGCCCTGGTCCCTGGAGTTGCTGGTGCGTCGTCAGACCGGGCCGGTCAGTGGCACGTTCAGCAGCTTCGAACTGCCTTATCAACTGCCCGAGCCGTACCTTGAACGGCCACTGCCCAGCGCCGAAGAACTGGCCGCCATCGAGGAAGCCGGTCGGCCAATGTGGTTGACCATCTGGTACCAGAAACACTTCCAGATCGGCGTACTCGGGACCGCGTTGCTGCTGCTGACGGCGATCCTGTTTTTGCAGGACAAATTCACCCGCCGCCCACATTTTCTGCACTGGCTGCGTCGGGGTTACCTGGTCTTTACCGTGGTGTTTCTCGGTTGGTATGCCCTGGGGCAACTGTCGGTGGTCAATGTCCTGACCTTTGTGCATGCGCTGTTCGAGCACTTTCGCTGGGAGCTGTTTCTCACCGATCCGCTGATCTTCATGCTCTGGGTCTTCGCTGCGGCGAGCATTCTGCTGTGGGGGCGTGGCGTGTTCTGCGGCTGGCTGTGTCCGTTTGGCGCCTTGCAAGAGTTGATCAACGAAGCCGCGCGCAAGCTGAAAATCCCCCAATACGAATTGCCGTTCGCAGTGCATGAGCGCTTGTGGGCGATCAAATACATCATTTTGCTGCTGCTGTTCGGCATCTCCCTGGAGTCGATGTCCACCGCCGAACTGTTCGCCGAAGTGGAACCGTTCAAGACCGCCATCACCCTCCGGTTCGACCGCCAGTGGTGGTTCGTGCTCTACGCGGTGTCGCTGCTGGTCATCAACCTCTTCACGCGCAAAGTCTATTGCCGCTACATCTGCCCCTTGGGTGCGGCGCTGGCGATTCCGACCAAACTGCGCCTGTTCGACTGGCTCAAACGCCGCAAGGACTGCGGCACGCCCTGCCAACTGTGCGCCAAGGAATGCGAGATCCAGGCGATTCATCCCGATGGCCGGATCAATGCCAACGAGTGCCACTACTGCCTCGATTGCCAGATGACTTACCAGAACGACAACAAGTGCCCGCCGCTGATCAACAAGCGCAAGAAGCGCGGCAAACCGGCACCCGCCGCTGTGCAACTGATACCTGTCGTGGAAGTGACCGCTCTGGAATGAACCCCGCGAGCGCCCGTCCGCAGTGACCGTTTTTATCCCTTCAAGGAAAACACCTGATGAACGACACAGAATCCAAAAAGACCACTGAAGTGCCGGAACCGACCGGCCTCAGTCGTCGCGGCTTCCTGGGCACCAGCGCGGTGACCGGTGCGGTACTGGCCGGCGCCACGGCCATTGGTGGCGCGGTCTTCACCCGTGAGACATGGGCGGCAGCGGCCAAGGACGCGCAATTGAAAACCCACGTCGGGCCGGGCGAATTGGACCAGTACTATGGTTTCTGGAGTGGCGGCCATCAGGGGGAAGTGCGGATCATGGGCATTCCATCGATGCGTGAGTTGTTGCGTATTCCGGTGTTCAACGTCGATTCCGCCACCGGCTGGGGCCTGACCAACGAAAGCAAACGTATCATGGGCGACAGCGCCCATTTCCAGAATGGCGACTGCCACCACCCGCATTTGTCCATGACTGACGGCAAGTACGACGGCAAATACCTGTTCATTAACGACAAGGCCAACAGCCGCGTTGCGCGCATCCGTCTGGACATCATGAAGTGCGACAAGATGCTCACCGTGCCCAATGTGCAGGCCGTTCACGGGCTACGCCTGCAAAAAGTGCCGCACACAAAATACGTGTTCGCCAATGCCGAATTCGTGATTCCGCACCCCAATGACGGCAGCACCTTCGACCTGCAGGACAAGAACAGCTACACCATGTTCAACGCCATCGATGCCGAGAAAATGGAGATGGCCTTCCAGGTCATCGTTGACGGCAACCTCGATAACACCGACGCCGATTACACCGGCAAGTACGCGGCTTCTACCTGCTACAACTCGGAGAAGGCCTACGACCTGGGCGGCATGATGCGCAATGAGCGCGATTGGGTGGTGGTGTTCAACATTCAACGCGTTGAAGCGGCGATCAAGGCCGGCAAGTTCATCACCGTGGGCGACTCCAAGGTGCCGGTGGTCGACGGCCGTAAAAACGACGGCAAGGACAGCGAGTTCACCCGCTACATCCCAGTGCCGAAGAACCCACACGGCATCAATATGACGCCCGATGGCAAGTACTTCATTGCCGCCGGCAAACTCTCGCCCACTTGTACGATCATCGCCACTGCGAAACTGGATGATCTGTTCGACGACAAACTCAAGGACCCGCGTGACGCGGTGGTCGGCGAGCCGGAACTGGGTCTGGGCCCGCTGCACACCACCTACGACGGCCGCGGTAATGCCTACACCACCTTGTTCATCGACAGCCAGGTGGTGAAGTGGAACGTGGAGGAGGCCATCCGTGCTTACACCGGCGAGAAGGTCAACTACATCAAGCAGAAACTCGATGTGCAGTACCAGCCAGGCCACAACCATGCCTCGCTGACCGAAACCCGTGAGGCCGACGGCCAATGGCTGATGGTGCTCAGCAAGTTTTCCAAGGACCGCTTCCTGCCGACCGGCCCGCTGCATCCGGAAAACGATCAGTTGATCGATATCTCTGGCGAGGAAATGAAACTGGTGCACGACGGCCCGGCCTTCGCCGAACCCCATGATTGCGTCATGGCCCGTCGTGACCAGATCAAGACCAAGAAGATCTGGGACCGCAACGACCCGTTTTTCGCCGAAACCGTGGTCATCGCCGCAAAGGACGGCATCAAGCTGGAAACCGACAACAAGGTCATCCGCGACGGTAACAAAGTCCGCGTCTACATGACCTCGATGGCCCCGGCCTACGGCCTGCCGGAATTCACGGTGAAACAGGGCAACGAGGTCACGGTGACCATCACCAACATCGACCAGATTGAAGACGTGACCCACGGCTTCGTGATGACCAACCATGGCGTCAGCATGGAAATCAGCCCGCAGCAGACCTCATCGATCACCTTCATCGCCGACAAGGCTGGCCTGCATTGGTACTACTGCAGCTGGTTCTGCCATGCGCTGCACATGGAAATGGTCGGCCGCATGAAGGTCGAGAAAGCCTGACCGTTGCCCATCGACAGGAGCGAAGTAATGACTGATAGCAAGGGAAACCCGGTGAAGGTCATTACGCTTGCGCTTGCGCTCCTGCTGCTGTCCGGCAGTGCGCTGGCGGTGCAACCCATCACCACGTTGCCGTTGACGGTGGACGCCGATCAACGCTGGCACCTGCCGGCAGGGGAATACCGTGGCTCGTTCAGCGTCGATCAACCGATGCAGATTGTCTGCGAGCCGGGTGCGGTATTTCAGGGCGAGGGGCAGGGCAACGGTTTGATCATCAGGGCGCCGGATGTCGGCATCGAGGGCTGCACCTTTCTGGACTGGGGGCACGACCTCACGGCCATGAACGCGGCAGTGTTCATCCAGCCAAAGGCCCATGGTGCGGTGATTAAAGGCAATCGCCTGCAAGGTCAGGGTTTCGGTATCTGGGTCGATGGCACTGCGGATGTGAGCCTGATCGACAACCGCATTCAGGGTGATCCCGCGATGCGCTCCCAGGATCGCGGCAACGGTATTCATCTGTATGCCGTGCATGGCGCCAGGGTCATTGGCAATCAGGTGCGCGACACCCGCGATGGCATCTACATCGACACCTCCAACGGCAACCTGCTGCAAGGCAATACCCTGGAAGACTTGCGCTACGGCGTGCATTACATGTTCGCCAACGATAACCAGCTGATCGGCAACACCACCCGCCGCACCCGCACCGGCTACGCCTTGATGCAAAGCCGCAAGCTCACGGTGATCGGCAATCGCTCCGAACAGGATCAGAACTACGGGATCCTGATGAACTACATCACCTATTCAACCTTGCGTGACAACTTCGTCACTGACGTGCGCGACGGCTCGACCGGCGACAGCATGATCAGCGGCGCCGAGGGCAAGGCGTTGTTCATCTACAACTCGCTGTTCAACAGCATCGAACACAACCACTTCGAGCACAGCGCCGTGGGCATCCATCTCACCGCGGGCTCGGAAGATAACCGCATCGCCGACAACGCTTTTGTTGGCAACCAGCGGCAGGTCAAGTACGTCGCCACCCGCTTGCAGGAATGGTCAGCGGATGGCCGGGGCAACTACTGGAGCGATTACCTGGGCTGGGACCGCAACAACGATGGCCTCGGCGATATCGCCTACGAACCCAATGACAACGTCGACCGACTGCTGTGGCTATACCCGCAGGTGCGGCTGTTGATGAACAGCCCCGGCATCGAGTTGCTGCGCTGGGTGCAACGGGCCTTTCCGGTGATGAAATCGCCGGGGGTGCTGGACAGCCATCCGCTGATGAAGTCATCCACTCAAACCCTGACCCAGGAGCCCACCTCATGAACGTCATCGATATCGAAGGCGTCAGCCAGCGTTATGGGCACGCCACGGTGTTACATAAGCTCAACCTCAGCCTGGCGGAAGGGGAAGTGCTGGGCTTGTTCGGGCACAACGGCGCGGGCAAGACCACCAGCATGAAACTGGTGCTTGGCCTGCTCCAGCCCAGCGAAGGGCAGGTCAGGGTGTTCGGCCGTTTGCCCAGCGATCCCCACGTGCGGCGCCTGCTTGGTTATCTGCCGGAGAACGTGACGTTTTACCCGCAGCTGAGCGGTGTTGAGACCTTGCGCCATTTCGCGCGACTCAAAGGCGCCGCGTCCGCTCAGGTGGACGTACTGCTGGAGGAGGTCGGCCTGGCCGGTGCGGCGTATCGGCGGGTCAAGACCTACTCCAAGGGCATGCGCCAGCGCCTGGGGCTGGCGCAAGCGCTGCTCGGCGAGCCGCGTTTGTTGTTGCTCGACGAACCGACGGTCGGCCTCGATCCCATCGCGACCCAGGACCTGTATCGGCTGCTCGATCGCCTGCGCAGCCAGGGCACCAGCATCATTCTCTGCTCCCACGTGTTGCCGGGCGTCGAAGCGCATATCAACCGTGCAGCGATTCTGACCCAGGGTCGCCTGTTGGCCCTCGGCAGTCTGCGCAGTTTGCGTGAGGAAGCCGGGTTGCCGACGCTGATTCGCGCCAACGGCCTGAAGCACGCCGGGCCTTTGCAGCAACGCTGGAACAACGCCGGGCACGTCACCGAACGTTGGGGCGTCGAAGGGCTTGAAGTGGCCGCGCTCAATGGCAGCAAGCTTGGGCTGTTGCGCCAACTGCTCAATGAAGACGAACCGGCTGACGTGGAAATCCATCAGCCGTCTCTGGAAGATATTTACCGCTACTACATGAGCCGGGCCGCTGCGACGCCGATCGGGGAGGCCGTATGAACGCTGTCTGGAACATGGCCCGCAAGGAATTCAGTGACGGTTTGCGTAATCGCTGGTTGTTGGCAATCAGTGTGTTGTTCGCGGTGCTGGCCATCGGCATCGCCTGGTTGGGCGCTGCGGCCTCTGGGCAATTGGGTTTCACCTCGGTGCCGGCCACCATCGCCAGCCTCGCCAGTCTGGCGACGTTTTTGATGCCGTTGATTGCGTTGCTGTTGGCCTATGACGCCATCGTCGGTGAGGACGAGAGCGGCACGTTGCTGTTGTTGCTGACGTACCCCTTGGGTCGCGGGCAGATTCTGCTGGGCAAGTTTGTCGGCCACGGGTTGATCTTGGCGCTGGCGACACTGATCGGTTTCGGCTGCGCGATGTTGGCGATTGCGGTGCTGGTCGACGATGTCGAACTGAGCCTGCTGCTCTGGGCGTTTGGCCGTTTCATGCTGTCGTCGACGCTGCTGGGTTGGGGGTTTCTGGGGCTGGCCTATGTGCTGAGCAGTGTGTCCGCCGAGAAGTCCACGGCGGCCGGGCTGGCGCTGGGCGTCTGGTTCTTCTTCGTGCTGGTGTTCGACCTGGCACTGCTGGCGCTGTTGGTGCTCAGCGAAGGGCAGTTCAACCCGAAAGTGCTGCCCTGGTTGCTGCTGCTCAATCCGGCCGACATCTATCGCTTAATCAATCTCTCCGGTTTTGAGCCCGGCGCCAGTACCGCGGGTGTGCTGACCCTGGGCAGCGATTTGCCGATGCCGGGCTCGATGCTCTGGCTGTGCCTGTCGCTGTGGGTGGCGGCGCCATTGGGCTCGGCCTGGCTGTTGTTTCGTCGCCGGGCGACATGAATTTTCACTTTGGTTTTTAGGAGCAGTTGACGATGAATACGTTTTATCTGACGACGATGCGCGCGGTGGGGGGCCTGATGATGTGCCTGTTTCTGACGGCCTGTGACAACCCGGCGCAAGCCACCTACAGCAATGCGGCCGCAGCCTTTCATCCCAGTGATGAATGCCATGTCTGCGGGATGATCATCAACGGATTCCCCGGACCCAAGGGCGAAGTCGTCGAGCCGAACGGGGTCAAGAAGTTCTGCTCCACGGCAGAAATGATCGGTTGGTGGTTGCAGCCGGAAAATCATCATGGCAATGCAAAACTGTATGTCCACGACATGGGCCGCAGCCCGTGGAACGCGCCGGATGACGCCCACCTGATCGATGCCAAAGACGCGTTTTACGTGGTCGGCACCCAACTCAAAGGCGCCATGGGCGTGGTGCTGGCGTCGTTCTCCAGTCGCGAGGCCGCTGAAAAGCTTGCCGCTGAACAGGGCGGTCGCTTGTTGCGGTTCAGCGAGATCACTCCGGCGCTGTTGCAGCAACACTGACGCCGTCGAGAAAATCTGATCGCCGTCAAGTCGGTATTTCTTCATCTGCTCAAAGATAGGGGCTCGCTATGTCCCCAGTGCTTGGCATCCGTGATGCCCAGGAGTAAATGATGAAAACCGAGTTTCAGGATCGTTTGGCGGTGGTCACGGGTGCGAGCTCCGGGATTGGCCTGGCACTGTGCGCCGCGCTGTTACCGCGCGGCGTCAAGGTGCTGGCGATGTCACGGACCCTGGGTGAACTGCCGCCGTTGCAGCAGATCTACGGCGAGCGATTGCAGTGGTTTGCCGGGGATGTCACGAGCCAGCAAGACCTGCGCGAGCTGGCCGAGCGCGCTGCGGCGATTGGCCCCGTGGACTATCTGGTGCCCAACGCGGGGATTGCCGAAATGGCTGACAGCCTGGATATGCAGGCCTTTCAGCGCCAGTGGGCGGTCAACGGTGCCGGGGCGTTGAATACGCTGGCGGCGTTGCGGGGTGAATTGGCGAGCCCGGCTTCGGTGGTGTTTGTCGGGAGTTTTCTGACCGGTTCGAGCTTTCCGGGGTTGGCTGCGTGCATTGCCAGCAAGGCTGCGCTCGCGGCTCAGGCGCGGACGCTGGCGGTGGAATTTGCGAGCTTTGATGTGCGCATTAATCTGGTCTCGCCGGGGCCGACGGCTACCTCGATGTGGGATCACTTGGGGTTGAGCGAGGGGCAGCTTGGCGATGTTGCCGACACCCTTGGTAAACGTCTGTTGCCGGGTCATTTTCTTGATGCTTCGGCGGTGGCTAATGTGATTCTGTTTCAGTTATCGCAGGGGGCTCGGGGTGTTTACGGGCAGGACTGGAAGGTTGATAACGGTTACACCTTGGGCTGAAGTCCGTTCGGGGTACATATCCGTTGCTGCGGTCACGGCGGCTATTGGTTCCGCCCTTACGGCGGGTCACTTGGAGAAGCGCCAAGTAACCAAACGCTTTCGCCCCTGACGTACGGTGCCTCGCCTGGGCTCGGCATGCCCTCGTTCCGGTCCTGCTCCGTGGGCCCGCCGCCATCGGCCATCCATGGCCGGGGGCGGCTACCGCGGCATCCTTGCCGCGGTGCCCACTGCGCAGGACCTGCGCTCGGCCTTCCGACGGGGCAGATCAAGATCAAAAGCCAAAGCCAAAGCCAAAGCAAAGCAACAGGAACCGGTCCCGCCGGGAACGATCATCACACCTTGAGCTGAAGCCGCTCCGCGGTCCGTAGCAGCTGCCGAAGGCTGCGTTCGGCTGCGAAGCAGTCGTAAATCCTGCATCCTCGGTAAACCTGACACACCGCAGCGTTTGATTTTGCGACTGCTGCGCAGCCGAACGCAGCCTTCGACAGCTGCTACAGGGATGGGCATGAGGGCAGGAGACCTAGTGCGAAGTCCCCTCGGCAAACTCAATCTTGTTCCCCACGTTGTACTTGCCCGAAGGCTTGTTCATCGGAATACGTTTGATCTCCTTGAGGGTGTCGCTGTCGTACACAATCAGTGCACCGTCGGTGGCCCAGATGCTCAGCAGCAGGTAACGACCGTCGCGGGTGAACTCAACGTGAGCGGCGGTTTTGCCGGGCATCGGGCGTAACGTGTGGGCGATCTCCAGGGTCTGTTTGTCGATCAGGTGGATCGCATCGTTGTCGGGCCCGAAGAACACGTCGCTCCAGGCATACCGTGAGTTGACGTGACTGCGCATGAAGAAACCCGGCCCCAGGGTCGGGATTTCCTTGATCAGTTTCCAGGTCTTGAAGTCGATGACCGAGATCAGCCCCTTGCTGATATTCGGCGTGGCGAACACCCACTCGCCGTTGCGTTTCCAATAAGTCCCCGAGCCCAGATGCGGCATGCCCGGCAGCGGGATGTCGGTTACCACCTTGCCGCTGTCGAGGTCGATCACTTGACCGCCCTGGGCTTTGCGCGATGTGGCCAGTAGCTGTTTGTAGTCCGGTGAAAAAGAGAAATCGTCGAGAAAGTCCCCGGCCGGGATCCGCCGTGGTTCGAAATCCGGTGTGCCAGCCCAGGACAGTTCCCAGACTTCCTTCACGTCCTTGAGCGCCACGATGAAGCTGTCCCGCGGCGGGGCGGAGTAGACCGCGCTGACCCGTGACTCGGTGCCGTCCTGACCGACGGCGGGAATGGTTTTGACCAGCGACAGATCGCGGGCATCGAGCACTACAAGATTGCCGGGCAAATAATTGCCCACCAGCACCCAGCGTCCATCCTTGCTCACCGCCAGGTTGCGGGTGTTGAGCCCGGCGCGGACCTCGGCGATCAACTTCAGGTTGTGCAAGTCATACAGGCTGATCCAGCCGTCACGGGAGGCGAAGTAGACGAAGCGTCCGTCCGGCGAGAACTTCGGCCCGCCATGCACGGCGAAGTGCGAAGCAAACCGCGCCAGCACTTCAAAGCGGTCACCGTCGAGGATGTCGATGTGATGGTCGCCGGCTTCCACCACCACGAACAGGTTCAGAGGGTCGGCGCCATGCTGGGGGGTGGTGGGCAATTTGCTGAGGTCCGCGAGCATCGAGTGACTGCCGCGAATGTCGTCATTGCTCCAGGTGGGCGGGGTGGCGGGCGGTTGCTGAAGGTAATCCACCAGCGCGTCGATCTGCGCGGGGCTGAACACAGTGGCGTACCCGGCCATTTGGCTCGCGGGGCGGCCGTTCTGGATCACGCTGCGGATTTCATCAGGTTTGATCCGGCTGAGGCTCTCCGGCAACAACGCCGGTCCTGCACCGCCGAGACGGTTAATGCCGTGACAGCTCTGGCAATGCTGCTGATAGTTTTCCGCTGCCTGTTCAAATGCCGGAACTGTTGCGCCGGCCTGGGCCGCACTGGCCCATAAAATGTGGGCAAGGAGCATGCGCCTCATATCGCCACCTTGGCGTGGCGTTGCAGTGCTTGGGCCGGGTAAAGCCGCGCCGGGTATTCCAACTGTTCTGCGGCAAACAGATCGACCACGGTGCCGATCACCGTCAGCGTCGGAATGCCCGGCGGACAATCCAGCGCCAGCGTCGGTAGTTGGTGCAGCTTGCCACGGGCGACGTGCTGGTCGGGCCGCGTGCCGTTGCTGATCAAGGCCGCCGGTGTATCGGCCGACAGCCCGGCTTCGATCAAGCGTTGAGCGATGATCCCCAGGTTCGACAAGCCCATGTAAAACACCAACGTCTGACTACTGTCGGCGAGGCTGCTCCAGGGCAGCGACAACTCGCCATCGCGTTGCAAATGGCCGGTGATGAACCGGCAGGAGTTGACCAGGTCGCGGTGGGTCAACGGTATCCCCGCGTAAGCGCTGCAGCCGGAAGCGGCGGTGATGCCCGGCACCACCTGGCAATCAATACCGCGTTGCAGCAGGTACTCCAGCTCCTCGGCGCCACGACCGAAGATGAACGGGTCGCCGCCCTTGAGCCGGACCACGCGCTGCCCTTGATCGGCGAGGTCGGCCAGCAGTTCGTTGATCTGTTCCTGGGGCAGGCTGTGGCAGCCGCTGGCCTTGCCGACGTAATGGCGGGCGCAGGTGAGGGGAATCAAGGTCAGCAGTTCGGGGCTAATCAGCCGGTCGTACACCACGGCGTCGGCCTGCATCAACAGGCTCCAGGCGCGCAGGGTCAGCAGGCGTGGGTCGCCGGGGCCGGCGCCGACCAGGGCAACTTCGCCCGGCCGGAACGGGGACTCAAGTGAGGCCGGTATAGCAATCGATGGAGGCATGGGACGTCCTTAGTGCTTCATCAGGTTGCCCGGCTCCAACCTTTGTCAGGTGGTTGGCCGGACGGGCTATTCAGTGGGTGATGCAAGGGATGGTGGGTAATGGCGGCAGACCGATTTCGTCATCGCTGAGATGACAGCCGGGGTCCTGGCCCCACAGATCTCCCTCGGCCCAGGCGCGAGTTCGGGTATTGCCGTTGCAGATGGGCAACCAGCGGCATTGCGCGCAACGACCGCCGACGGCGCGGGGGTGTTCACGCAGGCGCAGCAGCAAGGTATCCGGCTGATCCAGCCACAGCGTGCGAAACGACGTGCGCCGGACATTGCCCACCGAGTGCTGCCACCAGTAGGTGTCCGGGTGCACTTCGCCGGTGTTGTCGATGTTGGCAATGCCGCTGCCCGACGCGTTGCCGCCCCAGGCGCGCAGCATGTTTTCCAGGCGTGGGTATTGCTCGGGCAGACGGAGGCCTGCCCATTGCAGAAGCAAAATGGCGTCGGCATCGTTGTTGCCGCTGACAAAGTCGCTGTCGCGGCCCTGTTGGATGTCTTCCCAGGCGCGCTCAAAGATCAACGTCATGGCCTCGCGGCTCATCTGCTGGTGCGCGTCGAGTTTGCGGCTGCGTTTACCGCGCCCGCTGTAGTTGAGGTGCGACAGGTAAAACTTTTGCACGTCGTACTCGCGCATCAGCGCCAGCAGTTGGGGCAGTTGTTGATGGTTCTCCTGGGTCAGGGTGGTGCGCAGGCCAACGCGAATGCCCTGTTCGCGACAGAGCCGGATCGCCTGCATGGAGCGGGCGAAGCTGCCTTTGAGTTGGCGGAAGGCGTCATGGGTGGGCTCCAGGCCATCGATGCTGATCCCGACGTAGTCGAAATTCGCCGCGCTGATCTGCGCGATGTTCTGCTCATCGATCAGTGTGCCGTTGGTGGACAAGGCCACAAAGAAACCCTTGGTCCGGGCGTAGGCACTGAGCACAAACAGATCCTCGCGCAACAGCGGCTCGCCACCGGAAAGAATCAACACCTTGACCCCGGCATCGTGCAGGTCGTCGATCACGGTCAGCGCGGCGGCCGTATCCAGTTCGTCGCGAAAGACACTGTCGGCCGAGGTGGCGTAGCAATGTTTGCAGGTCAGGTTGCAGCGTCTGAGCAAGTTCCAGATCACCACCGGCGCCCGATTACTGCCCGGTGGACTGGTTCTCGGCGCAGGCGACTGGCCGGCCAGTGCACGCAGGTATTGGCTGATCCTCAACATGTAACTCTCCTTCAGTCAGAGCGTGTTCAGCGCGAAGCAATAGGCAAACGCAAGCCTGATGCCCTTAGCAGCTGTCGAGCTTGCGAGGCTGCGTTCGGCTCGGGCCGCGATCGGACGCAGCAGTCGTAAAACCTGTGTGCGAGGTTTATCTGAAACACCGTATCGCCTGATTTC
>NZ_JALBYU010000043.1 GCF_029963765.1 Pseudomonas sp. UYIF39
ATGCTCGCTCCCACAGTGGATCGATGTTGAGCACAAAACCTGTGGCCAACCTAAAACCCTGTGGGAGCGAGCTTGCTCGCGATGACGTCAGTGCAAACGATGCAAGGTTAGGAGTTAGATCAACCCCGTCTCATCATCATCGATCAGTTGACTCAACCCGCCCAACGCCTCACGGGCCTGGGTCCGGTCCATCAGCTTGGCTTGTGCGGCCGGCGGAAGGTCGGTGACGCGGATCACGCCTTTGCTGGTCAACACCTGGATCAAGTCGTCGAGTACCCGGATCATTTCCAGGTCGCTCTGCTTGAGCTGTTTGAGGCTGGTTTCCACTACTTCATTGGCATACCAGGCCTGGATTTCATGGTGGTCGGCCGGCAGTGTTTCAGTGGCCTCGGCGTAGGCTGCGGCTTCCACGCGCACTAACTGGCCTTGCGCATCGCGTTGCACGTAGAACATTGAACATCCCTCGGAAATGGACCAGCGTCATGCTGTCAGCAGCATAGGCCAACTGGGCGCGAGTATGCGGTGCGGCGACGAAATCGTCACCGGGGTGATGTACGCAAGCGTGACGGCCGCCCCATAAGGGCGGCCGTTTTTCGTTGGATCAGCTGTTGTTGTGATCGATTTTGATGGTCGGGTCACTGCCGGCAATCAACGAGTTAATGTTGGCGCTGGACCAGTTGTTGCCTTCCAGCTTGATCGTCACATCCGGTGCTGCCGCTGCCGCTGCCGCTGCCGCTGCGGCGTCGGCGCCGTTGAATTTGCCGGCGGAGCTGACTTGCAGGGACGAAACGCCATCCACGGTGGTGATCTTCAGGAAGTTGTCGATGGTGCTGCCGGTTTCACCCTGCAGCAGATCGCGCAAGTCGATGCGGTCGCCCTCGCTGGCCTTGAAGTCCTTGATCACGTCGCTGCCGGTGTCGCCAGCCTTCCAGACGAAGGTGTCGGCACCCGAACCACCGATCAGCGAGTCTTTCCCCGTGCCACCGAGCAGGATGTCATTGCCCTTGCCGCCGTCATTGACCGTGTCGGCGCCAGGCATCGTCGCTTCGGTGTGCCCGATGATCGAGTTGGCCAGGTCTTTGGGATCGATGTTGGTTTGCGGTGTTTTATCCGAGTCGTACGGCTTCAGATCGCCAAGGGTGACATCCTTGTTTATGCCGATGGCTTCTACCGTCTACACCTTGCTTAGCAACGCGAAGCTGTCGGTGGAGTTGTCGATGGCGCTGGAGCCGGTGCTGCTGCCGTTGCCACCGCGGGACGAGAACTCATCCGTACCATCGCCTTGGGCGTGCAGTGTGCCGAAATCTTTATATGACCAGCTGTCGCCGGACTTGGTCCAGACTGTGACGTTGCCCGAAGCGGTGAGATCGATCTGGTGGTTGCTGTCCGGGTACAGGCTGATCGCTTTGCCCCACTGGGAGTTGCTGGTGGTGATTACGCTGGCGAGTTTGGCGCCGTTATACAGATTCGGGTTGTCGATTCATCACTCTGGTAGTAAGTCGGTTTGCCGTCGGTGATGAAGTACGTGAGGTTCGTCGCGCCCTTGTTGGCAACTGTATCGGCGCTCTGGAACCAGTTGGCCGTGGTTTTGAACACGTCCTCGTAGTGGGTACCGCCGCCGGAAGGCCTCCTATCTGATCAGTGGTAATGCCTATCAGCAGAGCGATAGTCCGTGAGCTGCTCAGGCGCAGGCGTTCAGCACAGCGTTTTTTGCTGTCGCATCGCAGTGACCTATCAAAGCGGATCAGCGAGAACACCCTCAATACGGCTCTCAAGCGTATGGGCTACGGATGTCAGCAACCAGCTTGAAATTGGGCTGATCACCTGGTCGCCAAAAAAACGGCGAAATCTCAAGCGTCACCGTTTGTCCGCAATAATTGACCTCATTGCTTACGACTTATTGACACTAGCAGTCCGACATCATAACAATTGCGCGCCATTTCGAGGTGTATGAGAGTTCCGGGAGTGGTGATCGGCGGAGAATACGATGTCTCATCAACTTCCTGCGGCTCTATATTGCTTTGAAAGCTGACGCCCTGAGCACCACAGGGGGTTACCTGGCAGTGCAACATCCTATTTTTGCTGATTAATCCTGACACTGAGCCTGGCTCGGAGTGCTTATTGTTCGTCAGAAAAATGACACTCTTGCAAAGCTTTACCGGAGAGGAGGTGCTGATCGTGCCGCATCCGGTTCAAAGAGAAGGGAACTACGATTGAGTCAGGTCACCTTAGCCATTCGCCATCTGCGTGATGAGCAGATCCTGTTGCGCGACGGCGGGCTTTATTGGGTGGCAGTGGATCAGGCGAGCGATTCTGCCGCGCTGGCGGTCCAGTGCCTGGCAGCGATGCCGGCCAATGCGCGAGGGATGTTAGTGTGCTGCGGACATTCAAGTCAGGACCTGGCCCAGAAGCTGGCGGCAGATACCGGTCCTGGTCAACTGAAGCTGTTTGACATCAAAAAAGACGATATCGGCCTGACCCTCAAATCGCTGGTCGGCGAGCTGACCCGTGCTGCTCCGGTTGCTGGCACTACCATTGTGCTGATGCTGCCGGACAGCGCTTGGCAGAGCGACGTCGCGCCAGAGCTGCGGTATTGCTGCCTGTCCCTGAGGAAATGGCTGGGCGCACGCCAATGCCCCCTGTTGGTGATCAGCCATGGCCAGACGCCTCAGCTGCATGATCGTTTGTTGCGGCTCAACGATACGATCTCCGGGCTCGCTCAGCTCTATCGCCGTGATGGTGGTATTCGCTATCAATTGCACTACTGGCACAGCGAACTGGGCGTGTGCAGCGGGCAGGAGTTCGAGCTCGAGTTGCAGGTGGACGGTTTTGCGCTATCGGTCAATGAGCAGGCCAATGTGCAACTGACCCATACCGATGACCAGCGGATCTACCTGACCCAGCGTTCTGTGCTTGAGGGCTCGCCGCCGATGTCGGATCAATGGAGGCTGTTCGAGAACCGCGAGGACTTGCTCCAGCAAGCCAGCCACGCTCGTGGTGCCAGCATCATCGTGGCCATCGACAACAACCTGCAGGTCGAAGAGTTGGCCCGTCAGATTCACGCCCTGCGCGAGCGCTGCGGCATCGCGCTGAAGATCATCGTACGCGAGATGGAGCCCTGCCTGCGTTATCGGGACGAGCGTCTGCTGGTGTCCTGCGGCGCCAACATCACCGTGCCCTATGGGACTACGCTGGCACACTTCTTCAGCATCATCGACAGTGCCCAGGGCCAGGTCTGGCGCCGGAGCCGCACCACCGACTTCCAATCGCTATTCGAACGCCTGCGGCCGCCCGCCGAGCGTGGCCTGTTAGCGCCCCGGGAATTCATCAGCATGGTGGAGCGCGTCTACAGCGGCGCCTCTGGCGAAATCAGCCATCAACTGCTCAAACTGATACCGCGCGGTGGCCTGGAAATCGAGCAGTACTTGAATCAAATCAGCTTGCGTCGTTTCGGTGACGTCGCCTGCGTGGTCAACGGTGCCTTTTATCTGTTCCTGTTTGCCTGTCGCGCGGACGGGCTGGAACCCGCATTGGGGAATATCTGCCGGCTGGCCTGGCGCGATCTGTTCAGCGACTTCGAGATTCTCCCCGGCGTTGAAGCGTTGCCGCGCGAGGACTTCCTCATGGCAGCCTTGCTGCCTCCCGCGTTCCTTCTGGCAGAAGAGCGCACAGCCGGTAGTTCCGCCAAAGCCGCTGGGCGTGGCGCCTATTCGCCTCAACGCACCACACTACCCATTACGGATCCCTGTTCATGAGTTATTCCGAGCTAATCCAGGTGATTGGCCTCAGCAGCCTGCTGACCTTGGCACTGATCGTGGTACTGATCAGGTTCGGTCGCCATTTTCTGGCCGTCGTGCAGGGCCTCTTGCCCCCGCGTTACCTGAAATCCTGCGGCGTGCGTCGTCGCGTCCCTGCCCAGAGCGAGCCCCATGAGCCGGTATGAAGTCATTAACCCGGCGTCAGTGCGCGTCTGGCCGGGCCTGGGTCCCTGGAATCTGTATTTCATCCTTAAGTTCGTACTGCTGTGGGCTGGCTACCTGAACCTGCAGGTATTGCCCAACCTGGTGTTCGCTGCGACATTGCTGCTGCCGTTGCCGCATCGTTATTTGCGTATCCTGCGCACGGTCATTGCGATCCCCGTGGGCGTTGCGCTGTTTTACCAGGATACCTGGCTGCCCCCTTTCAGCCGCCTGCTGGCCCAGCCTGGTGTAATGAGTTTCAGCGGCGCATACGTGGTCGAGCTGGCGGGTCGTTTCATCGACTGGAACCTGTGCGCGCTCTTGGCTGTGCTGGCGGTGCTCTATGCCTTCGTCCGTCACTGGCTGCGCCTGACCACTTTGAGCGTGCTGGGTTTGGCCTGGCTGGCCAGCGCCAATGTGCTGGCCCTGCATACCAGCAGCGAGCCGGTCGCGGCGCCGGCCAGTGGCGCCTCCATGGCTGCGGTGAGCACGGCCGTCCCGGACAGCGCGACACTGGAAGCCTACCTGCAGAAGTTCTATAGCAACGAGGCCGGACGTAAGGTGGAGTTCAAGCCTGCGACTTCTGCCGTGCAGCCTTTCGACCTGTTGCTGATCAATATCTGTTCCATGGCCTGGGATGATCTGGAAGCCGTGGACCTGCGCGATAACACGCTGTTCCAGCAGATGGACGTGATTTTCGACAGCTTCAACTCGGCCACTTCCTACAGCGGCCCGGCAGCCATCCGCCTGTTGCGCGCCAGTTGTGGGCAGGTTCCGCACAGCCAGCTCTACGGCACTGCCCCGGAGCAGTGCATGTTGATGGACGATTTGAGCAAGCTGGGCTTTTCCAGCGAAGTGATGCTCAACCACACCGGGCAGTTCGAAGGCTTCCTTGACGAAGTCCGCGCCCAAGGTTCGTTGCCGGCCCCCGCCGTCAGTACCAGCAAATTGCCGCGTGCACTGGTGGGCTTCGACGGTTCGCCGATCCTGCGCGATGCTCAGGTATTGAACACCTGGTGGAAGCACCGCGAAGAAGAAAAGAGCGATCGCGTGGCGCTGTTCTACAACACCACCACGCTGCATGACGGCAACCGTGCGTTGACCGCCGATGGCGGCACCAAGAGCAGTGATTACAAACCGCGTGCCCAAGGGCTGATCGACGACCTCAATGGCTTCATTAAACAACTGGAGCTCAGTGGCCGTCGGGTGGTGGTGGTGATTGTGCCGGAGCATGGCGCGGCGCTGCATGGCGACCGCATGCAGATATCCGGCATGCGCGAGATACCGAGCCAGTCCATCACCCATGTGCCGGTCGGCATCAAGCTGGTGGGCATGGGCCGCAACCCCAATGCCACACCACTGCACATCACCGAGCCAAGTAGTTTCCTGGCCCTGTCGGAAATCATCAGTCGTCTGTACAGCGCCCAACCCCAGGCGGATGGCCAGGGTCCCAACTGGCCGGCACTGCTGAGAAACCTGCCGCAGACGGCGGCAGTCTCCGAAAACGCTGGCACTGTGGTCGTTGACTACGCCGGAAAACCTTACATACGGATCAAGGAGAAAGCAGGATGGCTGCCCTACCCACAGCGCTTCAAGTGAAGGCCGGGGTGCAGTCGCGTGCGGATCGTGCCGATGACATCGCCCGCCTGAAACTGGAGCTTGAGCTGCCCGAACTGGACTACGTGGACATCTCTGCGCAGATCGAATTGCAAAAAGCCCTACATCGCTGGCCGCTGCTGGCGGAGATGGAGCGCCAGCAACCGGCGGTCCTGCCAATGGTGCATGAGTCCGAATTGGAGACGCTGTCGTGACCGCCCTTAGTCTGCGTGGTCTGCGCGGCGGCGTCGGCACCAGCTCACTGCTAGCGGCCACTGGTCATGCATTGCATAGTCTCGGCGAGCGTGTGCTGCTGGTCGACATGTGTCCGGAGAACCTGCTTCGCCTGCACTTCGGCGTCAGCGTCAGCGAGCCCGGCGGCTGGGCGCGCGCCATGATCGACGGTGTGGGTTGGAACACACAGGCCTGGACCGTGGAGCCGGGATTGAACGTGTTGCCTTATGGTCGCCTGAAACTGGAAGAGCAGGATCAAATCGAGCAACACCTGCTCAGGGAGCCGAAGCTGTGGCGCCGCCGACAGGCCAGCCTTGCCGAACACTTTGACTGGATCCTGTTCGATGTGCCCTTGCGATTGCCCGGTCATGCTCGTATTGGGCCCTGTGCGTTGCGCCTGCGGATAGTCGAGGCGGATGCCGCCTGCCATGTGCTGTTGCAGCAGGGAGAAGTCCCCAGCGAGCATCTGCTGATCAACCGCTTCGACCCGGTCAGCCAATTGCAGCGCGACCTGCTGCTGATCTGGCGCAAACAATATGGTGCCCGCCTGTTGCCACTCAGCGTGCATCAGGATGAAGCCATGCGCGAAGCGTTGGCGTTCAAGAAGCCGGTGGGAGCTTATGCCGAAGCCAGCCTGGCTGCCCAGGATGTGTTGAGTCTGGCCATCTGGTGCCTGACCCGACGCCTGGAGACGGTATGATCGCCCGCGTTTTCCCTTATGTTCACCTGCGGCGGCGCTATGACTGTGCGCCGCCAGTTGCGCTGCTGCTGGCGACAATGAGCGCCCTGGCGTGGCTGCTGTTGCGCCTGGAGTCACCCAACTGGCGCGCTGTGCTCGATCAGCCCAAGCGCTGGTATCCGCAACTGACCAACAAGGCACCGAGCCTGGGCGACCCGTTGCGCTATGCGGTGCAAAGCCTCTGGCTGCTGCTGGTTCGCCCGACCAGGCCGCCGGCGTGGACGCTGGCGACCCCAGCCTGGCTTAAAGCCGTCGGGGCGCTATACCTGCGGCTGTGGACCCGGATCGGAAAGGCGCTGGAAGAACTGCCCGTGCGCGCCGAGGCCAGCCAGCAGATTCGCCAGAGCAGCCATTGGTGGAAAGGCCTGGACCGTCGCAACCAACGATGGGTCAACTTGGCCATCGGTGTCGTCGCCTTCATTTTTACATTGTTGTGCATCACCGAGCCCTTCGGCTACGTCGCCCAACTGGTGTTCGTCTTGCTGCTGTGGGGGCTGGCCATGCTGGTGCGGCGGGTTCCGGGACGCTTTTCGACGCTGCTGATGGTGGTGTTGTCGACCATCGTCTCGTGCCGTTACCTGTGGTGGCGCTACACCTCGACCCTGAACTGGAACCAGCCTCTGGACCTGGCTTGCGGGATGATCCTGCTGGTGGCCGAAACTTATTCCTGGGTGGTGCTGATCCTGGGGTACATCCAGACTTGCTGGCCCTTGGGCCGCAAACCGGCGCCGCTGCCCCGCGACACGCGCCTGTGGCCCAGCGTCGACCTGTTGATCCCGACCTACAACGAAGACCTGTCAATCGTGCGGGGTACCGTGTACGCGGCCATGGGCATCGATTGGCCGGCCGACAAGCTGAACATCTACATTCTCGACGACGGCAGACGCGAGAGTTTCCGCCAGTTCGCCGCTGAAGTCGGAGTGGGCTACATCACTCGCAACGACAATCGTCACGCCAAGGCCGGTAACCTCAACCATGCGCTGAAGCAGCTGAACAGCGAACTGGTCGCCATTTTCGACTGTGACCACATACCTGTGCGCTCATTTCTGCAAATCACCACCGGGGGCTTTTTGCGTGATCCGAAACTGGCGCTGGTGCAGACCCCGCACCATTTCCTGTCACCGGATCCCTTTGAGCGCAACCTCAATGTGTTCCGCGAGCACCCCAACGAAGGTGAGCTGTTCTACGGGTTGATTCAGGATGGCAACGACATGTGGAACGCGGCATTTTTCTGCGGCTCATGCGCGGTGCTGCGGCGCACCGCGCTGGACGCGATCGGCGGCTTTGCCGTCGAGACAGTTACCGAAGACGCCCACACGGCGCTACGCCTGCACCGCAACGGTTGGAACTCGGCCTATATCAAGGTGCCGCAAGCGGCCGGCCTGGCAACCGAGAGTCTGTCAGCACACATCGGCCAGCGCATTCGCTGGGCCCGTGGCATGGCGCAGATATTCCGTACCGACAACCCCTTGCTCGGAAAAGGCCTGACCCTCTTCCAGCGCATCTGCTACGCGAACGCGATGATGCACTTTTTGGCCGGCCTGCCGCGCCTGGTGTTTCTGATGGCGCCGATGGCGTTTTTGTTCCTGCATGCCTACATCATCTACGCCCCGGCGCTGATGATCCTGCTGTACGTGCTGCCGCACATGATTCACGCAAGCCTCACCAACTCGCGGATGCAGGGCGCCTATCGTCGGACGTTCTGGGGTGAGGTGTACGAGACCGTGCTGGCCTGGTACATCGCGCGTCCCACTACCGTGGCACTGTTCAACCCCAGTAAGGGCAAGTTCAACGTCACCGCCAAGGGCGGCCTGATGGAGCACAACCAGTTTGACTGGAAAATCGCCCAACCGTACTTGCTACTGTCGTTGATAAACATTACCGGCTTGGGTTTTGCCATCTGGCGTCTGATCTGCGGGCCCCGCGACGAGATTGTCACCGTTGTGGTGAGCATGCTCTGGGTGGTCTACAACCTGGTGATCATTGGGGCCGCCATGGCGGTCGCCGCTGAAGCGCGCCAGGTTCGCCAGACCCACCGTGTAAACGTCAAGTTACCCGCTGCAGTGCGCCTTGAAAGTGGTCACTCTTACCCAGGCATGTTGCAGGACTATTCCGACGGTGGCGCAGGCATCCAGCTCGACACCTCGCTGTCGCTAGCGGTGGGCGGGAGCATCTCGCTGATTATGAAGCGCGGCACTCGTGAATTCATGTTCCCGGGCTATATCTGCCGCAGCCACAAGAACTTCATCGGCATCAGCTTCACCGGCCTCAATGCACAACAGAAAATCGACTTTGTGCAGTGCACGTTCGCCCGCGCCGACGCCTGGCTCAACTGGGACGAGAATTTCACCCCGGATCGCCCGCTGCAGAGCTTTTTGGACATCGTCAAACTGGGCGGCACCGGTTACTACCGCCTCTACGAATACCTGCCTGCCTGGATCCGCCGCATCGCCGGCCCGCCTTTGCGAATGTTGCGCTGGCTGGCCAGTTTTCTGCCGCGCATGCCGGCAACTGCCCCAACTCCCAACTCTCGATCAGTGAGCGCACCATGAGCCGCTACTTCAGCAAATCCCTTGTTGCCAGTCTGGCGCTCCTGGCCGCCGGTTGCGCCCAGGCCGCCACCGCACTTGCGCCTGTCGCGTCGGCTGCGGTCAGCAACGTACCGAGCTGGAGCACCGCGTACACCTTCGAACAGCTGGGCCGTCCCGCCGACAGCCTATTGCTGGGCATCCACAATAGCGACCAGATCGAATTCAGCCTGCGCCGTGATCGCATCGCCAGCGACGCGAAACTGCAGCTGGAGTACACGCCGTCGCCTTCGCTGCTGCCACAGATCTCGCATTTACGTGTGTATCTCAATGACGTGCTGATGAGCGTTGTGCCAATCGAGAAGGACCAATTGGGCAAGAAGGTCAACCAATCGGTAGCCCTGGACCCGCGTCTGATTGCGGACTTCAACCGCGTACGCCTGGAGTTCGTCGGTCACTACACCGATATCTGCGAAGATCCGGCCAACAGCACGCTATGGTTGAACGTGGGGCGCAGTAGCCAGATCCAGTTGCAAGAGCAGGCACTGACGCTCAAGAACGACCTGGCCTATTTCCCGATGCCTTTCTTCGATACTCGAGGTCAGGACAAGCCGGTCCTCAATTTGGTCTTCGCCGATGCGCCGACCCTGGGCGAGCAGCGTGCAGCCGGTATCCTGGCGTCCTATTTCGGCAGCCAGGCCGCTTGGCGTGGTGCGCAGTTCCCCGTTCTCTTCGACCAGCTTCCGCCCGCCGATGAACACCATCGCGCCAGGTCGGCCATTGTTTTCGCCACCAACGATCATCGCCCGTCCTTCCTGGCTGACACAGACAAGTTCCCGGTGGTGGATGCGCCCGTTGTCCAGATGATCGACAACCCGCAGGATCCCTACAGCAAGGTGTTGCTGGTGTTGGGTCGAAACGACGATGATCTGGCTATGGCCGCCCGCGCCCTGGCCTTGGGCGCAGGCGCGTTTCGTGGCTCGAACGTTACCGTCAACAAGGTCGAGCAGCTCAAACCCCGGGTGCCTTATGACGCGCCGAACTGGATGCGCACGGACCGCTCGGTACGCTTCGCCGAGTTGATCAAGTACCCCGAGCAGCTTCAGGCCAACGGTCTGCAGCCACGGCCCATCACGGTGGACGTGAATCTGCCGCCTGACCTGTTCGTCTGGCGTAACCAAGGGATTCCGCTGCAAACCAAGTTCCGTTATACGCCACCGTCGGTCAACGACGAGTCGCGCTTGACCATCAGCCTGAACAACCAGTTCATCACCAGCCTGCCGCTGCAAAGCAAGACCGACAGTCGTCTGGAGGAGTTGCGCCTGGCAGTGTTGTCCAACGAGTCGGCTAACCTCAGCGACAAGCTGCTGGTGCCGGCGCTTAAGATTGGCGACCGTAACACCCTGCGTTTTGACTTCAACTTCGCCAGTACCTATGGCAGTGCCCAGCGCGACCGTTGCCAGACTTCGCTGCCGGTGAATAACCAGGCCGTGATCGATGAAGAGTCGACCATTGACCTGTCCGGCTACTATCACTACATCGCCATGCCAGACCTGCGCGCCTTTGCCCGAGGCGGTTTTCCATACAGCCGGATGGCTGACCTGTCGGAAACCCTGGTGATGGTCCCGGCCCACAGTCGACCTGTGCAACTGAGCACTCTGTTCGAGACCATTGCTGGAATCTCCGCGCGCTCAGGCCTGCCAGCGTTTGACTTGCGGCTGTCGGACAACTGGGACGACGCGAAGGCAGATGTCGATCTGCTGGTCTTCGGCGCCATGGCGGCGGGGGTGGGCGATGGTGCCGATGCCAATCTGGTGCTGGACAAGACGCGTGCCTGGCTACTCAAACCGTCCAATGAGCAGAACGGTAAATCGGCCCGCGTCGGCCAGTTCAGCGATGAGCGCGACCTGGGTGCCAACCGCGTCGACGTCAGCGCCCATGCACCGATCGCCGCCATCGTCGGCTTGCAGTCGCCGTATCACCCACAGCGCAGCATTGTGGCCTTGCTGGCCAGTGATGACGCCGATTACCAACTGCTGCGCGACACCTTGGGCGACACTGGAAAATTAGACGCCGTTACCGGTTCCGTGGCCCTGATCCGCAGCAGTGGCGTAGGCAGCAGTTGGGTGGGCCAGCAGTACTTCGTCGGCCATCTTCCGTGGTGGTTGTTGCTTTGGTACCAATTGTCCGAGCACCCGATCCTGCTGGCGACCATGGCCACCATCAGTGTGCTGCTGACGGCTTTCCTGCTGTGGCGTGCATTACGTTGGGCTGCCCGTCGTCGTCTGGCTGGCCAGGAGTAGTCGGGTGAAAGCCTTCCTCACTCTGGCTTTGACCACGATCATCATAGCGCCTAGCTCTGCTGGTGCTGCGGAATGCGCCTGGCCGGCCTGGCAGAATTATCGCCAGGCCATGCTGAGTCCGGACGGACGGGTAATTGACCACTCCTCGGAGCAGTTGATCTCCACGTCTGAAGGGCAGAGCTACGGGCTGTTTTTCGCCCTGCTGGGCAATGACCGTAAAAGCTTCGCCCAGGTGCTGCGCTGGACCCAGGACAATCTGGCCGACGGAGACCTTAACCGGCAGCTACCGGCGTGGCAGTGGGGCCGCGAAAAAACTGGCCGCTGGCAGGTACTTGATAGCAACAATGCCACCGACGCCGATTTGTGGATCGCCTATAGCCTGCTGGAAGCTGGGCGTCTGTGGCATCAACCGACTTACCTGGCATTGGGCCGTAACCTGCTCTGGCGCAGTGCTGCGCAAAGCCTGCGCAAGCTACCGGGCCTGGGTCTGATGCTGTTGCCCGGCGACGTCGGGTTCGACAATGCCGAGGGTTGGCGTCTGAATGCCAGCTATCTGCCACCGCAATTGCTTGCACGCTTCGCCCAGGAAGCACCGATTTGGGCGGAGCTGGCGAGCAACACCGAGCGCCTGCTGATCGAAAGTTCGCCCAAGGGCCTGGCATCCGACTGGCAACTGTGGAAAGCCGGTCAGGGTTGGGCCGTGGACAGTCAGAAGGGCAGTGTTGGAAGCTATGACGCCATTCGCGTCTACCTCTGGCTGGGCATGCTGGACAAAGATGCGCCGGGGCGCGCCGGGTTGATCGAGCACTTCAAACCCATGCTGGACCTGACTGCGCGGCTGGGCCATGTGCCGGAAAAAGTCGACATCACCACCGGCCTCGACAATGGCATCGCCCCGGTCGGCTTCAGTGCCGCATTGCTGCCGTTGCTGGCCGCAAGCCCGGACAGTGCGGGTGCCCTCAAGGCTGAGCGCCAACGCTTGCAACAACAGCCGCCCTTGGCGGGTGCCTATTACAACCAGTCGCTGACGCTGTTCGGGCAGGGCTGGGACCAACAACGTTATCGCTTCGATAAAAACGGGTACCTCGTGCCAAACTGGACTGCCGCATGCACAAAATGACCGGTTTTGGACTGCTGTTGAGCAGCGTTTATGGGGTCGCCCTGGGTCAGCCTCTCAGTCCGCCCGACCAGCAGCAATGGCTGCTGGAGCAAGTCCGCATTGGTGAGGCTCTGTACCGCGAAGACCTGGTGCATGACTCGTTGGCTCGTCTGGAGCTGATCGCCCCGGACAATCCGCTGGTGAAAGTCGTTGAAGTCCGCCAGGCACTGTTGCAAAAGAACCAGCCGGAAGCCGAACGCCTGGTCGCCCAACTGCGCCAGCAGGCGCCAGGCACTGCGGCCCTGCGTCGGGCCGAGAGCTTGCTGAAAATGCACGGCACCGATGGTCAGAGGGCTCTGCAGGAGGCGCGCCTGCTGGCCGTCGCCGGCCGTTCCGAAGACGCGGTCAAAGCCTATCGGCAATTGTTCGGCGATGACATGCCGGACTTTGCCACGACCCTGGAATACCTGAACGTGCGTAGGGGCATCAAGGCTGAGCGCCCGGTGGTGATAGAGCAGTTGCGCGAGTTGGACCGGCAGTATCCCGGCAATGCCTCGCTGCGCCAGACTTTGGCCGGCCTGTTGTTTGCCGAAAAACGTGATCCCGAGGCGCTGGACGTCCTGCATCAATTGGCTGGTGATCCGAACGCCAGCAATAACGCTGCCGAGCGCGAATACAACTATTGGCTCAAGCAGCCGGTAGGGCACGAAACCGCGCAGGGCTGGCGGACTTTTCTGAAGTTCTACCCCTACGCCAGCTTGCACGCTGACGCGACCAGACAGTTGCATGAGCAGGAGCAATACCTGGCTGATCCGGCCTGGCAGGCCGGAGTCAAAGGCAAGGCATTGCTCGAAGCCGGCGACAACGTCGGCGCTGAAGCCAGTTTGCGTCGGGCGATCAAGCGTTATCCGCAAGACTCCAGCCTGCTCGGTTCGCTGGGTATTTTGCTGATGCGCCAGAACAAGCACGAAGCGGCATACAACACTTTCGTCCAGGCCTCGGCCATCGAGCAGGACACCGACTGGATGACCAAGTGGCAGGATCTCAAGGCTGCCAACTACCAGTGGATGCTGTTGCAAAAGGGTGATGAAGCCCTTGAGCGAAAGGATTATCCCGTCGCGAAAAAGTGGTATCGGCAGGCGGCCAAAGCCAAGCCGGACGATCCTGCGCCGCTGATCGGCCTGTCCTACGCTGCCCGGGGCGAATCAGATGACATCACCGCAGAAGCCCTGTTGGTGCAGGCGCGCAAGCTCGATCCGAACAACGCAAGCGTGGTGCGTGCGATGGTCCGTCTGTACCAGTCGCAATCACCGGAAAAGGCCGAGCACTACCTCGACAGCCTGACGCCCAAGGAGCAGCAAGAGTTCCAAGGCGTGCGTCGGGGACTGACGCTGGATCGCCTCAATGCGCAAGCCGATGACGCCACCCGAGGCAGCGATTGGGCGCAGGTGACGGTAGCCTTGAGCAAGGCTCGAGTGCTGGACCCGGACAATCCCTGGCTGGTGTACCGCTTGGCCAATGCCCAGCGCGAACTGGGCCTCAATACCGAGGCCGATCAAAGCTTCCACTGGCTGTTACAACGTCAGGGCCAGAACACCGAGGCGCGCTATGCCCACGGCCTGTTTCTGGCCAATGGTGATCGTGACGGCGATGCCGTGGGCAGTCTGCAACAGATCCCTCGCGCCGCCTGGAGCGGCAACATGAACGAGCTGTGGGCACGTCTGCAGCGTCGCCAGTTGCTCGCGAAGGCCCGGACACTACGCGACGGCGGCCATGAGGCTCAGGCCGAAGCGCTGCTGATGCGCGCGCCGTCCACTGACGACTACCTGACCCTGGCCGACTGGGCCCAGCAGCGTGGCGACCTCGCGCAGGCCGAAAGCCGCTACCGCAAGGTGCTGGCCAGCGAGCCGAAAAATACCGAGGCCCAACTGGGCCTGAGCGAAGTGCTGATCGCCCGCGGTCAGCCAAACGCCGCCAAGGCCAGCCTTATGACAGTGACTGCGCCAGTACCGGCCGATGCGTCGTTCCAGCGTCGCTTGGCCAATGCCTGGGCGTCGCTGGGCGACAAGACTCGTGCGAACGCGCTGTTCGCGCAGTTGCTCAAGACCCCGCAAAGTAATCCGCTGGTCTACCGGGATGCGGCGCGTCTGCTGTCCCGAGAAGAGCCGCAGCGGGCTCTGGATGACTATGCGCGCAGCATGGGCGCGGCAAGGATGATCGAACCGCAACAGGCCGAACCGCGCGACAACCGTGCCATGACCTTGGCCAGCCGTGCCAAGGACAGCGATGACTGGTTGCAGCGCAGCATCCGCAGCGACGTCGACGAGCTGTACCAAAAGCAGAACCCGACGGTGAACCTGTACCACGACCTCGCCTGGCGCACCGACAACAGCTCATCGGGGGTTTCGGACCTGACCACCCAAACCACCATCCTGCGCATCGACGCGCCGGTGGCGCAAGGACAGGGTTTCGTTCAGGCCGAAGACATCGATCTGGATGTCAGCAATTTTTCCAGCACCGACCAGTTCGGCTTGTGCGCGGTGGTGCAGGGTGGCTGTGCCACCGCTCCGCAGAGCGTGCGCGGCACCCTGCTGGGCATGGGCTGGCACGATGATCGCTGGGCCTTCGACCTTGGCCATACGCCACAAGAATTCACGGTGTCCAACTGGGTAGGCGGTGTCACCTACAGCGGTGACTGGAGCAGCCTGGGCTACCGCCTCACGGTATCGCGGCGGCCCCTGACCAACTCACTGGTGTCGTATGCCGGTGCGGTCGATCCGGTCACCGGAACCAAGTGGGGCGGGGTTACGGCCAACGGCTTCACCCTGGGACTGAGCCATGACCAAGGCGGCGATGATGGCGTGTGGGCAAGCCTGAGCAGTCATTGGTTAGTGGGCCAGAACGTTGAGAACAATCAGCGACGCACAGCCATGGGTGGCTATTACTATCGCCTGGTGGAACGTGCCGACGAACGTCTGCGCACTGGCCTGACCCTGATGTACATGGGGTACGACAAGGACTTAAGCGAACTCACCCTCGGCCAGGGCGGCTATTACAGCCCACAGCAGTACTACTCGGTCAGCGTGCCGGTGAACTATGCCTGGCGCAACGCTGACTGGTCGGCCTTGCTCGAAAGCTCGGTGGGCTGGTCGTTTGCGAAAATCGACGGCTCTGACCTCTACCCCAAAGACAATCGCGAAGCCGAACTGCAAAACCTGCTAGCGCAATCGAATCAGACCCTGGTGGACAACCCGTCCCAGACCAAGAGTGGCAGTAGCAGCAACGGCATCAATTTCCGTCTCCAGGGCCTCGTGGAGCGTCGCCTTTCCGACAGCCTGGTGCTGGGTACCGGCATCACTTGGCAGCACAGCGAGGGCTATGCACCGAGTCGCGCCTTGCTTTACTTGCGCTACACGTTTGACCCTTGGCAAGGCAACCTGCCGCTACCGGTGGAGCCGATGTCGCCTTATGCGGATATGCGCTAGTCTATTTCTGCTCAAGCGGGACTTGGGCAAGGCACAAGCTGATTTTCTCCGAATAATCCCAGCTGCTGACACAGCCAGACGAACTGACGGCAGACACCTCTAATGAGCTTGCTGTTGTCTTTTCGGAGAACGCCTCAAGCAACGCCTCGCGGCGGTCTATTTTGGGGCTGATGGCCCCTTCGCGAGCAAGCCCCACACATTGGATTTGTCGACCACATTACCCCTGTGGGAGCAGGCTTGCTCGCGAAGGCGAGGCCCAAAAGGCAACACACCTCAAAAGTCATATCGTTATTCGATAACGGTATTTAAATTCACGTTCTTATACCTATAAAGTCATCCCCCTGCGTACCTGCCGACCAATCGGCGCGCCGCACGACACGAACCAACACGGGACCTCCGTGAGTTTCTTGATCGACGCGCGCGCCTTTGAGCGTGCCGTGCGTGGGAGTGATTTATGTCTGTAGCAACGGCTTCCTCTAGCGTCGCGAACATCGCGCCGCAAACCTTCGACATCCGCCCGTTCAGTGGCGCCGTCGGTGCCGAAATCATCGGCCTCGACCTGTCCCGCCCGATCAATGATCAGGACTTATCCCACGTTCACCGCGCGCACCTGGATCATCACGTCGTGGTGTTCCGCGACCAGCGCATTACCCCCGAGCAGCACATCGCTTTCAGTCGCCGTTTCGGCGTGCTGCAGATCCACGTGCTCAAGCAATTCCTGCTGGCCGGGCATCCGGAAATCCTCATCGTTTCCAACATCATCGAAAACGGCCAGTCCATCGGCCTCGGCGACGCCGGCAAGTTCTGGCATTCCGACCTGTCCTATAAAGAACTGCCAAGCCTGGGCTCGATGCTGCACGCCCAGGAGCTGCCATCCGAGGGCGGCGACACGCTCTTCGCCGATATGCACAAAGCCTGGGACAACCTGCCCGAAGCGCTGCGCAAAGCCGTCGAAGGCCGATCGGCCGCGCACTCCTACACGGCGCGTTACAGCGAGACCAAATTCGAAGGCAACTGGCGCCCGACCCTGACGCCCGAGCAGCTGGCTCAGGTCGCCGAAGTGGTTCATCCAATCGTCCGCACGCACCCGGAAAACGGTCGCAAAGCATTGTTCGTCAGTGAGGGTTTCACCACGCGCATCGTTGGTTTGCCGGAAGACGAAGGCAAGCAACTGCTCAACGAGCTCTACGCCCACAGCGTGCTGCCGCAAAACATCTACCGCCATCAATGGCAGGCCCACGACCTGGTGTTCTGGGACAACCGTTCGCTGATTCATCTCGCCGCCGGATGCCCGAGCTACCTGCGCCGCAAGTTGTTTCGCACCACCATCCAGGGCGACGCGCCTTTCTGATTTGTCGGAGAAACTCTCATGTCCAAACGTCTTCCATTTGCACCGTTGGCCGCGGCCATCGGCCTGGGTTTCAGCTTGATCGCCGGCAGCCTGGTGGCGCCGACCGTGGCCCACGCTGAAGGTGAAATCCGCATCGCCGAGCAGTTCGGCATCGTTTACCTGCTACTCAATGTGGTGCGCGATCAAAACCTGATCGAGAAGTACGGCAAGCAGGAAGGCATCGACATCAAGGTCGACTGGACTCAGCTCTCCGGCGGGGCGGCGGTCAACGATGCGTTGCTCTCCGGCTCGATTGATATTGCCGGTGCAGGCGTCGGTCCGTTGCTGACCATCTGGGACCGCACCCACGGCAAGCAGAACGTCAAAGCCGTCGCCTCCCTAGGCAACTTCCCGTACTACCTGGTGAGCAACAATCCCAAGGTCAAAACCATCGCTGACTTCACCGAGAAGGACCGCATCGCGGTGCCGGCGGTCGGCGTGTCGGTGCAGTCGCGCCTCCTGCAATACGCGGCCGCCAAGCAGTGGGGCGACAAGGAATTCAATCGCCTTGACAAGTACACCATCGCCGTTCCGCACCCCGATGCCACGGCGGCGCTGATTGCCGGCGGCACCGAGTTGACCGGGCACTTTTCCAACCCGCCGTTCCAGGATCAAGAGCTGGCCAACCCTAACGTCCACGTTGTGCTGAATTCCAATGACGTGCTCGGCCCGAACTCGCCGACGGTGCTGTTCGCCACCGAGAAATTCCGCGACGAGAACCCGAAAACCTATAAGGCGTTCGTCCAGGCGCTGACTGAGGCGGCCGCGTTTGCCCAGAACGATAAAGGCGCGGCGGCGGACACCTACATCCGCGTTACCAAGGCGAAAATCGACCGTGCTGCGCTGCTGAAAATCATCGATAACCCGCAGTTCGAATTCAGCGTCACGCCGAAGAATACTTACCCGCTGGCCGAGTTCCTCTACCGAGTCGGCGCGATCAAAAACAAACCGGACTCGTGGAAGGACTACTTTTTCCAGGACGCCAAACCGCTGCAAGGGAGCTGACCGACATGAACGCCCCTTTGCAAGGCCACACGGTCAGCAAACCGATCGCGGCAGCCCAGGCGCTGCTGTCGGTCGACAATGTCAGCCTCGAATACCGCACGCCCCAGCGGGTGGTTCGAGCGACCCATCAAGTCAGTTTTGAAATCGATCCGGCAGACCGCTTTGTGCTACTCGGTCCGTCCGGTTGCGGCAAATCAACGTTGCTCAAGGCGGTCGCCGGGTTCATCCAGCCGTGTGAAGGGGAAATCCGTCTTCAGGGGCAAACCGTTCATGCCCCGGGGCCGGACCGGATCGTAGTGTTCCAGGAATTCGATCAACTGCCGCCGTGGAAAACCGTCAAACAGAACGTGATATTTCCGCTGCTTGCCTCGAAAACCCTCAAGCGCAAAGAGGCCGAGGAACGAGCGCTGCACTACCTGGACAAGGTTGGTCTGGCGGCGTTTGCCGACGCCTACCCGCACACCTTGTCCGGCGGCATGAAAGCGCGCGTGGCGATTGCTCGGGCGTTGGCCATGCAGCCGAAAATCCTCTTGATGGACGAACCCTTCGCCGCCCTGGATGCACTGACCCGCCGCAAGATGCAGGAAGAATTGCTGCTGCTCTGGGAAGAAGTGCGCTTCACGCTGCTGTTCGTCACGCACTCCATCGAAGAAGCGCTGGTGGTGGGCAATCGAATCCTGCTGCTGTCGCCGCATCCGGGGCGGGTACGGGCAGAAGTCCACAGCCATCAATACGACTTGCACAGCCTCGGCGGCGTGGCGTTCCAGGAATCTGCGCGACGCATTCATCGGTTGTTGTTCGATGAAGGTCAGTCCCCGCAAGCCGAGCGTGAGCTGGATTTCTCCGACATCCGCATCGCTTATTGAGCCATTGAGAGGAGTGCCCGATGAGCCTTTTATCATCCCCGCGTGAAGAATTTGAAACGGTGTTGCAACCGCTGACGAGTGTGCCGCTGGAGCGTGAATTGCCGCTCGGTCAGCGCCTGTGGCAACAAGGCTGGTTACGCAAAAGCCTGATCCTGATGTTGCTCGCGGTGCTGTGGGAGGTGGTTGCCCGCGTTCAGAACAACGACCTGCTGCTGCCGAGTTTTCTGCAAACCGGGAGTGCGCTGTGCGACGGTTTGCTCAGTGGCGAGTTGCTGGGCAAGGTGTGGATTTCCCTGGTGGTGTTGCTCAAGGGCTACCTGATCGGCATCGTGCTGGCGTTTGCCCTGACCACGCTGGCGGTGTCGACGCAGTTCGGTCGCGACCTGTTGAGTACGTTGACCTCAATGTTCAACCCGCTGCCGGCGATTGCGTTGTTGCCGTTAGCACTGCTGTGGTTCGGTCTGGGACAGAACAGTCTGATTTTCGTGTTGGTGCATTCGGTGCTTTGGGCGCTGGCCTTGAACACCTATGCCGGGTTTCTCGGCGTCTCGGAAACCCTGCGCATGGCTGGGCGCAATTACGGCCTCAAAGGCATGCGTTTCGTCCTGTTCATCCTTATTCCGGCAGCACTGCCATCGATTCTCGCCGGGCTGAAAATCGGCTGGGCCTTCGCCTGGCGCACACTGATCGCCGCCGAACTGGTGTTCGGTGCCACCAGCGGCAAGGGCGGCTTGGGCTGGTACATCTTCCAGAACCGCAACGAGCTGTACACCGACAAGGTGTTTGCCGGGTTGGCGGTGGTGATCCTGATCGGCTTGCTGGTGGAAAACCTGGTGTTCAGCACGCTGGAGCGGGTCACGGTGAAGCGTTGGGGGATGCAGCGGTAAGATTTGCGGTGTCTGTTCCGGCCCCATCGCGAGCAAGCTCGCTCCCACATGGGGTCTTTGTCGTATTCATAATCTGCAACCCCTGAAGATCCCCTGTGGGAGCGAGCTTGCTCGCGATGGGGCCAGACCTGCCACCACATGGTTCGGGTATGTTTGCTAGCATTGCGTCTGCATCAATCCAGATCAGACACGAGTGCTCAGCATGCAACTCCCGGACATGAACTTGTTGGTCGCCCTCGATGCGTTGCTCGACGAGGGCAGTGTGGTGGGCGCCGCGCGGCGGATGAACCTCAGCCCGGCGGCGATGAGCCGGACGCTGACGCGCATTCGCGAAGCCCTCGGCGATCCGATCCTGGTGCGCGCCGGTCGCGGTTTGGTGCCGACGCCCAAGGCGCTGGAATTGCGCGAGCAAGTGCGTGACGTGGTGGAGCAGGCCGCGTTGTTGTTTCGCTCGGCTGATGCGGTGGAACTGGGCACGTTGCGCCGTCGGTTCAGCATTCGGGCTAATGACTTTTTCGTCGGCGTTTACGGCGGGAAACTGTTCGACACCCTGGATCGCCAGGCGCCCCACTGCGAACTGCGTTTTGTGCCGGAAGGCGATGGCGATGACGAAGCGCTACGTGAAGGGCGGATTGACCTGAGCATCAGCAATACCCGGCCGTTGACCCCGGAAGTGAAGATTCAGAACCTGTTCTCTACTCATTTCGTTGGCCTGGTTCGCCAAGATCATCCGCTGTTCGACGAAGAGATCACGGCCGAACGTTTCGCCGGGTTTTCCCATATCAGCATGTCCCGTCGCGGCATCGCCCGTGGTCCGATCGATACCGCGCTCAACGCCTTGGGGCTGGAGCGGCGGGTGGCGGTGATTGCACCCAGTTTTCACGCGGCGATGTTTGCCTTGCCTGATTCCGATTTGATTCTGCCGGTGCCCAAGGAAGCATTGCTGAGCGTCCAGCGCCTGGGCCTGAAGTTGCGCTCCTTCACCCTGCCGATTCCGCTGCCGACCCTTATGCTGACCCAGTCCTGGCACCCACGTTTCGACAAAGACCCGGCGCACCGCTGGTTGCGTGAAACCCTAAAAGCCTGTTGTGACGAGACGTGGCTGGCAGCACAACCCGCGTGAAATTGAACGCTGTCCCCCTGTGGGAGCGAGCTTGCTCGCGATAGCGGTGGATCAGTCAACATGGATGTTGAATTTTATGGCCCTATCGCGAGCAAGCTCGCTCCTACAGGGATTTGTATTGCTGCGTTCAGCGCACTTATAAGCTGCCAATAAGTCAATTTTCGTAAGGTCCCGCGCTTCTTAAAATGCTTCGGTATTCAAACCCCGGAGCTTGCAGTCATGACTTCCCTCACGGTCACGGCACCTCTTGCCGTGGCCAGCCCGGCTGCCGTCACGCCACCGGTCTTTGGTCCGCGGATCATCATCGGTCTGGTGGGCGTGTTGTTGGCGGTGCTGGTGTCGGGCCTGAACGAGATGGTGACCAAGGTTGCCCTGGCCGACATCCGCGGCGCGTTAGCCATCGGCTACGACGAAGGCACCTGGCTGGTCGCCAGTTACACCGCGACCTCTGTAGCGGCCATGGCTTTCGCGCCATGGTGCGCGGTGACGTTCTCGCTGCGACGGTTCACCCTCTGTGCCATCAGCGCATTCACCCTGTTGGGCGTGTTGTGCCCGTTCGCTCCAAACTATGAAAGCCTGTTGGTCATGCGCACCATGCAAGGGCTGGCGGGCGGTGCATTGCCGCCGATGCTGATGACTGTCGCGCTGCGCTTTTTACCGGCCAACGTGAAGCTTTATGGTCTGGCCGGTTACGCCCTGACCGCGACGTTCGGCCCGGGGCTTGGCACTCCGCTGGCCGGGCTGTGGACCGAACACGTCGGATGGCAGTGGACCTTCTGGCAAATCATCGCACCGTGCCTGATCGCCATGGTCGCGGTGGCCTATGGCTTGCCCCAGGACCCGTTGCGCCTGGAACGCTTCAAACAATTCAACTGGCGCGGTTTGCTGCTGGGTTTTCCGGCGATCTGCATGCTGGTGATCGGCCTTTTGCAAGGCAATCGGCTGGACTGGTTCGAGTCGAGCCTGATCTGCGGATTGCTTGGGGGTGGGTTGCTGCTGTTGGTGCTGTTCCTGATCAACGAATGGTCGCAGCCGATGCCGTTTTTCAAGCTGCAGATGCTCGGCATCCGCAACCTGTCATTCGCTTTGCTGACTCTGGCTGGGGTGCTGGTGGTGTTGATGGCCGTGATCATTATTCCGTCCAGCTACCTGGCGCAGGTGCAAGGTTATCGCCCGGTTCAGACCGCGCCGATCATGCTGCTGGCGGCGTTACCGCAGTTGATCGCGCTGCCGTTGGTGGCGGCGCTGTGCAACCTGCGTTGGGTCGATTGCCGCTGGGTGCTGGGGATCGGCCTGAGCATGCTGACGCTGTCCTGCATCGGTGGGTCGCAGTTGACGTCGGTGTGGATTCGCGACGACTTCTACGTGCTGCAACTGCTGCAAATCTTCGGTCAGCCGATGGCGGTGCTGCCGTTGTTGATGCTCTCGACCGGCAGCATCAGCCCGATGGAAGGGCCCTTCGCTTCGGCCTGGTTCAACACCGTAAAAGGCCTGGCGGCGGTGATCGCCACCGGTGTGCTGGAGGCGTTGACCACCTCAAGGCTGCATTTCCACTCGGTGATGCTGGTGGACAACCTCGGCAACTCACCCCTGGTCGACAGCGACAGCGCAGGCCTTGCCCACCGGCTGCATGAGCAGGCCGTGGTGCTGGCGGCATCGGATCTTTATCTGTGCATGGCCGGCGTCGCACTGGCGCTGATCCTGCTGATCTTCTGGCTGCCGACGCGGATCTATCCGCCGCGCGCGCCGACTTGAATGCTTCACTGAAACAGAAGGTTTTTATGACGACTCAATCAAAGCAAAAAGTGGCCGTTGGCGTCGCCGCGGTGGTGGCGCTCGGTGTGCTGGTGTATTTGCTGGCGCCCGGCCTGTTTGGCAAGCGCACGCAACAGAACACCAATGACGCCTTTGTCTCGGCAGACTTCACGCTGGTGGTGCCGCGCGTAGCCGGGTTCATCAAGGAAGTGCTGGTGGAGGACAACCAGCAGGTCAAGGCCGGGCAGTTGCTGGCGTTGATTGATGACCGGGATCTGCGCGCCGCCGCCCAGGCGGCAGACGCCGAAACGCTGGTGGCCAGGGCGCAACTGCAAAATGCCCGTGCGACCCTTGAACGCCAGGCTTCGGTGATCGCTCAAGCCCAGGCCACGGTCGTGTCGGCCAAGGCGGAAATGGCCTTCGCCGAGCATGAATTGAATCGCTACAACCACCTCGCCGGAGTGGGTGCCGGCACGGTGCAGAACGCTCAACAAGCGCGGACTCGCATCGATCAGGCCGCCGCGCGGCTGGCGAACGTGACGGCGGTGCTGGCGGCGGAGCGCAAGCAGGTTGAAATCCTCACCGCTCAGCGTGACGCGGCTGAAGGAGGATTGAAACGGGCGCAAGCGGCGCTGGAAATGGCCAGCTACGAGCTGTCCTACACGCGCATCGTTGCGCCTCAGGACGGCATGGTCGGCGAGCGCGCGGTTCGGGTCGGCGCCTATGTCACGCCGGGGAGCAAAATCCTCGCGGTGGTGCCGCTTGCGCAGGCCTATGTGATCGCCAATTTCCAGGAGACTCAACTGACTGACGTGCAACCGGGGCAGGACGTGCAAGTGCGTGTCGACAGCCTCGGCGGTGAGGCCCTGAGCGGTCGCGTCGAGAGCATCGCACCGGCCACGGGTGTGACATTCGCCTCGGTCAAGCCGGACAACGCCACCGGTAACTTCACCAAGGTGGTGCAGCGGATTCCGGTGAAAATCATCCTCGATCCGGGTCAGGCATTGGCGGAGCGGTTGCGCGTGGGGATGTCGGTTGAGGCGAGTATTGATACTGCCATTGCGAGCGAGCATGAGGTTGCTCAACGATGAAGCGCTTTATTGGCCGAGCTGACGTCATCGCGAGCAAGCTCGCTCCCACAAGGGAATGCATCCCCCGGTGGGAGCGAGCTTGCTCGCGATAGCGTCAGAACAATCACCACAGGTCTTGCCCT
>NZ_JALBYU010000044.1 GCF_029963765.1 Pseudomonas sp. UYIF39
AAAAAAATGTTTGGCTATTCTAGGGCCTGCCCCGCAGGTAGAATGGCGCCCTTCCCTATTCCAGCCCGAGCGGACTTCATGGCGTTGCCGACCTTACGGACTATTGGTTTCATTATCGGCATCTTCCTGATCACGCTGGCCATCGCCATGGTCGTGCCCATGGCCACGCTGGTGATTTTCGACCGCACCAGCGACCTGCCGTCGTTCCTCTGGGCGAGCATGATTACCTTTCTCGCCGGCCTCGCGCTGGTCATCCCCGGTCGCCCGGAACATGTACACCTGCGTCCGCGAGACATGTACCTGCTGACCGTCAGCAGTTGGCTGGTGGTGTGCATCTTCGCCGCGCTGCCGTTCCTGCTGACCCAGCACATCAGCTACACCGACTCGTTCTTCGAAAGCATGTCCGGCATTACTGCCACCGGGTCGACGGTGCTCACGGGCCTGGACACCATGTCCCCCGGCATTCTGATCTGGCGCTCGTTGCTGCACTGGATCGGCGGCATCGGCTTTATCGGCATGGCGGTAGCAATTCTGCCACTGCTGCGCATCGGTGGCATGCGGCTGTTTCAGACCGAGTCGTCGGACCGTTCCGAAAAAATCATGCCCCGTTCGCACATGGTGGCGCGCTTGATCGTTGCGGCCTACGTCGGCATCACCATTATCGGCAGCCTGGCGTTCTGGTGGGCCGGTATGAGCCTGTTCGATGCGATCAACCACGCGATGTCGGCGATTTCCACCGGTGGTTTCTCAACGTCCGACCAGTCGCTGGCCAAGTGGACGCAACCGGCGGTGCACTGGGTGGCGATCGTCATCATGATTCTCGGCAGCCTGCCGTTCACCCTGTATGTAGCGACCTTGCGCGGTAACCGCAAAGCACTGATCAAGGATCAGCAGGTTCAAGGCTTGCTCGGCATGTTGCTGGTGACCTGGCTGGTGCTCGGCACCTGGTATTGGTGGACCACCCAGCTGCATTGGCTGGA
This sequence comes from Pseudomonas sp. UYIF39, assembly GCF_029963765.1. Taxonomy (GTDB): domain Bacteria; phylum Pseudomonadota; class Gammaproteobacteria; order Pseudomonadales; family Pseudomonadaceae; genus Aquipseudomonas. Next base: position 981 of record NZ_JALBYU010000044.1, read on the forward strand.
GGCGTTGCGGCATGTGGCGCTGAACGTGACCTCGGTGGTAACGACCACAGGGTTTGCGCTGGGGGACTACAGCCTGTGGGGCAACTTCTCGCTGATGCTGTTCTTCTATCTGGGTTTTGTCGGCGGCTGCTCGGGTTCGACGGCTGGCGGAATCAAGATTTTCCGCTTCCAGGTCGCCTACATCCTGCTCAAGGCCAACCTTAACCAGTTGATTCACCCGCGCGCGGTGATCAAGCAGAAGTACAACGGTCACCGTCTCGACGAAGAAATCGTGCGTTCGATTCTGACCTTTTCGTTCTTCTTCGCCATCACCATCTGCGTGATCGCGCTGCTGTTGTCGCTGCTCGGCGTGGACTGGATGACCGCCCTGACCGGCGCAGCCAGCACGGTGTCCGGCGTTGGCCCAGGACTGGGCGAGACCATTGGCCCGGCGGGCAACTTCGCCACCCTGCCGGACGCCGCCAAGTGGATTCTCTCGTTCGGCATGCTGTTAGGCCGACTCGAGATCATTACGGTGTTTGTTCTGTGTATTCCGGCGTTCTGGCGTCACTGACAAGCTTCGGTGCTTCGATCAGCCGCGCCCGGTAGTCGCCGGGTGTGGTGTCGAACCAGCGGCGGAACGCGCGGAAGAAGTTGCTCGGATCGGCGAACCCCAGCAGGTAGGCAATTTCCAGCAGGGTCATGGTTGGCTGCGCCAGGTATTGCTCGGCCAGTTCACGTCGTGTGTCGTCCAGCAACGTCTGAAAACTTGTGCCCTCCTCCTGCAAGCGTCGCTGCAAGGTGCGTTGCGACAGGTGCAGCGTCTGCGCCACGGTATCGCGCTTGGGTTCGCCCTGGGGCAGCAAACGGCACAGCACCTGCCGCGCCTTATGGGTCACGCGGCTCTCGGAAAACCGCGCCAGGTATTCACCGGCAAACCGGTCGTGCAACAGCGCCATCGCCTCGTTGGCGGTAGGCAGCGGTGCCTCCATGTCAGCGCGTTCGAAGATCAAGGCGTCATACGGCGCGTTGAACATCAAAGGCGCATGGAAGGCTTGTTTATAGGGTTCGAGATTGACGGGCTGATCGCCCTGCACCAGCACCTTGCGCGGTTGCAGTGTGCGTCCGGTCAACCAGCCGCACAACGCCAGGGCACAGGCCAGTGACGCTTCGGCGCTCTGTCGTGTCGGTGGCAGGTGGTCGCCGTGGACCGTCAGAATCAGCGCGTAGCCTTCTTCCAGCAAACGAAAACTCAGGTCAGCACTTTCCGCAATGATCCGCTGATAACGCACCAGCCGTTGAAAGCCTTCGGCCAGGGTCTGGCTGGACATCAAGGCGTAGCCCGCCACATGGAAGGAGGCCGGTCGCACCACCTTGCCCATGTTCAGGCCAATCGCCGGGTTGCCGGACAGCTCAACCGCGCGCTGCCACAGTCGTGTCATGGAATCTTGCGGGAAGCGCGCGTCCGGATCATCCAGTGCCGCGTAGTCGAGCCCCAGCTGCTTGAACAGAACCCGGCAATCCAGGCCGTCCATCTCCAGTGCTTTGACAATCCCCATCGCCCAGCTTGCAGAAGTCGTTCGTTCGCTCATGTCATCCACTTACATGATGAGCCGCATGCTACGGCCAATTACCGAAGGATACTAAAGTGGCGCCTATTGTCACTGGCTGATACCAATGATCACTCTAGACTCAAATAAGCTACCCGCAGAACAACTTGCAGTCAGAACAATAACCACAGAGATCGCAGTCGTGGAAAACATCAAACGTTTCAACAGCTTCGCTGAGTTCTACCCGTATTACCTCAGCGAACACAGCAACAGTACTTGCCGACGACTGCACTTCATCGGCACGACACTGGTTATCTTCATTCTGGCCCTGAGCATCGGCAAAGGCGCCTGGATGCTGTTGTTGGCCCTACCGTTAGCGGGTTACAGCTTCGCCTGGGCCGGGCATTTCTTCTTCGAGAGGAATCGTCCTGCAACCTTTCAATATCCGTTTTACAGCTTGCTCGGCGATTTCGTCATGTACCGAGACATGATTCTGGGTCGCGTGCCGTTCTAGAGCCAATGAACCACAGGAGGACAGCCGATGAATGCCAACGCCCGCTTCACCCACATGCAGGACGGCACGCAGGAAGACTGGGCGATCATCGCCGCAGACTTCAGTGCCTATGCGAAGCAATTGCCGACTCGGATTGTGGCGCACCTGAAATTACTGGAGGGTGATTTTGGCGGCTTTCCGGTGGATCGTCTTACTCATTCCCTGCAAACCGCCAGCCGTGCCTGGCGTGATGGTCGGGATGACGAATACGTGGTCTGCGCGCTGCTTCACGACATCGGCGACACCTTGGGTTCCTACAACCACCCGGACATCGCTGCGGCAATCCTAAAGCCGTTCGTCAGCGCCGAGAACCTGTGGATGGTCGAGAAACACGGGGTTTTCCAGGGGTATTACTTCTTCCATCACCTAGGGATGGACCGGCATTTGCGCGAGCAATTCAGCGGGCATCCGCAGTATCAGGCGACCATTGAGTTTTGCGCCAAATACGATGCGGCGGCGTTTGATCCGGCATATGACACCCTGCCGTTGAGCTTCTTTGAACCGATGATGGAACGGTTGTTTGCGCAGCCGAAGTATTCAATCTACAAGGCTGCGATGGAAGACCATTCGCCAGCCTAAGATCTTTTGATTTTATGCCGGCTCCGCAACCTTCACCGCCTTCAACTCCGCCTCCCGCGCCTGAGCATCCGCCAATCGATACAACTCGATCGATCCGTCCCAATGCTCGATCAGCGCGGTGCACGACTCCACCCAATCCCCGCAATTGAGGTAATCCACCCCACCGACCTTGCGAATCTCGGCATGGTGAATGTGCCCGCACACCACGCCGTGCAACTCGCGCTTGACGCATTCGTGAGCGATGGCTTCTTCGAAATCGCTGATGAAGCTGACCGCGGTTTTGACCTTGTGCTTGAGGTAGGCCGACAGCGACCAGTAACCGTAGCCATAACGGGCGCGCCAATGATTGAGCCAGCGGTTGAGGGTCAGGGTGAATTCGTAGGCCGAGTCGCCGAGAAAGGCCAGCCAGCGGTGATACCTCGTGATCACGTCAAACTGGTCGCCATGAATGACCAGAAGATGGCGACCATCGGCGGTCACGTGCACGGCTTCATCCACCAGTTGGATATTGCCCAGAATCAGCTTCGAATAGCGGCGCAGGAATTCGTCGTGGTTGCCGGTGACGTAGATCACCTCGGTGCCGCGCTTGCTCATGGTCAACAAGCGGCGGATCACATTCGTGTGCGCCTGAGGCCAGTACATGCCGCCGCGCAGCTTCCAGCCATCGATGATGTCGCCGACCAGATAGATCTTGTCCGCGTGATAGCCCTTGAGAAACTGCGACAGGTGTTCGGCCTGGCAATCCCGGGTGCCCAGATGCACATCGGAAATCCACAAGGTCCGCACACGTTGCTTGCGACTGGGTTTGGCGAGCTCGGCGCTGGTCATGGGCAACCCTCTGGAAAAGTTTTTGCAAGCTTGCGCCGGTCGGGTTAATCGCCCATGACAGTGGCGAGTCAGTCCTGTGACAGCGCCCCACGATTGACCTCGGTGTAGACTGGCAACCTTGCCCGGGAGACCTGCGATGAGACCGATCCTCACGCTACGCCAATACACTAATGACCTGATCGTCCATAGCCACGACCACGCGCAGCTGGTGTTCGGGCTGTCGGGTGCGCTGGATTTCGAGGTCGACGGGCGTGGCAGCCAGGTGGTCCAGCAGAGTTTCGTTGTAGTGCCGTCCGGTTTCCATCACGCCTGCGGTAGCGCCAATGGCAGCCGTTGCCTGGTGCTGGATGTGCCCAGCGACCAATGGGTTGCTCAGTCCCTGGGTGATCACGCCGAGGCCTGCCGTCGTTTGCTCGACAACGCCGGTCGCCTGCCGCTGGATGCCGGGCAAAGCCAATTGGTCAGTTGGTTGGCAGGCAGTCAGGTCAGCGATCCATTGATCGCGCAACAAGGCGCGGTGTTGCTGCTGGCCAGTCTCAACAACGCCAAACCCGAAATCGTCGGCGGTCGGCGCCTGCCTTATGCGGCGCTGAATGCGCATATCGATCAGTACGCAGCCTACCCACTTCAAGTTGCCGATCTGGCGCGCATCGCCGGTCTGTCCAGCGCTCGGCTGCATGCGCGGTTCATTGCTGAATGCGGGCAGACGCCGATGGATTACATCCGCAGTCGACGTTTGCATATCGCTGTGGGACTGCTGCGGGATTCGCCATTGCCCATCGGCGAGGTTGCCAGTCGAGTGGGTTACAGTTCGCAGAGTGCATTTGCTGCGGCAGTGTTGCGGGAGTTTGGCGCATCGCCCGGCAAGTTGCGGCGCGAGGCTGGCGACAAAAGGCAATAGTTTGCCGACAGACGCAGCTGGCTTGGCAGGATTAAATGTAGGAGCTGCCGAAGGCTGCGATCTTTTGATCTTAATCTTTAGCGATCCCGAAAAAGATCCAGAATCAAGATCAAAAGATCGCAGCCTTCGGCAGCTCCTACACGTCTCGTTTTTCAAGGATTGCAATGACTCCCCGTACCGCCCTTGGCGCCCTGCATATCGGCGCACTGATGTTCGGCTTGACCGGTGTGTTCGGCAAACTGGCCGCTGCCTCCCCCGCCATTATCGTTTTTGGTCGTGCCGCGTTCGCTGTGCTGGCATTAGCCGTTTTTGCACGGTTCGCCAGCACTACCCGCTGGCAAAAACTCGAAGCTGTGGACTGGCGCCGACTGTTGCTCAGCGGTTTGCTGCTGGCCGGACACTGGGTGAGTTTTTTCATCGCGGTGAAGGTCGCGGGCGTCGCGATCGCGACCCTGGGCTTCGCCAGCTTCCCGGCGTTTACCGTGATCCTTGAAGGGTTGATCTTCCGCGAGCGAATTCGCGCCAACGAAATCCTGCTGGTGGTGCTAGTCAGTGTCGGGCTGGTGCTGGTCACCCCTGATTTCGATTTGGCCAGCGGCGCCACAATGGGTCTGCTGTGGGCGGTGGGTTCAGGTTTGCTGTTCTCTCTGCTATCGCTGACCAACCGCGCCAGCTCCGGGCGAATCCCGGCGGTGCAGGCTGCACTGTGTCAGAACGTGGTGGTCGCGTTGTGCCTGTTGCCGATGGCGGCACCACAGTTGAGCGAAGTGCGCGCCATCGATTGGCTGTGGATCGGTCTGCTCGGGGTGTTCTGCACCGGCGTCGCTCACAGTCTGTTTGTCGCCAGCCTGGCAGTGATCAAGGCGCGGACCGCGGCCGTGGTTTTCGCCTTGGAGCCGGTTTACGGCATCACCATGGCCTGGCTGCTGTTTGATGAAAATCCGACGCTGCGCATGCTGCTCGGTGGCGCGTTGATCATCGTGGCGATCGTGGTCTCCAGCCGACTCTCGGGCGGCTCAAGCAAGAAAACCGTTGCGGCAGAAGCCGCCTCTCACTGAGTTCGGTCGTTGTGCCCCAGGTCGCGGTCCGGATCAATTTGATCGCGGACCCGCTGCTTCAGCACTTTGGCCTCCGGGAAACCACCATCAGCCTTACGCTCCCAGATCTGAACGTCGTCACAGAAAATGTGAAACACCCCACCGGTGCCGGGCACCAGCGACACTTTACCCAAGTCGTCACCGAAGGTGCTGAGCAGTTCCTGGGCCAGCCAGGCAGCACGCAACAGCCACTGGCATTGCGTGCAATACGTGATGATGATTTCCGGTTTGCGTGCAGTCATGATCGACGAATTCCTGAGCCAGAGGGCGCCGCTATGATAGCCCGGCGAGCAGGTTCCTGGCGGTCTGCTTAAGCGGTTCGTTACCTTCTTTGAGCAACTCGTTGAGCAGTTCGATGGCGCTGTCCAGATCGCCATCATCAATGCAGGTCTGGGCTTGCTCCAGTTTGTCGGCGCTGCTCGGCTCGGCGGGTTCCAGGTTTAGCGGTTCCAGTTCCAATGACTGGCCGGGATCGCTGAACTCGTTGAGAAAGGTGTCATCCAGAGACTGGGAATCAGGCTCGGCAACCCATTCAAGATCGGGCTCGTCCAGTGTCGAGTCGTCGGGCATTTCAAACACCTCGGGCAAGACGTGCAGGTTCGAGACAAACGGCGGCTCGACCAGCGCGGATTCGCTCGATGGCTTCGCGGCGGACGGCGAGTGCTCAAAAGGGCTGATCAGTTCCCAACTCGAATCCATCGACAGGTCATCCAGGTTCAACTGGAACTCATCGTTGGGCGCTGCTTTGGGTATCGCAGCCTTGGGGGGAGTGATTGACGATGCGACGGCCAACGGTACCGCACTGCTCAGTTTCGGGTGTCGGGCACGAATATTCTGAAGTTCTTGCAGGTCGTATCCGGCGTCACGCAGGTTATTTTCCTGTGTTTCATAGGCGGGTACGTCACCCTGCTTACCCAAGACTTCCAACAACTGCACGGCCAGATCCGTGCGTTGTGGCTCCTTGATCAGCGCCTCCCGCAACAAACCGGCCGCTTCGGAAAAACGGCCATAGGCCAGATAGATATCGACCCCTTCGAGCACATCGCCTGCGGGCGTCTCGTCACCCGATTCGGTTGCTGGATGCAACTCGGGAGATTGGGCAACCGGTTCTGCTGCGCGATTGAGTACCGGTTCATGCCGTGACGGCAAAACAGGTAAAGCATCGGGCAATGCCTGAACCTGTTGTCGTTGGCGCCGAACGAACAGCCCCAGAAAAACCAAAGCCACCAGCGCCAGCAACCCTAAAATCAGCAACCAGTGAGTAGGCTCAGGCTCTTCAACAGTGGCCGGCGCCGGAACCACAACAACTGGCGCAACCGGCTCCACCGACGCTTGTTTGATTTCCGCCAATTGGGTTTGCAGTTCAGTCACCTGTTTTTTCTGACCGGTAACCTGCTCCTCCTGGGACTGAAGCTTCGCAGTCAATGCATCGATGGTTGCTTGCAGCTGCTGGTTTTGCAGCACGTTGGCGGCCAGTTGTTCGGCAACGGGGTCACTCACAGGCCCGGCGACAGGAGGGGGTGGCGACTTTTTGCTTTTCGCCGCAGGTAGCTTCGCAACGGCCGGCTCAACCGTCGGGAATCCAGAGGACTGAACGTTGGTCACCGGTTCGTCAGTGACGGGAACAATCCCCGGCGAACCCGGCGGATCGATCAGGACCGTGTACTCGCGCAGCACTCGCCCGTTGGGCTGATTGAGCTGCACCAGGAAATTCAGGAAAGGTTCATTGACAGGTTTGCTGGAGCTCACCCGGATCAGGCTACGGTTGCCGCGCAGGATCGGCGTGAATTTCAGATTATTGAGGAAGAACACCCGATCGATGCCGGCGCGGCTGAACTCGTCCGCTGTCGCCAGGCTGACCGAGAGCTCACCCTCCTCCAGACCTGCCGCGTCTTCCAGTGCAATGTCGGCGCGCAACGGCTGATTCAGCGCCGAATGCAGGGTGATATCACCCAAGCCCAACGCGGGCGCCAAAGCCGAGTAAGTGACAGCACCACCGACCAGAAGCAGCCTGGCGCAACACCGTAAAGCCATGTGCCAACTCTCGAGCATGAGCATCCCTTAGATATCCAGAACCATCTTGTACGCGTTCGCACATCCGGTACGAACACGATATTGCCAAGTAGTTCTTTATAGTCTGCCCAACGGGGTATCTCAAAAGTCCTGGGTGCGTTTATGCCTCAAGATTTTTCCAGGTTGGCCAGAATGTGCCCGTGGACACGCATGCAGACCTTCAAGTCCGCCTCATCGACGCCGTCGAACAATTCGTGGCGCAGTTGGGTGGCAATGGTTTCAATTTGTTCGATCAAGGGAAGGGCCGGGGCACAGAGGACGATTTTCTTCGCTCGACGGTCTTCCAGCACCGATTGACGTTGTACCAGTCCCTGGCTTTCGAGGCTGTCGAGCAGACGAGCCAGGGTCGGCCCTTCAACGCCGACGCTCTGCGCCAGTTCACGTTGGGTCGGGGCATCCTCAAAACGCGCCAGGTGCAGCAGCACCAGCCAGCGCGCCTGGGACAGACCCAGGCCAGCCAGGCGGCGGTCCAGTTCGGCACGCCAGCCGCGCGACATCTGGGCCAGTTGCATGCCAAAGCGGTGTTGGTCGGTTAACGGCATAAAACACTCATGATTAGACTGAAATAAAGAAAAACTAATTATTAGTCAGCTAAGCATGACCCTTGGCTCGAGGCAAGGCTTGCTCTGTACTGAATCGTTACATCTATGTGGCAGATCACCTAAATCTCGAATTCGGATTGCAGCGCCGCCCGAACACAGTACAAAACCCCTTCCGGCACTCTCCCGGCAAACAGTGCGGAAATCTCCGACACGGGCGGCAATTCGCCCTCACCGTCGAGGAACGCATCCTGGATTTCACCCATCAACTCTTCGGGCAGATCCAGCGCTTGCTCCAGCGACAACTGCTGCTTGCCAATCGCTTCGGCGAGCAGGGTGTAGACATTCTTTTCCGAGCATTGCAGCTGACCGGCGATCTGCAACGGCGTCATGCCGGCGCGGGCCAGGGTGATCAGTTCGTGGCGCAGGTCGGCCACCACTTTCGGCGCCTCGACCTGCCCGCCGAGGACTTCGAGGAAGGCTTCGCCGTAACGCTCCAGCTTGCGCGCGCCAACGCCGCTGACCGTGGCCATTTCCGACAGCGAGGTCGGCTGGCTGCGGAGCATTTCCAGCAGTGTAGAGTCGGGAAAGATGACGTACGGCGGCACGCCATGCTCTTCGGCGAGTTTGCGACGCAGGGCGCGCAGGGCTTCCCACTGTTCACGTTCTTCGCCGCGAACCAGTTGGCTCGCCTGGCTCTTGCTGCTTTTGGCCGTGGTTTGCGGTTTGAGATCGCGGCGCAGCTCCAGGGTTACTTCGCCCTTGAGCAGCGGTCGACAGGTGTCGCTCAGGCGCAGGCCGCCGTAGCCTTCGAGGTCGATATCCGCAAGGCCACGGGCCACCAATTGGCGGAACAGCGAGCGCCATTCACTCTCGCCCATCGCCTTGCCGACACCGTAGACCGACAGATGCTGATGGCCGAAGCTGCGGATCTTTTCGTTGTCCTTGCCCAGCAACACATCCACCAAATGCCCGACGCCGTAGCGCTGGCCGGTGCGGTAGATCGCCGAAAGCGCCTGACGGGCCGGCTCGGTGGCGTCCCAGGTCTGCACGCCATCGACGCAGTTGTCGCAATGGCCGCACGGCTCGGGCATGTCTTCATCGAAATAGGCCAGCAGCGTCTGACGACGGCAGCGGGTTTCTTCGCAGAGCGAGAGCATGGCGTCGAGCTTGTGCTGCTCCAGACGCTTGTGGCGCTCATCGCCCTCGGAGTTCTGCAACATCTGCTTGAGCATCACCACGTCTTGCAGGCCGTAGGCCATCCAGGCGTCTGCCGGCAGACCGTCTCGGCCGCCGCGACCGGTTTCCTGGTAGTAAGCCTCAAGGGATTTTGGCAAATCGAGGTGAGCGACAAAGCGCACGTTGGGCTTGTCGATGCCCATGCCGAACGCCACGGTGGCGACCATGATCAGGCCTTCCTCATTGAGGAAGCGCTTCTGGTGGTGAGCCCGGGTATCGTTGGGCAGACCGGCGTGATACGGCAGTGCCGGGAAGCCTTGTTCGCTGAGAAACACCGCCACTTCGTCGACTTTCTTGCGCGACAGGCAATAGACGATGCCGGCATCGCTGCGCCGTTCGGCGAGGAACGCCAGCAACTGCTTGCGCGGCTGCTCTTTGGGCACGATGCGATAGAAAATGTTGGGGCGGTCGAAACTCGACAGGAAGCGCTCGGCATCCTGAAGATGAAGGCGGTCGACGATTTCTTCCCGGGTACGCTTGTCGGCGGTCGCGGTCAGGGCGATACGCGGGACGTTGGGGAACAATTCCGCCAACTGGCCCAGTTGCAGGTATTCGCGGCGGAAGTCGTGGCCCCATTGGGACACGCAGTGGGCTTCGTCGATGGCGAACAGGGAGATTTCAAGACTTTGCAGGAAAGCCAGCATCCGTGGCTGAACCAGCCGCTCGGGCGCGAGATAAAGCATTTTCACTTCACCGCGCTTGATCCGTGCCGCCAGATCGCGCTGCTGCTCGGCGCTGAGCGTGGAGTTCAATGCCGCCGCCGCGACGCCCAGCTCTTCGAGGGTGGCGACCTGATCGTCCATCAGGGCGATCAGCGGCGACACCACCACCGCCAGGCCTTCGCGCAACAGCGCCGGCACCTGGAAGCACAAGGACTTGCCACCACCGGTAGGCATCAGCACCAGGGCGTCGCCGCCACTGGCCACGCGCTCAATGATTGCACCCTGACGGCCACGGAAACTGTCGTAGCCGAAGATGTCCTTGAGGACGCGTTGAGCCTGTTCGAGCATAGAAACTCCAAAAATCACAAATACATCCCTGCAAGGCTGGTTCAGAACCACGAAGGCTGCACCGACAAATCGTAAGTGCGCATTGCATGACGCTTCACATTTCAGCCACGACGCCGGCAGGGCATCACAAAACGCGCGAGTATACCCGACCCCTGTTCGGCAAAGGGCGCCGCTGATAAGAGGCTTGTGGGCGCAAATATGCCGCGCGGCTGGCCTGAGTGCTCAAGAAGGCCTAGAATTCCCGCATCTGTTTAATTCCCCAAGGTAGCTTTTAATGTCCTTCGCTGAGCAACTAACCCGCCTGCAAGTCTTCCTCGACGCCGACGAGCTGCATGACGAGGCGCTGGACTACGTGGCCGCCCACGGCTACCTCACTGCGCTGTCGATCTGTTCCGAAACCGTTCCCGACCGTGAATGGATCGACGCCCTCTTCGCCGAAGAACCGCATTACGCCGACGACACCGAGCGTGAAGCCATTGAATCCACCCTGTTGGCCCTCAAGGCTCACATCGCACGCCAACTGGCATCCGATGAAGAGTTCGAGCTGCCGTGCGACCTGGACCTGGGCGAAGAGCCGGATGACTCCGACCTGCGCGGCTGGTGCATCGGTTTCATGGAAGGCGTGTTCCTGCGCGAAGCAGCCTGGTTCGAAACCGCCGAAGACGAAGTCAGCGAAATGCTGCTGCCGATCATGGTCGGTTCGGGTCTGTTCGACGAACAGCCTGAGTTCGAAGACATCGCCAAAGACGCCAACCTGATGGACGACATGATCGTGCAGATCCCGGAAGCCCTGACCGCGCTGTACCTGCTGTGCCAGGCGCCAGACGAAAAACCGGCGATCCTCAAGCCTCGTCACCACTAAGGTTTTGCCTATGGACAACCCCATAGGCAACCACTCCCTGATGTTGCGTTACGTGCTGCTGGCCATCGGCTGGCTGAGCGTAGCGCTGGGGGTGATCGGGATTTTCCTGCCGGTATTGCCCACCACGCCCTTCCTGCTGCTGGCGGCCGCCTGCTTCGCCCGCAGTTCGCCGCGCTTTTATCATTGGCTGGTTGAACATCCGCGGCTTGGGCCGTGGGTTCGCGATTACCTGAGCGGCAACGGCATCCCGCTCAAAGGCAAGGTCTACGCCATTGGCCTGATGTGGGCGAGCATCCTGCTTTCTTGCTACTTGGTGCCCTTGCCGTGGGCGCGGGGGTTCATGCTCACCAGCGCCGTTTTGGTGACCGTCTACATCCTCAAACAGAAAACCCTGCAGAAGCCCTGATCCCTGATCGTTCCCTTCCTCCGACGATCAACCCTCCCTTTCAAAAAACACCGCCTAGACTTCAGACATCTGCACCCGAGCGGCCAGACATGTCCCGCAGTCTGCGTAGTCCACGATGGTCAACGCTCCGACTTCGGCTCGGCGGATGGCTGTTGCTGATCACTTTTCTGTTGGCCGGGCTGGGCAGTGTCGGGGCCAACTGGAGTTTTACGCAGATTCTGCAAACTGCCGAAGATCGCTACGGCACCCTCGGCCCGGGACGGGGAAGGATCGAGGCCTGGAGTCAGATGCTGCAAAGCGAAGTCAACGCCCCCGAGCGCGAGCAACTGAACGCAGTCAATCGCTTCTTCAATCAGCAACTGAGCTTTCTGGACGACACCCACATCTGGCATCAGACCGACTACTGGGCCACGCCCGTCGAATCCCTGATCAAGGGTGCCGCAGATTGCGAGGACTACGCACTGGCGAAATATTTCAGCCTGCGCTACCTGGGGATTCCCAGCGAAAAACTACGCATCACCTACGTGAAAGCCCTGCCCCAGAACCAGGCGCACATGGTGCTGACTTTCTACAACAGCCCCACGGCCGATCCGCTGGTGCTGGACAACTTGATCGGCGAGGTCCGCCCCGCCTCCCAACGCAAAGATCTGCTGCCGGTGTACGCCTTCAACGCAGAAGGCCTGTACTTGCCGGGAGCCAATGGCGGAAAACGCAGCAGCGACTCGAAAAAACTGTCGCGCTGGCAGGACGTACTAAAAAAGATGCAGGCCGAAGGGTTCGCCGTGGGCGACGGCTAGCCGCCTGAGCAAGGAGCGTTTTATGTCACTGCGTAAACAGTTGTTTCTCGCCATCTGCCTGTTCTTGCTGGTGGCGTTCAGCGGCAGTTTTTTTGTCAGCCTGGAAAGCTCTCGCGACCAGATGCTCGGCCAGTTGCGCTCCCACGCCCAGGACGCCGCCACCGCGTTGGGTTTGTCGTTGACGGCGCAAATCGATGACCCGGCCATGATCGAATTAATGGTCAGCTCGATTTTCGACAGCGGTTATTTCAGCAGCATTCGGATCATCAACATCGAGGATGCGCAGGTGCTGGTGGAGCGCAGTGCGCCGGGGCAAATCGAGGGCGTTCCCGCCTGGTTTGTGAACCTGGTCAACCTGCACCCACCCGGTGGCGAAGCGCTGATCATGCGCGGCTGGGTCCAGTCGGCACGGGTCGAAGTGTTGAGCAATCCGCAGTTCGCCCTGGCCAAACTCTGGGACAGCACCCTCGGCAGCCTGATCTGGTTGCTGGTGTGCGGCCTGCTCAGTGCCGTGTGTGGTGGCTGGTTGCTGCGCCGGCAATTTCGTCCACTCGACACCATGGTCAAACAAGCCGAAGCCATCAGCAAACGCGAGTTCCTCAGCCTGCCAAAACTGCCGCGCACACCGGAGTTGAAACGCGTGGTATTGGCCATGAACCAGATGGTCGAGAAGCTCAAGGCGCTGTTCGCCGAAGAAGTCGCACGCAGTGAAAAGCTGCGGGCCGAGTCCTATCAGGACAGCCTTACAGGCCTGGCCAATCGACGCTTGCTGGATGAAGAGTTGGCCGACGAATTGCTGGTCTCCGAGCAGAGCAGCGACGGCCATTTACTGATGCTGCGGATCAACGACCTGGTCGGTCTCAACCAACGCCTGGGTGGCCAGCGCACCGATGCGCTGATCAGCGCCGTCGGCGAACTGCTAAAGCGTCTGACCCAGCCACCGGAACGTCGCACCTGGCTTGCAGCACGCAATCGCGGCGGTGAATTCAGCCTGCTGACGCCAGGCCTGGACAGCACCGACGCCGCACGCCTGGCCTGCGAAATCAGCGCCACCCTGGAAAACCTGCGCCTGACCGGCGCCAGCGACTCGATGCCAGTGGCGCATTTGGGGATCGTCCCTTACCACCCCGGTGAGCCGGCCAATGACGTGCTGCTGCGACTGGATCAGGCGTTGACCGAAGCCCGGCAACATCCCGAGCGCCCGTGGGTTCACTTGGCCGATGCCATCACCGCGCCGAACCCGTCCCAAAACGACTGGCAAACCTGGATCGACGACGCCCTGAACCAAGGAAAGATGCAACTGTATTTCCAGCCGGTGGTGCAATGCGCCGACACCAGCCAGGTGCTGCATCACAAAGTCCTCGCGCGCCTGATCGACCCTCACGGCGAGGCGATAGCCGCGAGGCATTTCCTGCCGTGGATCGAGCGACTCGGCTGGTCGGCCCGGTTCGACCTGGCGATGCTCGAAGCCACCCTCGACTACCTCGTCGTCAACCGTTGGCCCCTGGCGCTGAGCCTTTCCGGCAGCACCCTGCGCGATCCAGCGCAGCTGCAACACATCCTCGACATGCTCGAATCACTGCCCGAACTCGCGCCCCTTCTGATTCTGGAAATCGACGAACGCCAACTGCCACCTCAAGAAGAACTGCAACGCCTGAGCCACAGCCTGCTCAACACCGGTTACCGCATCGGTCTGCAGCATTTCGGCGGCAGCTTCGGCCAGATCGGCAACCTGACTCAACTGGGCCTGGCTTACTTGAAAATCGACGGTGCGTACATCCGTCACATTGATGAGCAGAGTGATAAAAGGTTGTTCATCGAGGCTATTTTTCGGGCGACTAACAGCATTGATTTGCCGTTGATTGCGGAGATGGTCGAGACCAAGGGGGAGTTGGAGGTGATCCGGGAGTTGGGATTGTTTGGGGTGATGGGGCGATTGATTGGGCCGCCGGAGCCGATGTGAGGGGGTCGACCGCTCGTCTGTCAGATATGACAGTAGGCAAATACTCACGCCGACTATCTAATCCATCCCTGTCGGTGCCTCCCATTCGGGAAGCCGGGCGCCTCTATGGAAGGTACGTACTCATGAACTGAATATTGAGCGTTTAAAAAGATCGCAGCCTGCGACAGGTCATACAGCGGATTGCATTTGATCCTGCTGGAGTTGCCGGGGGCTGTGATCTTTTGCTTTTAAACTATGGCGTTTAAAAACACTTCCAGACACGCCTCCCAGGCTACACATCCTTGCGCCATTGCCTACAGCTACGCCAGAATCCGCCGGCTTGTGCGCCTTGGGGGTGGGTTCTATTGTGGTCCGGTCGCTGACGAATCAGCGATCGGGTTTGGTAGCCCGGCTTAGACTTGGCGCATTGCGTCACCCGATACAGACCCTTCCGGGGCTGTGTATTTATGGTGGTCATGCGCAGGGCGTCTTCGGGCGCGCCGGTTTTCCAAGTCACCGGTCTACCAACCTTCGTATGGCCACCACCCCTTCGTTTGGTAGCGAAAGATGATGGCTCCTTTTCTATGATTTGGAGATTCATCCATGTTCAAACCCACACCCAACCCGCCCGAAACCGCCCCCACCTCCCCCTACGAATCCCTCGATTCGAAAAAACTCCACGAAGCCGCTGACCGCGCGCTCGACCACTACCTCTGCCCGCCCGGCTCCACGCCGCCCCCACGTAAAACCCGCCGGATGTATGCCGTGACCGCGGACACAAAAAACGAGGAACTGTTGACCGATGCCTACGAAACACTCGCTTCGGCAAAGACCATCGCCCAGGACTTCGCCGGCCAGTTGCCGGGGCCGCAGCGCCGGACGGTGTTGGGGATTGCGCAGTTGATCATGCTCGGGGAACTGGCGGTGAATCGGGTGCTGGATAATCTGGAGTTGCCGGGCTGACCGAGGCCTGAGGAACACTTACTGATTGATTCGGTTTCCATTCTGGCCCCTTCGCGAGCAAGCCCGCCCCCACATTGGATCGTTGTCGAACACAAAATCTGTGATCGCTGAGGATCAACTTTGGGAGCGGGTTTGCTCGCAAAGGCTGACTCACCGACAACACATTTTTTCAGACAGAAAAAACCCGCCGCCCCGTTTAATCGGGCGGTAGGTTTTGTCGTTTCAGGCTCGAATCAAAAGCCGATCACACCGTATCCACCTTCAACGAATGATCATTCAACATCCCGTTGATAATCGTCGCCGTATCGTGCCCCCCCGCAATCACCCCTCCCGCCCCCGGCGTTACGCCGTAATGGCTGGCCAGATTCACACCCGCCAGATCAATGGTCTGATTCGGCGCAGCGCCAGCCATGGCGCTGACGTCGATGCTGGTGACCAGTGAATCGCCGCTGCCGGTGACTTTGAAGTGCAGGTAGTCATCCAGCGACGCCGCGGTGCTGTTTTCCCCTTGCAGCAGTTGCGACAGGTCGAGTTTGTCGGTGCCTGGGGTGAAGTCGGTGACCACGTCGTGGCCGCTGTTGCCTTTGAGCCACTGGAAGGTGTCGGCGCCGCTGCCGCCGGTGAGGGTGTTGTTGCCCAGGCCGCCAATCAGAAAGTCGTCGCCGCCCCCGCCGTTGAGCATGTCGTTACCCAGACCACCGTTGATGATGTTGCTGTGGTTGTCGCCGGTGAGGGCGTCGTTGAAGTTTGAGCCGGTCAGGTTTTCGATCGCCGTCAGGGTGTCGGTGCCGGCGCCGACGGTGTTCTGCGCACCGAGCACTCCCAGATTGACCGTGACCCCGGCGGTGGCGTGGGCATAGCTCGCGGTGTCGACGCCGGTACCACCGTCGAGCAGGTCGTTGCCCGCACCGCTGTACAGCAAGTCATTGCCGGCGCCGCCGTGCATTTCGTTGTTGCCGGAACCGGCGGTGAGCACGTCGTTGCCGTCGCCGGCGTTGATCACGTTATTACCGGCGCCCGCCACCAGTACATCGTCGCCCGCCGTGCCCGTTAGGGTGTGGCCGTCCTGATAGGTGATCGTCACGGCGGCGTTGTCGCTGCCGCCATGGCTGTCGTTGGTGGTGTAAGTGCCGTGGGCATCTGGCGTGATGTCGTGGGCCCCGGCGTAGTTGACGGTCATGGTCAACTGGTAGTTTTCCGCCCCCTTCCCGCTGTTGCCCGGACCACCGTTGTCGATGTTGGTGATGTGAATCTGGTAGGTACTGTCCGACGTTGCGGTGAGGGTTTGCCCGTCCGCGAGGGCGACCCATGCGCCGCCGTTGATTGAATACTCCATGGCGACATGACCGGCCGCCAGGTTGTGATCCAGGTTGAGGGTTTCACCCTGTTTGAGGTCGACGGTGATGCGGTCCTCATCGTGGGGGTTGTTGACCGCTCCCAGCGCCCCGCTGACTACCAACACCGCCGTCATGGCTGTCGTGTTGGCGACGAATGCACTGCGGGCGAGGGTCACCGCCTGCGCGTTACCGCCGGTGAAGCTGAAGTTTTGATGGGTGCCGGTGAAGTCCGCGCCTTTGGCAATCCAACCGGTGCTGATGGTGGTCGGCGAAGCAGTCAGCGGATCGCCATTCGGATCGGTGTCATTGGCCCGCAGCAACTCGCCTGGCACCACAATGCTGCCCGACAGCACGTTGGTGATGATGTGGTCATCGACCGCCACCGGTGGCGCGTTCGCAATGACTGGGTCCGTCAACGTCGAACTGGCCAGGTCGCTGTCGCTGATGCAGCTATTGTTCACGTCGATGGTGATGGTGGTGGTCCTCTCGTCTCCATCGCCATCGCGCAAGGTGTAGGTGAACACGTCGGTCGCACCGGGACCGTTCACGGCGTTCGGGGTGCTGTGATAGACCGCGTTGCCCGCGGCATCCAGCGTCAGGTAACCGTAGTTGCCATTGATCTGGCTGTTCAGGCCGCCGATGGCCGAGGTCGAGGTGTCTGAACCGGCGCGCACGCCGACCACCCCAATCCCATCGGCATCGCTGAAGTCGTTCGCCAGCACGTTGCCACTGACGGTGCCGCCCTCCACTACCGAGGCCGTGTCGGGGTTGGCCGTCGGCAGGTCATCGACAATGTTCACCACGATGGTGCTGGTGGTGGAATGGCCCAGGGCGTCGGTGGATTGGTAGGTGAAGCTTTCGCTGACGGTGTTCGGCCCGTCGTTGGCGTTCGGGGTGGTGCTTGGCGCCGAGGTCAGCGTGTAGGTGTAGGAGCCATCGGGATTGAGCAGAATTTGGCCGTAGGTGCCAGTGGCGCTGCCGACCAGCGTGTAAGTGATCGCGCCGGTGGCACCGGTGACGGAGCCGACCAGGGTGCCACTGGCGGTTTCAGCCGTGAGACCCGGCTGACTCCCGGTGACTGTGCCGGGCGCCAGATCCTGGCCGTCCTGGTTCAGGTCGAGGGCTTTTTCGTAGACGGTCACGTCGCTGTCACTGACCGCTCGGATGCAGCTGTTGATCACGTCGATGGTGATGGTGGTGGTGCTTTCGTCACCGTCGCGATCGCGGATGGTGTAGGTGAACGTGTCGGTCGCCCCGGGGCCGCTCACGGCGTTCGGGTTGCTGTGGTACACGGCGTTGCCATTGGCGTCCAGCGTCAGATAACCGTAGGTGCCATTGATCTGGCTGTTGAGGCCGCCAACGGCTGAGGTCGAGGTATCTGAACCGGCACGCACGCCGACCACCGCACCTCCGGCAGCGAGGCCATCGGCGCCGCCGACGTCGTTCCACAGCACGTTGCCACTGACAGTGCCGCCTTCGGCGACCGCAGCCTCGTCGGCATGAGCAGTCGGCAGGTCATCGACGATTTTGACCACGATGGTGCTGGTGGTGCTGTTGCCCAAGGCGTCGGTGGCTTGGTAGGTGAAACTTTCGCTCAGGGTGTTCGGCCCGTCGTTGGCGTTCGGCGTGGTACTTGGCGCCGAGGTCAGCGTGTAGGTGTAGGAGCCGTCGGGGTTGAGCAGGATTTGCCCGTACGTCCCGGTGGCGCTGCCGACCAGGGTGTAGGTGATTGCGCCGACCGCGCCCGTGACGGAGCCGACCAGCGTGCCACTGGCAGTTTCGCCGGTATTGCCCGGCTCGCTGCCAGTGACGGTGCCGGGCGCCAGATCCTGGCCATCCTTGCTCAGATCCAGCGCTTTTTCGTACACGGTCACGTCGCTGTCGCTGACCGCTCTGATGCTGCTGTTGTTCACGTCGATGGTGATGGTGGTGGTGCTTTCGTCACCGTCGCGATCGCGGATGGTGTAGGTGAACGTGTCGGTCGCCCCGGGGCCGCTCACGGCGTTCGGGTTGCTGTGGTACACGGCGTTGCCATTGGCGTCCAGCGTCAGGTAACCGTAGGTGCCATTGATCTGGCTGTTGAGGCCGCCAACGGCTGAGGTCGAGGTATCTGAACCGGCACGCACGCCGACCACCGCGCCCCCTGCGGCGGGGCCATCGGCGCCGGCGGCGTCGTTCCACAACACGCTGCCGCTGACGGTGCCGCCTTCGGCGACCGCAGCCTCGTCGGCATGAGCAGTCGGCAGGTCATCGACGATTTTGACCACGATGGTGCTGGTGGTGCTGTTGCCCAAGGCGTCGGTGGCTTTGTAGGTGAAACTTTCGCTCAGGGTGTTCGGCCCGTCGTTGGCGTTCGGCGTGGTGCTTGGCGCCGAGGTCAGCGTGTAGGTGTAGGAGCCATCGGGATTGAGCAGGATCTGCCCGTAGGTGCCGGTGGCGCTGCCGACCAGGGTGTAGGTGATTGCGCCGACCGCGCCCGTGACGGAGCCGACCAGCGTGCCACTGGCAGTTTCGCCGGTATTGCCCGGCTCGCTGCCAGTGACGGTGCCGGGCGCCAGATCCTGGCCATCCTGGTTCAGGTCGAGGGCTTTTTCGTACACGGTCACGTCGCTGTCGCTGACTGCGCTGATGCTGCTGTTTTGCACGTCGATGGTGATGGTGGTGGTGCTTTCGTCACCGTCGGCATCGCGCACGGTGTAGGTGAACACGTCGGTCGCACCGGGGCCGTTCACGGCGTTCGGGTTGCTGTGGTACACGGCGTTGCCATTGGCGTCCA
>NZ_JALBYU010000045.1 GCF_029963765.1 Pseudomonas sp. UYIF39
TAGACTTCCAGAATCTGCCGTCAACACTTAATTATGCTTTTCTATCAAACACTTGAAGAACGCCGGAAAACGGCCCGTTTCCTCTCTATATAGAAGGATTGGAAATCCCAAAGTCCCTGGATAGTTTTGCGCAGCCCCAAAACGAGAAGCCCTATCAGCTGCCGTACACTTTCGCCGGTGGTACCGCCCGGGCCATCAATTGCTCTACCGCCTGACCCACCTCGCCCACCGCCCAACGCCCTTGCCTGTCCAGCTCCGGACCTCCACGCCAGCCGTCAGCAATCGACAACTTGCCGCCCTCGACTTCGAACATCTGCCCGTTGACCGCACTGGACGCTTGCGAGCCAAGCCAGACCACCAGCGGCGCAACGTTTTCCGGAGCGAAGTAGTCGAAGCCCTCTTCGGGTTTTTTCATGGTATCGGCGAACACCTGCTCGGTCATTCCGGTGCGCGCGGCCGGGGCTAGTGCGTTGACGGTTATGCCATAGCGCCCCAGTTCGGCCGCCTGCACCAGCGTCAACGCAGCAATACCGGCCTTGGCAGCGGCATAGTTGGACTGACCGATGGAGCCCCGCAAACCGGCCCCGGAACTGGTGTTGATGATCCGCGCGCTCAACTGCGCACCTCCCTTGGTCTGCTCGCGCCAGTAACGCGCGGCGTGGCTGGCGATACAGAAGTGGCCTTTGAGGTGCACGGCCACCACCGCATCCCAGTCGGCTTCGGTGAGGCTGGCGAACATGCGGTCGCGACAGATGCCGGCGTTGTTGACCACCACGTCCAGGCCACCGAAGGTTTCGATGGCCTGGCGCACGATCAACGCAGCATCATCGTAGCGGGTGATGTCGTTGCTGTTGGCCACGGCGCTTCCACCCTGCCCGAGAATTTCGCCGACCACGGCCAGCGCCGCTTCACGGTTGATATCGTTGACCACCACTTTAGCGCCCTCGGCGGCGAAGGCCAGCGCGTAGGCCCGGCCCAGACCACCGCCGGCACCGGTGATGATTACTACGCGGTTCTCACAGATTTTCATGTTCCTGCTCCCTTCAAATACATCGCTTACAAGCGTTCGATAATCGTCACGTTGGCCTGGCCGCCGCCTTCGCACATGGTCTGCAAGCCGAAGCGTCCCCCGCTGCGCTCCAGTTCATGCAACAGCGTGCACATCAATCGAGTGCCGGTGGCGCCCAGCGGATGGCCGAGGGCAATCGCCCCGCCGTTGACGTTGGTCTGTTCATGGGGATAACCCGTCTCCTTGAGCCAGGCCATTGCCACCGAGGCGAAGGCTTCGTTGATCTCCACCCGGTCGATGTCTTCAAGCTTCATTCCGGCTCGCTTGAGTGCGTAAGCGGTGGCCGGGATTGGAGCGGTGAGCATCCAGATCGGGTCTTCGGCACGCACGCTGAGGTGGTGGATACGCGCACGCGGTGTCAGCCCGTAGCGTTTGAGTGCTGTTTCAGAAACGATCAGCATCGCGCTGGCCGCGTCGCAGGTCTGGCTGGACACTGCCGCGGTCACCCGGTCGCAGCCAAACAGAACGTCCAGTTCGGCCATTTTCGCCAGGCTGGTATGGCGCGGCGTTTCGTCGTGCACGACTCCGGCCAGTGGCACGATTTCCCGGTTGAACCACCCTTGCTCGATGGCCCGCAATGCCCGCTGATGGGACTCCAGTGAATAGGCTTCCAGTTGTTCGCGGGACAGCCCCCACTTCTCGGCAATCATCTGCGCCGAACGGAATTGAGTCGGCGGTTGTGCGCCGTAGCGCCGGACCCAACCTTCGGAGCCGCTGAAAGGATCACTGAAGCCCAGCGGTTCGGCAGCGATCATCGCCGAGGAAATCGGAATCTGGGTCATGGTTTGCACGCCGCCGGCGACGACCACGTCCTGGGTGCCGCTCATCACCGCTTGGGCGGCAAAGTGCACCGCTTGCTGGGACGAACCGCACTGGCGATCGATGGTGGTACCGGGTACCGCCTGCGACAGGCCGGCAGCCAGCCAACAGGTGCGGGCAATGTCCCCGGCCAGCGGACCGATGGTGTCGACACAGCCGAAGATCACGTCGTCGTAATCGTCATCGGGGATGTCGTTGCGCTCGACCAGCGCACGCAAGACGTGGGCGCCCAGATCGGCTGCGTGAATCTGGCTCAAACCACCCTTGCGCCGCCCGGTGGGCGTACGCAGGACGTCGATAATATAGGCTTCCGGCATGGTCTATCTCGCAGTTAGAAGGTTTGGCCAGCACCCAGTGCTGGATTGCCGTCGTACAAGGCCGCGCGGATCCGCCCTTTGTGACGGCCGCGATCACCCCAGACCTTGTCCAGCGCCCAGGCGCGTTTCATGAACAAATGCAGGTCAACTTCCCAGGTGTAACCCATGGCGCCATGAGCCTGAATGGTGTTTTTCGCGGCGAGCATGGCGGCTTCCGAAGTTGCCAATTTGGCATGGGACACCAGCACTTCCTGTCCCGGTTGCTGCTCGGCCAGTGCATAGGCAGCGCGATACAGCGGCCCTTTGGCGAACTCGATCTGCACCGCGACGTTGGCCATCAAATGCTTGACCGCCTGGAACGAACCCACCGGTTTGCCGAACTGTTTGCGCTCAAAGGTGTAATCCACCGCGAGGTCGACCATGCGTTTGGCCAGCCCCAGCATTTGCGCGGCACAGCCCAGCGCGCCACGATTAAACGCGGCAGCCCACAAGCGCCGACCCTGTTCGCCAGCGGCCACGCAGGTGGCGGATGTTGGCGTCCAGTCGACCCGAAACAGCTGACGACTGGGATCGACCGACACATTGCGGGTCAGGCGCACCGCGCCAGGTTCGACCGCATGCACCTCATCGCCATGAGCCAGCAACAGCAAATCGGCGACGTGAGCATCGCTGACCAGCGGGTTACCCGGCTCGGCAATCGCCAACCGTGCGCGGCCTTCCGCGACGCGCGTCAGCCAGTGCTGTTTGAGCGCCGCGTGGCTTTCATCAAGGGCGGCGAGCAACGGCACGCCAATCAGCATCGTGTCCACCAGCGGTTCGGGCAGGCCGGCATAACCACATTCCTGAGCGAGCAGAATGAAGTCCAGCTCATTCATGCCCATCCCGTCTTGCTCTTCGGGCACGGTCAGCGCGGTCAGGCCCAACTCCACCAGTTGCGCCCACAATTGATCGCTGCGCCCGCTATCGCAAAGCCAGAGTTCGCGAATGCGCTCCGGGGTGACCTCGTTGATCAGAAAACTCCTGACGTTGTCCTGGAACAGCAACTGGTCGCGGCTGAAACTAAAGTCCATGGTCTATTCCTCAGGCACGCGGCATGCCGAGCATGCGTTCGGCAATGATGTTGCGCTGGATCTCGTTGGTGCCGGCATAGATCGGTCCGGCCTGGGCAAACAGAAAACCTTCCAGCCAATGGCCGACGTCGCCCGCAGCAGGCGCTTCGGGCAGCAGCTCGCCACGCAAGCCGAGAATGCTCATGGCGGTGTCGTGCATGCGCTGATCGAGTTCCGACCAGAAGATTTTGTTGGTCGAAGACTCCGGCCCGATCTTGCCGCCCTGCACCAGTTTCGAGGCGGTCATGTAGGTGCTCAGGGTGTAAGCCTCGGCGTCCAGCCATGCGCGCATCACCGACTCGCCAATGGACGGGTCACGATCAGCTTGCTCGCGGTTGGCCAGGTACAGCTGCACCAGTCGCCGCGCGGTTTCCTGAAAACGTGCGGGTGAACGCAGCAGCAAACCGCGTTCGAACCCGGCGGTGGACATCGCCACATGCCAACCCACGCCCTCGCCGCCCAGCGCGTTTTCCACCGGAACCTTGACGTCGTCGAAGAAAATCTCGGCGAACCCAGGCAAGCCATTGAGCTGAGGAATCGGCCGTACCGTGATCCCCGGACTGTCGAGCGGCAGCAGAATAAACGTCAGGCCTTGATGGCGCTGCGAATGAGGGTCGGTGCGGAAAATGCCGAATATCCAGTCAGCCCACACGGCGCGAGTCGACCAGGTTTTCTGGCCGTTGATCACGTAATGGTCGCCCACCCGCTCGGCGCGCGAGCGGATCGCCGCCATGTCGGAGCCCGCGCCTGGCTCGGACCAGGCCTGGGCCCAGATATCTTCACCGGTGGCCATCCGTGGCAAAAAGCGCGCTTTCTGTTCGTCGCTGCCATATTCCATCAGCGTCGGGCCGAGCAGGAAGATGCCGTTCTGGTTAACCCGTGCAGGCGCGCCAGAGCGGTAGTACTCCTCCTCGAAGATCAACCACTCGATCAAATCGCAACCACGCCCACCGAGGTCGGTCGGCCAGGTGACCATGCCCCAGCGACCGTCGTTAAGCCGGTTCTCCCAGGTACGGTGCTCGGCAAAGCCTTGCTCGGTGTCGAACGATTGCAGCGGTTCACCGGGTACATTGGCCGTCAGCCAGGCCCGCGCCTCGGCGCGAAAGGCCTGCTGGGCCGGGGTGTATGTCAGGTCCATGAGAGTGCCTTCAGCCGTTGAAGTGGGCATCGCGCTTCTCGACGAACGAGTCGCGTGCTTCCTGTGAGTCCAGTGAGCGATAAGCTTCGAGCGTGAAGCCCTGCTCCCAGCGATATTTGTCTTCCAGATTGCCGTCTTCGATACCGCTCAGCGCTTCTTTGGCGAGGCTGATCATGACCGGGCTCTTGGCGGCGATGGTGCGGGCGATTTGCAGCGCGGCCTCACGCAAGTCCTCGCACTTGACCACACGCTCTACCGCACCCAGGCGCCAGGCCTCGGCGGCGTCGATCATCTCGCCGGTGAAGTACATGTGGCGGACCTTCTGCACCGGGAACAACCGCTGCAAATGCGCGCCGCCGCCCATGGCACCGCGATCGACCTCGGGCACGCCGAAACTGGCGCACTCGGAGGCCACCAGAATGTCGGCCGCGCCGCAGATGCCGATGCCGCCGCCGAGGACGAAGCCGTGTACGGCGACGATGACCGGTTTCGGATTGCGGTGAATGGCCTTGAAACTGTCGTAGTTGCCTTTGTTCACCGCCACGATCAGGTTGCCATCGGCGGCCAGTTCCTTGATGTCGACCCCGGCGCAGAAGCCGCGACCTTCGGCGCGAATCACGATCACCCGCACGTTGGCGTCTCGACCGAGGCCTTCGATCTCGCTGGCGATATCGGCCCAGCCCTGACAATTGAAGGCGTTGACCGGTGGCTGGTTGAACACCAGTTCGGCAATGCCGTTATCGATACTGACGCTAAATGGTTTCATGCCTTTCCCCTTCACGACACACGGCGGCACAGCTCGCCCAGACGCGCTTCGGCGTCACGGACGATCTGTTCAATCAATTGGGCGCAGCTGGGCAAGCTGTCGATAGACGCGGCGATCTGGCCGGCGGGCAGTACACCTTCGGCGGGTAACCCATCGACCATGGCTTTCTGAATCACCATCGGCGCGTTGGCGGCCATGATGCTTTGGGCGGCCGTCAGCTCACCGCTGCCGCGCATTTTCAAAACACTGCCGAGCAGTTGCGTCAGGCTCATGCCACTGTGGCGGCGGTACGCCAGGCCACTCTGGAAGGCCAACAACAAGCGTTTGAGACCACCACTGGCTTCAAGCTGGTTGAGCAATTCGTTGCGAATCATCCGTTGCGGCATACCGTCGATGGCGCGACTGATGATGATCGCCGCCGGGTCCTTGACCGCGAGGTAACGCGACAGGGTCGCCTGCGGCACCGGACTGTCGGCGCACATCAGAAAGCGCGTGCCCATGGCGATGCCTTCGGCGCCATAGGCCAGGGCCGAGACCAGGCCTTTACCATCCTTGAAACCACCGGCGGCCACCACGGGCACCGGGACTGCGTTGACGACTTGATCGAGCAGTAGCGAAGTCGGCACCGAGCCCGTATGCCCACCGCCCTCGCCGCCCTGTACGGTGACCGCATCGGCGCCCATTTCCACGGCTTTCTGCGCGTGCTTGAGCGCTCCAACGGTGGGGATGCACACCACGCCGGCATCCTTCAGACGGCTGATCATTTGCTTACCGGGCGAGCGGCTGTAGCTGACTGCCCTGACGTTGTGGCGCAGCACCAGCTCGACGATATCTGCGGCGTTGGCCTGGTACATATGGAAATTGACCCCGAAAGGCTGATCGGTCAGACGCCGGGTTTCGAGGATTGCTGCCTCCATCCGCTGAGGCTCGATGGTCGCCCCGGCGAGAAAGCCGAAGCCGCCGGCATTGCCCGTGGCCGCCACCAATTTCGGGTCGGCAACCCAGCCCATGGCGGTCTGGATGATCGGATAGCGACAACCGAGCAATTCGGTCAGACGGGTATTCAAAGAGATCGCCATGCTCACGCCCCGCCCAAGGTTCGTTGCGAACGGACCATGGCCTTGGCGTCATATCCGCCGAGTCGGTCACCGGACACCAGTTCATTGTGGGCGTGGGCGAAGTGATGCAGACCAAACACCATGTCCATGGTCGCGCGCTTGCCCATCAGGTCTTCGGCGTTGTTGACTGCCTGCTTGCTCAGTTGCAGACCGAGGCGCGGCATCTGCGCGATGCGTCCGGCGATGTCGAGGGTTTGCTGTTCCAGTTCATCGCGGGTCACTACCCGGTTGAGCATGCCCATCTGGTAGGCGCGCGCCGCCGGCATGCGCTCGCCGAGGAACAAAAACTCCTTGGCGATTCGCGAGTTCAACTCATGCACATGGGCGAAGTACTCGACCCCGGGAATGCCCATTCGTACCACCGGATCCGCGAAGTAAGAATCCTCACTGGCGACGATCAGGTCGCACACCCAAGCCAGCATCAGCCCGCCCGCGATGCACGCCCCATGAACCATGGCGATGGTTGGCTTGGGCATTTCGCGCCAGCGGCGGCACATGCCCAGATAGACTTCCTGCTCTCGGGCGTAGAGAAACTCGCCGCCCGGTTTGTTCACATGGTCGTACCACAGGCTGGCGCGGTCGAAGGTCAGATCGACGTCGCGACCCGGCGTACCGATGTCATGCCCGGCGGAGAAATGCTTGCCGGCACCCCGCAGCACGATGACTTTCACCTCATCGTCATCGCAGGCCCGGCGAAACGCCGCGTCCAGCGCGTAGGTCATCTGTGAGTTCTGCGCGTTGTGGTACTCGGGGCGATTCATGGTGACCAGGGCCACCGCGCCGCGCACCTCGTAAAGCACCACGTCGGCCTCGTTCTTGTCGTTATGTTCAGCCATCACTTTTCTCCGAAACGGGGGCGCTCAGCGTTGGCCTGGCGGGTTGTCTTTGAGCTGGCTGGCACGCAGGTTGTGCGGGTCCAGGCGCTGGATCAGCTGCAATTGCTCGACGGTCGGGGCAGCCGTGGTCGGGCAGTCTTGCGGCACATGCAGGGCAAAACCGGTGTTGTCCTGAACCTCGGCCACCGTCACGCCGGGGTGCAGCGAGCGAATGCGCATTTGCCGCTGTGGTCCTTGGAAATCCAGCACGCAGAGGTCAGTGATGATCAGGCGGATATCGATCTCGTCCAGCGACCAGCCGCGCGCCAGACGCGCCGGGTTGTAGCCGACCGAGGCGACCATATCGACCTCGCCTTCGACGAACACCCGACGGTTGTGGCTGGGCACGCAAAAGGAGTTGGCGTGGCTGATCGAGTTGCCGGGAAAACCGCGCACACCGAGCATTTGCGCCTTGGGCTTGGCGTAGTCACCGATGCACGAAATGTTCGCCTGGCCGAAACGGTCGATCTGGGTCGGGCCGACCAGTGCATGGCGCTTGCCGCCCCAGACGTTATCGAAAATCCGCGAAAAACCCATCCAGCTGTCGCGCTTGGGCTGGTAGCCGTTGCGCGCGCCGAGCGGCACCGGCTCCGCGACCATGTAGGCTTCGGAATCGGTCATCAGCAGCTGCGGATTGCTGCCGAGCATGCTCAATGAAGAGGCCAGGCGCGGGATCACGCCGATGCCGCTGGCCAGTACCTCGCCATCGTCGCGCCAGGCTTCGGAAGCGGCGCAGATCATCAATTCGGCGAGGCTGTAAGTGGTAGTGCTCATCGCAAGGCTCCCTTAAAAAATCGGCAACGGCAGTTGGCGGATGGCAGCCAGGCCGCCGACCTTGTCCAGGTACTGTTCGTGGGTGCAGTCGACGTAGTTGCGGACATAGTCCTGCCAGCCATCGACGGCCTGCGCCGAAGCGTTGTAAGCCTTGAAGTGCGCCACGTCGAAACCGTACAGCGGCGCGCAGGAAGACGGATGCGCGCCGCCCGGCACGTGGGCCACGGCGGTGGTCAGGTTGCGTTCCCAGAACACCTGATGCGCGTGCCCCGCATCGGCGTGGAAATACTCGCTGTCCACCAGTTCATCGCAAGTCACGTAGCTGCGGGTCGCGGCCCGTACGAACACGTCATCCATGTAGTGATCGGGGCCGCTGATCTGGCAGACACCGCGCGCATCGGCACGGTCGACGTGAATCAGCGCCGCATCGAGTTTGAGCGCCGGCATCGCCACCCAGTCCTTGCCATCGGCATAGGGCGAACCGATCAACTTGATCTGCCGGTTGTGCCGCAGCACATCGGTGCCCAAGCCAACTGCCGTCGGAATAAATGGCACATTCATCGCGGCGGCGCGCAGACCGAGCAGGAGCATGCCTTCGTCGATTTCCATCACCTCCAGCGTCGCCTCTTGGCGTGCCTTGCGGAAGTACGGTTCCAGTGGAATGAAATCCAGGGAAACGAAGGCGAACACCAGTTTCCTGATCTTGCCGGCCGCGCAGAGCATGCCGACATCCGCACCGCCGTAGGCGACCACGGTGAGGTCCTTGAGGTCGGAGCGCAAAATCTCCCGCACCAACGCCATGGGTTTGCGCCGCGGCCCCCAGCCACCGATGCCGATGGTCATGCCGTCACGCAGTTGGCCGACCATCTCGGCCGTGGTCATTCGCTTGTCCATCGTCATCTTCCTCATTGGCGACCGACACTGAAGTCGTGGCCCCAGTGGCTGACCACGGTGCTTTCAAAAGGTGTGTGGCGATCCCAATCGACCACCAGGCCATCGCAGCCGTATTCCAGATCAAACCCGGACGGCGTCTTGATGTAGAACGAAATCATCTGATCGTTGGTGTGCTGACCGAGGGTGGCCGACAGCTTCACGCCGTTTGCCTGCACGCGATCGAGGGCGCGACCAACTTCGTCCAGCGCGTTGACCTCGACCATCATGTGCACGCAGCCGTGGGGCATTGGGCACTCGAAGATCGCCAGCGAGTGATGCCGACCGTTATTGCAGTGCAGGAAGTGGATG
The DNA here is from genome assembly GCF_029963765.1 of Pseudomonas sp. UYIF39. Taxonomy (GTDB): domain Bacteria; phylum Pseudomonadota; class Gammaproteobacteria; order Pseudomonadales; family Pseudomonadaceae; genus Aquipseudomonas. Next base: position 9,228 of record NZ_JALBYU010000045.1, read on the forward strand.
CGCTTTTGTGGCTCGGCCGGGTCCGGGGTGAAGCGGACTTTCATCAAGTCGGACAGCCCGAAACCGAGGACTTGCTCGTAGAAATCCCGGCAACGCTCGAAGCTCGGCGCCGGCAGTACCACGTGGCCCATGCCCAATTCGTCGGTGACAAAACCCTTGACCCCGACCGGCGAGACGAAGCGTGCGAAGTCCTGCAGAGGTCCCCAGAACAGTTCGTGGCGATTGCCATCCGGGTCGCTGAAGTGCACCAGTTCCTGGACCTTGCGAACCTCGGCCTGGGCCACGGTGCCGCGGGTAACTTGCACATCGGCCTGCTCCAGAACGCTGACCGCGTGTTCAAGCGCCGCTTTGCCAGGCACTTCCCAGCCGCACGCACCGAAGCCGTTCTCAGTGCTTTTCTCCACCAGGATGCGGTAATGGCGCTCGTCCATTTTCAGGTACAGCGGCTCTTCGGCATCGCTGCCGGCCACCATCATGCCCAGCACCTGGCTTGCGTACTGACGCCATTGCGCCAGGTCGCTGGATAACAGGGTGACGTAACCCAGACCACGGATATCCATGGATGCACTCCTCGTTTTTCAGGCCGAGCCGCCCATCGGCGGCTGCCGGGGGAGACTTTATGTAGGGCTATTCAAACGGGTTTGCGCGCGGGCAACATCGTCCAATGGGACTAGCGGAAATGACGGGGTGAGCGCATAAAAAACTGTGGGAGCGAGCTTGCTCGCGAAGAGGCCATCACAGTCAACATAGATGTTGAATGTAAGACCGCTATCGCGAGCAAGCTCGCTCCCACAGGGGGTCAGGGGCGGGTTTTAAGCCTTGCGAAAATGCGGAATCACTTTCTCGCCAATATTGCGCAGGGTCTCCAGTTGCGCCCATTGCGGCACGGTGCCCATCTGGCAGATGAACAGGATTTCGTCGGCACCCGCATCGATCAACCGTTGCACGTAACCGATGCAATCCTCGACGGTTCCGTAGGCGTGGTTGGGGTTCATCATCGCCATGGTCGGGTCGGAGAAATCGACGCTGACTTCTTCCGAGGCGAAGCGCGATTTGATCACGCTCTGGCCGTTGCCATCGACGAAGGTGTCGTCCTTCCACTTCTCCGGGTCCGGGCGCTCACCACCGCCGTACCAATAGCCCAACGACTCCATGAAGTAACGCTGGCCACGAATGCCGATGCGGCGCGCCTCTTCGTTGTCCTCCAGAACGATGGCCGGGCACAGGGCTGCAATGTGACGGTTAGGACGGAAGCCCACCTGCTGCTTCTCATCGCGGTTATCAAAGGCTTCGTGATAGACCTCGACCTTCTTGGCGATTTCTTCCGGGCCACCGAAGCCCAGCACCAATGCACCCATTGCGCGACCACCAGCCTTTTTCAGCGACTCGGTATTGGTGCACGCCAGGTACATCGGCGGGTGCGGGTCTTGATAAGGCTTGGGATGGATCGGTCGTTTTGGGATCTGCACAAAGTCGCCGTTGTGCTCGATTTCGTCCTGCACGAACATTTTCGGGATCAGGTACATCATCTCGTCGATCTGCGGCTGCAACGTGGCCAGGTCGTAACCGAAGGTGCCGGCCTCCTGCTGGGTGCCACCCTTGCCGACGCCAAAATGCACCCGGCCTTTGGACAACAGGTCGAGGGTCGCGATGCGTTCCGCGACTTTCACCGGGTGGTTCATCGCCGGTGGCAGGCAGACTACGCCGTGGCCAATGCCGATGCGTTCGGTTTTGCCGGCGACGAAGGCCAGCATGGTTTCCGGCGCGGACATATGCGAGTAGTTGCTCAGCGCCGTGTGCTCCACGCACCAGAAGGTGTCGAAGCCGAGCTTGTCGGCCAACACGGCCTGCTCAACGGTATCTTCGAAAATCTTGCGGTCGCCTTCGCGGCTGGAGTCCACCGTCTGGGCTTCGTAAATCAATGAAAATTTCATGGTTGATCCTTGTGTTTATTGGATGCGCAGTCGGCGCCTGAGACCTACGCCTTGTGCCCATGCTCGGGCATCAAAGAGGCGCTCGAATCACGCAAACGGACTAGCCGATTCATAGGAAAGAGTCGTAGGAAAAAGTCAGAGAAAAAAGTCGTTGCTGTCCTGGCCCATGCTGACCCCGCCGAGATTCCAGGCGTACTTGGCCGGGTTGTTCGCGACGTGGGCGCGGCCGGTGTAAATGTCGCGGAATGCCCGGTTGATCGTGTGGCTGCGGAAGATGGTCGAGGCGCCACTGTTGAACATCAGGTCGGCAACCGCTTTGGCGCACTTGTCGGCTACCAGCGCCGAGTCGTAACGCATCTTTACCCGCTCAGGCATGCTCAACGGCTCTGCACTTTGGGCCCGTTGCATCATCAGAGCGAAGTTGCGCAGCAGGACGGTTTTGCACTCGTCGACGCAGACCATGGCGTTGGCCAGCGAGGATTGCGCGGCCGGGTCCTGGACCATTTTGCGACCGTCGTTGACCCCGACCCGCGCCCGGTTATGCTCGACAAACTGATCCACCGCGCCCTGCAGGGCACCAATGGCTGAGGACGACACCGCCCGCACAAAAATCTGCCCGAATGGCAGGCGGAACAGCGGCGCGGTGTTCACTGCGTTACCCGGGCTGTCCTGCATGAAACCGTCGAACGCCCGATGAGTGCGGTACTCCGGAACGAAGGCGTTCTCCACCAGGATGTCGTGGGAGCCGGTGGCTTCCAGGCCCATGACATTCCAGTTATCGAGAACCTGGTAGTCGCTGCGCGGCACCAGGAAAGTCCGGTAATCCGGCGCCCCGCCCGCCTCCTCCGGTGGCACCAACGCCCCGAGGAACACCCAGTCGCAATGCTTGCTGCCGGAAGAAAACCCCCAGCGCCCGCTCAGCTTGAAACCATTCTCGACCCGCTCGACCTTGCCCACCGGCATATAGGAAGAAGAGATCAGCACACTGGAGTCGGCGCCCCAGACATCCTGTGCCGCACGGTCATCGAACAGCGCCAGTTGCCAGTTATGGATCGCCACCACCCCCAGCACCCAGGCCGAGGACATGCAGCCTTCGGCGAGGGTCATCTGCACCTCGAAGAAGTCCTTGGGTTCGAGTTCATAACCTTCCCAGCGCGATGGCTGAAGGATGCGAAAGAACCCGGCGTCGTGGAAATCCTTCAGCGTTTCTTCAGGCAGCTGGCCGGCTTGCGCGGCGTTCAGGGCGCGTTCACGCAAGATCGGCACCAGCTCGCGGGCACGTTGGCTCAGACGCTGGCGAATCAGGTCTTGGTTGAGCATTTTTATTGTTCTCCTCTGTTCACCCCATCCGCCGGGGCGCGCGTGCAGCGGGGCGGATGCAGCACCGGTGGTGCTCGCCTCCACTGCGGCATTCAAGCAATGAGTGCGGCGGTGGGCATCCCTCAAACGGACCATGTGCCTCTTGATAACAGCAAAGATCTAAAGATCGTCCGAACCCAGCCCTAACCTGCGGTAGTTCGTACGGGGATTGAGTCAACCTTGAGAGATTGGTTGGCAGATAGACCGCCATCGCGAGCAAGCTCGCTCCCACAGGGGAATGGTGGGCATCTGCAAGAGATTGGTCGGCTGTCAGGCCGCCTTCGCAGGCAAGCCAGCTCCCACAATGGAACGGATACGCCTTTCGCTTCTCACCACTCAACAGGCCGAGCGTTAGCTCGCCTGCAGCTTGTGATCTTGATCCACCCGCCCCTTCGGGAGGCTGAGTGGAGGTGTTCATCCGGGGAGTGGCGCGCAGCGCCGTTCGACGCAGTCGAACACGCTGCATGTAGGTCGTCGCGAAGCAGACCGGAGGGCAGTGTCCCCGGATGGATACCGGAACGAAGGAACGCCGAGCCTAAGCGAGGGGCCGGACGCTTGGGGCGAGCGTTTTTTTGCTTACTTTTTTTAGGCGTTTGTAAAAAAAGTGAGTCGCCGTAAGGGCGAAACCGCCAGCCGCCATAACCGCAGGAATGGATATGTACTCAATCAACAAAAGCCTGGCCGGCCCTGAGGCCGCCAAGGCCTAGTCCCCTCGGACGATGTTACGGCGGGGCGTCAGAGCAAGAATCCATCGCACTCCATGCACAACGAAAGGGCTAGTGCGATGAACGACATCAATTTGAAAGCCGACATGCTCCAGGCCATGCGCCGCCTGGCCAAGTCAGTCACCATAATCAGCACCAGTAACGGCTCCGAGCGCTTCGCCATGGCCGCCACGGCAGTCGACTCCCTCAGCACCGAACCACCATCGCTACTCATCTGCATCAACAAAACAGCCTCCCCCCATGCCGCACTGGCGACCGGCGCAGACTTCTGCGTCAACATCCTCGGCGTCGAACAACAAGACCTCGCCCACCTGTGCAGCGGCGCGATCAAAGGCGAAGCACGATTCGACCGTGGCAACTGGCTGACCAGTGCCGGCGGCATTCCCTATCTGGGAGACGCCCAATCGGCAATCCTCTGCCGGCAAGACGGCCACTTCAGCTACGGCACACACACCGTATTCATCGGGCGCATCCTGCAAATCCACACCAGTGAAGCGATCACCCCGCTGGTCTACCTCGACGGCACCTACACCACCACCGCGAAACCCGTACCCTCCTTCGCTGTCGCCGGCTGAGGCCTGAAAAATGGACAGCCTGAACGGGTTTACGGCGTTGCGAGTGAGCAGCGCCGACCAGCTGAACTGGGATGATCGCTGCGACTTGCTGGTGGTCGGTTTTGGCGGCGCCGGCGCCTGTGCCGCCATCGAAGCGGCCAGTCGCGGATTGACGGTGCTGGCGCTGGACCGCTTTGAAGGTGGCGGCGCCACCGCGATCAGTGGCGGAGTGGTGTATGCCGGTGGCGGCACGCCGTATCAGCGCCAGGCTGGCTATGAAGACAGCAGCGAAGCGATGTTCAACTACCTGCGCCAGGAAGTCGGCGAAGCCGTCAGCAGTCAGACGCTGCGTAGTTTCTGCGAAGGCAGTGCCGAACAACTGGCGTGGCTTGAGCGTCAGGGTGTCGCGTTCGAATCCAGCGTGCCGCCGCATAAAACTTCGTACCCGAGCGACCAGTACTACCTTTATTACTCCGGCAACGAAGCCGTGCCGGCCTATGCCGCCATTGCCAAACCGGCACCTCGCGGTCACCGCACCAAAGGCCCCGGCATGTCCGGCGCCAGCCTGTTCGCCCCGCTCAAGGTCAGCGCTTTGCGTCACGGTGCGCGCCTGCGCAGCCAGTGCGAAGTGCGGCGGCTGGTGCTCGACACCAGCGATCACGTGTTGGGGGTCGAAGCCTGGCACCTGCCGCCCGGTAGTCGCGCAGCCCGTCAACATGCCCGGCTTTCGCGCTGGGCCAGCGCCATCCACATGTATGCCCCGGCATTGGCCGACCGTTTGCGCGCTCGCTTGCGACGCATCGAACAAACCAGTGCCGAACGCCAGCTGATTCGCGCCGAACAGGGTGTGTTGCTGAGCAGCGGCGGTTTTATCTTCAACCGCGGTTGGGTCCGCCAGCATGCGCCGCAGTATCTGGCCGGTTTGCCGCTGGGGACCACCGGCTGTAATGGCAGCGGAATCGCCCTCGGCCAGAGTGCCGGTGGCAGCGTGGCACGGATGGACAAGGTCAGCGCCTGGCGTTTTATCAATCCACCACTGGCCTGGGCCCGTGGGCTGATCGTCAATGCTCGGGGGCAGCGTTACGCCAACGAAGAAATCTACGGTGCGACCCTCGGCCACGCGATGGTCGAAGAGCAGGACGGTCGCGCGATTCTGATTCTCAACCGGGCGCTGGTGCGCGAGGCATTGCGTCAGGTCGGGCCGGGCAAAGTCTGGCAATTCCAGCGCCTGCCGGTGCTGCTCAATTTGCTGTTTAACGCCCGGCGCAGCAACAGCTTGACGAAGCTGGCCAAGCGTTGCGGATTGCCCATCGAGGTCCTGCGACAGAGCGTGGAAACCTATAGCCGCGCCGAGCGGGGCGAAGTCGTTGATACGTTCGGCAAGTCGCAAGCCATGCTCGCCGATATGGACCAGGGGCCGTGGTACGCCCTCGATCTGTCATTCGCCAGCCGCCTGTTCCCCTGCCCTGTCATCACCCTTGGCGGGCTGAAAGTCTGCGAGCACAGCGGGCAGGTGCTGGACCACTCAGGTCAGCCGATCCGAGGCCTTTACAGCGCCGGCCGCAATGCCGTCGGGGTCGCTTCCAACCTTTATGTCTCCGGCCTGTCGCTGGCCGATTGCATCTATTCCGGTCGCCGGGCCGCTGCCCATCTGGCCAATCAAGTCGCACTTCAAACCACACGCTAGGGAGAACAACAATGCAACGTGTAGAAGGCAAAGTCTGCATCATCACCGGCGCCGCCAGCGGCATCGGTCGCGAAGACGCCCTGCTGCTGGCCCGCGAAGGTGCCAAAGTCGTGCTGACCGATCTCAACGAAGAAGCCGGACGCCAGGTCGCCGCAGAAATCGGCAGCAATGCGCTGTTCATTCGCCATGACATCGCCAGCGAAAGCGACTGGCAACAGGTGATCAAAACCACCCTGGAACACTTCGGGCGCCTCGACGTACTGGTGAACAACGCAGCGATTCTGGCCTTGGGCAGCATCGAAGACACCACGTTGGAACTGTGGCAGAAGGTGCAGAAGATCAATGGTGACGGGTACTTTCTCGGCTGCAAATACGCGATCCAGGCGATGAAAGAAACCGGCGGCGGCTCGATCATCAATATGTCGTCGGTGGCGGCGCTGGGTGCGATGCCGATGTTCTGTGCTTACTCGGCCTCCAAGGGCGCGGTGGCGGCAATGACTCGCTCGATTGCCGTGCACTGCAAGCAACAGGGTTATCGCATTCGCTGCAACAGCGTGCACCCCGATGGCGTCAACACGCCAATGACCCAGGCCTTGACCGGCGGCCAGCCGATCCCTCAGGAAGCCCTCGACCAAGACCCGATGAATCGTATGTGCGCGCCCCGGGACATTGCCAATGTGGTGCTGTTCCTCGCCACTGACGAGTCACGTTTCGTCAACGGTGCCGAGATCCGCGTCGACAACGCCCAATTGATCAGCGGGCTCTGAGGCCGAGGTGAACATGGGCACGCAACAGCAGAACCTGACACCGGCCGAATCAGCGACGGGAAGCTACTCATTGCAAGTGTGCGCGGTGATCGACGAGACCTTTGATGCGCGCTCGCTGGTGCTTGAAATACCACCAACCTTGCGTGAGCGCTTTCGTTACAAACCGGGCCAGTTCCTGAGTTTTCGCGTGCCTTGCGCCGGCAAGCTGTTGACCCGCTGTTACTCCATGGCCAGCTCGCCGCTGTCGGATTCGCTGCCCAAGGTCACGGTCAAACGGGTCAAGGGCGGCCGGGTGTCGAACTGGATGAACGAAGTGCAGGTCGGTGACTGGCTGGAGGTGTTGCCGCCAGCCGGGCATTTCTGTCTGGACGAGGAGCAATCGGTTGATAGACCGCTGGTGCTGTTCGGTGGAGGATCAGGCATTACCCCGGTGTTTTCGATCCTGAAATCAGTGCTGCGCAGCAGCCGGCGGCCGATCAAGTTGATCTACGCCAACCGTGATGAAGCCTCGGTGATTTTCAAGGATGAGTTGTGTCAGTTGATCAAGGCGCATCCTGATCAACTGCACGTGGTGCACGTCCTCGACTCGGTTCAGGGCTTCCTGACCGACGCCCAGGTGTGTCATCTGTTGCGCGGTTCGGCTGGCGGTGACTACTTCATCTGCGGACCGGGGCCGTTCATGGACACCGTGGAGCGCACGCTGTTGGGACTGGGCGAGGCCGCCGAACGCATCCATGTCGAGCGCTTCGCCTCGCCTCCGGATCCCGACGAACTGCTCGCTGAAGCAACCCTGGCTCGGGCAGCGGCCCTCGGATCGAAGTGCGAGGCGCTGATTGTCGAGCTCGATGGTCAACCGCACGAGATTGCCTGCCACCCCGGCGATACCCTGCTGCAAAGCTGCAAAGCGGCAGGCCTGGACGTGCCCTCTTCTTGCGAAGAAGGTTTTTGCGGGGCCTGCATGTGCGTCGTCCAGGAAGGTGAGATCCAGCTGGCACGCAACGATGTGCTCAGCCCCAAAGAATTGGCCGAAGGCTGGACACTGGCCTGCCAGAGCCGTCCAACCGGCGGCCGGGTACGGTTGAAATTCCCGGATTGAACGTCCGTCAGCCATAGTCTCAACGGACGATCACCTTGACCGGGTCTGCGGTTAGACTCGGCCACAGCATTAGCCCACAACAATAAAAGAGGTGCAGTTATGGCTCGTTTGCAGAACAAGGTCGCGGTGGTGACCGGCGGCGCTTCGGGGATCGGTCTGGCCTGTGTGCGCCGCTTCGCCGCTGAAGGCGCGCAAGTGGTCGGGCTGGACATCGGCACCGCACCGGCGGATTTCCCTGGCCTGTTCATGACCCTCGATGTGCGCGATGAAGCGCAGGTCCAGCAGGTGATGCAAGAAGTCATCGGCCACTTCGGGCGCATCGACGTGCTGGTCAACGCAGCCGGCGTTGCCGATCAGGGCAGCGTGACCCAGACCACCACCGCCAACTGGCAACGGGTGATGGACATCAACCTGACGGGCAGCATGCTCACCAGCAAATACGCGCTGGAATCGATGGTGTCCCAACGCAGCGGTTCGATCATCAATGTCGGCTCGATCTTCGGCCTGCAAGGCTGCGACGGCAACGTCGCGTATAACGTCTCCAAGGGTGGTATCAACCAGCTGACCCGCTCGATGGCCATTGACTACGGCTATGCCAATATCCGCGTCAACGGCTTGTGCCCCGGCCTGATCGAAACGCCGATGACCAGCATGGTCCGCGAGCAGGAAGCCTTCCACGCCTTCTTCGCCTCGCAGCACATGCTCAACCGCTCCGGGCAACCGGAAGAAGTGGCCAACGTCGCGCTGTTCCTGGCGTCAGACGAAGCGTCCTTTGTCAGCGGCCAGATGATCGCCGTGGACGGTGGTTTCTCCGCCGGTCGCCGCTTCGCCCCGCCCGCCCAGTAATTCGCTATCCGGCCGGGCGCCCTGCCCGGCCCACTCCCTTTTTCGCCACTGTCTTCTAACCGGGGAGGCCCCATGCCGCCTGTCGCAACCGCACTGACCATCGCTCAACTGTTCGCCAACGCTGCCCAGGCCTACGGCGACCGCCCGGCCATCGAGGATGACGGGCGCTCGATCAGCTACCGGGAACTCGACCAGCTGCGCCGCCAAGCTGCCCGTGCGCTGCTGGCAATGAACGTTCAGGCCGAGGATCGGGTGGCGATCTGGGCGCCTAATGTGTGGGAATGGATCGTGGCCGCCGGTGCGCTACAAAGTGTCGGCGCTGCACTGGTGCCACTCAACACCCGCATGAAAGGCAGCGAGGCTGGCTACATCCTGCGTGAAAGTGGCGCCTGCATATTGTTCGCCATCGGTGAATTTCTGGGTGCGGACTACCCGAGCATGCTGGCGTCTGAAGCACTGCCGGCGCTACGACAGATCGTCACCTTACGCGACGGTGGATCGGGCACGCTGAACTGGGATGAGTTCCTCGACCTGGGCGCAGACGTTTCGCAATTGTCCTTGCGAACCCGCGAACAAAGCTTTGGCCCGCAAGCACTGTCCGACCTGCTGTTCACTTCGGGCACCACCGGCAAGCCCAAAGGCGTGATGACCAACCATGGACAAAACCTGCGGGTGGTGCGCGACTGGAGCGAGGTGGTCGGTTTGCGTGAGGACGATCGCTACCTGATCGTCAATCCGTTCTTCCATTCCTTCGGTTACAAGGCCGGTTGGCTGGCGGCGCTGATGCGCGGCTGCACCATCGTGCCGCAGCAGGTGTTCGATGTGCAGGCGGTGCTTGAATGCGTCGAGCGTGAACGGATCACCGTGCTGCCCGGCCCGCCGACGCTCTATCAGTCATTGCTTGCCCATCCGCAACGCAGCCAATTTGACCTGACGTCATTACGGGTAGCGGTGACCGGTGCCGCGGCGATTCCGGTGGAGATGATCCGGCGCATGCGTGACGAACTGGGCTTTGCCACCATCGTCACCGCCTACGGGCTTACCGAAGTCTGCGGTTTTGCGACGATCTGCCGTCCTGGTGATTCGCCGGAATTAGTGGCCAACACTAGCGGCCGGGCCATGCCTGGCGTGGAAATCCGCTGCGTTGGCAGCACCGGCCACAGCCAACCGGCCAACGTTCCCGGCGAGGTTCAGGTGCGCGGCTACAACCTGATGCAGGGTTATTTCAATGACCTGCAGGCCAGCTGGGAAGTCCTCGATGCCGACGGCTGGCTGCACACCGGGGACATCGGCGTGCTCGACGAACAGGGTTACCTGCGCATCACCGACCGCCTCAAGGACATGTTCATCACTGGAGGTTTCAACGTGTACCCGGCGGAGATCGAACACTGTTTGCTGACCTACCCCGGCGTGGCCCAGGTCGCGGTGATCGGCATCCCCGATGAACGTCTGGGTGAAGTGGCGATGGCCTTCCTGCTGCCAGCTCCAGGCATCAAGATCGAGCAGGCCCGATTCCTCGCCTGGTGCCGCGAGCAGATGGCCAACTACAAAGTGCCGCGCCGGGTGCGGGTGCTTGAGAGCATGCCGCTCAACGCAGCAGGAAAAGTGACCAAGAATGTGTTGCGCGAGTGGGCTGAGTTGGATGCTGAATAAATCCCCAAACCTGTAGCAGCTGGCGCAGCCTGCGTTCGGCTGCGCAGCAGTCGTAAAATCAGCTACCTCGGTTGGACAGGTTAACCGCATGAG
>NZ_JALBYU010000046.1 GCF_029963765.1 Pseudomonas sp. UYIF39
TGAGGCAATGGTCTCACAGGCATGAGGAGCTTTATTTGTGAGACGGCACACTAGATCCACATACCAATCAGGCAATAATCGAATCAGCTCACCGCGCTGCAACCAAGGCAACGCGCGATCCAAAGGTAGCAGCGCGACACCTAACCCCATCACAGCACATCTACACAACGCTTCCGGGTCGTTCATGATCGCCACCGGTTTCAGATTGATGTCGACCCGTCCTTCGTTTGAATCACGAAGCGTCCAGTTCAGCAAACGTCCCGAGCTAGTCGAGCGCATTACGATGCCATCAACTCCCTGCAACTCGCAGGGCTCAGTGGGTATAGGCTTGCCTTCCAGCCATGCCGGCGCAGCGACAACCACGAGATGAAGTTTGGCCAGTTCGCGTGCCACAACGCCAGGTGACAATTCCATGCCGCCACCGATAGCGACATCAAAACCCTCACCTATCAAATCCACGCGACGCATTTCCAGCTGCCAATCGGGCACGACAGCGGGGTATCGCTCCATAAAAGTCTTTAGCACTGGCAATGCATAATCGTAAGCGAAAGTCGGCGACAAACTAACACGCAGTCGCCCTGCGGGGATTTTTCGTGATTCGCCAAGCTGGTTCACTGCACCCTGAATGGTTTCAACGCCTTCCGCGACTTGTTGGTAAAACAACTCTCCCGCCTCGGTGAGGGTGAGACTTCGCGTGCTGCGGTGGAACAGACGCGTACCAAGGTTGGCTTCAAGTCGCGCCACATTTTTACTCACCGCGGCTGAGGAAATCCCTAAGCGTCGCGCGGCTTCGGAAAAGCTGCTGGACTCTGCGGCACGGACGAAGGATTCGAGATTTCCCAGGGTTTCCATGATTACCTCAAGCTTTTGGTTGAAGCTGATTCTACCGATTGAGAACTAGGTAATCCTTAATGCTTTGGTCATGATGGGTTTCCTCCTGAATACCATGATTGGAACGCAAGGACATCATGGCAAAAATTCTCGTCACTGGCGCGACAGCAGATTAGACAATGCGGTCTTTCGTTGGCTCTACTGACGGGCACGCCAATTGATTGCCGACTCGTTTCCGCCTAGGCATTCATCGCTGCTCGGGTTGGTAAAAGCTGGCCAACCAAGGTCGCGATTTTTCACTGCGGCTTGGGCAATGCCATCGATAAAGGGGGCTTTCGACCTGAGCAGTCGTGCGCTTGAAGAACTATTGTGACGTAAGCCAAACGACCTTGATGGCGTTCTGTGGTTGGCCTTCAATGTCTAAGTCTTCGCTGCTTGTTTCTTTTTTTACGTCCAGCGGTATAGCGACCTGGTGGAGGTTTAGTGATGAGGGTATTGGAGATCCACCTCAACACTCATTAATTCACCAGGGAACTTGTGTTTTAACAGGTTATTTCACCCATTGACGATGGGCTGTATGGATCTTAAACGGTCTGTGAACCAGCTGTAATGACGAGCGATATCCTACTCAGCTCAAACGCTACCCTCACGTTCGATAACCAGAATCCGTGCTTCTCCACGAGGGTGTGCAACATGTTCACAGCCGATCCCTGCGAAAAACACGTCCCCTACCACCAGTGTCACGATGTGCTCGATGCCTGACTCTCGATAATGCATATCTACAGTGCCGTCGAGGACTGCGAAAACTTCCTCCCCATCATTGACATGCCATTTGTATGGTTGATCGGTCCAGTGAAGGCGGACGGTGGTTCCATCCATGTTAGCTATGTCGTAAGCACCCCAAGCGCGAGTGGCGGTGTAGTCTTTGCTACGAATAACTCTCATTGATCGCGGTTCTCAAATAAATAGTGAATGTCTTCCAATTTACCAGAACCATTGACAGTCGAGTGCTGGCCTAAAAGCAGGCTTGAACCGACAGCCGCTGTTGGCCCAGAGTGTGTAAAAACACTTTCCGTATGTTGGATGCCTAAGCCCAGCGCTCCTGGGCGAGGCGATTTCCCGAACATTTGCCAAGATCAGCGCCGATAGCGCGTCAGAGCGTTTATGAAGCGCTTTGGCACCTCTTGGACAGTAAAAGCTGCGGCTTTTACGCCGCCATCGCCTTCAGCAGGCCTTCTGTACCGATGATTTTTATAACCCGCTTCAAGTTATAGGCGAGCACATTCAAACTCATCTCCGCACTCACCCCGTTCAGTTTTCGAGTCAGGAAGTGCGTTGCCCCCATCCATTGCTTGAGCGTCCCGAAGGGATGCTCAACAGTCCGTTTTCGAACCTTCATCATCTCTGGTGCTTGGTTCAACCGACGCTGCATTTCCTCCAGCACAGCTTCATGTTCCCAACGCCTTACTCGACGATTTGTGCTTGGCGTGCACTGGGTTTTCAGCGTGCAACTCTGGCACTTTGAACTCCAGTAGCAGTGCATATACATGCCTTTCTCAACGCTGGAGAATCGCCAGATCAATGCCTCTCCCGCCGGGCAGGTGTATTCGTTTTTCGTCGCGTCATACACGAAGGCATCTTTGTTGAATCGGCCATCAGCTTTGGCGCTTGAAGTCATCGGCTTCGGCACGTAGGTGGTGATGTTTGCGTCGTGACAGGCCAAGATTTCTTCGCCTTTGAAGTAGCCTCGGTCAGCCACTACCGAAAGCGTTTCTGACGCCATTGCCTCGCGGGCCTGCTTGGCCATCGAGCTGAGTTGAGCGCGGTCTGAACCGACGTTGGTAACCTCATGAGCCACGATCAAGTGGTGCTGGGTATCGACCGCTGTCTGCACGTTATAGCCAACGATTCCCGTGCCACGCGTCTTCATAGAGCGGGCGTCTGGATCGGTCAGTGAAACCTGTTTATCCGGCGATTCGTTGAGCTGGATTTCAATCGCCCGAAGCTCCTTCATTTGTGTCTTCAGCTTGGCGATTTTCTCTTCCAGCCGCACGGCTTTGGGCTCAGAGCATGTGGGCTCTTGCCGATCGGCGGCATCGAGTGCCACCAGGTAACGGTTGATGCTCGATTCAATTTCCTCCATCCGCCGCTTCAGTTTGGCACTGGTGAAATTGCGGTCGCGGTTGTTGACGGCCTTGAACTTGCTGCCGTCGATAGCGACCAGATTGTCTCCGAACAGTCCCAACTGCTGACACAGCACAACGAACTGGCGGCAGACGCCTCGGATGGCCTTGCTGTTGTCTTTTCGGAAGTTGGCGATGGTCTTGAAATCAGGCATCAAACGCCCGGTCAGCCACATCAGCTCAACGTTGCGCTGCGCCTCTCGTTCAAGACGCCGGCTCGATTGAATGCGATTGAGATAGCCGTAGATATAGATCTTCAGCAGGATCGCGGGATGGTAAGCAGGCCGGCCTGTGTCAGCTGGAATAGCGCCATCAAAACCCAAGGAGACCAGGTCGAGTTCGTCGACGAAGACGTCGACTACGCGTACCGGATTGGTATCGCTGACGTAATCGTCGAGGCTTTCGGGCAGTAAGGTGCTTTGGCCCCGATGTTCACCTTGGATGAAGCGCTTCATGGGCTATCCCTGCGATAAATTCCTCAGAAATCATAGCAAGGGTTTGCAAAGGCGTTTTTACACACTCTCGGCCGTTTTCTGACCTTCGCGAGAGGCTGACTTGGGAGCAGTCCATGACTCCCGCGGGCCAGCATTTTTCCCGTAGCAGTTCACTGGGGAAACAGGTTGTTAATGGCAGTGATGTTGAGCCGTGTTGACATCAACTCATTGAAATTCACGGTCAACGGGTGACATAGCTTCCCACTGAAAATCGATGCTGTGCTCGGGAGTTTCGGCTAAGAGTGTAGCGAGGTCGAGTTTTGCCCTGGGCACACCCTGCCGAGATTTTATAGGCATAGGGATCTCAGGGGGGGTGGAGCTACCGCTTACTGTAGGGTGATGCTTTTTTCGACGTGCCATTGTAGATCTCCAAAGTCCAAAAGCAGTTTAGCCCGAGGAAGATTTCCCTGTTGCCGGCTGCGCCGAAAGGGGACCATCGGGGGCGTGGTCGTCGATTGAAGCTGCGACGGGCGATTACCAGCGGGTGGTAATTCGTCGTTCGTCGCTCGCGTTAGGTAGGGGTCGATTTGCGGGCTGTCCGCCTGAGGAAAGGGGGCAAAAATTTGTGTAACTCGTAGGTCGCTTTTCTCACGAAATGGATCTTCCGCCAGATGCGCCTGAGTGCAGTGATCATCATGGCTTCAAAATGGGCGAAGCAAACAACGCGGTCGCCGCGAATAAAAATTGTAGTTTCCTGCGTAAACAGAATAACCCGCTATGCTGGAGTTTGCTTCAAATCGGCTGTCCAATGAAATGCTCTAGTTTTGTGAACTCCTCGTTTTATCCCTTTTTGCCCGCGCGTTTCTCGCGGGTTTTTTATTGGTTTTTTTCGCTTGGTCATCGCTCCTAGCGTCTTTTTTGCCGACCGCACGAGCGTTCAATCATTCATCAAGTCCGCGATTCCGCGGGTGATGTGCGCCAAGTTCAAATCCAAGGTAGCCAAGGTGCTGCGCACATTCTCGGCAACTGTCGCGTGTCCAAGTTTGTCTACGCACAGGGCAAGCTCCTCAACGGCCGCGGCGATCGCGATTTGGTTTTCATTCAAGCGATAAAGCAGGGAAGGGATCAGGTCGTTGGTTGGTATGAGCTTCGTCCTCCTAGAAGACGAAAAGCTTAGCACCGAGCACGACAATCCTCCGCTTGTCGAAAACTCCCACACAAAAAATTGACCGCAAAGCTGCTTCAACGTTTACTGTGCATAAATACAGTACTTGTATAAGGCATTGCCATGAGCTTTACCATCGTGGGTCCTATAGCTGAAGGCGGAATTCAGGTTCCAAAATGCTCCTTTCGTGTGCCGGCCGGCTTCCCATCACCGGCTGCGGATCACATCGAACAACATATCTCCTTGGATGAGATTTTGAATATCCGGGCTCCACACGTTTATTTAGTGTCGATTGCCGGGGACAGCATGCAAGGTGTTGGTATTTTCGATGCTGATTTGGCGATCGTCGATCGTGCCCTAGAGGCCGGTCACAACGACATTGTCGTGGCGCTGCTGAACAACGAACCCATCTGTAAACGCCTGTGCATTCGCGGCACTCAAATGATCCTGCTTTCAGAGAACACCAAATACCCACCACGTTACGTTCTGGAGGGGGATGAGCTTTCAATTTGGGGCGTGATCACGAGCAGCGTTCGTAGCCATGTCTAGTAAGTCGTTACCGGTGTTTTCCCTGATTGACTGCAACAGCTTTTACGCTAGTTGCGAGCGGGTGTTTCGGCCTGATCTTGCACGTGTGCCCATCGTCGTTTTGAGCAATAACGATGGATGCGTAATAGCGCGAAGTTACGACGCGAAACCCTTCGTGAAAATGGGGGAACCGTACTTCCAGATCAAGCACAAACTCAAGCAGCACGGCATCGTTCCTTTCTCCTCGAACTACGCGTTGTATGGCGACATGAGTGAACGTGTTATGTCCCAGATTGAATCCATGGTGCCGGTGGTGGAGGTATATAGCATCGACGAGGCCTTCGCTGATTTAGCGGGAATCGCAAACCCGGAATCTCTCGGGCGTCAAATTCGCAGCCAGGTTCTGCGCTGCACGGGCATACCGGTGGGAGTCGGAATTGCTCACACCAAAACCCTGGCAAAACTCGCGAACCACACTTCGAAACGGCTTCAAGCGGCAACGGGTGGGGTCGTTGATATCTGTGATCCATTCAAACGCGATTGGGTGCTGCGCAATACCGATGTGTCCGAGGTATGGGGTGTCGGTCGGCGCATGAAAATACATTTGGATGCATTGGGCATCAAAACGGCGATGGACCTGGCCAAGGCTGATCCTTGGATGCTGCGCAGTAAATTCAGTGTGGTGATCGAAAAGACTGCCCGGGAGTTGGCCGGCACCCATTGCCTTGAGCTAGAGGAACCTGATCCACCGAAGCAGGAAATCTGTTGCAGTCGAATGTTTGGGAAACGCCTCACGGAGTTGCCGCCGATTAAAGAAGCGGTGGCGATGTACATGATGCGCGCTTCGGAAAAGCTTCGTGCCCAGGGATCAGTCTGCAAGAAGATCCGCGTCAGCATTCGCACGGGTATGTTCAATCCGGAGGAAGCGAAATTCGCTAATGGTGTGGTAGTGGATTTGCCGTATCCAACTGACGATGTCCGGCTGTTGACCAAGGCAGCAGTGGACGCGGTGGAACGTGTGTTTCGTCCTGGATTCAAATTCAGTAAGGCGGAAGTCATGCTGCTCAATCTTTGCCAGCCAGGACAATACACTGACGATTTGTTCGCTGTATCACAGCCCGCCGAAGCCACGAGGATAATGGCCGTGCTGGACCAGATTAATGGGCGGTGGGGGAGGGGAACGTTGCGTACCGCCAGTGTGCCGAGCAACCCAGATTGGGGCATGCGGCGGGAGATGATTAGTCAGAGTTTCACTACGCGAATCGACGAGTTATGGACGGTGCATTGTAAGTAGGAAAGGGAGACTTTCACCAAATCATCGTTTTAATAAAAATCGTACCATTTGTCTTACTTCGGCCCGGCCATGCACTCTGCTGTGCTAGAGAACAGTGTCCCGGCTTGTTGAGCGAGCTTGAGCCACTCAGTGTTAGTCATCAGGCCTTCGCGCTCCATGTCGTCAGCAGACCTCAGCAATCTGTAGTATCTGTCCTCATCGTCGATGCGGTTTGCGGACAGAGTAAAGAGCTGTTTCCAGGCGGTAATAGCCAGCTTTCTTTGCGCTTCCTTCATCATGCCACCCAGGTTTTATATGGGGGATAGATATCCCCAGCGCCCATGCGCTCCATTTAACTCAGACGTAACGCTGACAACTCTCTTCCGAACGGGCGAGCCAATGCCGGACCCTAACAGCGCCGAAATCTTTACCAAAAAAATGCTTTGGGTCGTTTTCTGCCTTTTTTTGTAGGCAAACCCGCTCCCACAAATGCATGAGAGCTGGCTTGTCTGCGTGCAAGATTTAAAACGCGAACGCCTTTAATGCGGTACGCAAACTTTGCGAAACACTCTGTAGTACTTCACCGGCGCCGGCCGTTGTGGCGGCCGAGCGGTTGCCGGCGTCGGCGAGTTGACCAACTTCTTCCATACTGGAAGTGACTTTGCGCGAGGCGTTGGTGACTTCAATGGTGGCGGCGACAATCTCCAACATCGCCTGAGTCGCTACCGCGATGCGGTCCTGAATGCCCATCAACGACTCACCGGCCGCCACCACCGTCTTGATGCCAACGTCGACGTCCCCAGCACTGCGCTGGATCGCTTGCACGGCACCTTCGATGCTGCGGCGGATGGCGTCGATCAATGACTCGATTTCCGCAGTCGCGTTCGTCGTGCGTTCGGCCAGCTTGCGCACCTCATCGGCGACCACGGCAAAGCCACGGCCTTGTTCACCGGCACGGGCGGCCTCGATGGCGGCGTTGAGCGCCAGTAAATTGGTTTGCGCGGCAATTTCCCGAATGGTCAGTACGATGCCGCTGACCTTGTTCGATTGTGTGCCTAGGTCGGTGACCGAGGATTGCGTCTCGCGGCTGGCCGCTGCCAGGCGCTGCACGCTCTCCAGGCTTTCCAGGCGGGCGCTGTCACCGGCGCGAGCCTGATCGTCCGCTTGGCCGACAGATGTCTGTGCCGCCACCGCCTGTTTGGCGATGTGAGTGATGGTGTTGGAAATGTGTTCCATGGCCACACCAGAGATCAGCGCTGATTCGGCGAGGCACGTGGAGTTTTCCTTCAGTTGCTCAAGTGCAATATTTACACTGCTGACTTGTACGTCCACCGATTCAGCGCCAGCGGCGGTATCGGCCACCAGCTTGCGAATGCGCTCCCGGGCTTCGGCCAGGCCGGCCAGCACGCTGCCGGCAATGGGAGGACGGTTATCGTTGCGCAGGTCACCTGAGGCGAAACGGGCCATTTCCTGGCGCAGTTCGGCAGGTTCGGCGCCGAGCAGAGTTTTGATCCGGCGGGCGACGAAGGTGTAGATCAGCCAGGCGACCAAGGTGCTCAGGCCGCCGACCATTCCCAACAGCCAACGGGCGTTGCTGGAGGTGTTGCTCATCTCCACCAGTTGCGCGTCTGCGTAGGCATTGGCGACCTGAACGGTTTTGTCGACGCCCAGGCGGTGCAGGTCATAGGCGGCTTTCAGTTCCTCGAACGCGGTGTTGGCGGCTTCTTGATTGCCTTGTTGCAGGGCCGGAATGAAGTGTGTTTCAAGCGCGCTGAAATAGGTGTCGGAGGCTTTTTTTTGGGCGCCTAGTAGGCTGCCTTTAACTGCATCATTGAGGTTGGAGGCGAGCCAGTAAGCGTTGCGCGTATCGAAATCGGTGCGTAACTGATGAAGCTTGCTCAGCCCCAGCGCGGTGTCAATGCCGCTGTTCATCAGTTGGTAGACGATCAAATGCGCTTCGATCACGTACAACGGCGGCGGAAGAATGTCGGCCACTACATCCTTGCCTTGCCCCATCTCAATCGCCGCCCGATCCATCTGACCGAACGCCGCGACGCCACCGATAACGATCGCGCCAAAGCCCAGGCTGCAAGCGACCACCAGCAGCACCAACATACCTTTCACTGATCCCAGCATCGATTTCACAACCTGTCCTCCATGAGTTTTAGTGGTGGCTAAGAGCCTTTATCGGCCATGCGCTATCAAATCAAGAGGGCAGGGGAGTGATTTATTTCTGCGCTCTTTTATGAAACGCGAAAAGCAAATCATTCCCTAGTCAGAAGTCCATGCCGAAAAGCCTATTTGTTGAAGTCAGCTTGAGTGGCTTGGATATCGTTAGGGGTAGCGACCACCAAAATTGTGACAGATCGTTGATCTATGGCAGGACGAAGAACCTGAGAGCCGTACAACTTTTGCTTGGTCATACGAAGCTTGAACGCACTGGCAGGTATTTGGGAATTGAGATCGATGATGTCTTGGAAATGGCGGAGCAGACGGATGTTTGACTATCCACTGCAACGGTCGTGTTAGTCCGTCCCTAGCTGTCAGCCAACTGTGTCCACAAAATCAGAGTCATATAAATCAGAAGGCAGACTTGCGCTGAGTACTCTACGACTGGCGGACTCTCAAAATGGAATCTGTGATGGCTTGAGCATTAGTGTCCAGCGTTTCCATGGCCGACGTCGCATTTGGGGCGACTATGCTTACCCCGTTTTCTGAGAGCCACTTGGTTATTTCTTCTATCGCAGCACTTAGGGCGTGCTGGTTGTGAAGGAGCAATGTCAGGGCATCCGCTGTGGCGACTTTACTGTCTGAGCTATCTGGCATGACGATCGTCCTTGAGAAATGATGCCGGAAGCCTAGCGCATCTCGCCGCTGGTTGAGACTGGCGCGCCCCTTATGCATGACGTGGTACGCGGTCTCGCCTCAACTCGTGCTTCCGCATCAGTACTTAGGCGCTGAGAGGTAGCTCGACAGCTTTTTCAATGACGCAGAGAGTTTCATTTCGTTTTCTGTACGGTGCAGATCGTTGGTGGTCGTCGTGAGCTGGCTCGTGAGAACACCCAACTCTCCTAAAATGCCTTGAACCCTTCCTTCACGCTCTTTTTCGCTCAACGTGTGATCGTTCTTCACCGCATCCAGCTCCTCCATTTTCTTCTGAATTTTTTCTTGAATGTCTCTTATTGCCTTGAGAATTTTTTTCACGCCATCTGGGAGATTGCTTGCATCGATATCCGCATTTTTTTTTCTCTCGCTTGACGCTTTCGCTGTCCCCTCAGCGGATATAGTTACTTTCACCCCTTCGGTGGCTTCTGCTTGGCCGGGATCAGCCGACACTTCACTGGACACAGGTTCGATAGCATCTGAAGGGGCGACAATCCTGGTCGAAGACAATATGGCGGAATTGATTTGCATGAAATTCTCCCTTTTTGTTCGTCCTTTATCGACGTTGAGGGCAGGTACTTTAACGCCAGTGACGGAACATTCGTAGCCAGCAAGCTTTGGGTTTACCAAGTGTGAATCCACCTGCCCGAGTCACCAAAAAAACAGCATGCTTATGAATGGCGCCCTGGTTGCAGGCGTCTCCCGGCATTATTCATATCTTTGAACTCCCTAGCCGCTGGCCCTATCTCAACCTTGGCAGGTCAAAAATTTCGGCACGGGTTATTCGCATTGCGGATGAAAAGGCCGACATTTTTTACGGCGAAAACTGCTAAAAAACGCCGAACCATACGTAAAACGTGGAATACAAAATGGGAGTAGGCCGTGGATAACTATCACATTGTGTTAACTGGCAAAGGCTGGCAGCTCACCAAGGAAGGGGACCCTAAAGTAATAAAAACGGGTGAGACCAGGGCCGAACTTATTGAGATCGCCGCAGCGTTTCTAAGGGACAAAACGGCCTCGCTTAAAATCCATTCGTCTGATGGGAAAATACAGGAGGAGCGGACTTATCCGAGTAGCGCAGATCCGGCGGCTTCGAAGGGTTGAAATGGGTAGTAATTGATTTCTATCAGTCGCGGGATTCCTACTTCGATCGAGACAGCCTTACCGCGAGACTCGCCTTCATGAGGGAACCTCTGTCCACTTCAAAGCGGCAGTTTCGCGCCATCTCACCTCTGTGATCCCATACTTTTCGGCTTGCGGTTTGGAGATGATTTTCAGAGGTGCTTTCCCTGGTTTTGGTATGGGCGTAATACCAGCATCACAGCTCGCCCAATGCCATGCCTCAACGTTGCGCATCCTTTGCGCACGGATGATGAACGACTTCTGTTCCCCGAGAAGCTTGTACTCAATGATGAAAATATCTGTCTGTGCCATAAGTCCTCCTTTCGTTCATAACCTACGGAGTGGCGTCTGATGTGAAAATTCAAAATTTCTACGAATGGTGCGTCACCACTTACGGGGGCCAGATTCTCTAGTCACTGGGATGATGATTAGCTGTTTTTCGGACTGGAGGATCAAGGGAGGGAGTCAAAGGCGGCGTAGAAATGAACTGACAATGGATTTCGTGGCATCACTTGTCTCTATGTCATCGAACACACTGAAAGACTGCCAAATGCACTCAGCAATCTCATTCTGAGGTGTGGCATTGTCGGAAGCTTGTACAGAGGCTTCAAAAACATGGTGATGTGTATTGCCCACATTGAAGTCGAACATGTAAAGGAGCTGAATAACGTTCAAACCGGTTTCTTCTTGAAGTCCTCTAGTGGCCGCTCCAGCTATGGCTTCGCCAATTTCCACCCTGCCACCGGGTAGAACCCACTTCGATTTCGGTTTTCGAACGAGCAAGATTTTTCGGTCTCTCTCGCATATGACGGTAGCTCTGGATTTCATGTGATGACTCCGAAGCTCAGGATCTAACTCGTGGCGATAACCGCAGCTTAAGCCCGTGGTAGAAGACCAGGCCTGCATCGAACGTAGGTGCAGTCATTGTGTTTCCGTTCTTAGTATCTAGTGATGGTGAGCCTGGACACTCGCCTAGCCCCCTCTGGCTCGCTTCCGCAAGCGGGGCTCCTCCCTCATCAGCTGACCCCTAATCAGTGAGTCCTCTCAAGAGCTAGCCCTATAGAAACGAATAGCTGTAGTTGAAGATCAGACGAGTCTGGTCTGTGTCTGGTAATGCGGAACCGTCACTTCGGTAGGTGCCGTGGCGCAACGTTGTGCCGAAGCCCTTCAGCGGCCCTGATGGAATGATGTAATCGATCCGCATGTCTCGCTCCCATTCTTTATGGTCGCTACCGCTACCAACATCTTTAATTTCATCGCCCTTGAGATAGGAGATCGATGCTTTCAAACCCGGCACGCCCACCTTTGTAAAATCGTATGCGTATTGGCCGAAATTGGTTTGCTCACCTGCCCGGGAAAAGTTGCCAACAATGGCGTCGGTAAACAGATAGAACGCAGTACCTCCGTTGCCCTCGGGACGATTCCGACCGTCTACGACATTTCCCTGGTTGAGCCACACGAACCCGCCGTCGTCGCTTACGCTTTCATGACCTAGCAATATCGAATGTCCGCCGATGCTGTACGTAAACATGGCGCTCCAAGTCTTGTTATCGACCTCGCCAGGGTTTTTGGCATAACCCCCGTTGTTGTTGAAACGGTATCCGACGTCACCGTTTTTTCCATCCGAAGAGCTGTCGAAATAGCGAAGATCAGTTTTGAATGATTGATCATTTCCTAGTGGCAGCACGTGTACCAGGCCGAGGTAGTTTTGTTTGTAGTAGTTTTCCAGCCTGGCGAAATAGTACTGAAAGGTCAGATCCTTCGTTGCCTTCCAATCACCACCAGCAAAGCGAAAATCGTTCGAGTCTTTGGTACCACCTGCTATCGCAAGACCAGTGGAGTTGCTGGTTGCCCGGCCCGAGGATTGATCAATTTTGCCGGCGGTGAGCGTGAGCCCATCAATCTCTTTGGAGGTGAGGATGCCGCCTCCAAAATTTTGATAAACGAGCCGTGAATCAGTAGCGACGAGGATGGGTAGATTGGGCGTGAATATGTTGCCGACACCTAACTCAGTTTTTGAGAGGCGCGCTTTTAGAGTGCCGCCCACTCGACTCCATGAATGAGCTGCGGATCCGTCACTGTCGCTGGGGAAGAAAGTATTCGCATCGGGGTGGTGACCTCTGCCTCCGTCTAGGTGGACAGCCACCAGCGATGCCACATCCACGCCAAAACCTACCGTGCCTTGAGTGAACCCAGATGTGAACGCGAATTTAAGTGCCGTTGCAGTTTCGCGCTGGTCGCGTCCACCGTCTCGATTGTCGTTCGAGTAGTAGTACGTGCGATTGCTGACAGTGGCCTGACTGTCTTCTATGAATCCATGCGGCTTGGCATCTTCGGCATTTGCCCCGATTGAGAGGCCAGCGAGAATGAAAGCGGCTGGCAAGGTCGTTCTTTCCATAAAAGCTCCTGACACGTCGGCGCTGATGAAAAATGACCCACCCAGCCGTTTGAAAACTGAGCCAGTGCATATTGGAATTTTTGTAGTAACCCATAGCGTAGCAGCAGAGGTTGGTTACGAGAGGGGCGGCGTTATACCGATTTTCGGAATGATGCACGACGTTTTTGGCAAGAGTGATTCGCGCACAACGGCGTGTGGGGGTTTAGTAGAAGGCGTAGCTATAGTTGAAAATTAGGCGCGTTTGATCAGTGTTGGGTATGCCATTGTTGTCACTGCGATAGGTGCCATGGCGCAGCGTTGTACTAAAACCCTTTAGCGGCCCGTTCAAAATGCTGTAGTCGATCCTCAGGTCACGCTCCCATTCCGACAGATCGCTGCCACCTCTGGGATTTTTGATGTCTTCGCCTCTCAAGTACGCAACCGAAGCCTTCAAGCCAGGTACTCCCACCTTTGCAAAGTCATAAGAATACTGACCAAAGCTCGTTTGTTCGCCAGCGCGGGAGAAGGTGCCAACCATAGCTTTGGTAAATAGATAAAAGGTGGACCCTCCATTGCCCTCAGGCCGATTTCGACCGTCTGTAACCGTGCCTTGGTCTAGCCAAACGAATCCCCCGTCGTCGCTCACGCTTACGTGCCCAAGCATCAGCGCATGACCTGCGAGGGTGTAGGTGAACATGGCACTCCAGGTTTTGTTATCTACCTCGCCGGGGTGTCTTGCGTAACCGTTGTTGTTATTGAAACGGTACCCAGGCTCACCGTTTTTTCCGTCAGAGCTACTGTCAAAATAGCGAAGGTCAGTCTTGAACGATTGATCAGCCCCAAGCGGCAACACGTGGACCAAGCCCAAGTAATTTTGTTTGTAATAGTTTTCGAGCCTTGCGAAATAGTATTGGAACATCAAGTCCTTTGTTGCCTTCCAATCACCACCGGCGAAACGAAAATCGTTGGAGTCCTTGGTGCCGCCCGCAACCGCCAGCCCCGTTGGGTTACTGGTTGCCCGGCCAGCAGACTGGTCAAATTTACCGGCAGTGAGCGTCAGTCCATCGAACTCTTTGGACGTGATCACGCCGCCTCCAAAGTTCTGAGACACGAGCCGTGCATCTGTATTAGTCAGTATGGGTAGATTTGGCGTGAAGATATTACCCACCGCTAGTTCTGTTTTTGACCATCGCGCTTTTATGTTTGCGCCTGCTCTGTCCCATGAATGAGCGGAAGAACCGTCAGAGTCGCTTGGGAAGAAGGTGTTGGCATTGTCAGGGTGATGGCCCCTACCTCCATCCAGGTGTATGGCAACGGACGACTCCAGATCCAGCCCAAAACCGACGGTGCCTTGAGTAAAGCCCGATACGAAATTTAAATTAAGTGCCGTACCAGTTTCGCGCTGGTCGAATCCGCCATCGTGATTGTCGTTTGAGTAATACATCGTGCGAGAACTGACAGTCGCTCGACTGTCTTCTATGAACCCGTGTGCTTTTGGATCGGCTGCATCGGCACCAATCGAGAAGCACGTGAAAATTATGGCGACTGGTAGGTTTTTGCTTTTCATAAAAGCTCCTAGGGAGTCGGCGCTGATTGAAAAAATGGCCTCCTAGCCGCTCGAAGAATGACCTTGTGCGTGTTACTAGTTTTTTGGGGGAGCTATCTAATAAAGGGTAGCAGCAGAGCACTACAAGAATTAGCGACACGTCATACCGATTGCTGGAATACCGATTGATATTTTCGGCAAGAATGGCTCCTCAATGGCGTGTGATCGGGCGATCACACGCCATTGAGTGGTTTCCTGAATCGCTGGGATAGGAAGGGGGATCAGTAGGCAGGGCAGGGCGTTCTAAGCCTAAGTCGCACTTTCCCAGCGCCACGCTGGATCAGAAAGCTTTTTGACGAGAAAGTCCGCTAGTACATCGACTTTTGCGGGGCGCGCGTGCGCAGAAGGAGTAACGAAATACAGGCCGCCTTCCTGCATATGCCAATCTGGCAGGATTACTTGAAGGCGCCCATCGCGTAGGTACTCACTGGCTACAAATTCGGGAAGCTCAGCAATCGCTATGCCTGCTAGAACCGCAGGAATGAGAGCTTCAACATTGGTGACACGCAAAGTGCCTGCGGGCGCGACGCTTACCTCATCCCCAGCAGCATTACTCAGTCTCCACATGTCGCTTTGCGCCCGGTATGCGTATCCCAGACAGTTTCTGCCAATCAGGTCGTGTGGATGCTCCGGATGACCATGCTGGTCGAGGTAGCTGGAGGACGCGACTAAATAGCGTGAAACACGGCACAACCGTCGTGCCACGAGCGAAGAGTCGGGCAATATAGCGATTCGTATTGCGGCATCAAATCCTTCACCGATCAGATCTACCGCGGCATCGAACAAGTGAAGGTCAATCGAGATTTCTGGATAGGCAAGCAGAAACTCGGGAATGATGGGAGCCACCCAACGAACCCCAAAAGTCATCGGGATTGCGAGTCGTACTAGTCCCCTGGGTCTAGATGAAAGCTCGCGCGCGATGCCTTCGGTTAGCTCAGCGTCCCGGTAGAGGCGACTGGCATTTTCAGCGATGCTTCGCCCGAATTCCGTGAGCGCTAGCTGCCGAGAAGTCCGATTCAATAGTCGTGCGCCTAATTTCTCCTCAAGGCGGCTGACCCCTCGGGAAACGGTTGCAACTGAGACGCCTAATGCCCTGGCTGCGGCGGCAAAGGAACGCTCCTCCGCGACTTTCGCGAACATTGCCAATCCTTCGAAATCCGGCATCTTGGACATCAACATTTCTGCAACGATGGTTTGCAATCAATTCTATTTGGAAAGGTAGGGTTCGTCGATATTCTTTGGGCATGCGCTTTTTTGCGCTTTTCTGAGGAACATCGAATGTCAAGCAAGCTCGAAGGCAAAGTTGCCATTGTCACTGGTGGGTCCACTGGTATCGGTTTGGCCACTGCCATCCGCTTCGCTAAGGAAGGCGCTCACGTATTCATCACAGGTCGACGTCAAGCTGAGCTAGACGCAGCTGTGCTGACCATCGGTAATAACGCGACCGCTTTACGCGTTGATTCCACGAAGCTAGAAGAATTGGACGAACTGTTCAATGAAGTGAAAGCCCAGCATGGTCGGGTCGACGTGCTGTTCGTAAACGCCGGCGGCGGTGAACTGCGCAATTTGAAAGACATCACCGAAGATCATTTCGATGATACGTTCGACCGAAACGTGAAAGGAGTGCTCTTCACAGTACAAAAATCGCTGCCACTTTTGTCTAAGGGTGCTTCGGTGATTCTGACTGGATCGACCGCGGCTAGCGGCGGCACTCCAGATTTCAGTGTTTACGCAGCATCGAAGGCAGCTGTTCGATCGTTCGCACGTAACTGGATTCTTGACTTGAAAGGACAAGACATTCGTGTGAATTGCCTCACGCCTGGCCCAATCAAGACCCCAGGTTTGGTTGGTCTCGCTGGTCCGGATGAAGCGCATCAACAAGGCATGCTGGACCACTTCGCTTCGTTGATTCCAATGGGCCGTGTTGGCGATCCAGATGAGATTGCCAAAGCGGCCGTATTCCTGGCATCCGATGATTCAAGCTTCGTGAACGGCAGTGAATTGTTCGTAGATGGCGGTATTGCACAGATCTGATTGTGTGAAAACTGGGAAAACTCATGTTTTCCCTGTATTTATGTAGTCTTGATCGACGTGGTTATGGTGGGAAATTTGATTATCTAAGAAGTCTGTCTACGATAGTCCTATGCTGCAAATAACCTATCCGGGTGCTGAGATGACAAACGTAAATGATAGTAAAGAGTTGATTGATATTACCAAACTCTACTTTGGTAAGGCTGATGCTGGTGACCCATCAATCCTAGATCTTTTTAGTGATGACGTTCAGCTGTTTTTTCCAAAGTTCGGTACTCGTACAGGAAAGGGACAGGTCGTCGCTTTTGTTCAAGGCCTAATGAGTAAGCTGGATAGCCTGAAACACGATATTGAAACCTATAACTACATTGCAAGTGGTCGTATAGTAGTTGTGGAGGGCACTGAGAGTGGTGTCGCTAAGACCGGAGAAGATTGGCCAGTTGAAGGTCGCTCCGAAGGTAGGTTTTGCAATGTGTTCGAATTTACAGGGACTTTGATTTCACGTCTGCATATTTACGTCGATCCTGATTTTTTAGGTGAAGATGATGATAGGTTTTACTGGGGATGAGCGGCACTGTGTACGCAACTAGTGATGTGAGTATTGCTAAAGAGCTAACTGGTTGTTCGAGAAGAAAGTAGAGTAATAAATTAGGGTATGAAGACGATGAACGGGCAAACCAACTTAGAATTCGCTCATTTTTTTTTGCAGAAGCTGGCCAGCGGTGACGCTCAAGCGCTTGCGCTCCAATTCGCTGAGAATGCGGAGTGGGAGGTTGCGGGTGACGTAGGGGCATTACCTTGGCTGGGTAAGCACCAAGGCAAAGAGGCAATAGTAAATTTCGTGAGAGACACTGCGGCTCTGCTAACAAGCGAGAGTCTGGTTATCCAGGATATTTTGGCGAATGATCATCGTGCAATGATCCTAGGTACGCTCGCATCGCGGGTCAATGCCACTGGAAAACTCATTGAAACGTCGTTCGTCCTTGTACTGGAGATCAGCGACAGGTTGATCACTAGCTTTCGAATGCTAGAGGATACTTTTGCTGTATCGCAGGCAGCACGTATTGTAGTGGTCTAATGATTCCGGACACCCATTTAGGCGAGAATGCTCGCCAGACT
>NZ_JALBYU010000047.1 GCF_029963765.1 Pseudomonas sp. UYIF39
GACCACAGAAGCATAGCTCAGGCTGGAAACTTATTTCGGAGACAGGACACTAGGTACATTCCATAACTGTAAGGAACAACAGTAGGTGATGCAGTGGCTTGTTGTGCGTAAGCCGACAGTGAGGCGGTAGAAATCATGGCGAGAAACAGAATTTTTTTCATGAGAATAATCTCCAATTATATGGGCATACTGTTAATAGATTTTTCGAAGAACTAAGTTAGCCCTGGAGATACACAGGGTGGAAACGCATAAACAATTACAGTCTAAGAAATTCAGTTTTTAGATGGAGGCTTACAGTCAAATGTATTCAAGCTACACCGACTGCCTTATACATGCATCGTATTAACTTTAAAGTTTGTCGATTTAATCAGGCCGCCACATGTTCGTCAGCGAGAGCTTTAAGCGTGCAGCAGCAAATCTGGATCGTCTCGTCGAGGCGGTTGATGTGTGGCTCACGGGGTACTCCAATAAGGCGTCCGCTTAGAGGAATGACTTGCAGGAGAGCAACCATTTCTGTATCCAGCTCTAATTTCTCGCCAATCAACTTGGCCGCCTTTTCGGGCAGGGGTTGCTGACCTAGTAATGCCGCTGTCACGTAAGCCAAGCCCAGTCCAGTGCCATCCGCTAAATCTTGCCAAGACAGCCTTTTGCTGGCTTTGGCGTGGAGGATTTCGGTGATCAGAGCGATGCTAACTTCGTTGTAAACGCTAGATTGTTTCATTACGTTAACTCCAATAAAGTCTTTTGATCGGTATCGTTAATAAGCATCGCTCAGGTGTTTGCCAATCATCATCCAGTGTGCCAATAACGTCCAAGATCGATATGCTATCCGTAGTATTGGTCCTGCCTATGGGCGTGCTTCAGGTCAATATTACTAATGGAAATGTATGTGCGTAGTTCATTATGAGATGCTTAATTATTTACGAGTCATTATGCAGCTGCTTTTCGAACGCTTATTTCGCTGACCGAGCCACTTCTATCAGAGAGGTGATGGCAGACTCGGGAACGGAGCCAGCGCTCTCCCGGGTCGTTGTCCAGGGTTCCACTCCAGGCCAGCGACAGCTCAAGTGCAGGAATACTCATTGGAACCGGATCCATCCGTAATCCGCCTTGCTTTGTCATGGCTGACGCAACGTACTCCGGTACGACTGCAATCATGTCCGAGTCTTCAAGAAGTGTCTTAAGGGCACTGTATTGGGGAACAGCCAACACTACCTGGCGCTGCCGACCCATAGTGTTCAACGTCCGGTCTATAGTGTCGGTCAATTCGCCATTGAGAGAGACAGAAACGTGTGGGCGATTGCAGTACTCGTCTAAGTCGAAGGTCCCAGAGATCGAACGGGAACTCAGTACAGTCGGGTAGATACTACGAAGAAATTTTCGTTTTGCGTTGGCCGGAAGTTCGCGGCTGTGACATACACCAAGCGATACTTCTCCAGTGGATAGTTGATCGGACATTATCGAGTGATCGGTACGGCGTACCACAAAGGTCACTCCTGGAGCCTCCATGCGCAGTTGACGCAGCATCCCTGGCAGCAACGAATATTCAACATCATCCGAAAGGCCAATCCGGAACACAGCATTGCTGGTCATGGGATCAAACTCGCTGACGTGGCTGAGCGCGACGACCATGTTGTCCAATGCGGGAGTGATGCTTTGAAGAATTTCAAAGGCTCGGCTCGTCGGCTCCATCGATCTACCCATGCGGATAAAAAGCGGGTCATTGAAATATTGACGAAGCCGATTCAGAGAAGCACTGATGGACGGCTGCCCGAGAAACAGTTTTTCTCCGGCGCGGGTAAGATTGCGTTCGTGCATCAAAGTTTCGAATACGATCAGAAGGCTGAAGTCGATTTTGCGAAGATCATTCCTGTTCATCATCATCACCGTTTGGGCTATGAGCCTCAACATGCGAAAAATTAATGCAGCAGAGCCTTTTAAATACTGATAACTGGCGCTCGATGCTGTTGAGTCATTGAGCAGTAAGTAGGCCCAAACTAAAACTGAAGTTTCTGAATTTCTAGTTTTAGTCTGAAGCGCTTTGTTCGATGGCTTGAATGTAGAATAGGGCTTCCGGTGTTTTTAAACACTTCTACATAAGATCGAAATTTTTAGCGCCTGAGTGGTAGTAGCTAATACAGAAGTATGTGTACGAGGGTGGTGAAAATGTCATGAGGGTGGTGGGTGTTTCAACGTTTACGTTAGGTACTGCGGGTAAAGGGGGAGAAGGGAGTTGAGGAAATAGGGTCAACAAGGTGATGGGAATGGGAGGAGGGATAGGACTGGTGCGAGATCAGATCGCTCATTCTCTAGTGAAAATCTGCTCAATGCAGTCAATGATCACTTGGCCATCAAATGGCTTGCTAAGGAAGGATACGGCTCCAGCCGCGGTTGCACGATTGCGCACGGACTCTTCAGGGTAAGCGGTGATGAAGATGATTGGAATATTCTGTCCGTCGCTGGCCAGCTTTCCCTGGAGATCCAGACCGGTCATTCCAGGCATCTGAAAATCAGTGATCAAGCAGTCAGTCTCGCTGCGTTCAGCGGAGGCAAGAAAATCTTCGGCACAGGAGAAGAGGCAGGACTCATAGCCCATCGAGCGCACAAGACTACTCAACGCTATGCGACCAGATTTGTCGTCGTCGACAATGGAAATCATGGGGGTTTTATTCACTGGGTATCACCCTAAATCCGGCCGGTAGCAAAATTGAGTACGAACTGCACTCCTCGTCTGCTACCACTTTAGGGACGTATTCCATTTAAGGAAATAACACACAGGTATTACTAAGCTCAGCGTTTCACGCCAATTCCTAACGCTTCCGCCATCCGAACCAGGTCTGCAAAGGATTTCGCCTGCATCTTTTTCATCGCGTGGCCACGATGAATTTTCACGGTCACTTCACTCAAACAAATCTCGCTCGCAATTTGTTTGTTCATTAACCCCTTAACCGCGTATGCCATTACCTCTCGCTCACGAGGGGTCAAAGACCTGTAGCACGCATTCATCTCGGAATCCTGTTTGTCGATTTCCCTACGTTTCGCATCGGTTCTGAGCGCTGCTGACACCGCATCCAGAAGATCCTGATCGCGGAAGGGTTTGACAAGAAAATCCACCGCGCCGGCCTTCATCGCTTTGACGGTCATGGCGATGTCGCCATGTCCTGTGATGAAGATGATGGGCACATTATTATTCGCATCGAGCAATTGCCGTTGAAAATCCAATCCACTGGATCCCTGAAGGCGTACATCAAGCACCAGGCAACATGGAGCTTGCGGATCTGGTCGCAGCAGGAACTCTGCCGCGGTGGCGAAGGTTTCCACTCGAACGTCCGTTGAGCGAAAAAGGCTGCTCAGTGCGACGCGTACAGCCTCTTCGTCATCAACCACGAAAACGATGGGCCCATTGTCAGTTGGCGTTTCGGACGCAGTATCTTGGCTCACACGTGCTCCTTCTGGGTAACTGGTAGGGACAAATAGAATGTCGCGCCTTCTCCGTGATCAGACGTGGCCCATATGCGCCCACCGTGAGCTTCGATAATTGATTTGCAAATCGAGAGTCCCATTCCCATACCTTCGGCCTTGGTGGTGTAGAAGGCTTCAAACAATTTCGACATTTGATCCGACGTAATTCCCGGGCCACTGTCCTTAATCTCAACGAGCACCTCGCCCATTGCTGAGTTTTTTAGGCTCAACCGTAAGGTTCGATTTTTTGTTTTGGCGTTGATCATTGCCTGCATGCCATTCATCAGTAAATTGATGATGACCTGCTGTAACTGTACTCGGTCGCCGTCGACTTCGGCAGCCTCGTTGAGATAGCTAAGGTCTAGCACAATTTTGTTCCGTTTGAGTTCTCTCTCGACCAGGGCTACGGACTCATCAATGATTTCAATAAAATTGAGCGTAACGTTTTGTGGCTGTGCTTTCCGGGACATTGCACGGATACGGCGTATGACTTCGCTTGCCCTATTAGTTTCACTCACCATGCGTTCAATCGCGCCGCGCACCTCGCCTATGTCAGGCACGTCTCGATTCAACCACCGCAACCCGGCGGTACCATTGGTCGTGACGGCGGCCAATGGCTGATTGACCTCATGGGCGATGGATGCAGCAAGCTCTCCGAGGGTGGCAACCCGAGTGACGTGAGCCAATTCGGCTTGTGATCGATGCAGTGCTTCCTCTGAAGTTTTGGCGTCAGTGACGTCCATCAGCGCACCGATATATTCGAAATCGTCGCGTCCATCTTCCATTAACTGCGCTAGCATTTGCAGATGCTTGACGCGTCCGTCGGCCATCAAAAGTCGGTACTCCGCGTTGATCCGGGATTCTTTTTGGTATGCATGCTTGATCGCGTCTTTAACCAGATGGAGGTCATCTGGATGGGTTCGATTCAAGACGCTGGTCAGCATTGGTTGCTCGTCGATATCGAATTCAAATATGCGCCGCGCTTCGTCCGACCAGTACATTTCACCGCTTGGGATTTTGAGGCCAATGCTTCCTGTTCGACTGAGCCACTGTGCTCCTGCAAGGAACGCTTCGCTGCGTTTCAGGGCGTCTATTGCCTGCTTTCGCGCGGATATATCGTTATGGGTCGCAAGAATTGCTATGGGCTCGTTATTGTCTCCGCGTGATAACGAACATCGGCTTACAACCGTCACGCACGCCCCATCTCGACAGTGCTCGATTACCTCTCCTTCCCAGTGACCCGTTTCTAGCAACGAGGTCATCATCTCGTCCCAGGATGTCGTTATCTGGGGTGCCAAGAGGGCGCGGAAATCTTGACCTATGGCTTGCTCTCTAGACCAGCCGTAAAGAGTTTCGGCGCCGGCACTCCACGTAGAGATGATGTGGTTCATGTCGCGTACGATGATCGCGTCATGCGTTTGCGCAAGCAATCGCACCTGTTCCTGCAATTCATCACTGAACGCTTTGTTTTTGAGAGCTAGAAGAGTCGTGATGCCAATCGCTGAAAGGCTGACCAAAAGTCGCGCAGAACTATCGTCATAAAAATCCAGACCATGTTGTGAAACAAATGCAATCAGCGTCAACCCGATGCAAAAAAGAGAAACGAGGATAACGCCCTTTTTGGGGAATATATTGACGGAAATCAGAATCACCGCCACGTAGAGCACCGCTATGGCGACATGGATTGAGCTGGCAAGGTCGACGACGAATATGGTGCTTGAAAGCGCTATTGCGCCTAAGCGTTGAAGCTGCAAAGAAGAAAGAAGGGTGCGTGAGGACGTTTCAGTAATTACCTTCGGTTCCGTCATGATTTTCATAAATCAGTTGGCCTGCTAGGTCTGCAATTCGACACCGACAATAAACTCAATTTTAGTCGGTAAAACTGCGGCAGGCAAAACCGTTCGCCGGCGTAAAAGCGCGCCAGTTCGCAATAAAATAGCCGTTTTGATCGTCATAATTCAGTGGGTCGAAAGAGTCCTCGTTTGGAGTGGAATTCAATTCTTATGCTATGCGATCAGACAAGGTTCCTGAGCGTAAACCTGACCTATCAGCCGGAAAGGGAAATGGAGGAACTCAGCGACTTGAGCGCTATGGCTGGTACCCGTAATACACCAGTTGCAGAAGTGCTCACAATTGTTGGAGAAGATTTTGTACTGCGACTCGCCAATCCTGGAGCGTGCACGCACGACGATTTCATCGTTTGTGAAAGCCGTTTGTTCCTGATAGACCCAAGCGGACCTACCATTGGCAAATCGTTCTAGGTCGGTGACTTCAATAGGACCCGCTCTCAGTGATCCGCTCAGTCCTGAATAGTGTGCGACCTTGCCGTTTCCAAGATAAATTCCATGATGCACATAGAATTTACGTGGACTGACAAGGTGCGATCCTGCTGGCAACCAGTCGATGTCTTGGCCGATCAATCTAACGCTCGCATCAGCGCTTCCGTTGTTTTGTGAGGCACCGTTATCGGAAACGCTGATATGCAATTCTGTTCCGAGGGATTCGCTGTTCAGGCAAGACACAAGGCTCACGTCAATCAGAGCAGATCTGAAGAACGTGAGATACCTCAGCGATGACAGTCTTTTGGCGATGTTCGTAATCAGCATGTTCATGACGAAATCCTCCGAAACCTTAGGAAAAAGAATATCTTCCAGGGGCCGGAAACACATTCGTGCATAGGGCTTATCTAGGTAGTCAGAAAATATACGGACCTAATACTTCGGTATGGCATCAGTGAGATTTTGGTGTGGATCGGCAGCGGTGTCTGACTTATCAAGGTTGAGGAAGCACCCCTGCTTGCCACCGGCATATCAGCACGTCCGTTGCTGATTTATCAGAATACGCGACGATCGGGGAACAACTCACCTTCGCTATCGTTGCAGCTGAGCGCGAAGCTGGACAAGCGTCGGAGTAACAACTGGTATGAACGCCGATTCACGCCAACGTCGGGCGAATCCGATCCCATATTCATCCAGATAGGCTTTGCCACCGCTCGCTTGTAGTTCCAATTGCACAGCGTTAGCAGCTGCCTCAGCAAAGGATATCCGTAAGCAAAATAAAGCTGCGGGCTGTTCCCGAAAACGCCCGTTCAGTAACCCACGTTTAAGTTCGCTAACCATCCCTTCCAATTGCCAGCGTTGGTTCAGCAAGGTTTCTAATAGAATCGAGCGGTCGTGCTGCAAATGTTCCTCCACTTCCTGCAATGATCGTCTGGCTAGTCCAATGGACATGCCACACTGCAAACCGAGAAATGCTGGTCGCGCTGATTGCAGAAAAGCGTGCGCATCTTCATGCAGCAGCCAGTCGCTCCCTACCTCGGCCTGTACAAAATCTAGGGCAGCTGTGTTGCTGGATTGCAATCCCATCAACTGCAAATCTTCTGAACGCTGAAGGCCCGTAGTTGAGCCCGGAATAGCTAAAATGAAGGGCGTACCACCTTGCGTATTCTCTACAGCCGCAGCAACAACGAATCCACTTCTGCGCAAATTTGTTACCCAGTGAAGTCCTCCATTCAAGACCCAGCCCGCTTCGGTTGCGCTTCCTTGCACTTGCAGAGCTTCAATCCCCGACAGATATTTGATGGCATTGGAAAGGCCAGTTGCACCTGCCAGTTTTCCATCGAGCAGGAACGGTAATAACCTTTCGCGCAATGCAAAATTTGAGCTTTGCAGAACATATTCGATGAATGTGCGCTGACCCCAAAGGACAAAAGCTGCCGTCAGTGAATGGCTGGCTACAGCGGCTAAAATTTCTACCGCGTCGGCCAAGTTTTTACCGCTACCGCCTAAAAAAGGACTGATTCCAACACGTAAAACGTTGGCTTTCGCCAGTTGTGACAAAACTTTTTGTGGATCACAGGATCCTGAGTCTAGTCCCTCTGCGTGCGTGTCCAGCCATTGGCTTAATGCCAGGTCGAGCATTTGTATTCTCCGAGAACACACACTGCGTTCTACTTATGAGGCGTAAAATATTTGCCCCCCGTCAGACCTATCCATGGGGCTCATCGTGCGATGACAGCGATCGTTGATCAAGTTCGTACAGCGACCACCCGCCCGAAACTTGCGACGCTTGCGGCTCCCGCAAATGCAGCAGCAGCCCACAGTGCAAATATTGCTCCGTGTTCGCTCGACAACATGAAGCAGTAGGCAACCAAAGCCGCCCCGGTGGATTGTCCGATGAGCCGAGAAGTAGCAACCATCCCACTAGCGCTACCAGCACGTTGAGGTGGAGCGCTACCCATAAAACCTTTGAGGTTAGGCGCTTGGAAAAAACCAAATCCAACCCCGCACATAGCCATGCGCCAACTGATATTGATCGTGGACGGGGCATCAGGCATCAGCACCAAGGCGAGTAATCCAGCAGCCAATATCGCAAGGCCGATTCCTCCTAAAGCACCAGGTGAATAGTGATCGCTCAATCTGCCAGCAATAGGGGCCATGATTGCGACCATCACTGCCCAAGGAGTCATCAGAAATCCTGTTTCAACGGGTGATCGACCAAGTGTGGAAAAGAAGTAAAAAGGCAGAGCAACAAATGCTAGTCCCTGAGCCGCGAAGGTGCAGACAGACGTTACGACTGAAAGTGCGAACATGGGGCGGCGTAGTAAGTCGATTGGCAGCATTGGCGCTTTATGGTCTGCCTGCCGATGCAGTAACAACGCGAAAAACAATGCTGCGCCAACCAACTCCAACAGCAGCGTTGTAACGTTGGCTTGATGCGCCGCGTCCCCGAAAAGCAATATCAACAGACTGAATGCCACTACGTTGTAAAGGGCGGTTAATCCATCGAATTTGTGCGTTGCACGGTGAGTGGCAGGCAGTACTTTACGGCCGAGGAAAAATGCAACCAGGCCAAGCGGGACGTTAATTGCGAAGAGCCATGGCCAACTGGCGACTGACAAAATAAGAGATGACATGGTCGGCCCTATCGCAAAAGCGACGGCGACCACGAGAGCGTTGGTCCCATAGCCTCGCCCCAACATTTTTGTTGGATAGATGGCTTTCAGCATGGCGGTATTCACGCCCATAACGGCACTAGCTCCGACCCCTTGGAGAAGACGAGCGGTGACCAGTGATGGCAATGACCAGGCAAGTGCGCAGCCTAAGGAAGCAATCGTGAATAAAAGAAGTCCAAAAAGAAGAACTCTGCGATAGCAGATGATTTCACCAAGGGCAGCGAACGGTAATAGCGTCGCTACCATCGCCAATTGGTAGACGTTGATGATCCAAACTGATGACGCGGGTGTTGTGTTTAATTGCTCAGCAATTGCTGGCAAAGCTACGTTGGCTATCGCCGTGTCAAGGGATGCCATGGCAACACCTATGGCGAGGGAAAATACGGCAAGTCGGCGAGCGTTTTCAGGCAACCCATCGGCGGTAGGGAGGACACTTTCCGCACCCATTGTTGTTTCTCTGGACATGCTGGCTCCTATATCTAAGTTTGGTGCCTGGGTGTGCCTCAAATTTGAGAGTAGTTCATGCCGCGGCTTGAGCGCGCGCATGCACAGCACAGGTAGTAGGGTGCTTTACCAATGATTTGAAGCTGCGGTTGTCGGAATCCAGAGCGTCTATCGATCCGGTTTCGATGTCGTACACCCAGCCATGCAAATTCAGTAGGCCCTTTTCGTTAGCCAAACGTACGCTTGGGTGGGTCTGGATGTTGGCCAGTTGGGCAATAACGTTCTCACGAACCATCGAACTGACCTTGGCTGCTTCACTGGCGTGAGGCCGAGATTCGTTGATGACTTTCGCCGACTCGGCATGTTGTAGCCAGCCAGCGACGGCAGGCAGATGGTCCATGCATTTGCACTTGGCAACGGCTGTCATGGCGCCGCAATCCGAGTGTCCGCAGATCACGATATCGGTCACACCCAACACAGCAACGGCGTATTCGATCGTGGCTGATACCCCACCAGATTGCGGGCTGTAGGACGGTACAATGTTGCCTGCGTTGCGAATGACGAACAGCTCACCGGGCTCCTGCTGCATAAGCAATTCAGGTACGACACGGCTGTCAGAGCAACTGATGAACAAAGTGCCTGGATTCTGTGTTTTGGCCAGATGCTTGAACAAATCAGTCCTTTGTGGAAACACTTCCTTTTGAAATTTCAAAAGACCATCAATAAGAGCTTTCATGATTTGATCCTGTAAAAAGTGGAGGAGTGAATGATTACTCGGCTCAAGACGAATCCTCTAATTAGAAATGGTGATATTTAAGATTGATTAATTAGTGTTTAAAACAGGCCCGCATAGGATACGGGCCGAATGCCAGGGGAGAGTTGCGCTTTTAGAAAGGGCGCAGTGGCAGGAACTTACCGTCAAGGGTGATTACTGCACGATGACCGCCTTCTGGGTCTTCAACTTTCTTCATATCAAGTTTGAAGTTAATCGCGCTAATAATTCCGTCACCGAATTGTTCGTGAACCAGGGCTTTTAGGGTCGTGCCGTAGATCTGGATCATTTCGTAGAAGCGATAGATCGTCGGATCTGTAGGTACGCCATTCAAGCTGCCGCGCAACGGGATGATTTGCAGGGCGGCTACCGCATCAGCATCCAGGTCTAGCTTTTCACCGACAACTTTAGCGGCACTTTCGGGCAGAGGATGTTGGCCAAGCAGGGCGGCCGTGACATATGCCAAGCCGAGGCCAGTGCCGTCGGCCATATCCTGCCATGACAAGTTTTTACGGGCCTTGGCATCGAGAATTTCAGTAGTCAGGGCAAGGCTGGAATCTTTGTAAGCGTGGGACTGGACCATGGTATTTCTCCGATCAATTTCGTATGGTTAATAGTGAAGAGTTGGTGTCGCTTTGCTGTGAAACAATCATCGTCTGAACCGCAGATAGCGTCCAAGACCCATTTGCAATCCATTGGATAAGTCCTCCCTATAGATAAGTGTTGTGAGAAATAGAACACATGTTCAGCTACTAAAACCTGTTTAAATTCAAAGGCCTAAATCGGAAAGACTTGGGTGTTCGTCTGGCCGCCTACCTAATGGCCATCGAAATTTTCGCTCAGACTCTTTGATTGGCATGTCATTTACGCAGGCAAAACGATGAGCCATAAGTCCATCGTCTGCGAACTCCCAGTTTTCATTTCCATATGAGCGGTACCAATTTCCTGAGTCGTCTTGCCATTCATAGGCGTACCGCACCGCGATTCGGTTATCAGTAAAAGCCCATAACTCTTTGATGAGCCGATACTCCAGCTCCTTGTTCCATTTTCGAGTCAGGAATGCAGCTGCTTCCTCCCGATTTGCTGCAAAGTCCACTCGATTACGCCATTTCGTGCTTGGGGTGTAAGCCAGCGAAATTTTTTCAGCGTTACGGCTATTCCAACCATCCTCTGCAAGACGAACTTTGAGAGTTGCAGACTCACGGTCAAACGGCGGAAGCGGTGGGCGGGTTTCCGATTCAGACATAATAATCACTCCAAATCTTAATGGTCCGATAATTATATGCACTCAAAAGGTTGAGTTATTAGCCTCTAATATTTGGTTGGTTACTTTTTAAAAACTACTCTCACTCAATCTGTCTTTAGGCTTTTGTTTCTGGGAAGTCCACTAGCGAAACAAATTTATTAGTTGTGCCATCAAGTGCCTCGATTGATCCAGATTCAATGTCGTAAACCCAACCATGCAGGTTCAGCTTTTTTTGCTCCAAGGCAAGTCTTACGCTCGGGTGTGTTCGTAAGTTGGAGAGTTGAGCGATGACATTTTCGCGGACCATCGAACAAATGCGATCTTTGTCGGATGTAAAGGTACGAGCGGAATTGATCACTTTTGCGGATTCTGCATAGCTCATCCAAGCAGCAACAGCTGGTAAATGGTTGATGGGTTTCCCACTCGAAACCGCGGTCATCGCCCCGCAATCTGAATGCCCACAAATAACGATGTCGGACACTCCGAGCACCGCAACGGCGTATTCGACGGTAGCTGTCACACCACCTGGCTGCGGCCCGTAGGAGGGAACAATATTTCCCGCATTACGTATTACGAACAGCTCACCCGGTTCCTGCTGCGTGAGCATTTCTGGGATAACTCGACTATCAGAACACGTAATGAATAACGTTTCAGGCGTTTGCGTGGTAGCGAGATATTTAAAAAGATCCGTTCTTTGTGGAAATACTTCTTTCTGGAATTTGATGAAACCTTCGATGAGCGCTTTCATTGTCTGTTACCCCTCTGGTGGTGTGCTGAACCGTATTTTTATTAAAGACTAGTGTGAGTGTCGGATGTAGTCCAATATTAAGAGGGCGTAATGGCCGAGCTGTTATATGAAATGAATATACTGTTCGTATTTGTTTGTGCTACTGAATGGAATGAGTTTCAATTAGTGTCGTGTGGTGGAATAGTTGCGATAGCGCATCGCACATTATTCATGGTTTCACACAGCGTTTGTGCTTTTTTAAGTGCTTCATTGAGTTGTGGGGTAATGGCGGGTCTCCGTTAACGTGTGAATCTGAATAACGTAAGCTGGTTACGGTCGCAGACCCAACTTGGTTTGGTCCGTTGGTCAGTTAATTCCCAACGCGCTTAGCTTTAGAAACTCTGTAATGCGCCGCATTCCTGGCGCTGTCGTGATCGACATTGCAGTCTACGAAATGTGAAGGTGTTGAAAATAAAAAACGGAGACACGGAAACCCATTATTACATTCGGGGTATACTTATTTTTTATAAATAGCTGGTTAATCCACTGGCGTAGAGTCGGAAGTGGGGTTGTGCTTACGGAAGAGTCAGTGCGCGAAGTTAAATGCTTGGCTTGCTATTGGTATGGAGACATAACAGTCTTATTAACCAATAAGTAGCTTCAAATTGCCTTTCAAAAGGTTCGCGATGGTCTTTACAAACATTGCGAGCAGAAGCAATGTCACGCCTACCAACAATGCAATTGCCACCGAATGTGTAAAGAGATTGGGGGAGTATTCTGCGTAGCGCAGTGTGCACACTGAAGCGGAGGCGAGAGGAAAACTCACGGACCACCAAGACAGGCGAAAAGGGCAGATGATCGCCAAATAACGTAGGCGACCAATCATCACAGATAGAAAAAAAATAGTCAGCATATAAAGGGCAGTAGCAAATCGATCTATTTCTCCAACAACATTTACGTAAGCTGAAAAACCAACGGCGAAAGGTGCAATTAAAATCATCAGGGAAGGCTGAAGCGAAGGGATTAGAGGCTTTTCGAATATCAATCTCGACATAATCAAAGTGAATAATGGCATAGCGAAGAAGAACCCGATGGCAAGCGAGAACATCAATAATTCGTTCTGACCGTGGATCTCTAAGGTGGGTACTGCTATGGGTATGTTTATCAACCCGACCATGGGAATGATCCAGGCTGGAGTAGCGTGCTCTGTCTGCTGTTGCTCTCCGAGCCAACGAGAAATGATCACCCAGGCAAAAAGGATCATGCCCAGCGTTCCGATTGCCCATATCCACCGCGCTACGGATAAGCTGTAAATGGAGACCGGGTTCGGAATCAGGAGGAGACTGATGAATAATGTTCCAAACAGGTTGCCAGCGATGGGATGTTGGAATTCGGCCTTGACAGCTTTCAACCCCGTGGCTGCCTTGATCGAATAGCCTATTCCCACAAGGAGGAAAGCCAGGATCGCCAAACCTCCGAAAAAACTAGCAATCCAGGATGGCAAGCCATAGAGGCTGTCTGCGAATTTCCAAGCTGACGATAAACCGGTCAGCCCCATAACCGCGCCGAACATCGCCACTGGCAAATAACTCAGCTTACCTTCCCGAGTTGCTGTCGTA
The DNA here is from genome assembly GCF_029963765.1 of Pseudomonas sp. UYIF39. Taxonomy (GTDB): domain Bacteria; phylum Pseudomonadota; class Gammaproteobacteria; order Pseudomonadales; family Pseudomonadaceae; genus Aquipseudomonas. The sequence continues at coordinate 13,225 of NZ_JALBYU010000047.1, forward strand.
GGTGTGCCGTAAGCCTGAATAGTTTCGGCTGGCGAAATCGGGATGCGGATTTCACTACTCAAAGTACGCCCCCATTTCTGCTGACAACAGTGAATCGGATTGCCCCTGGTCTGTCGGCTATCCACTAAACCCAAGTCGGTGACTGATGGCATTGGAAAAGCTGCAAACTCAGCAGCTTTGATCTCAAGCGAGTGTCAGTCAGTTGAGATTATGAGCAGCCGACGGTTTCGTAACGAGTTAAGAGCTGTGAAACGGTGTGATGAGATGCTAACTGCTAGTCGGATGAACATCTCAACACGTTCCGGATCACGCCACTGCCAGAGTGCGCGCATGCACAGCACAGGTAGATGGATGATTTACCAAGGACTTGAAGGTGCGGTTGTCTGCGTCCAGAGCGTCTATAGAGCCGGTTTCGATGTCGTACACCCAGCCATGCAAATTGAGCAGGCCTTTTTCCTGCGCTAGACGCACACTTGGGTGGGTCTGGATGTTGGCCAGTTGGGCAATGACGTTCTCACGCACCATCGAGCTGACTTTAGCCGCATCATCGGCGTGAGACCGCGACTCATTGATGACTTTCGCCGATTCCGAATGCTGCAACCAGCCTGCGACCGCAGGCAGGTGATCCATGCATTTACACTTGGCAACGGCGGTCATGGCGCCGCAGTCCGAATGGCCGCAGATCACGATATCGGTCACGCCCAGCACGGCGACAGCGTATTCTACCGTGGCCGACACACCGCCGGGATGGGGGCTGTAGGACGGCACGATGTTCCCCGCGTTTCGGATCACGAACAGTTCACCGGGTTCTTGTTGGGTCAGCAGCTCGGGCACTACGCGGCTATCGGAGCAAGTGATGAAAAGCGTACCTGGGTGTTGCGTCGTTGCCAAATGCTTGAACAAATCAGTGCGTTGTGGAAAAACTTCATTTTGAAATTTCAAAAAGCCTTCAATTAGTGCCTTCATGATTTGATCCTGCCTAAGTCGGAGAGTTGAAGGTTATGATTAATTGGTGCAGCCGCCACCTATGATGCTGTATTCCAACGTATGCGTTTGCCCTTGAGAGTCTTGGTACGTCATTTGTACTGGTGTTGGGGCGCATATAGGTGCCGCTTCGGTAATGTGGATTACTTTGGCAATATCCAAATGCATACCATATTTATAATGTACGACGTCAGTCGTGGTGGCTACATCTTGTGCAAATGCCGAAAAAGAGGCTGTCAGCGATAATGCGAGAAGCAGAATATTTTTCATGGTGAATCCTCCAATCTTTGGTGATGAGTAGAACCCGAGTAAGAAGTTTGAAGCAGGCCCGCAAGGCTGCGGGCCGAATTACAGTTCCATTTGTATCCTTAGAAAGGACGCAGTGGCAGGAACTTACCGTCGAGCGTGATTACTGCACGATGACCACCTTCTGGATCTTCAACTTTCTTCATATTCAGCTTGAAGTTGATCGCGCTGATGATGCCGTCGCCGAATTGTTCGTGTACCAGGGCTTTAAGGGTTGTGCCATAGATCTGGATCATTTCGTAGAAGCGATAAACTGTTGGGTCCGTCGGAACGCCATTCAGACTGCCGCGCAGTGGGATGATTTGCAGACGAGCTACTGCGTCGGCATCCAGATCGAGTTTTTCGCCGATCACTTTTGCTGCGGCTTCAGGAAGCGGGTGTTGACCGAGCAGAGCTGCGGTGACGTATGCCAGGCCTAGGCCAGTGCCTTCTGCCATATCTTCAAAAGACAGCTTTTTGCGAGCTTTAGCGTCCAGGATTTTGGCGGTCAGTTCGAGGCTGGTGTCTTTGTAAGCGTGGGACTGTGTCATTGTGTTTCTCCTATCGGATTACGAGGTTTGAGTTGCTAGTTGGTGTTGCGTTTTGTGTGTGGCAATCTTCTGCCGTTTGCTTGATAGCGTCCAAGACCGATATGCAATGCTCTGCATAAGCCCTTCCTATAGATGCATTTCAAGGGTTCAGAACCTTGTGTTTAAGGTGTCGTCCGCCAAGGTGCTCTTATTTCACATAAATGATGAGTGACTTGAGTTGAAGGCAACGTTAACCAAGTCACCTGAAAAGCCAGTTTTAAAAACAGGTGAACTGGTCTCTGGGTCAAAGTCGTTGGCGTTGCGCAACACTGCTGCCATGGTGTCTATAACTGGCGTCAGGTTTTGCAGTATTTCTGTTGCTCTGATAGTAGGCTCCAACGTTTTTCCCAATCGAACAAAGAGTGGATCATCGAAAAGTTCACGCAGTCGGCTAACGGCAACACTTATAGCTGATTGACACATAGACAGTTTCTCACCAGCGCGAGTGAGGCTGTGCTCTTGCATCAAAGTTTCGAAAATAATCAAAAGACTAAAGTCGACTTTGCGAAGTTCATATCTGGTCATTCTTAATCACCGTGGCCGATAAATTGTTGTTAGGTAGTCAATGCAATTTTAACCGTACGTTTATAGCCGTCCTGGTCGTGAACTGTTTCTGAGTAGGGGGCGCATATGGGAGTAGCCCTTGCTAGTTATGTCTGTCATCCCTACTTAGTAATCTTCTATGCTGCCTTGGATCTAGAGTGCAATGTTTGGCATAAATCTGCACTTCTACGTAAGTCCGCATTTTTTAGTGCGTCAGTGCTGTCGACTAATACTGAGGTATGTCATTCGTCATGAGGGAGTATTAGAAAATGCTTAGAATTGTTCCCAACCCTCAGTAATTTGTAGAAATAGCGACTAGGAAAGGGAGGAGGGAGGCGAACAACAGTGGATAAGATCCATCTGTAGTGGTCTAATGATTCCGGACACCCATTTAGGCGAGAATGCTCGCCAGACTG
>NZ_JALBYU010000048.1 GCF_029963765.1 Pseudomonas sp. UYIF39
CGGGCCCACGGAGCAGGACCGGAGCGAGGGCATGCCGAGCCTAGGCGAGGCACCGCACGTCAGGGGCAAAAGCGTTTGGTTACTTGGCGCTTTTCCAAGTGACCCGCCGTAAGGGCGGAACCCTAAGTGGCCGTTACCGCAGCAACGGATATGTACCCCGACCAAAAATACAGCTCGGCTAACCGGCCGCCAATCCCTTCCCTGCCCGCTCCAGATTGCGCCACAACCACACCGGCAACACATCAGGATCAAGACTGTCGATCAAGTTCTTCAGCGCCAGCCCCAACTCCGTATCACCCTCGATCACCAAACGCCTGCGAAAGAACAGCGTATCCGGATCTTCCTGACGGCTGGCCAGCAATAAAAACTCGCGCCAGTTTCCGCTGATGGTCACGTGCGCGTTGGCGCGCTCAGCAATTCGCAACCCTTCACGGGTCAGCGTCAGGAACCAGGACAAACCCAGGTCCGGGATCCGCAGGCACAGCCAGCGCCCGCGCAACACCTCAAATTCGCCATCGCGCAACGGCTCGGCGAGGCAGCGATTGAGCGCCTGCTGCAACGCCAGGCGCTGCACCGCAAAGGGCACTCGACGCACCAGCGGCAGAAACCGGTCGGCGCCTTTCAGCAGCCACTTTTTTCGGTTCAACACAGGCCGACCTCCTCGACGCGCAACATGCCAGCCTGGCCATGCCAGTAGCCATTACAACCGTCGACGAACAGCGGCGGCGTCTCGCCCAGACGAACCCGTTGATAGGCTGCAATGACCTCGGCCATGCCCTGAACGCGAGGGCTCAGGCGCAACAGATCGGCACCGCAGGCCACCAGGCCGGTGTAATCCGCCAGCAGATTGGTTACTTCGGCCGACATTGTTTGAATACCGTTAATGGTGAACAGCGCCTGCCCTTCCTGACTGGTCAGCGGCAGGCCGTCGGGGTAGTTGAGGCAGCAAAACCGGCAGTCGTCCTTGGGCAGGTTTTCCGCCCGTGCGGTGAAGCAGCGTGCGGAATAAGCCAAGGGCAAATGCCCATAGGCAAAGATCTCGACTTCCGGCACCTCACGGCCAAGTTCGCGCACCTGATCAAGCACATCGCCAATCAACGCCGCCGAGCATTCCACCGGCGGCACCCAACGGGTCATCCCGCAGTCCAGCAGTTGCGCCAGCGTATGACCGTTGTACACATTCAGCGCCGGACCGCCCACGAACGGCAACTTGCGCTCGGCCAAAAACTGCACCGCGCCCATGTCGTTGGCCTCCACCAGCAATTGGCCGTTGTCGCAGAGCCGCCGCAGGCTGGAGAGCTCGGACGCCGCTTCGATCAGCGTCAGGCTGGAGATCACCAACTGTGCCTGGCTGCATTCCTGCAACTCGCGCCCCAGCCCCAGCCATTGATCCAGTGAAAAGGCCCGGCGTTTCGAGCACACGGTTTCCCCCAGATAAATCACATCCAGGGGCAAGGCCGACATCTCGGCGTAAAAGTTGCTGAGTTGCTCTTTGTCCCAATAAAACAGGACCGGTCCCAGGCTGAGCTTCATGTCGCCTCCCTCATTGCCATGATCGATGGTAAGCACCCAGGGTGGTCTGGCTGCCTTCGGACAAACCGGCCAGCACCCGGCGCCATTCCTCCTTGACCCGAAAACTGCCCGGCGAGCCGCGATGGGCATCCAGTGCCGCGCGCCAGACGCGGGTGACTTGTTCGACATAGGCCGGACTGCGTTGCCGGCCCTCGATTTTGATCGCTTCAACGCCGATGGCCGTCAATTCCGGCAGCAAATCCAGGGTGTCGAGGCTGGTAGGTTCTTCCAGCGCATGAAAGCGTTTGCCGCTGACCAGGAATCGGCCTTTGCACAGGGTCGGGTAACCGGCGGGTTCTTTGGGGGTGTAACGGTCGATCAGCACTTCACTGAGCCGTGCGCTCAAACCTTCAGCGTCTTCGCTCCAGCGCACCGCTTTTGCCGGCGAACAGACGCCGCACAGGTTCGGCGACTCGCCGGTGATGTAGGACGACAGATGGCAACGCCCTTCGGCCATGATGCACAAGCTGCCGAAGCCAAAGACTTCGATGGGCACCGGGCTGCTCGCGGCGACCTGGCGCACTTGCGCCAACGACAACACCCGCGGCAGCACCGCGCGACGAATCCCGTAGCGCTGCGCATAAAACTCCAGGGCCGCAGCATGGGTTGCCGAACCCTGGACCGACAGATGCAACGCCAATTGCGGATGGCGCTGGCTGGCATAGTTGAGCACCCCGGGGTCGGCGGCGATCAACGCATCCACGCCGTAATCGGCGGCACGATCGACCGCCCGCTGCCAGCGTTCCCAGCCCTTGGGTTGCGGGTAGGTGTTGACCGCGACGTAGAGTTTGCGTTGATGCTGGCGGATGTGGGCGACCGCCGCGTCGAACTGTTTGTCGTCCATGTTCAGCCCCGCGAAATGCCGGGCATTGGTGTCATCGCGAAAACCGACATAGACGGCATCGGCGCCTTCGCGCACCGCCGCTTTCAGCGCAGGCAGATTCCCTGCCGGGCAGACCAGTTGCATGGGTAATCCTCATGGAAAATCGCGCTGCCAGTCTAGCGAGACCGGCAGGCACGACCTTGACGGCAATCAATTGCCATCAATGCATCAGGTCGGCGAAGGACAGGAACATCACGTTGTCGTGCGTGAGCACTTGCTGCTCGCACTCGATCACCGCCAGCCCGTCGGCCCAACACGCCGCAGTCAACATTGCCGAGCTTTGCTGAGGGTGCAGCTCCACGCTCAACTGTCCGTCAGCACCAGGCGTCAACCGTGCCCGCAGGTACTGCCGACGTTTGTTGCGCTGCAACCAGTCAAACCCGGCGGGCACGGCCAATGGCACCGGCAACACGTCTTTCACGCCCTGGGCCCTGAGCAGGAACGGACGCACCACCACCAACGCGGTAATCAGCGCTGCCGAAGGATTGCCCGGCATGCCGATCCAGGGTTTGCCGGCCACTTCGCCAAAGGCCAGCGGTTTACCCGGCTGAATGGCCACCCGCCAGAAAACCAGGCTACCGAGCTCCTCGATGGCCTGTTTGAGGTGATCTTCCTCGCCCACCGAGACGCCACCAGAACTCAACAACAGGTCGCATTCCGAGGACGCCAGGCTCAAGGCATGCCGGCTGGCCGCCAACTCATCGGCCATGACGCCATAGTCGTGGACCTCGACGCCCCAACCGCTCAACAACGCCGCGAGGCAATAACGATTGCTGTTGTAAATCTGCCCGGGCGCCAATGGATCGCCCGGCTCACGCAGTTCATTGCCGCTGCTAAGCAAGCACACCTGCAACGGTCGATAGACTTCGACCCGCGCGATGCCAGCGCCGGCCAGCAACCCCACTTCTTGCGCACGCAGGCGTTTACCGGCCTGGAGCAACAGGTCTCCCCGGCGAACCTCCTCGCCTTCCTTGCGCACGTGATCGCCAGGGTTGACGGGCGGAAACCAGACACGCTCGCCCTCGATCCGGCAACGCTCCTGCGGCACCACCGTGTCGGCACCCGGCGGCAATGGCGCGCCGGTAAAGATCTGCACCGTCTGCTGCGCGAGCAAGGGCGAGCACGCCGGATCTCCCGCTGCAATTCGTCCGCCAATCGACAAACAGCCACCGTCCGGTGGCAGGTCTGCGGCCCTGAGGGCATAACCGTCCATGGCACTGTTGTCCCAGGCCGGCAGATTGACAGGAGAATGAATGTCCGCCGCCAGCACCCGCCCCAAGGCTTGATCGAGACCGATTTTTTGCGCCAGGGGCGGCGGCGGTGCCTGATCCAGCAGACGGCTGATGGCCTCGTCCACCGGCATCAGGTGGCCGAGGTCGCACACCCGGCCGGTCATGAGCGTGTCTCGCAGGCATCGATGACCCGTTGCCCTTGCGGTTTCAAATGCGGGGCGAAATTACATGGACCGGTGCGGCTGTCCAATTGTTCGAGCAGGATCTGGTTCCAGGCGGTTCGACACGCGCCGGGCGAACCCGGAACGCAGCACACCAGCACTCCATTGCTCATCCCGGCCAATGCCCGTGACTGCAGACTGGACATGCCGATTTCCGCCAGGGACACCTGACGGAACAGTTCACCAAAGCCTTCCACATGTTTGTCCAGCAACGGCAAAACCGCTTGTGGTGTGTTGTCGCGCGCGGTGAAGCCGGTGCCGCCGGTCATCAACACCACTTGCACCTTGGGGTCGGCGATCCAGTGAGAGACTTTGGCGCGGATCTGATAAATGTCGTCTTTGACCAGACCACGATCTATCAACACATGCCCGGCCGTTTGCAGTAAATCCGTCAGGGTCTGCCCCGAGGTGTCGGTGTCAAAGGTGCGCGTATCGCTGATGGTCAGCACGGCAATGTTCAGGGGTTCAAACGTGCGTTGCGCCAGATGGGCCATATCCAAGCCTTCCCGTGAATGAGGGTATGGGACAAAGCCTGAACCGGAATCCGCAGTGAGCCTATTCCTCCAAGGAGGTACCTCCACAGGGACATATGAAGAACGTGTAGGCCACACGATACCTGTGGGAGCGGGCTTGCGCAGTGGATCTCAAGGCGCCAAGCGGTTTCGTCGCCATACACCATCGCGCAAACGGTAATCGAGACGGTCATGCAAGCGGTCGGCACGGCCCTGCCAGAACTCCAGACGCTCAGGGTGCAGGCAGTAGCCGCCCCAATGCTCGGGCCGCGGCACGGTCTTGCCGGCAAAACGTTGGGTGGTTTGTATCAACAGCGATTCAAGCTCGGCCCGATTGGCCAACGGCCGGCTTTGCGGTGAAGCCCAGGCGCCCAGGCGACTGTCCTGTGAGCGGGAATCGTAGTACGCATCCGACAGCGTCGGGTCGAGCCTGGAGACCTGGCCTTCGATACGCACCTGACGCTCCAGCCCCGGCCAGAAAAAGGTCATGGCAGCATGCGGGTTGGCGGCCAGTTGCTGGCCTTTGTCACTCTGGTAATTACCGAAAAAGGTGAAGCCTTCATCGCTCAAGCCCTTGAGCAGCAGGACCCGGCAGTGCGGGCGCCCTTCACTGTCGACCGTCGCCAACACCATGCTGTTGGCTTCGACAGGCGCGCGCTCGGTGTCGCGGGCCAGTTGCAGCCATTGCCGGAACATCGCCATTGGGTCGTCCAGCGCCAACTCGTCTTGCAGGCCAAAAAGGGTGTAGTTGCGGCGCATTTGTGCCAGGGAAAGGGGCATGACGGTGATCTCCAAAAATGTTCTGCCCAGTGTGCGATGTACTGCGCAAGACCACCTTGACCACCATCAACCTTATTTGAGGCGCAGACGCCGAGCCAGTTTGTGCAGGTTGCTGGGATCGACTTCCAGAATCCGCGCGGCGCTGGCCCAGTTCTCCCCGGACAGGCTCAAGGCCTGGAGAATTTTCTTGCGCTGGTAATTGTCGACCGCTTCACCCAGGGGCTGGAACGGCTCATCAGCCGTCACGTCCAGGGGACTTTCGACGACCGCACCCTGCCCGCCCATGGCACTGTCGAGGTCCAGAATCTCGGGCTCCAGCGTCATGATCAGCGTGCGACTGGTGCCGCGACTGAGCTGCTTCAACGCGGCTCGGCTGATCACATGTTCCAGCTCGCGCACGTTGCCCGGCCAGCTGTACGTCAGCAGCGCTCGCTCGGCCGCCGGCGACAGACGCAAACCGCGCAGGCCGAGCCGCGTCCTATTGAGTTCAAGGAAATGCCCGGCCAGCATCAACACGTCGTTACCTCGCTCGCGCAGCGGCGGAATCGGCACCGGGTACACCGAGAGCCGGTGATACAGATCGGCCCGAAACAAGCCGTCGCGGATGCTGTCCGGCAGGTGCCGGTTGGTCGCAGCGATGATTCGCACATCGACATGCAACGGCTTGTCGGCACCGAGGCGCTGGATCTCGCCGTTCTGCAGGGTGCGCAGCAGCTTCGCCTGCACGGCCAATGGCAACTCACCGACTTCGTCGAGAAACAGCGTGCCACCGTTGGCCGCATCGAAACGTCCGGCACGGTCGCTGGTGGCGCCGGAAAATGCGCCTTTGACATGGCCGAACAATTCACTCTCTGCCAGAGACTCCGGCAACGCGGCGCAGTTGACCTGCACCAGCGGCTTATGACTGCGGCGCGACAAACGATGCAAGCGCCTTGCGAACAATTCTTTGCCGACGCCGGTCTCGCCCAGCAGCAATACCGGCAGCTCGGAATCGGCCAGTACGTCCAGTTCATTGAGCAACTGATGCAGCACCTCACTCTGCCCGAGGATTTCGCCTTCATCCGCCGGCCGCCGCACGTCTTGAATATCGCTGCGGGACAAGCGCAGGCTGCGGTTTTCCTGCTCAAGCCGGGTGACTCGCACGGCAGCTTCGATCTGCAAGGTACAGCGCTTGAGTTCTTCCCGCGCACGGCTGTCGAAGGTCCCGGCGTGCAGCGCATCGAGGGTGATCGCGCCCCAGATCCGCCCCTCCACATACAGGCTCACGCCCATGCAGTCGTGCACTGGCATCGGTTCGCCGGCGTGTTCGTCAAGCAAGCCGTCATAGGGATCCGGCAGGCGACTGTCGGGCTCGAACCAGGTGGGTTCGCGCGACGCCATGATCGCCGCCAGCCGCGGATGCTGAGCGATGACAAACCGGCGCCCCAACGCTTCATGCACCAGCCCCACCGTCGCGACCGGCCTGAGGCTGTCGTCATCCAGACGCAGCAATCCCACGGCGCCACTGTTGAAGTACTCGCGCAGGGTCTGGACCAGTCGTTGCAACCGCACAGCATTGGGCAACTCGACAATCAGGTCGGCCGCCAGGCTTTCACGCAGCATGGTAGTTATTACCCTCTATGGTTGGATTCACCCTAAAGCGTCCGGGTGCCTATCACCACAACTAAAAAATAAGCCATATTTTTCAACACGTTAAATATGGCATGCCGGATGCAATAAGCCTGGGGAACCGTTGAAATCCAAACAAGGAACCCCTGATGAGCCTGACCCTACTGGAACAAAGCCTCGGCCAACTGGCTTGCGACATTCCCGGCGCCACGCGGATTTTCCACACCTTCAAACTGGACTTCTGTTGTGGCGGGCATAAAAGCCTGCGCGAAGCAGCCGCTGGCAAAGACCTCGATCCGGTCCTGATCGCCGATGCGCTGCACCGGCTGCAAGACACCGGCGAAACCCAACACGACTGGCGCAACGAACCGTCAGAGCTGCTGATCGCCCACCTTCTGGCGCGCTACCACGCCCGCCACCGCGAGCAACTGCCGGAACTGATCCGCCTGGCCCGTCGCGTCGAGCAGGTCCATGGTGCGCGCAGCAGCTGCCCCAACGGCCTGGCGGATCTGCTGACCGACATGCAACAAGAACTCGAAGGCCACATGCTCAAGGAAGAACAAGTGCTCTTCCCGATGCTGCAACAGGGCATCGGCACTCAGGCCGCCCCGCCGATCCAGGTGCTGCGCTTTGAACATGATCAACATGGCGAAGCCCTCGAAAAGCTGCTCGCACTGACCAACAACATCACCCCGCCGCCCGATGCCTGTAACACCTGGCGTGCCCTTTATCGTGGGCTGCTGGAGTTTCGTGACGACCTGATGCAACACATCCATCTGGAAAACAACGTGTTGTTTGTTAACGCCTTGAACCGTCGTCATTGATCGATTGCCGCTCACACCCTACCCGCGCCAGCCCACCGGTTGACGCGGGTTTTGTCTGTCAGGGACGGCTGGCGATCAACCGTGCCAATAGAACATCGCCTTGGCCAGGATCACGATCAACACCATGTGCACGAGGATGCTGCGGCGAATCCAGCTGGCACGGGGCGCAGTCAGTCGTGCGCTTTTCAGCCAGTACGCCAGCAGGAAGTAATGGCCGATGATGCTCAGGGCCAGGACGATCTTCAGGCTCAGTAACGTGCCAAAGCTGCTGGCCAGCGGCTGACTCAATACGCCACGGTGCTGCCACGCCAGGCTGATGCCGGCGCCATACAACAGCAACACCACGCCATGCAGCACCTTGCGCGAACGCACTGCAATCGCTTGATCTGCGGTCGATTGCGCGGCATCCGCCAACTGCTGGCGGGCGCGGTGCCAGATCACCACCTCGAAAAACAGCGTGCCGATGAAGGCAATCGCCGCCAGCAAATGGGTGACCAGTAAAAAGGGATACATCACTGGCAGCCTCCATCAGTTCACATGGTTAGCCCGGATGGCCGTCCACCCGGGCCCGCAACAGCATCGGCCCATAGCGCCAGGCGTACAGCGCAAACGCCAGCGCCCAACACAGACCGGCCAGCCACAACGCAGGCAGGGGAAAGAATAAGATCAACACGACCCGGCTCAAGCACGCCAGGTTGAGCAAAATGAACGCCAGGGTCATGCCCGACGGCGGCTCCAGCGCGCGGCCGGTATGCCCCAGGCTGACCCGCGCGATCATCGCCAGCACCAGGCCGCCCATGGCGCCGATGGTCAGGCAATGCACCGCCAGACTCGGGTTAATCGGCACACCGAAATGCCACATTGCCATTGCGAGACAGGCCACCGCCAACCAGGCATACGCCAGGTACAACGACCACAGCAGCGGCACGCGCCAGAGGGCGCGATCATGCCAGCGAACCAGACGCACCAGATGCCCGGCGGCCAGCACGGCGAACAACAGGCCCACCCAGAGATTGGGGTCAAGCGCAGGTCCGGCGGCATACAACAACGCCACCAGCGGTGAGCCAATCAGCAGCAGCCAATCCAGCCACGGCCAAGGGGTAACGCCCTCGACCTTGCCGAGGCCGCGCTGGATGAAGAACGGAATGACCCGCCCGCCGATCAAGCCCATCATCGCCGCCACCAGCCAGAGACCGGTCAGCACGCCTTGACGCTGCCAGCCTTCATGACCTTCGACCAGGCCGTACAGGGACAACCCGTCGGCCGCCGCTAACAACAGCAGCACCACCGCAATCGGGTAGTTACGTGTCTGCCGCACCTTCCACAGGGTGAAACCCATGAGCGCGGCCACCGCCAGCGGGAACGCCAATTCCAGTACCGCAAGCACCGGCCACGGAGCATTGACCAGCCAGGCCACGCGCGCCAACAACCACAGCAATGCCAGCGCGGCGAGTGGTCGCCCGCTGATGCCGGGACGACCGGTCCAGGTCTGCACCGCCGTCAGCAGAAAACCCGCGATGATCGCCAAGCCGAACCCGAACAACAATTCGTGTCGATGCCAGCCCAGCCAGCCACCCGCCGGCTGCCAGCCGGAAAGCGCACCACTGAAGGCGGCCAGCCAGAGTGGAATGACCAGCACGGCCAGCAGGCAGCCGGCGAGGAAAAATGGCCGAAAGGCCAAACGTAACAGCGGTGCGATGGCCATCGCTTTACGGCGGTCAAGCACTTGCATAAAACCACTCCTTTACCTTGCTGCTGACCTGACGCTAACCCGCAGGCGTCGAGGTAAGTCCGGGGGCAATGATCGGGTATTGACGATCAATTGCCTTTGTCGCAGATCAAGTGTGCAAGGGACGTGCCCCGCAGCTTTCTCGTTTTCCAGGGGCGAGGGAGTTTGCCCTTGTGGGAGCGAGCTTGCTCGCGATGACAGCGGTACATTCAGCATCAATGTCGGGTGACCCGCCGCATTGATGTGACTGACACACCGCTATCGCGAGCACGCTCGCTCCCACAGGGGTGATCGGCTCAGGGTACAAATGACCCTTTAATGGTTATTTAAACCATAAAGCGTGTGGTCGTTTTTACCCTCTTATCTGACAACCCTAATAAACAAGGGCCTCCGGGCATGGCCCGCGTCTTGCTCAAGCTTTCAGCAATCAAAGAAACCTTGATCCCTCTCGATCCCCAGGAGTCGTCATGAAAAAAGTCATCCACCCACTGGCCTGGTTTGTGGTGTTGACCTCGGTTCTGGCGTTGGCCAGCGGCGTCTCGCTGGGCCTCGTTTGACTTGACCGTCATCCCCTCCTCAATCTTCAGGATGAATTCTTATGGTGCTTCATCGCGTCCATCACCAGATTCTGCGCAGTCATCACTTGTTCGAGCCGTTGAACGAAGAACAGCTGGATGAATTGATGAGTACCAGCCACTTGTTGAGCATCGACAAAGGCGAACCGTTGTTCCGCCAGGGCGAGCCGGCAGACTCGTTTTATTTCGTGATTGCCGGGGCGGTGAAAATCTACCGCCTGACACCGGATGGGCAGGAGAAAGTGTTTGAGGTCATTGGTGATCGGCAAACCTTCGCCGAGGCGATGATGCTGATGGATACCCCGAACTATGTGGCCTCGGCTGAAGCGATCTGCCCGACCCAGCTCTATCGGTTATCCAACAACACCTACATGCGCCTGCTGCAGAGCAATAGCCGGCTGACCTTTGCACTGCTCGGCAAGCTTTGCGTTCGCCTGCACCAACGGGTCAACGAAATCGAAACCCTGTCCCTGAAAAACGCCACCCACCGGGTCGTGCGCTATCTGCTGACGCAACTGGTGCGCCAGCAAACCGTTGACAGCCAATTCGAACTGCCGATGGCCAAGCAATTGATTGCCGGACATCTGTCGATCCAGCCGGAAACCTTTTCGCGGATCATCCGTCGCCTGATCGATGAAAAAATCATCACCCAGGACGGCCGCCTGATCGCCATTCTCGATCGTCTGCGTCTGGAACAGTTCGAGTGAGTGCCATGCCCGTCTGTTTGTATTGCCAACACGCCAACCCCGCACAAGAAACCGAGTGCCGCCAATGCGGCATGCCCCTGCCGGCATTCGCCGCACAGGCGGGGGAACGCCGGCTGCGCCAATTCATGTGGTTCTGCATCGGCCTGACGATTTTCTGCGTGACGATGTTTTTCTGGCTGCCACGCAGCATCTCCTGAAGACACACAGTCCCCTGTAGCAGCTGGCGAAGCCTGCGTTCGGCTGCGCAGCAGTCGTAAATCCTGAGTCCCCTTTTTACCTGACACACCGCGGGGACTGGGTTTACGACTGCTGCGCAGCCGGACGCAGCCTCGCAGGCTCGGCAGCTGCTACAGACCGCGTCGGTCAAGGCTGGGTCAGCTGCCGATACAACTGCGGCAGGCGCAGGGGTAATTGCTCGGGCTGGCGGATCAAGGTGTAGCCATTGGCGCCGAACATGTAAGGCAGGTAATCCCCGGCCTCGCGATCAATCGTGATACAGAACGGCGTCAACCCCTGACGCCGCGCCTCCAGCACCGCCTCGCGGGTGTCTTCAACGCCGTAGCGCCCCTCATACAAATCCAGATCATTCGGTTTGCCATCCGTGAGCAGCAGCAACAGTTTGCTGCGTCGTTTGCTCTTGCCCAGCAGTTGGGTGGCGTGGCGGATGGCGGCGCCCATGCGGGTGTAATAACCCGGTTTGAGCCCTTGAATGCGACCGCGGGTGTTGTCGTCATAACGCTGGGTGAAGGACTTGAGTTCCTGCATGCGCACTTGATGACGACGCAGCGAGGAAAATCCGTACAGGGCGAAATCATCACCCAGCACCGACAGGGTTTCACCGAACAGCAGCAAACTGTCGCGGATCACATCAATCACCCGATGCTCATCGTTCAAGTGCGCGTCGGTGGACATCGACACATCGGCCAGCAACAGACACGCCAGGTCGCGGCGCGTCTGCCGTTGTTCCATGAACAGACCTCGTTCCGCACATTGGCCATGCTCGCGTTCAACGTGAAAATCCAGCCAGGCCTGCATGTCCAGTTCAGACCCTTGGGGTTGCTGGCGTAACCATTGGCGATCATTGCGCAGGTGCTCGAACTGGCGACGCAGACGATGCGCCGAGGCTTTCAGCCGTGGCGGCAGTGGCTGCGCCTCACAGTCGCGGGGCACCATCATTTGCAGATTGACGAAGCTGTCCTGCATCTGCTGTTTGCGGTAATCCCACTCCGGCAGCTTGATGCCCTCGCCCAAGGGGATATCGTCGACATCGGCCGGCGGCAAATCCAGGTGCAGCTTGAGGCCGCCGCCCTTGCGCAGACGGGTGCGCGACAAGCTCAACTCGTCGAGGTCCTCGGCGACTCTGGCCGCGTCCGGGTCTTCGCTGTCGTCTGACCAGCGATCCAGGTCCACGTGTTCGGTCCAACTGAACAGGTTCTCCAGACGCACGATCAACAACCCACCGTCGCGGCTGCCTTCATCGATCCGCTTGGCGCGTTTGCTTGCGCCTTTCTGCTCACCGGGCGGAGTCGTCAGCGTCTCTTCCGACTCGTCCCCCAGGTCTGCAGCCTGCGGACTCGCGAGGTTTTGCGGCGGGTACAACCACAGCGGCAGCGGCCAGGCGGCCCGTTCGCTGCGGGGGAAATGTTCGACACTGCCTGGGTCGCGCAACGCCTGACATAACGCCCGTTCCAGGGCCGCTTCGCCGGAGTTCAATGTGGCCGGATCCGGGCGAAGTTGCAGATGAGCATCGACCAAACGTTTGTACCGGGCACGCAACACGGGATAGCGCCGCAACAGCTGCTGCGTCCAGCGTTGATTGTCCCGACCCCAATGCCGCATCTGCCCGGCCTGCGCCGCGAGCAATGCGAGCCAACGATAGAGTTCCTCGTTCAGTGCAACTTCAGGAAAGACCGCAAGGCTCGACGGCAGACGAAGGTTCGTCTCGTCGCACCACGCCAAGGGCACTTGCTTGCAGGTGCCGGCGATCTGCTGCAGCACGTTGCGTCGCAACAGCAGATCGCGGTCGCTGGCGGCTTCGACACCGATGCCGCTGGCGCCGCCCATGGCGCGAAACAGCAGCGCCAGCGGTCGTTGCTGGCTGGCCAGTTCGACGCGTGCTTCGGGGAAGTCCGGGCTGGCGCGCCGGGTGATGAAACGATGCCAGACGCTGCCTACCCACTCTTCCAGTTCGATAGTAAAGGCCATGACATTTGCCCTTTTTGGTAAACCAAAAAAACGGCCCGCTGTATCAGCCGGGCCGACCTTTTCTAGCCGTTACACCGGCTCATGAAGGGACAACGGCAGCCGGGGCGCGTAAGGCTGCGCGGCCACGTTGCTTGAAGCTGAACAGGTAACAGAGCAGCCCTGCGAGGAAACCGATACCGGCGCCAAAACGAGCCCAGAACAGCACCTGCAGATGTTCGACCGTGGACATGAATGGCAAGGCAACCCCATCGACCTGCCAGCGTTGCAGGTAGACCTGTACGACACCGGCAGCGGTGAGGAACAGCGTGATCATCACCATCGACAGGGTCATCAACCAGAAGCCCCAGATTTCGAGGGTCTGCGAGCGCTCATCACCGGCTTCACCCAATCCGCGCAGCCGTGGCATGGCGTAGCTGATCAAGGTCATCACGATCATCGCGTAAGCACCGTAGAAGGCCAGGTGACCGTGAGCCGCGGTCAGCTGCGAACCGTGGGTGTAGAAGTTGACCGGAGCCAGGGTATGCAGAAAACCCCAGACGCCAGCGCCGAAGAATGCTGTGACGACTGTTCCCTTGGCCCACAGGGTCGCGGCGCGGTTCGGGTGTTGCCGCCGACGTTTCTTCACCATGCTGAAGGCAAAGATCACCATGGCCAGGAACGGTAGCGGTTCGAGGGCCGAGAAGATTGAACCGACCCACAACCAGACCTCAGGCGCACCGATCCAGAAGAAGTGGTGACCGGTGCCGATGATCCCGGTAATCAGCGCCATGGCGATGATCACGTAGAGCCATTTCTCCACGACTTCCCGGTCTACCCCGGTGATCTTGATCAGGACGAAAGCGAGCATCGAACCCATGATCAGTTCCCACACGCCTTCCACCCAAAGATGCACCACCCACCACCAGTAAAACTTGTCGCGGGCCAGGTTGCCGGGGTTATAGAAGGAGAACAGGAAGAACACCGCGAGCCCGATCAACCCGGTCATCATCACCATGCTGACGGTGGTCTTGCGACCTTTGAGCAGGGTCATGCCGATGTTGTAGAGGAAGCCCAGGCACACCACCACAATGCCCATCTTGGTGATGGTCGGCTGCTCCAGGAACTCCCGGCCCATGGTCGGCAGCAGTTCGTTGTGGGTCAGCCTGGCCAGGCCGGCATACGGCACCAGCAGATAGCCGAGGATCGTCAACACACCCGCGGCGGCGAATACCCAGAACAGGATGATCGCCAGTTTCGGACTGTGCAGTTCGCGGTCGGCTTCTTCCGGAATCAGGTAATAGGCGGCGCCCATGAACCCGAACAGCAGCCAGACGATCAGCAGGTTGGTGTGCACCATCCGCGCCACGTTGAAAGGAATGACCGGGAACAGAAAGTCCCCTATCACGTATTGCAGGCCCATGATCAAACCGAACAGCACCTGGCCGAGAAACAGGATCAGGGCGAACACGAAGTACGGTTTGGCCACGGCTTGCGAGGCGAATTTCAGATGCGGATTAGCAATGCTCATCGCTTAGCCCTCCTTGTTTGGCGGCCAGCCATTGGTGTTGATTTTTGAGCTCCATTTGAGGAACTCGGCGATGTCATCCACCTCCTGGTCACTCAACTTGAACTGCGGCATCGCGCGCCGGCCTGGTACGCCCAGTGGCTGCATTTTCATCCAGGCATGCAGAAAGGGTTTGAAGCCCGCCTCCCCGCCGCGCCGCTGGAACACGTTACCCAGCTCAGGCGCAAAGTAGGCGCCCTCGCCCAACAGCGTGTGGCAGCCGATGCAGTTGTTTTGTTCCCAGACCAACTTGCCGCGCACCACTGATTCGGTGAGCTGCGCTTCATTGCTGCGGGCCGGAAAGGTCTGTTCCGTGTGATAGGTCAAGGCCAGGAATATCAGGAAGAAGAAAATGCTTCCCCCGAAGTAGATATTCCTGGCCATGCCTTTGGTGAAGGTCTCTGACATGGTCGCTTCCTCTTTGCTTGGCCCGTCCATGATAGGAAGCGAAGGGTTGAAACCTGCTTGATGGCGATCAAGAAAGTCAGATGGTTTTGGTCGGGTATTACACGTGAGCCTACTCGGTCCCTGTAGCAGCTGGCGAAGCCTGCGTTCGGCTGCGCAGCAGTCGTGAAATCAGACAC
>NZ_JALBYU010000049.1 GCF_029963765.1 Pseudomonas sp. UYIF39
AGCTCGCTCCCACAGGAGAACGCATTCCAATGTGGGAGCGAGCTTGCTCGCGATGAGGTCCTTGAGGCCGATAAAAGTGCATGGTCTGGTTCAGCCGCCATCCACTGGTGCGCTAAGGTGTAACGAAACGTTAGCGCCGCCTCGCAGTCACTAGCTCATCACTCTGGTTTCGCTTCACTCGGCAAAAAGGCTCGCAATGCTCACACTCCTCAAGCAAGAAAAGTTTCTGCTGCTGGCCGTGATTGCCGCGTTCGTCGCTTATCCACTGGAACACTGGATGCTGCACAGCGGCCAGCCCATTGCGCTGACCGCCGGCCTCGTACTGATCGCCTTCATCGTCGCCGCCTCCATGCGCGTCGCCCACCACGCCGAACTGCTCGCAGAAAAAGTCGGCGACCCATACGGCACGATGATCCTGACCCTGGCCGCGGTGCTGGTGGAAGTGGTGATTCTGGCGATCATGATGAGCAACGAAGCCTCGCCGACCCTGGTACGCGACACGATTTATTCGGCGGTGATGCTCGACATCAACGGCATCCTCGGCCTGGCCGCGTTGATGGGCGGGCTCAAGCATGGCGAACAGTCCTACAACGATGACTCGGCGCGCAGTTACAGCGCGATGATCCTCACCGCCATGGGCGTTTCCATGGTGGTGCCGGAGTTCATTCCCGAGGCCAACTGGAAGATTTATTCGGCGTTCACCATTGGTGCGATGGTCGTGCTCTACACCCTGTTCCTGCGCATGCAGGTCGGGCCGCACAGTTATTTCTTCAGCTACAGCTACCCGGAAAAACGTCGCAAGAAAGTCCCGGAGGAAGAACCTGAACCGGTCAATCTGGTGCTGAGTATCAGCACGTTGGTGTTTGGCGTGGTGGTGATCGGCGCATTGGCCGAAGTGATGTCCAAGACCCTCGACCTGGGCCTGGAAGGGACGGGCGCACCGCCGGTGATCACGGCGATCCTGGTGGCGGCAATCTCGGCGGCGCCGGAGATTCTGACCGCGTTGCGGGCGGCACTGGCCAACCGCATGCAGTCGGTGGTCAACATCGCCATGGGCGCGTCGCTGTCGACGGTCATCCTGACGGTGCCGGTGATGGAAGGGATGGCGCTCTACACCGGCCAGCCGTTCCAGATGGCGATGACCCCGGTGCAGACCGTGATGGTCTTCCTCACCCTGATCGTCAGCGCAATCAACCTCAACGATGGCGAAACCAACGCCATCGAAGGCATGACCCACTTTGTGCTGTTTGCGACATTCATCATGTTGTCGCTGCTCGGTCTCTAGGGCCACGACAAACCCCTGTGGGAGGGAGGAAGCTCGCTCCCACAGTTTTGATTTGTGTTGTATCAGGTGCCGGCGATTAGCTGACGAGCCGCCTGGCTGTGATCGGCAATCAAGCCTTTCAGATCCAGCCCTTCAACCTGGCCATCAATCACCCGCCACTTGCCGCCGACCATCACCCGATCCGCCCGATCCGCGCCGCACAGCAGCAAGGCGGAAACCGGATCATGACTGCCGGAGAACCGCAGCTCATCGAGCTTGAACAGGGCCAGATCCGCCTGCTTGCCCACCGCCAGCTCGCCGATATCGGTACGCCCGAGCAAACTCGCCGAACCCTTGGTCGCCCAACCCAGAACCAATTCCGGGGTGATCTTCTCGGCACCATAACGCAGCCGCTGAATGTAAAGCGCCTGACGGGTTTCCAGCATCATGTTCGACGCATCGTTGGACGCCGAACCGTCCACGCCCAAGCCCAGCAACGCACCCGCAGCCGTCAGGTCCAGCGTCGGGCAGATGCCGGAAGCCAGACGCATGTTCGAACTCGGGCAATGGCAAATGCCGGTGCCGGCGGCGCCGAGGCGCGCGATTTCATCCGGGTTGAAGTGAATGCCGTGAGCCAGCCAGGTGCGCGGGCCGAGCCAGCCGACGCTGTCCAGGTAATCCACGGTGCGCAGGCCAAAGCGTTGCAGGCAGAAGTCTTCTTCGTCGAGGGTTTCGGCCAGATGGGTGTGCAGGCGCACGTCGAGTGTGTTCGCCAGTTCGGCGCTGGCGGACATGATTTCCGGGGTCACCGAGAACGGAGAGCAGGGCGCCAGGGCGATCTGGATTTGCGCACCGTCGCCACGCTCGTGGTACTCGGCGATCAAGCGTTGGCTGTCGGCGAGGATGACTTCGCCTTCCTGCACGGTCTGCTGCGGCGGCAGGCCGCCGTCCTTTTCGCCGAGGCTCATGGAGCCGCGCGTCAACATGGCGCGCATGCCCAGTTCGCGGACGCTCTCGACTTGCACGTCGATCGCATTCTCCAGGCCTTGCGGAAACAGGTAATGGTGATCGGCCGCGGTGGTGCAGCCAGACAGCAGCAACTCGGCCAACGCGACTTTGCTGGCGAGGGCAAGCTTTTCAGGGGTGAGGCGTGCCCAGACCGGGTACAGGGTTTTCAGCCACGGGAACAACGGCTGATTGACCACCGGCGCCCAGGCGCGGGTCAGGGTTTGATAGAAGTGGTGATGGGTGTTGATCAGTCCCGGCAGGATCACATGCTCGCGGGCATCGAACACTTGTCCACAGGGTGCGGACGGTTGCTGGCCGGCGGCGAGCACTTCGACAATCAAACCGTCTTGCAGCACCAGGCCGCCACGGGCATCGAGGCCATTGGCAGTGAAGATCGCGAGGGGATTTTTTAACCAGGTACGGGTCGCAGGCATGTTGGCCGGCTCCTCTGAAAGTGGGGTTCAGGTTAGCCAGCTCAGTGATTACCCTGTCTGCTGATCCAGGGTCGTCGCGGGGACGATGTGCGAAGTTTCAATCAAAAAAGCATCGCGGGCAAGCCCGGCTCCCACAGGTCCGACGCATGACCTGTGGGATCGGAGGTGATTACCAGGGAATGGTTTCACCCCTGTAATTCACAAAATGATGCCCGCCCTTGCCGGTGTATGCGTTCACCTGATCGATCAACCCACGCGTACTGGTTTCCACATCGATGTCGGCGCCTTCACCGCCCATGTCGGTCTTCACCCAACCCGGATGCAGCGACAGCACAGTGAGTTTCTGCTCGCCCAACTGAGTGACGAAGCTGTTGGTCATCGAGTTCAGCGCCGCTTTGCTGGCCTTGTACAACGCCAGCTCCGGCGCATCCGGCATCGTCACGCTACCGAGCACCGAACTCATGAACGCCAGCACGCCGCTGTCCGGACGAATCTGCCCGACGAAGCGTTGAGCCAGGTTGATCGGCGCCACCGCGTTGGTGAAAAACAGTTGGCCGACTTCGGCCAGGGTCGCGCCGCCCGGCGTTTGAACGTCCGGGCCTTTGACCCCGGCATTCACGAACAGCAGGTCAAACACTTCGCCCTTGAGTTGTTGGCTGAGGGCGATAACTGCCTGCTGATCGTCCATGTCGAGTTTTTCGATCCGCACCTTGCCCAAGGCCTGCAAGGCTTCGGCGTTCTGCGGGTTGCGCACGGTGGCGGTGACCTGCCAGCCGTCGGCCAGCAGGGTTTTCACCAGACCGAGGCCCAAGCCCCGGGAGGCGCCGATGATGAGTGCGGTTTTTGCCGTAGACATGAGTGGCTTCCTTGATAAATGAGGATCACGGATTCAATGGACAACGTTGACCGAGCCGTTGCTGCAACTCCTGACGCAGCGCGCCGAGTTCGTCCATTCGGGTTTCGATCAGTTTGAGTTTGTCTTGCAGCAATTGCGTGACGGCGCTGTCCGGATCGGGCGACTGCCATAACGCGGCGACGCTGTTACCGATCTCGCCGAGGGTAAAGCCCAGCCGCTGAGCGGTCTTGATGTACAGCACCAGTTGCACCATGTCCGCCGGATAGTCGCGATAACCGTTGGCGCTGCGTTGCGCCGCAATCAACCCGCGCTGCTCGTAGAAGCGCAGCGTGTCGCGGCTGACGGCGCTGGCCTGGGCTAATTCACCGATGCGCATCATGACGTCTCGAGAGGGCTTGACCCTGGAGCATACTCCAGGCTTTAGCCTTGTTGCTCCCTGAATTTATGGAGCAAGACGGATGTGGACTTCAACGCAATATCGCCAGTTGGTGAAGGGTAGCGCCTGGTATGACTTGATCGTCATGGTGGCGTTTGTCACGCCGTGGAGTTTTTCGGCGTTACATGGAGTTTTGTTGAGTGTGAGTCAGGCGTTCAATTTGCCTGGCGAGCTGCCGCCGTTTGAGCCGATGCACATGCTGATGGCCAATCTGTTGGGGTCGATTGTCTGCGTGTGGGCGGTGCTGCGGATTCGGGATCCGCAGCAGGTGTTTGGTCGGTATGACGCGGTGGGACGGTTTTTGTTTGCGACGTGGCAGGCGTATGCCTTGGCCCATGGCGGGAGTTCACTGTTGGCGATTTTCCTGTTCTTTGAATTGGCGTGGGGCGTTGTTCAGGTGTTGCCAGTGCGGACGTCATCGCGAGCAAGCTCGCTCCCACATTAGGAATGTGTTGTCCACAAAATCCCGGCCCAACCACAGTCCCCTGTGGGAGCGAGCTTGCTCGCGATGAGGCCCGTCGGATCACCTCTTAATGTCCGGCCTGCCACGGTTGCCCCAATGACATCGGCGCATACAACCGCGTACGCAGCGCATCCCGGGACAACAACACCAACACCACAATGGTCGCGACATACGGCAGCATCGCCAGCAGACTCGACGGAATCGCCAGCCCCAACCCCTGCGCCACCAAATGCAGGATGCTGGCGAGCCCGAACAGATACGCCCCCAGCAGCAGTCGCCACACCCGCCAACTGGCAAACACCACCAGTGCCAAGGCAATCCAGCCACGCCCGGCGCTCATGTTCTCCGCCCACATCGGCGTGTAGGCCAGTGATAAGTAAGCTCCGGCCAACCCAGCCATCGCCCCGCCAAACAGCACCGCCAACGTGCGCACGCCCAACACCGGCAAGCCCATGGCACTGGCGGCATCCGGATTTTCCCCGACCGCCTGAATGATCAGCCCGACGCGACTTTTCACAATCACCCAGGCCACTAACGCAAACAGCGCGAACGACAAATACACCAACAGATCCTGCGCAAACAGCATCCGCCCGATCAGTGGGATTTCACTCAAATAAGGAATCGCCACCGGCTCGAAACCTGCCAGCGGTTTACCGACCCACGCCGCGCCGACAAAGGTCGACAGGCCCACACCGAAGATCGTCAGCGCCAACCCGGTGGCCACCTGATTGGCATTGAACACCAGCGCCACCAGCGCAAACAACGACGACAACAGCATCCCGGCAAGCATCGCCAGCAACACGCCGAGCCACAGGTTGCCGCTATTCAGGGCGACGATAAAACCGATCACCGCACCAAACAGCATCATGCCTTCCTGGCCCAGGTTGAGGACGCCGCTCTTCTCGCAGATCAATTCACCGAGTGCCACCAACAACAGCGGCGTACCGCAACGGACCATGGCGTAGAAAATGTTGCTCAGCAGATCGATATCCATCACAGCGCTCCTGCGTGTACGGCGGTGGCTTGTGCACGACGGGACCAGCGCATATTCAAACGTGGTCGGTAGAGAATCAGCACGTCACTGGCCAGCAGAAAAAACAGCATCATTCCCTGGAACAGTTGGGTGATTGCCTGGGGCAGATTCATGCTCATCTGCGCGCTCTCGCCGCCGATGTACAGCAACGCCATCAGCAGGCTGGAAAACAGAATGCCGATGGGATTGAGTCGCCCGAGAAACGCCACGGTGATCGCGGCATAGCCGTAACCGGGTGAGACCTGCGGCACCAGTTGGCCGATCGGCCCGGTGACTTCACAAACCCCGGCCAGCCCCGCCAACCCTCCGCTGATCAACAGTGCCAGCCAGATCAGCCGCTTCTCACGAAAGCCGACGAACCCCGCTGCGCGCTTGTCCAGCCCGAGGACTTTGATCTGGAACCCGATAAAGCTTTTCTGCAGCAACACCCACACCGCCACCAACGCGAGCAAGGCGAAATACACGCCCGCGTGAACCCGACCGTCCTCCATCAACAGAGGCAAACGGCTGGCCTCGCCGAACATCGCCGACTCGGGGAAGTTGAACCCGGCCGGATCCTTCAGCGGCCCATGCACGCAGAACAGCAACAGGTTCAGGGCAATGTAATTAAGCATGATGCTGGTGAGGATTTCGTTGGCGTTGAAGCGAGTGCGCAACCACGCCGTCAGCCCGGCCCACGCGGCACCGGCCAGGGTGCCGACGAGCAGGATCAGCACCAGCGCCCATCGGCTTTGCATGCCGATGATGTTCACCGCCAACGCACTGCCGGCCAGTGCGCCAAGCAGCAACTGGCCTTCGGCGCCGATGTTCCAGATCCGCGCTTGATACGCCACCGCCAGCCCCAACGCGCAGAGCAGAATCGGCAGCGCTTTGACCAGCAGTTCGGAGACGCCATACAGGTCGCTGATCGGCGCGATCAGCAAGGTGTGGAGCGTGAGCAGCGGATCATGGCCCAGCGCGATAAACAGCAGCGAGCCACAGCCCAGCGTCAGGACAGCCGCCAGCAATGGCGAGCACCACAGCATCAGGCGCGATTGCTGGCCACGGGGTTCGAGAGAAAGCAGCATGTGAAACTCCGTTAAACCGTTGCACGTGATTGAGGGGCGTCGAACTGTCCGGCCATCCAGCCGCCGACATCGATCAGGCGCGTGTCGACCGTGGCCTTGAGCGGCGACAATCGACCGCTGCACAAAGCGCCGAGCCGGTCGCTGATCTGGAACAGTTCGTCGAGGTCTTCGGTGATCACCAGAATCGCCGCGCCGGCGTCGCGCAAGGCAATCAGCGCCCGGTGAATGGTCGCGGCGGCGCCGACGTCTACGCCCCAGGTCGGGTGCGCGACTATCAGCAGTTTCGGTTGCTGCAGGATTTCCCGGCCGAGGATGAATTTCTGCAAGTTGCCGCCGGATAGGCTGCGGGCCGGTGTCTGGGTGTCGGGCGGCTTCACCCCGAAGCGACGGATGATTTCTTCGGCCAGCACTTCGACCTTGCCGCGCTGGATCAGGCCGTTGCTGACCAGCCCTTGTTGAAAGGCAGTGAGCAGGGCGTTGTCCGCCAGGCTCAGGTCCGGCACTGCGCCATGACCCAGACGTTCAGCGGGGACGAAGGCCAGGCCCAGTTTGCGCCGTGAATCCGGCCGCAAGTGTGCCACCGGTTGCCCGCCGAAACTGATCGTTGCGCCGTCGTTGCGGCTTAGCGGTTCTTCGCCACTGAGCAGGGCCAGCAACTCATCCTGACCATTACCCGCGACCCCGGCGATGCCGACGATTTCACCGCTGCGTACTTCAAACTCGATCTCCTTCAGCGAGCAGCCGAACGGGTCCGGGTTGTGCCAGGACAATCCCGTAACGTTCAGGAATGCATTAGCGCCAGTGACTTTCGGATAATCCGTAATCAGCGCGGCCGCTTCACCCACCATCAACCGCGCCAGTTGCTGATCTGAGCACTCGGCCGGCACGCAATGCCCGGCCACCCGACCGCCGCGCAACACCGTGGCGCTATGGCACAACGCGCGAACTTCACCGAGTTTGTGGCTGATAAACAGAATGCTGCAGCCCTCGGCAGCCAGTCGGCGCAAGGTGACGAACAATTCATCGGCCTCCTGCGGGGTCAATACCGAGGTTGGCTCATCAAGAATCAGCAGACGGATGTCCTGCATCAGGCAACGAATGATTTCCACCCGCTGGCGTTCGCCGATCGACAGGCTGTGGACAAGTCGCTCCGGCTCCAGCGCCATGCCGTAGCGCCGGGAGACTTCACGAATCTTTGTCTCCAGCTGCTTCGGTGTGCCAGCCGCTGCGCCCATCGCCAAGGCAATGTTCTGCGCCACGCTCAAAGTCTCGAACAGCGAGAAATGCTGGAACACCATGCCGATTCCCAGCCCCCTAGCCTGAGCCGGGTTGCGCATTATCACGGGTTGCCCTTGCCAGATCATCTCTCCCGAGTCCGCGTGGGTGACGCCGTAGATGATCTTCATCAGCGTACTTTTGCCCGCGCCGTTTTCGCCGAGCAGGGCGTGGATTTCGCCGGGTGCAATGTTCAGGTCGATGGCATCGTTGGCCAGGCAACCGGAGTAGCGCTTGCTGATTCTGTGCAGTTGCAGACGAGGTGTTGGATCGGAGATCGGCACGGGGTTGGGCATGACAGGCTCGGGTCGATTGAAGTGATGCCTGTGGATAAAGCAATTTCCTGGCCATTGAGTCAGGAAAAATCAAAAGCGTTACAGATAAAGGCTTTGAGGGTAGCGCCTCGCCCTATGTCGATTCCGAACCAGGCACCACTTGAGGGCAAAGCCGTTGATCAGGCTCCGGTTTTGCTCAGGGTGTTTGGTCAAAAAACGAGCAACTTGCGGCAAGCCATGCCGGACATGGGACGGCGACAGCCATGAACGGGTTATCCACAGATTGCTCCACAGTATTTGTGCGCAAGCCCGAAGCTCGGGCATAAGCACTGCGTGGCTTTCTTCTAAAGGTGATAAACCGCTCTAACTGATTGTTTTTACGTGGATTTAGCTTCTTTGATGGCGGATTGGTCGAAAAGTGAGCAGCGCCCGCAAAGCCGCATGACAGAAGGGTTACAGCCGGGTGTACTCAGGTTATCCACAGCCGGGTGCACAGTAGATGTGGGCAAATGCACCGGTTCGACGAAAGGGCTATGAACGTTGTTGGTGCGATTAGTGCTGCAACAAAATGCGCCCGCGACTCAAACCTGCCAGCTGCGTTTGCAGGGTATCGATCTGGCTTTCGCCGATCGCCAATTGCAGCTCTACGCCGTTAGCCGTGAACGTTTCCTCCACAACCAATCCACCCAGTTCCGCTACCCGAAGTTTCACCAGCGGCAACTCACCAAAAGCACAAGCGCAACTCACCGGCACCCGACTGATCAACTCAACCTTGGGCGCGGCTTGCAGGCACTTGTTGGCGCCACCGACATACGCCCGGGCGAGGCCCCCGGTGCCGAGTTGAATGCCGCCATACCAACGAATCACCAGCACCGCGACCTGATCGCAATCCTGCGCGTCGATTGCCGCCAGAATCGGTCGGCCAGCGGTACCGCCGGGCTCGCCATCGTCAGTGCTGCGGTATTGGTCGCCAAGCTTCCAGGCCCAGCAATTGTGCGAGGCATTCAAATCGCTGTGCTGTTCGATAAACGCCTGGGCTTCAGCAGGGCTACTGATCGGCGCGGCGAAGGTGATGAAGCGGCTTTTGCGGATCTCTTCGCGGAACTCGCAAAAACCACTGAGGGTAAAAGGCATAAGCGTCTTAGATCGTTGGCGTCAGGCCGCAGCCCTTGAGAATGATGCGGATCAGGTTGTTGCCGGCGTCTTCCATGTCTTGCTTGGTCAGCTTGGTGCGCCCGCTGACACGGCAAATCTGTGTAGCGAAATCGGCGTAATGCTGAGTGCTGCCCCACAACAGGAATATCAGGTTCACCGGGTCGACCGGGTCCATTTTTCCGGCGTCGATCCAGGCTTGGAACACGCCCGCCCGACCCTGGAACCAGGCGCGATAATCCTGGTTGAAGTATTCGGTCAGGCATTCGCCGCCGCTGATGACTTCCATGGCGAAGATTCGCGAGGCTTGCGGCTGACGACGGGAGAATTCCATCTTGGCGCGAATGTAACGCGTCAGCGCTTCGGCTGGATCATCTTCAGCGGTCAGGGTGTTGAAGGTGCTGTCCCACAACTGGAGGATGTTGCTCAACACCGCCACGTACAAGCCGAGTTTGTTGGTGAAGTAGTAATGCAGGTTCGCCTTGGGCAACCCGGCATTCAGGGCGATGGTGTTCATACTGGTGCCTTTGAACCCGTGACGGGCGAACTCGTCTTCGGCGGCTTTGATGATGGTCTCTTCGTTCTTCTGACGAATGCGGCTGGCAGGTTTGCCGCCGTGAGCGGGGACTTCAAAGGTCATAGGCACTTCCGAACAAGTGGGTGGGTGCAACTAGTGCGTTGATAGCGCACCCATGGGCATTCGACAAGTCCTGACGCGATAAAACCTAGCGTGTCGCAGCCAGACTCTCCAGAAAACTTTCCAGCACCAAGTGCGGGCGACGGCCCTTGCGGGTGACTGATGCGAGGCTCAGGTCATAAAAACGCACCATTGGTTTCAACGCACGCAATCGGCCTTGCTGCACCCAGAGACTGGCGTAGTGGTCCGGCAGGTAGCCGATGAAGCGTCCGGTGAGGATCAGGAACGCCATGCCTTCCCGGTCCGAGGCACTGGCGGTGCAATTGAGCGCCTGGTAATGGGCCTGGATTTCCGCGGGCAAACGGAAAGTCGGCGCGATGGCGTCCTGGCTATTGAGGCGCTCGTCATCCAACTGCTTATCGTCGACATAAAACAACGGATGACCGACCGCGCAATACAGTAGCGAGCGTTCGCTATAAAGCGGTTGATATTCCAGCCCGGACAGCGCGCTGGCTTGCGGCACCACACCGACATGCAATCGACCGTCGAGCACGCCTTGTTCGACTTCATTGGGCGCGATCATGCGGATCTGAATCTGCACGTCCGGCCCGCGTTCCTTCAATTGTGCCAAGGCGTGGGTGATGCGCATGTGGGGCAGGGTGACCAGGTTGTCGGTCAGGCCGATGGTCAATTCGCCGCGCAAGTGTTGGTGCAGGCCATTGACCTCAGTGCGAAAACTTTCCAGCGCGCTCAATAGCTGCAACGCCGATTGATAGACCTCGCGGCCTTCCTCGGTCAGCGAAAATCCGGCGCGACCCCGTTGGCATAAACGCAGACCGAGGCGCTGTTCCAGATCGCTCATTTGCTGGCTGATGGCCGAGCGACCGATCCCCAGCACCGATTCCGCTGCCGAGAAGCCGCCGCACTCCACCACACTGCGAAAAATCCGAAGCAAGCGGATATCAAAGTCACTGACTTGCGCCAGCGGATCGGGGCGGCGGCTGCTCATAGTTTAGTGGTGACCTGACTGAACGTTAGAAGAGTTGGATTTCACCGACTTTATCCCCGTGGCAATTTAGCTGCAAGAACGCTTTTGATCTCTATGCCGCTTATTGCCCTGCGAGGTTTTGCCCATGAACTTGCCTGAAAACAACCCGACTTCCCTGGCCAGCCAGCTCAAGCTCGATGCTCACTGGATGCCCTACACCGCCAACCGTAATTTCCAGCGCGATCCGCGACTGATCGTGGCGGCTGAAGGCAGTTGGTTGATCGATGACAAGGGCCGCAAGGTTTACGACTCGCTCTCTGGTTTGTGGACCTGCGGCGCCGGGCATACCCGCAAGGAAATTCAGGAAGCGGTCGCCAAGCAATTGGGCACCCTCGATTACTCGCCAGGATTCCAGTACGGCCATCCGCTGTCGTTCCAGCTGGCTGAGAAAATCACTGACCTGACCCCGGGCAATCTGAATCATGTGTTTTTCACTGACTCGGGCTCCGAGTGTGCTGACACAGCGGTGAAGATGGTTCGTGCTTACTGGCGTCTGAAAGGCCAGGCCACCAAGACCAAAATGATCGGCCGTGCCCGTGGTTATCACGGCGTAAACATCGCCGGCACCAGCCTCGGTGGCGTGAACGGCAACCGCAAAATGTTCGGTCAGGCGATGATGGACGTCGATCATCTGCCTCACACCTTGCTGGCGAGCAATGCTTATTCCCGTGGTATGCCGAAAGAGGGCGGTATCGCCCTGGCGGATGAGCTGCTCAAGTTGATCGAACTGCATGACGCTTCGAACATCGCTGCAGTGTTCGTCGAGCCAATGGCCGGCTCCGCTGGCGTACTGGTTCCGCCACAGGGTTACCTCAAGCGTCTGCGCGAGATCTGCGATCAGCACAACATCCTGCTGGTGTTCGACGAAGTGATCACCGGTTTCGGCCGTACCGGTTCGATGTTCGGTGCCGACAGCTTCGGCGTGACCCCGGACCTGATGTGCATCGCCAAGCAAGTCACTAACGGCGCGATTCCGATGGGCGCGGTGATTGCCAGCTCCGAGATCTACCAGACCTTCATGAACCAGGCGACGCCTGAGTACGCCGTGGAATTCCCGCACGGCTACACCTATTCCGCGCACCCGGTGGCTTGCGCCGCTGGCCTGGCAGCACTCGACCTGCTGCAAAAGGAAAACCTGGTGCAGAGCGTGGCCGAAGTCGCACCGTATTTCGAAAATGCGCTGCATGGTTTGAAGGGTTCGAAAAACATCATCGATATCCGTAACTACGGCCTGGCCGGTGCGATCCAGATCGCGCCGCGTGACGGCGACGCCATCGTGCGTCCGTTCGAAGCCGGCATGGCCCTGTGGAAAGCCGGGTTCTACGTGCGCTTCGGCGGCGACACCCTGCAGTTCGGCCCAACCTTCAACAGCAAGCCGCAAGACCTTGATCGTCTGTTCGACGCGGTCGGCGAAGTGCTGAACAAAATCGACTGATTTTTCCCTTCTATATAGAGGCGCCCCTTGAAGGGCGCCTGTGGACAACTTTTCAGGAGCCCCGCATGAGCCTTATCCCGCATTTGATCAATGGCGAACTGGTGACCGAAGACGGTCGCACAGCTGACGTGTTCAACCCGTCTACTGGTCAGGCGATCCACAAGCTGCCATTGGCCAGCCGCGAAACCATTCAAAAAGCCATCGACTCGGCCAAGGCTGCGTTCCCGGCTTGGCGTAATACTCCGCCGGCCAAGCGTGCGCAGGTGATGTTTCGTTTCAAGCAACTGCTGGAGCAGAACGAAGCGCGTATCGCTCAACTGATCAGCGAAGAGCACGGCAAAACGCTGGAAGATGCTGCAGGCGAATTGAAGCGCGGTATCGAGAACGTTGAGTTCGCTTGTGCAGCGCCGGAAATCCTCAAGGGCGAGTACAGCCGCAACGTTGGCCCGAATATCGATGCCTGGTCGGACTTCCAGCCGCTGGGCGTGGTGGCTGGTATTACGCCATTCAACTTCCCGGCCATGGTGCCGCTGTGGATGTATCCGCTGGCAATCGTCTGCGGCAACTGCTTCATACTCAAGCCCTCCGAGCGTGATCCAAGCTCAACGCTGTTGATCGCTCAATTGTTGCTGGCAGCCGGCCTCCCTAAAGGTGTGCTGAGTGTGGTGCACGGCGACAAGGCTGCGGTGGATGCGCTGATCGAAGCGCCGGAAGTCAAAGCGTTGAGCTTCGTTGGTTCGACGCCGATTGCCGAATACATCTACGCCGAAGGCACCAAGCGCGGCAAACGCGTGCAGGCACTGGGTGGCGCGAAGAACCATGCGGTGCTGATGCCGGATGCAGATCTGGATAACGCGGTCAGCGCATTGATGGGCGCGGCTTATGGTTCTTGCGGTGAACGTTGCATGGCGATCTCGGTGGCTGTGTGCGTCGGTGACCAGGTGGCGGATGCGCTGGTGGCCAAGTTGGTACCGCAAATCAAGGCGCTGAAAATCGGTGCGGGTACGACCTGTGGTCTGGACATGGGGCCGCTGGTTTCCGGTCAGGCTCGCGACAAAGTCAGTGGCTATATAGAAGACGGTGTTTCTTCTGGTGCGACCTTGGTGGTGGATGGTCGCGGTCTGAGCGTGGCCGGTCATGAGGAAGGCTTCTTCCTGGGTGGCTGCCTGTTTGATAACGTCACGCCAGAAATGCGCATCTATAAGGAAGAAATCTTCGGGCCAGTGCTTTGCGTTGTCCGGGTTAACAGCCTGGAAGAGGCGATGCAGCTGATCAACGATCACGAGTATGGCAACGGCACCTGCATCTTTACCCGTGATGGGGAAGCGGCACGGTTGTTCTGCGACGAGATCGAAGTCGGTATGGTCGGCGTCAACGTACCGCTGCCGGTACCGGTGGCTTATCACAGCTTTGGCGGCTGGAAGCGCTCGCTGTTCGGCGACTTGCATGCGTATGGGCCGGATGGCGTGCGTTTCTACACCCGTCGCAAGGCCATTACCCAGCGCTGGCCACAACGGGCGAGCCATGAAGCTTCGCAGTTCGCATTCCCTAGCTTGTAAGTAGAGGGAAGAGGCCGGCCCCTTGGGGCCGGCCTTTGCGTTTCAGAGGCTTTTTTCACCTATATGACAGAATTGTGGAAATAGGTGTTGACGGCAGATTCTGGAAGTCTATAATTCGGCCCACTTCCGGCGCAGTCGA
>NZ_JALBYU010000004.1 GCF_029963765.1 Pseudomonas sp. UYIF39
ATTCAGTTGTTAAAGAGCGGTTGGTTAAGATCTTTCGTCTCAACCGAGGCGCGCACTTTACAGCACACACCCTCAAATAGCACCCTTAAAAGCTCATGATTTTATTAATAAAATCAATTACTTAAGCCAAAACCAGCATCAAGCTGCTCGTTAGCGGGAGGTGAATATTACAGGATTAAAATACGTGGTCAACCCCCGTCTAAAAATTCTTTTCCTTACCAAAGAGCCTAGGTTGCCACTATGAAAACTTCCAAGGTCCGTACAAAGCATAAGGGCAGCAGAGAACCCAGACCACATCGTCACTGAAGCACCCCTTATTTCGTGGACGCTGACTAATCGCTTTTGCCGATTGCTGCCTGTCGCCCATCGTCAGCTTTGGGTCCAGGCTGTGTGAAATCGTTTTTAGAGCAGGTTTGACAGTCAGAACTGGAAGGAAAATCGCGCTCCTGCGCAAATTTCAGGCCTGCCGATTAACCAAACGCCAGCAGATTTTACGTAGCAACGCAGACTTCAAAACGGCGCATTCGTTTTCACACAGCCTGGGTCGACTGCGGCCCTTCGTGACTGGCAGCAATCGACTGTGGATGCACATTCCTCCCGGCACGGAGGATTGCACAATGCCAAACTCAGACTTACTCCCTTCCCTGCTATTTAAGATCAACGAAAACCAGCTCGCCCTGGAGGCCGCCATCATGGAGCTTTCGAACTAGGTAGAGATGCGCGGATCGGCGGACGTCGCCGACAATGTTCGGGGCGCCCTGGACACGATCGATCGGAACGAGGAGTTCATCAAGATAACGCTTGCTGTGCTCATGACGCCCGAGTGATCGCATAAGTTCGCCATGTGTCGGTTTCGGCCCTTTTTTGGCAGACTAGGGAGTCTATCCGCAACCAGTTTCTTGTAGATCTTATCTACAGCTCGTCGGGAATTGGATGGAGAAATCCGATCAAGCTTCCATCCACACCAGTCCTTATTGGAGGCAGGCAGGGTGTACACTTCACGGTACAACGTGGAAGTGTACACATGCATAAAACTATGTTGATTATATAGTTATGCTATTATTCGAGTCTCCCTCGGGCACCAAAATTAAGAAAGGTCTTGCTTAGCAAGGCCTTTTTTTCGCCTACAGAAAAGACACCGCTACCGTGTAGGAGCTGCCGAAGGCTGCGATCTTTTGATCTAGCTTCTCTTCCACGCCACCCACACCGGTGGAGCATTTCACAAGGATCCCCCCATGGAATTGCTGCTGGAAACCGTCGCCCTGTTCTGCCTCAAGCTCGCTTATGAGACGGAGGATTCAAGTCCGATCCTGCGGGATGATTTGATGATGAGTGATTATGAGCGGGAGGTTTTTGGGTTGCTGGTGCGTAGGGGGGATGTTGAGCTGATCCACAGTAAAGTGGATGAATGCCTGAAGTTGGCGCTGAACGCTATCGGCGGTGTGGACACAGTCTTAGGCCGCGAATTGAATAGGTTGGCGGAAGACTTCAGCGCTGCAGGGAGGATGGAGCAACTCGATACGCCGCTTATCGCGCTCAAGGAATATCTGAAACACATTCTGTGATTGATGAAGTGAAGTGGCAGTCGTGGGCTTAGCATGACTGAAATGCTATCGGACTTACGCCAAAGCCAACTAAATCCCGAACAGTTGCCGAGGGGATCCGGTTTCATCCGGGAACCCCATCGCCTTGAAGGTGCAGCCCGGCATAGCAGGCTTGCTGTCGATCAAATCCGCGACGTCGCTGATCCAGGTCGAGGCTGGTGCGATTTTCTGCAGCAGAAACCATTATGACCGCGACTGACCCGTACAACCGCTTGAGCGCGTACTGATCTAGCCCCAACGTTCGAAAGTACGGTTCTGCGGGTACCATCAACGGGTTAGGCGAGGCCTGATTCCAGATACGCGTATGGTGCGCACAGCGGTTGCGCAAATGGCTGGTTTGTTGCATCCATCGGCTGAGCATCCTGGCGTTATTCAAGCCGAGGCGCGCGAGTATGAGATTCTGATACTTGCTACTAAGCAGTTCGAAGAACTCAGAAAGATCACCGAAATCCCATGCTTCTACCGCAGACCAAATGGGAATGGACTTACCGGCTCGAAAGTGCCACTGAATGCAGTCCTCTTTGCTCCGCGCAATGTGCGACTGCTGCTTCTGACTCCACTCCACCCACTTGTTCCGCCTATTGCCGCTGCGGTCCGTGTACGGTTGAGTCCATTTTTGCAGGACGAATTTCGCATTGGTGTAAGCCATTGGGTCGTGATACCCAACCTCGTGAGCCATTACGGTCTTGAGGTAAACCTCCAAACGCTCGACTGCATCCAGCATAAGCATTCGCAATCGTTTATCGAACTTGTAAAGGTCTACGGCCGAGTTGAAGCAGGTGGTTGTCTGGAAAGTGTCCAGACGCAGAGGCTTGCCCGTGACCGGGCAAACGTCTTGCAGCAGGCCGTTCATTTTGAACTCTCGAGCCGGGTACCAATAACCGCTGAGGCGGTAATACCCTAACTGCGCAAGCTTGCGCTCTGCACGTGAGGGGTCATGGATTTGCATACCCCTGCTGGCCAAAATCGCGACCAAATCAGAGTATGTACGGAACGGCTTCGGAGGGGCGGGGGTAGACAACTTCCATGTTCCAGAAACAAGAAGGCCCGAACGTAATGCCGGACAGAGCCAGCACCAGAGGATCGGGCGCGGTTGGGGTCAATCGCTGCCGTAGCCTAATGACCATGTCAAATCTGTACGTCGCATAAAACGCGGCAAACACTACGGTTTATGCGGATATTCGACAGACGAGGCAGCGCGCTTATGCGCAGCCTAAAACAGTGCGCTGCGGATTGTTGTCGGGCCATTCCGAGAGTGCGGTAGGGATATTCTCTTCCATACCCGATGCTAGTTTTTCCAGAGAAAACGCTGAGCAAAGAGCTTATGAACGTTGCAGTAATGAGGCCTGCACGATACCCTCCAACCGTCGCTGCAAATTCAGCGACCGGGTGTGGAAACCCGTGTAATTCAAGGCGCAACAGCGCCCCCATCACGTCTGCCGGCGCTTTTTTTATGCCTGCGGCGTGAGTTATGGCGGCTGTGCGTGGGACGTCTTCGGGCGTGCCGGTTTCCTTAATTCCCGGTTTTCCACCCTGCGCACAGCTGTCACCCATTCGTGTGGAAACGAACGTGGCGGCTCCCCATATCAAGGGGTCTGATAATGCGCAGCATCAATCCGTACAAAAATTGGCTTTTCCCTCTACGCAATTCCCAATCGCGTAACGCCCTCCCCGACCACCTTTCCCTCATCGGAGGTGGCAAATGACCGAACACCCCGAACTCAAAACCATCGGCCTTACACCCGCGATCTACTGCGGGGATCAAGCGCTGTTCCATGTCACCCGCAACGTCCCCCTCGGCGATGCATTGGCCATGGCTTCTGATTTCTGTTCCTCGCCAAGAAGCTCACCGAAGATGCTGCTTACGCCAGAGACACCGACCGCCACGCCTGGGCCGCGCATTATTTGACGGCGATGAGTAAGGCGGTGGTGGATGATGCGGTGAAGGTGCTGAATCGGGATCGGGATAATGAGCTGGCATCTAAGCGGGCGGGGGGCGAAGGCTGAAGCTTAGTGTTTGAGGTCTGTGGGGTGTGGGTGGCTTGCGAGGATGGTAGCTGATTCAGCATTTATGTTGGCTGGGCTGGCGCTATCGCGAGCAAGCTCGCTCCCACAAGGGGTCTTGTGGGCTGATTGGTATTTGGGATTAGCCTCGAGGTTTTTCGGGGCTTTTTGTTATTCGGCTCGGGGTGAATGGCTTTCGGTTTACAGCCGAATAATCCAACGCATCTGCTCCCTGAATTGCCCACGAATCTGATGCTGTTTCTTACCTGCAATGCTTGATATACATCACGCATCGACAGGCCCTCAGGGCATTAGTCCAATGAGTGAACGCCCGCACCCCACTCATCTAGACTTAATGGATAGTCGTAGGCAGAACCGAACACGTCGCTTTGGTGCAGTTCAATCAAAAGCGCCGTGGCAAGCTGACCTTTATGCCCAGTAGAGGTGCGGCAAAGACCGCATCGGGCACAACAAGATGCCCGCTCAGGGTGCCCTGGCCGACGGCCTGAAATTGCCACGATACCGTGACGTGGTGTGAGTGCCGCAGCCGACACTTTCGGACGACCGACAACCATCTGGTTTGTCCGTGACCGTGAGGAATGCTGAATGCCTGATGAGATGTTGCAATTGCCGATGGTCAACAGCGTGCTGGAGCGCCACAAGGGCTCTGCGGGTGCACTGTTGCCGATTCTTCATGAGATTCAGGAGGGTATCGGTTACATCCCCGATGCCGCCATCCCCGAGATTGCCCACGCGCTAAACCTGAGTCAGGCCGAGGTTCGCGGGGTGATCAGCTTTTACCATGACTTCCGTACCGCGCCTCCGGCCCGGCATATCCTGCGTCTGTGCCAGGCTGAGTCCTGCAAGAGTCGCGGCGCCGAGCAGCTTGCGGCGCAGTTGCGCGAACGCCTGCAACTGGACGATCACGGCAGTAGCGCCGATGGCAGCATCAGTTTGCGCCCGGTGTATTGCCTCGGTGCTTGTGCCTGTTCGCCCGCGCTGGAGCTTGATGGTCAGGTGCATGCGCGGCTCAGTGCCGAGCGTCTGGATGCCTTGCTTGATGCTTGCCGGGAGGACGCATGATGCCGCGCCTCTATCTGCCCAGTGATTCTCTGGCCCGCGCCGTGGGTGCCGACGAAGTGGCGGTCGCCCTTACCGCGAAGACCCAGGAACACAATCTGCCGCTGGACCTGCAACGCACCAGCTCGCGCGGCCTGTATTGGCTGGAACCGCTGCTGGAAGTGGACACCCCGCAAGGCCGTATCGGCTTTGGCCCGCTGACTGCTGCTGATGTGCCATCCGTGCTCGAAGCGCTGCAAGGCGAGCCGTCCGACCATCCACTGGCCTTGGGCCTGGTGGAAGAATTGCCTTATCTGAAGACCCAACAACGCCTCCTGTTCGCCCGCGCCGGTATTACCCGGCCGCTGTCCCTGGATGATTACCGGGAGCACGGCGGTTTCGAGGGCTTGACCCAAGCTGTCGCCCTGGGCGGCGAGCAAACCGCGACTGCTGTGTTCGATTCAGGACTGCGTGGCCGTGGCGGCGCAGCCTTCCCGGCCGGGATCAAATGGCGCACGGTGCGCGCCACCCAGGCTGCGCAAAAATACATTGTGTGCAACGCCGACGAAGGCGACTCCGGCACCTTCGCCGATCGCATGTTGATGGAAGGCGACCCTTTCCTGCTGATCGAAGGCATGGCCATTGCCGGCATCACCGTCGGCGCCAGTTACGGCTACATCTATGTGCGCTCGGAATATCCACAATCCGTGGCCACCCTGCGCGAGGCGTTGGACATCGCCCGGGCCAACGGTTACCTGGGCGCCAATGTCGGCGGCAGTGGCCTGGCCTTCGATATGGAAGTGCGTGTCGGTGCCGGTGCTTATATCTGCGGTGAAGAAACTGCGCTGCTGGACTCGCTCGAAGGCAAGCGCGGGATCGTCCGCGCCAAGCCGCCGATCCCTGCGCTGAAAGGGCTGTTCGGCCTGCCGACGCTGGTGCACAACGTGCTGACCCTGGCTTCGGTGCCGCTGATTCTGGCCAAGGGCGCGCAGTTCTATCGCGATTACGGCATGGGCCGCTCCCTCGGTACGATGCCCTTCCAGCTGGCGGGCAATATTCGTCACGGCGGCCTGGTGGAACGGGCCTTTGGCCTGACCCTGCGGGAACTGGTGGAAGAATACGGCGGCGGGACCGCCAGTGGCCGACCGCTGAAAGCCGCCCAGGTCGGTGGCCCGCTCGGCGCCTGGGTGCCACCTTCGCAATTCGACACGCCGCTGGATTACGAAGCGTTCGCCGGCATCGGCGCGATGCTTGGTCACGGTGGTGTAGTGGTGGCTGACGACAGCCTGGACATGGCCCATATGGCGCGCTTCGCCATGCAGTTCTGTGCCGAGGAATCCTGTGGCAAATGCACCCCCTGCCGCATCGGCTCGACCCGGGGCGTGGAAGTGATCGACCGCCTGCTGGCAGCGCCTGACCAGAGTGGTCGCGATGAGCAGGTGATCATCCTCAAGGACCTGTGCGACACCCTGCAATACGGTTCGCTGTGCGCGTTGGGCGGCATGGTCTCCTTTCCGGTAGCCAGCGCCCTCAAGCACTTCCCCGCCGACTTCGGTCTGCAATCTTCGGAGGCCGACCAATGATTACTCTCTTCGACCCGAACACCGATATCGACTTAGGCACCCCGGCCCGCGACAGCGACGTGCAGGTGACCCTGAACATCGACGGCCGCAGCATCAGCGTGCCCGAAGGCACCTCGGTGATGCGCGCCGCAGCGCTGATGGGCACTACGATTCCGAAACTGTGCGCCACCGACAGCCTGGAGGCCTTCGGCTCCTGCCGCATGTGCCTGGTGGAGATCGATGGCATGCGCGGTTATCCGGCTTCCTGCACCACGCCGGTCACTGAAGGCATGACCGTGCATACCCAGACGCCAAAGCTCGCGACCCTGCGCCGCAATGTCATGGAGCTGTACATCTCCGATCACCCGCTAGACTGCCTGACCTGCTCGGCCAACGGCAATTGCGAGCTGCAAACCGTCGCCGGCCAGGTTGGCCTGCGGGAAGTGCGTTACGGCTATGAAGGCGACAACCATCTGGCCGACGTGAAAGACACGTCCAACCCGTATTTCGATTACGACCCCAGCAAGTGCATCGTCTGCAACCGCTGCGTGCGCGCCTGCGAAGAAACCCAGGGCACCTTTGCCCTGACCATCACCGGGCGCGGTTTCGAGTCCCGGGTCGAGGCCGCCGGTGGCGATAACTTCCTCGAGTCAGAATGCGTGTCGTGCGGCGCCTGTGTACAAGCCTGCCCCACCGCGACCCTGATGGAAAAAAGCGTGGTCGAACTGGGTCAGCCCGAACGCAGCGTGATCACCACTTGCGCCTATTGCGGCGTGGGCTGCTCGTTCCGCGCCGAGATGAAAGGCGACCAACTGGTGCGCATGGTCCCGGACAAGAATGGCCAGGCCAACCACGGCCACTCCTGCGTCAAAGGGCGCTTTGCCTGGGGCTACGCCACCCACCCGGATCGCATCACCAAGCCGATGATCCGCAAACACATCAACGACCCTTGGCAGGAAGTCAGCTGGGATGAAGCGGTGACCTACGCCGCCAGCGAATTCCGCCGGCTGCAGCAAAAATACGGCCGCGATTCCATTGGTGGCATCACCTCCAGCCGCTGCACCAACGAAGAAACCTATCTGGTACAAAAACTGGTGCGCGCCGCGTTCGGCAACAACAACGTCGACACCTGTGCGCGGGTTTGCCACTCGCCGACCGGCTATGGCCTGAAACAAACCCTGGGCGAGTCCGCCGGCACCCAGAGTTTCGACTCGGTGATGCAGGCCGACGTCATCCTGGTGATGGGCGCCAACCCCAGCGACGCCCACCCGGTGTTCGCCTCCCAGCTCAAACGCCGCCTGCGTGAAGGCGCGCGACTGATCGTCATCGACCCACGCCGCATTGATCTGGTGGACTCGGTGCATGCCCGCGCCGAACTGCACCTGGCCCTGCGCCCGGGCACCAACGTCGCCATGCTCAACGCCCTGGCCCACGTCATCGTCACCGAAGGCCTGCTCAACCAGGCCTTTATCGACGCCCGTTGCGAGGACATTGATTTCGCTCACTGGCGCGAGTTCGTCAGCCGCGCGGAAAACTCGCCGGAAGTGCTTGGTGAGATCTGCGGCGTAGAACCCGCCAACATCCGCGCCGCTGCCCGTTTGTATGCGACTGGCGGCAACGCGGCGATCTACTACGGCCTGGGCGTCACCGAACACAGCCAGGGCAGCACCGCGGTCATGGGCATCGCCAACCTGGCCATGGCCACTGGCAACATCGGCCGCGAAGGCGTGGGCGTGAACCCGCTCCGTGGGCAGAACAACGTTCAGGGCTCCTGCGACATGGGTTCCTTCCCTCATGAGCTGCCCGGCTACCGCCACATCTCCAACGAGGTGGTACGGACGCAGTTCGAACAGGCCTGGAATGTCACCCTGCAACCCGATCCGGGCCTGCGCATTCCCAACATGTTCGAAGCCGCCCTCAGCGGCAGCTTCAAGGGCCTGTATTGCCAGGGCGAGGACATCGCCCAGAGCGACCCGAATACCCAACACGTCACCGCGGCCCTGTCGGCCATGGAATGCATTGTGGTGCAGGACATTTTCCTCAACGAAACCGCCAAGTACGCCCACGTGTTCCTGCCGGGCTGCTCGTTCCTGGAAAAAGACGGCACCTTCACCAACGCCGAGCGGCGTATCTCCCGAGTGCGCAAGGTCATGGACCCTCTGGGCGGCAAGGCCGACTGGGAAGGCACCGTGGCCCTGGCCAACGCCTTGGGCTACCCGATGAACTACAAGCACCCGTCAGAAATCATGGATGAAATCGCCAGCCTGACGCCGACTTTCACCAACGTCAGCTACACCGAACTGGACCGCCACGGCAGCCTGCAATGGCCATGCAACGCCGCGGCACCGGACGGCACGCCGACCATGCACATCGAGGAATTCGTGCGCGGCAAGGGGCGCTTCATGCTCACCGGCTACGTGCCCACCGAGGAAAAGGTCAACAATCGCTATCCGCTGCTGCTGACCACCGGGCGCATCCTCAGCCAGTACAACGTCGGCGCTCAGACACGGCGTACCGAAAACGTCGCCTGGCACGACGAAGACCGCCTGGAAATCCACCCGACCGATGCCGAGAGCCGTGGCATCAACGAAGGTGACTGGGTCGGCATCGGCAGCCGCGCCGGCCAAACGGTACTGCGTGCGCGGGTCACCGAACGGGTCGCCCCGGGCGTGGTGTACACCACGTTCCACTTCCCGGAATCGGGGGCCAACGTGATCACCACCGACAACTCCGACTGGGCCACCAACTGTCCGGAGTACAAGGTCACCGCCGTTGAAGTCAGCCGCGTCTACCACCCTTCCGAGTGGCAAAAACGCTATCAGGAGTTCAGTGATGAACAGGACCGTTTGCTCAAGGATCGCCGTCAGGCGCGTGGCACTAAAGCCGAGGTACGCCGATGAGCACTGAAAACCTGATCAAAATGGTCAACCAGATCGCCCAGTACTTCGCCAGTGAACCGGACCAGCAACAGGCCGTGCTCGGCGTGCGTAATCACCTGCTGATGTACTGGACGCCCGGCATGCGCAAGGAATTGCTGGCCTGGCAGACGGAGCATCAGGGGGCAGACTTGCACCCACTGGCGCAGGCGGCGGTCAGTGGGGCGGGCTGGGAGGCTTAGGTTCACAGGCCCCCTTGGGATTACCCCTTGGGCGAAGGGGCTAATGCCGGTCAGTTAAGGGGGTAAACACCGCAACCTGTGGGAGCGAGCTTGCTCCGGGCGGCGTTCCGACGATAGCGGCAGTTCAGTCTGCATTGATGTTGAATGTAGCGCCGCCATCGCGAGCAAGCTCGCTCCCACAACCATGCCTTTACGCCAGCTGCGCTATCATCGCCCGCTCCTCTGCGCCCGGTGTCTTGAACCTGCATGTCTATGTCTTCGCCATTACCTGATGATCAACACTCACTGCCACCGGTCCTGGTCGGGCCGCTGTTGCGGCGTCTGGAGCCCACGCGGCTGGTGATGTGGCTGGTGGGGTCGCGGGCGCTGTCGCTGACGTTGCGTCTGCAAGATCGCGACGCTATCCACCTCGACGCGAGTCAGTGCACGGTCATTGCGGTGGGCACCCAAGCCTTTGTTCATTTGATCGATGTGTCGCTGGACGCCGCCCTGCCCTGCGACACGTTAATCGAATACGACCTGCTGACTGACGACGCTGGCACAGGCATCGCCGATTGGGCTCCGCACTTGCTGTACGGCGACGCCCGTTGCCCAAACTTCGTCCTGCGTAAACGGGCCGATCATCTGTTGCACGGTTCCTGCCGCAAACCTCACCATCCGGCCCCGGACGGTTTGCTGTGCGTCGATCGTTTGCTGGAGTCCGAGCCGGATGCACACAAACGTCCGGCGCTGTTGATGATGAGCGGCGATCAGATTTATGCCGACGATGTCGCGGGGCCGATGCTGCGAGCCATCCATGCCTTGATCAAGCGGCTTGGGCTGTTCGAAGAGCACCTCGAAGGCGCGGTGGTCAGCGACAGCGCCAAACTCTACGAACACCCCGCCAGCTACTACCATCGTGCGGATTTATTACCGGCGCTGGAGAGCAACGAAACCCTGCGCGAGCGATTTTTCGGTGGCGCGCGTAAGCCTATTTTCACCAGCAGCAGTGCCGACAACCATCTGGTGACGTTCGCCGAAGTCATGGCCATGTACCTGCTGGTCTGGTCGCCGACACCCTGGACATTGATCGCCCCGCAACCGCCGGCACTGGCACCTGCAAGACGTGAGCGTTATGCGCTTGAGCAGACGCGCATTGATGGCTTCAAGGCCGGTCTGGGAGGTGTCGCCCGAGCACTCGCGCACCTGCCCTGCCTGATGATTTTCGACGACCACGATATTACCGATGACTGGAATCTTTCCGCACAATGGGAGGAAACAGCCTATGGCCATCCGTTCTCCAGGCGCATCATCGGCAACGCACTGATTGCTTATATGCTGTGCCAGGGCTGGGGCAACAACCCGGATGCGTTCGGCGCTGTGCTGAAGAAGGCCGGCGGATTGAGCGCGACCGGGCATGACCGCTACTTCGACAGTGACACTCAGGACGGGTTGATTGACGAACTGCTGAGATTTCAGAACTGGCATTACGTGCTGCCCACCCGCCCGGCCATCGTGGTGCTCGACACCCGCACCCGACGCTGGCGCAGCGAGATGAACCTCAAGCAGCCATCGGGTCTGCTGGACTGGGAAGCCCTCAGCGAACTGCAACAGGAACTGCTCGATCACCCTTCGGCCATCATCGTTTCGCCGGCGCCGATCTTCGGCGTCAAATTGATCGAAACCGTGCAGCGCGTCTTCAGCTGGTGCGGTTATCCCCTGCTGGTGGACGCCGAAAACTGGATGGCCCATCGCGGCGCGGCCCAGGTGATCCTGAACATTTTC
Source organism: Pseudomonas sp. UYIF39 (assembly GCF_029963765.1). Classification (GTDB taxonomy): domain Bacteria; phylum Pseudomonadota; class Gammaproteobacteria; order Pseudomonadales; family Pseudomonadaceae; genus Aquipseudomonas. Next base: position 11,112 of record NZ_JALBYU010000004.1, read on the forward strand.
CGACACTCGCGTACACCCGGTAATTACGTGGTGCTGTCAGGCGATGTGCATTATTCCTTCGTCTACGAAGTACTGATCCGACACCGCAAGGCCGGCCCGCGAATCTGGCAGATCACCAGCAGCGGCATCAAAAACGAATTCCCGCCGGCGCTGCTCGAGTGGTTCGACCGCCTCAACCGCTGGCTCTACTCGCCCCGCTCGCCACTGAACTGGCTGACCAAACGCCGACGCATGCGCATTGTTCCGCATGTCCCGGAACATGCTGAAGCGGGTGAACGGCTGTGGAATTCGGCGGGGATCGGCCAAGTGTTCTTTAATGAAAAAGGACAGCCGCAGGAGATCTATCAGCACAACTCGAACGGTTCGCCGAAGACACGGATGGTTGCGCCTGAGAATGACGACTGAAGGCTGATCGCTCCCTTACATGATCGGTGTCGCTCATGAACCTCACCCGAACCCTGATCATCGGCAACTCCGGTTCCGGCAAAAGCTGGCTGGCCGAACGACTGGCCAAGCACCTGCAAGTGCCGTGGGTCGATCTCGATTCGATTCACTGGTTGTCCGATGAACACAGCATCCCCCGCCCCCGTGCCGAGGCGTTGGGCATGGCACGGGGGCTTGCCAGTAAAGAGCGCTGGGTGATCGAAGGCGTTTACGGCGGGATCGTCAGCGAACTCTTGCCCCGGGCGACAGCTCTGATCTGGCTGTGTGTTGAAGATGCTGAATGTATTGCCAATGTTCGTCAGCGAGAGGCGCAGCGGGACAAGCATGACGAATTGTTGATTGCGTTGCTCGATTGGGTCGGCAGCTATCGTACGCGCGAAGATTCCAGTGGATTCGCCGCGCACCAGCGTCTGTTCGAAGGGTTTGGCGGTTCGAAATGCAAACTCAGGGATCGAGCCGAAATCACAACATTCGCGAACACCGTGTTACAAGCCAACTGACTCACACTGTTCGATCGTTCCCACGTGGGAACGATCAATTGCGTATCAGGCCGCTTTCACTGCCCGGCAAACCCCTCTCACAATCATCTCCACTTCCCGCTCATCAATCGTCAGCGGCGGCAGCAAGCGAATGGTTTTGCCCCGTGTCACGTTGATCAGCAAGCCGTGATCCCGCGCGGCGATGAGGGTCAGGTCGCGAATCGGTTGTTTGAGTTCGATGCCGATCATTAAACCCTGGCCGCGAATCTCCAGGATGTTCGGGACGTCCGCCAATTCGATGCGCAATCTGGCCCGCAAACGCTCACCCTGAAGCTTGGCGTTTTCCAGCAGCCCTTGTTCTTCGATGATCTCCAGCACGGTGCAACCCACGCGGCAGGCCAGTGGATTGCCGCCGAAGGTGCTGCCGTGACTGCCGGGGGTGAAGAGGTCGGCCGCTTTGCCCCGGGCCAGGCAAGCACCGATGGGAATGCCATTGCCCAAGCCTTTGGCCAGGGTCATGACATCCGGAACAATGCCTTCGTGCTGAAAGGCAAACCACTGGCCAGTGCGGCCAATGCCGGTCTGGATTTCGTCGAGCATCAGCAGCCACGCGCGCCGAGTGCACAGTTCGCGAATGGCTTTCAGGTAACCGGGCGGGGCCATTTGGACACCGCTTTCACCCTGAATCGGCTCCATCAGGATCGCCACGATGCGCGGGCCATGGGCTTGCTGCACCTTGTCCAGCGCCTTGAGGTCACCGAATGGCACTTTGACGAAGTCCCCCGGCAACTCATTGAAGCCCAGGCGCACGGCCGGGCCATCACTGGCGGACAAAGTGCCGAGGGTCCGGCCGTGAAAAGCGTTTTCCATGACCACCACCAGCGGTCGTTCAATGCCTTTTTGCCAGCCATACAGCCGCGCCAGTTTCAGCGCGGTCTCGTTGGCTTCGGCACCAGAGTTGTTGAAGAAGGCTCGCTCCATGCCCGCCAATTGCGTCAGTTTCTGCGCCAGCCGCTGTTGCCAATCGATGCTGTAGAGGTTGGAAGTGTGCAACAGCAAGCCGGCCTGTTCGCTGATGGCCGAAACAATTTTCGGATGGGAGTGACCGACGTTGGTCACTGCCACGCCCGCCACTGCGTCCAGGTATTCACGACCGGCCTGATCCCACAGGCGCGTGCCCAGACCTTTGCTGAAACTCAAGGCCAAGGGTTGGTAAGTGGTCATCAGGCAGGCGGCAGTCATGACATCAAGCTCCATCAATGGTCGGTGTTTTGCAGTATGGTTAGCCACCTGAGCTAGATAAACGCTGCAACACTTCAATCATTTTAAAGCTGGGCTTGATAATGGATTTGTTCCAGGCAATGACCGTTTACGTGCGGGTGGTGGAAACCGGCAGCATGACCGCCGCTGCGTTGCAGTGCGAAATGTCCACCACCATGGTCGGCAATCACTTGCGGGCGTTGGAGCAACGCCTGGGTGTGCGCCTGCTCAACCGTACGACACGACGCCAGCGGTTAACAGAATTCGGCACTGCTTATTATCAGCGTTGCCTCGAAGTGCTGGGGCTGGTGGCCGATTCCGAACGGCTGGCCGAGCAGGCCCTCGACGAACCCAGCGGCACCTTGCGCATCACCGCACCGCTGACGTTCGGCACTGAAAAACTGGCACCCGCCCTGAGTGAATTCACCCTGCTGTGTCCACGCGTCAAATTGGATGTGGTCCTCACCAATCGCCGTCCGGACCTGCTCGAAAACGGTTTCGACGTGGCGTTTCGCCTGGGCAATACCGTGGAGACCCACCTGATCGCCCGTCCACTCCTCGACTACAGCCTGACCATGTGTGCATCTGCGGAGTACCTGGCGCGCAAAGGCACACCGGAGAAACCTGATGATCTGCAACACCACGACTGTCTGTCATTTGCCTATCCGGCCGGGGATGACTGGCAGTCGGTGGAAAAACACTGGCGCCTGACCGGTCCCGAGGGCGAAGTGGCGGTAGCGGTCAATGGACCGATGTTAATCAACAGTTCGGCAGGACTGCATCAAGCGGCGCGAACCGGCATGGGCATCGTGGTGTTGCCTGATGCGTTGATGGAGCAAGATCTCAAGGACGGAAAACTGGTGGCATTGATGCAGAATTACCTGCCGCCGAGCCGACCGATGAACCTGATGTATGCCCAGGATCGCTACCGTTTGCCAAAACTGCGTAGTTTCGTCGACTTTGCCTTGCAGAGATGGGGCAAGCACTAGCCGGCTCAATACGCCATCGACTAATCTCTTCGACAAGGTCGCTTAGGTATCAGGGAAGCAGGGAGAGCGAAGATGGATGAGGCGTCGAATATCGAGCCGTTGAAGTTCAATCTGTCGGATTTGAACGAAGACATGCTGCACACCATTCTGGAACTGGTCAGCGACGGTATCTGGGACTGGAACGCCAACACCGGTTTCGTCTATCGCAACCCCAGGTGGTACGAGATGCTCGGCTACCCGCCTCATTCCCTGGATAACAACGTATTGACCTGGGAAAACGTAATCCATCCCGACGATTACCAGCAGGTCATGGCGCTGTTCGATGACTACCTGAATCAGCGCGCCCCTGGCTATCAGGCCGAGTATCGCTGCCGCATGCAGGATGGCAGCTATACCTGGATCGAAGACCGTGGCTACGTACTGGCACGCAATGCCGACGGTTCGGTGGCGCGGATGGTCGGCGCGCACCGCAGCATTGAGGACAAGAAGCGTCTGTACGAAGCGCTTGAACGGCGCAACCAATCCCTTGAAGCGATCATTGAAGAACGAACCCGGGAGCTTTCCAGGGTCAATCTGCAGCTACACATTCAACTCGAAGAAAACCGCAAACTGGCGGAAACCGACGCACTGACATCGATCGCTAACCGCTATCGCCTGGAAAAAGCCTTGCCCCAGGAATGCGAACGCGCCCAGCGCTTTCGACAACCGCTGTCGCTGATCGCCATGGACATCGACGACTTCAAGAACATCAACGATCACTATGGCCATGCGCTGGGTGATGCGGCATTGGTGCAGGTAGTCGAGAGCGTGAAGCACTGCGTGCGTGAAGGCGATCTGCTCGCGCGTTGGGGTGGCGACGAGTTCATCCTGATCCTACCCAATACACCACTCGTCGATGCCCGGGCCCTCGCCGAACGTATCCGCCATGGCCTCGCAAACCTGCTACCAGTGGGGGACTTTCAAGTGACCATGAGTTTTGGCGTGGTTCAGCGCTTTGAAGAAGAACAACAGACCGGGTTGCTGGCCAGGGCCGATCAAGCGCTGTATCGGTCGAAGATCGCGGGCAAGAATGTGATATCGGGGTAAGGGCTATGCCCTTCACTCTCACATCCCCGCCTTCACCAACACCGGTTTCTCCTGATACCGATCCGGGTACAGCTGCTTCAGCTGCGCGACCTTCGGTAGATCGTTGATCACGATGTAGGGATAGGTCGGGTGTTCGGTCAGAAAATCCTGATGTTCCTCCTCCGCCGGGTAGAAACCGTTGTAGGTCTCCAGCTTGGTGACAATGGGTTTGTTGAACGAATGGGCGGCGCCGAGCTGGGTGATGTAGGCCTGGGCGACACGTTGCTGTTCGCTGTTTTCCGGGAAAAGCGCCGAGCGATACTGGGTGCCGCGGTCAGGTCCCTGACGGTTGAGTTCGGTAGGATTGTGAGCCACCGAGAAGTAGATTTGCAGCAAGGTGCCGTAGCTGACCTGACGGGGGTCGAAGGTGACTTCGACGGATTCCGCATGACCGGTATCGCCACCGCTGACCCGCTCGTACTGAGCAGTGTTGGCTGCACCGCCGGCGTAACCGGAGACCGCTTTCTTTACCCCTTTGACATGCTGGAACACGCCTTGGACGCCCCAGAAGCAACCGCCGGCAAAGACCGCCCTTTCGCTGTCGGCCTGGGTGATTTGGTCGAGGGTGGGTGGAGGAATGATGACCGCGTCTTGCGCCGCACCGAAGGAGAACGCCAGGCATTGGCCGATGACGCCGGTAGCGGCCAGGCCCAACAGGGTGCGGCGCCAGGTGAATAGGGTTTTCATGAGGATGATTCCTGGATAAATGGAATGACAATCAACCGAACGTAAACGCATAAGCCGACACTCCGGGATCGAGAAACTCGATGCTGAAGGTCCGATCCGTCACGCCGCCGTTTTGGCGCACCAACTGGTACAAGCGTTGTTCAGTCACGCTGCCGCTGCCGTCGGGCGCCACGTCGGTACCGTGGGCATCGCCGGGGGCTTTTCCGTCAATCAACACTTTGAAACGCACCGGTTTACCGTGAGTGCCAGGCCCCAGCACCAGGTGCAGATCGCGGGCATGGAAGCGGTAGACGATGCGACTGGCCGGGGCGCTTGAAGTCGCCCGCTCTGAGCCGACATTCCATTGACCGCCCAGGCTCCAGTCGTTGAGTGCCAATTGCGACGGAGCGCTATAGGCCGACACCTTGTCCGGCACCAGGCTGGTTTCAGGCACGAAATGCTCGGCACGCTGGTAGCCGACATAGGTTTCCGGTGATTGCACTTCGTTCATGTCCGGGGCCAGTTGAACACCCTCGGCGCTGGCATTGATCAGACCGTCCGCGACCTTCACGGCACCTGCTTCGCGCAGCAGTTGCTGGATTACCCGCTCCGATTCGGCGTACTCGCCTTCGCCAAAGTGGTGATAACGAATGCGACCCTGAGCGTCGGCAAAATAGTGAGCCGGCCAGTATTCGTTGTTGAAAGCTCGCCAGATCTTGAAGTCATTATCGATGGCCACTGGGTAGTTGATGCCCAGATCCTTCATCGCTTTGGTGACATTGCCTATGTCTCGTTCGAAAGCAAACTCGGGCGCATGGACACCAATCACCACCAATCCCTGATCGCGGTACTTCTCGGCCCAAGCCTTCACATACGGCAGTGTGCGCAGACAGTTGATGCAGGAGTAAGTCCAGAAATCCACCAGCACGACTTTGCCCTTCAAGGCCTGCACTGTGAGCGGTGGCGAGTTGAGCCATTGCACCGCGCCGTCCAGCGGTGGAAGGTTGCCTTCAATCGGCAGTGCGCCCGGCGCTTTGTCAGCCACTTTCATTGCACTTCCCGAGGCTGGAATCTGCGCCATCATCGCCCCGCTATTGCTCGGTGATTTTCCGGCCAGCCGTCCCACCAACGCCTGTTCGATACCGCCAGTGGACGCCGTCGACACCCGCGCGAGAATCCCGGTGTCGAGCCCCAGGGCAATCGCCGCGACACCGGCCAGCATTGCGGCGCCCAGACCTCGACGCAGCCACTCGCCAGCGCCGATGGAACGCTTCATCGCCGCGAAGACTTTACCGCCCAGCAGTAGCGCCACGGCGAGGGAGGTTGCGGCACCCGCGGCGTAAGCCAGCAACAACAAGGTGGTTGCGATGCTTGCCCCTTGCAACGCTGCTCCTGTCAGCAACAGCCCCAGAATCGGCCCGGCGCACGGAGCCCAGAGCAGGCCCGTGGCGACGCCGATCAGGAACGAAGCGCCGGGACGCGGCCGGGCATCGGCGCCCGCGGCTTCCGACAACCGGCTGCCCGCTGCCACCAGTGGCCGCGTCAGGCGCTCGGCCAGTCGCGGCAGCAACAGCGTCAGCCCGAACAGTGCAACGAACAGCAACGCGAGCCAGCGACCGTACTGATTGACTTGCACCACCCAACCGCCACCCACCGCCGCCAACGAGGCGACGAGCGCGAAGGTCAGCGCCATGCCCGCCAATAGCGGCAACCCGCTCTTCATGAACGGCTGCCCGGTGCGAGCGAAGACAAAGGGCAGTACCGGCAGGATGCACGGGCTGACAATCGTCAGCACACCACCGAGGTAAGCGAGGACTAGAAGCCACATAACGTCGACCTGCATAAATTGAGTGAAAGGGAGTACCCGCGGATCAAGTCGCCTGCGGCACAAAAGTCATCGCCAGGCCGTTCATGCAGTAACGCAGACCGGTGGGTTTGGGCCCATCGTCGAAGACGTGGCCCAGATGACCGCCACAACGCCGGCAGTGGACTTCTTCGCGCAGCACCCCGAAGGAGCGGTCCTGTCGAGTGGCCACAGCCTTGTCCAGCGGTGCCCAGAAGCTCGGCCAACCGGTGCGGCTGTCGAACTTGGTCGCGGAAGAAAACAGCGGCAGGTAGCAACCGGCACAGGCAAACGTACCTTCACGGTGCTCGTTGTTCAGCGGGCTGCTGTAGGCCCGCTCAGTGCCCTCTTCGCGCAGGATTTCGTACTGCTCGGCGCTGAGCATGGCGCGCCATTCGCTGTCACTGTGCGTCACTTCGAACACCTCCGCCGCGCTGGCGTTACTGACCAGTGCAGAACTCGCGGTAAATTTTGGCAATACACCGATGACCAGGGCTGCAGCGCCTAGCCCGCCGCTTGTTACGAGAAACTGTCGCCGTGAAATCATGGTCGTCTCCGAAAAATCCAGGTGCCTGTCATGGAACACAGCCTAGGCTTGGGTTGATCGCCAAATCCTCACGAGAAGTTAAACAATTCGTGATAACTCAGGCCCCGGAAAACCCGCACAATGCGCTCATTGCACCGAAGGATTGAGCTTGATGGAACAGACCAAACGCGTCCTCGTGGTCGAGGACGACCTGCATATTGCCGACCTTATCTGCCTGCATCTACGCGATGAGCAGTTCGAGGTGGTGCACTGCGCCGATGGCGATGAAGGCATGCGGCGGCTGCAGCAAGGTAACTGGGACGCACTGATCCTCGACCTGATGCTTCCCGGCGTCGACGGCCTGGAAATCTGCCGCCGCGCCCGCTCCATGGCCCGCTACACACCGATCATCATTACCAGTGCGCGCTCCAGCGAAGTGCATCGGATTCTCGGGCTCGAACTTGGCGCCGACGATTACCTGGCCAAACCCTTTTCCATGCTCGAACTGGTGGCCCGGGTCAAAGCGCTGTTGCGACGAGTCGACGCCATGGCCCGCAACCTGAAAATGGACGCCGGCAGCCTGATCACGGACGGCCTCTCCATCGACCCGATCACGCGCGATGTGTCCCTTGACGGTCGCCGCCTCGACCTCACGCCACGGGAGTTCGACCTGTTGTATTTCTTCGCCCGTCAGCCCGGCAAAGTGTTCTCGCGCATGGACCTGCTCAACGCCGTCTGGGGTTACAGCCATGAAGGCTACGAGCACACGGTCAACACTCACATCAACCGCCTGCGGGCAAAGATCGAGGCCGATCCGGCACAACCGGCGCGCATCCTCACGGTGTGGGGACGAGGCTACAAATTCGCGGCCAGGGAGGAACAACCGTGAGACTGACCCTGACTCAGCGCCTGTCCCTGGTTTTCGCCGCGTTGCTGCTGGTGTGCTGCGGCACGTCGGCATGGATGCAGGTGCGCTCCAACCAGATGCATGAACTGGAAGTGGTGCAAGGACTGTCGCGGGATCTGGCCCAGCACATCGCTCACGACACCGTGCTGATGGACACCAAAGGCCTGATGCCCGACGCCGTGCGCGACCTGTTCAGCCAACTGATGCTGGTCAATCCCAGTGTCGAGGTCTATCTGCTCGACACAGAGGGCCGGATTGTCGGCAGTGCTGCGCCCGAGGGTCGGATACGCCGGGAGCGGGTCGATCTGGTGCCGATCCAGCGCCTGCTCAAGGGTTATGCCCTGCCGGTTCTCGGCGACGATCCACGCAGCGTGGATGGCCGCAAAGTGTTCAGCGCCGCGCCACTGCAGGTCAATGGAAAACCGGTGGGCTATCTCTATGTGGTGCTGCTCAGCGAAGAGCATGACCGCTTCGCCGAACGCGGCGCCACCAGCGCCGCCCTGAATACCGCGCTGTTGTCCATCGGGCTGGTGGCGTTGCTGTGCCTGATTGCCGGTCTCACCGCATTCGCCCTCATCACCCGACCTTTGCGCCGTTTGACCGAAACCGTCAGCCAGTTCGACATTGATGGGGCTCCGGTAACGCCGCCTGCATCCGTCCCGGTGGAAAAAGCCGCCAGCCACGATGAAATTGCCATTCTCGACGCGACCTTCCGGCAGATGCAGGCGCGCCTCGGCGACCAATGGCGTTCGTTGACCCGCCAGGATCAGGAACGCCGTGAACTGGTGGCCAACATATCCCATGACCTGCGCACGCCTCTGGCCTCGCTGCACGGTTACCTGGAAACCTTGTCGCTCAAGGACGCCACGTTGTCTCCCGCCGACCGCCGCCGTTACCTGGGCATCGCGCTGGATCAAAGCCGCAAGGTCGGTGGACTGGCGCAATCGCTGCTGGAACTGGTGCGCCTGGAACATGGGTTCGTGCAACCGATACTGGAGCGTTTCTCTCTGACGGATCTGGTGCAGGACATTTTCCAAAAGTTCGAACTGACCGCCGAGGCGCGCCAGGTCGAACTGAAGGCCACCTTCGCACCCAATGTTTCAGCAGCCTGCGCCGATCTTGGATTGATCGAGCGGGTGCTCACCAACCTCTTCGACAACGCCCTGCGCAACACCCCGCCAGGCGGAGAAATCGAGCTCAGCCTGCGCCCTCAAGGACCTTTTATCGAAGTGACCGTCAGCGACACCGGCCCCGGCATCACTGCCGAACTGCGCGAAGGTCTGTTCCTGCGCCCGTTCAACATTGGCGGCGCACGGCGTGACGGCGGACTGGGGTTGCGGATCGTGCACCGGATCCTGCAATTGCACGGCCGCGAGATCCAGCTGATTGACGTTCCCGGACGCGGTGCGACTTTCCGCTTTTCGTTGCCGGTGGATCAGCAAACGGCCGAGCAATTGGCGGTTCGGTCGATGAATCTGAATACACTGGCGAAATAGTCGACTGCCTGGGCTACAGCAACGGCTAATATCCTGACACCCATTTCGGCAAGGACGCTGCGCGATGCTCAACACCCTGCAAAACACCCCATTGTGGGTCTACGCGATTTTTCTGCTGCTGTGCTACTACGGCGTCAAAGCCCTGTCCCCGACGGGTGAAAGCAAAACTTCATTACTCGTCACGCCGCCGATTTTGCTGGGCTGGTCCCTGTATTCGCTGAATCTGACGCTGAATCCGCAGCTATCAGTTAGCTGCTGGCTGGGCGCTGTTATCCTGGGCAGTCTCGTGGCGCTGCTGATTTTCCCACGCAAGGGCATTGAGCTGGATGATCGGCAAACCGGCCTGATCGTGCCGGGCACAGCAAAAACCCTGGTGCTCTACCTACTGTTTTTCGCGGTGAACTATTACTTCGGCTACCAGGATGACGTTCACCCGGAGCTGGCCGCCACCCTTGAGATGTTGCTGCTCAAGGCGTCGGCTTCCGGTTTTGTCTGTGGACTGATCAGCGGTCGGGCGTTGAAGTTTTATCGGCTACTGCTGACACTTCAGGCAAAACGCCCCCAGATAGCCGCCGGTTAAAAGCCGCTGTACCAAAAATGATGACCAGCCGCCTGTTCATCCGTGACAACGCCGCCTCGGTCCAATAGATTAGGCGGCCTGAAAAGGCCCTGTGCTTTCTCGCCTCAATCCAAGTTAAAAGAAGTAGTGAAATTTCAATGTCCGATTCCAATACCGCTGAATCCGTAGTCACCTTGTCGTCCAAAGCGGAATACGAAAACTCCATCAATCTTTCACAGCACGTGCCCCAGGCCAAGACCATCAGCGAGATGGTCCTGGACGCTTTCCAGTCCACCCGGGAAAGCGACCAGATCCGCGAGCTGCGCGCCGCGATTCGCCAGGCTCACGACAGCTTCGACGACGATAAAGCCTACGAATTGATGGGCGAACTCAAGCAACTCAAAGACGCCGAGACTGCCGACATTGCAGCCCTGGAAGACTTGAGCAGCAAATTCCCGATCAGCCGGATTCTCTCCAGCTTCAAGGACGACCCGGCATTTCAGGAGTTGGTCTATGGCCTCGCAATGAAAGTGCTGAACCAGACCCACCAGGCCATCAGCAACCCAAGCAGTGGCAAAAGCAAGGCTGCTCGCGCCAAGAAAGATGTCGAAGTGTTCACCATCAGCAAAGACGGTATCAACGTGACGTTGCCGCTGCGCACCCCGCGTTCGCGACTGAACGTTGACCGTGAAGCGCTGGAGTTCCTGGGCTTCACCTTCGTCGGCGAAGGCGAAGAAGCGGAGCTGGAAAGCGAGACGTTCCTGGACAATGCCGGGGCCGAACAAGCGGTTAACCGCAAGAACATCATCACCGCGCTTCAGCAGCAAACCGCGTTCGATGGGTACAGCATCGCCGCGCAGTGACACACGCCGTCGATGACTGAAAAGGCCCGCACTGAGATTCAGCGCGGGCCTTTCTATTGCCTGCAGGTTCATCGTTAGAGCGTTGATGGCCGTATCGCCACGATCATGTCAACTTCAATGGCTGCGTCTTTCGGCAGTTGATAAACGCCGATCGTGGTTCGTGTATGTTTACCGGCATCGCCCAGTACGTGACTGAAGACGTCCGACGCACCGTTGGCCACTTCGCTCAAATCGACAAAATCCGCGGTGGACTTTATGTAAACCGTGACGCGCAATAGCGACTTGATCTTGTCCAGCGAACCGATGGAATCAACAATCAATGCCAGACCGCGCAACGCACTGATGCTGGCAGCGCTCTGTGCATCTGCCAGCGTCAGATCCAGGCCTACCCTGCCCGGATACTTAATTTCACCGTTCATCCGCGGCACCAGACCGCTGACGTAAAGCTCATCGTGATGCCGCACCAACAACGCGTAATGCCCGCCGGCCGTATTCTCACCGTAGATGTCGTAACCGAGCTCTTTTGCCAGCGCGATGAATCGTTCATCACAGGTCATATGTTCAGTCATCTCTCCCCCTCGACCAAAAATTGGATCCATTTTTTTGACAGATTAGCCCAAAGATCTCGACTCGGGGGCTGGCCTATGAAAATCAGCCTGGATCAAATTGATGTCCCTTAGATTCAGCAAAGCGCCGGACGCTAGCCACTTCCTGCGTTTCAACGTGGCGCACAGCGATAACAGCCAGGTGCGGGAACGGGTTTTTCGGTTGCTCGATAGTTGAGTTTTCCTGATAGACCGCGGTGCGGCCTTCGCGAGCAGGCTCGCTCCCACAGGGGTTCAGCGTCGTACCCATAACTCGCGGCAACGCAGATCCAGTGGGAGCGTGCCTGCTCGCGAATAGGGCAACTCGGTCCACCAGCGCCCCAATAAAAAACCCCGCGTTTCTTTCGAAGGCGGGGTTTTTCTTTACAGCATCCGACGCTTAAGGCGCGTACGTCAGCAACAGCTCACTCGGCACTTTAAAGTCCAGCGACATCATCACGCTCAACGCGGTAATGGTGAAGATCGAGAACACGAACAGCTTGCGTGCCCAGACCGTGTCATCCACTGCCTTGTAGCCGGTCCAGGCCATGTACAACCAGTACATGCCCATGGCCGCGGCGACGGCGAGGTAGCTCATGCCGGCGTAGCCGCTGAAGGTCAGCATCAAGGTCGCCACGAGGAACGCCAGGATGTAGAGCAGAATGTGCTTCTTGGCCACTTCAATCCCGCGCTTCACCGGCAACACCGGAATCGATGCAGCCAGGTAATCGTTGAAGCGGAAGATCGCGATGGCGTAGGAATGCGGCATCTGCCACAGGCTGAACATCACCAGCAACGTCAGTGCGGCCATGTCGAAGCTGTTCGTCACAGCGACGTAGCCAATCACCGGCGGCATGGCCCCTGACAGACTGCCCACCAGCGTGCCGTGAACCGACTTGCGCTTGAGGTACAGGCTGTAGAAACCGACGTAGATGACAAAGCCGATCACCGCGAACAAAGCGGCTAACGGGTTGGCCACTTTGTACAACAGTGCAACGCCGAAAACACCCAGGACGGTCGCAAAAGCCAGGGCCAGTTTCAGGGAGATCAAGCCCTGGACCAGCGCCCGGTTTTTGGTGCGTTCCATCTTCAGGTCGATGTCGCGGTCGATGCAGTTGTTGAACACGCAACCGGAAGCCACCACCAGCGACGTGCCGATCATGGCGGCCAGGAAAATGGCCAGATCGACATGCCCTTTCGAGGCCAGGAAAAATCCGCCCGCCACAGAAAGCACGTTACCGAAAATGATCCCCGGTTTGGTGATTTGGATAAAGTGCTTAAAGGACATCCGGACTTTCCTCAGTGCGCCATCATGTTGGTGTGGATGCTGTACATGATCCACAGCGACAGGCCTACCAACAGAACGATTACCAGTGCAGCGAAGACAAACGCGATCACGTTGTTACGCTGGGCAGCGGAGCGGTCCAGGTGGAGGAAGTACACCAGGTGCACCAGCACCTGGATCACTGCGAAGGCCAGTACGATCCACAGGGTCAGGGCTTTCGGCAGCGATGGGTACATCACCAGGCCGAAAGGAATGACCGTCAGGATCACCGACAGAATGAAACCGATAGCGTAAGACTTGACGCTGCCGTGGCTGGCGTCGTGGCTATCGTGGGAATGAGCGTTAGCCATTTACATAGTCCCCATCAGATAAACAACGGTGAATACGCAGATCCACACCACATCCAGGAAGTGCCAGAACAGGCTCAGGCAGCTCAGACGGGTCTTGTTGGTCGCCGTCAGGCCGTTTTTCTGCACCTGGTACATCATGATCGCCATCCAGATCAGACCGCTGGTCACGTGCAGACCGTGGGTGCCGACCAGGGTGAAGAACCCGGACAGGAAGCCGCTGCGGCTAGGACCGAAGCCCTCGGAGATCAGCATGTGGAACTCGTTGATCTCCATGCCGATGAAGCCGGCACCGAACAGGAAGGTCATGCCCAGCCAGCCCAGGACCTGGTTCTTCTTGCCCTTGAACAACGCCAGCATGGCGAAGCCGTAGGTGATCGAACTGAACAGCAGCAGAGCGGTTTCGCCCAGTACGTATGGCAGCTCGAAGATGTCGTGGCCCGACGGGCCACCCGCTACGTTGTTAACCAGTACCGCGTACGCCGCGAAGATCGACGCAAACAGAATGCAGTCGGTCATCAGGTAGAGCCAGAAACCGAATACGGTCATCTCGCCCGAGTCGTGGTGATGGTCGTCGTGCCCATGGTCCGTGCCATGGGCGTGTCCAGCAGTGGTCACTAAGTTCGACATGGTTTAAGCCTGTTCCAACGAGGTTTCAACACGGGTGGCGGTGGCTGGAACTTTCCCGGCCGCTACCAGACGCTTGTGCTGCTCGGCTTCGATGCGCTCGATCACGTCGACCGGCACCATATAGCCCTGATCATCGCGGGCAGCGTGGATCACGAAGTAGCCCACGGTGCCAACCAGGCCAACGATGGCCAACCACCAGATGTGCCAGATCATCGCGAAACCGAACACGGTCAACAGAGCACCCATGACCACACCGGTCGCGGTGTTGTTTGGCATGTGGATCGGTTCGTAACGGGCCGGAGCCTTGTACGCGGTACCGTTTTCCTTGGCCTCGGTGAACGGATCGATGGTGTCCGCTTTTGGCAGCACGGCAAAGTTGTAGAACGGTGGTGGCGACGAGGTCGACCATTCCAGCGTGTGGGCATTCCACGGGTCACCGTGATCGCAGATGTTTTCCGGCTTGTTGCGATCACGCACGCTGACGTACAGCTGAATCAGCTGGCAGGCGATACCGACCGCGATCATCACCGCACCGAACATGGCGACGTACAGGTACGGCACCCACTCAGGATTGGTGGTGGCGTTCAGACGACGGGTCATGCCCATGAAGCCCAGTACATAGAGCGGCATGAACGCGACGAAGAAACCGGTGATCCAGAACCAGAACGCTGCCTTGCCCCAACCTTCGTGCAGCTTGAAGCCGAACGCTTTAGGGAAGTAGAAGCCGAAGCCTGCGATGTAGCCGAATACCGCGCCGCCGATGATCACGTTGTGGAAGTGAGCGATCACGAACAGGCTGTTGTGCAGGACGAAGTCCGCACCCGGGATGGCCAGCAGTACGCCGGTCATGCCGCCGATGGCGAAGGTCACCATGAAGCCCAGGGTCCACAGAACCTGGCTGGTGAAACGCAGACGGCCCTGGTAGATGGTGAACAGCCAGTTGAACAGCTTCACCCCCGTCGGGATCGAAATCAGCATCGTCGCCAGACCGAAGAAGGCGTTGACGCTGGCACCCGAACCCATGGTGAAGAAGTGGTGCAGCCAGACCATGAAGCCCAGGATCGAGATCGCGCCCGATGCGTAGACCATCGAGTGGTGGCCGAACAGACGCTTGCCGGTGAAGGTCGAGATGACTTCGGAGAAGATCCCGAACGCCGGCAGAATCAGGATGTAAACCTCGGGGTGACCCCAGGCCCAGAACAGGTTGACGTACATCATCGGATTGCCACCAAGTTCATTGGTGAAAATGTGGAAATCCATGTAACGGTCAAGCGTCAGCAGTGCCAGGGTAGCGGTCAGGATCGGGAACGAGGCCACGATCAGGACGTTGGCCCAGGTGCAGGTCCAGGTGAAGATCGGCATGTCCATCATCTTCATGCCCGGGGTACGCATTTTCAGCACGGTGGCCAGGAAGTTGACCCCCGTCAGCGTCGTACCCAACCCGGAAAGCTGTAGCGCCCAGATGTAGTAATCCATCCCCACGCCAGGGCTGTATTGCAGGCCCGACAGCGGCGGATAGGCAACCCAACCGGTCTTGGCGAATTCGCCAACACCCAGGGACAGGTTGATCAGCACCACGCCAGACACCAGCAGCCAGAAGCTCAGGGAGTTCAGGAACGGGAAGGCAACGTCACGCGCGCCGATCTGCAGCGGCACTGCAAGGTTCATCAGGCCGGTGAAGAATGGCATCGCCATGAAGATGATCATGATCACACCGTGAGCGGTGAAGATCTGGTCATAGTGTTCAGGCGGCAGGTAGCCAGGCGAACCCTCGGTGGCCATGGCCAACTGGGTACGCATCATGATGGCGTCGGCAAAACCGCGCAGCAGCATGACCATGGCAACGACGATGTACATCACGCCGATTTTCTTGTGGTCGACCGAGGTCAGCCACTCGGACCACAGGTAGGTCCACTTTTTGAAATAGGTGATTGCAGCGAACAGCGCCAGACCACCGAGCGCGATCATGGCGATGGTTATCATCACGATCGGTTCGTGGAACGGGACCGCTTCCCAACTTAATTTACCAAACATCGTTTACTCCTCTGCCCCGGCAGCTGAATGCGAACTCATGTCCATCCCTTCCATGGCGGCCATTTCGTGCTCTTTCTTCTCGTGGTGCATCGGCTTGCCCGGATTCATGCCTTCGTACTTGTCGACGATGATCTGGAACAGGTTCGGCGTGACCGAGGAGTAGAGCTCGACTGGGTTGTTCTGGCTTGGCTTGGAAAGGGCTTCGTATTCAGCTTTTTCAAGCTGTTTAGGTGCCTTTTTGACTTCGCTGACCCAGGCGTCGAAATCTTCCTGAGAGGTGGCGATAGCTTTGAATTTCATGCCGGTGAAACCAGCGCCGCTGTAGTTGGCGGAGATACCGTCCATTTCAGCGTTCTGGTTGGCGATCAGGTGCAGTTTGGTCTGCATGCCGGCCATCGCGTAGATCTGGCCGCCCAGGGCCGGGATGAAGAACGAGTTCATCACGGAGTCCGAAGTCACCTTGAAGTTGATCGGCGTGTGCGCCGGGAACACGATCTTGTTGACGGTGGCGATGCCTTGTTCCGGGTAGATGAACATCCACTTCCAGTCCAGGGCGACTACTTCAATGGTGATCGGCTTGACGTCGGATTCCAGCGGCTTGTAAGGATCCAGCGCGTGGGTCGACTTGTAGGTGACATAACCCAGGGCAATGATGATCAGCACTGGAACAGCCCACACTGCGATTTCGATCTTGGTGGAGTGCGACCATTTCGGCGTGTAGACGGCGTCGGTGTTGGACGCGCGGTATTTCCAGGCGAACAGGAAGGTCATGACGATGACCGGAACCACGACCAACAGCATCAGCAGCGTTGCGGTGATGATCAGGTTTCGCTCGTCCAGGCCGACCTGGCCCTTGGGATCGAGCAAGGTCATGTTGCAGCCTGACAGCAACAACGTGCCGATCAGCGGCAATAAGCCTAGTAGTCTGGGGTACCTGTTTTTACTCATCTCACGACCTCTAAAGCAGCTTGCGCAATGCAGTTGGGTTTTGATCGCCAACACTTCACCCTGCCAAGGGTTGGCATTTTTCTTGGATTGAATAAGTGGCTGCCCGTCGCGCGTCAGACGCTATTCGACAAATCCTGGGCTAGCGTTGCGTTCTTATTCGAATTCGTGGTCAAAGGCCTTGTTACAGACCAATTCCATTTGGTGCGGATAGTTGGAAGGCACCGACACCTGGGAGTCGCATGAAGCCATTCGGCCTCTCGACGCCCTATTGCTGCTCATGCACCTGAGTCAGGGTGAGCAGTGCCGGGATTTCAGTGCGGGCGATTGTAGATATGTAACGTTTTATAAACCATGTCTCATCCCGAAATAATTTTTATCCATTCCAGCAACAATCATTAACGGTATTTGCAAAAGTGCGCCATGGTATCGAAATTCATTCTCAACAAAAACACCAAAAATTGTAGGTCTACCTCAGGCAGTTCAGACAGTATCGAAGGCTCTGCGCCCTCCTTCGACCCTGCCAAAGCCCCCATGCGACAAGGGCTTCGGCAATTCGCCGGGGCCTGTTAAAACTGCCTGTTACGGTTTTTTTGGACTGAAGCTGCCAGGTGCTGAAAAAGACCAATTTTGTTGCGTGACACGGTACCAATTCGGCGCCTTGAAATGCCTTGCGACACTCCCGCTGTGACAACATGTCGCACACGTGCCACACCCATACTTGTCGCGCATCAAGGTCATTTTGCCTGTGCCCTGAAATGCAAAACGCCCCAGCCCCCTCAGCGAGGGCCGGGGCGTTTTTTTGTGTGGCAGCGATTGCGGCGGATGACTTCAGCGCAGGGCTTTGCGGTTACGCGAAATGAGCAGCGGCACCAGCACCACGACCAGCACAAAGGCTAGCAGCGCCCACTGTGCAAGCGACAGACCGAGGATCGGCGGGTACGGCGTGGAGCAGAAGCCGTCGACCTGGAAGCCCAGCGGGAAGATCTTCGCCAGTGGCAAACCGTCAACTATCGGTTGCAGTACATCGATGCCACAGCTGACCGCCGGATAGAACTGGGTAAAGACGTGATGCCCGGCCACCCCGACGCCTGCCAGGGCGCAGATCACCACCAGTGTTTCAAATACTGTAATGCTGCGGCGGGTGCGCATGGCCGCGCCGATGAATGCGAAGAGCGCGATCAGCAGCAACGCATAACGTTGCAGGATGCACAGCGGGCATGGCGCCTCACCCAGAACAATTTGCATGTACAGCGCGCCACCGATCAGCGCCAGGCAGATGACGCCCAGCAACACCAGATAGCGCCGTTCACGGCCCAACCGCATCGTTTCCTCGCTCATTGCGTTTCCCTTCTAAATATCGATTGCCCAGAAGTCTACACGCTGGCCCTGACCTTTGAGAGTCCGGCGCGCACAGCGGGGTATCGGGGAATAGACGACGAGCCGGTTAAGAAGGGATTAACTTTGAAGCATTTTTCAAAAATCGGAACCGCGCAGGGGCTTTCAAAAGAAAGCCCCCGCAAGCGATTGATCAGTCGCCGTAAATATCGGATTTGAAGTACTTCTCTGAAATCTTCTCGTATTCGCCGCTGGCGCGAATACCGTCGATGGCCGTGTTCAGCTCGGAGACCAACTCGGTGTTGCCCTTGCGCACCGCAATCCCGGCGCCCTCTCCCACGTATTTCGGATCCTTGAGCTCCGGCCCGACAAAGGCATAACCCTTGCCACGCGGCATCGTCAGGAAGTCATTCAGCGGGATGGTGTCGGCAAAAATGGCATCGAGGCGACCGGCAGCCAGATCCATGTAGATCTCTTCGTTGTTGCCGTAACGCTTGATGTTAATACCCTTCGGCTCGAAAACCTCGGTGGCGTAACGGTCAGTGGTGGTTGCGCGCTGCACTCCGACCGTCTTGCCCTTGAGGCTGGCGTACTGGTCATCCACGACTGCGCCGTCCTTCATCACCAGACGCGACGAGGTGAAGTAGTACTTGTGGGTGAAATCCACCGACTTTTTACGGTCTTCGTTGATGGTCATGGACGACAGCGCCATGTCGATTTTCTTCACTTTAAGGGAAGGAATCAGACCGTCGAACTCACCTTCGACCCAAACGCACTTGACCTTCATCTGCGCGCACAGGGCATTGCCGATGTCGTAGTCGAACCCGACAATCTCACCTTTATCGGTTTTGGACGCGAACGGTGGATAAGCCGCTTCGATGCCGATGCGCAGGGTTTTATCGGCGGCGAACAGGCTGCTGCACGCCAACAGGCTCAGAGCCAGACCGGTGATGAGGGGGAATTTCTTCATGTTCGTTCTCTCGCGGGTTGTTGTTGGTTTGGCAAGACAGAAGAAAGAGCAAAAACGGGGAAGCGCTTTTTTGTACTTATAATTCCATACTGGACTTTTATGTATTGATCGTCAATCAGGGCGCCTGCTGTTCTGGCAGCCGATGGTCGGGAGGGGAATTCAGGGAAATTGATCGCAGACTACTGCTTCCAGCGATCCGCCGCCGCATGATCGCTGTCACGCCCTTCAACCCAACGCGCCCCATCACGGGTGTTTTCTTTCTTCCAGAACGGTGCGCGGGTTTTCAGGTAGTCCATGACAAAGGCGCAGGCATCGAACGCGGCCTGTCGGTGGGCGCTGGCGGCGCCGACGAAGACGATCGGCTCCCCCGGTTCCAGAGCGCCGATGCGATGCAGCACTTCAAGCTTGAGCAGTGGCCAGCGCTGCTCGGCCTCTGTGGCGATCTTGGCGAGGGCTTTTTCGGTCATGCCCGGGTAGTGCTCAAGGAACATCCCGGCGACGTCGAGTCCGTCATTGAAGTCGCGAACATAACCGACAAAACTCACCACCGCACCGACGCCCACATTGGCGGCGTGCATGGCATTGACTTCAGCCCCCGGATCGAACGCCGTGGATTGCACGCGAATCGCCATGGCTCAGCCTCCGGTCACGGTCGGAAAAAAGGCCACTTCATCGCCATCGCTCACCGGTTCATCGAGCTGACACAGGTCTTCGTTGCGGGCGCACATCAAGTTTTGCTCGCTCAACACTTCGGCACCGTCACGCTGGGCCAGCAGCGCACGCACATCGTCAACGGTGGCGAAGTTGCCTTCGACCTTCACCGAGTCCACACCGAGCGCCTCACGGTAACGGGCAAAAAACCTCACGGTGACGTTCATGGCTGATCCGCCTGGAAATGGCCGCTCTTGCCGCCGAGCTTCTCCAGCAGGCGCACGCTTTCAATTGTCATGCCGCGATCCACTGCTTTGCACATGTCGTAGATAGTCAGCGCCGCGACGCTGGCGGCGGTCAGGGCTTCCATCTCCACGCCGGTTTGTCCGGACAACTTGCAGCGCGCCACGATGCGCACGGTGTCGTCGCCTTCGGCATTGAGTTCGACCTTGACGCCGGTAAGCAGCAGCGGATGGCACAGAGGGATCAGATCGCTGGTTTTCTTCGCGGCCTGAATGCCGGCGATACGCGCCACGGCGAACACATCACCCTTGGGGTGACCGCCGCTGACGATCATCTGCAGGGTTTCGGGCAGCATGCGCACGAGGGCTTGGGCCGTTGCTTCACGGAACGTCACGGCTTTTTCAGTGACGTCGACCATATTGGCGCGACCTTGGGAATCGAGATGAGTCAGCACAGGGATACTCCTGATCAGGAGCCCCGATTGTAAACCTGTGGGTCAAAATTCCGCACGCACGATTACAAAATCACCTTGAATCCTGTGGGAGCGTGGCTTGCCCGCGATGCAGGCGCCGCGGTTAAACAGGTACACCGCGGTGATGCAATCGCGGGCAAGCCACGTTCCCACAAGTGTTTTGTGTCGGGCATAAAAAACCGGGCGACCCGAAGGCCGCCCGGTTTTGGTGAGGGATTACAAATGAGATTCGGCGTATTCGGCCAGAATCGAACGAGGCACCCCTTGCAGGGTGATGTGCACACCGTTGGGGAAATCCTTGAAGCGTTCAGTCAGGTACGTCAGCCCGGAACTGGTCGCGGACAGGTAAGGGGTGTCGATCTGTGCCAGGTTGCCCAGGCACACCACTTTGGAACCGGCGCCGGCACGGGTGATGATGGTTTTCATCTGGTGCGGCGTGAGGTTCTGGCACTCATCGATCAGGATCAGACTCTGCTGGAAGCTGCGGCCTCGAATGTAGTTGAGGGATTTGAACTGCAACGGCACTTTGCTGAGGATGTAATCGACACTGCCATGGGTGTTTTCGTCATCCATGTGCAAGGCTTCGAGGTTGTCGGTGATGGCGCCCAGCCAAGGCTCCATTTTTTCCGCTTCGGTGCCGGGCAGGAAACCGATCTCCTGGTCCAGGCCCTGCACGCTACGGGTCGCGATGATCCGGCGATAGCGTTTGCTGACCATGGTCTGCTCGATCGCTGCCGCCAGTGCGAGGATGGTTTTACCGGAACCCGCTGCCCCGGTCAGGTTGACCAGGTGGATATCCGGGTCGAGCAAGGCGTACAGCGCCAGGCTTTGATAGATGTCACGCGGTTTCAGGCCCCAGGCTTCCTGGTGCAACAGGGGTTCCTGATGCAGGTCGAGAATCAGCAGCTTGTCTTCATCGATCTCCTTGATCCAGCCGACAAAGCCCTGTTCATCAATAATGAACTCGTTGACGTGCACCGCCGGCAGGTTGTCGATCAACTGCACTTGGTGCCAGGTGCGACCATGATCCTGACGGGTGTCGACATTCCTCACACGGTCCCAGAAGGAGCCGGTCATGTTGTGATAACCGTTGGGCAGCAGCGACACGTCGTCAACCAGTTGGTCGGTGCTGTAGTCCTCGGCCGCAATCCCGCAAGCCCGGGCCTTGAGGCGCATGTTGATGTCTTTGGTGACCAGCACCACGGGCAGTTTTGGTTCGCGCGCGTGCAGGTCGATCAACTGGTTGATGATGATGTTGTCGTTCAGGTGCTCGGGCAGAATGATGTTCGGTTCGGCACGTTTGCTCATCAAAATTGACAGCAAACCCTTGGGCCCACTCTTGCCGCGCTGGATCGGCACACCGAGTTCGACATCTTCGGGGCTGGCATCGCCCAAGGTCTTGTCGATCAGGCGAATCGCCTGACGGCATTCCGCAGCCACGCTGTGATGCCCGCTCTTGAGCTTGTCGAGCTCCTCAAGCACGGTCATCGGGATGGCGACGTGGTGTTCTTCGAAGTTAAGCAGGGCGTTTGGATCGTGAATCAATACGTTGGTATCGAGTACATAAAGGATTGGCTGGTTGGAGGAAGAACTACGTCCGTGATCATCCATACTCGGTCACCTTTGTGGGAGCCAGTCGACGCAATACCGTGACAGTGCTGCGCCTCGAAGTGGCCACCGAATTCACCTGTTGGGACTCAAGTGAACTGCATCCATAGCTGGGTCTTGGAAGACGCCACCTGTGTTGCAGGTTTCGGCGGTCTGTCTTCGTAATACTCCAAAACCTGTGACAGAAAAAAGTACTTTGACGTTTTTTTGAAGTTTATTTTTCAGAGTGACCAATAGCACTTGGCGGATTGCCATCACCCCGTTAAAGTCGGAAGTCCGCCTGCACCGAATTCTCGCCAAAAATCGCCCACCGCCCAATGTTTACGGCCTTTCGCCGTTTTCAGCGAAACGCGTCCTGACAGTCTTCCCAGCCGATTCCGCTTTGCGCCGTTTGCGTGATGAGCCAGGGCATCGCCGTTTTCAGCGCATCCTGCTTCACGTTGAAATTGATCACCCCGTGGCGCCACAACAACATCAGGCTCAACACCCGTTGCGCGCTCTGATTGGCTTTTAGTTTGCCGGCCCCGTCCTGAGCATCGATATCCCACAGCGCCACCTGCAAGCCCTGGGAATTGAAGAAGCCTTCGGCGTCAGAACGACGCTGACCATCGGGCGGCCGAAACAACGGCACGTAGTTCTCAGGCAGTTTGCTTTTGACCAGTTCGGCGCTGCGTCGCACCGAATCCTGCCAGTCCTGCCAGTGGCTGTGGGAGCGAAATTCCCAGCCTTGCACGCCAATGCATTGCTTCGAGTACGTCGCTTGCAGGCTAGCTACCGAGCGATCGGCCAGTCGGGACTGGATGTCCTTGCCGAGGACGAAGAATGTGCCGCTCATGTTCGACTTGCGCAGGTATTCCGTGGCCCAGGCGGTGTTATCCGGCGCGGTATTGGCGGCACTGTCGAACGTCAGCAAAAACAGCCGGTCATGCATCTGATCGCCGTTGCGCTCATAGTCGCCAAAACGATCGACTTCACTGCTGGTTTGCGGAAACAGCGCTGCCTTGCGCAATTGCTCGTCCAGGTACTGGGCATGGAAAAGCCGGCTCGGCTCGGCCCACTTTATGTAGTAGCTCTCATCGCTGACCTGAAACTTGGCGGCTTGCTGGCGCAGGGTGTCCATGTCCTCGACCAGGAAACAGAAGGAGGCATCCTGATCGCAGCTCTGCTGGGCGTAGTTGTAGTTGGTCAGCAGCCGCTGCCACAGGCGCTGGCGCAGGTTGTTGATTGATTCCAGATTGACCGTGCGCAACCCCAGGCGCTGGGCCAGGCTCACTTCGTCCAGGGATTCGCTGGCCAACAGGACGCGAGAAAACATGAGGATCTCGGCCCGTGACGCCACATCAAACAGGGTCGGGCTGTTGAGCTGTTCAGGCCAGGTGCTGCGATCAAGCGTCGCCACATCGCCCGCCGCCGCCATGGCACCAAAGCTCAACAGCCAGGCCGAGAATAGAAAAACGATACGCAATGGGATGTCTCCATAACAAAACCCGCGCGGCACTATATCGCGGGAAGATCAAAAGATCGCAGCCTCGCTTCGCTCGACAGCTCCTACAGATGTACGCGCACCGTAGGAGCTGTCGAGCGAAGCGAGGCTGCGATCTTGTTCCATGAGGCCGCCGATCACCTATGACACCCATAGCTGGAGTCAACCAGAACAACCCCCTAGAATTGCCCCCACGATTAAAGGAGACGACTTCATGCTGATGGTGATTTCCCCCGCCAAGACCCTCGATTACGAAACACCGCCGGCGACCCAGCGCTTCACCCAGCCACAATACCTCGACCATTCCCAGGAGCTGATCCTGCAATTGCGCGAGCTGGCCCCTGCGCAGATTAGCGAGTTGATGCACGTCTCCGACAAGATCGGCGGGCTCAACGCCGCGCGTTTCGGCAGTTGGACGCCCGCGTTCACTCCAGAAAACGCCAAGCAGGCACTGCTGGCCTTCAAGGGCGACGTCTACACCGGGTTGAATGCTCAAACTTTCAGCGAGGCCGATTTCGATTACGCCCAGCAGCACTTGCGCATGTTGTCCGGCCTGTACGGCCTGCTGCGCCCACTGGACCTGATGCAGCCGTATCGACTGGAGATGTGCACCAAACTGGCGAATGCCCGTGGCAAGGACTTGTATGCCTTCTGGGGCACACGGATCAGCGAATGGTTGAACGAAGCCCTGGCCGATCAAGGCGATGACGTGCTGCTGAACCTGGCTTCCAACGAGTACTTCTCGGCGGTCAAACGCAACGCCCTGAACGCGCGCATCATCAATACCGAATTCAAGGACCTGAAGAACGGCCAGTACAAGATCATCAGCTTCTACGCGAAAAAGGCCCGCGGCATGATGAGTCGCTTCGTCATTGAAGAGCGCATCAACGACCCGCAAGCCCTCAAGCAGTTCGACGTACAAGGTTATCGCTACAGCGCCGAACAGTCTAAACCAGACAATCTAGTGTTCCTGCGCGATCACGCACCCGAGTAAACACTTGCTTGGCGCACGCCTCATTAAGGGGCGTGCGCCACGTTCAATCGTCCAACAATTCCCCGCCTCATTCGTCATATTACTGACGCCAAAAATCAATCACTCGATTTCCTAACTTTAGTTTCACTCGACTTTGTTGAATTTTTTCAGTAGTGGCACTGAAATTTTTTATCAGTAGTGGCACATAACTATCTAATCCGACAATACCCCTATATATCAAGGGCGAAACAGGCGTTGCTATCATTATGAAAGCAGTGCCATCTTTTTCAATATTTCAAGAAATTTCAGAATTCGCGATGGGTGGACAGGAACTATGTCCAAATGCGTCGCTCATACCATCGGTAACCATTCTCTCTGAGTTTGTACGAGATAACTTACGCAGAGCAGAGATTCACATAGCAAAGTTGTCACATTAACTTCTGCTTACTGATCCCTGATTTGGGCAACACATGAAGGACAGGAGATTAAGCATCACAAATATCCCCTACAAGGCCAAGGCTGCGCCCCTATAAACGTGCTCACCAGAGCACCCAACCGCTTGATTTACGGGCTTCTGCCTGGCATTGAGCGCGCAAGACCTTTGCACGAATGTCTTCTGATTAGAAGATCTGCTGCATAACAGGGCACGCCATAACAATAAAAGCCTAGTTGCGCACCTTTTGAGTGAACTTATTTAGACACTCGGAACTTATATGCCTGCACGCGGCATTGTGGCGCCTTTAAGGCGCACTTCCGAGTGCACTACCACCGCTGAACACCATTAACTCCGGCCATGTAATGGCTTGATAAACACAGAGGTAATTGCGATGCGCATCAGCATATTTGGTTTGGGTTACGTCGGCGCAGTATGTGCCGGTTGCCTGTCTGCACGGGGCCATGACGTCGTTGGCGTCGATGTTGCCAAAGACAAAATCGATATGATCAACGCCGGTAAATCGCCGATCGTTGAACCGGGTCTGGGCGAGCTTCTGCAGAAGGGTATCGAGACGGGCAAATTGCGCGGCACGACCAACTTCGCCGAGGCGATTCGTGACACCGACCTGTCGATGATCTGCGTCGGCACGCCGAGCAAGAAGAACGGCGACCTGGAATTGAACTACATCGAAGCCGTGTGCCGCGAGATCGGTTTTGTCCTGCGTGACAAGACCACCCGTCACACCATCGTGGTTCGCAGCACCGTACTGCCAGGCACTGTGGCAAACGTAGTGATCCCGATCCTCGAAGACTGCTCCGGCAAGAAAGCCGGCGTCGACTTCGGCGTTGCAGTGAACCCTGAGTTCCTGCGTGAAAGCACCGCGATCGCCGATTACGACCTGCCGCCAATGACCGTCATCGGCGAGTTCGACAAGGCTTCCGGCGACGTTCTGCAATCGCTGTACGAAGAACTCGACGCTCCGATCATCCGCAAGGACATCGCTGTGGCCGAGATGATCAAGTACACCTGCAACGTGTGGCACGCCACCAAGGTGACCTTCGCCAACGAGATCGGCAACATCGCCAAGGCTGTCGGCGTCGATGGTCGCGAAGTGATGGAAGTGGTCTGCCAGGACAAGACGCTGAACCTGTCCCAGTACTACATGCGCCCTGGTTTCGCGTTCGGCGGTTCCTGCCTGCCGAAGGACGTTCGCGCCCTGACCTACCGCGCCGGTTCCCTGGACGTGGAAGCACCGCTGCTCAACTCGCTGATGCGCAGTAACGAGTCCCAGGTGCAGAACGCCTTCGACATCGTCACCAGCCACGGCAAACGCAAAGTCGCCCTGCTGGGTCTGAGTTTCAAGGCCGGTACTGACGACCTGCGCGAAAGCCCACTGGTTGATCTGGCGGAAATGCTGATCGGCAAGGGTTACGACCTGAGCATCTACGACACCAACGTCGAATACGCCCGTGTCCACGGTGCGAACAAGGATTACATCGAGTCGAAGATCCCTCACGTCTCGTCCTTGCTCAACGCTGACTTCGACGACGTGATCAACAACTCCGACGTGATCATCCTTGGCAACCGTGACGAGAAATTCCGCGCCCTGGCGCAGAACGCTCCACACGGCAAGCAAGTGATCGACCTGGTCGGTTTCATGTCCCAAGCCACCAGCGTGAGTGGCCGGACTGAAGGCATCTGCTGGTAACAAGCGGCATCGGGAGGGTTTGCGGGGTTCACAAAGCCCGAAACCCTCCCGGCTTTTTCGCCTGCCTTAACCCCATCGGGCCACCCCACAGGCTCGCCCGAGATAGAGACGGATGCAGATTATGCACAGGCTAAAGCACGGCCTACTTCAGGTCGCCGGTTGGCTGTTTTACTTAAGTATTTTGATGGGCATCGCCATGGCGTTGCCTGCGTCCACGTTCGACTCCGAGTCGAAGGACTTCATCTTCCTGATCGGTATCGTCGGTATCTGGCGCTACTCGATGGGTGCTACGCACTTTTTACGCGGCATGCTGTTTCTGTACGTGGTCTACCCGCACCTGCGGCGCAAAGTGCGCAAGCTGGGTAAAGCGGCAGATCCGTCCCATGTGTTTCTGATGGTCACCAGTTTTCGTATCGACGCGCTGACCACCGCCCAGGTCTACGCCTCGGTGATTCGCGAAGCGATCGACTGCGGACTGCCGACCACCATGGTCTGCTCCATCGTGGAAATGTCCGATGAGAAGCTGGTGAAAAGCCTCTGGACCAAAATGAATCCACCGGCTCGCGTCAAGCTCGACTTCGTGCGCATTCCCGGCACCGGCAAGCGTGACGGCCTGGCCTACGGTTTCCGCGCCATCTCCCGCCACCTGCCGGACGATCGCGCAGTGGTTGCAGTGATTGATGGCGACACCGTGCTCGCCGAAGGCGTCGTGCTCAAGACCGTGCCGTGGTTCCAGCTGTTCGGCAATGTCGGCGGCCTGACCACCAACGAGTTCTGCGAAGTGCGCGGCGGCTACATCATGAGCGAGTGGCACAAACTGCGATTCGCCCAGCGCCACATCAACATGTGCTCGATGGCCCTGTCCAAGCGCGTGCTGACCATGACCGGACGGATGTCGGTATTCCGCGCCACTGTGGTGACTAACCCGGACTTCATCGCCGACGTGGAAAGCGACTCGCTGCAACACTGGCGCCTGGGTCGCTTCAAGTTCCTCACCGGTGATGACAAGTCGAGCTGGTTCAGCTTGATGCGCCTGGGCTACGACACGTTTTATGTGCCGGACGCCGCCATTCACACCGTGGAACACCCACCGGAAAAAAGCTTCATCAAGGCCAGTCGCAAATTGATGTTCCGCTGGTACGGCAACAACCTGCGGCAGAACTCCCGCGCCTTGGGCCTGGGGATGAAACGTCTCGGCCTGTTCACTTCGGTGGTGCTGTTCGACCAGCGTGTGTCGATGTGGACGTCGCTGCTGGGCCTGACCGTCGCGCTCATCGCCACTTTCAAATATGGCGCCGCGTTCATCCTGGTTTACCTGCTGTGGATCGGCATTACCCGCCTGATCCTGACCGTGCTGCTGTCTTTGTCCGGTCACACGATCGGCCCGGCCTACCCGGCGATTCTCTATTACAACCAGATCGTCGGCGCGCTGGTGAAGATCTACGTGTTCTTCCGCCTCGACCGACAGTCCTGGACTCGCCAGCCCACTTCCCTGACCCGTGATCTCGCCAGCTTTCAAGGTTGGTTCAACACTTGGTCGTCTCGGACCATGACCTTCTCCGCCGGCAGCATTTTTGTTGCTGTGCTGCTGATGATGGTCTGACCGAACTCGCCTGAATTAACTAGGAAATCGTCCATATGAATACCGCCGTCAACGCCAACGTAGTGCATGAATCAGAAGCCCAGCGCCAACACGCCCGAGTAAAAATCCCGGCCAAGCTGCGTTTCTTCGGCCCCGACCGGACCCCGGTAGAAGCTCGGGTCCTCGACCTTTCCGCCGGCGGCCTGGCCTTCAACGCCGGTCAGCTGCCACTGAAGATCGGCGATGTGTATAAAGCTCGCCTGCAGTTCGTCATCGATAACCTCGGCCTGGCCATGGACGTCGAGTTACTGGTGCGCTCCCACGACCGCGAAACCGGTCGTACCGGTTGCCAGTTCCAGAACCTCGAATCCCAGGATATTTCCACCCTGCGCCACCTGATCACTTCGCACCTGGCCGGCGACATCGTCACCATGGGTGAAGTGCTGGCCACCCTGCAACGCGACAACTTCACCAAGGCGCGCAAGAACAAGGATGGCGGCCACGGCATGACCCCGTTCGGTCGTCTGCGTGCAGTGACCTTCAGCTTCGCGATTTTCCTCGTCGGCCTGACGGCATTCGGCTTCGTCTTCAAGTCGGTGTACGGCATGTACTTCGTCAGCCACGCCCAGGCCGGTCTGGTCAGCGTGGCGGGCATGAACATCACCATGCCGCGCGACGGCACGGTGCAGAGTCTGATCAAACCCGACGGCGTTGCGGCCAAAGGCGCCCCGCTGGCGACGTTCAGCACCAGCATGCTCGACGTACTCAAGGGCCATCTGGACGAAGACCAACTGCAACCGGCCAAGGTTGAAGAACTGTTCGGCAAGCAAATGACCGGCACCCTGACGTCGCCGTGCGATTGCACCGTAGCGCAGCAAATGGTCGCCGACGGTCAGTACGCCAGCAAGGGCGACGTGATCTTCCAACTGGTGCCGCGTAACAGCGAAGCCAACGTTGAAGCGCGCTTCTCCTATCGCCAGTTCGGCGACGTGCTGCCAGGCAGCTCGGTCAGCTTCCAGATCGCCGGCGAAGACAAAACCCGCTCCGGCACGATCATCAGCAGCACCAGCCTGAAAAGCGCCGACCTGTCATCCGACATCCGCGTGCAGATCAAGCCTGACGAGCCGCTGGACAGCAAATTCGCCGGTCGCCCGGTTGAAGTTAACGCCACTCGTGGTCCGAACCTGAACTGGCTGATCGACAAAGCCATGGCCGCCGGTCGTTAAAACAGAGGACATGCCCGTGACTAGCCCACTCAGAATCCTGCCAGTCCCGCTGACTCTGGCCATGGCAATCGCCTTGGCCGGATGCGCCGGCCTGCCCGACCAGCGTCTGGCCAACGAAGCCCTCAAGCGCGGTGATACCACGCTGGCGGCGCAGAATTACCAGCAACTGGCAGACCTGGGCTACAGCGAAGCACAGGTTGGCCTCGCCGATATCCAGGTCGATAGCCGTGACCCGGCGCAGATCAAGAAAGCCGAGGCGACTTATCGCGCTGCGGCCAGCGTCTCGCCGCGAGCTCAGGCTCGCCTGGGTCGTCTGCTGGTGGCCAAACCCGGCTCCACCGAAGCCGAACAGCACGAAGCCGAAGGCCTGTTGAAAAAAGCCTCGGCCAATGGTGAAGGCAATACCCTGATCCCGCTGGCGATGCTGTACCTGCAATACCCGCACAGTTTCCCGAACGTCAACGCGCAACAGCAGATCAGCCAATGGCGCGCCGAAGGCAAGCCGGAAGCGGGCCTGGCCCAAGTGCTGCTCTATCGCACCCAGGGCACTTACGACCAGCACCTGGACGAAGTGGAAACGATCTGCAAAGCCGCGTTGAACACCACCGACATCTGCTACGTCGAACTGGCCACGGTCTATCAGAAAAAAGCCCAGCCAGAGAAACAGGCCGAGCTGATCAAGCAAATGCAAGCCGCTCAGGCTCGCGGCACGGTTTCCGCCCAGCGGGTGGACAGCGTGGCCCGCGTACTGGGCGATGCAACCTTGGGCACGACCGACGAGAAGACCGCCCAGTCGCTGCTCGAAGGCATCGCACCCGGCTACCCCGCTTCCTGGGTCAGCCTGGCGCAACTGCTCTACGACTTCCCGGAACTGGGTGACGTAGACATGATGATGAAGTACCTGGACAACGGCCGCGCCGCCGACCAGCCGCGCGCCGAACTGTTGCTGGGCAAGCTCTACTACGAAGGCAAAATGGTGCCGGCCGACGCGAAGGTCGCCGAAGAACACTTCAAGAAAGCCGTCGACAGAGAAGTGGCCGCCGATTACTACCTCGGCCAGATCTACCGTCGCGGTTACCTGGGCAAGGTCTATTCGCAGAAAGCGCTGGACCACCTGCTCAAGGCTGCGCGTAACGGCCAGAACAGCGCCGACTTCGCCATTGCCCAACTGTTCTCCCAAGGCAAGGGCACCCGGCCCGACCCGCTTAACGCTTATGTCTTCAGCCAATTGGCCAAAGCCCAGAACACCCCGCAAGCCACCGAGCTTGCACAAACACTTGAAGCCCAACTGCCGCCTGCCCAGCTCGCCGAGGCCCAACGCCTGTTGAAACAAGAACAGGCCGTTCGTGGTGCCTTGAGTCAGAACACGCTGGAACTGCATGCCCTGGAAGAAGAAGACGGCGAGGAATCCCTATGAAGTTGAATCCATTCGTGCAGGCCGGTATTGGCCTGACATTCGCCCTGTTGTGGTCGTGCCCGACCCTCGCGGCGCTGACTGAAACCAAAAACTACGGCCTGGACGTGAAAGTCACGGCTCAGTCCGAAGGTGATACCGACCTGGGTACGCAGAGCGGCGGCGACGTCAACGGCGTCGGCCTCGACTTGCGTCCATGGGTCTATGGCGAGAGCGGCGCGTGGAGCGCCTACGCCATGGGTCAGGCCGTGACGTCCACCGACATCATCGAGACGGACACCCTGCAACAGTCCGACAGCGACGGCACCCAGCCCACCGATAGCGGTGATCGCAAGACCAAGAAAAACTACCTGGCGATGCGTGAATTCTGGGTCGGCTACAGCGGCCTCACGCCTTACCCCGGCGAGATGCTCAAACTCGGTCGCCAGCGCCTGCACAACGACGACGGTCAATGGCGCGACACCAACATCGAAGCCCTGAACTGGACCTTCGACACCACCCTGTTGCGCGCCAACGCCGGTGTCGCCGAACGCTTCAGCGAATACCGCACCGACCTCACCGAGCTGGCCCCAAAAGACAAGGATCGCCTGCACGCCTTCGCCGATGCGGCGTATCAGTGGACCCCGGGCAACTGGGTCGGCATTCGCGGTCATCACACCCACGATGACGGCAAGCTCGACTACGCGCAGCCGGGTGTTCCCGCCGATTCCCTGGACAAGAAACAGAATGGCGACATCAGCTGGCTCGGCCTTACCGCCGACAGCGATGCCTACAACTGGCGCAACACCAACACCGTCAACTACTGGGGCAGCGTCACCGGCATGAGCGGCGACCGCGACAAGGTCAACCCGCTGAACGCCGACGGCACCGCGCCGGCCCAAGCCAAGACCAGCGGCGACGTCGACGG
The DNA here is from genome assembly GCF_029963765.1 of Pseudomonas sp. UYIF39. Taxonomy (GTDB): domain Bacteria; phylum Pseudomonadota; class Gammaproteobacteria; order Pseudomonadales; family Pseudomonadaceae; genus Aquipseudomonas. The sequence goes on from NZ_JALBYU010000004.1 coordinate 43,105, forward strand.
CTGGGCCACTGACCTGGGCGTGCGTCTGCGCCTGGATCCGCAATGGCAAGTCGGTGCGGCGTATGCCCGCGCCAGCGCCAATTACGAACAGAACGGCCTGGAAAGCAACCGTTCGAACTACACCGGTACGCGCTCGCGTGTTCACCGTTTCGGCGAGGCCTTCCGCGGCGAAATGCAAAACATGCAGTCCGCCACTCTGTTCGGTTCGTGGATGCTCAACGACGAATACGATGCCAGTGTGATCTACCACAAGTTCTGGCGCGTCGACGGCAACAAGCCGGTCGGCAGCAATGGCATCAACGCCGTCGAGAACAATACCGACGACGGCACCGGGGCGATTCTTTCCAGCACGTCCCTGCCGCTAGAAGACGGTAGCAAGGACCTCGGCCAGGAAATGGACGTGGTCGTCACCAAGTACTTCAAGCAAGGCCTGCTGCCCGCAGCCTTGAGCCAATCGATCGATGAGCCTTCGGCCCTGGTGCGTTTGCGTGGCGGCGTGTTCAAGCCCGGTGATGCGTACGGCAAAGGCGTCGACTCGTACATGCACCGCGCGTTTGTCGACGTGATCTGGCGCTTCTGATGCGAACCGCTAAGGGAGTTCCTGACATGAACAGTCCGAAGAGAGGCTCGATAACCTTGCTGGCCGGCGCGATGTTGCTGGCCAGCACGGCAGTCTTCGCCACTGTGGAGCCGGCCTCGCCCGTTCACAAAGGCCAGCCGGCGACCATTGCCAAGGGGTTGCAACAGGCCAGGACCTACACCGTCAGCAGCGCACCGACTGCGCCGCTGGAGCTGGCCAAACCGAAACTGCCGGACACCTCCGGCTACACCGCCGAAGCCATCGCCGCGAAAATCGTGCGCACCAAGGCCGGCAAAATCAGCGTGCGCCGGATGATGCAGGAAGACGCGCTGAAGGACTTCATCGGCGGCGACAACAAGATGTCTGAATGGGTGGTGCGTCAGCACGGCATCCCGCAGGCCATCTTCGTCGACGACGGCTACATGAACCTCAAGGATCTGGCCAAGAAGGTGCCCAAGCAGTACTTCAGTGAAACCTCGCCGGGTGTGTTCCTGGCGAAGTTGCCGATCGTGGTCGGTAGACACGGCATTCTGGAAATCGACAAGCAGACCCAGGAATTGCGCCTGTCCCAAGAGGCCGGTTCGTTCCTGGTCAACGACGGTCAGCTGTTTGTGCGTGATACCAAAATCACTGGCTGGAGCGAGAAGGCAAACGGCCCGGCGGCCTTCAAGTCGCCGAAGGAATTCCGTCCGTTCCTGCTGTCCTGGGGCGGCACCGAGACCTACATCGCCAACAGCAAAATCGCCAGTTTCGGCTACGCCAACAGTAAGTCTTACGGCGTGAGTATTTCCCAATACACGCCGAACATGGCCAAGGTGCTCAAGCGCCCCGAACCGACCGGCTGGATCGTCGGCTCCGAGTTCTCGGACATGTGGTACGGCTTCTACTGCTACGAAGCCCGCGACTTTGTGGTCAAGGGCAACACCTACAAAGACAACATCGTCTATGGCATTGACCCGCATGACCGTTCCCACGGTCTGATCATTGCCGACAACACGGTATTCGGTACCAAGAAGAAGCACGGGATCATTATTTCCCGAGAAGTGAACGACAGTTTCATCTTCAACAACCGCAGCTACGACAACAAGTTGTCGGGCCTGGTGATCGACCGTAACAGCGTGAACAACCTGATCGCCTACAACGAGATCTACAAGAACCACACCGACGGCATCACCCTCTACGAGAGTGGCGACAACCTGCTGTGGGGCAACAAAGTGATCAGCAACCGTCGTCACGGCATCCGGATTCGTAACAGCGTGAACATCCGCCTCTACGAAAACCTGTCCATGGCCAACGGCCTGACCGGTGTCTACGGACACATCAAGGACCTGAGCGACACGGACCGTGACATCAAGCTCGACCCGTTCGATGCCCAGGTATCCCTGATCGTGGTCGGCGGCGAACTGGCCGGCAACGGCAGCGGCCCGCTGTCCATCGACTCGCCACTGAGCGTCGAGTTGTATCGCGTGTCCATGCTTGCCCCGACCAAATCCAGCGGTATCAGCTTCAACGGGATTCTCGGCGAGCGCCAGGACGAAATTCTCGACCTGCTGGTGCGCCAGCAGAAAGCCGTGCTGATCGACCCTGTCGAACGCCAGACCGAAATGCGGGACTGAGGATAATTTTATGCACCCACACTTGATCAAATTACTCAGCCTGTCGGCCCTGACCGTCGGCATTTTCGCGGCCAGCGCCGGCGCTCGTGCCGATGAAGCCAAAGCACCTGCCTTCAGCGCCGAACCGTGCTGCAACCTGTGTCCGGCAGCCAACGACCCGAAGAACTACACCACGCGTTACCAGCAGAACTTCACCACGCTGGTGCAGGCCCAAGGCGACTGGTTGTTCCGTACGCAAGAAGACTTGCGCACCGAGTTCGACACCACACCCGGCGGCTACAAACGCATGAAAGAACTGCACGATGCGTTCAAGAGCAAAGGTATTGAACTGGTCATCGTTTACCAGCCGACCCGTGGTCTGGTGAACCGCAACAAGCTCAATCCGGAAGACAAGGCCAAGTACGATTTCGACAAGGCCCTGAAGAACTACAAGACCATGCTCGGGCGTTTCGCCGCCATGGGCTACACCGTGCCGGACCTGTCGCCGCTGACCAACGAGTCGCTGCCTGACACCCTGCCGGCCCACGATTTCTACTTCCAGGGCGACCAACACTGGACGCCGTATGGCGCCCAGCGCACGGCGAAAATCGTCGGTGAGCAAATCAAGAAAATGCCGGCCTTTGCCGACGTGCCGAAACGCGAATTCGAGAGCCATAAGTCGGGTCGCATGGGCAAGACCGGAACGTTACACAACATGGCTGGTCAACTCTGTGGCACCAGCTACGCGATCCAGTACATGGATCAGTTCACCACCGAGCCGAAAGGCGAAGCAGCTGATGGCGATCTGTTCAGTGATTCCGGCAATCCGGAAGTCACCCTGGTCGGCACCAGCCACAGTGGCAAGAACTACAACTTCGCCGGTTTCCTCGAAGAGGCCATCGGCGCCGACATCCTCAACGTGGCGTTCCCCGGCGGTGGCCTGGAAGGTTCGATGCTGCAGTACCTGGGCAGCGAAGAGTTCCAGAAGAAGCCGCCGAAGATTCTGATCTGGGAATTCTCGCCGCTCTATCGCCTCGACCAGGAAACCATCTACCGCCAGATGATGGCGTTGCTGGACAACGGTTGCGAAGGAAAGGATGCACAGATGACCGGCAGCACCACGTTGAAACCGGGCAAGAACGAATTGATGGTCAACAGCAAGAACCTGAACCTGCAAAACAGCAGTCACCAGGTTGATATCCGCTTCGCCGATCCGTCGGTGAAAACCCTGCAAGCCACCCTCTGGTACATGAACGGTCGCCACGAGGACATCAAGATCGAGAAACCGGAAACCTCCGATACCGACGGGCGTTTCGCCTTTGAGTTGCGCACGGACGATGACTGGGCCTCGCAGAATCTGCTGGCCGTCGAAGTCCAGGGCCCTGAAGCAGGTGCCGCGCCACAGAAAGTCGAAGCGAAAATCTGCAAACGCAACGTGTTCCCTGGCACTGGGCAGCGTACCGCTCAGGCCGGGCAATGAGGCAACTCTTATGACATGCATGCAAACCCGAACTTTGAAAAAGTTACTCGCGCCCTCCCTGCTGACTCTGGCGATGTTCGCCGGCGCCACCCAGGCAGCCGCGCCCCTGCGTCCACCCCAGGGTTACTTCGCGCCGATTGAAAAAGTCAAAACCGGCGACAAGAGCGAAGGCTGTGATGCGATGCCGACGCCGTACACCGGCTCGCTGCAATTTCGCAGCAAATACGAAGGTTCCGACAAGGCCCGTTCGACCCTGAACGAGGCATCGGAAAAAGCCTTCCGTGACAGCACCGCCGACATCACCAAACTGGAACGCGGCACCAGCAAGCGCGTGATGCAGTTCATGCGTGACGGTCGTCCGGAACAACTCGAATGCACGCTGAACTGGTTGACCGCCTGGGCCAAGGCCGATGCGTTAATGTCCAAGGACTTCAACCACACCGGCAAGTCCATGCGCAAATGGGCGCTGGGCAGCATGGCGTCGTCCTATATCCGCCTGAAGTTCTCCGACTCCCATCCGTTGGCGAATCACCCGCAAGAATCTCAGTTGATTGAAGCCTGGTTCAACAAAATGGCCGATCAGGTGGTCAGCGACTGGGACAACTTGCCGCTGGAACAAACCAACAACCATTCGTACTGGGCCGCCTGGTCGGTGATGGCAACGTCCATCGCCACCAACCGCCGCGACCTGTTCGACTGGTCGGTGAAGGAGTTCAAGGTCGGCGCCAATCAAATCGATGCCCAGGGTTTCCTGCCCAACGAACTCAAGCGCCAGCAACGCGCCCTCGCCTACCACAACTACGCCCTGCCGCCGCTCGCGATGATCGCCAGTTTCGCTCAGGTCAACGGTGTGGACTTGCGTCAGGAAAACAACGGCGCATTGAAACGCTTGGGTGATCGAGTGCTCGCGGGTGTCAAAGACCCGGAAGAATTCGAGAACAAGAACGGTAAGGAACAGGATATGACCGACCTGAAAGTCGACTCGAAATTCGCCTGGCTGGAACCGTTCTGCACGCTCTACACATGCTCGCCGGATGTGCTCGAGAAAAAACACGAGATGCAGCCGTTCAAGACCTTCCGCCTCGGTGGTGACTTGACCAAGGTCTACGACCCGGCGAACGAGAAGGGCAAAAAAGGCTCCTAAGAGCCAAACACCAATCCCCTGTGGGAGTGAGCCTGCTCGCGATTGCGGTCTGACATTCAACATTCATGTCGACTGACACGCCCTCATCGCGAGCAGGCTCACTCCTACATGGGGTCAGTGTCAGGTTTGAGATTTGAGTAATGCCCTCCGGTTTTCGGTGGGGGGTTTGGGGGGGCTGCGGCCCTTGACTGTTGGTTAAACATGGAGAGACCGGGATGGTATTTTCATCCAACGTGTTCCTGTTTTTGTTCTTGCCGATCTTTCTCGGCATGTACTACTTAAGCGGAATACGCTATCGCAACCTGCTGCTGCTGATCGCCAGCTACGTGTTCTATGCCTGGTGGCGTGTGGACTTCCTTGCGCTGTTCGCTGCCGTCACCCTGTGGAACTACTGGATCGGCCTCAAAGTCGGTGCCGCAGGCGTTCGGACCAAACCGGCACAACGCTGGTTGCTCCTGGGCGTGGCCGTCGACCTGTGCATTCTCGGCTACTTCAAGTACGCCAACTTCGGCGTCGACAGCATCAACGCGATGATGACCTCCGTCGGTCTGTCGCCGTTCATCCTGACCCACGTGCTGTTGCCGATCGGGATCTCGTTCTACATTTTCGAGTCCATCAGCTACATCATCGACGTCTACCGTGGTGACACGCCGGCGACCCGCAACCTGATCGACTTTGCCGCTTTCGTGGCGATCTTCCCGCACCTGATCGCCGGTCCGGTGTTGCGCTTCCGCGATCTCGCCGACCAGTTCAACAACCGTACTCACACCCTCGACAAGTTCTCCGAAGGTGCGACGCGATTCATGCAGGGTTTCATCAAGAAGGTCTTCATCGCCGACACCCTGGCGGTCGTGGCCGACCATTGCTTCGCCTTGCAGAACCCGACCACGGGCGACGCCTGGCTCGGCGCGCTGGCCTACACCGCGCAGCTGTATTTCGACTTCTCCGGTTACAGCGACATGGCCATCGGTCTGGGCTTGATGATGGGTTTCCGTTTCATGGAAAACTTCAAACAGCCGTACATCAGCCAGTCGATCACCGAGTTCTGGCGTCGCTGGCACATCAGCCTGTCCACCTGGTTGCGTGACTACCTGTACATCACGCTGGGCGGGAACCGTAAAGGTACGCTGATGACCTATCGCAACCTGTTCCTGACCATGCTGCTCGGTGGTCTGTGGCACGGCGCGAACATCACGTACATCGTCTGGGGCGCCTGGCACGGCATGTGGCTGGCGATCGAAAAAGCCCTCGGCCTGAACACTTCGCCGCGCAGCATCAACCCGATCCGCTGGGCACTGACCTTCCTGCTCGTGGTGATGGGCTGGGTAATCTTCCGCTCGGAAAACCTGCACGTCGCCGGTCGTATGTACGGCGCGATGTTCAGCTTCGGCGAGTGGTCACTGTCAGAACTCAACGCGGCCAGCCTCACCGGCCTGCAAGTGGCGACTCTGGTGGTGGCTTACATGACCCTGGCGTTCTTCGGCATCCGTGACTTCTACACCAACCTGCCGCCTGAGAAGACCAAGCCTGTTGTGAACGTCGAGGCCGATGGCCCGGCCACCGCGACGCCTGGAATGATCAAAGCCGTACCGGGCGACAACCCGGGCAGCATCCACGAACCTGGCTACACCGTCGGCGTTGAAGCGACTGTGCAACCGGCCTACTGGACTGCGGACTGGTCTCGCTACGTGATGCGCACGCTGGTACTGGTGCTGTTCATCGCCTCGATTTTCAAACTCTCGGCGCAAAGCTTCTCGCCGTTCCTTTACTTCCAGTTCTGAGGGATCTGACTATGACCCGCTCATTACGCATCCTCTACATCACCCTGTTCATGGTGACGCTGTTGGTCCTGGGCCTGTGGTCCACGCGCAGTTTCCTCGGCTTCAGTACCTCTGCCGAAACGACGGTGCTCAACGGCCGCTGGACCAAAGCCGTGGAAACGCACTACGACGACGAGTTCCCGATCAAGCGCCTGGGCACCAACCTTTGGGCTGCGCTGGATTTCAAACTGTTCAACGAAGGTCGTCCGGGCGTCGTGCTCGGCCGCGATCAGTGGTTGTACAGCGATGAGGAATTCAACCCGATCGTCAACGAAGAGCTGAACCTGCAAGGCAACTACGCGCTGGTTGAAGGCGTGCGCCAGGAACTGAAGGCCAAGGGCGTGAAACTGGTCATGGCGATCGTGCCGGCCAAGACTCGCCTGTACCCGGAACACCTGGGTGAAGTGAAGCCTTCGAGCATCCACGCCAACCTCTATGAGGACTTCCACGCTCATGTGGCGGCTAACAAGATCCTCGCTCCCGACCTGTTCGGCCCGATGCTGAAAGCCAAATTGAACGGTCAGCAAGTGTTCCTGCGCACCGACACTCACTGGACCCCGGAAGGCGCACAAATCGCTGCCGAGACCCTGGCGAAATCCATTACCGACAAATACCCGCTGAGCGGCGAGCCGCAACACTTCGTCACTGAACCTGCGGAGAAGGTGACTCACAAGGGCGACCTGCGGTTGTTCCTGCCGCTGGACCCGCTGTTCGAAAACCTGATGCCCAAGCCTGAGCCGTTGCAGAAGCGCAACACCGTTGCGGCGCAAGACCAGCCTGCCGGTGATGACGCCCTGTTCGCCAACACTGAAGTGCCGGTGGCCCTGATCGGCACCAGCTACAGCGCCAACCCCAACTGGAACTTCGTCGGCGCGCTGAAACAAGCGCTGAACAGCGACGTGGTCAATTACGCCGAAGACGGCCACGGCCCGATTCTGCCGATGCTCAGCTATCTGAAAAGTGATGCTTTCAAGAACAGCCCGCCACAGGTGCTGATCTGGGAGTTTCCTGAACGTTATCTGCCTGTGAACAACGAAATCGGTGACGCCGACCCGCAGTGGGTCGCAGAGCTCAAAGAAGCCGGCGTTCGCCAACAAAACGTAGCCGCAAACACTAAATCCGAGACGCCCGACCGGGCGCAAAACTGAAAGAGAGGTACACCATGACTTTCACTACTACTCCTCGCCGTCTCGCCAAGACCTTTGCATTGGCAGCGACCTTCAGCGTCCTTTCCATGAACGCTTTCGCTGGTGGTGACTCCGCGCTTTACGGCCCGACCGCACCGAAAGGCTCAAGCTTCGTGCGTGTCTACAACGCCGGTAACGCTGAAGTCAGCGCCGCCGTCGGCACCACCAACCTGGCCGAAGTAGCGCCGCTGTCCAGCACTGACTTCAGCTTCATGCCGGGCGGCGACTACAGCGCCAAAGTCGGCAGCCAGACGCTGCCGGTGAAACTGGCCGGTGACCACTATTACACCCTGGTCAACAACGCCAGCGGCGCACCGCAACTGATCGAAGAGCCGCCGTTCAAGAACAAGCAGAAATCCCTGGTTCGCGTGCAGAACCTCAGCGACAAGGCCCTGACCTTGAAAACCGCTGACGGCAAGACCGAAGTGGTCCCGACCGTGGCCGCCAAGGGCCGTGGCGAGCGTGAAATCAACCCGGTTAAAGTCAGCCTGGCGCTATACGATGGCGACAAGAAAGTCGGCGACGTGAAACCGGTTGCCCTGGAACGCGGTGAAGCCGCCGTGCTGTATGTCACTGGCACCGGCAGCAGCCTGGCGCCAGTCTGGGTAAAACGCCCGGTTTCGACGCGCTAATCATTTTGCCGGGTAGCCCAAGGGCTACCCGGACACGGAATAAGAACAAGAGTGAAACGACAGAACGCAGTAGCTCTGACCCATACGATTTTCAAGGAGTAACAACATGATTCCGGTGATCTTGTCAGGTGGTAGTGGCTCACGTCTTTGGCCGCTTTCGCGCAAACAGTTCCCTAAGCAATTTCTCGCCCTGACCGGCGAACAAACACTGTTCCAGCAAACCCTGGAACGCCTGGTGTTCGAAGGCATGGACACCCCCATCGTGGTCTGCAACAAGGAACACCGTTTCATCGTCAACGAGCAGCTGGACGCCCGTAAACTGGACGTACAGCGCATCCTGATGGAACCGTTCGGCCGCAACACCGCGCCAGCCGTGGCCTTGACCGCACTGATGCTGGTCAACGAAGGTCGCGACGAATTGATGCTGGTGCTGCCAGCCGACCACGTGCTGGAAGATCAGAAAGCCCTGCAGCGTGCGCTGGCCTTGGCCACGGTCGCTGCAGAAAACGGCGAAATGGTGCTGTTCGGCGTACCGGCCACCAAACCGGAAACCGGCTACGGCTACATCAAGTCGGCCAATGATTCGCTGCTGCCCGAAGGTGTCAGCCGCGTTTCGCACTTCGTCGAAAAACCGGACGTGAAGCGCGCCACCGAGTTCGTCGAGTCCGGCGGTTATTTCTGGAACAGCGGCATGTTCCTGTTCCGTGCCAGCCGTTTCCTCGAAGAGCTGAAAAAACACGATCCGGACATCTACGACACCTGCGTGCTGACCCTGGAACGCAGCGAGCAGGATGCCGACACGGTCGACATCGACTCCGCCACCTTCGCTTGCTGCCCGGACAATTCCATCGACTACTCGGTGATGGAAAAAACCCAGCGCGCCTGCGTTGTACCGCTGACCGCGGGCTGGAGCGATGTCGGCTGCTGGTCGTCGTTGTGGGAAGTGAATGAAAAAGACGCCAACGGCAACGTCACCAAAGGCGATGTGGTCATTCAGGACAGCAAAAACTGCATGATCCACGGCAACGGCAAACTGGTGTCGGTGATCGGCCTGGAAAACATCGTGGTCGTCGAAACCAAGGACGCCATGATGATCGCCCACAAGGACAAGGTCCAAGGCGTGAAACAGATGGTCAACACCCTCAACGATATGGGCCGTAGCGAAACCCAGACCCACTGCGAAGTCTATCGTCCGTGGGGCTCTTATGACTCGGTGGACATGGGCGGCCGCTTCCAGGTCAAGCGCATCTCGGTCAAACCGGGCGCGTGCCTGTCACTGCAGATGCACCACCACCGCGCCGAACACTGGATCGTGGTCAGCGGCACCGCTGAAGTGACCTGCGACGAAAACGTGTTCCTGCTCACAGAAAACCAGTCGACCTACATCCCGATCGCCTCGGTCCACCGCTTGCGCAATCCGGGCAAGATCTCGCTGGAAATCATCGAAGTGCAGTCGGGCAGCTACCTGGGCGAAGACGATATCGAGCGGTTTGAAGATATCTACGGTCGCTCTACCCCGATCGAACGCGGCGTGTCGGTGAAAACCATCGCGCGGTGATTGATCTGTAACACAAGAAGCCCCCGCCCGACCCGCTGCGTTTCCCTATCCGCAGCGGGTTGGGTGGGGGCTTTTTTATTTCTCGTTCCCACGATCTACCTCGCAAGCCCATCGCCAACCGCACCCACGCTTAGGTAGGATGACCTTCTCCCCCTCCCGAGGTTTGCGTCATGTTCATCGGCGTCCTGCTGGTCATCACCTGGCTGATTTTGTTGCTGCGCTACCCGGCCAAGGCATTGCCGGTCTCCGTGGCGGCGGCCATCGGGTTGGGTGTGGTGGCAACGTGGGTGATCTGGATGGACAGCCGCGAGGTCAAGCAACTGGCGCGTCTTGAGTTGCGCATCACTTATGCGCCCGACCACTGCCCGGCGGACCGGCCGTTGCAACTGAAAATGAACAACGGCAACGACGTGCCGCTGACCGAACTGCGCTGGCGCGTCGCCGCGTATGCGCCGGGCGATACGGTTAATCTGGCCGACAATCAATACGCCGCACCGCGCTATCGCGGCCCCGGCGAACTGCAGGCCGGCGCGAACTGGGAAGACTGTTTGCCGCTGCCGCCACTGCGCCCTGGTTATCGCCCGCAAACACTGGTGTTTCGCGCCGAGCATTTGCAAGGTAGTTTCTCCGACTAATTCCCTTCTTCATTTTGCACAAGGACCGCGCCATGCCCGTTGCGTTGATTACCGGTTGTTCCAGCGGCATTGGCCGCGCCCTCGCTGATGTTTTCAAAAATGCCGGTTACGACGTCTGGGCCAGCGCCCGCAAGGCTGAAGACGTGGCGGCGCTGGCCGCTGCCGGTTTCACCGCCGTGCAACTGGACGTCAACGACGGTGCAGCACTCGAACACTTGAGCGAGCGCATCAACCAGCAACATGGCGGCCTCGACGTGCTGATCAACAACGCAGGTTACGGGGCCATGGGGCCGTTGCTCGACGGCGGTGTACCGGCCATGCAGCGGCAATTCGAAACCAACGTGTTCGCCATCGTCGGCGTCACCCGCGCCCTGTTCCCGGTGCTGCGCCGCGCCAAGGGTCTGGTGGTGAACATTGGCAGCGTGTCCGGGGTTTTGGTCACCCCATTCGCCGGCGCCTACTGCGCCTCGAAAGCGGCGGTGCATGCCTTGACCGATGCGTTGCGCATGGAGCTGGCGCCGTTTGGCGTGCGGGTCATGGAAGTCCAGCCAGGCGCAATCGCCTCGAGCTTTGCCAAGAATGCCGGCCATGAGGCAGAGCAGCTGATTACCGAACAATCGCCGTGGTTTCCGCTGCGTGAAGGCATTCGCGCACGGGCCAAGGCCTCTCAGGACAACCCGACCCCGGCCAGTGAATTTGCCGCAGGGTTGCTCAAGGCCGTGCAGCAGAGCAAACCACCGCGTCTGATTCGTCTGGGCAATGGCAGTCGGGCGTTGCCGTTGCTGGCGGGGGTGTTGCCCAAAGGGCTGCTGGAGGCGGGGTTGATGAAGCGGTTCGGACTGAAGGGGCAACTTCCATGACTGATTACACCGAATACTTTGACGAAGTGATCCAGGCTCACGTCGCCATCGAGCAATGGTTGGCCGAGGAACAGGACGAGCCGGCGCTTGAACGGTTGCTGACGCGTTTTTCGCCGCAATTTTCCATGGTCTCGCCGCTGGGCCGGGTGGTGGATTTCGACGCGTTGAGTGAGTTGTTTTTGATGGCGGGCGGGAAGAAGCTCGGGTTCAGAATTGAGCTCAGCGAGTTGCGCGGCATTGCCTGGCACGATGGTGGCGCGACGGTGAGTTATCGCGAGCAGCAGACGGATGCAACCGGTCTGCATTCTGACCGGCGTTCGACCGTGGTGTTTGAGAAGCAGGCAGATGGCAAGGTGGTTTGGCGGCATTTGCATGAGACGTTTTGCAAGGAGTGAACTGCCGCTATCTGTCAGTGGGACCGAGTCGCCTTCATCGCGAGCAAGCTCGCTCCCACAGGGGTTGGCGTCGTTCACAAAACCTGCATTCGAACTCGGTCAATGTGGGAGCGAGCTTGCTCGCGATGAAGGCGACTCGGTCTTACGGTCAGTTAACAACCACAGTGCACGTAATCCCCGCCGCCAACAGCACCCCCTCCGGCACTTCATCAATGTGAATCCGCACCGGCACCCGCTGCGCCAAACGCACCCAGTTAAAGGTCGGGTTCACATCCGCAATCAGCTCGCGACTTTCCGGGTTATCACGGTCGTAGATACCGCGAGAAATGCTTTCCACATGCCCCTTCAACACTTCCCCACTCATCAGCTGCATGTCGGCTTTATCGCCGATCCGCACGTGGGGCAATTTGGTTTCTTCGAAGAAGCCATAGACCCAGAACGAGTTCATATCGACCACAGCCATTTTCGCCTCGCCGATGCGCGCGTAGTCGCCGCGATGCACATTGAGGTTGGTCACATAACCGTCCACCGCTGCGCGGACCTCGGTGCGCTTGAGATTGAGTTCGGCGGCTTCGAGCTGCGCCTGAGCATGCTGGTAATCGGCCAGGGCCGAATCGGCGATGTTGCTGGCGTCGTCACGGTTTTCCCTGGAGATCACCAGGTTATCCATGTCGGCGCGGCGGTGGGCGTTGACCTTGCGCATCTCCCACGTCGACTTGCGCGAGGCCACCAGCGCCTGCGCCTGTTTGACCGCAATGCGGTAGTGCTCGGGGTCGATCCGCATCAGCAAATCACCCTTCTTCACCTGTTGATTGTCACGCACCGGCACGTCCACCACTTCCCCAGTGACGTCGGCGGCGACGTTGATGATGTCGGCGCGCACCCGACCGTCACGGGTCCATGGCGTGTCCATGTAATGCACCCACAGGGTCCTGCCGATCCACATCGCAAGGGCCAGCACCAACAGAGTGGCGAGCAGGCTGAAAAGCTTTTTCATGAGGGCCTTCTTCAGTGATAGAGAGTCAACGGTAAACAGTCAGCGCCAGGGCGCCGAACAGACAGGTAAACAGACTCAGGCGCAGCAGCGCCGGGTGCCAGAAGAAGCGGTACAGATCGAATCCGGACAGGAACCGGTCCAGCGCCCAGGCCAGCGCCGCCGCGATGAAAAACATCAGGGTCATGGTCGGCATGTACACGCCGTGGAAGGCGATTTCACGAGGCATGTTCAAGTCCTTGGGGCTTGGCGCTGGCGTTGGCATTTATGTAGCCGGCGAGCGGTGATTGCGGGTCCAGCAACGAAGTGCGGATGAAGTGCAGGTAGCTCTTCACCCGGCGCAGGGCCGAGGTATCGAAGTGCGGCGCGAAAGGTTCGTCGGTGGCTTGCACCCGGCTGATCGCGTGATCGACGGCGATCAGGCCGCGCTCCAGGTTGCTCTGGCTCGGTTGCAGAAACAGCCGCACCAGCGAGCGCCCCATCACCCGAATCGCCTGGCGCCACGGTTGGGATTCGGCATAGGCCGGATGCACCGGCAGGATCGCCTGCTCCTTGCGCAACTCGATGATCGCGTGGCCGACTTCCAGCACCACAAACATCCAGCGCAGCAAGTCCCGTTGCACCTGGGGCTGCCCCGCCGCGAGACCGTAGGCCTGATGCAGCAAGTCCCGCGTACTGCTTTCGAAACTCGACGCCAATCCCTTGAGTTTGCCGCTGATGGCGTACACCACTTGCCCGCGTAAATCCTGCTCCAGCCGACGCCACAACCAGCGGCTGTTGGGCGGCAGAATGATCGCCCCGGCCGCCGCGCACACCAGCATGCCGAGCACCATGGCGATGTAGTCGTTGATGAACGCATAAGGGTTGTAAACGGTGAGGTTGTCCGGTACCGAACCGGTGCTGAAAAAGATCAGCAAACCGAGACCGACACCGGCGTATTGCGGCCGCGAAGTGAGGAACGAACCGAGCACGATCACCGGCGCGAGCATCACGCAGAGCAACGGAAAGCCGTCGATCCACGGGAAGATGAAAAACATCTCGACGAAGCCGATCAGGGCCCCGAGGAGCGTCCCGCAAGCCATCTGAAAGGCCATGCGTTTTGGATTCGGTGTCGCCGCTGAAAGGCCCACGGTCGCGGCGGCGATCAGCGTCATCGTCGCCCCGCTCGGCCACGCGGTGGCGACCCAATAACTGCCCAGAACCACCAGAATGAACGCCGCGCGAATCCCCGAGGCGGCCGCCGCCATCCAGTTGGTTTGCGGGGTGAACGGTTCATCCCAAAGCTCGCGCGCATGGCTGTGATCGGCCAGCGACGCGTGGGTCTGTGCATAACCGTGCAAGTCGTCGACGAAGCGATAGAGCAGCTCGTACGCGGTATGAAAATCCAGCTGCTCGGCGTCGCTCGGGCCGCCCTCCTGGAAGATCGCCCGCAGGCTGCGAACCCGCGCCGGCAGGCCTTCTTTATAGGCGGTCAGCGCGACCACGAGACGCGCTGCATCAGCGTTGGTCAAGGCGCGGCCGCTGAAGCCGTCGAGCAGCTCGGCCAGGTCCTGCAAACCCGGTTTGATCGCCGCCACCACGTGATCTGTGCCGCCGCTGCGCAAGCGCTCGAGCAACTGGTGCAAGGCGTTGAAACGGGTGGTGATGCCCATGAACTCGCTGTTCAATCGACTGAGCCGACCGTTGCGCCGACGCATGTGCGGGTCTTCAAACACAGTGACGCTACGCAGTCCTTCCAGCCCCACGGCCTCGGCGATGAAGCGCACGTTGCTCGCCTCGAAAGCCTCCCGTTTACTGCGACCACGCAAGCCATCGGTGACGAACAATGCGAACACGCCGAAGCGCTGATACAAGGCGTTACGCATCGCTGCACTGGCGGATTGCGGCAGGATCGCGGCGCTGACCAGCGTGGAACAAACAATCCCCAGGGAGATTTCCAGCACCCGCCACACGGCGGCCATGAACGCGCCGTCCGGGTGCGCCAGTGCGGGCAAACCAACCATCGCGGCGGTGTACCCGGCGAGCACGAAACCATAGGCGCGGAAGTTGCGATAGCGCGCCGCGCCCGCCGAACAGATGCCCACCCAGATCGCCAGCGAACCGAGGAACAGTTCAGTGTTCTGCGCAAACAAAGCAATCAGCGCGACCATCACCGCCGAGCCGGCCAATGTCCCAAGAAAGCGATAGAAACTCTTGGCCAGCACGTGGCCGCTTTGCGGTTGCATGACGATGAACACGGTGATCATCGCCGTGCGCGGTTGCGGCAATTCCAGGCGCATGGCCAGCCACAGAGTCAGAAACGCGGCAAACAGCACCTTGAAAATGTAGACCCAGGTCACGCCATCACTGCGCGCCCAGTCGAAGAAACCCCGGCGCCATTCAAGGGAATACAGCCAGCGCAACGGTGCGGGCAAGGGAGTCATGAAATCCTGCTCAATGATTGAGGGCTTGGAGAATGGCCGGGGTTTTCGGTGCCTGGGTCTGACTGTCTTTCGGCACGTCGTTACCCGCGCCCAATCCACCTCCGAGCGCCGTCACCAGTTCAGCGTGAGCACTCAGTCGTGCGGCCTGCACCTGCTGCTGAACTTGCTGCTGTTTGAACAACAGCGTCTGGGCGTTAAGCACGTTGAGGTAGTCGGTGAGGCCGCGCTGGTAGGCAATCATCGCAATGTCGTAAGTCTTCTGGGCTGTGGCCACCGACTCGGCGGCGAAGGTTTGCTGCTTGTCCATGGATTCGCGGCGGATCAACTGGTCGGAGATGTTTTTCAGCGCGTTGACCAGCGTCTGGTTGTACTTGGCCACGGCGATGTCGTAACCGGCCGAGGCTTCGCCCAGCTCCGAGCGCAAACGGCCGCCGTCGAAGATCGGCAACGTGATAGCCGGGCCGACGCTGTAGTTGAGCTTCTTGCCGGTCAAAAACTCCAGCGCTCCACCGCCGGTGGCCATGTAGCCGAGGCTGCCGACCAGATCGACGTTGGGGTAGAAACCAGCGTGAGCCACATCAATACCCCGTGCCTGGGCCGCCACTTGCCAGCGACTGGCGACCACGTCCGGGCGCTGACCGAGCAACTGCGCGGGCAACGACGACGGCAGTTTCAGCGCTGCGCCTAACGACAACGTTGGCCGCTGCAACTGCGCGCCCTCCCCCGGACCAAAACCTGCCAGGGCTGCGAGTTGATTGCGACTCAGGGCGATTTCTTCGTCCAGTGCATCGATCTGGCGGTGAGTTTCCGGCAGCGGCGTTTCAGCCTGACTGACTTCGAAATGGGTGCCGATGCCGCCGTTCAGACGCTTCTGCGCGAGGTCGAGAATTTGCTGCTGCTGTTTCAAGGTCGCCTCGACAATGTCCCGTTGCGCGTAATGCAACGACAGCTCGATGTAGGCGCGCACGATGTTGTTCTGCAATTCGAGCTGGGCCAGACGCGCTTCGGCAGCGGTCATGTGAGCCATGTCCACGGAGCGCTCGGTGGCGTTGCTTTCGCGGCCCCAAAGGTCGAGGGCGTAGCTGAAGCCCAACGCGGCATTGTTGTCCCAAGTGGTGGTGTTGGCCAACTCGCCCGGCCCGTAAAACTGATCGGTGGGCCAGTTGTGGCGTTTGAGGGTGGATTCGCCATGGATCTGCAACGACTCGGCGGACTCGGTGATGCCAGCCATGGATTTGGCCTGACGCACTCGCGCCGCCGCCATGGCCATGGTCGGGCTGCCTTGCAGGGCGAGGTCGATCCAGCGGTTCAATTGCGGGTCGCCATAGGCCTGCCACCAGTGGGCGGTGGGCCAGTGAGCGTCCTGTGCAGCGTTCTGGATGGCTTCGTCAGTGGCCAATTCATTGGCCTCCAGCGCCTTGCCCTGTGGGGCAATACCTCCGGTACCGATGCAGCCGCTGATTGCCAGGGTTAAAGCCAAAACACTGAGCGTCTGAAGCGCTCTGTTGATGCGACGCGGCACTGCTGCAAATTCCTGAGGTGGGGAGTTGTTCCTGAGGTGGGCAATTCTAGGGGTCGGCTTTGTTGGCGATAAGCTGGGAATCCTGTGAATCTTTGTTACCGTTAGCGCGATAATCCGTTAGTCCATCTTTAGTCGCCTGTAGAAAGTCAGCAACTTCGTGTCACAATTTGCCATTCGCCTAGAGAGCACCCCATGGACACTTTGCAAAACATGCGCGCCTTCAGTTACGTGGCCGAGGCCGGCAGCTTCACCGCCGCCGCCGTGCAACTCGACACCACGACGGCCAACGTTTCGCGCGCGGTCTCCAACCTGGAAGCCCACCTGCAAACCCGCCTGCTCAACCGCACTACCCGCCGTATCGCCCTGACCGAAGCCGGCAAGCGCTATCTGTTGCGTTGCGAGCAAATCCTGGCCTACGTCGAAGAAGCCGAAGCCGAAGCCAGCGACGCCCACGCCCGCCCGGCCGGGCAGCTCAAAGTGCACACCATGACCGGCATCGGTCAGCACTTCGTGATCGACGCCATCGCTCGCTACCGCAAGACGCACCCCGACGTCACCTTCAACCTGACCATGGCCAACCGCGTGCCGGACCTGCTGGACGAGGGCTACGACGTGTCCATCGTGCTCGCCAGCGAGCTGCCGGACTCGGGCTTCGTCTCCCAGCGTTTGGGCATCACCTACAGCATCGTTTGCGCCTCGCCAGCGTATGTAAAAGCCAACGGCTGCGCGCAGAAGCCCAGCGATTTGCTGAACCACGCCTGCCTGCGCTTGGTGAGCCCGGTGATTCCGCTGGAGAAATGGACCTTCGACGGCCCTGAAGGCCAGGAAATGGTGACGATTAATAGCTCACCGTTTCTGGTGAACTCCGCCGATGCGATGAAGACTGCGATCACCAGCGGCATGGGGGTTGGGGTTTTGCCGGTGTATGCCGCGATTGAAGGGTTGCGTAATGGGAGTCTGGTGCGGGTGATGCCCAAATACCGCTCGCAGGAATTGAACCTGTATGCGATCTACCCGTCGCGGCAGTATCTGGATGCGAAGATCAAGACGTGGGTCGAGTATTTGCGCGGGTCGTTGCCGGAGATCTTGGCGGCGCATCAGGCGGAATTAGTGGCGTATGAGTTGAGCGGGAGCATGGGTGGGGTTCGGGTGGCGAACTGATTGGTCGGCTGTCAGGCCGCCTTCACGAGCAAGCCCGCTCCCACAATGGAACGGATACGCCTTTCGCTCCTCACCACTCATCAGGCCGAGCGTTAGCTCGCCTGCAGCTCTTGATCTTGATCCACCCGCCCCTTCGGGAGGCTGAGTGGAGGTGTTCATCCGGGGAGTGGCGCGCAGCGCCGTTCGACGCAGTCGAACACGCTGCATGTAGGTCGTCGCGAAGCAGACCGGAGGGCAGTGTCCCCGGATGGATACCGGAACGAAGGAACGCCGAGCCTAAGCGAGGGGCCGGACGCTCGGGGCGAGCCTTTTTGGGTACTTTTTTGGCGTTTGAAAAAAGTGCCTCGCCGTAAGGGCGAAACCGCCAGCCGCCGTTACCGCAGAAACGGATATGTACACCACCAACAGGAACATGGTCGGCCCAAAGGCCGCCAAGGACAAAAGCGTCCAACGCCCTCGCCCAAATCCAAAGAAGAATGTTAGCGTGCTTGGCACTCTCCAAGCCCGACGAGCCCTCAACCCATGAAAAAGACCGTCCTCGCCTTCAGCCGCATCACCCCCGAAATGATCGAACGCCTGCAACAAGACTTCGACGTCATCGTGCCAAACCCGAAAAACGGCGACATCAACGCCCAATTCAACGAAGCCCTCCCCCACGCCCATGGCCTGATCGGCGTCGGTCGCAAACTCGGTCGCGCACAGCTGGAAAACGCCGCCAAAATGGAAGTCGTCTCCAGCGTATCGGTCGGCTACGACAACTACGATGTCGCCTACTTCAACGAACGCGGGATCATGCTCACCAACACCCCCGACGTCCTCACCGAAAGCACCGCCGACCTGGCCTTCGCCCTGCTGATGAGCAGCGCCCGCCGCGTCGCCGAACTGGACGCCTGGACCAAGGCCGGCCAATGGCAAGCCACCGTCGGTGCGCCATTGTTCGGCTGCGATGTACACGGCAAAACCCTGGGCATCGTCGGCATGGGCAACATCGGCGCGGCCATTGCACGTCGCGGGCGGCTGGGTTTCAACATGCCGATCCTCTACAGCGGCAACAGCCGCAAGACCGAGCTGGAACAAGAGCTCGGCGCACAGTTCCGCAGCCTTGATCAACTGCTGGCCGAAGCTGATTTCGTCTGCCTGGTGGTGCCGCTCAGCGAAAAAACCAGACACCTGATCAGCCATCGCGAACTGGCGTTGATGAAGCCGAGCGCGATTCTGGTGAACATCGCCCGCGGCCCGGTGGTGGACGAACCCGCCTTGATCGAAGCCCTGCAAAACAACCGGATTCGCGGCGCCGGGCTGGACGTTTACGAGAAAGAACCGCTGGCCGAGTCACCCCTGTTCCAGCTGAAAAACGCGGTGACATTGCCGCACATCGGCTCGGCGACTCATGAAACCCGCGAAGCCATGGCCAACCGTGCCTTGGCTAACTTGCGCAGCGCTTTACTCGGGGAGCGACCGCAAGATCTGGTGAACCCGCAAGTCTGGAAACGCTAACTAAAACGGGCAGGCGTTCCAAACGTCTGCCCGTTACATACACAACTTGCAATTCAGTTCACTGCTAAAAAAAAGATACTCACTATAAACTCCCCACCACTTAGTTAAATTTACAGACTTTAGTTATGGAGAGCACTTACATTGAACTACCTTTCAACCGACAAACTCATCAGGTACAGCAAAGTCATTCTTATGGCCTATATAAGCTTCTTTGGCTTGATGGTGATGTACAGCAACTTTACCGACTACGCATCCAATTACGAATACGTCGGCCACATTCTCAGCATGGACACTACCCGAGAGAACCTGAACCTGAGCTACAGAGCAATCACTTCGCCGATACTCCATCACCGAATTTATTGGTTCATCATCACTCTGGAAGTTGTTTACACGGCTTTCTGCTTGCTGGGCACGTACCATATTTATCGAAACATCAATACTCCTGCAGCCGTTTTTCACGAAGCGAAGAAGTTTGCGATCATCGGACTATTAATTGGTATTTTTGTCTATTACATCTGCCTGCAAGTGATCGGCACCGAATGGTTCAATATGGATGAATCCGCAACCTGGAACGCCAAGGATTGGGCTCGACACATCGTGGACTTCATGTTTCCACTGCTGATTTACATCGTGCTCAAAATCGAACGCTGAAATTTCAGCGCTCGATTAACCAAACCTTCACGCCAGCTTGCCGTTCCCTTGCACCATCGGCACCCGGGGCTTACGAAACACCAGCACATTGCCCAGCATCACCAATACCAAACCCGCCAAGGCGGGCGCGGTCCATTGATAGCCTTCGGCAAACGCCGACACGTTCAGCGCCACGATGGGGAACAGTACGGTGCAATAGGCTGCGCGTTCCGGCCCCATCCGCCCGACCAACGTCAGGTAGGCCGTGAAACCGATCACCGAACCCGGAATCACCAGGTACAGCAGAGAGCCGATGTAGCGCGCATTCCATTCCATGTCGAACGGAATGCCTTTGACCAGGCACCACACCGAAAGCATGGCCGCGCCATAGGCCATGCCCCAGGCGTTGGTGGTCAGCGGTTTGAGCCCGGCTTTCTGTTGCAGGCTCGACAGCATGTTGCCCGCCGAGAAGCACAGTGTCCCGAGCAATGCCAGGCCCAACCCGAGCAAGGTTTGCGGGCTCGCGGTATGGCCCGCCACCTCAGGCCAGAACAACAGGCCAAGCCCAAGCAGCCCCAGCGCACCGCCCATCAGCACATTGCGAGCGACTTTCTGGCCGAAGAACACGCGTGCATTGAGTGCGTTCCACAACGTGGCGGTGGAAAACACCACCGCAACCAGACCACTGGGGATCCACTGGCTGGCAGTCAGAAAACACATGAAATTGATGCAGAACAGGCACAACCCCTGCGCCAGACAGATCAGATGCCCGCGACGGTTCATCACTTGCAGGCGGCGACTCAGCAGCAACATGACGAACAGCACCAACGCTGCAAGGCCGAAGCGATAGACGATCGACACCGGAATCGCCACCACGCCCAATTGCCATTTCAAGGCAATCCACGTGGTGCCCCAGATCAGCACGGTCAGAAGGTACAACGAAAGGTTCATGGCAAAGACTCCTGAATAGGCCTTCAGTGTCCTGCGCCAAGGCCTTTCGCACTTGCATAAACTTGCGCTTTTGTCGGACCACAGGCTGGCAGCCGAACGGCTACAGAGTAGGATGCAAGGCGTCGGAGAGAAGCCATCATGCCTGCACTGGAAACCCTGCAAGTCTTTCAAGCCCTCAACCGCTCGCCCAATGCTCGCCTGGAGCACAGCGCCGAGCTCGGTGACGGCATGGCTGCAGCCTTGTGGAGCAACCATCACGACGCCCAGGATTACGAAGCGCCGAGCCATCACACCCTGTCCTGTTACATCGCCGGCGGCACCGGGACCTTTCGCCGCGACCAACCCGGCACCAAGGGCGGCCCGGACAAGCTGTGCATCCTGCCGGCCGAGCATCAATCGGGTTGGGTGATCAACGGCGACATTCGCCTGGCCCACCTGTATTTCAGCCCTGAACAATTTGCCCTTGGCTGCGTTACGTTGCTGGACCGCGAACCTCGCGAGCTGCAGCTGCGCGAAGCCACCTTTCTGGACGACCCGGCGCAAGCCCGACGCTTTAGGAAAATGCTCACACTCAACTGGAACGAGCCCGGCGAACGCGTGCTCACCAGCAGCCTGGCCCATGAAATGCTCAGCCACGTTTTGCTCGGTCAGGTCGGGATGCGTGAGGGGTTGCGGCTTAAAGGGGGATTAGCTGCGCATCAGCGACGGCAGTTGGTGGAGTTCATCGACAACCAATTGGCCGAGGCCATCAGCCTGGGGCAGTTGGCCGCGTTGTGTGCGCTGTCGGAGTATCACTTTGCGCGGATGTTCAGAGAGAGCTTTGGGTTGCCGCCGCATCAGTATGTGTTGGCTCGCAGACTGAGTCGGGCGCGGGAGTTGTTGCGTTCGACGTCGCAGCTGTTGGGGGAGATTGCGTTGGCGTGTGGCTTTGCCAGTGCGAGTCATTTCACCAATCGGTTTCGTCAGGCATTGGGCGGGACGCCCGGCGAATATCGCCAGGCGTTTTTGCGATAGGCCTGAAGTCTTCAGTGTCTGGCACGCCGCCATCGCGAGCAGGCTCACTCCCACATTTGGAATGCATTCCCCTGTGGGAGCGAGCCTGCTCGCGATGAACGATGACGCGGTTTCCGATCAGAACTCCAAAGTGCTTGAGAGCGACACCTGCCGCGAATCCCCCATCGACACAAAGAACCGGCTCGCCGCCGAGGTGTAGTAGGTGCGGTCAAACAGGTTCTTCACGTTGAGCTGGAACTTGACCTTCTGCCCCTCGACTTTGGTGTCGTAAGTGGCGAACGCATCGGCCACGGTGTAGCTCGGCAAGTCGAAATCGTTTACCGCATTACCCGCTCGCTCACCGACATACCGCGCCCCTGCGCCGACCCGTAGCTGATCGCCACCGACGATGGTGCCGAAGTCATAAACCGCCGACAGCGAACCACTATTCTTCGCTACATTTTGCAGTTTTTTGCCTTTGTAGATTGGGTCTTCGGTGACTTCGGCATCGGTGTAGGCATAGCTGCCGATCATGCTCCAGCGATCACTCAATTGACCGCTCAAGTCCACTTCCAGACCACGGGAACGCACTTCACCGGCGGCGCTGTAGATCGTCACCGGTCCTTCGGAGTTGGCCACCAGCACGTTGCGTTTTTTGATATCGAACAGCGCGACGTTTCCGGTGACGCGGCCCGGCATGTCGAGCTTGGCGCCGATTTCCCAGGACTTGGCTTCTTCCGGCGCGATGCTGCCGTCCAGCACGGTGCTGCTGCCGCTCAACGGCGCGATAGTCGAGTTGGGTTTGAACGACTCGGTGTAGCTGCCGTAGAACGACAGTTCATCGGTGTAGCGATACACCAGACCGGCGCGAGGCACCCATTTCTGGCCGTTGCTGTCGGTGTTGGCCTTGAACGGTACGCCTTTGCCGGCGTACTGGTCGTATTCCTGGAAGCGTCCGCCGGCCACCAGAATCCATTGATCGGTCAGGTGGATCGAGTCCTGGAGGAATACCGAATCGCTACGCAGTTCATCGGTCTGCGCACTGTCCGCCGGGCTGACCGTGGTGCCGGCGACTTCGCGGCCGTAAACCGGGTTGACGTAGCTGAAGGTGCTCAGGCTTTTCTGACGGATCAGGTCTTCGCGGTAGATCTTGCGGTATTCATCATCGACGCCGAACACCAGGTCATGTTTCATCCCCGCGAGCTGGACATTGCCTTCAAGGCTGGCGGTGGTGAAGCGGTCGGTGCTGATGGCGTTCTGAGTGCCGTCCATGCTGCGGGTCAGGGTGCCTTTCTGGGTGTCGATGGCGGTGATGCGCACCTGGCTGGCGTCGTAGGTTTCGCGGTTCCAGCTGTAGCCGAAGTGGGCTTTCCAATTGTCGTTGAGCTCGTGATCGGCCTCGAAGTGATAGAGGTCCGAGCGGCCTTCCATGTTGTTGAAAGGCTCGTCGAGGCGACGCTCGCGGGAGATGTCCAGCGGATGATTGTCACGCGGATCGATGATCGTGCCGCGGTCGAAAGGGGTCAGAAACTCGCGGTGTTCGTAGGAGAACAGCAGCGTGGTGCTTTCGCCGAACCAGGCCAGTGACGGTGCTACCAATGTCTCGCGGTGAGTACCGAAGTTGCGCCAGTAATCTTCGTCTTCGTGGTCCAGGACCATGCGATAGGCCAACCCGGAATCACCCACCGCGCCGGTGCTGTCGAGGCCGCCACCGCTGCCGTTTTTGCCGTCGCCATAGGTCGAGCCACGTAGGGTCAATGCGTTGTACTGCTCAAGCTCGGGTTTTTTGCTGACCATGTTGACCACGCCGCCCGGGTCTTGAATGCCATAAAGCAGCGAGGCCGGCCCCTTGAGCACTTCGACCCGGTCCACGGTGGCATTCATGCCTCGGCCCTGCACGATCGGCATGCCGTCGCGCATGATCGAGCCGTTGCGGTTGTCGCCGAAGCCGCGAGTCATCACCGAGTCCTGAGTGCTCGCCAGTGTGTTGCCTTGAGGAATGCCGCTGACGTTGGCCAGCGCGTCATCCAGATTGCGCGGTGCCTGATCGCGGATGACCTGAGCCGGTACCACGTTGACAGTCTGGGGGATTTCCTGAAGCAAGGCCGATGAGCGCATCACCGAACTGGTGGGCGGCGGCTGATAGCTCATGGATTGATCGGCCACCGAGGTGATGGTGGTCGCGCCCAGGTTCAAGGCACCCTCGGTAGGCAATGGCTCCAGCATCAAGGTGTGGTCGTCAGTGCGACGGAAGGTGAACCCCGAACCGCTGAGCAAACGCTGCATGGCTTGCTCGGCACTCATCTGCCCGCTGAGTGCTGGAGCGTTGATGCCGTAAGGCGCCTCATCGGTGTAGACCACGCTGGTGCCGGTGATCCGGCTGAAGTCGCTCAAGGCCTGGGGCAGCGGTTTGGCAGCCATTGCGAAGCTGAACTGCGCACTCTGTCGGGCACTGCCGGCCTCAGCCGCCACCGCCACACTCAACGGCAGCAATGCCAATGCCGAAAAGCTCAAGGCACACGTACCCAACCATTGTTTGACCGAACCCGATTTCGCCCTGGACTTCATTGCTCATGACCTGTGTAGAACTTACAGAATGCGAATGACTCGCAGTTTCAGTCACTACACGGATGGCGTCGGGGTTTACCTCACCAAAATTCTGAAATTATTTTTATCGGGAGTTCAGTAGTGTTTGATCTGACGCCTTCGCGAGCAGCCTCAACGCAAAATAATCAGCTGCCCCAAAACCTTGTGTTGCTCAAACCCCAACACCCCCTGCAACGAACTCAGCACCGCTTGCGGATCCTTGCTCGGAAAACTGCCACTGACCCGCCGCGCCGCGAGTTCATCGTTGAGCAGCACAATCCGTCCCGGGTAATACCGCCCCAGGTCTTGCACCACGTCGGCGAGTGTCGCCTTGTAGTAATTGAGCCATCCCTGACGCCACGCCAATTGCGTTTCGCTGTCGACCGCGTGGAGTTTTTCCGCCGAACCCTCGCCATACGCCACTTGCTGGCCAGCGGTGAGAATTTGTTGTGGAGCGTGCTTGTCCGCCGTCACACCGACCCGCCCGGACAACACCGTGACCTGCGCGCCATGTGGTTGCAGGCGTACTTCGAATTGAGTCCCCAGCACCTTCGCCTGGCCCTTTTCAGCGTCCACTACAAACGGCTCACCGGTGTGGGTCACGCTGAAAAATCCGGCACCGCGCCGCAGCTGAACGTGCCGCTCGCCACGACTGAAATCCACCGCAATCGCACTGTCAGCATCAAGCATGACTTGCGACTGATCCGCCAACGTGACGGTGCGAGTTTCCCCCGGTGCCGACACATAGTCCGCGCCCAGATCATCGACCCAGCGCGACGGTTGCCAGCCAGCACCGAAGCCGATCATCAGCACCAGACACGCGGCCATCGCCAACGCACCGGACCAACGCCGAACGCTGGTACGGCGCGAGCGTTTCATGGCGTTGAGGTAGCCCTGCAAGGCAAACGCGTCTTCATCGGCCAACGTTTGGGCCGGTGTTTCGGTCAACTCCCACACCACTTGCGCCTGGGCGTAAGCCTCGGCATGGGCAGGATCGGCCTGTAGCCAATGGCTGAAGGTGGCCTGATCGCCGCTGCTGGGCTGATCATGCAACAGACTCAACCAGGCAAAGGCCGCCTGTTCCTGAGCAGGCGTCGGGGTGACGCGTTCGGTGTTGTTCACAGTGCTTTCCCTGGCGTGCGCGGGTCGGGTTCCCGCAGGCTGGCCTTGCAAGCCTCGAGGGCGCGCATCATATGTTTTTCCACGGCGCTTTGGGACAACCCCATGGCCTTGGCGATCTCGGCGTATTTGCGCCCGTGAATACGGTTGAGCAAAAAAATCTGCCGCGTGCGCTCAGGCAATGCGCGCAACGCCGCTTCGACGTGACGCAAGTCGTTGCCCGCCTCCAACGCCGCTTGCGGTTCGCTGCCGTGACTGTCGGGTTGATCCGGCATCCAGCCCTCGTTGACCCGCACCCGCGTGCCTTCGCTGCGCAAATGGTCGATGGCGATGTTGCCGGCGCAGCGCAACAGGTACGTACTGAGCTCTTCAACCTGCACCAGCGGCCGACGCCAGAAGCGCAGGAACAAGTCTTGTACCAGATCGGCGGCTGTCGCTCGGCAGCCGACACGACGGCTCACCAGCGCTTCCATTTGCGAACGCTGGGAAAGGAACACCTGCAGGAAATGCGCACGCGCACCGCGATGTTCATCGTCTCGGGATTCCGGGGGGCTGGTGATCATCAGGTCAGCCCTGCGCAAACACGGCGACGGGGCTGGCGAGCACGCTCAACCCGGCCAACGCCAAGGCCAGGCGCGGGCGATACGGCATCAACAACACCAGCACCAGAGCGCTGAGCATCAACACCGCAAACCACTCCACCAATCCAAGCCCCCAACCCGTCGACGACACCGCCGCCCACAGCGATAACGCCAGCAACAACCAACCACTGAGTTTCATCCCTTGGCGGCGACGGACCGAGGGCTTGCGCCCCAGCAGTTCGGCGTGATGCCGATCCATCGATAAACAGAGCGTGGTGAAACCTCCGTAGCACAGCAACAAGGCCAAAAACATTCAGTGTGCCTCTTGCTCAAGCATTATCGATTTCGCCCGCGGTCGGCTGAGGATTCCGGCCTGCCCCGCGCGCTGCATTTTCCACGCAGCCCACGCGAAAAACAGACCACTGCCCAGGCACGTCAGATCGAAACCGGCCATGGCCCAATCGCCCTGAATCAGGGTGACGCCCAAGTGATAAGACGTAGTCATCGCGTTCAGCAGCGGCACCGCACAGAACAGCAACGCCGCCAGCGCCAACTGTTCGACCCACGCTGCACGACCACGGCGGACCATGGCGTGCAACACACTCAGGCCCCAGACGATGAAGAAGCCGTTCACTTCCCAATCCGCCCGCCCGGCCATTCCGACCGGCAACAATCGATTAGCCCAGAAGAACGCCGCCACCGCGACCATCAACCCCGACATGCTGGCGATGTTCAAGACTTCCACCAGTCGCAACTCAAACGGCATCACCCCGCTCTTCGCATGTTTGAGCTGACGCTTGCCGAGCCAGATCACCAGCCCGGTACCGATCATCGCGGTGCCCGCCAAACCACAAATGAAGTACAGCCAGCGCAACACCGGACCGGCGAAATGGCCCATGTGCAAGCCGTAGAAACTGCCGGCAATGGCCATGGGTAGCGCTTGCTTCGGCGTTGCGCTGAGTAGCTGCCCGGTCACGCCATTGAATGTCAACGCGCTGCCAAAGTCGTGGACCACTCGGTCGGCGCCGTCACGCGCAAGAATGACCGAGGCATTCGCATCGCCCGGATTGTTCACCGTCAGCCACCCGGTTCGCCCGCCCGACCACAGCTCGCTGGCCCGTTCCAGCAGCGGTGCCAACGGTACCAACTGGCGCGGCTTGCCTGCCATGTCGGGCGTATTGGACGCCGGAAACACCTCATCGTAAAACGCCTCGACATCACCTTTGTACGCGGCAAGGATGCTCGCCGGCATCACCATCGACATGAAAATCACCAAGCTGCTGTAAGTGATCATCAAATGAAATGGCAACACCAGAACGCCCACCGCGTTGTGCCCGTCGAGCCAGGAGCGCTGGCCCTTGCGCGGGCGGAAGGTGAAGAAGTCCTTGAAGATTTTCTTATGGGTGATGATCCCGCTGATCAGCGCGACGAACATCACCATCGCTGCGATCGTCGACAGCCAGCGCCCCCACGGATAGGGCATTTGCAACTGAAAGTGGAAGCGGTAAAAGAACTCGCCACCGCGTGTGTCCCGGCCCTGCACTTCTGCGCCGGTTTGCGGATCGAGGCGTTTTTTGGTGAGTTGACCGCGCGTGCCGGGCTTGGCCGGCGCTTGCTGCCACCTCACCGAGAGCCCGGGTTCGCGAGCATCCGGTAAATCGATGAGCCATCGCGAGGCACCTGTGGCGTGCTGCTCAAGGTAGTGCTGGGCCAGGGTCAGACTGGCTTCGGAGGACACCGAACGGGCGGGAATTTCCGGCTGCATCCAGTGGCTGATCTCATCCTTGAAATAGGCGAGCGTGCCGGTCAGGAAAATCGCGAACAGCAGCCAGCCGAAGATCAACCCGGCCCAGGTGTGCAGCCAGGCCATGGCCTGTCGCAAGCCCTCTTTCATGAGTGGCCCATCCAGTACGCCAGCCCCGACACCGCCGCCAAAACCACACTCGGCACGATCAATCCGAACCAGGCATGCCACGCACTGCGACAGACAAAGCACCAGAGTACTGCGACCAGATACACCAGAAACGAGGTCATCATCCCGGTGACCACCGCTTCGCCACGAGCCACGGGCAGCCACATCGTCAGGCTGACACTGGCCAATGCCGCGACCAGGTAGCCCCCTAGCACAGCGGCCAGCACTCGGGAAGTGACGGCCAGGCGGTAGGAAACGGGGAGCGCGGTGATTTTGCCTTTCATGTTTCGACCTTGAAACGGGTGAGGCCTCGTGAATGTCACGGAGCCAACAAGGCCGCAATACTAATGATAAATATTCTCATACGCAAAACAGATCCGACGGGATCGTTGTTACGGCAGGCCAAATGATCGTTCCCACGCGCACAAATAAGAACGGGCCTGCATAAGCAGGCCCGTTTTCAGTGGTGGAAAGGTAAAAAGTGAATCAGGCCTCAGCCATTTTGTGCAGCCTGTTCGTTCTCGAGAAACTCGTCTTCCAGCAGCGCATCGGCTGCGACTCTCTCGAACGGCACCACAGCGGCACGTGGTTTGCCCCGAAGTTTGCCAAACAGGTGTTCCAGCGCATGTTCGAGTTTTTCGGCCGCCCCGTCGATCGCCAGTTCCAGGGAGTCGGCTTTATGGGTTACAGAAATCGGTTGGTGGCCTTTTGGACGCGCTTCCAGCTGACAGCGCATGTCATGGGGACCGGGCTTGTCGCCGTTCTCGTCCCGCAGATGAACCTCGACGCGTGTCAGGTCCTCTTCATAACGTTCGAGCGTGCTCTCAATGGTAGTACGTACCCACTCCTCCAGTCGGATGCTGCTTTGAATATGGTTATCGCTGTTGACTTGGATTTGCATAGTTCATCCCTTATTTCAGCTAGCTCGCGAGAGGCACATCGGCTGGCCCTTGGGCGTCATCACCGTGACCTCTTACTTACACAATCGGTCTGCTCGCAGAACAATTCAACCCCTAAAAAAAGATAAATTTTGATTCGCAAAAAAAGCCGGACAAGGAGCAAAAGCGCTGTTAAGGTCGGGAGTTGGGTCGCCTGACTCTTTTGTCACAATTGCTCACATCTGCCGCTCCGCCAGCGGATGCAGGCTTCGAAATATCCCCGCCTCCTCCACCAGCCAGTCATGCACCGCACGCACGCCCGGATGGCTCAGCGCCCCAGGCGCATAGAGCAGCACGTAACGCTTGTGATTGGGCACCGCCAGGCCAAACGGCACGATCAACGTCCCTCGCTCCAGCTCATCATTGAGCAACGTTCGTCGCGCAATCGCCACGCCCATTCCGGCAATCGCCGCTTCGATGGTCAGGTGATTGCGATTGAAGGTGTGCCCACGCCGCACGTCCGCACCTTCGAAGCCGATGGCGTTGAGGTAAAACTCCCATTCCGCGTACTCATAACTGCCGCGCCAGGCGGTAATGTCGTGCAGCAACGGGAAATGCACCAGGCCCGCCGGGCCATGCAGCGGAGGCCGGCCACGCAGCAGGCTTGGGGCACAGACCGGGAAAATCTGCTCGTCGAGCAAGGTTGTCGATAACAAACCGGGATAGCTGCCGTCATTCAGGTCGATGGCCAAATCGAAGTCGCCTTCGTGTAATGGCACGCTGCTGTCCTCCGCCACCAGACGCAATTGAATGTCCGGAAAGCGCTGCTGCAAGCGCGGCAGACGGGGGGTCAGCCATTTGCTCAGGAATGATGGAATCGAGCGCACCCGCAAAATCCCGCTGATCATTCCCGCGTCCAGTCGTCGCAATTCCGCATCGATGCTGCCGTAAGCCTCGTTGACCGTGATGGCCAGTCGCTGGCCCTCGGCGCTCAGTTCCACACCCCGAGCGCGGCGGTGGAAAAGTCGAAACCCCAGTCGCTCTTCCAGTTGTCGAATTTGCTGACTGACCGCACCCGGCGTGATGTGCAGTTCTTCGGCGCAACGGGTGAACGACAAGTGCCGCGCGGCACAGGAAAACACGTGCAGCCAGACGTAAGTCTGGGCGTGCAATTGGCGACTCATTGTTTAGTCCTGCTAAAGGCTGTCTTAGGAAGTTTCGTTGGTCACGTAGGACCGAGGTAGGCAGTATCGCCGACATTGCGCTTGTCCTACAAAAATGGCAGCGATTTCTCTTCCATTGTTTGTATAGGCTTTAGCATGGCTATCAGTGTTTTCGATCTCTTCAAAGTCGGCATCGGTCCGTCCAGTTCCCACACCGTCGGCCCAATGCGCGCCGCCGCGACCTTCGCCCAAGCCCTGATTGACCAACAGTTGCTGGCCGACGTACGGCGAGTAGAAATCCGACTTTATGGCTCGCTGTCGGCGACCGGCGTCGGTCACGCCACCGACCGCGCCTGCATCATGGGCCTGATGGGCGAATGGCCGGACAGCATCGACCCGACCAGCATCGACAGCCGAATCCAGACCCTGCGCGAAACCGGCGAACTGTCCCTTGCCGGTAAATCGACCATCGCCTTCAACTGGCAACGCGATCTCCTGCTGCTCGACGAGAGCCTGCCCTACCACCCCAATGCGATGTCTCTGACAGCCTTCGGCGAAACCGGCGAGTTGTCGGAGCAAACGTACTACTCGATCGGTGGCGGTTTCATCATCGAAGCGGCGGAAGCCGAGTCTGGCATCGCGCCCACCAGCGATGTGGTGCTGCCGTACGATTTCTCCAGCGCCGCCGAATTACTCAAGCTCTGCAACCTGCACGGCCTGCGCGTTTCCGAGTTGATGATGGCCAATGAATTGGCCTGGCGCAGCGAAGCCGAAATCCGTCAGGGCCTGCTGCACATTTGGTCGGTGATGCGCGAATGCGTCGAGCAAGGGCTGCGCCATGAAGGCATCCTGCCCGGCGGTCTGAATGTTCCGCGTCGTGCTGCGAAACTGCGCCGCAGCCTGTTGGAAATCGGCAAGCCGAATGTCATCACCTCCACGCTGTCAGCCATGGAGTGGGTGAACCTGTTTGCCCTCGCTGTGAACGAAGAAAACGCAGCGGGCGGGCGCATGGTCACGGCGCCGACCAACGGCGCGGCGGGGATCATTCCGGCGGTGCTGCATTACTACATGAAATTCAATCCGGACGCATCGGACGATGACGTGGTGGCGTTCTTTTTGGGCGCTGCGGCTGTAGGCATTCTCTGCAAGAAAAACGCGTCCATCTCCGGTGCCGAAGTTGGCTGTCAGGGCGAAGTCGGCTCCGCCTGCGCCATGGCCGCCGCCGGGCTGGCGGACGTGCTCGGCGCCACGCCCGAGCAACTGGAAAACGCCGCCGAAATCGGCCTTGAACACAACCTCGGCCTGACCTGCGACCCGGTCGGCGGCCTGGTGCAAGTGCCGTGCATCGAGCGCAACGCCATCGCTGCCGTGAAGGCGATCAACGCTACGCAAATGGCCTTGCGCGGCGACGGCAAACACTTCATTTCCCTGGATCGGGTGATCCGCACCATGCGCGATACCGGCGCCGACATGCACGACAAATACAAAGAGACTTCACGGGGCGGCCTGGCTGTCAGCTGGGTGGAGTGCTGAGGAGCACTCCCTGACCGTCCGCAACACGTGAGCCCGAGCAAGAACAATAACGAGGCCAAACGATGACCGATGTACGTACGCCTGCTGCCGATAATCCTGCTGTAGACCTGACACGTAATAGCGAAATAACCCACAAGGGCTGGAGTAAATACGACACCACCTGGATGCTTGGCCTTTACGGCACCGCCATTGGCGCCGGCACGCTATTCCTGCCGATCAACGCCGGCGTGGGTGGTTTCTGGCCGCTGCTGATCCTGGCCGTGCTGGCGTTTCCGATGACTTTTTTCGCCCACCGCGGCCTGACCCGTTTCGTGCTGTCCGGTCGCTCCGGGGACATCACCGAAGTGGTGGAAGAACACTTCGGCGTCGGTGCCGGCAAGCTGATCACGCTACTGTATTTCTTTGCGATCTTCCCGATTCTGCTGGTGTACAGCGTGGCATTGACCAACACCTTGAGCAGCTTCATGGAGCATCAGTTGCACATCGCCCCGCCACCACGGGCGATTCTGTCGCTGGTGCTGATCCTCGGTCTGATGGCGATCGTCCGTTGCGGCCAGCGTGTCATCGTCAAATGCATGAGCGTGCTGGTTTACCCGTTCGTCGCAGCCTTGCTGCTGCTCGGTTTCAGCCTGATCCCGAACTGGAACGGAGCGTTCTTCGCCACCGCCAGTGAAGGCATGGCCACGCCGCTGTTCTTCAAGACCTTGTGGCTGGCGATCCCGGTGATGGTGTTTTCGTTCAACCATTCGCCGATCAT
The DNA here is from genome assembly GCF_029963765.1 of Pseudomonas sp. UYIF39. GTDB lineage: Bacteria > Pseudomonadota > Gammaproteobacteria > Pseudomonadales > Pseudomonadaceae > Aquipseudomonas. The sequence continues at coordinate 75,691 of NZ_JALBYU010000004.1, forward strand.
CTCCGCCTTCTCCGTCGATCAGAAACAGCGTTACGGCGAACAGGCCGAACGCAAAAGCAGCGGCATCCTCGCCATCGCCCACGCAATGATGGTGGTGACGGTGATGTTCTTCTGCTTCAGTTGCGTGCTGGCCCTGTCCCCGGCTGACTTGGCGGCTGCCAAGGCGCAGAACATCTCGATCCTGTCGTACCTGGCCAACCACTTCCAGACGCCAGTCATCGCTTACGCCGCGCCGTTGATTGCGCTGGTGGCGATCACCAAGTCCTTCCTCGGCCATTACATCGGCGCCAGCGAAGGCTTTCAGGGCCTGATCGTGAAAAGCCTGCGCGGCCGTGGCCGGGTGATGTCGGCGAGTTGGCTGAACCGCATGACCGCGCTGTTCATGATCCTCAGCTGCTGGGCCGTGGCGACGTTCAACCCGAGCATCCTCGGCATGATCGAAACCCTCGGCGGGCCCATCATCGCGTGCCTGCTATTCCTGATGCCGATGTACGCCATCCGCCGCGTGCCGGCCTTGCGCCAGTACTCGGGCCAGGCCTCGAACGTGTTCGTGGTGTTGATCGGTTTGATTGCACTGTCTGCGATCATCTACTCATTCATGCCCTGAAACGGGCAGGCAAAAAGAAGGCGGGCTGTAGCAGCTGGCGAAGCCTGCGTTCGGCTGCGTAGCAGTCGTGAAATCAGACGATGCGGTGCCTCAGTAAGACCGAGTCCTCAGGTTTGACGACTGCTGCGCAGCCGAACGCAGGCTTCGCCAGCTGCTACACGGATCGCGTTGCAGCGTGAATACTCAGCATTAGCCACGGCGCCCGCCTCATTTTTGCCGAAATCATTGTTCGACAGTTTTCCCGGCATGGCCCTTGCTAAGTCCTATCTGAGGCAAAAGGACTGTTGAAAACCTCAGCGAGCGACGTGCCGGCGGTCTGGTGTTGCGAACTAATCCCGATCACGGCGGGTCAACAACTGCACGTTCAATCAGGCGGTAACGCATCATGGACAACCCTTTTCAGCTCATTACCGATGCTTTTGCACCGGATTATCAGATCAACCTGAGCATTCAGGGTCTGGATGGCTGCATCATGCTGACCTTGTCCAACAGTGGTCACGTGGTCGCCAAACGGATGATCAGTGCCGAACAGCGCAATGACCCCCAGCGCCTCAAACGCCTGGTGCAAAGCATTCAATTCGGCATCGCCATCGAACAGGGCCACAGCGCCGTGGCCATCCTCGAAGCCATGACCGACGGCGACAATCGCAACCTGCCGCCGCCCCGCGTCAAGGGTCACAGCCGGCCAGCCATGCGGCTTTAAAGCTCGCCCTTCTCGACTTCGGGATGCTCACCGGAACCCGCACCGATCTTGCGCTGCGGGTGTTCGATCTTCACCGAAGGGAATTGCGACGAGGCGTATCGCACCACCAGAATCGAGAACGCCAGCAACAAAATCCCGCCGCACAGGTAGATGATGCCGACATCCGGCGGATTGTGGTGCGAGACGTTGGAGATCAGCAGTCGCGTCAGCGCAGTGATCGCCACGTAGATCAGGAAACGCACCGGCATGTGGTTGGTCTTGAAGTAAATCCCGACCATCGCCCCCAGTTCCAGGTAGATGAACAGCAGCAAGATGTCATCGATCTTGATGTGCCCCGCCTCGATCATCTGCAAAAACTCCATCACCGCCGCCCACGCGGTGACTGCACCGATGGCGAACAGCGCCAGGTAGTGGAAGGTCTCGACGAACAGGTTGCCCAGAGACTCGGCCAGTTGATGCACGTTCTGCCGCAGGTTCTCGGCCCAGTTGATTTTCACGATGATTCTTCCTTAGCTCGGTTCGAGCGGATGATGCGGGTTTGACGTGACGGTTGTTCAGCATGCAGAAAAAAGGCCAGAGGCTGTTGGGTGAGATGGCGATGGGCTGCCACTGGACACTTTTGTGCTGGATTCGAGGGCCTCATCACGAGCAAGCTCGGCTCCCACAGGTTTGGCGCAGATCACCTGAATTCGGTCTACATTAAAAAGCCACTACCCAAAGCGCAGGGATTCGCTTATCCTTTTAGCTGTATATAAATACAGTGGTCGAATAAGACAACTTAATGTGAAGGCATGTGAGGTGGTGAATGGCCGTCGAAGTGGTATACCGCAGCAGCCGAGATCTGGAGCGCTTGTTCATGGATAAAGCCGAAGCTGACCGTCATGACAAAATGCTCGAACTGGCCGAGTTGCTGGCCGAAGTGTTGCAAAAAGCCGTTCCGTCCCTGACCGAACAGCAAGTGGAAGAAGCCGGGATCTACATGGCGAAGAACCGCGATGTGTTCGCCAAGGCGTTCAAGAGCCAGCCGGACGCGTTGTCCGAATTGCTCAATGCGCCTGCTGAAGTCGTTGAAAAGGCTGCACCCGTTGAGGCGCCTGCACCTGTTGAAGTCGCTGAGCCGACCAAGCCAGCCAAAGCCCCCAAGGCTGCCAAGTAAGCAACGCCCGAATTGAATAGGCCCTGAGTCAAATGACTCAGGGCCTTTTTCATGCCTGCGAAAAACCTAAGCTTCGGGTTGTTCCAGCGCCTCGACCAGCGCCTTGAAGAAACGCGCCGCCTCGCCCCCCGTCACCACGCGATGATCGAAAGTCAGGGACAGCGGCAGGACCGGATGCACCACCACCGCGCCATCGACCGCCACCGGTTCGTCACGAATCGCGCCAGCAGCGAGGATTGCCACTTGCGGCGGCACCACCACCGGGTTGGCGTAGCGGCCGAACAAGGTGCCGAAATTCGACAACGTCAGGGTCGCCCCCATCATTTCCTTGGGCGGAATCGATCGAGCCTGCACATCGGCCCTTAATCGCATAACGCCTTCCTTCAAGTCAGCCGGGGTGCGGTGACCGACATCGCGCAGCACTGGCACGAACAGGCCGTCCGGGGTATCCACGGCGATGCCCAGATCGAGCCGTTCGTGTTGTTTGAGCGACAGGCTTTTGCCATCGAAGGCACTGTTGAGCACCGGCTCCACGGCGCACGCGGCCGCCATCGCCTTGGCCAGGCGAATCAGCGGTTCGCGGGCCGGCCCCCAGCGATGCAGGTCGGCGTCACCGAAAATCGTCACTGGCACGACTTCGGCGTGGGACCGCGCCATGTTCAGCGCCATGCTGCGCCGCACACCGCGCAGCCGTTCGCCGCCGAAGCGATCCAGTTCAGTTTGAGCCGCGTTTTCCACATCCGTGCGGGTGATCAGCCCTTCGTGGCCGGAGCCCGTCAACCCGCTCAACTCCACGCCGAGTTGCCGAGCCAGTTGCCGCACGGCCGGCGTGGCGCGAGTCGCCAGATGCTCCCGGGTCGAGGGGGCCGCCCCGATGAAAAACGAGTCCTCCTGACTGCTGCCGCCACCTTCGAGTCGCCCCACTACGGTGCCCGCATCGGCTTCGCCTTCGTAGCCGAGCAGGGGTTCACCGACGTGAATGATGTCGCCCTCGCCGCCGTAAAGTTTTGCCACCACGCCGTCGTATGGCGCGGGAATATCCACCAAGGCTTTGGCGGTTTCTACCGACACCAGCAGTTGATCGGCCTTGACGGTATCGCCGACTGCGACGTGCCAGCGAACGATTTCCGCCTCCTGCAAACCTTCGCCCAGATCCGGCAGTTTGAAATACTTCATCGCAGCCCCCTTGGGTTCAGGCGAAGTGAAGAACGTTGTCGCAGGCCTGAAGAATGTCGTCGACGTTGGGCATGTACAGCGACTCCAGTCGATACAGCGGCGGCGGAATGTCCGGCGCGGTAACCCGCTGAATCGGCGCCTGCAATTCCAGCAACACCCGCTCGTAGAGGCTGGCGGCGATTTCCGCACCGACACCACAGGAGCGCGGCGCTTCATGAACGATCACGCAGCGACCGGTCTTGCGCACCGAGGCTTCCAGGGTGTCGAGGTCCAGCGGCTTGATACTCGCGACATCGATCACTTCCACCGAGACGCCCCGCTCGGCCAATGCGGTGGCGGCTTGCAGGGTTTCCATCACACTGGCGCCCCAGCTGATCAGCGTGATGTCGCTGCCTTCGCGCAGGGTGAAACAGCTGTCCAGCGGCAGGCGTTTACCGTCATCCACCAGCGTTTGCGGGTTCATGCGATAGAGCCGGGTCGGTTCCAGAAACACCACCGGGTCCGGGTCATCGATGGCCGCCAGCAACAAGCCATAGGCCCGGGCCGGCGATGTGGGAATCACCACCCGCAGACCTGGAATGTGCGCGAACAATGCTTCAGTGCTTTCGCTGTGATGTTCCGGCGCGCGAATCCCTGCGCCCATCGGCGTACGCATCACCATCGGGCACGTGATCCGCCCGCGTGTGCGATTGCGCATGCGGCTGGCGTGAGACACCAGGTGTTCCATGGCGGCGTAGATGAAACCCATGAACTGGATTTCCACCACCGGTTTCAGGCCCTGAGCGGCCATGCCGACCACCAGTCCGCCGAGCATGGTTTCGGCCAGCGGCGAGTCGATGACTCGCTTGAAGCCAAAGCTGTCGCGCAGCCCTTGAGTGGCGCGAAACACGCCGCCGTTCACCCCGACGTCTTCACCGAGGACGATGACGTTCTCGTCTTCGCTCATCGCCCGATGCAGCGCGAGGTTCACCGCTTCCAGCAACGTGACTTTGCCGTTACTCATGGCCCGAATCTCCCGCGCGGCGCGCCGCCCTTTCGAGCAATTCTTCACGCTGCCCGGCGAGCGGCGCCGGCCATTGGGCGTAGACGTGATCCATGACCGATTCGGGCGCCTGAGTACCCGCCGCCTCGAAGTTATCCACAGCACGCTGCACCAGGCCCTGGCATTCGCTGATCAGCGCCTGTTCGCGGCCTTCGTCCCACACGCCCTGGTCGACCATGAAACGTTGCAGGCGTTTGACCGGCTCTTCGAGCCAGGCCTGCTTGACCTCGTCCGCCGGCCGGTAGCGTGTGGCATCGTCGGCGGTGGTGTGGTCGCCGAGGCGATAGCTCAGGCATTCCAGCAACACCGGGCCTTTACCGTGACGCGCCCTTTCGAGGGCCACGTGTACTCGATCGTAAACCGCGAGCATGTCATTGCCGTCGACCTGCTCACCGTGGAAGCCGGCACCGATCGCTTTCTGTGCCAGGGTCGGGGCGCCGCACTGAATCCGTCGTGGCACCGAGATCGCCCATTGGTTGTTATTGACCACGAACACCACCGGCAACTGCCAGGCACCGGCGACGTTGAGGGCTTCGAGGAAATCGCCCTTGCTGGTGGCGCCGTCGCCGCAGGTGGTGACGGCGACTCGATGTTCGCCACGGATTTTGAATGCACTGGCAACCCCGCAGGCATGCAAGGCCTGGGTGGCAATCGGCACACAGATCGCAAAGTCCTGGGCCGCCGCCGGTTCGGCAAAGTCGCTGCCGCGCTCGTCACCGCCCCAGTACAGGAGGATTTCTTCCATGCGCACCCCACGCATCAACTGCACGGCGGTGTCACGGTAATACGGAATCAGCACGTCTTCGGCGTGCATCACGCTGCCGACGGCGACGCCAATGGCTTCCTGGCCCAACGTCGGCGCATAAGTGCCGATGCGCCCGGTGCGTTGCAGGGCGACGGCTTTCTGATCGAAAAGGCGGGTCAGGACCATCTGCCGATAAAGGCGCGTCAGCAAATTGAAATCGTCGGCCCAGGAAGGAAGTTCGCCGAGCAATTGGCCGTCAGGGGATAAAAATCGGGTGTAAGGCAGCTCAACCTTGCGAAGCGTCACAGGGGCTCCTGGCACGCCGCGTCAGCGTGCGTCAGTCAAGCCTGACGCTTGTGGCGCCAGGCCTTGGGAGCAAGTCTGCCGGATAGGCCCTCACTCCTTCATCGGTTCAACCTCATCGATACAGCACTTTCTCCGCCAACTCGTCAGCCACTCGGGCCGGCGAGCGTTTTTCCGCTTGGGCATGGGCGAAGACTTCGGTCAGCCGTGAGCTGATTTTCGACAGGTGCGCGGTGATGGTCGTGAGCTCTTCGCCACGGTGCTTGAGCGAAACGTAGATCAGCCCGCCGGAATTGATCACGTAATCCGGGGCATACAAAATGCCCCGCCGCTCCAGTTGATCGGCGACTTCCAGATGGGTCAGTTGGTTGTTTGCCGAACCGGCCACCGCTGCGCAGCGCAGTTGCGTCACGCTGTGGCTGTTGAGCACGCCGCCCAAACCGCAAGGCGCGAGTATGTCGCAGGGTGTGCTGAGCAGCGCGTCGTTGGCGATCGGATGGGCGCCGAGTTGCTCCATCGCCAGTTGCACCTTGCCGTGATCAATGTCACTGACCAGCAGCTCGGCACCGGCGGCGTGCAGTTGTTCGGCGAGGGCATAGCCAACGTTGCCGAGCCCTTGAATCGCCACTCGCAGGCCTTCGAGGTTATCGCTGCCCAGCCGGGCCATGGCGGTCGCACGAATGCCGGTGAACACGCCCATCGCCGCATGCGGTGCCGGGTCGCCCGCCGAGGTGGTGCTGGTGACGTGCTGGGTTTGTTGGGCGATGCAATCCATGTCTGCCACGGAGGTGCCACTGTCGATGGCAGTGATGTAGCGGCCGTCAAGCTGATTGATGCAACGCCCGAAGGCTTCGAATAGCGCGGCGCGGTTTTCCACGTGGACCGGGCGAACAATCACCGCCACGCCGCCGCCCTGAGCCAGGCCGGCCAGCGCCGCCTTGTAACTCATGCCTTGGGCGAGGCGCACCGCATCCTCGACGGCGGACTCGTCGCTCGGATAGGCAAGGTAACGACACCCGCCCAGGGCAGGCCCCAGACGGCTGTTATGAATGGCAATGACCGCCTTCAACCCGGTGACCGAGTCGACGCTCAGATGCAGCGATTCAAGGCGAGTGCTTTGCATGAGAGCGAACATCGTGGGGCTCCCGAATCACTTCTTGTAGTCGCCAGTATAGGCTTGCGCCCAAAAATTGCAGGAGCGCACCGGAATAAGCGCCGCCGCCATGCAGTCTTTCTGACATAACCTGCAACCGCCTATGTTCGGCACTGGACGAATGGCGGAGACGGGGCTAAAACGAGGCATTACCCGGAGATTTTGATGACCCCCCGCCAACGTTTCTTCGACTGCCTGCAACGTTCTCCGCCCGCGCTGTTCGAGGCGGCGCTGTGGATTGCCGCCGAACACGACACGGAGGTAAATCCCGAGGCGGTGCTGAACGATTTCAAGGACCTGCAACAACGGGTCAGCTATGGCTTGCCGATGTTGCCAGTGAGCGAGTTGGCCCAGCCGTTGTTACGGCGCATGAATGACCTGGGATTCGCTCAGGACGACTCCACGCCATTGCGTGCGCAAGTCGCGCTGGTCAATAAAGTGCTGGAACGCAGACGCGGGCAGCCGCTGAGCCTGGGGTTGATTGCTCTGGAACTGGCCAAAGGTCTGGAAATCCCCATGGTTGGAGTCAACTTCCCCGGGCATTTCCTGCTACGGGTACCGGGCGCCGATCACCTTCTCGACCCATGCGGCGGACGTCGGTTGTACCCCAACGATTGCCGGGAACTGCTGCAACGCCAGTACGGCCCGAACATGAAGCTTGGCGCCGAGCATTTACTCACCGCCGAGCCGGTGCAAATGCTGCAGCGGCTGTCGCGCAACCTGCGTCAGTTACACCTCTCTAACGATGACAACATCGGCGCTCTGATCGACGCCGAACGAGTGCTGGAACTGGGAAACGCCAGTGCCTCTGACTACCTGGCCCGGGCCAGTCTCTATCAACGCCTGGATTGCCCGAACGCCGAGCGTTTTGACCTGGAGCATGCATTACTGCTCAGTGACGACCCGATCCAGCGGATTCGCCTGACTGAGCGGCTGGGGCATTTGCCGCCTAACTCCATCGTCCATTAACAGCAAAGGAGGCTGCGATCTTTTGATCTGATGTTTTTAAGGGGTATCTGGCTGGCCCGCCGGATGCGCCTTGATGAATGCCGGATGCGTCGCCGCCAACGCCGCCACTCGACGAATCCGCGGATACGCCTCAAGTGAAATGCTGAAGCGCTCGGCCGCGTACAGCTGCGGAATCAGGTAAACATCCGCCAGCCCAGGCGTCTGACCAAAGCAATAACCCTCATCGCCGATCAACTGCTCCACCGTCGCCAACCCTTGGCTGATCCAGTGCCCGATCCACTCCACCACTTGCGGTTCATCGTGCCCCAACTGCCGCAGCTTGTTGAGCACGCTGACGTTGTGCAGCGGATGCACATCGCAACCAATCACCGCCGCCACACCACGCTCATGGGCGCGAGCGGCGAGGTCTTTGGACAGCAGCGGCACCTGTGGATAACGTTCCTCCAGGTATTCGATGATCGCCGGTGACTGGATCAGCAGTTCGCCTTCGTCGGTGCGCAAAGCCGGCACCCGGCCTTGCGGGTTGATGCCGAGATACGGCGGCTGTCGATGTTCGCCACCTGGCGGCGCGATCAGATTGATCGGCAGCGCCTGGTAATCCAGCCCCTTGAGCGCCAACGCAATGCGCACCCGAAAAGACGAAGTCGAACGGTAGTAGGTAAAGAGTTCCATGACCCGATCCTCTTAGCGTGCCGGCAGCACTTTGCCGCGGCACTCGCCGAAACCGATGGAGGCAAAACCCTCGCGGTTGCAACGGGCACGCAGGATGATTTCGTCGCCGTCCTCAAGGAATTTACGTACCTCGCCGGACGCGAGTTCGATCGGCTTTTTACCGCCCTCGGTGATTTCCAGCAGGCTGCCGAACTGACCATTTTCCGGACCCGACAACGTGCCCGAACCGAACAGGTCACCGGCCTGCAACTGGCAGCCGTTGACGCTGTGGTGCGCGACCATTTGCGCCACGGTCCAGTACATGTGTTGGGTATTGCTCAGGGTCAGGCGATGGGCCGGCAGTTTTTGCTCGCGCAGACCTTCGGTGAGCAGCAGCACTTCCAGCTCGATATCGAAGGCACCCGCCGCTTGATCGCGCTTGTCGAACAGGTACGGCAGCGGCTGCGGATCGCCTTGCGGACGTGCCGGTTGAGCACGACGGAACGGCTCCAACGCTTCGGCAGTCACCACCCACGGCGAGATGCTGGTGATAAAGCTTTTCGACAGGAACGGCCCCAGCGGCTGGTATTCCCAGGCCTGAATGTCTCGCGCCGACCAGTCGTTGAGCAGGCAGAAACCGGCAATGTGATCGGCGGCGTCACCGATGGCGATCGAGTCGCCCATCTCGTTGCCCTGACCGATCCAGATGCCCAGCTCCAGCTCATAATCCAGACGTGCACATGGACCAAACGTCGGCTCGGTCTGGCCGGCTGGCAGCGTCTGGCCTTTCGGACGGCGAACGTCGGTGCCGGACGGGCGAATGGTCGAGGCGCGGCCGTGGTAGCCGATCGGCACGTACTTGTAGTTCGGCAGCAATGGGTTGTCCGGACGGAACAGTTTGCCGACGTTCTGCGCGTGCTCGATGCCGACGTAGAAGTCGGTGTAGTCGTTGATTTTCGCTGGCAGGTGCATCTCGCAATTCGCCGCCAGTGGCAGCAGTTTTGCGCCTTGGGCTTCGATCTTGCCGTGCAGGGTGCTGCCTTCTTTGAACAGTTCCAGCAGACGTTCACGCAGGGCAACGCGAGCGTCACGACCCAGTTCGAAGAACGCGTTCAGCTGACCGCCACGGGTGGCTTCGACTGCGGTTTTTGCGACGCCATCGAACAGGCCGGCATCGAGTGCGGCTTCCAGATCAAAGATATGTTCGCCAATGGCCACGCCACTGCGCGGTGCTGAACCCTTCACGCTGAACACGCCCAGCGGCAGGTTTTGCAATGGGAAATCAGCATGGCCGTTGGCGGAGGCAACCCAGCTACGAGTGATGGAAGTCTGAGTCATGGGTTATCTCCGGGTCGGGTCGAAAGTGGCGGGCAGCGTGGCCCAGCAGGCATCGTAGTTGTTTTGCAGTTGCGGGCAATCCAGGGCGAATCGGCTCGGGCGCAGCACCTGGCTGGTCTCGAACATGAAGGCCATGGTGTTGTCGATTTTCGCTGGCGCGAGTTCGGCGTTGATCGCCTTGGTGCAGGTTTCGCCGTCCGGCCCATGGGCGCTCATGCAACTGTGCAAGGACGCACCGCCGGGCACGAAACCTTCGGCCTTGGCGTCGTACTCGCCCTTGATCAGGCCCATGAATTCGTTCATCAGGTTGCGGTGGAACCACGGTGGCCGGAAGGTTTTCTCGGCGACCATCCAGCGTGGCGGGAAGATCACGAAGTCGAGATTGGCCAGACCGTGGACGCTGGTCGGCGACGTCAGGACGGTGAAGATCGAAGGATCCGGGTGATCGAAGCTGACCGTGCCGATGGTGTTGAAACGGCGCAGGTCATATTTGTACGGCACGTTGTTGCCGTGCCAGGCGACCACGTTCAGCGGCGAATGATCGAGCTCGCAACCCCACAACTGGCCGAGGAATTTCTGCACCAGGGTGGTCGGTTGTTTGAGGTGTTCGTAATGGGCAACCGGGGTCAGGAAGTCCCGCGCGTTGGCCAGGCCGTTGCTGCCGATCGGCCCCAAGTCCGGCAGGCGCAGCGGCGCGCCGTGGTTCTCGGCAATGTAGCCGCGAGCTTGCGGGTCGAGCAGTTCGACGCGAAATTTCAGACCGCGCGGCAGCACGGCGATTTCCAGTGGCTCCAGTTCCAGCACACCCAATTCGGTCGCAATGCGTAAGCGTCCCAGCTCAGGCACCAGCAACAGTTCGCCGTCGGCGTTGAAGAACACTCGCTCCATGGAGCGGTTTGCGCGGTAGCTATAGATGCTGATCCCGGCCGGTTTTTCCGCGCCCGAGTTGGCGGCCATGCTCACCAGCCCGTCGATGAAATCGGTGGGCTCGGTCGGGATGTCCAGCGGATTCCAGCGCAGGCGATTGGGGGTCACTTCACCCAATGGGCCGCCAGCCAGTTGCCGATCCAGTTTGACGAACGCCGGGTGATTGGCCGACGGCTGAATGCGGTACATCCAGGTGCGCCGCGCTTCGCTGCGAGGCATGGTGAACGCCGTGCCTGAGAACAGTTCGGTGTAGAGACCGTAGGGGGCTTTTTGCGGGGAGTTCTGGCCGACGGGCAGTGCGCCGGGCAACGCTTCGCTGCTGAATTCGTTGCCGAAGCCGGACTGATAAGCCAGCTCGGGCGCCGTTGAATCGAGGTTCATGGAGCCTCCTGAACAGGGAGTAGGCAATGGCCTGTCGCTCCATTCAAGAGGTCTCGGCACGCCTGGGTTATTTTTATCGTAATTCGATTACGCTTAACGTAATTTGATTGGTATTGACCGTCAAGCTATAAAGACGCCCATTCGTCCCGGGATCAGACCGCCTCCATGGAAACGCCGCGCAGCAACGATAAACAGAAAGTCCGCTCGGCCGAGGTCGGCACCGACATCCTCAAGGCCTTGGCCGAGTTATCGCCATCGACTTCACTGTCGCGCCTGGCCGAACACGTACAGATGCCGGCGAGCAAGGTTCACCGCTATTTGCAGGCGCTGATTGCCAGCGGTTTTGCTGAACAGAACGCTGCCACCAACCATTACGGTCTGGGCCGCGAAGCCTTGCGCGTCGGTCTCGCCGCTCTGAACAGTATGGACGTGCTGAAAGTCGGCGCCCTGCCCCTGGCCGAGTTGCGTGACGATCTGAATGAAACCTGCTTTATAGCGGTATGGGGCAATCAGGGCGCGACGGTGGTGCATATCGAACCGGCGGTGCGCGCGGTGACGGTGGTGACTCAGTTGGGTTCGGTGTTGCCGTTGCTCAGTTCTTCAACAGGGCTGGTGTTCGGCGCGTATCTGCCGAAGCGTGAAACCTTGGAGTTGCGCGAGCAGGAACTGCAAAGCAGCGCTTCACATGCGCTGGCGGACGATCAGGCCTATAAGGCGTTGTGCGAACAGATCCGCGAACGTGGTCTGCATCATGTGCATGGTTTGCTGATGCCGGGCGTGGATGCCCTGTCGGCGCCGGTGTTCAACGCTGTCGGGCATGTTGCTGCTGTGATGACCATTGTCGGCCCGGCGTCGTTATTTCACGCCGACGAAAACGGCCCGGCGGCGCAGCGGTTGTTGGCTGCGACGCGGGCCGTGAGCTGGCGGATGGGGTTTGACCCCGCCAGCTCGATTTGAGCTTCCGCTGACGGCATCGCTGCCAGCGAATGTTAACTGCCCGTCAAATCACTATGGTTTTACTGGTGCTGACATCAGGTTCGTCGAGCACTTGCTGGAAGATCTCGATCAGACGTTCATGGCCGAGTGTCTGCCCCAGCGCCGTGGACATCAGCCCCACCACGGTATTGGCATCACCCACCAGTTGAATGAGCGTCTTCTGCGCCTTGGTCACGCTCTCGACTCCCAGCCCCACGTTAGCCAGACCGACCAGCCCAATCAGGGCATCCTTGAAATGGGTAAACGTGGCATCGTAGTCACCGTAGTAATGAGCCTTGATACCGTCGTAGATGTTTTTAGCGACTTCGATCGCCGTTACCGCGAGGCCAACGGGAGGAATGACGATACTAATAACAGTGGCCGCCAACTTCAGGTTTTCGTAAACCAGGCCTCCGATAATTTCGGCAAGACTGGTAGTTTTGGCGTCCACGTCCTCGATAACCCGCCTGACGTGAATTCCGTAGGACATTCCCAAATCCCTGACGCGAGTATTGATCAGAGGCTTCGGTGGCGCTACGGTATCAAGCTTCGCCTGAAGCTCATCGAAATAATCGTTAATGACCTTCTTATCGAGAAAGCTTATCCGCTTGATGTAGTACTCCCTGAACGGACCCGCGCGATCTCGAATAGACCCCACAAAGGTATTTACGCTACGAAATGCGACATGATCCGGTGCATGCGGAGTGTAAATAAAGTCTTCAACCCCCTTGCTTGTGACAACTCGGAAAATATAAACACCCTCAACTTTACGGGTACTCTTCAACGTAAAATAGTAAACACTTTCAGTATTTACAACGGGCTCCGAAAGGCGGTATTTCTCAGGAGTTTTCAATCCAACAATAATGCGTTCCAAGCTATTCAACTGCTCAAGATTCAAACCAGCTTCAAAATATTGAGAGAGTAACGCCTGATACATCTCACCCTGCAATTTCTTGAAGTTTACCTCTCGCTTAAACGTATACAGCGGATGACTTGACGACAAATAGTCAGAATTTAACAACTCAATATACTTCTCCGCTGCACGAAGTGTTTTCGACCAACCGGAAATATCTCGGATCGACAATTTGTCCAGTGCCGGGTGAGCTGTTGACCAGTGGAATCGCGGATAATCCCGTGGATCCGGTTTCGGACTGTTGTTGGCCTCAAAACTACGCTCACTGATAATCAGTTGCGACAGGGTCATATCCTCTTGAGGGCTGATCTGTACATAAACGAGATCCGGATCTACATCGACAGCGCTCCCTCGTTCTCGAAGTACCTGTTCTATCCTCTGTTTAATAAGGTTGCGAGCGAAGAGCTCAAAGGATGGGAATCCGGTGTCACGGAACTCGACCGTATACAGCGCCTTGATTTCTGTATTGAGCCGAGCGTACATCTGACGCCGGGATTGCGTGACACCTCGATAATTCAGGGGTGCAACCAAATTTATTTCCGCGAGCGTCCACCGGTAATCCACCTGCACCAGGCCGGCCAGCCGTTCATTCGGGCTGCGACTCAGTACCACCGCAGCGACACGAATTCTATCCAGGTACCACCGCAGCCCCCTCGCCTCCTCTAACTCTTTACCGATGGTTGGCAGGTCATTGGGGTTAATCAGCGACGCAGCATAAACAGGATCACCGCTCATCCAGAGTTTGAGCTGATCTGCAAATTCAGAAAAGCTGCCGAAACGCAGAAACTCATAGTGACCATGAGAGTTTCTCAGAAAAACCTGCTGCGGCCCCAGCGCCCCCTGACTTCCATGGAACACCAGCACGTCCTTCAACGGTTGAGTTGAATCCGCAATACTCACACCATTGATCAATACCGCCGAGTCGCCGGCCATTGCCCGATTGACGAGATTGAAATCCTCACGGCTGAAGCGACCGGAATGGTGTGCAACCCATAAGTCAAACTCCATCCGACTGAGCATTTTATTGTTGAACGCTTCGCGGTAAGGCTGAGGCGGGTTGGCCGGCTGAGCATTCACAAAGTTTGCTCGCACATCAACATTCTGCAACCAGTTCTCGAGCTTCGCGACGGTCAGACCGAAGGCCTCGCCGCCCTCAAGCACCAACCGGGCGCGATGACCGGAATCATGCAAGCCAACCGTCACAAACTCGGTCAAGGTGTAGCTGTCCTCTTGACGGATAGTCCGTCCACCGACCTTGAACTCATAGACACTGCGCACCCGAATGCTCTCGGAGTCCAATTCGATACCTAGAGCACTCCGGGTCCAATTGGCAACTTGCCGTCGGGTATACTCCCGTAAAGAAAAATACCCATTGAATGTGGCGTTAAAGTCAGACTCGTACTTGACCATCGAGTACTCAAGTTCCGAATAGCGCTCCTGTACGGATTGGCTTGCCAGCTTCAACCAGTTGGGCCATTCGGTGCGTTTAACGGCGGACTGCAACGCTTCGAAGCTCAATAACCAGCTGGATCGAAGTGCGCTCAGTTGCTGATTACGCTCTAGAGCAAAAAGGTCCACACCGTTAGAGTTGCTGTTGCCCAGAAATTTCGCCACTTCGTCTTTCTGGTGTTTGATCTGCGAACTGACGCAATACTCAAAGACACTCTCTTGCAAACCCGGGTAAGTAATGCTGCTCCCGGATATCGACAGACGACTACTCAAAGCCGCATGCACATCATTGCTGCTGAGGAAATAGTCGAACCCTCGATCAGGGGTATATAGCACGCATCCGTAATGTTCATTGCCCAGTCTTAGTTCAGAATTACCCAAACCGGACATGTCCACGACAAACCCTGATGGGAGCCGAACAGGGAATTCACCCACATTGGTAATCGCCAGTTGATACAGAGAGCCGCCATGACCCGACAGTAAAATATCTGCAACCCGCTCGCCTTGGTGAGGCTCCAGCCGCCCACCGATAACGCTCAAGGAAAGCTCCGCCATCAGCGTCCTTGCTATCGATTGCTGCAGAACATCCTTGTGGGTAGATGAAGGGTTTCCATCGACTTTCCCATTGGCCGCTGCCTTCCAATACTGGTCAAGACTATTGCGATGCTTCCAGCTCAGATTTTTTCGGGCATTCTCGAGAAGACGCTCAACCTTATAGATATCCAACCCTGAAACTTTGAATTGGCTGTCGGTCGTGTTCGGGCGGTCATAAACATCATCAGAACCGCCTATGTAGTTGGGAGACAGATTACGTGACAGACATTCGAAGTGGACCTCCAGCAACGAACCTACCGGTCGATATTCAAGATTGTCCGCGTAGCTGCCTCTATTCACAAAAACCTTATCGAGCTCAACACCCGGATGGTACTCCCGAAGTTCTTCAACCAATCGATTTCGCGCCATGTCCTTGAACGAAGGAATCGCCTTAAGCACCGCCAACAGTTGTTGACCTGCCAAGTTAGCCTTCTTCAATTCAGTTGCACTATCGACGCGTTGGCGCAGGGTATCGAGCATCAAACTCATGAACATCTTGTTCAATTTATTCATCCTTTATTTCGAGCTAATTGGTAAATAATTATTTATTTACCCCAGAACTTAAACCCAACTCTAAAAGAATAATCTTCAATCGAACACACGATGTTTATTTCAATAAATTTAATACCCGACCCGCTTAGTCACCTAACACAACTTCAACAGTTTGGCCTTGGCAACCGCCTGTGTTCTACGTTCAACACCTAACTTCCCATGAATACGACGCGCATGGGTTTTTACCGTATGAACAGAAATATAAAGTTTCTCGGCAATCTGTTGATTGGAGTTACCCTGCGCAATCAAGGTGAGCACTTCAAGTTCCCGTCGACTCAGAGGACCATCCGCAACCACTGCGTCAGCCTTTTCCCTGAGATCTACCAGCCCCGCACAACGGTACAGATCGGGCTGGCGCAAACTCAATTCACGCAGCGCAAACTGTAAATGACCGCGCTCCGCCAACTCCTGGCCCCGCTGCAGAGCACTTTGCGCCCGCGCACTATCGCCGGTGAGCCAGGCCACTTGAGCAATCATCAGTTGCAGTTCTGTTTCCAGGTTCAACATGCCGCGTTCGTGCGCAACGACCAGAGCCCCGTGAAGCTGCGCCAAAGGTTCGATCGCCATGTGCAATTGAGTATCGGCCAGGATCAGCAAGTATTCGATTCGCGCAATGAGCTCCAGGGTCGCCGGCGGTGCCTGCCGGGCATTCGGCCCGCGATAGTGGCGCAGCACGCGGGTCAGGGCCTCGTGTGCCAGGTCCGGGCGACCTTGTTGCAACCAGAGCTGGCTGCTGACTTGCAGCAGAACGCCGCGATAAACGGTGTCTGGAATATGCCGTTGTTGCATCAGCCGCTCGGCATCGCGCAACCGGACGAATGCCTGGGCGTAATCACCCTTGTTCGCCGCTAATTGGGCCTGCCCCAGAAACCCATACAACACGCGCTTGTCGTGGTTACGCAAGCAATCGTCCAGACCCGCCTGAAAGAACTCGGCAGCTCGCTCGTCTGCGCCCAGGCACAGGGCCAACCGCCCGCGACGCAATGCAATTCGTCCCAGCAAGGGTGCAGGTCGGTCCGAACGCTGACGGAGCAATTCATCGATGTCGCAGAGCAGACTTTCGGCCCGCACCGCCGCCCCCCGTTGCTCCAGCAACTGCGCATGATCGAGCTCCATCAGGCCCTCGAACACCAGCGAACCTTGCGCCCGCGCCAGGCACAGCGCCTCGCGGTTGTGGGCTTGCGCCACGTCGAGTTCGCCCCTTAACAATGCCTGTTGCGTCAAACCGGACAAACACATCAGGCGCGCCGTCCAACATTCGCGATCGAGCGCGCTCAACGCCTCAAGAAAGTGCGCGCGCGAAGCCTCCATTCGTCCCTGTAAATGCAGCAACCAACCCTGCAGGGCCTGCCAACGTGCAATCAGTTGACGCTGAAGCACCGCCGAGGGTTGAGGCGTGAAATGCGCCAAATGAGCGATACAGGCAGTCGCCTGTTCGAAACGTCCGGCGAATAACAGCGCAGCTGTAATCAATCCGACCAATTGCGGGCTGCCCAGCGTCAGTTCCTCGCCTTGCTGCTCATGCAAACGCAACAACAGCACCACCGTTTGCTCCTCGAACAAATGCTCGAAACTGAAGTGCTGCAACAGGCTGACGGCGACCTCGAACTCTTCAGCCAGCAGTGCTTGTTCGAAGGCGGCTTTCCAATCGAGTTCGGCCGCAAACCACTGGCAGGCACGACGATGCCAGGAACGTCCCGCCGGCCATTGCTCATCGCGCATCAACTGGGTGAGTGGCGGGAAAATCTGCAGCCAGTCTGCCGAGCCCTGCCAAGGCTCGATAAAACAACCCAATTCTTGCAACGTCCTCAAACATTGCGCACCTTCACCCGCGCCAAACAGGTGATCGCACAGCCTTGCATTGAATCGCGGTAAATGGGCGAGTACCCGCCAGGCTTCCGTCAGCTCCGGCGTCAGCGTGGTAAACAACTCGTGCTCCAGGTAATCGAGCAAGGTGTTCGTTCGGCCATGTGGCGTGTTGTTGTGTGACCAGTCGCATTTTTGCAGTAGCGCAATCCGTACGCCGGCGCACCAGCCACCACTGCGCTGGATGATCTTGCCGGCGACAGTATTGGCCTCGGCCGGTGCCAAATGCCGCAACAGTTTGGCGATCTCACTTTGATTAAACGCCAGCGTGGAGTGCTCGCACTCATATAACTCATCATCAAGCAGCAACCGCGGCCAGTTGCATTGCGGCCGACGGCGGGTGCCCAGCCACCAGGTCAACATCGGGCTACTGATCGCCAACATGCGATCCAGCAGCAGGTCTAATTCGGGGTTCGGGACGCGGCAAAAGTCATCGAGAAACAGCCAGGTTGGAGTCTGCAATCGTGACAGATACCCCAGCAACTCGGATTCGCCTGACGAAGCCAGCCCCAGCGTCTCTGCCAGACGATGACGAAACTCCGCCGCACTCGACGCCACGCCAGACAATGGCAACCAGAACACGCGGCACTGGGTTGGTGCCTGCAACAGACATTCGGCGAGCAGCGCAGTCTTGCCGCTGCCGGCCGGCGCGCAGAGCAACTTCACCCGTGCAGTGGAGGCCATCAATGGCTCGGTCAAGCGAGCCCGTGACTGGTGATGAGTGGACAGACGGGGCAGGAATCCAGAACGGTCCAGACACGAAATCATGGCGGTCATTGCGGCGTGCCTTTTTATAATTGTCCGGCAACCCTAATCCTCTCTAACCCGCTTGTTGAGAAGTATTCAGCACGCTGATTGGCAGCCATAAAAAAGGCGACCACCCGGTCGCCTTTTGTACTGTCGATGTATCAAACCCCTTACCGAACGCCCTCGGCGCGCAAGGCCGATGGCGTGTAGTCGGCAGCCTTGGCTTCGAAGCCGAATTCGAAACTGTGCTTCTCTTCGTTCTTCATTCCCAGGGCAATGTAACGGCTGGCAATGATGTCGTAGAGCGCTTCGAGGGTGTAGGCCGGGGTCTGGTGATCGTAGTAGTACTGAGCGTGACCCTCGGCCACTCGCCACAGCTGACCGCGACCGTCGTAGTGGTCCGCCAGCGCTACTTGCCAGCTGTCTTCGTCGAGGTACATGTGGCGTTTGGCGTAGATGTGCCGTTCGCTCGGCTTGACCGTACCGATCACTTCCCAGACCCGGTGCAATTCATAGCGGGTCAGGTCCTGATTGATATGCCCGGCCTTGACGATGTCGTCGTACTTGAGGCTCGGCGAGTCGAGTTTGTAGCTGTTGTAGGGGATGTACATTTCCTTCTTGCCGATCAATTTCCAGTCGTAGCGATCCGGCGCACCGGAGAACATGTCGAAGTTGTCGGACGTGCGCAGGCCGTCAGCCGCAGTACCCGGCCCGTCATAAGCCACTTGCGGTGCGCGACGCACACGGCGCTGGCCGGCGTTGTAGATCCACGCCAGACGCGGCTCTTTCACCTGATCGAGGGTTTCGTGCACCAGCAGCACGTTACCCGCCAGTCGTGCAGGTGCCGTCACCGATTGCTTGAAGAAGGTCAGCACGTTGGCGGCTTTTTCCGGGTCCAGCTCCTTCATCAGTTGCGGTACGGCGATCTCTTCCTCGAAGCGGATCGGCGTGTAGCTGCCGTTCGTTTGCGGGGTCACCTGAGTGATGATGCGGCGAAGGTTGCCGCCGTGATAGCGAGTGATGTGGTTCCACAGCACCTCGACGCCGGTCTTCGGAATCGGGAAGGCGTAATAGCGGTTGCCGGTGAAATTGGCCAGGCCGTTACCCTCGTTGATGCTGTTCACGTTCAGTGCGCTGCGCTTGGCCGACTCGTAAATCTCCGGGGGTACGGCCACGGTGCGGTGGGTCGGGTAGACCGGGATCTTGTAGGTTTCCGGGTAGCGTTTGAACATCGCCACCTGACCTTCCGACAATTTGTCTTTGTACTTGTCGACTGTCGCGGCCGTGATGATAAACAGTGGTTTTTCGCTGGCGAACGGGTCAGCCAGGAAGCCTTTGCTGTCCACCGTGCCGGCATTTTTCGGGATACCGCCAGTCCAGGCCGGGATCGAGCCGTCGGCGTTGCCGGCCTTCTCGGCGCCCAGCGGCGTGAGGCTGGTGCCCAGTTTGTTGGCTTCTTCAGGCGAGACCGCCGCCATCACGTTGGCAGCCAGCAGACTCAAGGCCAGGGCGCCGCATTGCAGAATCATCTTGCGCATCAAATTCATCCTTCTCAGCCAGATCAGAAGTTCACGCCGAAGCTCAGCGCCAGGAAGTCGCGGTCTTCCAGGGTGTTGTAGTCACCGCCGAAGAAATCGGTGTAACTGAGGCTCGCGGTATAAGTGTTGCGGTAGTCGGCATCGACGCCGACGCTGACTGCTTTGGCGCCTTCGTTGAACAGCCCGTTGGGGCCGTAGCCGGCGACGTCGTGGGACCAGGACAGGTTGGGTTTGAGGTTGATCCCGCCAATCACATTGGCGTAATCGAGGATCGCCCGGGCGCGGTAGCCCCAGGAGGTCGAGGTGACGAAGCCGTCGGTATCGCCGCCAAAACCGTACTGGCCATAGACCGAGTCACGGCCGTAACGCAGTTTGGTGCGCGACTCCAGGCCACCGACGTGCACCATCGCAGCTTCGCCAACCAGTGTCAGCCGTTGGGCGCCCAGCACCTGGTCGAAGAAGTGCGTCAGGGTGCTCTGGACCTGCGTCACTTCCTTGCGGCGGTAGCCTTTGTTGTCGGCACCTGGCGTGGTGGCGATAGGCGATGCCGCGCCGCCTGCAATCGGGTTGAGCAAGGCCAGGGTCAAGTCGTTGGTGCTGACTTGCACCGGAGCGTTGGGGCGATAGCTGATCTCGCCGGTCCACGCCGTGCCGGTAGACAAGGTGGTGGAAAAGCTCGCGCCGTAGAGACGAATGTCTTCCGGGTACTCAAGGTAATACTGACCGCGTCCGAGCATCACACTCTGAGCCAGTGCCGACCCGGTACCGGGTGCGATTCTGTTGGCGGCACCGACGATGGCCGGGATCCGTGCCAGCGTTGTCAGGCCGGCAGTGGTGGTGCCGACCGTCGGGCTGCGGCTGTGATAGTTCATGAAGTACAGGCCGTACTCGGTGTCGTCGCCGAGCCAGCGCAGCGCCGTCCCCCACTGCCCGGAGTCGCGGGCATCGCGGTCTCCACCGCGCGGGACGATCACACCTTCCTTGCTGACTTCGAAGCCTTGGCCAAACGCTGCAGCGATCGGTTGCAACGGTGCAATCGCCGGGCTGGCAACCGTGTAATTCTTGTTGCAGCCGTCTGCCACCACGTCGTTGCCGAAGAAGGTGCCGCAGTTGTCGACGACAGTCTGGTCCCACTCCAGTTGATAGAAACCTTCCACCGACAGTTGGTCGGTCAGGCTTTGGGAGGCGAACAGCATGTTCACCGGAATCAGGCCTTCCTTGATTTCGGCGCCAGGACGGCGGAACGCTGAAACGTCGATCGGGTTGATGCTGTTGATCGAGTTGCCGATGAAGGTACTTTCACCCCAGCTGACCACCTGCTTGCCGGCGCGCACAGTGCCCGGCAGATCGGCGATGGAATAGTTGTGATAGACGAAGGCGTCGAGCAACTGTGCCCCGGAGGACTTGGCGCCTTCTTTACGACCGCTGTCACTGATCGGTTTGAACTCGCGGTCCTCGTCCTTGAGTTCGAAGTCGTACCAGTACTTGCCACGCACGAACACCCCGGTGTCGCCGTACTTCAATTCGAGGTCATGAATACCCTTGAAGATCTTGGAGAAGGTTTCGCCCTTCTTGAAGTTCAGCCGCCCGTCATCCCCAGTCGAAGACTGGCCGGTCCCGCCATTGACGATGCCCACCAGGGATTTGTCGGCATCACGCATGCCCCAGCTCGCGCCGACGGACAGCGAAGAATCAAAAGTCCCCTCGATTTCCCCGATGTTGAATGAAACAGCCTGCGCCTGGGCGCAGCAACCCAAGGCAACCGCAGCGGCCAGCGCTTGCGGCGTGAAGATGGCGCGCATTGTTGTTTTTGTCATGCGTCTTCCCCGGTGAGTGACAGAAGGCCCCACCCTACTGCCGCAGGTTGGGAGCGATAAGCGCACCAAGGAGGTATTCGCGATGTACCTCCAAAGGATGAATGCCCGCATGGGACGGGGTTTTGCGCGGGTTATGGATGGGCTGGATGGAGGGTTATCAACGCAGCGCATGGCGTGTAGGCGGGGTCTGTCAGCACTGTTACTCATGCTGCAACAGTTCATGTCATGAATTGCTATTTTTCCTTCGGGCTCAAGGCCTTATTCTTGCCGGGCTTTCACGGCAAACGGCCGGAAAGCACGAAGTAATGGCGAGTGACCCGTCCGCGTCATTGGCGATAGATTTCAGATGAATTGAAGATGTTCGACTCATCGCCCCGTGTTCACTGACGTTGATTTATTGCTCCTTGATCAATCGTCTTACTTTGGCCGCTGCGTTTGCAGCGGCCTTTTTTATGCCTGTTGAAAAACCGAACGTCCCCCCTCCGAGAAACCTCCAGAAACGACATGGGAAATTTCTTCTTGAACAGAAGCATTTACCCTCGATCGTTTTAGCCCGCCGAAAGTTCACTCAAACTCATACGCATTTACTTACAGCCTTACCAGAATCATGAACCAAAACTTTGCTGCAACTTGAAACATATCGACCACTCGCTGGCAAAAAGTGAGTCGTTAACCGAACAATGTCCCACCACCCCACCATTCAACAAGCACATTCAAAAGGATATGAATATGCAAAAGCCTCCAACATGGGAGTTAACCGAAGCTGTTTACACGACTGCAATTGCACCGTTACACGTTCCGATCGTACCAGCAACTTCATCGACCATACCCCATAGCGGCATGTTTGGCCCCCACAACTTTGGCCCCCACCATATTGTTATTGCCAACTCACATACGATAGACGTCACCAAAAAGTCACTTGAGCAGGAATATCAAACCCGCATCAGTCAACTACCACAGACCATCGAACAAGAACTAGCAGCCACAAGACTGGAAGGTTCGACTCATCCGCTTGCTCCTGCAGACGCGATCATTCGTGAACTAGGTGTTCGCAACACTCTTTTGAGTCGAAAGACCGCTGACTTCCATCAGAAAACAGCTCTTGCCAATCAGTTTTATGGCGGTGACCCGCTGAACCGAAGCTTGATTGAGTTCTATCAAAAGGCATCGACCATGGGACAACGGGTCATGCCCGGTGGTATTGCAATGCAAGCATGGACGGCCTCATACCGTGCTGCTCACGAGGCCTGGCTGCTGGCGCAGTCCATTCAGATACTGAACCAGCAACAAGTGCAGGTACTCAATCGGCTGGCCGCCGTGCAGGCCAATGATCAAGCGCAAGCGGCAGCGGCGGAAGCCCAACGAGTAGCTGCCGAGCGCGCCCGGATCGCAGCTGAACAGCAACGCCTGAAAGAAATCGCTGACGCGGCACGCCGAGAGCAAGAACAAGTTCGAAGGCGCGAACAAAATCGGCTTGCAGCGCTGGCAGAAACCGAACGATTGGCCGTCGAGCAAGCTCGAATGGCTGCCGACAAGGCACACCTAGAGGCACAACTTAAAGCGCTGGCTGATTTTCAGGCTCAGAATCAGGCTCAAGAAAAAGCACGAATCGCTACATTGAAAACAGCGCTGGCCGAGGCTGAAGCTAATGCAGAAGCAGCCGCACTGCATTTCGCAGCCGAGCAGGCTCGTCTCCAAGCCGAAATGGAACAGCGAATCGAGCAGATACAAAAGCAACTGCAAACAGAAAGACAGAGTCTGGAGACTCGCAGGAAAGTCATTGATACAGCTACTGCCGTGGCTCAACGCCAAGCTCAACTGACGAATCTGAAGATACAGCAGCAAAAGGAAAAGCAGGCGCAAGAGCGCGAGCGGCAACAGGCTCGTCTGGCGGCAGAGGCTGATACCCAACGACAACTCGAGCAGGCACGCCTCCTGGCGCAATGGCGAGAGGAAACAGAGGATCGGTGGCAAAGCCCCACGTTTGCCAATGTCGGTTCGATGGCGGCATTCGGCCCGGCGTTTACCGGCACACTCGGAACTGTCGGCGTTAGTCCAGCAACCTCCTTGGCGCTCAGGACTGCGCTTCGCGCTGCGGTATCCGCGGCTATCGCAGCACTCGCGTCAATAGCAACGCCAGTCCTGGTCGGGTTCGCCGCTCTATTGGCTCCCTCAAGGCTGGGTAACGGTGATCTTTTCTCCATAAGTGTTCCGCTGTCAGAACTCGCTCCTGATTCAACGCCCGATCTGTATGAACTGGCAGCCGTCGGAGGGGAAATCGACCTGCCGGTGAGACTCGGCTCGAGGACGATAGGCAATAGCGTAGAGATTGTCGTTGTTGCCACTGACGGAGTGACAGTACCCGCCAGTGTGCCGGTAAGGCTTGCTCACTTTGACGCGCGCAAGAATGTTTACGTTTCCGGCAGCACCGTCTCCAACGGTCCCGTCATCACATGGACGCCGTTGATAGAACCGCAGGATCCTTCAACGGAATTTCCGCTGATCGACACTGACCTGCCGATATATGAAGGCGCTACCGTCACCCCCGACGCGGGACGAATCGATCCGTTTCCGGAGCTGGATCGCTACGGATTTGGTGGCTTCATCACCGTCTTTCCGATCGACTCCGGGATCCCTCCGACATTCACGATGTTCAGGGATCGGCGGCAGGATCCCGGTATTGCCAGTGGCGCCGGACAAGTAGTTTCCGGAAACTGGTTGGGTGCTGCCTCGACGGGAGACGGAGCGCCGATTCCGATGCAGATTGCGGATAAATTTCGAGGGGGGGAGTTTTCGAGTTTTAAAGCGTTTCGCAGGGCATTTTGGAAAGCTATGGGCGACGATGAACTGTTGAGCGGCCAATTTACAAAGTTAAGACAAATGGATATGAAACACCGACTTGCTCCTGCCGCACTTCCTCAGGACCAGGTGGGTAGGCGAATAAAGTATGAAATCCACCATATCAACCCCATCGGAGCAGGCGGCGAGGTCTATGACATGGACAACCTTCGGGTGATGACGCCAAAACTGCATATCAGCATTCACTCCAATATAAAAGGAGAATGAAATGAATCTTCGTAACACGCTGGAAGAATATACAGAAAACGAATACTTAGACCTCATCGAGTGTCTATTCGAGGGTACTTACTCATCCGAGGCCGAGCATGATGCCATTGTAGAAAACATAGTACTCACGTCCGAACACCCCGACGGAACAGGCATTTTATATGACCCAAGAGAGGGTGTTGAAGACAGCCCGGAAGGGGTATTAAACGCCATTAAAACCTGGCGAGCAGCTAACGGCAAACCAGGCTTCAAACCTCAATAACAAACCTATTGGGGCAAGAGCACGCTCTTGTCCCAACTGAGGCAATTTTAACAGCGCCATATCACGCCGACCAGTGAAAGCAGTTCGGGCTACGACATAGACAATCTTCGTACACTGACACCAAAGCAACACATCGAAGTCCACTCCAAAAAAGGAGAAATGTGAAAATGACACTTAAAGATAGATATGAAGATTACACAGAGTCCGAATACCTGAATATTATAAAACGTTTGTTCCAGGGGAGGTTCTCATCAGAGAAAGAGCACGATGCTTTTGTGGATAACATAGTAAGCACTTCAGAACATCCAAACGGCACCGATATCTTATATTATCCAGAGAAGGGTGTTAAAGACGGTCCTGCCGGTGTACTAAAGGCCATAAAACAATGGCGAGCAGCCAACGGCAAACCAGGTTTCAAACCCGAAGCACAGTAATTCAAACAAAGAAGCAAGCATTCGTGCTTGTTTCTTATACTGCCCATTCACAGCCAGCACTTAAGTGAACTCGAACGACACTGCCTACCACCTACACACTTCTCGGAAATCGACTACATCGTTCTGTAATAACACGAACCGCTTCAACGATTAAGGTTAATGACAAATCAGCCATTCATTTGTAATTGCGCGCTGACACTAACCTAATTCAATTGCGAGCAATCTCTTCATGAAACCCATTGACTACAACAAGTACCGCGCCACTAAAAGCTTCAACACCCGCGTACGTTTTCTGATCTTCCACTACACAGCCGGCAACTTCTCCAGTTCGGTCAATGCACTGACCGGCCCGAATGTCAGCGCCCACTATCTGGTTCCCGACATCACTGATCCGAGCTACTTGAAAGCAGGTTATACCGGGCAGGAAGTTTTCAATCTCGTCGACGAAACCAAGCGTGCTTGGCATGCGGGTGTCAGTACCTGGGGCAATCGAAGCAATCTGAACGACACGTCTATCGGCGTTGAGATCGTCAACCTTGCGACGTTTAGCCAAGGTGTTTTCAACTTTCCGCCGTATCAGCCAGAACAAATTGCCGCCGTTGAAGAGCTGGCGTTGAACATCCTTGAACGCTACCCGGACATCAGCCCGACCCTTGTTCTGGGACACTCTGATATTGCGGTCGGCCGCAAGAGTGACCCAGGGCCGAAATTCCCCTGGCATGCCCTTTACTTGAAAGGCGTCGGTGCCTGGTTCGACGATGCCACCCGAGACACCTACCTGCAGCAATACAACGAGACCGGCATTCCAGCCCGAGCCGAGTTGCTCAAATTGTTCAAGACTTATGGGTATGACGTGTCCCGTGCGTCAACTGACCAAGGCTTCACGCACCTTGTTCGAGCCTTTCAGTTGCACTTTCGCCCGGAAACCTACAACGGGATCATGGATGCGCAAACGGCAGCGAATCTGGCGGCATTGGTTCACAAGTATTTTCCTTGAAACCGCTGAAAACCAGACTTCAGTTCTGACTATCAAGAACCAGCAAGGTCAAAAAAACGGTGACCTTGCTGGTTTCCATTAAATCGAATACTTCTGCAAATTCGCCATCATTTCCTTCAGCGCTTCAAGGTTGTCCTGCGGATGCGCCGCGCCTTCGAAATCGCAGATCTGCTGCCAATGCGCCGCCACATCTTCGGGGGAGAAACCGACCCGCGGATCAAAACCGGCGCCGAGGCTTCGTTCCCAGCGCACCTTGCCCATCCAGCCGCCACCGACTTCAAACAGCCCGGAGGTTTCCTGGCAGTTCTCGCTGGCGAGGTACACCACCAGCGGGCTGATCAGTTCCGGTTTGAGTTGTTCGAAGACTTGCGGCGGGATCAGGCCTTCGGTCATGCGGGTGCCGCCGGTGGGGGCGATGGCGTTGACCAGGATGTTGTTCTTGCGACCTTCGATGGCCAGGGTGCGGGTCAGGCCGTAGAGGCCGAGTTTGGCCATGCCGTAGTTGGACTGGCCGAAGTTGCCGTAAATTCCCGAGGTCGAAGCGGTGAAGATGATGCGGCCGTAGTTTTGCTCGCGCAGGTGCGGCCAGGCGGCACGGGTGACTTTGTAGGCGCCTTCGACGTGGACGCGGTAAACCAGGTCCCAGTCGCCGTCTTCCATTTTATGGAAGGTTTTGTCCCGCAGGATCCCGGCGTTGTTGACCACTACATCGACACGGCCGAAGGTGTCCAAGGCGCTCTGAACGATTTTGTCGCCGTCGGTGACGGAGTCATGGTTGGCCTCGGCGATACCACCGGCCTCGCGAATTTCGGCGACTACCCGGTCGGCCGCCGAAGCGCTTGCGCCTTCGCCCTGAGCCGAGCCGCCGAGATCGTTGACCAGCACTTTGGCGCCCTGTTTGGCGAACAGCAGCGCGTGGGCCCGGCCCAGGCCGCCGCCTGCACCCGTGATGATCACAACTTTATCTTCGAAGCGCACAGACTCATTCATTGGGGGGACTCCAGCAGGCCAGGGGACAATGAGTCCGAGTGTCAGGCACGGCGATGCGGGTCACAATGAACTGGGGTGAGGCTGAATGGTGCGCAATAAGGCAGGGGGATAATCAGGAACAGGCGACCTTGCGCGGCGGTGAAACCAACTGATCGCGAAACTCCAGATAATGCTTGAGAACCAGCCCCGACGCCTCGGTTTGAGGGTAGTGGCCGATGCCGGGCAACAAGACCGTGTCCGGGTTCGGGATCAGTTCCCGATAACGCTCGACCATGTGCGCGCCGGAGATCGGATCGACCTCACCATCGATCAACCGCAACGGCACTTCACCACGCTGCATCGCGCTGACCCAACGCTCGCGTTGAGCACGCCGCTCGGGGATGTAGGCGATCAATTTGTGGATGATCCGTGGCCCATGATTGCTCTCGATCAGGCTCCAGAAATCATCCATCTCGCTCTCGCTGGGGCGGCTATTCGGACCGAAGATCTGCCGGAAACTCTTCACCAGACCGTCACGGGAAAAGGCTCGCCCGATCATCCAGCCCAAGGGGCTGAGCAGGAGTTTTTGCATCAGTATCGGGCGATGGGTTTCGGGAAACAGGCCGCCATTGAGGAACACGCAACTGGCGATATGGATGCTCGCTTCGTAATGCCGGGCCAACAGTTCCTGGGCCACGCTGTCGCCATAATCGTGGGCCAACAGGTGCACCGGCTGCTCGACCTTCACATGCGCCAGCAAAGCCTGTTGCAGATCGGCCTGCTCCAGCAGGCTGTATTCGTGGTCCACCGGTTTGGCGGAATCGCCAAAGCCGAGCATGTCGCAGGCAATCACCCGATAGCGCTGGGTCAGCGGCTGCCAGAGGAAATGCCAGTCCCAACTGGCGGTCGGGAAGCCATGAATGAGCAACAGTGGCTCACCCTGCCCGGCCGTCCAGTAACGGATGGTCTGGCCACGGAATACGAACGTCTGGCCGCGTTTGCGCCAGACACACAGGGGGATCTCGGCGAGTGTCATTAGCGTTTATAACCCCCGTCTTGTTTATCGAGTTTGCGCAGCAGCGCTGGCCAGGCCAGTGCGCCGCCCATCCCTTGAGCACTTTTGGTGACGCCGGCGATCATCGCCTTGGCGCCCGCCAGAATCTGCGGTTCGATGGCGATCAGCTCGGCGCCACCGTTCTGCGCCAGCACCTGGATATCGCAGGCGCGCTGGAAGGTAAACATCATCAGGAACGTGTCGGCGATGGTGCCGCCGCAGGTCAGCAGACCGTGGTTGTGCAGCATCAGGAAATTGTTTTCGCCGAGGTCTGCTTGCAGTCGCGCCTT
The DNA here is from genome assembly GCF_029963765.1 of Pseudomonas sp. UYIF39. GTDB lineage: Bacteria > Pseudomonadota > Gammaproteobacteria > Pseudomonadales > Pseudomonadaceae > Aquipseudomonas. Next base: position 104,365 of record NZ_JALBYU010000004.1, read on the forward strand.
CTCTTCATGGTTAAGCGCAACACCTTCGTAGGCGTGATAAGCCAGGCTGGACAGGACAAACAACGATTGTTGGCTGATCGGCAAAATGCCTTGTTTTTGCGCTGACACGGCGACACCGGCTGCGGTGTGAGTGTGCAGCACGCAGACGACATCGTGACGAACCTCGTGCACCGCGCTGTGGATGGTGTAGCCGGCCGGGTTGATCTCGTAAGGGCTGTCCATCAGTTTGTTGCCGGCCTGATCGACCTTGACCAGGCTCGAGGCGGTAATCTCGTGGAACATCAGCCCGAACGGGTTGATCAGAAAGTCTTCGGTACCGGGGACCTTGGCCGAGATGTGGGTAAAAATCAGGTCATCCCAGCCATGCAGGGCCACAAGACGATAGCAGGCGGCAAGATCGACGCGGGTCTGCCACTCGGCGGCGCTGACCTGGTCTTTGACACTGTGTGGCGATTGGACGGGGGCTACGTTCACGGCAAGGAACCTCTAATTTTTATTCTTGGGGTTTCTATTGTTTACCGGCGTTACAGCAGTCTAGTCACGCCCCGGGAATCGTGTAGTTGCATTGGCAGCCAGCTTGATGGCCTAGCGAGTCAGTACGCCAACGAACCTGGATCCATGTCAAAGTACTGCCGCCAACAATGGTGCGGCGAACAGATTCAGAAGCCCCGTCAGAACCATGACTAACCGGCACTGCGCAGGGGCAACCACTTGAGCAGAATGCCGCCGAACATCGCCACGAACACCCCGGTGAACATCACAAACACTGCGGTCAGTTCCGGTACGCCACCCATGTCATGGGCCAGCGGCATGGCAAAGGGCGTGGTGATTGAACGCGGCACCAACGACATCGTCACCGAACTGTCCAGCGCCAGCGCCTTGGCCAACCCGAACGGACTGCCGATGGACGCCGCGCTGCCCGCCAGCATCCCAAGCAACAACGCCGACCAATGCCGCATCAGCATCTGCCGTTGTTGCCAGATGGATACTGCAAAAGCGACGCTACCCCAACATCAGCTCCGCAGAGCACTGACCAGTTCCGCCAGCCAAGGCTCGGCGTCGGTTTCCGGCGTCACGCTTTCACTGGCGTCCAGGCGCAGCATGGGCAGGACTTCGCATAGGCCCAGTTCGCCGAACAATTCACGCATTTGCTCGCCACCGCCACAAAAGGTGTCGCCATAACTCGCATCGCCCAGACCAATCACGGCGCCCGGCAATCCACGCCAGGCAGCCGGCAACTGGTCGCGAATGGCGAAATACAACGGTTGCAGGTTGTCCGGCAACTCTCCCATGCCGGTGGTCGAGGTCACCGCCAGGAAAGCTTGGGGGCCAAAGGCCTGAACATCGGCGAGGCTCGCACGCGGGTTGTGCCAGGTTTCGAAACCCGCAGTTTTTAAAATATTTGCGGCGTGGCGGGCGACTTCTTCAGCCGTGCCGTACACCGAGCCGGAAAGGATGGCGACTTTCATCAATCTGATCCTGAAGCTGAGTAAAAAGACGGGGGATATTAACAGCCGTGGCAAAAAAGCTGCGATTGACTCTCAATTAACGCTGACGGCCAGTAGACAGTGCTCAGTGTTCTTCTAAAATGCAGCGCTCAATCAAATTGGAAAGGATTCCCCGATGATTAACGCCCAACTGCTGCAAATGGTGATCAACGCTTCCAACGACGGCATCGTGATTGCCGAAAAGGCAGGCGAGCAGGACAACATCCTGATTTACGTCAACCCGGCATTCGAACGCCTGACGGGTTACACCAGCGAAGAAATCCTCTATCAGGATTGCCGTTTTCTTCAGTCCGGTGACCGAGATCAGGAAGCTCTCCCGTTGATTCGCGAGGCATTGAGCAGTGGCGGTTCCTGCCGGGAAATCCTCAGAAATTACCGCAAGGATGGCACGCCGTTCTGGAACGAACTGTCCCTTTCAACAGTGAAAAACCCGGACGACGGACAGACTTATTTCGTCGGTGTGCAGAAAGACGTCACCCTTCAGGTCAAGGCACAGCAGCGAGTCATGCAGTTGGAGACGCAGTTGGCTGAGGTCCAGGCCGAGCTTGCCGCACTAAAAGCGACGAACGGCAAAAACAAAACGAAGAATTGATTGTCATTAACTACAATCACCAGTGACTTTGTAACTATTTCTGTCGAGCGGATCATGCAACGCGACGCACTCCTGACCCAGGATGAGCTGGATTTTATCCAGACCATGCAACATAACCCGCAACTCAATGTGCGGGATGCGACGTCGAGCCTGCTCGTCAACGGTGGTTCGCAGATCCGTGACCTGCTCACGCGCCTTGCCGCTCATGAACAAGTCACCATCCAGGCCAACTTCGAAAATCAACAAATGACTTTCCCGCTGCACCTGGTGGAAGACGAGTTTCACGCGATGCATTTACGCCTTGGCGTCCCCAGTATCTATGAGGACGGACCGATGGTCCGGCCATGGCGCCTGGTACTCGAAGAACCGGTAGCGCTGGAAAATGCCAGTGGCCAACCCGGTACGATGTGGGTGCACGAAGTGTCGTTCAAAGGGGTCTTGCTTGAAGTTCGCAACAAGACCAAACCGCCAAAACATTTCGCCTTGTGGTTCAGCCCGTCAGGCTATGAGCGCATCGCGTTGCGCGGCACCTTCGAGAAAGAAACCGAGAACGGCTTCTTTGCCTATCAGTTGAATCAGGGTGACAAGGACGAAACCGAGCGTCTGCGCCAGTACATCCTTCAACAGCATCGGCTGACGCATCCGGCCATGCATCTCTGATTCAAGTGTCCGGGTTGCCTGTCAGGAGATGTTTCAAACGCTGACGCATGACCAATCCTTCGTTACCCAGACATCCAATCGACGATCCAGCCAGGCTTTCCTGCACCAGAACGGACGCATTCCCCGCCAGCATCAACTGACAATCCAGGCTCAAGGCCAGTCGATTCAATCGCCGTGGCAACTCGGGCGCAGGCGCGTGATTGGAAACCAGCACCAGCGCCTGGGGTTTGACTCTTTCGCAGACCAGGGTCAATTCATCGAATGGCTGACCGACAGCCAACACTTGGATAGCCGAATCGACACTGCTCAGAAACAGCGCAGTTACCAGCACTTCGAGTTCACGACACTGATCGTTGAGGGCGCAGACAATCACCCGTCGCGGCTGCAGGACACGCACCAGCAGCAGGCGTTGCAACACTCGAGAACGCAGAAAAACATCCAGGAAAAACCACTCGCTGGCCTGGCCGAATGCTTCATGGCGCTGCAGTAATTGCTTCCAGAGTGGAAGCAGAATGTCCTGAAACACGACAGTCAGGGGATAACTGGAAAAGATCAGTCCATAGGCCTGTTCCAGTTGAACCTCGTCAAAGGCATTCACCGCCGCCTGAACCTGTTGCTGCCATTGCGTGTGGTCAGCGTGTACGAACTCATTCGGGATGATGTGCGACAGGACCTGAAGCGGTGCAATCCTGGCCAGGATCTTGCCGACTTTACTGACAGCAACGCCGCGTTCAATCCAGCCAAGGATGCTGCGGACTCGATCGATATCGGTCATCGAATACAGTCGGTGCCCACTTTCCGTGCGCCTGGGCTGTATCAGCCCATAGCGGCGTTCCCATGCACGTAGCGTGACCGGGTTGACCCCGGTCAAGCGCGCCACTTCGCGAATCGGAAACAGTTCTTCCTGCTCGAGAGGAAGACTGTGCGGCAACCGAGGGGCAACGTCAGTCAGGACAGGCATTTTATAGGTCTACTTCCATGTATAAATTGGATCCCATTCTACCTCTCCAGCCCCCATACCCTTCAAGACGTTGGTGGTGGTGAATATCACTGACGTACCCGGCAGAATCAGGAATAATCCTTGCTTGTTCCAAGACGCAGCCCACCACCCCGGCGCTGCGCCTGGCGAAACTCCTATCCGGAGCGACGCGATTGTCATACGGAGATACAAAATGTCTACTTCACCCGTCACGCTGATGGTTGCGCGCCGCGTCGCCGATGGGCGTTATCAAGACCTGATCGCCTGGTTGCGCGAAGGCGAACAACTGGCCACCGATTTTCCCGGCTACCTCGGTTCTGGCGTGCTCGCTCCGCCGCCCGACGATGACGAATTCCAGATTATTTTCCGCTTTGCCGACGAGCAGACGCTGCACGCCTGGGAGCATTCCGCCTCGCGCACCGCATGGCTGGCACGCGGCAGTGACTTGTTTGCCCATCCAACGGAACATCGTGTCAGCGGCATCGAAGGCTGGTTCGGCGCGGCCGGCCAGCGCCCACCACGCTGGAAACAGGCCGTGGCGATCTGGCTGGCGTTTTTTCCTGTTTCCCTGCTGTTCAACTTTGTCCTCGGGCCGTTGCTGAGCGACATGGGTCTGCTGAGCAGGGTGTTCATCAGCACCTTGTGCCTGACCCCGCTGATGGTCTACTTCTTCATTCCGCTGTCGACCCGCCTGCTGGCCAGCTGGCTTAACACCACGCCGCAACGGACGCTGCCCGCCGAGCCTTCAACGCAGAATCTCTAGGCCTGACACCACAATAGGTGTACGCCTCTCGTCGCTGGTATAGTTTTGCTCTTACCGCGACGCGAGCCATTCATGACCTCTTTCGTAGCCCCGATCCTCATCACCGGTGCCGGCCAACGTGTTGGCCTGCACTGTGCGCAGCGTTTGCTCGAGGATGGCCAGCCGGTGATCTTCAGCTACCGCAGCGAACGCCCCGGCGTGCAAGTTCTGCGCGACCTGGGGGCGACCGCGGTGTTTGCCGACTTCTCCACTGAAGCCGGGATCTTCGCCTTCATCAGCGAACTGAAAAACCACACCGACAGCCTGCGGGCGATTGTCCATAACGCCTCCGAATGGCTGGCCGAAACCCCGGACACCGACGCCGCAGCCTTCACCCGCATGTTCAACGTCCACATGCTGGCGCCCTACCTGATCAATCTTCATTGTGCCGACTTGCTGCAACGCTCAAATCCCGCCGACATCGTGCACATCAGCGACGACGTGACCCGCAAGGGCAGCAGCAAGCACATTGGCTACTGCGCCAGCAAAGCCGGGCTCGACAGCCTCACCCTGTCCTTCGCCGCGAAATACGCGCCGACAATCAAGGTCAACGGTATCGCGCCAGCCCTGCTAATGTTCAACCCCGACGACGACGCGGCGTACCGCGCCAAGGCACTGGCCAAGTCCGCACTGGGTATCGAACCCGGCTGCGAAGTGATCTACCAGAGCCTGCGTTATTTACTCGAAAACCCTTATGTCACCGGCACGACCCTGACCGTCAACGGCGGACGGCACATCAAATAAGCGGCCCCCGCGAGGATGTTCCATGACGTTATCCCTGCCCCAGAACACCCTGTCCCAGAGCTATCGCGAGATCCTCATCGGCCTTGGTGAAAACCCCGACCGCGAGGGCCTGCAAGACACCCCGGCTCGCGCGGCAAAAGCCATGCAGTACCTCTGCCATGGTTATGAGCAAAGTGTCGAAGAGATCGTCAACGGCGCGCTGTTCGCTTCCGACAACGATGAAATGATCATCGTCGACAACATCGAGCTGTACTCGCTCTGCGAACATCACATGCTGCCCTTCATTGGCAAGGCGCATGTGGCTTATATTCCAACGGGCAAGGTGCTGGGCCTGTCGAAGATTGCACGACTGGTGGACATGTTCGCCCGTCGCCTGCAAATCCAGGAAAACCTCACCCGGCAAATCGCCGACGCGGTGCAGCAAGTGACCGGTGCGGCGGGCGTCGCGGTGGTCATCGAAGCCAAGCACATGTGCATGATGATGCGCGGCGTCGAGAAACAGAATTCGACCATGAACACCTCGGTGATGCTCGGCGCCTTCCGCGAGTCGAGCAACACCCGCCAGGAGTTCCTGCAATTGATTGGACGGAGCAAGTAGCAATGCCACAACTTCAACCAGGAACGGCACGCATCCGGGTCAAGGACCTGTGCCTGCGGACCTTCATCGGGATCAACGAGGATGAAATCCTCAACAAGCAGGATGTACTGATCAACCTGACCATCCTGTATGCCGCTCAAGAAGCGGTGCGTGACAACGACATCGATCACGCGCTGAATTACCGCACCATCACCAAGGCGATCATCGCCCACGTGGAAGGCAATCGCTTCGCCCTGCTCGAACGCCTGACCCAGGAGATCCTCGATCTGGTCATGGCCAACGAGTCGGTGCTGTACGCCGAGGTCGAAGTCGACAAGCCCCACGCCCTGCGATTCGCCGAGTCGGTATCCATTACGCTTGCAGCGAGCCGCTGACCGCGTCTGGCGCATTGCTCGTCAGACTTTTATCATCCGCGCACGATTTGATTGCACAGAGCCCGCCATGACCGATCAACAACGCCTGGAACTCGAAGCCGCCGCCTTTCGCCGGCTGGTCGCCCACCTGGACAGCCGCAAGGATGTGCAGAACATCGACCTGATGAACCTCTCCGGTTTCTGCCGTAACTGCTTATCCAAGTGGTACAAGGCCGCTGCCGATGAACGCCAGATCGAGGTCAGCCTCGATGACGCCCGCGAAGTGGTTTACGGCATGCCGTACGCTGAGTGGAAAGCCCAATACCAGCAAGAAGCCAACGCCGAACAACAATCGGCGTTCGCCAAAGGAAAACCCAATGAGTGATTTGAACACCCTGCGCGCCAGCCTCAAGAGCGGCGAACACGTTTTTGCCGACACCCTGGCCTTCATCGCCGCCGGCTACGACTATCAGCCTCAGGCTTTCAACAACGGCGGCGTGGATAACGCAGCCGGGCAGAACGAAGGCTCGTGCAAGACCCTGGGTCTGGCGCTGCTGGAAGGCTTGAGCGATGAAGAAGCGCTGTTGGCGTTCGGCGAACATTACCGTTCGGTGGTGGCGACGCCTGAGGGCAGCGATCACGGCAATATCCGCGCGCTGATTGCTCATGGCCTGGCCGGTGTGAAGTTCACTCAACAGCCGCTGACTCGCCGCTGACTCGCCGCTGATTCAACACCTGCGCCAACACCCGTAAATCACATCCCGACTTTTAAGATTGACCCGGCAACTTTATTTCGTTTGCCGGGCACCGCTGCTCACGGCTTAGATAAAAAGAAGCATCCCTTCTTCTGAGTCAGGTATCCATGAGCAGCGAAACCATCAGCCAGTCGATCAACATCGTTCATCCCGTCACGCTCAGCCACGGCAAAAATGCCGAAGTCTGGGACACCGATGGCAAACGCTACATCGACTTCGTCGGCGGCATCGGCGTACTGAACCTCGGCCATTGCCATCCGCGCGTCGTCGAGGCCATTCGCGAACAAGCAACCCGGCTGACCCACTACGCGTTCAACGCCGCTCCGCATGCGCCCTACATCGAACTGATGGATCGTCTCACCGCGTTTATTCCGGTGGACTACCCGGTCAGCGGCATGCTCACCAACAGCGGCGCAGAAGCGGCGGAAAACGCCCTGAAGATCGTGCGTGGCGCCACCGGTCGCACGGCCGTCATCGCCTTTGACGGCGCCTTCCATGGCCGCACCCTCGCCACGCTCAACCTCAACGGCAAAGTTGCGCCCTACAAACAGAAAGTCGGCGTGCTGCCGGGTCCGGTTTTTCACCTGCCCTTCCCGAGCAAGGACAACGGCGTGACCTGCGCCGAGGCCCTGAAGGCCATGGACCGGCTGTTCAGCGTCGAGATCGACGTCGATGACGTCGCCTGTTTTATCGTCGAACCGGTGCAGGGTGAATCGGGCTTCCTGACGCTGGACGTGGAGTTTGCCCAAGCGCTACGTCGCTTTTGTGATGAAAAAAACATCCTGCTGATCGCTGATGAAATCCAGTCCGGCTTCGGTCGCACCGGCCAGCGTTTTGCATTTTCGCGACTGGGCATTGAGCCGGACCTGATCCTGCTGGGCAAAAGCATCGCCGGCGGTGTGCCGCTGGGTGCGGTGGTCGGGCGCAAGTCACTGCTCGACACCTTGCCCAAGGGCGGACTGGGCGGCACCTATTCGGGCAACCCGATTGCCTGCGCCGCGGCACTGGCGACCCTGGACGAAATGACCGATGCAAACCTGCATGCCTGGGGCTCGCAACAGGAAGAAGCCATCGTCAGCCGCTACGAGGCCTGGCGCGCGAACAAGCTTTGCGCGTTTCTGGGCCGCTTGACCGGCGTCGGTGCGATGCGCGGCATCGAGCTGACCAATGCCGACGGCACACCGGCCTCGGCGCAGTTGACGCAGCTGCTGGCGCTTGCGCGAGACGCGGGCTTGCTGCTGATGCCCAGCGGTAAATCGCGACACATCATTCGGCTTCTGGCGCCGTTGACCACCGAGGCGGCTGTGCTGGAGGAAGGGCTGGATATCCTCGAGGCGTGCTTCGCAAAGCTGTCCTGACAATTTGAATCTGCGCGCACAAAAAAACCGGCCGAGGCCGGTTTTTTAGTTTCTACAGAATCAGAATCAAGCGTTCTGCAGATCGTCGAGGTAGCGCTCGGCGTCCAGTGCCGCCATGCAACCGGCGCCGGCCGAGGTGATAGCCTGACGGTAAACGTGGTCAGCCACGTCACCGGCAGCAAAGATACCTTCGAGACTGGTGGCAGTGGCATTGCCGTCACGGCCGCCCTGCACAATCAGGTAGCCGTCTTTCAACGTCAGCTGACCTTCGAACAGCGACGTGTTCGGGGTGTGGCCGATGGCGATGAACACGCCGTCAACTGTCAGCTCGTCGAAGCTGCCGTCGTTGTTCTTCAGGCGGGCACCGGTCACGCCCATGTTGTCGCCCAGAACTTCATCCAGGGTCGAATTCAGCTTCAGGACGATCTTGCCTTCGGCAACCCGGGCATTCAGCTTGTCGATCAGGATCTTCTCGGCGCGGAAGGTTTCGCGACGGTGGATGAGGGTGACCTTGCTGGCGATGTTGGCCAGGTACAGCGCCTCTTCAACGGCGGTGTTACCGCCACCGACCACGGCCACTGGCTTGTTGCGGTAGAAGAAACCGTCGCAGGTCGCGCAGGCCGAAACGCCTTTGCCCATGAACGCTTCTTCCGACGGCAGGCCCAGGTAACGAGCGCTGGCGCCGGTGGCGATGATCAGCGCGTCGCAGGTGTAGGTCGCGCTGTCGCCGGTCAGGGTGTACGGCTTGGCAGCGAAGTCCACGGCATTGATGTGATCGAAGACGATCTCGGTTTCAAAGCGCTCGGCGTGCTCTTTCATGCGTTCCATCAGCGCCGGGCCGGTCAGGCCGTGGACGTCGCCAGGCCAGTTGTCGACTTCGGTGGTGGTGGTCAGTTGACCGCCGGCTTGCATGCCGGTGATCAGCAGTGGCTTGAGGTTGGCACGGGCGGCATAGACCGCGGCGCTGTAACCGGCAGGGCCGGAACCGAGAATAATCACTCGCGAATGACGGACTTCAGACATGACCTGCTCCTGTTGACCGGCCCGAAATATCTGGCGCGGAACGCCGGATTGCCGGCGGGAATAAAAAAGGACCGTTGAAAGCACTTGGGGAAGGCTTGAGCTCGACAGTCCTGTAAAAAGTATGGGGTGCAGCGTATCGAGGGGGCGAAGATTAAGGAAATACGGTTTAACAATCCAGCTCATAGGCGGTCTCTATCCGATCACGATGGACACATAGGCGCCTTTGTTACAGTTAATGTCGATGCTGCTACCGCGCTTTCGCCCGTCAGGCAAAGCCGGTAAGGTCGGCGCGTTTCCCCTTTGCTCGGAGCACGTTATGCCCGCCCCCGTTCTGTCCGGCCCGCAATACCTGCGCGAAGGCCTCAAGTTGGTCCTGAGCCCAAGCCTGCGTTTGTTTGTGCTGTTGCCGCTGGTGATCAACCTGGTGCTGTTCGTCGGATTGATCTACCTGGCCAGCCATCAATTCAGCCTGTGGGTCGATACGTTGATGCCGTCCCTGCCCGACTGGCTGAGTTTCCTCAGTTATGTGCTCTGGCCACTATTCGTGGTGCTGGTGGTGTTGATGGTGTTCTTCACCTTCACCATGCTGGCCAACGTCATTGCCGCGCCATTCAACGGTTTCCTCGCGGAAAAAGTCGAAGTCGTGGTGCGCGGCACCGACGACTTCCCGTCCTTCAGCTGGGGCGAACTGATCGCCATGATCCCCCGCACCCTGGCCCGGGAAATGCGCAAACTCGGCTACTTCCTGCCGCGCGCCATCGGGCTGTTCATCCTCTCGTTCATCCCGGTGGTGAACATCATCGCCGCGCCGCTATGGCTGCTGTTCGGGGTATGGATGATGGCGATCCAGTACATCGACTACCCGGCGGATAACCACAAACTGGGCTGGAACGAGATGCTCGCATGGCTGCGGCAAAAGCGCTGGCAGAGCATGAGTTTTGGCGGGATCGTGTATCTGGTGCTGCTGATTCCGGTGGTCAACATCCTGATGATGCCGGCCGCCGTCGCGGGTGCGACCTTGTTCTGGGTGCGCGAGCGCGGCGCGGAAAACCTGGTAGTTCAGCGCTGACTCGGTCACAAATCCATCATCCCACCGTCACACTGACGACATGGCCTCAGCCGACACTGAGGTCATGACGACAGCTCTGCATATCACCCTGATCACCGAAACCTTCCCTCCCGAAATCAACGGAGTGGCCAATACCCTCGGCCGCTTGTGCGAAGGCTTGCGCGCGCGCGGGCATCAGGTGGAATTGGTGCGACCGCGTCAGGGTTGCGATCAGCAGTTGGGCAGCGACGATGCGTTGTTGCTGTGTCGGGGCTGGCCGCTACCGGGTTATCCCGGCTTGCAATGGGGTCAGGCGTCGATGCACAAGCTGCTGCGGCGCTGGAAGCGGCATCGACCGGACGTGCTGTACATCGCTACGGAAGGACCGCTGGGATTGTCCGCGTTGCGCGCGGCGCGGCGTTTGGGGATTTCGGTGGTCAGCGGCTTTCACACTAACTTCCAGCAGTACTCCAATCAGTATGGGCTTGGACTGCTGACGCGATTGCTGACCCACTACCTACGCTGGTTTCACAATCGTTCGACGCTGACCCTGGTGCCGAGCGTGAGTCAAAGAATGGAACTGGAGCGCCGGCATTTCGAGCGCCTGGCGTTGCTGTCGCGTGGGGTGGACAGCCAATTGTTTCACCCGACCAAGCGGCTGACGTCGCTACGCGAGCAGTGGGGTTTGGCCGACAGTGACATTGCCGTCATCCATGTAGGTCGCCTGGCATCGGAGAAAAATCTCGGCTTGCTTAAGCGCTGCTTCGAAAGACTGCGTACGACTTATCCACAGAAAAACCTGAAGTTGATCGTGATCGGCGACGGTCCGCAACGAGTGGTCCTGGAGAAAGAACTGCCCGAGGCGATTTTCTGTGGTTCACAACGCGGCGAAGACTTGGCCAGTCACTATGCGTCGGGGGATGTATTTCTGTTTCCAAGCCTGACCGAAACCTTCGGTAATGTCGTGCTTGAGGCGCTGGCCTCGGGACTGGGTGTGGTGGCCTACGATCAGGCAGCCGCGGCTCAGCACATTCGCCATGGCTACAACGGCGTACTGGCGATGCCGGGGGACGAAGAGGCGTTCAGCGATGCAGCGTGTTGGCTGTTGGAGGAGCGCGAAACTTTGCGTTGCGTGCGGCTTAATGCGCGTCAGCATGCGAGTCGCCAGGGCTGGGCAGCGATTATCGAGCAGTTTGAAGGGCAGTTGCGCGGGGCTTGTCAGACCCCGCTTGCCTCAGGCATTGATCCTCGGCTCAAACCAGGGTCATCAACGCCTCACGGCTGAACGGCAGGATGTCTTCTTCACGGCCGTCACGCACTTTCTGCGCCCAGTCCGGGTCCACCAGCAGCGCACGACCTACCGCCACCAGATCGAACTCATCATTGTTCAAACGCTCCAGCAGTTTTTCCAGGCTGGCCGGCTGCGCGATCTTGTCGGTGTTGACCATGAACTGCAGGAACTCCCCGTCCAGGCCGACGCTGCCCACGGTGATGGTCGGTTTACCGGTGAGCTTACGGGTCCAGCCGGCCAGGTTCAGCTCGGAACCGTCGAACTCCGGCTCCCAGAAACGGCGCGTCGAGCAGTGGAAAATGTCCACGCCGGCGTCGGACAACGGCTTGAGGAACTCAGCCAACGCTTGCGGTGTTTGCACCAGTCGCGCGGTGTAATCCTGCTGCTTCCATTGAGAGAAACGGAAGATGATCGGGAAACCCTCGCCGACTGCTGCACGCACCGCTTGAATCAGCTCGATGGCGAAACGCGAACGATTTGCCAGGCTGCCGCCGTATTCGTCGGTGCGCTGGTTGCTGCCTTCCCAAAAGAACTGGTCCACGAGGTAGCCGTGGGCACCGTGAATTTCCACGCCGTCCATGCCGATGCTCAGGGCATCTTTGGCGGCCTGGGCAAATGCGGCGATCACGTCCTGGATATCTTGCTGGGTCATGCCGTGAACCACGACCTGACCGTCCTTCAACTTCTCCGACGGACCGTAACCCGGCACGCTGGCGTCCGGCTCGGTGCCGATGCGGCGCACGCTGCCGACATGCCACAGCTGAGGAACGATCTTGCCGCCTTCAGCATGAACCGCGTCGACTACTTTTTTCCATCCGGCCAACGCCGCTTCGCCGTAGAAATGCGGCACGTTCGGGTAACCGTTGGAAGCCTTGTGGCCGATGGTGGTGCCTTCGGTGATGATCAGACCCACACCCGCAGCGGCGCGACGACGGTAGTACTCGATCACTTTGGAATTGGGAACGCCACCCGGCGAAAACGAACGGGTCATCGGCGCCATGACGACGCGGGTCGGCAGTTCGAGGGTGCCGAGGTGGAACGGTTTGAACAGGGCTTTGACGGGCATGGGGCGCTCCACGAAAACGGTATCGACGGGACAGAGGTTTTATGACGACGATAATATGCGGAGCGACAAGCGCTGCACAGCACTATTGATTGCGGTGATTAAGGTTCAAAAGGCAGGCATAAAAAATCGCAGCTCGGTGGCTGCGATTTTTTGGTTCAGCTCAGCGCTTTTTCGATCGCCTGAACGACAGACGGATCATCCGGCGCCGTGCGCGGCGAGAACCGCGCCAGCACGCGACCATCCTTGCCCAGCAGGAATTTTTCGAAGTTCCAGGTAATGTCACCCGGGAATTCAGCACCCTCGCCCGCCAGCAGACGGTACAGCTGATGACGATCGTGACCGTTGACTTCCAGCTTGCTGGACAACGGAAAGGTCACGCCATAGTTGAGGCTGCAGAAATCCTGGATCTCTTGTTCGGTACCCGGTTCCTGTCCGGCAAACTGGTTGCACGGCAGGCCGAGTACGCTGAAACCTTTGTCCTTGTATTGCTGGTAAAGGTTTTCCAGCGCCGCGTACTGTGGGGTCAAGCCGCATTTGGAGGCAACGTTGACCACCAGCACGACGCGCCCCTTGAAAGGCGCCAGCGGTAGCTCCTGACCATCCAGGGCTGTCAATTTAAGGTCGTGAAAAGCACTCATGACGAACTCCAAATTCCCGTGTTCTTCTCGAAACAGCCACTTGGCGGTGTCACCAGGGACAGCCGCGGACTAAAAAGGCGCCCCTCGGGCGCCTCTCCAGTTCTCGAAAGCTTAGCGCAGAAAATCAGTGGTGATGGCCACCTTCGCCATGGACGTGGCCATGAGCAATTTCTTCCTGGCTGGCGTCACGAATGTCGATGATCTTGACCTGGAAATTCAGGCGCTGACCCGCCAACGGGTGGTTACCGTCGACGGTAACTTCGTCGCCGTCCAGATCGCGAATGGTGACGATCTGCATCTGGCCGTCCGGAGCGGATGCGTGGAACTGCATGCCCACTTCCAGCTCGTCGACGCCTTCGAACATGCTGCGGCTCAACGTGCTGACCAGTTCGGCAGCGTATTCGCCGTAGGCGTCTTCAGGTTCTACGGCAACCGTCAGTTCGTCACCGACTGTTTTGCCTTCCAGTGCCTTTTCCAGGCCTGGGATGATGTTACCTGCGCCTTGCAGATAGACCAGCGGCGCGCCGCCGGCGGAGCTGTCGATGACCTCACCAGCGTCGTTGGTCAGGGTATAGTCGATGGAGACAGCCTTATTGGCGGCGATCAGCATGGGGCGAGACCTTTTGCATAAGAATGAAGAATGGCCAAGTTTAGCGAAGCAATCGCCCGAAAGCGAACACAACCCGGACAGACGGGTGACGGCGAAAGGCTCGACGGTCACAGGCTTCCATCAAGATGAGGACGGGCACTGGGTGGCCGAGCTTTCCTGCGGTCACACCCAGCACCTGCGCCACCAGCCACCGTGGCAATCGCGCGCCTGGGTGCTGGACCCCGCGCAACGTATTGAAAAAATAGGCCAGCCCTTTGATTGCGGTTGGTGCGCACAAGGCTCGGTTAGCGCTAACCTTGGCGACTGAATTTCGGTAGAAGGCCAGTCATAGGCGTTCACCATTGCCATGCACCTTTAGAGAATCCGCATGCAAACTTTTTTTATCGCGCCCACCGATTTTGGTGTGGGTCTGACCTCCATCAGCCTCGGGCTGGTGCGTACCCTTGAGCGGGCTGGCCTCAAAGTCGGCTTTTTCAAACCGATTGCCCAGCCGCATCCGGGTGACACCGGGCCTGAACGGTCCACTGAACTGGTGGCGCGCACTCACGGTTTGAAACCGCCTCAGCCGCTCGGCCTGGCCCATGTCGAGCGCATGCTCGGCGACGGTCAGCTGGACGAGTTGCTCGAAGAAATCATCACCCTCTATCAGCAGGCGGCAGTCGGCAAGGATGTGCTGATTGTCGAAGGCATGGTCCCGACCCGCAGCGCCAGTTACGCCGCACGGGTCAATCTGCATTTGGCCAAGAGCCTCGACGCCGAAGTAATCCTGGTCTCGGCACCGGAAAACGAAGTGCTGACCGAACTCTCCGGCCGAGTGGAATTGCAGGCGCAATTGTTCGGCGGCCCCAAAGACCCGAAAGTCCTCGGCGTGATCCTCAACAAGGTCAAAACCGACGAGAGCATGGAGGCCTTTGCCTCGCGCTTGAAAGAGCATTCGCCATTGCTGCGCAGTGGCGATTTCCGTCTGCTGGGTTGCATCCCGTTCCAGCCGGAATTGAACGCCCCGCGCACCCGCGACGTCGCCGATCTGATGGGCGCGCAAATTCTCAATGCCGGGGATTACGAGACCCGGCGCATGACCAAAATCATCATCTGCGCCCGCACCATGCGCAACACCGTGGAGCTGCTCAAGCCCGGCGTGTTGGTGGTAACGCCCGGCGATCGCGACGACATCATCCTCGCCGTCAGCCTCGCCGCCATGAATGGCGTGCCGCTGGCCGGGCTGTTGCTGACCAGCGACACCTTGCCCGACCCGCGCATCATGGACCTCTGCCGTGGCGCGTTGCAGGCAGGCTTGCCGGTGTTGTCGGTGAGCACCGGCTCCTACGAGACCGCCAACCAGTTGAACGGTTTGAACAAGGAAATCCCGATCGACGACCGCGAACGTGCGGAGATCATCACGGATTTCGTTGCCAGCCACCTCGACGCCAAGTGGCTGCACCAACGCTGCGGCACGCCACGGGAAATGCGCCTGTCACCCGCCGTGTTCCGTTATCAATTGATTCAGCGCGCCCAGGCTGCCAACAAGCGCATCGTTCTGCCTGAAGGCAGCGAGCCACTGACGGTGCAAGCCGCGGCCATCTGTCAGGCGCGTGGTATCGCCCGATGCGTGTTGCTGGCGAAACCGGCAGACGTCGAAGCCGTCGCCCGCGCCCAAGGCATCGAGTTACCGCCGGGGCTGGAAATTCTCGACCCGGACCTGATTCGCGAGCGCTACGTCGAGCCAATGGTCGCCCTGCGCAAAACCAAAAGCCTCAACGCGCCGATGGCTGAACAGCAACTGGAAGACACCGTGGTGATCGGCACCATGATGCTGGCGCTGGATGAGGTCGACGGATTGGTGTCCGGGGTCATTCACTCCACCGCCAACACCATCCGCCCGGCCCTGCAGCTGATTAAAACGGCGCCGGGTTGCACGCTAGTGTCGTCGGTGTTCTTCATGCTGTTTCCTGAAGAAGTGCTGGTCTATGGCGACTGCGTGATGAACCCGCACCCGAGCGCCAGCGAACTGGCCGAGATCGCGCTGCAAAGCGCCGACTCGGCAGCCGCCTTCGGCATCACCCCGCGCGTGGCGATGATCAGCTACTCCAGCGGTGAATCGGCCAGCGGCGAAGAAGTCGAGAAGGTGCGCGAAGCGACATTGCTCGCCCACGAACAACAAAACTCGCTGCTGATCGACGGCCCATTGCAATACGACGCCGCCGCCAACGAAACCGTTGCCCGGCAACTGGCGCCGAACAGCCAGGTCGCCGGTCGCGCCACAGTGTTCGTGTTCCCCGACCTGAACACCGGCAACACCACCCACAAAGCCGTGCAGCGCAGCGCCGACTGCGTCAGCCTCGGGCCGATGCTGCAAGGCCTGCGCAAACCGGTGAACGACCTGCCGCGCGGCGCGCAAGTCGACGACATCGTCTACACCATCGCGTTGACCGCGATTCAAGCTGCCAACCGACCTTTGGATCTTTAAATGCTGGATTCCCTACCTGCACCGCTGCGAGGCGTGATTGCCTCGCTGCTGTTGGCGCTGAACACGATTGCCTGCTGCACACCGTTGTTCATCGTGGCGATTTTCAAGCTGCTATTGCCCTTCCCCACCGCCCAGCGTTTTACCGATTGGCTGATGAGCCATATCCACGAAGCCTGGATCAGCAACAACAAAGCGTGGATGGACTTGCTCGGGCACACACGCTGGAAACTCAGCGGTCTGGAAAGGCTGGACTATCAGCACTCGTACCTGATCACCAGCAACCACCAGAGCTGGGTCGACATCATGGTGTTGCAATACGTGCTGAACCGGAAGATTCGCCCGCTGAAGTTCTTCCTCAAACAGGAACTGATCTGGGTGCCGGTGATTGGTCTGGCGTGGTGGGCACTCGGCTTTCCGTTCATGAAGCGCTACTCCAAGGCCTACCTGGAGAAGCACCCGGAGAAGAAAGGCAAAGACCTGGAAACCACCCGCAAGACTTGCGACAAGTTCCGCCATAACCCGGTGGGGATTTTCAACTTCGTCGAAGGCACGCGCTTCACCGAAGGCAAGCATGCCCAGCAGAAATCGCCGTTCAAGCATCTGCTCAAGCCCAGGGCTGGCGGCATTGCATTTGTGCTGGATGCCATGGGTGAGCAGCTGGAAGCCATCGTCAACGTGACCATTCACTACCCGGCCGGACGTCCCGGTTACTGGGATTTGCTCTGTGGGAACGTGAAGGACGTGGTGGTGCACTTTCAGGAACTGAAGATTCCGCCGCAGTTCATCGGCAAGAACTACGACCAGGACGGCGAGTATCGATTGCAGTTTCAGGGCTGGATCAACCAGTTGTGGCAGGACAAGGACGCGCTGCTTGCGCAGATGCATCGCGAGTATCCGGCCAAGTCTTGAGTCGCCTGTTCCGGCCCTATCGCGAGGAAGCTCGCTCCCACAGTTGATCTTCAGTGAACACTGAGCTTGCTCGCGATAGCGATCTCAAGGACACAAAAAAACCCGCCGATGATCACTCATCGGCGGGTTTTTTATTTACGGCTAACGCTTAGATCGCGCCACGCTTGCGCAGCAGATCCAGCACTTGCTTGACGCTTTCTTCCAGCGACAGCGACTGGGTGTCGACCACGAGGTCGGCGTCCAGCGGCACGTCGTACGGGAAGGAATCGCCCGGGATGTTATCCCCGGCCGCCGCGTACAGACCTTGTGGGTCACGCTCGGCACAGACGGTCGGAGAGGCCTGGACGTAGACCGTCAGCAGACGCTCCTTGCCGATCAGTTCCCTGGCCTGCTCACGACCTTCGGCACTCGGTGCAACAAACGCTGCCAGTGTCAGCAGACCGGCTTCGTTGAACTGACGCGCAACGTGCGCGGCACGACGCCAGTTCTCGGTACGCCCGGCGCGATCCTGTGGCAGACCTTTGTTCAGGTCGTGACGCAGGTTCTGGCCATCGAGCACAAACACCGCACGGCCCATGTCGAACAGCTTGCGTTCAACCGCGTAAGCCAGGGTGCTTTTGCCGGCGCCCGACAAGCCGCTGAACAACACGGTGGCCGGTTGCTGGCCGAAGCGCTGGGCGCGCTCTTCGGTGGCGACGTGCGCCAGTTTGCCGTGATGCGTGCTGGTGCCATGGCTCAACGGCTGGGCGATGATCATGCCGGCCGCGACGGTGCCATTGGTCAAACGATCGACGACGATGAACGAACCGGTGGTGCGGTTGCTCGCGTAGCCGTCCAGCGCGATGGCCGCATCGAGGCTGATCTTGACCCGACCGATCTCGTTCAGGTTCAGCGAACTGGCCGGACCTTCTTCCAGGGTGTTCACGTCAACGCGGTTAACGATGCTGGTGATCGAACCCGGCACGTAACTCGTGGCGCGCTTGATGTCGTATTTCTTGCCCGGCAGCATCGGCTCTTCGGCCATCCACACCAACATGGCGTCGAAAGCGTCGGTCACTTGCGGCTGGTTGTCGGCGTGCACCAGCAAGTCACCGCGGGAGATGTCGATCTCGTCTTCCATGGTCAGCGTCACCGCTTGACCAGGACCGGCGTGCTCCAGCTCACCTTCGAAGGTGACGATGGATTTCACGCGGCTGCTCTTGCCCGACGGCAGCACAACGACTTCGTCGCCCTTGTGCACGACGCCGCTGGCCAGGGTGCCGGCGAAACCACGGAAGTTCAGGTTCGGACGGTTGACGTACTGCACCGGGAAACGCAGGTCGGTGTAGTTGCGGTCGTTGGCGATCTCGACGGTCTCGAGAATTTCCATCAGCGACTGGCCGGTGTACCACGGCGAGCGCTCGGACTTGTTCACCACGTTGTCGCCCTTGAGGGCCGACATCGGTACGAACGCCATGGTGGTCGGCTTGAACGCGATGCCTTCGGCGAACTTCAGGTAATCGGCCTTGATCGACTCGAAGACGCTTTGGTCAAAGCCATTGATGTCCATCTTGTTGACGGCCACCACGATGTGTTTGATGCCCAGCAACGAGGCGATGAAGCTGTGGCGACGGGTCTGGGTCTGCACGCCGTAACGGGCGTCGATCAGGATGATCGCCAGGTCACAGGTGGACGCACCGGTGGCCATGTTGCGGGTGTACTGCTCATGGCCGGGGGTGTCGGCGATGATGAATTTGCGTTTGGCGGTGGAGAAGTAGCGGTAGGCAACATCAATGGTGATGCCCTGCTCCCGCTCGGCCTGCAGGCCGTCGACCAGCAATGCCAAGTCGATGTCATCGCCGGTGGTGCCGACTTTTTTCGAGTCGCGGGTGATGGCTTCCAGGTGATCTTCGTAGATCATCTTGGAGTCGTGCAGCAGGCGCCCGATCAGGGTGCTCTTGCCGTCGTCAACGTTGCCACAGGTCAGAAAGCGCAGCATTTCCTTGCGTTCGTGCTGGCCCAGGTAGGCGAGGATGTCCTCGCTGATCAAATCAGATGCGTGCGACATGACAACCCCTTAAAAATAACCCTGACGTTTCTTTTCTTCCATCGAGCCTGCGCCATCGTGGTCGATGACCCGGCCCTGGCGTTCGGAAGTTCGCGTCAGGAGCATTTCCTGAATGATGTCGGTCAGGCTGGTGGCCTCGGACTCGACCGCACCGGTAAGCGGGTAGTCACCGAGCGTACGGAAGCGGACCTTCTTCTTGACGATGCGCGCCTTGTCTTCGTCGCTCAGGTGATTGAGCAGGCGTTCGTCGTCGATCATGATCCAGGTGCCATTCATCTCGATAACGTCGCGCTCGGCGGCGAAATACAGCGGCACAATCGGGATGCCTTCGAGGTAGATGTACTGCCAGATGTCCAGTTCGGTCCAGTTCGACAACGGGAAAACACGGATCGATTCGCCCTTGTTGACCTTGCCGTTGTAGACGTTCCACAACTCGGGACGCTGGTTTTTCGGGTCCCAGCGGTGCTTGGTATCGCGGAAGGAATACACGCGCTCTTTGGCACGGGACTTCTCTTCGTCGCGACGGGCACCACCGAAAGCGGCATCGAAACCGTATTTGTCGAGGGCCTGCTTGAGGCCTTCGGTTTTCATGATATCGGTGTGCTTGGCGCTGCCGTGGGTCAGCGGGTTGATGCCCTGCGCGACGCCATCGGGGTTCACGTGCACGATCAGGTCAAGGCCGAGTTCTTCGACCATGCGGTCGCGGAACGCGTACATTTCCTTGAACTTCCACCGGGTGTCGACGTGCATCACCGGAAACGGCAGTTTGCCAGGGAAGAATGCCTTGCGCGCAAGGTGCAGCATCACGGCGGAGTCTTTACCGACGGAGTACAGCATCACCGGGTTATCGAACTCGGCGGCGACCTCGCGGATGATGTGGATGCTTTCGGCCTCCAGCTGTTTCAGATGCGTCAGTTTGTCGACCATGGCTACTCACGAAAACGATCTTATGGACGGCCAGCGGGCCGTGTTCGAGCGGGGATCCTAGCACAGCGTCCTCTTCTAATCAGGACGCAAGCTAGATCGAAAGGGCATATGAATATACCCCCTCGTTTGGGCCGTCAGATGGGGTTCGGGCAATCAATGAAGATGTGCTCAACGGCAAAACGCCGCGCCAGATAATCCCCCAGCGCCTGAACGCCGTAGCGCTCGGTGGCGTGGTGGCCGGCGGCGATGAAGCTGATGTCGTTTTCCCGGGCGCTGTGGAAGGTCTGCTCGGACGCCTCACCGCTGAGGTACAAGTCGACGCCGGCCAGCACGGCCTGATCGATGTACCCCTGACCGCCACCGGTGCACCAGCCAACGCGGCGAATCATCTCGCTGCCTTCGATCAGCAAGGGCTCGCGGCCCATGACTTCTTGTACGCGACGGGCAAAATCGCGGGCCGTCACCGGCTCGCTCAATGAACCGACCAGGCCGACAACTTTGAGATTGTCCGGATCCAATGGGCCTTCCACAGTGATATCGAGCTGACGTGCCAGTTGCACGTTATTGCCGACTTCAGGGTGCAGATCCAGCGGCAGATGGTAGGACAACAGGCTGATATCGTGCTTGAGCAGGGTTTTCAACCGACGTTGCTTCATTCCGGTGATGCACGGATTCTCGCCTTTCCAGAAATAGCCGTGATGCACCAGCACCAAATCGGCGCTGGCTTCCACAGCGGCGTCGAGCAACGCCTGGCTGGCGGTGACGCCACTGACGATGCGCATGACCTGCGGCCGGCCTTCGACCTGCAACCCGTTGGGGCAGTAATCGGCAATCTTTGCACTGTTAAGGTAACGGTCGGCTTCTTCGACCAGGGTGCTCAGGGCGACGGCCATAAAAGACTCCTAAATATCCCGTTCAGAGGCACGCTTCGCCTCGTATAATGCGCGACATTATGGGCGGTCTCATACCGCCTGCAACCTCTCAGGACGTGCTTAATGCTCAAGGCGCTGCGTTTTTCCGGCTGGCCGCTGTTGGCCGGCGTGCTTATTGCTCTGTTAATCATCCAGCGTTACCCGCAGTGGGTCGGGCTCCCAAGCCTTGACGTCAACATGCAGCAAGCCCCGCAAACCACCACCATGCAACAAGGCCCCGTGTCCTATGCCGACGCGGTGACCACCGCCGCACCGTCGGTGGTCAACCTGTACACCACCAAAGTCATCAACAAACCGAACCATCCGCTGTTCGAGGATCCGCAGTTCCGCCGCTTCTTCGGCGACAACTCGCCGAAACAGAAGCGCATGGAATCGAGCCTCGGCTCCGGCGTGATCATGAGCCCGGAAGGTTACCTGCTGACCAACAACCACGTGACCACCGGTGCCGACCAGATCGTGGTGGCGCTCAAGGACGGTCGTGAAACCCTGGCCCGGGTGATCGGCAGCGACCCGGAAACCGACCTTGCGGTCCTGAAGATCGACTTGAAGAATCTCCCATCGATCACCGTCGGGCGTTCCGACAACATCCGCATCGGCGACGTGGCCCTGGCCATCGGCAACCCGTTCGGCGTCGGCCAGACCGTGACCATGGGTATCATCAGCGCCACCGGGCGCAATCAGCTGGGCCTGAACAACTACGAAGACTTCATCCAGACCGATGCTGCGATCAACCCCGGCAACTCCGGCGGTGCGCTGGTGGATGCAAACGGCAACCTGACCGGCATCAACACGGCGATCTTCTCCAAGTCCGGCGGTTCGCAAGGCATCGGTTTCGCAATCCCGGTGAAACTGGCCATGGAAGTGATGAAGTCGATTATCGAGCACGGCCAGGTGATTCGCGGCTGGCTCGGTATCGAAGTGCAGCCATTGAGCCAGGAACTGGCGGAATCGTTTGGCCTGTCGGGGCGCCCGGGCATTGTGGTCGCGGGGATTTTCCGTGACGGCCCGGCGCAGAAGGCCGGCCTGCAACTGGGTGACGTGATCCTCAGCATCGACGGCGAACCGGCCGGCGATGGTCGTCGTTCGATGAACCAGGTCGCGCGGATCAAACCGACCGACAAGGTCACGATTCAGGTGATGCGCAACGGCAAAGAGCTCAAGCTCACTGCCGAGATCGGTTTGCGTCCGCCACCTGCGCCGGTCAAAGAGAAGGAAGAAGAGTAAGTAGCCCCCACAAAAAACCTGTGGGAGCGAGCTTGCTCCAACAGGTTTTGCGGTGGTTTAGAGCTCGCCCAGGCCGTCGATCAACGCCTGATTCTGCTCCGGTGTGCCAATCGAAATCCGCAGGAACTGGGCAATCCGCTCCTGCTTGAAGTGCCGAACGATCACACCCTGCTCGCGCAACTTCGCAGCCAACCCGGCCGCATCGTGCTGTGGGTGACGGGCGAAAATGAAGTTTGCCGCCGACGGCAGGACTTCAAAGCCCTTTCCTTCCAATTGCGCAACGACCCACTCACGATTCTCGATGACCAACCGGCAGGTCTTGTCGAAGTACTCACGATCTTCAAACGCTGCGGCTGCACCGACATTCGCGAGGCGATCAATCGGATAGGAGTTGAAGCTGTTCTTGATGCGCTCCAGCGCCTCGATCAGGTCCGGATGCCCCACCGCCAACCCCACCCGCAGGCCGGCCAGCGAACGGGACTTGGACAGGGTCTGGGTCACCAGCAGATTCGGATAACGGTCCACCAGGCTGATCGCCGTCTCACCGCCAAAATCGATGTAAGCCTCATCCACCACGACCACTGAATCCGGGCTGGCCTTGAGGATTTGTTCCACGGCATCCAGCGCCAACAGGCAGCCAGTCGGTGCGTTCGGATTCGGGAAGATGATCCCGCCGTTCGGCTTGGCGTAGTCCGCCGGGTTGATCTGGAACTGCTCGTCCAGCGGCACCGCGTCGAAGGCGATGCCGTACAACCCGCAGTAAACCGGATAGAAGCTGTAGCTGATGTCCGGGAACAGCAGCGGCTGATCGTGTTGCAGCAAACCGTGAAAGATGTGCGCCAGGACTTCATCGGAACCATTGCCGAGAAACACCTGATTGCTCTGCACGCCGTAGTACTTGGCGACTGCTTGCTTGAGCACATCACTGTTCGGGTCCGGGTACAGACGCAAATTGTCATTCAGTTCGGTCTGCATCGCCGCCAAGGCTTTTGGCGATGGTCCGTACGGGTTTTCGTTGGTGTTGAGCTTCACCAGCTTCGCCAGTTTCGGCTGCTCGCCCGGCACGTAAGGCACCAGATTCTTGACGAACGGGCTCCAGAATTTACTCATATTCAGTTCCCCTGCCCTTGTAGAGAGTCTTCGTCAACGATGCGGTATTCGGCACTGCGCGCGTGAGCGGTCAGCGACTCGCCACGGGCCAGCACGGAAGCGGTTTTGCCCAGTTCCGACGCACCCTGCTCGGAGCAGAAGATGATCGACGAACGCTTCTGGAAGTCGTACACACCCAGCGGCGAGGAGAAACGCGCGGTGCCGGAGGTTGGCAACACGTGGTTGGGACCTGCGCAGTAGTCACCCAAGGCTTCGGAGGTGTGACGGCCCATGAAGATCGCGCCAGCGTGGCGAATCTTCGGCAGCCAGGCCTGCGGATCAGCAACGGACAACTCTAGGTGTTCCGGTGCGATGCGGTTGGCCACTTCGATGGCTTGGTCCATGTCGCGGACCTTGATCAGCGCACCACGGCCATTGATCGACGTTTCGATGATCTCGGCGCGTTCCATGGTCGGCAGCAGTTTGGCGATGCTGGCGGCGACCTTGTCGAGGAACTCGGCGTCCGGGCTGACCAGGATGGCCTGGGCGTCTTCGTCGTGTTCGGCTTGGGAGAACAGGTCCATGGCGATCCAGTCCGGATCAGTCTGGCCGTCGCAGACCACGAGGATTTCGGATGGGCCGGCGATCATATCGATGCCGACCTGGCCGAACACGTGGCGCTTGGCGGTGGCGACATAGATGTTGCCCGGACCGACTACCTTGTCGACTTTCGGCACGCTTTCGGTGCCGTAAGCCAGCGCGGCAACCGCTTGGGCGCCACCGATGGTGAACACGCGGTCGACGCCGGCGATGCAGGCTGCGGCCAGCACCAGCTCGTTGATTTCGCCACGAGGCGTCGGCACCACCATGACCACTTCGGTCACACCGGCCACCTTGGCCGGAATCGCGTTCATCAGCACCGAGGACGGATAAGACGCCTTGCCACCCGGTACATACAGGCCGGCGCGATCCAGCGGAGTAACTTTCTGGCCCAGCACGGTGCCGTCGGCTTCGGTGTAGCTCCAGGAGTCCTGCTTCTGTCTCTCGTGGTAGCTGCGTACTCGGGACGCGGCTTTTTCCAGCGCTTCACGCTGAGGCACGGTGATTCGGGTCAGGGCCAGTTCCAGGCGCTCACGAGGCAGGATCAGGTCCGCCATGGACGCGACCTGCAGGCCGTCGAACTTTTGGGTGAATTCCACCAGTGCCGCATCGCCACGCTCGCGCACGGCCTTGATGATGTCCAGCACCCGCTGATTGACCGAGTCGTCAGACACACTTTCCCAGCTCAGCAGATGATCCAGATGATGTGCGAAATCCGGGTCAGCAGCGTTGAGTCGGCGAATTGCAGTCGGTGCGGTCATAGCGAGAGCCTCATAGGAATGGCGAAAACTCAGGTACCCGAAGCTACCATCGATCCGCTTGGGCACCTGAGAATTCTGGCTATGAGGCGGATAGACGGGCGCGACTTAACGTCGCGCAGGTAAATCAGCCGCGGTGTCGAGACTCCACTGCCTTGCGCAGGGTGTCGATCAACGCCTGGATACGGGCGTGCTGCATTTTCATCGAAGCTTTGTTCACGATCAGCCGGGAGCTGATGTCGGCAATGAAATCCTGGGGTTCCAGACCATTGGCGCGCAGGGTGTTGCCGGTGTCGACCACGTCGATGATCTTGTCTGCCAGACCGATCAGCGGCGCCAGTTCCATCGAGCCATAGAGCTTGATGATGTCGACCTGACGGCCCTGTTCGGCGTAGTAGCGCTTGGCAACGTTGACGAATTTGGTCGCCACACGCAGGCGGCCCTTGGGCTCGACATCGCCGACACGGCCGGCGGTCATCAGCTTGCAGAGGGCAATTCGCAGGTCCAATGGCTCGTACAGGCCTTGGCCACCATATTCCATCAGCACATCTTTACCGGCGACGCCCAGGTCCGCGGCACCATGTTCGACGTAAGTCGGCACATCGGTGGCGCGTACGATCAGCAGACGCACATCGGCCTGAGTCGTGGGGATGATCAGCTTGCGGCTCTTGTCCGGATTCTCGGTCGGCACGATGCCCGCTTCAGCCAGAAGCGGCAGGGTGTCGTCAAGGATGCGGCCCTTGGACAGTGCGATGGTCAACATGGGAAACGTCAGTCCTTATCAGGCTACTGATGCCCGGTCGCAAATGGCGCCGAACACACATCGAGCCTGAAACAGGCTCGACTTGAAACGAAATCAACGGGCGCGTCCCTGCGCCCATGCAGCAGAAACTAGCCCGGTACGCGGCGGATTTTGGCGCCGAGCATCTGCAGTTTCTCTTCGATGCACTCGTAACCACGGTCGATGTGGTAGATGCGGTCGATCAAGGTGTCACCTTCAGCGATCAACGCCGAGATCACCAGGCTGGCCGAAGCACGCAGGTCGGTGGCCATGACTGGCGCGCCCTTGAGCTTTTCGGTACCGGTGACGATCGCAGTGTTGCCTTCGACCTGGATCTTGGCACCCATGCGGTGCAGTTCGTAAACGTGCATGAAGCGGTTTTCGAAGATCGTCTCGATCACGGCACCGGTGCCTTCGGCAATGGCGTTGAGGGAGATGAACTGCGCTTGCATGTCGGTCGGGAATGCCGGGTATGGAGCGGTGCGCACGTTAACGGCTTTTGGCCGCTTGCCATGCATGTTCAGCTCGATCCAGTCTTCGCCACAGGTGATTTCGGCACCCGATTCCTTGAGTTTCTCAAGAACGGCTTCGAGGATGGTCGGATCGGTGTCCTTGACCTTCACACGACCGCCGGTCACGGCAGCTGCGACCAGGTAAGTGCCGGTCTCGATACGGTCAGGCATCACTTTGTAAGTGGTCGGGTGCAGACGCTCGACGCCATCGATGGTGATGGTGTCAGTGCCGGCGCCAGTGATCTTGGCGCCCATGGCGATCAGGAAGTTCGCCAGGTCAATGACTTCAGGCTCGCGAGCGGCGTTTGCCAGAACGCTGCGGCCCTTGGCCAGAGCGGCCGCCATCATGATGTTTTCGGTACCGGTCACACTGACGGTATCGAAGAAGAAGTGCGCACCGCGCAGGCCACCTTCAGGCGCCTTGGCCTTGATGTAGCCGCCTTCGACGTCGATGACCGCGCCCATGGCTTCGAGGCCACGAATGTGCAGGTCAACCGGACGCGAACCAATGGCGCAACCGCCAGGCAGTGCGACTTCGGCTTCACCGAAACGGGCAACCATCGGGCCCAGCACCAGGATCGACGCACGCATGGTTTTCACCAGTTCGTACGGAGCGATCAGGGTCTTGATGGTGCGCGGGTCGATTTCGACGCTGAGTTTCTCGTCGATCACCGGCTCGATGCCCATACGACCGAACAGCTCGATCATGGTGGTGATGTCGTGCAGGTGCGGCAGGTTGGCCACGGTTACCGGGCCATCGCACAGCAGGGTTGCAGCCAGGATCGGCAGGGCAGAGTTCTTTGCCCCGGAGATGCGGATTTCGCCATCAAGACGAACGCCACCGGTAATTATCAATTTATCCATAAGAATCTCGACGCCCTTGGGCTCAGGTGCGCTCGGCCCAGGCCGCGCTGCTGAAAAATTTCATAGTGACCGCATGGATGCTGCCATCGGTGATCCATGGGTTCAAATGGGCATAGATCTGCTGCTGACGCTTCACCGGGCTCAACGCCGCCAGTTCATCGCTAATCACGTTCAGCTGAAAGTTGCAGCCTTCGCCCTCGACTTCTACTAGGGTTCCTGGCAGCTTTCCTTCAAGGAAGCTCTTCACTTCTACGGCCTGCATGCTCAACCTCAATCGGCGCCCTGTGCGCGCGGGTCGGACATCATACAAAAAAGCCCCGCGCCTGCGAACCCCGCGAAGCAGGACTCTGACGGGGGGGCTTCTTTATAGATGCGGTTAGGGATGCGCCAACAGCTCGGTCAATTCGCTGACCTGAGCGATTTCGCGCATGTCTTCTGGCATCCCGCGGATGCTCAGCGCCTTGCCGGCCGCCTCTGCATCACGCATGAAGCACAGCAGCAGCGACAAGCCGACACTGCTGGACTTCAACACTGCCGAGCAATCGACCACCAGTGCAGCGGCCTTGCTGGATTTGATCAGCGCCTGCCCCTGCTTGCGCAAGTGGGGGCCAGTGCGGTAATCCAGCATGCCGCTAAGCGTCAGCTCGCCGGATTCGCTCATGCGAATGGCCGACACACTCATTGAGCTTGCGTCTCGGTTGTTTGCTTCTGACTCGCTTCCTTGGCTTTGGCGACTTCCCCAGCCCAACCATTGATGGTCTTGTCCAGGTCGTTGCCATTGCGCTGCATCGCATCAGCGAACTGATCACGGAACAGCTTGCCAATGTTAATGCCGTTAATGATTACGTTGCGCAACTTCCACTCGCCATTGATCTTTTCGAGTGTGTAAGACACAGGATAGACCGCGCCATTGGTGCCCTTGACGGTCATGCCAACGCTTGTACGGTCTCCCGACTCATCCTTGGCAGGGTCTACGACGATCCCCTGGTTGTTGTATTCGAGCAAAGCGTTGCCATAGAACTGGAACAGACCCTTTTTGAAGTTTTCTTCAAAGGTCTTCATTTGCGCAGGCGTGGCTTTGCGCGAGTATTTAACCGTCATGATGCTCTTGGAAATGCCCTCGGCATCCACAACAGGTCCGACGATGCTGTCCAGTGCGGCATAAAAGTCTTTCGGATCCTGCTTGTACTTCTCTTTATTGGTCGCCAGATCGGCAAGTAACCGATTGGTGGTGTCCTTTACCAGTTCGTGCGCGGAAGGCGCCGCCACGGCGTTAGCCATCAAAGGCAGGGCCGCGAGTATTACCAACAGGCCACGTCGCAAGGTAGAGATCATTCAAAAGCTCCTCATTTGGCGTCTTTACTAACGGTATTGAGCAGAAATTTACCGATCAGGTCTTCGAGTACCAGCGACGACTGCGTGTCGTGGATGGTTCCACCATCCTTGAGCAAGCCTTCTTCGCCGCCCACGCTGAGACCGATGTACTTCTCGCCCAACAGGCCAGCGGTCAGGATAGATGCAGTGGAGTCAGTCGGCAGGTTATCTACGCGCTTTTCCAGCTGCATGGTCACTCGACCGGTGAAACTGTCGCGGTCCAGATCGATCGCCGTGACCTTGCCGATGGTCACACCGGCCATGGTCACTTTAGCTCTGACCGTCAAACCGGCGATATTGTCGAAATACGCATAAAGTTTATAAGTGTCGGTGGTTGCGCTCGGGGACAGGCCACTCACGCGCAACGCCAGTAACAGCAAAGCCAGGATGCCAGCCAGCAAGAAAAGGCCGACACCGATTTCCAGGGTGCGGTTTTGCATCAGAAATCTCCAAACATCAAGGCGGTCAGAATAAAGTCCAGGCCGAGTACAGCCAAAGAGGCATACACCACGGTCTTGGTAGTGGCACGACTGATCCCCTCGGAAGTGGGCTCGCAGTCATAGCCTTGGAATACGGCGATCCAGGTCACGACAAAGGCGAAAACGATGCTTTTGATGATGCCGTTGAGCACATCGTCTGCAAAGGTCACGCTGTTCTGCATGTTGGACCAGTAGGAACCTTCATAGACACCCAGCCAGTCGACGGCCACCCACGAACCACCCCAGATTCCCACCACGCTGAAGATCATCGCCAGCACCGGCAGGGAAATGAAGCCGGCCCACAGGCGCGGGGCAATGATGTACTTGAGCGGGTCGACACCAATCATTTCCAGACTGGACAGCTGCTCGGTGGACTTCATGTTGCCGATTTCGGCAGTCAATGCCGAACCGGCGCGCCCGGCGAACAGCAATGCCGTGACCACGGGGCCCAGTTCACGCAACAGCGTCAGCGCAACCATCTGGCCGACCGCCTGCTCCGAACCGTAGCTGGATAGAATGTTGAAGCCTTGCAGCGCCAGCACCATGCCAATGAATACCCCGGAGACCACGATGATCACCAGGGACATTACGCCCACCGAATGCAGTTGCTTGATCAGCAAGCCAAAACCGCCGCCAATGCCGCCACGGCCAAGCAAGGCATGAAACAGGAATATCGCCGAACGGCCGAACACCCCCAGCACGTCAATGCCAGCGTGTCCGAACCGGCGAACCCGTTCTATTAGTGAAATCTTGCGCATCAACGCTGCCCCAGAAGATCTGCGCGGTAATCCGTCGCTGGAAAGTGATAGGCGACCGGACCGTCAGGCTCGCCTGTCATGAATTGACGGATGCGTGGCTCCTGCGAGTTCATCAGCTCCTCGGGAGTGCCCTGCCCCAATACCTGGCCTTCGCCGACGACATAGATGTAATCGGCGATGCTCGCGGTCTCGGCCAGGTCGTGGGATACCACGATACTGGTGATGCCCAGCGCATCGTTGAGCAGGCGGATCAGACGCACCAGCACGCCCATGGCGATGGGGTCCTGGCCGACAAATGGCTCGTCATACATGAGAATCTGCGGGTCGAGGGCGATTGCACGGGCCAGCGCGACACGACGCTTCATGCCGCCGGACAACTCGTCAGGCATCAGATCGATGGCGCCACGCAAGCCCACGGCCTGCAATTTGAGCAGGACAATGTCCCGGATCATTTCTTCCGGCAGTTCGGTATGAACGCGCAGCGGAAAGGCGACGTTCTCGAACACATCGAGATCGGTAAACAGAGCACCGCTCTGAAACAGTACGCCCATGTGCTTGCGCGCATCGAACAGGTCACTGCGCGATAGCTTCGGCAGGTTCTGCCCGTTGACCCAGACTTCGCCTTTGGTGGGCCGCAACTGTGCGCCCATCAGCCGCAACAGCGTGGTCTTGCCACACCCGGAAGGCCCCATGATGCCGGTGACCTTGCCGCGCGGAATACGTATATCAACGTTATTGAAAATGCTGCGCGCACCGCGCTTGAAGGTCAGTCCCTTCAGCTCGACCGCGTAGGCTTTATCGGCACTCATCTAAACTCCTTGCGATGCAGCCTCTCACTCGGACGCCTGGCTTTCTCGCGAAAGCACAACCTCCTGGGCAGGCCGAACTGGCGGCGAACTATATCACTGCAAAGGCCAAGCGCCCAAGGCCCAAGCCGGGCCATGTTGAGGAACATGACAGTCTAAAAGCTTCCATTCAGGGGGATTAGGTAACCAGGAATGACAAAGCGCGACGAACTTGCGTGAGGGTTTCGATCATTACCGTTATAATCGCCGCCTTTTCATCAGGCTATACGATTTCTGACATGAGCCAATCCAGCGACCTGATTCAATCTGCCCAACGCACCATCCGCCTCGAACTGGAAGCCGTACAAGGCTTGTTGCCCCGTATCGACGCAGATTTCGTACGCGCTTGCGAGATGATTCTGGCCAGCAAAGGCCGCGTGGTCGTGGTCGGCATGGGCAAATCCGGGCACATCGGCAACAAGATTGCCGCCACCCTGGCCAGCACCGGCACCACAGCCTTTTTCGTGCACCCGGCCGAAGCCAGCCACGGCGACATGGGCATGATCACCCGCGACGACATCATCCTGGCGCTGTCGAACTCCGGCTCCACCAATGAAATCGTCACCCTGCTGCCACTGATCAAACGTCTGGGCATTCAATTGATCAGCATGACCGGCAACCCTGATTCACCGCTGGCGAAGGCTGCCGAGGTCAACCTCAATGTGCACGTCGAGCACGAAGCGTGCCCGCTTAACCTGGCGCCGACCTCGTCGACCACTGCCGCACTGGTCATTGGCGACGCCCTGGCCGTTGCGCTGCTGGAAGCCCGCGGTTTTACCGCTGAAGATTTCGCCTTTTCCCACCCCGGCGGCGCGCTTGGCCGACGCCTGCTGCTGAAAGTGGAAACCGTCATGCACGCCGGCGCAGAACTGCCCCAGGTGCAACGTGGCACGCTACTCAAGGACGCCTTGATGGAAATGACCCGCAAGGGCCTGGGCATGACCGCGATTGTGGAGGCCGACGGCAAACTGGCCGGGATCTTCACCGACGGCGACTTGCGCCGCACCCTTGACCGGACCATCGACATCCACCATACGACCATCGACGAGGTCATGACTGTTCATGGAAAGACCGCCCGGGCCGATATGCTGGCAGCCGAAGCCCTGAAAATCATGGAAGACCATCGAATCAACGCGCTGGTAGTGGTGGACAAGGAGGACCGTCCGATCGGCGCCTTCAACCTGTCCGATCTGCTGCGTGCAGGAGTAATGTGATGAGCACCAACCTGCTGCAACGCGGCAAGAATATCAAACTGGCGGTTTTTGACGTCGATGGCGTACTGACCGACGGACGCCTGTACTTCCTCGAAGACGGCAGCGAATTCAAGACGTTCAACACCCTCGACGGCCAAGGCATCAAGATGTTGATGGCAGCCGGCGTGCAGACGGCTATCATCAGCGGCCGCAAGACCCCGGTGGTCGAGCGACGAGCAAAGAACCTCGGTATTCCACACGTGTACCAGGGACGCGAAGACAAACTGGTGGTGCTCGACGAGCTTCTTGCCCAACTCAACCTAAGCTATGAGCAAGTCGCCTATCTCGGCGACGACCTGCCGGACCTGCCGGTGATTCGTCGCGTCGGTCTGGGCATGGCGGTGGCTAATGCTGCCAGTTTCGTGCGTGAACACGCCCACGGCATCACCCAGGCCCGCGGTGGCGAGGGTGCCGCTCGCGAATTCTGCGAATTGATCCTGCGCGCGCAGGGCCGCCTTGATGCGGCAAACGCCGCGTACCTGTGAGCCAACTATGCTGAGCAAAAAAATTCGCAAAATCCTAGTATTCGGCTGCATCGCGGCGATTTTCGCGGCGGTCGGCTACTGGAACATCAGCCCGGAGCGTTTCCTCGACCGGCCGATGGCGAAGGTCGATGAAACCGCGATTGACTATTACGCGATCAACGCCCATAGCGTGCAGTACCTGCCGGACGGCAAATTGCAATATGAAATGACGTCCGACAAGGTTGAACACCTGAAAGCGACCGAAGTGACACTGCTGACCAATCCCGACCTGAACATGTTCCGCGGCACCGAGTTTCCGTGGCACGTCCAGAGCGAGCACGGCGAAGTGAATCCCGACGGCACCCAGGTCGAACTGATTGACTCGGTGCGCATCACGCGCTTCGACGAGAAAAACCGCAAGACCCTGATTACCAGCACCCGCATGACAGTGTTCCCGCAGCAGCAATATGCGCAGACCGAGCAACCCGTTAGAATCGACGGCGCTGGTGGTGTGTCGACTGGCAAGGGAATGAAAGCGTATTTGAAAGAAAGCAGGATACACCTGCTATCGAACGTAAGAGGACAGTATGAGGCTCGTTAAAACCCTCCCTATTTTGCTCGGCCTGAGCGCAGCACTGGGAAGCGTGAGCGCCTGGGCACTGCCGACCGATCAAATGCAGCCTATCCGCATTCAGGCCGACGATGCCCAACTGGACGACAAGAATGGCGTTGCCACCTATAAAGGTGACGTGATCATCACTCAGGGCTCGATGATCGTTAAGGGCAACACCGTGACCATCACCCGCACGCCGACCGGCGACATTGACGTGGTGACCTCGGTGGGTAACCTCGCCTACTTCGAGCAATTGCAAACGGCAGGCGACACCAAGCCTGTTCAGGGCTGGGGCGTGACTATCCAGTACCACGCAGCGCAAAACCGCGTCGTGCTGATCGATAAGGCAAAAGTTGTCGACAAGGACAACAACGTCACCCAAGGCGAGAAAATCGTCTACGACACGGTCAAAAAGCTTGCGAGCGCCGGTCGCGCGACGGGCAACAAGGTCACCGAGTCGCGTCCGCGCATCGACATGGTGATCCAGCCCAAGAAGAAAACCGACGAGCAAAAGGCCCAGTAATGGCAACTCTGAAAGCTCAGCATCTGGCCAAGAGCTACAAGAGCCGCCAGGTCGTGCGTGACGTCAGCCTGTCGATCGACAGCGGTCAGATCGTCGGCCTGCTAGGTCCCAACGGCGCCGGCAAGACCACCTGCTTTTACATGATTGTCGGTCTGGTACAGGCCGATCAGGGCCGCGTACTGATTGACGACCTGGATGTCAGCCACCAGCCTATGCACGGTCGTGCGAAGGCCGGTATCGGCTATCTTCCGCAAGAAGCATCGATCTTCCGCAAACTCTCGGTAGCCGACAACATCATGGCGATCCTCGAGACCCGCAAGGAACTCGACAAGGACGGTCGTCGCAAAGAGCTCGAAAGCCTGCTGCAGGAATTCCATATCAGCCACATCCGCGACAATCTCGGGATGAGCCTGTCCGGTGGTGAACGCCGCCGTGTGGAAATCGCCCGGGCACTGGCTACCAACCCGAAATTCATCCTGCTCGACGAACCGTTCGCCGGCGTGGACCCGATTTCGGTGGGCGACATCAAGCAGATCATCTATCACCTCAAAGCCAAGGGCATTGGTGTGCTGATCACTGACCACAACGTCCGTGAAACCCTGGATATCTGCGAAACCGCCTACATCGTCAACGATGGCCAGCTGATCGCCGAAGGTGACTCTGCCACCATCCTGGCCAACGACCTGGTCAAGGAAGTGTATCTGGGCCATGAGTTCCGCCTGTAAGCACTGAGATGTCTGGCTGGTTGCTCGGGCGCTTGTCTCGATAAGAAATCAACATTTTTTTATTGTTACAGCGCTCTAGGCAAACGCTGCAATTTCGGGCATATAATTTGCTTATGTTTGGCGCTCCGGCGCCCTGTAGTGGATGGCGCATGTGCGCCGGCGAATAAGGTGTTAAGCCCCTGCCATGAAACCATCGCTAGTCTTGAGAATGGGCCAGCAGCTGACGATGACACCGCAGCTGCAACAGGCCATCCGCTTGCTCCAATTGTCGACCCTGGACCTGCAACAGGAAATCCAGGAGGCCCTGGAGTCCAATCCGATGCTCGAACGCCAGGAAGAAGGCGACGATTTCGATAACGCCGACCCCTTGGCCGACAAAGCCGAACAGCAACCTAACGTCGACATTCAGGAACCCTCCTACCAGGAAACCGCCCCGACGGTTGATAACCTCGAGGAAGGCGACTGGAACGAGCGCATCCCCAACGAACTGCCCGTCGATACCGCGTGGGAAGACGTCTACCAGACCAGCGCCAGCAGCCTGCCGAGCAACGATGACGACGAGTGGGACTTCACCACCCGGACATCGGCCGGCGAAAGCCTGCAAAGCCACCTGCTGTGGCAACTGAACCTGGCCCCGATGTCCGACACCGATCGCCTGATCGCCGTGACCCTGATCGACTGCATCAACAATCAGGGCTACCTGGACGAAACCCTCGAGGAGATTCTCGAAGCCTTCGACCCGGAACTGGACATCGAACTGGACGAAATCGAAGCCGTCCTGCATCGCATCCAGCAATTCGAACCCGCTGGCATCGGCGCCCGCAACCTGGGCGAATGCCTGCTGCTGCAATTGCGCCAGTTGCCCGCCAAGACGCCTTGGCTGGTCGAGGCCAAACGCCTGGTCACCGACTACATCGACCTGCTCGGCAGCCGCGACTACAGCCAGTTGATGCGTCGCATGAAGCTCAAGGAAGACGAACTGCGCCAAGTGATTGAACTGGTGCAGAGCCTCAACCCGCGCCCAGGCTCGCAAATCGAGTCCAGCGAAGCCGAATACGTCGTTCCCGACGTGATCGTACGCAAGGACAACGAGCGCTGGCTGGTGGAGCTGAACCAGGAATCCGTGCCACGCCTGCGGGTCAATGCTCAATACGCCGGTTTCGTGCGCCGCGCCGACACCAGCGCCGACAACACCTTCATGCGCAATCAGTTGCAAGAGGCCCGCTGGTTCATCAAGAGCCTGCAAAGCCGTAACGAAACCCTGATGAAAGTAGCCACTCAGATCGTCGAGCATCAGCGCGGCTTTCTTGAGTACGGCGACGAGGCCATGAAACCGCTGGTCCTGCATGACATCGCCGAAGCGGTGGGCATGCACGAGTCGACGATTTCACGGGTGACCACGCAGAAATTCATGCATACCCCACGGGGCATATATGAACTGAAATACTTTTTTTCCAGCCACGTCAGCACCTCCGAGGGCGGTGAATGCTCGTCCACGGCGATCCGCGCGATCATCAAAAAACTGGTTGCCGCGGAAAATCAGAAAAAGCCGTTGAGTGACAGCAAGATCGCTGGTTTACTGGAGGCACAAGGCATTCAGGTGGCTCGCCGCACCGTCGCCAAGTACCGCGAATCCCTCGGGATCGCGCCTTCGAGCGAACGCAAGCGGTTGATGTAGAGCCACGCCACAGCGTTCCAGTGGCAGGCATTTCTGCCTGCCGCTTTATGCACTGGCAACGAAGGAGAAGCTGTATGCAAGTCAACATCAGTGGACACCAACTGGAAGTGACCGAACCTCTTCGCACCTACATCGGCGAAAAACTCGAACGATTAGAGAGGCATTTCGACAAGATCACCAATGTGCAAGTCACCATGACGGTCGAAAAGCTCAAGCAGAAAATCGAAGCCACGCTGCATATTCCCGGCAATGAAGTGGTCGCAAACGCAGAGCATACCGATATGTACGCAGCGATCGACGCACTGACCGACAAGCTGGATAAACAACTCAAAAAGCATAAGGAAAAGACCCAAAGCCTCCTCCAGGGCGCGACCGGTCGTTAACACTCCCAACCCATGATCCGACTTGAAAGCATCCTGACCCCCGGCCGTTCCCTCGTGAACGTGCCGGGCGGCAGTAAAAAGAAAGCCCTCGAACAAATTGCCAACCTTATCCACAAAGAAGTGCCGGATCTGGAGATGCAAGATGTCTTCGAGGCTCTGATTGCCCGTGAAAAACTCGGCTCAACCGGTTTTGGCAACGGCATCGCCATTCCCCACTGCCGCCTGAAGGGCTGCACCTTGCCCATCAGCGCCCTGATGCACCTTGATGCACCCATCGATTTCGACGCCATCGACGGCGCCCCGGTTGACCTGCTGTTCGTTCTGCTGGTCCCGGAAGCCGCTACCGATGCGCACCTGGAGTTACTGCGCCAGATCGCCAGCATGCTCGACCGCAAGGAAGTGCGCGATAAACTGCGCAGCGCCCCGAGCAATGAAGCCTTGTATCAGGTTGTCCTGGACGAGCAAAACGGTCATTAATCATGCGCTTGATCATCGTCAGTGGCCGCTCCGGCTCAGGTAAAAGTACCGCACTCGATGTTCTCGAGGACAACGGCTACTACTGCATCGACAACCTGCCCGCCGGCCTGCTGCCGGAACTGGCCGAACGCGCTTTGATTCACACCGAGCTGGCGCAACCGCTGGTTGCCGTATCGATCGATGCGCGTAACTTGCCGAGTCACTTGTCGCGGTTTCCCGAGCTGCTGGAAGAAGTGCGCAGCCGGCATATCCAGTGTGATGTGCTTTATCTGGACGCCGACGAAGAAACCTTGCTCAAACGTTTCTCGGAAACCCGCCGTCGTCACCCGCTGAGCAACGCCAATCGCTCGCTGGCTGAGGCCATCAACGATGAGACCGCCCTGCTCGGGCCGATTGCCGACCTCGCCGATCTCAAAGTAAACACCACCAACCTGAACCTGTATCAGCTGCGCGACACCATCAAGCTGCGCCTGCTGAACCAGCCGGAACCCGGTACGGCGTTCCTGGTGGAGTCTTTCGGCTTCAAGCGTGGCATGCCGGTGGACGCTGATCTGGTGTTCGACGTGCGCTGCCTGCCGAACCCTTACTGGAAGCCAGAGTTGCGCGATCAATCCGGGCTCGACCAAGCGGTTGCCGAGTACCTGGCGGCACAGCCGGACGTCGAAGAGATGTTTCAGGACATCTCCACCTACTTGTTCAAGTGGCTACCCCGCTTTGCCGCCAGCAACCGTGCTTATGTCACCATTGCCATTGGCTGCACCGGCGGCCATCACCGCTCGGTCTACCTGACCGAGCGTCTGGGCCAGGCCCTGCAAAAAACCCTGAAGAACGTCCAGGTTCGCCACCGCGACCTCAGCTAAAGGATTCACACCGCGATGCCTGCTCTGGAAATTGAAATCATCAACAAGCTGGGCCTGCATGCCCGCGCTTCTGCAAAATTCGTTGGCGTCGCCGGTGAGTTCAAGGATTGCACGATCAGAGTAGGACGCACGCCGGAATCCACGGTCGACGGAAAAAGCATCATGGCAATGATGATGCTCGCTGCGGGCAAGGGCACCAAAATCCACCTGAATACAGAAGGTGAACAAGCTGATGAGGCGCTGCAGGCATTGGTGAATCTGATCAACGACTACTTCGGCGAAGGCGAATAGCGCTCGCCTAAGCGAGCGCTGTATCCATCACCATCATCAAGCAAAACCCGATCAGCAACCCAAGACTTGCAAGCTTGTCGTGACCATTGCGGCGCGACTCGGGAATGACTTCATGGGTGACCACCAGCAACATTGCCCCGGCCGCCAGTGCCAACCCCAAGGGCAACAACAATTCGGCCAGGCTCACCAGCCAGGCACACAGCAGTGCAAATACCGGTTCGACCAACCCTGATGCAGCACCGATCAGGAACGCCTTGACCCGCGACATCCCTGCCCCGGCCAGTACCAGCGCGATCACCAGACCTTCCGGCACATCCTGCAAGGCGATGCCCATGGCCAGGCTATCGGCGTCGGGCATGCCACCCCCCGCCGACACACCAACCGCCATGCCTTCGGGGATGTTATGGGCAATGATCGCAAACACAAACAACCAGATTCGCGGTGGAATCACTGGCCGTTCCAGAGTGCCAACCAACATTTCCGGGCTGACCCCGGAGACCTTTCGATCCACCAGAAATAGCCCGAACGCACCTAGCATGATGCCGAAACTGATCAGTCCGCTGGCCGCCCAAGGCGTCAGCCCCAGGTTTTCAGCGGCAGAGATCCCCGGAACGATCAACGAAAACGCTGTCGCCGCGAGCATTACCCCGGCCCCGAAGCCGAGCAGTGTATCGCTGACCGTCTGGGGCATCCGTCGAATGACCAGCACGGGCACCGCGCCCAAGGCAGTGCCCAAAGCGCAGATCGCCCCGCCTTGCAGCGCGCGCAGCAGTTTCGGTTCGAGGTCCAGCCACGCCAAGCCTTGGGCAACCAATAACGTCATGCCTGCCAGCAGTAACAGCGATCCGAATGCGTAACGAAACATTCGTCCACTTCCGATCGCCAGTGTTTCAGTGCCCATAGCCAGCCTTGGATTGGTTTTGCAGAAGTCTTAAACCAGTGCAGCCTGATAGCGCGTAGCGACTTCAGGCCAATTGATCACGTTGTAGAACGCGTTGATGTATTCCGGGCGACGGTTCTGGTACTGCAGGTAATAAGCGTGCTCCCAGACATCCAGGCCGAGGATTGGCGTATTGCCGCTCATCAATGGACTGTCCTGATTACCGCTGCTTTCAACGACCAGTGTCTTTTGCGGCGTCACACTGAGCCACGCCCAGCCGCTGCCGAAACGAGTCAGCGCGGCTTTGGTGAAGGCTTCCTTGAAACTGCTCAGGCCGCCCAGTTGCTCATCGATCGCCTCAGCCAAGGAGCCTTCAGGATTGCCGCCGCCGTTGGGCGCCATCACTTCCCAGAACAGCGAATGGTTGGCATGCCCGCCGCCCTGATTAATCACCGCCGCGCGCAGCTTTTCCGGCAGTTGCTGGACAGCAGACACCAGTTTCTCCACCGTCCACTCGGCAAACTCGGTGCCTTCCACCGCAGCGTTGAGGTTGTTGATGTAGGTCTGGTGATGCTTGGTGTAATGGATTTCCATGGTCTGCGCATCGATGTGCGGTTCCAGGGCATCGTAGGCGTAGGGCAAGGCAGGCAAGGTAAAAGCCATTTCAATGAACTCCATGATGTAAAGGCGCAGGCGAGGCAGCGTCGATATGCAGCAAACGATGGGTGCGCGGGTATTTGCCGTGTTCGCTGATGAAATTCAGCAGCTCGACGTAGGTTTTGCTGCTCTGGCGCAACGCTGCTTCACGCAGGGCCGGCGCCAGCCGTGGATCCTGCATGGTCTGCAACAATCGCTGATGGATGGTGCACAGGTACTCGGCGCTCTCCTCAGGCTGGTTCAGACGCAAATGCAGATCCGCCAGGTTGTGGTGGGAAATCACGCAGGCCGCGACCGCCTCGTCGGCATCTGCCCAGCGCTCGAACAACACCTGGGCCAGGGCCAATGCCTGCAAGTAAGCCTCGCGGGCATCGACCAGTTCGCCCAGCATGAAACATCGATTAGCCCTTTCGATCGTGCGTTTCCAGTGCTCCATGGTCAGCCTCCAAAGCGGTTGCGGCGATTACACGCCGCCTGCGGTAAGTTTTTCAGGGTCCAGCAAAACCTCAAGCTGGCTGCGCGACAGGTCGGTGTGTTCCAGAGCGACATCGATCACCGACCGGCCCTGTTGATAGGCCTTCTTGGCGATCTCCGCGGCTTTTTGGTAACCAATGATCGGGTTGAGTGCCGTGACCAGGATCGGGTTACGCGACAGCGCTTCCTTCAGCCTGGATTCGTTGACCTTGAAGCTGGCGATGGCCTTTTCACCCAGCAGATGGCTGGAGTTGGTCAGCAACTCGATGCTGCTCAGCAGGTTCTGGGCGATGATCGACAGCATCACATTCAGCTCGAAATTGCCCGACTGACCGGCAATGGTGATGACCGTGTCATTGCCGATGACCTGAGCGGCGACCATGGCGGTCGCTTCCGGGATCACCGGGTTCACCTTGCCAGGCATGATCGAAGAACCCGGCTGCAAAGCTTCGAGTTCGATTTCACCAAGACCGGCCAGCGGGCTGGAGTTCATCCAGCGCAGGTCGTTGGCGATTTTCATCAGCGAAACGGCCGTGGCCTTGAGCTGACCGGACACGCTGACCGCCGTGTCCTGAGAGCCGATCAGCGCAAACAGATCCTCGCCCGGTTTGAATTGCACTTGGGTCAGCTTGCTCAGTTGCTCACTGAAACGCGCCGCGAATTGCGGATGAGCATTGATGCCGGTGCCCACCGCCGTGCCGCCCTGAGCCAGGGATTGCAGACTCGGCAGCAGATCCTGCAGATGACCGATGTTGGCCTTGAGCTGCTGCGCCCAACCGTTGAGCACCTGGCTCATGCGCACCGGCATCGCGTCCATCAAGTGAGTGCGGCCGGTTTTGACGTGGTGATGAACCTCTTCGGCCTTGCGCTCGATCACCTGAACCAGACGCACCAGCGCCGGCAACAATTGCTCGTGCAACGCCAACGCAGCACTGACGTGGAGGGTGGTCGGGATGATGTCGTTGCTGCTTTGGCCGCAATTGACGTGATCGTTGGGGTTCACCGGCTCGCCGAGCAGGCGGCTGGCCAGGGTGGCGATCACTTCATTGGCGTTCATATTGGAACTGGTGCCGGAACCGGTCTGGAAGATATCCACCGGAAAATGCTGCATGAAGTCGCTTTGGAGCAGGCCCAGCGCCGCATCGACAATGGCTGTGCCCTGGGATTCGCTGATTTGCTTGAGCTCGATGTTGGCTCGGGCAGCGGCGACGGTGTCGAGTAACAGGCGCAAAGAAGTTTCGGCGATGGTCCAGTGAGAGGTGGCCGTGCAACAGGCGAGATACCGACCTTCGGCCAGGTAATGTTCGATCAGGCGAGGCTCGTCAGGGTCCATCGCGCAACGGATCTGGCGACTCATCCAGCGCCAGCTTTCGAGGTAAGGCTGCTCGTGCAAGGCAGAACTCATGATCCGGGCTCATTCGGTAATGAGATTTATTATTAATTGATAATAAGAACCAACACAACCCCAAGAAAATCAACGCACAAAAAAGGCGCGCCCCCCCACGAGGGGGGGCCCGCCTTTTTGTGTAACGGTTAAGCGTTAGCTGCCGGCTACTGTCATCCGCTCGATCAGCACCGAACCTGTGCGAATGTTGCTGCGCAGTTCCAGGTCATTACCGACCGCAACGATCTGTTTGAACATGTCACGCATGTTGCCGGCGATGGTCACTTCCTGGACCGCAAACTGGATTTCACCATTCTCGACCCAGTAACCCGCCGCTCCACGGGAGTAATCGCCAGTGACCATGTTCAGACCCTGGCCCATCAATTCAGTCACCAGCAGGCCGCGGCCCATGCGGCGCAGCAAGGCTGCCTGGTCTTCGTCGCCATGGGTGACGAACAGGTTGTGCACACCGCCCGCGTTGGCGGTGCTCGGCATCCCGAGCTTGCGGCCGGAGTACGTGCCGAGAATGTACGAGACCAACTCGCCTTTCTCGACGAACGGTTTGGCGTATGTTGCCAAACCATCGCCATCGAACGCCGAACTGCCCATGGCGCGCATCAGGTGCGGACGCTCATCGATGGTCAGCCATTCCGGGAACAGTTTCTGCCCTAGCGTGCCTTCAAGGAACGAGGATTTGCGATACAGACTGCCGCCGGAAATCGCCGAGAGGAAACTGCCGAACAAACCACCGGCCAGTTCCGCGGAAAACAGCACCGGCACTTCGCAGGTCGGTACCGGACGCGCACCCAGACGGCTCGCCGCCCGCTGAGCAGCACGCTGGCCGATGCTCACCGGGTCGGCCAGCAAGTTGCCCTGACGGTTCACGTCGTACCAGTAATCGCGCTGCATCTGGCCGTCGGCCTCGGCGATCATTACGCAGCTCAGGCTGTGACGGGTCGACGCGTAACCGCCAATAAAACCGTGGCTGTTGCCGTAGACACGGCAGCCCTGATGGGTGCTGAGGGTCGTGCCGTCGGCGTTCTTGATCCGGCTGTCGGTGGCAAACGCCGCCGCTTCGCAGGCCAGCGCCTGCTCGATGGCTTGCTCCGGCGTGATGTCCCATTCGTGGAACAGGTCGAAATCCTGCAGATCCTTGGCCATCAGCGCAGCGTCTGCCAAGCCCGAAGCTTCGTCTTCGGACGTGTGCTTGGCGATGGCCAATGCGGCGGCGACGGTTTCACGAATCGCCTCCGGACCGCTGGCGGACGTGCTGGCCGAGCCCTTGCGCTGACCGACGTACAAGGTGATGCCGAAGCCCTGATCGCGGTTGAATTCGACGGTTTCGACTTCACGCTGACGCACCGAGGTCGACAGGCCCTGCTCCAGGGACACCGCCACTTCACAGGCACTGGCGCCCTGGCGCTTGGCTTCAGCGATGATCTGCTCGACTTGTTCTTGCAGTGCCGGCAACGCTTGTGGGCCGACGCTTTCAACTGCACTCATGCTGTTCTCCACTCAAATTCTGCTTTCGGCTGGGGCCTTCGAGCGACCGGGCCGGACAAGCGGCCCCCGACTGGTTATCATGGCGGCGTTTCTTTGCGGACGGCCACCATGGTTGATTCTTACGACGACTCCCTCGATACGGGAGAAAAAAGCAAATCCCAGGTTAAACGCGAGCTGCATGCTCTGGTTGACCTCGGCGAGCGCCTTACAACGCTCAAGCCTGACTTGCTGGCAAAACTGCCGTTGACCGACGCTATGCGCCGGGCACTGGCCGATGCGCCCAAGCACACCGCGAATATCGCGCGTAAACGGCACCTC
This sequence comes from Pseudomonas sp. UYIF39, assembly GCF_029963765.1. Classification (GTDB taxonomy): domain Bacteria; phylum Pseudomonadota; class Gammaproteobacteria; order Pseudomonadales; family Pseudomonadaceae; genus Aquipseudomonas. The sequence continues at coordinate 147,439 of NZ_JALBYU010000004.1, forward strand.
ATGTTTATCGGCAAACTGATGCGCGACCAGGACACTGACGCCATTCTGAGCTTGCTCGATCAACTCGATGCCTCCACCCGGCAGTACAACGAACGTTTCCATGGCCTGGAACGCTGGCGCGATCGCTTGATCGCGGGCGACGATGCGGTCCTGGAGAAGTTCGTGGTCGACTACCCGGAGGCTGATCGTCAGCAATTGCGCTCCCTGATCCGTCAGGCCCAGCACGAACTGGCGACCAACAAGCCACCGGCATCTAGCCGTAAAATCTTCAAGTACATCCGTGAGCTGGACGAGACTCAACGCGGTCTGCGTTAAATCTCGAATCGGGTGAGCTGCATTGCAGTTCACCCGAAGCTCCATTCCTCAAGATCCTGTGCCACCCACAGTGATCGCATCGATTTTCAGCGTTGGCTGGCCGACACCCACCGGCACCGACTGCCCATCCTTGCCACACGTCCCCACGCCGCTGTCCAGCGCCAGATCGTTACCGACCATCGACACCTTGCTCATGGCTTCCGGCCCGTTGCCGATCAACGTCGCGCCTTTGACCGGGGCAGTGATTTTGCCGTCTTCGATCAGGTACGCCTCGCTGGTGGAGAATACGAATTTGCCGCTGGTGATATCCACCTGACCGCCGCCGAGGTTGGCGCAGTAGATGCCGCGTTTCACCGAGGCGATGATTTCTGCCGGGTCGCTTTCGCCCGCCAGCATGTAGGTGTTGGTCATGCGCGGCATCGGCAGGTGCGCGTAGGATTCGCGACGACCGTTACCGGTGCGGGCCACGCCCATCAGGCGGGCGTTGAGTTTGTCCTGCATGTAGCCTTTGAGTACGCCGTTTTCGATCAGTGTCGTGCACTCGGTCGGGGTGCCTTCATCATCGACGCTCAGAGAACCGCGACGACCGGCCAGCGTGCCGTCATCGACGATGGTGCACAGCTTGGACGCAACCATCTCGCCCATGCGCCCGCTGTAAGCCGAACTGCCCTTGCGGTTGAAGTCGCCTTCCAGACCGTGGCCGACCGCTTCGTGCAGCAGCACGCCGGACCAGCCCGACCCCAGCACCACTGGCAACGTACCGGCCGGCGCAGGAATGGCTTCCAGATTCACCAATGCCTGACGCAGCGCTTCACGGGCATAGCCCATGGCGCGGTCATCGCTGAGGAAATAACGGTAATCGGTACGACCGCCACCGCCATGACCGCCGCGCTCACGGCGACCGTTCTGCTCGACGATCACACTGACGTTAAAGCGCACCAACGGCCGTACATCGGCGGCCAGGCCGCCGTCCGTGGAAGCCACAAGGATTCGTTCCCAGACACCCGCCATGCTCACGGTCAATTGCTGAATACGCGGGTCGAGGGCGCGAGTCGCGACGTCGATACGCTTGAGCAGTTCGACCTTCTCGGCACGGGTCATGACTTCCAGCGGGTTGTCCGGCCCGTACAGCTGGGCGACATCCTGAGTCGTGAAGGCTTGCACAGTGCCGTTCTGACCGGCGCGGGAGATCGAACGGGCCGCACGGGCCGCGGCGCCGAGGGCTTCAAGGGTAATGGCATTGCTGTAGGCAAAGCCGGTTTTCTCACCCGATTGCGCTCGCACGCCAACACCTTGGTCGAGATTGAAGCTGCCTTCCTTGACGATTCCGTCTTCCAGCGCCCAGGACTCGGAAATCTGCCCCTGGAAATACAGGTCGGCGGCATCGATGCCCGGGCCGGCCAGATCGCCGAGCACACCTTGCAGGCTCTCGATCGTTACGCCACCAGGCGCCAGGAGGTGTTCACTGACTGAGGACAACAACTCGCTCATATGCTTTACGCCTTAAATTCATCGTTCTGAGGCAGGTCGCCGGGCGCCCTGCGAGAAAAAGCGCCGGTGACTGGACACCGGCATCCGCGCCCTGATGGACGCCTGTTCGCTGCTATCGCGTTCGGCCAGCAGCACGGCCTCGCCTTGATCCTGTTGCGCCAGCACACGTCCCCACGGGTCGATTATCGCGGCATGGCCAAAGGTTTCTCGCGGCCCCGGATGCGTCCCACCCTGGGCAGCCGCGAGCACATAACATTGAGTTTCGATGGCCCGCGCGCGAATCAACACCTCCCAATGCGCCGCGCCGGTCACCGCGGTAAAGGCCGACGGTGCGGTAATCAACTCCGCCCCGGCAGCGCGTAATTCGCTGTACAACTCCGGGAAGCGCAGGTCGTAACACACCGTCAGCCCGACTCGACCGACGGGCGTGTCCGCCACGACTACCCCACTGCCATAAGCATAGTCATCGGATTCGCGATAACGCCCGCGATTGTCCGCCACATCGACGTCGAAAAGGTGCAACTTGTCATACCGTGCAACGGTTTCGCCGTGGTCATCCACCAGCAGCGAGCAGGCATGCACTTTGGCCGTCGGTTGATCCACCGGCGGCAACGGCAACGTGCCGGCTACTATCCATAACTTGAGGTCGAGGGCGGTCTGTTTCAACCATGGCAGGATCGGGCCTTCGCCCAATGCCTCGGCGCGGCCGATGTCGGCAATGTCGCGACGGCCCATGGCGGCGAAGTTTTCCGGCAGTACGGCAAGCCGGGCACCACCGGCCGCCGCTTGCTCGAGCAGCCGACGAGCCTGGGCCAGATTGGCCAGCACATCGCTCTGGCTGACCATTTGAATCACCGCAAAAGACATGGCCTTTTCCTAATCTGGAATCAACACATACAGGGAACTTACGGCCATGCTACTCCATCGACCATAGGGGTGGCGTTGTCAAAAAGGCTTGTCAAAGGTGATTTTCGGCTCTTTCCATGGCCCCTTGACGGTGTATTGGACGCTGGCGAAACGCGCCACACGGTCACCGATCAGCTTATCGATCAGGAACAGCGCGCCGCCGATAGCCGGTGCACCGACGATCAGCGCGGCTATCGGCAGGTTGTTGGTCACAGGCAACGTCACCAGCAACTTGGCATCGACCTTATCGCCCACCAGGTCCAGCGTACCGTTGAGTTCGATGTTGCTCGACGGACCGGTCAGCCGGATCGGCTCACGCGTCACGTATACACCGTTGGTCGCGACCAGCAGGCCTTTGACCCGGTCATAACTCAAGCCTTTGCCAAACAGGTCGGAGAAGTCCAGACGCAACCGGCGGCCGATGGAGTTGAAGTTCAGCAAGCCAAACACTCGCAACGCCTGGGCGCTGCCCTCGACTTCAACAAACTGACCTTTATTCAGCGAAGCATCGAGGGTTCCAGAGAAGCGCTTGGTGGCCAGCCAGGCCGGCGAACCGGGCCAGCGACCATCGACATCCATATGAAAATCTTCACTGGTGACACTCGGCGCAAAGCCCCAACCCTTCAGTACATCGGCGAGATTCTTGCCGCTGATCCGGCCCTTGTACCAACTGCTGCTGAAACCGGGCGTGCCTTCCCAACCGCCACTGCCCTGCAGGAGGATGCCCTTGAGGCCCAGATCCAGCGTATTAAGCGCAACGCCCTTGGCGGTCGGACGGACTTTCAGATACCAGGCCCCGACGAGGTCCTTGCCCTGGAACAGTTGATTGATGGTGATATCCAGTGCCGGGATCTTCGTCGGATCCACCGAGGCCAGCGGATCTGGCGAGTTTTCGTCGGCCAGGACCGTCGGGTCTGGGGCAGGCAAACGCACGTATTGCAGGTTGACCGCAATCGGCGCGGCTTTCGCATCGGGGATGCTGGCGCTTCCCTTCACCTGTTGGCTGTCGAGTTGCAAGGCCCACGCGGCAGGTTTTCGATTCAACTGTACGGAAGCCTGATCGAGCGTAGTGCCGACACCGCTGAGCGTGCCAATCTTGAAATCCGCACCGCTGAGCAACTGTTTGGCGTTGCCGCCCGGATCCCGGCCGGGGTACTTGTCTACCAGGTCTTTCCAGGGGCCTACGTCCAGTTCCGACAGCACACCGCGCACCCGCAGGCCTTTGGCGCCAGGTAGCACGGCATTGCCGCCCCCCAGGAACAACTCACCGCGCCCGTCGGCAAAATTGCCGGGCGGTGCCGCAAACGTGAAGTTCGCCAGCTCACCGTAGTTCACCCAGTAGCGCCGCTCGGCCCCCTGCAGGGTCATGCGGAACGTGGTGTCGCGGCCGACGTCGGACTCCATGCCGAACGGCGCCGGCAAATTGATTGCAACGCCCTTGAGGTTGGAGCTGACCATCAATTGACTGTCGGCCCCATCAAGGTTCAGTTGCAGCTGATAAGGGATCACACCGGACACTGGCAACGGCTGAGTAACACTCAGCCAGTCAGTCAGTTTCTTGACCTCGACCTGGCCCGAGGCGGCGACGCGAGTCTTGAGGTTGCCGGGGCCACCATCGGCGAAAATCTGTGCAGCGACAGGTTTATCGAAGGCGCGCGCGGTGATGTTTTGCCCGCTCAAACCCTTGTTGCTGTCGAAACGGAAATCGCCTTTGAGCTGAGTCAGCTCCAGGGTTGGCTCGGCCAGTTTCAGACGGGCCTTGGCGGTCTTGAAGTCGACGAGGATCTTCGGCTGCTCGCCTTTGACCAGCGGAATATCCAGTTTCAGTTTGCCTTGCAGATCGCCCTCGCCTTCCCAACCGGCAAAGGTCGCTGCGGTGCCGATCGGCGCTTCCTGGAGAATTTTCAAGCCATCGCCCAACCCGCCAGCGAATTCACCGTCGAGTAACAGGTGGACGTTTTGCCCTGCTGGCACATGGGGAATATTGACGTAAATGTCGCTGACTTCGGTATTGAGCAATTGACCCTTGCTGGCCAGGATCCGCACACCGCTGTCTTCAACAAACACGTCACCCGTGACCTTGCTGACATGTGGCCAGCCTGGCTGGAAGGCCAGTTCGGCGTCGTGAACCTTGAAGAACAGACTGATGCTGCGGGCAGTATCGGCGGCACCGTGGTTCAGCGAACCCTGGTACTGGAAGAAGCCTTCGTCCACCGCACCTTTGAGAATCGCCGTACGCAGCCATTCGTCCAGCCCCGGGCTTAGCATGGTCGGCAAGTACTTGGCGGTGTAGCGCCCGTCGCCGTCCACCAGACCGACCCGCAGGTCCATGTAGTCTTCCTGGGTGTGGTCGAAATGCAGGCGGATCAGGAAGTCTCCGGCAATCTTGCCCTCCTCGCCCAGCACCTTCAGGTACGGCGCGATCAAGGTGAAGGCTTCTTTATCGAGTTTCCAGGTCAGTCGGGCATTGGCCTGAATGTACTGCCATGGCTTGGCGAAAATCGGGTCCAGGTGCAGGGAAAAATCCTTGCTGTCCATGCGCAACTCGCCACCGCCCAGATCACCGCTGATGCTGCCACTGACATTTCGCGCCGCTGGAGCGCCGTGATAGGCATCGAAGCCGACCCGATCCAGGTTGGCGGCAAAGCTGAACTTGCTGCCGTCGGTGGCATTAGGCCGGAAGTCGATCAGCACGTTGCGCAGGCCGCCGGTCACTTTGAGCCGCTCGACGGCCGTGGCAACGCCCTCGGGCAGCGGCCCCAAGGCATTCAGAATCGGGGTGATCGGGGTGAGGTCGAGGCGGTCGGCTTGCAGATGCCAAAGCTCTTCAGTCTTGTCCGTCGCCTCGTTTTGCTTGAGTTGCAGATGCGTTTCCCAACGGGTCTCGCCAAAGTTCATGGCCAGCGAATCCAGGGTTACCAGCACGCCTTCGGAGCTGCGCTGGAAATAGCCATTGAGCGCCAGATTGTTGATCTGGATCGGCTTGCGCTCGGCGTACGCGCCCTTGAGTTGCGGCGCGTTCAAGCGAATCGCTGCACTTTGCAGGGCACCCTTGTTCCAGTTCACCCAAAGTTCGCCGCCGGCCTTGAACTCGGAAAAATTCCATTGTTGGGTCAGGCGCTCAGGCAACCATTTCGACCAGTCGCTTTGTGGCAGGCTCAAATAAGCTTCGGCCTCGCCGTCTTTCCATTCGCTGGCGCGCAGACGGGTACGCAGACTGATGGCCACCGGTTGTCCGTCGGGCAGGGTCAAACGGGCGTCAAGTCGCTGGCGGGAGACGCCAGTTTTCAGATTCAGCCCGACGTAAGTCAGGGTCAGCGGCTGCTCTTGCAGTGGCTGCAAAGTGACTTGGCTATCGAGTACCGACAGTTGCTGAACCATCTGCATGCGATTGAGCAATTGCTCGGGATCCAGCGGCTGATCCTGCTGCACAGGTAAACCTTCCAGCGCCCAAGCCCCGTCCTCGCCTTCCTTGAGGCTGATCTTCAGGCCGCTGAGTTCCAGGTGAGCAATGCGCACTTCACGAGCCATCAGACTGGCCCACAGATCCGGCACTGCGCGCACCTGATCCAGACGCAAGGCATTGGCGCCCTCGCCGACCATCACGTCGTGAGCCAGCATGATCGGAGCGAAACCGCTCCAATTGCCTTCCAGTTCGCCGATATTCAGCGGCATACCCAAGGCGGCACTGGCTTTGGCTTCGACTTCGGCACGGTACTCCGCCACCAGCGGTGTCAGCTCTCGGCCGAGGCTGACGTACAACGCCATCAACACCAATACCAACGCGCACAGCCCCAAACCCCAGCGGGTGAGTGCGGCCAAAATGCGTGTCAGACGTTCCATGTCAGTTGGCTCCCATGGCAAAATACTGCAAAAAGCTGAGGCCAGCCGTTCTAGCAGGGTTGAAAGACAGCGATTCAGAGCAGCACCACGTCGTATTGTTCCTGGGAATACATGGTTTCCACCTGGAACCGGATGGTGCGCCCGATAAAACCTTCGAGCTCGGCGACATTGCCCGATTCTTCATCGAGCAAACGGTCGACCACTTTCTGGTTTGCCAATACACGATAGCCTTCCGCCTGATAGGCGCGAGCCTCTCGGAGGATTTCGCGGAAAATCTCGTAGCAAACCGTTTCCGGAGTCTTGAGCTTGCCGCGGCCCTGACAGCTGCTGCACGGCTCGCACAGTACTTGCTCAAGGCTTTCGCGGGTGCGTTTGCGAGTCATCTGCACCAGGCCCAACTCGGTGATGCCGATGATGTTGGTCTTGGCGTGATCGCGCTCCAGTTGCTTCTCAAGGGTGCGCAGCACCTGACGCTGGTGCTCCTCATCTTCCATGTCGATGAAGTCGATGATGATGATCCCGCCCAGGTTGCGCAGGCGCAGCTGGCGAGCAATGGCGGTCGCAGCTTCGAGGTTGGTCTTGAAGATGGTTTCTTCGAGGTTGCGATGTCCGACGAACGCCCCGGTGTTAACGTCGATGGTGCTCATGGCTTCCGCCGGATCGACCACCAGGTAACCGCCGGACTTCAGCGGGACTTTGCGCTCCAGGGCTTTCTGGATTTCGTCTTCGACGCCGTACAGGTCGAAGATCGGCCGTTCGCCAGGGTAATGCTCAAGACGATCGGCGATTTCCGGCATCAGCTCGGCGACGAACTGTGTGGTTTTCTGGAAGGTTTCCCGGGAGTCGATGCGGATCTTCTCGATCTTCGGACTCACCAGATCACGCAAGGTGCGCAGCGCCAGGCCGAGGTCTTCGTAGATCACACTCGGCGCGCTGATGGTTTTGATCTGCTCGTTGATCTGATCCCAGAGCCGACGCAGGTAGCGGATGTCCATGAGGATTTCATCGGCACCGGCACCTTCGGCAGCGGTACGCAGGATGAAGCCACCGGCCTCTTGGATGCCTTCTTTGGCCACGCAATCAGTGACCACTTGCTTGAGACGTTCACGCTCGGCTTCGTCTTCGATCTTCAACGAAATGCCAACGTGCGCGGTACGCGGCATATACACCAGATACCGCGACGGGATCGACAACTGAGTCGTCAGGCGTGCGCCTTTGGAGCCGATCGGGTCCTTGGTCACTTGCACCACCAGGCTCTGACCTTCATGGACCAGAGCGCTGATGCTCTCGACCGCCGGGCCTTCGCGCAGGGAAATTTCCGAGGCATGAATGAACGCGGCGCGGTCCAGACCAATGTCGACGAATGCCGCCTGCATGCCCGGCAATACCCGGACGACTTTGCCTTTATAGATGTTCCCGACAATCCCGCGCTTTTGCGTACGCTCGACGTGGACCTCTTGCAGAACACCGTTTTCAACCACCGCCACGCGCGATTCCATCGGCGTGATGTTGATCAGGATCTCTTCACTCATGGCAGGGTCTCGTTCAGGCATGTTCACGATAATGGCCGCATCTTGTCAGTACGACGCTCAACGCGCGTTAAGGGTTTGCCAACAGGGTATGCCGAAATGGCCAAGCAGCTCAGCGGTTTCGCACAGCGGTAACCCGACCACCGCCGAGTAACTGCCATTGAGCCCGGCGACAAACACCGCGCCGAGCCCCTGAATGCCGTAGCCGCCGGCCTTGTCCTGCGGCTCGCCGCTGGCCCAGTAGGCCATCGCTTCATCGCGACTGATGTTGCGAAAGCGCACCAGACTGCGCACGACCCGAGACTCGCAACGCTCACCCTCTCGCACCGCAATCGCCGTCAGGACTTCATGTTCACACCCGGACAACATCATAAGCATGGCGCACGCTTGCGCTTCATCAACCGGTTTGCCAAGAATTTTTCCGTCCAGTACCACGGCGGTGTCGGCGCCCAGCACGCAAAAATCTGCGGCGGACACGACAGCCCTGCGCCCGGCCTCGGCTTTGCCGCGCGCCAGGCGCTCGACATAGGCCGACGGGGATTCATTTTCTAAAGGGGTTTCATCGATGTCCGCACTGATGGCGGAGAACGGCACGCCGATCTGCGTGAGCAGTTCACGCCGACGCGGCGAGCCTGAGGCGAGGTATAGCTTTTTCATCAAGACATCTCCCTGTCTAGTGCGGGCAAATGCCGGACCGAATTAATTGATTTTGTAGCGTCGACGCAAACCGCGCAAACCGTAGCTGACCCATGGCCAGAGCAATGCGCTGACCAGTGCTGGCAAGACCAGCGCCAGCGTCGGCTGGCGATTGCCGGTCAGGGCGCTGAGCCACAGCTGAACAAGTTGCGCGAGGCCGAAGATAACCAGGATCACCAGGCTCTGTTGCCACATCGGGAACATGCGCAGACGTTGTTGCAGCGCCAGCACCAGGTATGTGATCAGCGTCAGGATCAATGCGTTCTGGCCCAGCAGCGTGCCATAAAGCACGTCTTCAGCCAGGCCCAGGCACCACGCGGTGACCATCCCGACTTTCTGCGGCATGGCCAACGCCCAGAACGCCAGCAGCAGGGCCAGCCACAGCGGACGGAGGATTTCCATGAATTGTGGCAACGGCGAAACGCTGAGCAGCATGCCTATGGCGAATGTCAGCCAGACTATCCAGTCGTTTCGGGAGGCAGTAGCACCAACCATTATTCTCGTCCCCCAGTGGTAGCCGGCGCAGAGACAGGCGGTTTGGCTGCAGGCTTCGCGGCAGCGGGCGGCTTGCTGGCGGCAGGTTTCGCAGCAGCAGGATGAGTTACCGCAGGTTTGGGCGGGGTTGTGGCAGCAGGGGCAGCCGTCGGCGCAACCGGAGTCACGGGCGCAGCAACAGCAGCCGGGACGATGGCAGGTTTCGGTACTGTCGCTGGAATGATTGGTCCACCACCGTGCTGGTCCAAGGCTTCTTGAGCCTGGGCAGCTTCGTTGGCGCGCTCTTCGGCTGTGCGGCCGTCGGTGAACACCAGCAACAGGTAACGGCTGCGGTTCAAGGCGGCGGTCGGCACGGCGCGCACAATAGCGAACGGCTGACCGGAATCGTGAATCACTTCCCTGACCGTCGCTACCGGGTAACCCGCCGGGAACCGCTGCCCCAGACCCGAGCTGACCAACAGATCGCCTTCTTTAATATCGGCGGTATCGGCTACGTGACGCAGCTCCAGGCGTTCCGGATTGCCAGTGCCGCTGGCAATCGCCCGCAGACCGTTGCGGTTCACCTGCACCGGAATGCTGTGAGTGGTGTCGGTCAGCAACAGCACACGAGAGGTGTACGGCATCAACTCGACCACCTGGCCCATCAGGCCGCGGGCATCGAGCACCGGCTGACCGAGGATGACACCGTCGCGCTCACCTTTATTGATGATGATGCGATGGGTGAAGGGGTTGGGGTCCATGCCGATCAGTTCGGCCACTTCGACCTTCTCGTTGACCAGCGCGGAGGAGTTGAGCAACTCGCGCAGCCGAACGTTCTGTTCGGTGAGGGCGGCAAGCTTTTGCATGCGACCCTGCAACAGCAGGTTTTCGGTTTTGAGTTTTTCGTTTTCGGCGACGAGCTCGGTACGGCTGCCAAACTGGCTGGCCACACCCTGCCATAGCCGCTGTGGCAGGTCGGTGATCCAGTAAGACTGCATCAGTACCAGCGACATTTGGCTACGCACTGGCTTGAGCAGTGTGAAGCGGGCATCGACCACCATCAGCGCGACCGATAGCACGACCAGCACCAACAAGCGCACGCCCAGTGAAGGCCCTTTGGTGAAAAGCGGTTTAATAAGCCGCTCCTCCCAGGCAAATGTTCTCTTTATTCATACGGCATCAAACCGGCCTGGATGCAGACTGACAGAAGATAAACGCCAACAGGCAGCACTGCAAAGTGCTGCCTGCGCGCCAACAGCATAGATGCGTCGGGCGAGATCACTCGCTCGACAGCAGGTCCATGGTGTGTTTATCCATCATTTCCAATGCACGGCCACCGCCGCGAGCAACACAGGTCAGCGGGTCTTCGGCAACGATTACCGGCAGACCGGTTTCCTGGGCCAGCAACTTGTCGAGGTCACGCAGCAAGGCGCCGCCACCGGTCAGTACCAGACCACGCTCGGCGATATCGGAAGCCAGTTCCGGAGGCGATTGCTCCAATGCACTTTTCACAGCCTGAACGATGGTGGCCAGGGACTCTTGCAGAGCTTCCAGCACTTCATTGGAGTTCAGGGTGAATGCGCGTGGAACGCCTTCAGCCAGGTTACGGCCACGAACGTCGACTTCGCGAACTTCGCCGCCCGGGTAGGCCGTACCGATTTCCTGCTTGATGCGCTCGGCAGTGGATTCGCCGATCAGGCTGCCGTAGTTGCGACGCACGTAGGTGATGATCGCTTCGTCGAAGCGGTCGCCGCCAACTCGTACGGATTCAGCGTAAACCACACCGTTCAGGGAGATCAGCGCGATTTCAGTGGTACCACCACCGATATCGACAACCATCGAGCCGCGAGCTTCTTCAACCGGAAGGCCGGCACCGATCGCAGCCGCCATTGGCTCTTCGATCAGGAACACTTCACGGGCACCGGCACCGAGGGCCGACTCACGGATGGCACGACGCTCAACCTGGGTGGATTTGCACGGAACGCAGATCAGCACACGAGGGCTAGGCTGCAGGAAGCTGTTTTCGTGAACCTTATTGATAAAGTACTGCAGCATCTTTTCGCAAACGCTGAAGTCGGCGATCACGCCGTCCTTCATCGGACGAATGGCAGCAATGTTGCCCGGCGTACGGCCGAGCATGCGCTTGGCCTCGGTGCCGACAGCAACGACACTTTTCTGGTTACCGTGTGTCCGAATAGCCACAACCGAGGGCTCATTCAGGACGATACCGCGCTCGCGCACGTAAATAAGGGTGTTGGCAGTGCCCAGGTCAATGGAAAGATCGCTGGAAAACATGCCACGCAGTTTCTTGAACATGGGAAAGGGACCCTAGGCAACGCGTGGGTAAAAAAGTGCGGCAAACTCTAACAACGACAGGGATTTTGGGCAAGGCGCCAATATGTTAAATTGGCCGCTTTTCTGTGCACCAACCCCCACAATCGCGGCCTTATGACCGTAGAAATGCGGTAGTGTTCCGACAATCTAACACACGGATAGCATCCGTTCTGTTTTCCTTCCACTGGAGAATCCCATGACGCTTGAACGCTCCGACGTGGAAAAAATCGCTCATCTGGCCTGTCTTGGCCTTAATGATGCCGATCTTCCACACATCACTTCGGCCCTGAACAGCATTCTGGGGCTGGTCGACGAAATGCAGGCGGTCAATACCGACGGTATCGAGCCGCTCGCCCACCCACTGGAAGCCAGCCAGCGCCTGCGTGCAGACGTCGTGACCGAGACCAATCATCGCGAGGCCTATCAGTCCATCGCACCAGCGGTCGAAAACGGCCTGTACCTGGTTCCGAAAGTCATCGACTAAAGGGAAAGAGCCTGCAATGCATCATTTGACTCTGGCCGAGATCGCCCGCGGTCTCGCCGATAAAAAGTTTTCTTCCGAAGAGCTGACCAAAACCCTGCTGGCGCGTATCGCCCAGCTCGATCCGCAGCTCAACAGTTTCATCAGCCTCACCGAAGACCTGGCGCTCCAGCAGGCGAAAGCCGCTGACGCACGCCGGGCCAATGGTGAGAGCGGCGCCCTGCTCGGTGCGCCGATCGCCCACAAAGACCTGTTCTGCACCCAGGGTATCCGCACCAGCTGCGGCTCGAAGATGCTCGACAACTTTAAAGCACCGTACGACGCCACCGTAGTCGCCAAGCTGGCCGCCGCGGGTGCCGTGACGTTGGGCAAGACCAACATGGACGAATTCGCCATGGGTTCGGCCAACGAGTCGAGCTACTACGGCGCAGTGAAAAACCCGTGGAACCTGGAACACGTGCCGGGCGGTTCGTCCGGTGGTTCGGCCGCGGCCGTTGCCGCTCGTCTGTTGCCGGCCGCCACGGCGACCGACACTGGCGGCTCGATCCGCCAGCCGGCCGCGTTTACCAACCTGACCGGTCTGAAACCGACGTACGGCCGCGTTTCGCGCTGGGGCATGATCGCTTACGCCTCCAGTCTCGATCAGGGCGGCCCATTGGCGCGCACTGCCGAAGACTGCGCAATCCTGCTGCAAGGCATGGCCGGTTTCGACCCGCAAGACTCCACCAGCATCGACGAGCCCGTGCCGGATTACAGCGCCAGCCTCAACGGTTCGCTGCAAGGCCTGCGCATCGGCGTTCCTAAAGAGTATTTCAGCGCCGGTCTCGACCCGCGCATTGCCGAGCTAATCCACAACAGCGTCAAGGCGCTGGAAAAGCTCGGTGCCGTGGTCAAGGAAATCAGCCTGCCGAACATGCAACACGCGATCCCTGCGTACTACGTGATCGCCCCGGCAGAAGCGTCTTCCAACCTGTCGCGTTTCGACGGCGTACGTTTCGGCTATCGCTGCGCAGATCCAAAAAACCTCGAAGACCTGTACAAGCGTTCCCGTGGCGAAGGTTTCGGCCCGGAAGTTCAGCGCCGGATCATGGTTGGCGCCTACGCGTTGTCCGCCGGTTACTACGACGCTTACTACCTGAAGGCGCAGAAGATTCGCCGTCTGGTGAAGAACGACTTCATGGCTGCCTTCAATGAGGTCGACATCATCCTCGGCCCAACCACGCCAAACCCGGCCTGGAAACTTGGCGCCAAGAGCAGCGACCCGGTTGCTGCGTACCTGGAAGACGTCTACACCATCACCGCCAACCTCGCCGGTCTGCCGGGCTTGTCCATGCCGGCAGGTTTTGTCGACGGCCTGCCGGTCGGCGTGCAATTGCTCGCCCCGTATTTCCAGGAAGGTCGCCTGTTGAACGTTGCCCACCAGTATCAGCTGAACACTGACTGGCACACCCGCACCCCAACCGGCTTCTGAGGAGAAACACATGCAATGGGAAGTCGTGATCGGGCTGGAGATTCACACCCAGCTCACCACCCGGTCGAAAATCTTTTCCGGTAGCTCCACCACTTTCGGTTCCGAGCCGAACACCCAGGCCAGCCTGGTTGACCTCGGTATGCCCGGCGTATTGCCGGTGCTGAACCAGGAAGCAGTGCGCATGGCGGTGATGTTCGGTCTCGCCATCGATGCCGAGATCGGCCAGCACAACGTGTTCGCCCGTAAAAACTATTTCTACCCGGACCTGCCGAAGGGCTACCAGATCAGCCAGATGGAATTGCCGATCGTCGGCAAAGGCCACCTGGACATCGCCATGGAAGACGGCACGATCAAACGTGTCGGCGTGACCCGTGCGCACCTGGAAGAAGACGCCGGTAAAAGCCTGCACGAAGAATTCAACGGTGCCACCGGCATCGACCTGAACCGCGCCGGCACGCCGCTGCTGGAAATCGTGTCCGAACCGGACATGCGCAGCGCCAAGGAAGCCGTGGCCTACGTCAAGACGGTTCACGCGCTGGTGCGTTACCTGGGCATTTGCGACGGCAACATGGCCGAAGGTTCGCTGCGTTGCGACTGCAACGTGTCGATCCGTCCAAAAGGCCAGGTTGAATTCGGCACGCGCTGCGAGATCAAGAACGTCAACTCGTTCCGTTTCATCGAGAAGGCGATCAACACCGAAGTGCAGCGTCAGATCGAACTGATCGAAGACGGCGGCAAGGTGATCCAGCAGACTCGTCTGTACGATCCAAACAAGGACGAAACCCGTCCGATGCGCAGCAAAGAGGAAGCCAACGACTACCGTTACTTCCCCGATCCGGACCTGCTGCCGGTGGTCATCGAAGACTCGTTCCTCGACGACGTGCGCGCCACCCTGCCGGAATTGCCACCGCAGAAACGCGAGCGCTTCCAGGCGCAGTTCGGTCTGTCGGTCTATGACGCCAGCGTCCTGGCCACCAGCCGCGAGCAAGCCGATTACTTCGAGAAAGTCGTGAGCATCGGCGGCGACGCCAAGCTGGCGGCCAACTGGGTGATGGTTGAATTGGGCAGCCTGTTGAACAAACAGGGCCTGGACATCGACCAGTCGCCGGTCTCGGCCGAGCAACTGGGCGGCATGCTGCTGCGCATCACCGACAACACCATCTCCGGCAAGATCGCCAAGGTTGTGTTTGAAGCCATGGCCAACGGCGAAGGCAGCGCGGACGAGATCATCGACAAGCGCGGCCTGAAGCAAGTGACCGACACGGGCGCGATCTCGGCAGTGTTGGACGAAATGCTCGCGGCCAATGCCGAACAAGTTGAACAGTATCGCGCGGCAGACGAAGCCAAACGCGGCAAGATGTTCGGCTTCTTCGTCGGCCAGGCCATGAAAGCCTCCAAAGGCAAGGCCAACCCGCAACAGGTCAACGAACTGCTGAAAAGCAAGCTCGAAGGCTGATGAGAATGGAGCCAGATTTAAAGCCTGGCTCTAATCCCTGTGGGAGCGGGGGGGGGGGGGGGGGGGGGGGGGGGGGGGGGGCCCCCCCCCCCCCCCCCCCCCCCCCCGCTCCCACATTTGTATGTGGAAACCTTCGAATGAAACGCTTCCTCAGTACCTGTGCCCTGCTCTCTCTGCTGGCCGGTTGCGCCAGCACCGACACCATCGATCCACACGGCTATGACAAGACCGGTGTTGCCTCGTATTACGGCGCCAAACACCAAGGTAAACGCACCGCCAGTGGCGAGCGTTTCAACAAGAACTCCCTGACCGCCGCCCATCGCCAGTTGCCCTTTGGCACGCGAGTGAAGGTCACCAATCTGAACAACGACAAGTCCTGCGTGGTTCGCATCAACGATCGCGGGCCGCACACCCGTGGGCGTCTGATCGATGTTTCACATGAAGCGGCCGAACAACTGGGTATGCTCAGTAGCGGCACCGCGAAGGTTCGCGTGCAAGCCCTCGACGACTGATAGACGGAGCGCTGACCATTTTCGGACTTGCCGATTTACCCCTGATCAGCGTGATTGAATTGCTCAGCGGCTTGCTGTTGCTGATCGCCGGCGCCGAGTTGATGGTGCGCGCCGCCGTGCGCCTCGCCGCGCGCCTGCATGTACGACCGCTGATTATCGGCCTGACCATCGTCGCCCTCGGCAGCAGCGCACCGCAGATGGCGGTCAGCCTGCAGGCGACCCTGGCGCAGAACGCCGACATCGCCGTCGGCAGCGTGATCGGCAGTAGCATCTTCAACATCCTCGTCACCCTCGGTCTCTCGGCGCTGATCATCCCGCTGCGGGTTTCACGGCAACTGGTGCGCCTGGATATCCCGCTGATGATCGGCGCCAGCCTGCTGGTGTTCGTATTGGCGTGGAACGAAGAACTGACCCGCGCCGATGGCGTGATGCTGCTGGCGGCACTGGTGCTGTATCTGGGCCTGCTGCTGCGCCAGTCGCGGCACTCGACCCGCCCGCAAACGATGACCCACGAAGTCCCGCAAGCGCCATGGATCAGCAGTCTGCTGATGATCGTCGCGGGATTGGCGATGCTGGTCTACGCCGGGCACTTGCTGCTGGGCGCGGCGGTTTCGGTCGCGACCGATCTGGGGTTGTCGGAGCGGATCATCGGCCTGACCATCGTCGCCGTCAGCACCTCCCTGCCGGAACTGGCCACCTCGTTGATCGCCGCCTGGCGTGGTGAGCGCGACATCGCCGTGGGCAACGTGATCGGCAGCAACCTGTTCAATCTCCTGGGCGTGCTGGGCTTCACCGCGTTGGTCGCGCCGTCGCCGCTGTCGGTATCGCCCAACGCCCTGGATTTTGACTTGCCGGTGATGCTCGGTGTCGCGGCGTTGTGCCTGCCGGTGTTCTATTCCGGTTACCGGGTGACCCGCGCCGAAGGTCTGGTGTTTTTGGGTTTGTATTTGGCTTACGGTCTGCACGTGGTGTCGTTTACCACCGGCATGCCGCTGGCCGGCAAGCTTGAACACCTGATGCTGTTTTTTGTCCTGCCGGCGCTGATGGCGTTTTTGCTGTTCACGTCGCTGCGCGCCTGGCGTCGCCAACACCACAATAAGGATTTGCCATGACCGATGATAAAAAGCCTGGGGTTGAAGTCCGTCGCCAAGTGATGGGCGACGCCTTCGTCGACCGCGCGCTGGGCAATGCCACCGAGTTCACGCAACCGCTGCAGGATTTCGTCAACGAGCACGCCTGGGGCAGCGTCTGGAACCGTGAAGGTTTGCCATTGAAAACCCGCAGCCTGATCACCCTCGCCGCGCTGACCGCGTTGAAGTGCCCGCAGGAATTGAAAGGTCACGTGCGTGGCGCGCTGAACAATGGCTGCACCGTGGAAGAGATTCGTGAAGCGCTGCTGCATTGCGCGGTGTATGCCGGTGTCCCGGCGGCCATCGATGCGTTTCGGGCGGCGCAGGAAGTGATCGACAGCTACCAGAAAGCCGACTAGATCCAGCCGCCCCACTGCAACAGGAAGATCCCGAGGTTGGTGGTGACCGCCGCCATCAACGTGGTGATCACGATGATCGCCGCCGCCAGTTCGTGATTGCCATTGGCCTGACGGGCCATGACAAAACTGGCCGCGGCGGTCGGGCTGCCGAAGTACAGGAACAGAATCCCCAACTCCGCACCACGAAAGCCCCAGAGCCACGCACCCAGCGTCGCCAGAACCGGCAGGCCGATCATTTTCACCAGACTTGAGCTGAGCGCCATGTTGCCGCTTTTGCGCAGCGCTGCCAGCGACAACGTGCCGCCGATGCAGATCAGCGCCAATGGCAAGGTGGTTTGCGCCAGATATCGGCCGGACGTCTCCAGCCATCCCGGCAAGCTGATCTTGAAGTAGGCAAACGGCGCCGCTGCAAACACGCTGATGATCAGCGGATTGACCATCACGCTTTTGCAGATGCTCCAAGGGTCGGACTTGATCACCGGGCTGTACACCGCCAGCACAATGGTCGAGAGCGTGTTGTAAAACAGGATGACCAACGCCGCGAGAATCGCCCCGAGGGATATCCCGTAGTCGCCGTACATGCTCGCCGCCAATGCGAGGCCGATCACCCCGTTGTTGCCGCGAAAGGCGCCCTGGGTGTAGATCCCCCGGTCTTCCCGCGGGCACTTCCAGATCGCCCAACCCCAGGCGATGGCGAAACACGCCAGAGTGGCGAGCGAGAAGTAAATGAGCAGCGCCGGTTGCAACGCGGCATGCAGGTCGGCATGCAGGATGCCCAGAAACAGCAACGCCGGCATGGTGACGTTAAACACCAGGGCCGACGCAGTGTGGATGAAGTTGTCGTTGATCCAGTCAATGCGCTTGAGCAGCGCCCCCAGAAACAGCATGGCAAACACCGGCGCGGTGATGTTCAGGGTTTCGAGGAAAATTGCCAGCATGCCGGGGATAACCTTGGGTGAGCGTCGTTAGGGGGCTAATGATAAGCCACTAGGGACTCCGCCGTCTGGTAGACCGCTTTCGCGAGCAGGCTCACTCCCACAGGGGATCTTCGATGTCCACGCAATTTGTGCAACAAAGAAGATCCCCTGTGGGAGCGAGCTTGCTCGCGATGCAGGCGACTCGGTCTACGTAATCGGCGCCGGGTTGAACAAGGTGATGTCGTTATGCAGCTTGTGTTTCTCGGCCCAGGTTTGCTTCTTGCCGCTGGCCACATCCAGGTAGTAGTGAAACAACTCCCAGCCAAGGTCCTCAATCGACGCCCGCCCGGTCGCAATCCGTCCGGCATCGATGTCGATCAGGTCTGGCCATCGCTGCGCCAGCTCGGTCCGGGTCGACACCTTCACCACCGGCGCCATCGCCAACCCATACGGCGTGCCACGTCCGGTGGTGAACACGTGCAGATTCATCCCCGCCGCCAGTTGCAACGTCCCGCAGACAAAATCACTGGCCGGGGTCGCACAGAAGATCAGCCCTTTGCGCTTGAACCGCTCACCAGGACCCAGCACCCCGTTGATCGCGCTGCTGCCGGATTTGACGATCGAGCCCAGGGACTTCTCGACAATGTTCGACAACCCGCCCTTCTTGTTGCCCGGCGTGGTGTTGGCGCTGCGATCCGCTTCGCCCTTGGCCAGGTAACGGTCGTACCAGTCCATCTCGCGCACCAGTTCCTGAGCGACTTCTTCTGTTTCCGCACGTGAAGTCAGCAGGTAAATCGCATCGCGCACTTCGGTGACTTCGGAAAACATCACCGTCGCGCCGGCTCGCAATAACAGGTCCGATGCATAACCCAACGCAGGGTTGGCGGTGATGCCGGAAAACGCATCGCTACCGCCGCACTGCATACCGAGAATCAACTCGGACGCCGGCACGGTTTCCCGGCGACGCAGATCGAGCTTCTTCAAACGGGTCTCGGCCAACGCCATGATCTGCTCGATCATCTCGGTGAAACCGTGACTGGAATCCTGCAAGCGGTACAACCACGGATCGCTCAAATCCACCGAGCTGTCGTTCTCGTGCATCACCTGTCCGGCCTGCAATTTCTCGCAGCCCAGGCTGATGACCAAGGCCTCGCCACCCAGGTTCGGGTTGCGCGCCAGATTGCGCACCGTACGAATCGGGATGTACGCGTCAGTCGCGGTAATCGCCACCCCACAGCCGTAGCTGTGGGTCAACGCGACCACGTCATCGACGTGCGGATACTTGGGCAGCAACTCGTCCTTGATGCGCTTGACCGCATGGTCCAGCACGCCGGTGACGCACTGAACCGTCGTGGTAATCCCGAGAATGTTGCGCGTGCCGACGGTGCCGTCGGCGTTGCGATAACCCTCGAACGTGAAGCCTTCCAGCGGTGCCTGCGCCGCCGGCACTTCGGTGGACAGCGGCAAGCTGTCCAGCGGCGGCGCGGTGGGCATGCGCAGTTGATCTTCCTTGACCCAGCTGCCGCGCGGAATCGGCTGCAACGCGTAGCCGATGGTCTGGCCGTAACGAATCACCTGGCCGCCTTCGGGAATGTCTTCCAGGGTGACCTTGTGGCTCTGTGGCACGAAGTCCACGGTGACCAGGCCGTCCGGAAATTCGGTACCGGCCGGCACGCCTTGGTCATTGACCACGATCACGACGTTGTCCCGCTCGTGCAGGCGGATGTAGCGCGGCGAGTCGGAATGTTCAATCAACTGCATGACGCCGCTCCTCAGGAATGCGCTTGAGACAATTTGTTATTGGTTTCAGGACCGCCGACTGGCGGCTCCTTGAGTACCACACGTTTGATCGGACCAACGATTACCAGGTAGCTGAACACCGCGACCAGTGCGTTGCAACCGACAAACACCAGCGCCCATTTGAACGAGCCGGTGGAACTGATGATGTAACCGATGACGATCGGCGTAGTGATGGAAGCGATGTTGCCGAACATGTTGAACAGGCCGCCACTCAAACCGGCGATCTGCTTCGGCGAGGTGTCGGACACCACCGCCCAGCCCAGTGCGCCAACGCCTTTACCGAAGAATGCGAGGGCCATGAAGCCGACGACCATCCATTCAACGTCCACGTAGTTACAGGCCACGATGCTGCTGGAGACCAACAAGCCAGCAATGATCGGCGCCTTGCGGGCGAAAGTTAGGGAATGTCCCTTGCGCAGCAGGTAGTCGGAAATCACGCCTCCGAGCACACCACCGATAAAGCCGCAGATCGCCGGCAACGAGGCAATGAAACCCGCCTTGAGGATGGTCATGCCGCGTTCTTGCACCAGGTACACCGGGAACCAGGTCAGGAAGAAGTAGGTGATACCGTTGATGCAGTACTGGCCCAGATACACACCAAGCATCATGCGGTTGGTCAGCAACTGGCGGATGTAATCCCACTTCGGTCCATCGACCTTTTTGCCTTTGCCCTTGTCCTGGTCCATGTCGACCATGCCGCCGTTGTCGGCGATGTGTTTGAACTCGGCGTCATTGATCATCGGATGCTGACGCGGGCTGTGGATAACCTTCAGCCAGATCCCCGAGAAGATGATGCCGATCACGCCCATGACGATGAACACGTGCTGCCAGCCGAAGCTGTAAACGATCCACCCCATCAGCGGCGCAAACAGCACCGTGGCGAAGTATTGCGCCGAGTTGAAAATCGCAGACGCCGTACCGCGTTCGGCGGTCGGGAACCAGGCCGCAACGATGCGCGCGTTACCGGGGAAGGATGGCGCTTCGGCCAGGCCCACCAGGAAGCGCAGCATGAACAGCGCAACCACCGCCGTGGACATGCCGAACTCACCGACATAGCCCTGCAACACGGTGAACAGCGACCAGGTGAAGATGCTGAGCGCGTAGATTTTTTTCGAGCCGAAACGGTCCAGCAGCCAGCCACCGGGAATTTGCCCGGCCACGTAGGCCCAACCGAATGCGGAGAAGATATAACCGAGAGTGACCGCGTCGATGCCGAGGTCTTTTTGCAGGCTGGAGCCCGCGATGGCGATGGTAGCCCGGTCGGCGTAGTTGATCGTGGTCACCAGAAAAAGCATGAGCAAAATCAAATAGCGGACGTGGGTCGGCTTGGTCGCTTGCATGTAGATGTACTCCCACTGATTATTTTTATGCGGGTAATAACAATTTCTTGCCGGATCTGGCTTTTGTGGGAGCCGGGCTTGCCCGCGATGCAGGCGCCGCGCAGTGTCAGAATCAACGCGGTGATGCTATCGCAGGCAAGCCAGCTCCCACAGGTACGGCGGTGTATCAGGAACCGATGTAGGAGGTCTTCACCACGGTGTAGAACTCTTGCGCGTAGCGACCTTGCTCGCGAGACCCATAGGATGAACCTTTACGCCCACCGAATGGAACGTGGTAATCCACGCCCGCCGTCGGCAGGTTGACCATCACCATCCCGGCCTGGGAGTGGCGTTTGAAGTGGTTGGCGTACTTCAACGACGTGGTGGCGATGCCCGCCGACAGACCGAACTCGGTGTCGTTGGCCATGGCCAGCGCGGCCTCGTAATCCGCGACGCGAACCACGTTGGCCACCGGGCCGAAGATCTCTTCGCGGCTGATGCGCATCGCAGCTTCGCTGTCGGCAAACAGGGTTGGCGCGAGGTAATAGCCTTCGGTATCGCAGGTCACCAGACCGCCGCCGCTGACCAGACGTGCACCCTCGGACTGGCCGATGTCGATGTACTTCATGTCCTGTTCAAGCTGCGCTTGCGAGACGACCGGACCAATGTCGGTGCCGGTTTTCAACGCGTGACCGACCTTGATCGACTTCATGCGCTCAGCCACGGCTTCGACGAATTTGTCGTGAATACCGGCAGTGACGATGAAGCGGCTCGAAGCCGTGCAACGCTGGCCGGTGGAGTAGAACGCGCTCTGTACCGACAGCTCGACCGCTTGCTTGAGGTCGGCGTCGTCGAGAATGATCTGCGGGTTCTTGCCGCCCATTTCCAGCTGAACCTTGGCCTGACGCGACACGCAGCTGACGGCGATCTGACGACCGACGCCCACGGAACCGGTGAAGCTGATGCCGTCGACTTTCGGGCTCTGCACCAGCGCATCGCCAACCACACGACCGCTGCCCATCACCAGGTTGAACACGCCGGCGGGGAAGCCTGCGCGGGAGATGATTTCGGCCAGCGCCCAGGCGCAACCCGGCACCAGATCCGCCGGTTTCAGCACGACGCAGTTGCCGTAGGCCAGAGCCGGGGCGATTTTCCACGCAGGGATGGCGATCGGGAAGTTCCATGGCGTAATCAGACCGACCACACCCAGCGCTTCGCGAGTCACTTCGACGTTCACACCCGGACGTACCGACGGCAAGTAATCGCCGGACAGACGCAGGGTTTCACCGGCGAAAAACTTGAAGATGTTCCCGGCGCGGGTCACTTCGCCGATGGCTTCGGGCAGGGTCTTGCCCTCTTCCCGAGCCAGCAAGGTGCCGAGTTCTTCGCGGCGAGCAAGGATTTCAGTGCCAACTTTATCCAGGGAATCGTGACGCGCCTGAATGCCCGAAGTGGACCACGCCGGGAACGCGGCGCGAGCGGCGTCGATGGCGGCGTGAACCTGAGCCAGATCGGCTTTGGCGTATTCGCCAATGGTGTCGGTCAATTCGGACGGGTTGATATTGGTGGAGTAATCGCTACCCGCAACCCATTCACCATTGATGTAGTTATCAAAACGCTTTGCATTTGTCACGGGCTGTCCCTCAAAACAAAAAGACCTTACGCAAAAGGCCGCTGAATACTCAGCAGCCTTGTTAATCGGGTGTGTTACTGCGCACCTTGCTTGTCGATCAGCGCGGCGAGCATTTCGTACTCTTCGCCCGTCAGATCGGTCAGCGGCGCACGCACAGGACCTGCGTCATAGCCGACAATTTTTGCCCCGGCCTTGACGATGCTCACCGCGTAGCCCGCTTTGCGGTTACGGATGTCCAGGTACGGCAGGAAGAAGTCGTCGATGATCTTGCCGACGGTGGCGTGATCTTCGCGGGCAATGGCGTGGTAGAAATCCATCGCGGTTTTCGGGATGAAGTTGAACACCGCCGAGGAGTAAACCGGCACGCCCAAAGCCTTGTAAGCCGCGGCGTAGACTTCAGCTGTCGGCAAACCGCCCAGGTAGCTGAAGCGATCACCGAGGCGGCGACGGATCGACACCATCAACTCGATATCGCCCAGGCCATCCTTGTAGCCGATCAGGTTCGGGCAGCGCTCGGCCAGACGTTCCAGCAGCGGCGCGGTCAGGCGGCAGACGTTGCGGTTGTAAACCACCACGCCGATTTTTACCGATTTGCACACGGCTTCAACGTGGGCGGCAACGCCGTCCTGGCTGGCTTCGGTCAGGTAGTGCGGCAGCAGCAACAGGCCTTTGGCGCCCAGGCGCTCGGCTTCCTGTGCGTATTCGATGGCTTGACGAGTCGAGCCGCCAACGCCGGCCAGAATCGGCACGCTGGTTTCACAGGTGTCGACGGCAGTCTTGATGATTTCCGAATATTCGCTGGCCGCCAGAGAGAAGAACTCACCGGTGCCGCCCGCGGCGAACAATGCCGAGGCGCCGTATGGGGCCAGCCATTCGAGACGTTTGATGTAGCCAGCGCGGTGGAAATCGCCCTGAGCATTGAAATCGGTAACCGGGAAAGACAACAGACCGGAAGAGAGGATGGACTTCAGTTCTTGTGGATTCATTATTCGAACACCCTGGGTAGCGACGTATGTGTGTGTGAGAAAACCGTTCAGCCTGCGCCGAAGTTGTATGTCATCGTACAACTTAAATAATAACCGTCAACTGCATTTCATCGCCAACCGCAGAATTTGGGTCGGAAAGGTATTTTCTTGACGTAGGAAATTTCTCATCTATGATCCAGATGACTGTATATGCATACAGTTATTTTTTGATTGTACCGACGACATATCAAGGAGATAGAAATGTCAGGTCTACACGCACAACCGAAGGAAAAACCAAAACAGGTCATCGCCGAACTGGATGATCTTTTTACCGAGCATGGCATCGCCATCGTCGAGAACAGTTCGCTGATTTTGCATCTCGGTGAACACAATGACGCGCCTCACGGTCCCACCGCCCCTGTCGGTAAAGCCTTGAAAAGCAAGCCGCAGCTAAGGTTCGAGGGCGGCGAACACACCGCCATCGGCGACAGCACCCTGCTGCGTTTCGTGAAGGATGCGCCCGCTATCCCCGCCTCACAGGTAGAGCTGCATTTACCCAATGGACTAGCGCTGACCTACGGCCAGGTCGTTGCGCTGGGCGGGGATTTTTATGGCATTCCCGATCAACCTGTCAGCGAAGGCGCCACCGCTGCGGATCGAATCCAGCGCTTTGCCAATGCCTTCAACTCGCTGGCAGTACTGCCGGCCGCCAATGCCGAGGCCAAGCTGATCCTCGGTGTCATGCAAAAGGAAATCGCCGCGGTCAAGCAGGCGATCAAGGACGGTAAACAACCTCACGAAGCCTATGACGCCCTCGGTGATACGTTGTCGGAAGAGTGGAACAAAATCACTGGCGGCGGCAGTATCGTTTCGGCGTTGTTCCCATTTGGCCGCTACCTGAAACTGGCCGCCAACAATGCCGATCACTTCGCCGAATGGGCGCTGCTGGCCTATATCGCCGGGCACACCGCAGCGGTGCAACAAGCGGTGCTGGCCCACACCAGCGGCGATGAAAAGCAGCTGGAGTTGGCCTATGCGATGAACGCTTTTGCCGATCACTACCTGACCGACCTGTTTTCCGCCGGCCACCTGCGAGTGCCGCGCAAACAACTGGCAGCGGTGGTTACACCCAGCGATCTGGGTTCGTTGATCACGCGTTTCATGCACGACGAAGACAGCAAATTCGGCCTCAATGTGCGCAATGGCAACGGCGATCAATGGCGCGCGTATGGGGACAAGCGCTACTTCGACGCCCTCTCCAGCGCCAATCGCGCCCAGGTGAATCAAGCTGTTCAGGTGTCTGCGGATGAAGTGTTCGCGGCGTATCTCAGTGGAATCGCCCCATCGGCCGGCCAATTCGGCGCCTTGAAAAAGATGCCTGATCTGCAAGCAGTACTGAACCTGGCGACCAACTTCTCGCCGCTGTTCAGGGTCGAGGGCAACAAGGTGCTGCGACGCAAGGACGTCAACAACCTGAACGACACCGCCACCGTGGATGACTGGTGGGGCTGGAGCACTTATTTGCTGCTCAAGGATTACAAACCCACTGGCAACATTGCCTGATAAGGAGATCGATGATGACTATCAAATTGAAACTGGAATTGGCTTCGGGGCAATCGCTGAAGGGTGCGCCGTTGGAGTTGTTGGCCAAGGGAGTGCCGATTGCCCGGGCGGTGGTTGATGAGCATGGGCATGTGGCATTCGATGCCAAGGCTGGGGCTTCTGAGTGGACCGTGAGGGTGGATCGTTCGATTCTCAGGACCGGCTGATTCCCCGCACCTGATCGTTCCCACGCTCTGCGTGGGACCGATCTACATCACAGCGCAAGGTGCAGACTGACACTGACCGCTCATCGAAACTGTTATTTCTTACAGTTTCGAATCCTCTGCCTCCGAGGCTTAATCGGGCAGTCAATCACTACATAGGTAAATACCCCATGAGCACAATCCACCGGTTTAACTTTCCTGCCAAAACCAAACATGCAGCTCTAGAGTTGCCATCAGATTTTGACCTGAATGTGAGCGTGGACAACATCGTCGAGTTTGAAACACTGCCCGGTCAGTACTGGAAAATCACCCTGAAGATATTCAAGGTATTGCTGAACAACACCGTTGAGTATGTCGATTACAAAACGGTCGAGGTAGAAGATCCTTACCCCTAGCCTCGCTGCGCCTCCGCCTCTTCATGCGCATGGCGCAGCCGCTCCCGGCTGTTCGTCAGATGCAAACGCATCGCCGCTCGGGCCGCATCCGAATCCTGGCGCGCAATCGCGTCGTAAATCTCTTCGTGCTCACGGCTCAGACGATTCATGTAGTGCTGCTGATCGTCATGGGCCAGACGCGCCGAGTTCAGGCGTGTACGCGGAATGATGCTGGTGCCCAGGTGGGTCATGATGTCGGTGAAATAGCGGTTGCCCGTCGCTAGGGCGATTTGCAGATGGAACTGGAAGTCGGACGCCACGGCATCGCTGGCATGCGAGACACTTTCATTCAATGCATCCAGCGCCGCTCGCATCAACGCCAACTGCTCGGGGCTGCGGCGTTGCGCGGCGAGGCCAGCGGATTCCACTTCGAGGCTGATGCGCAGTTCCAGAATCGCCAGCACGTCACGCAGCGTGACCACAGTCGCCGGGTCTATGCG
This sequence comes from Pseudomonas sp. UYIF39, assembly GCF_029963765.1. Taxonomy (GTDB): domain Bacteria; phylum Pseudomonadota; class Gammaproteobacteria; order Pseudomonadales; family Pseudomonadaceae; genus Aquipseudomonas. The sequence goes on from NZ_JALBYU010000004.1 coordinate 173,710, forward strand.
GAAACCGCTCGGACTTGGAGTGTCGAGCACGAAGGTACCGATGCCGTGGCGGGTTTCAACCTGCCCCGCCGCCTGCAAACGGGAAATCGCTTCGCGCACCACGGTGCGGCTGACGCCATGGGCATCCATGATCGCCGACTCGGTGGGCAACTTGTCGCCACGTTTGAGGTGGCCGTCGCGGATCTGCTCGGACAGCACCGTCACCAGTTCCTGAGCGAGGCTGCGGCGCTTGCGAGGGAGGCGTGGTGCGTCGATCGGGTTTTCCATGGGGAACGTCTTTCTCGAAAGTTGCGACTGAAACCGCATCATAGCTCAACGTGGTTGTACGATCACCGTCGGGGTGAACACCACAACCCCTCTTGTGGGAGCGAGCCTGCTCGCTCCCACAAGAGGGGTTGTGGTGTTTATGCCGTCACGGCCTGGTCCACCAGATGGCCATTCTCGATACGAACATGCCGTGGATGGAAGCGCTTCAGGCTGCTGCGATGCCCGACGCTGACAATGCTCAACCCCGGAATCTCATCGATCAAGGCCTGATACAGCGACGCTTCGTCCTCCTCGTCCATCGCCGAGGTCGCTTCGTCCATATACAGCCATTGCGGTGCGTAAAGCAGCGCACGAGCGAAGGCCAGACGTTGCTGCTCACCCGGCGACAACATGCGCTGCCAGTGATTGGCTTCATCAAGACGCGACACTAAATGCGGCAAACGGCAGGCTTCCAGCACATGCACGTAGCGTTCGTGCGGATACGTATCGCCAGACTGTGGATAACTCAGCGCTTCACGCAACGTGCCAATCGGCAGATAGGGTTTTTGCGGCAGGAACAAATAACGCGCCGCCGGCAGACGAATGCTGCCGTGGCCAGCCGGCCACAGATGCCCCATCGCCCGCAGCAAGGTCGACTTGCCGCTGCCGGAACGGCCGCTGAGCATGACGCGCTCGCCCTCTTCCACAGTCATGTCGGCGCTGGTCAGCAGATGACGACCATCCGCCAGGTCGAGGCCGAGGTTGTGCATCTTCAACGCTGAACCTGAATTCTGCACGTCGATGGCCGGCGCCCGCTCTTCGTTGTCGGTCATGGCCTGGCGGAAACTCAGCAGTCGATCACAGGTGGCGCGCCACGCGGCGAGATTCTGATACGCACTGATAAACCAGCTGAAACTCTCCTGCACGTTGCCGAACGCCGAACTGATTTGCATCAGATCGCCGAGTTCGATCTTGCCAGCGAAGTAACGCGGTGCCGCGACCATGAACGGAAAGATGATAGCGGCCTGGCTATAACCGGCGGTGAAGAACGTCAGACGCTTGGACACCTTCATGATGTCCCAGAAGTTGTGCCAGACCATCCCGAAACGGTAGCTCAAGCGACGGTTTTCATTGGGCTCGCCGTTGTACAGCGCAATGCTTTCGGCGTTTTCGCGAATCCGCACCATGGAAAAACGCAGGTCGGCTTCGAAACGTTGTTGTTGGTTGTTCAAACCGATCAAGCGACGACCAATCAAATGCGTCAGCCAGCTGCCGATCACGGCATAGACCAGCACACACCAGAACATGTAGCCGGGAACGGTGAAACCGAACACTTCGATACTGCCCGACACGCCCCACAGAATGATCGAGAACGACACCAGGCTGACAATGTTGCGAAGCAAACCAATGCCCAGTTCCAGGGTGTTCGAGGTGAAGTTGTTGAGGTCTTCGGAAATCCGCTGGTCCGGGTTATCGGTGTAACCGCCCTGTTCCAGCTGGTAGTAATTCTTGTTGCCGAGCCAGCGGGCAAAATGCTTTTCGGTGAGCCAGGCTCGCCAGCGGATGGTCAGCATCTGGGTCAGATAGAGCCGGTAGACGGCACCGATGATTGCCACCGCCGCAATCCCGCAGAAATACAGGATCAGCCGCCAGAAGGCCGCCTCGTCCTTTTGTTGCAGGGCGTTGTAAAAATCCTTGTACCAGGTGTTGAACCACACCGAGATCCCCACGCTGACCAGCGACAGCGCGATCACAGCGATCAGCAACGTCCAGGCCTTGCCCTTCTCTTCACTGCGCCAGTAAGGCGTGATCATCGCCCAGACTTTGCGAAAAAACTGCCCGCGCACAGCATCGTTGACCGCGGAATATTCAGCGTTCTGATTCATGGATAAGGCTCGATAAAGAAAAGAACACACACGAACCGATCATAGATGATCGGTTCGGTTTGTCGCGAGGAGCGGCCCGCATTCGTTCAGCGCAGGTTCAGCGACGAACGGGACGCTTCTGCAGTTTGCGCTGCAGCGTGCGGCGGTGCATGCCCAGGGCGCGGGCAGTGGCGGAGATGTTGCCTTCGTGTTCGGTCAGCACGCGCTGGATGTGCTCCCACTGCAGGCGATCCACCGACATCGGGTTTTCCGGCACCAGCGTGTCGAGGTCGGCGTGCTCGGAGAGCAGCGCGGCCAGCACGTCATCGGCGTCCGCCGGTTTGCACAGGTAATTGCAGGCACCGCGCTTGATCGCCTCGACGGCGGTGGCGATGCTCGAATAACCGGTGAGGATTACCACGCGCATTTCCGGATCCAGCTCAAGCAGCTTGGGCAACAGCACCAGGCCGGAATCGCCGTCCATTTTCAGGTCCAGCGCGGCGTAGTCTGGCAGGTCGGCCTGAGCGATGGTCAAGCCTTCTTCGGCGGAACCGGCGGTGCTGACGCGAAAGCCGCGGCGGGCCATGGCACGGGCCATCACCCGGGTAAACGTTGCGTCGTCGTCGACCAGCAGCAAATGCGGCAGTTCTTCGCCTTCGCCTTCGACTTGGATCTCGTCACTCATGTTCGTCTCCTCGGGCGACACGGGGCAGGCGCAGCTCGGTGAGCGTGCCGCCTTCCTCATGACTGTAGAGTTTCACTGAGCCGCCAGCGCGTGTCACGCTGGCCTTGCTCAAAAACAGGCCCAGGCCGAAACCTTTGCCCTTGGTGGTAAAAAACGGCTTGCCGATCTGCTCGGCGATGGCCAGTGGCACACCGGCGCCGTGGTCGCGAATGCTGATGGTCAAATCCTCGGCATTCCAGTCCAGCGTCACTTGTAGCCCTTCGGGGCAAGCGTCGGCGGCGTTGTTGAGCAAATTCAGCAGCGCCTGGGTCAGGTCCGGCGGCGGTGCCATGCGCGGCACGGTGCCTTGACCCAAGCGCTGGAAGCGATAACTGGCTTCCGGGCGCATCAGGTGCCAGCGGTTCAGCGCTTCGTCGAGCCAATCAGTGACGTCCTGCATCTCCACGGCCAAGCGGCGATTGGCCTCGGCGGCGCGCACCAGTTGCTGCAAGGTTTCTTTGCACAGTTTGACCTGATCCTGCAGCACGCTCAGGTCGTCCTGCAACATCGGGTCGTGATGGTCCTGACGCATTTCCTTGAGCAACACGCTCATGGTCGCCAGCGGCGTGCCCAGTTCATGGGCCGCACCGGCGGCCTGGGTGGCGACGGCCAGCAGTTGCTGATCACGCAGGCCCTCTTCGCGACGGATGGCGCGCAGTTCTTCCTGACGGCGCAGCTCTTCGGCCATGCGTGCAGCGAAGAAGGTGATGACCGCTGCGGCCAGGGCGAAACTCAGCCACATCCCGTAAACCTGCAGGTTTTCCCGAGCGATCGGGAAGGTTTGCAGCGGATAGAAGCGGGCCAGCAGCAAGGTGTACATCGTCAATGCGATACCGGACAGAATCACCGAATAACGCCACGGCAAGGTCACGGCGGCGATGGTCAGCGGCACCAGGTAATAAGAGACGAAGGGGTTGGTCGAGCCTCCGGAAAAGTACAACAAGGCACTGTGGATAAACAGATCGCAGGCCAGTTGCACGGCGTATTCGAGTTCAGTAACCGGCCATGAGGTGCGCAGGCGAATCGCCGTGAACGCGCACAGCAACATCGAGCAACCGAGGGTCGCAGCCAGCTGGAACCAAGGCAGCGGCAGCAAGTTGAGCCAGTAGGCCAGGCCCACGGAACCGGCCTGAGCGGCCAACACCAATGTGCGGATGAACGTCAGCCGCCAGAGATTCTGGCGAGTAGCGGAAGTGATTTGAACGGGGGCGAGCATGAGCTCTCCTGATGAGTGCTCCAGGCGGATCGCACGGAGTATAACCAAGCACGGGGGCTGGCAGGCAAAAGTGCGGCAAACGGCCACAGGGTCGGACCGGATCATCTGTATAGAAGTTGTAACTGTGCGAACCGGATCATAAAAGCTAGAGTCTGATGGTTTCACGCAGGCTCGGACCCTAACCCCTGCGCAACGTCCAAGGAGTTTTCATGCACAGTTTCAGCCGCAGCGCCGCTCTTCTTGCCCTTAGCGTTGGCACCGTCGCCAGCCTCCCGGCCCTGGCCGCCGACGAACTTCATTACAACCAGATCGCCCTGCGTGCCGAAGTCAGTCAGGAAGTGGCCCGCGACCTGATGATCGTGACCCTCTACACCGAAGAACAAAACACCGACCCGGCCAAACTCGCCGCCGATGTCAGCACCACCATGAACAAAGCGCTGGCCCAGGCCAAACAGGTCAAGGAAGTCACCCTGCGCCAGGGCAGCCGCAACAGCTACCCGATCTACGACACCAAGGGCCAGAAAATCACCGGCTGGCGCGAACGCGCCGAACTGCGCCTGGAAAGCTCCGACTTCGCGGCGCTGTCGAAACTGACCGGCGAACTACTCACCGACCTGAAAATGGGCGGCATGGACTTCGCCATCGCCACACCAACCCGTAAGGCCAGCGAAGATGCGCTGCTTAATGAAGCCGTCACCGCGTTTAAAGCCCGTGCGCAATTGGCGACCGACGCGTTGGGTGGCAAGGGTTACAAAATCGTTAACCTGAATTTGAACAGCAACGGTTATCCACAACCGTACATGCGTGGGCCAATGATGATGAAAGCGGCGAGCATGGACAGTGCGCCGGTTACGCCTGAGGTTGAGGCGGGCACCAGCCAGGTCAGCATGACGGCAGATGGGGCAATTGAAGTATTAATGCCTTGATTCGATAACCCGTACACAAAAACGGCGATCACCGAAGTGATCGCCGTTTTTTATTGCCTGCGCAAAGCCAAGTCGGACCCGCAAGCAGCAAAGGTTGCACCCCCGGTACTACCAACACGCCCACGCAGCCCCCCACCAAATCCCAAAGCCAAAGCAACACCCCCAGATATCCACTGACAAACAGTAACGGAACAATCTGCCCCCACAGACACAACAACCCTTTAAACAACAAACACCTACCGACCAAACAAAAACTCAATCTCATTCACGCCCGCCTTCCCCATTCACACCCCTCAACGATGGGTATAAATAAGTAACACCTCGCTCCAACCGGGTGCGCCAGGCGCCCCGGCCGCCCTCTGACGGTGCGCGATTTGCACTGGAAAAAACCTGCGCAAACGGTCAAATGCTCCTGAATTTATACAAATGCGACATTAAGGTACGTTCGTACCACTGTTTAACGCCTGTCGTCGCTCAGGATCTTGCATTGGGTATGGCCCCTGCATAAGTATCCGCAGGCACGACTCACGAGGTCGTCCTCTAATTCCAAAAATGACAACAAATCATGAGGCCACCATGCTTAAACACGCGGTCATTCCGTTTTTAGTCGGCGCAGGCTTGTTAGCTAGCGCACCTTTCGCCCAAGCGGCGACTAACCTGGTGTTTTGCTCCGAAGGGAGCCCGGCCGGTTTTGATCCTGGTCAGTACACCACCGGAACCGACTTCGACGCCTCTGCAGAAACCATGTTCAACCGCCTGACTCAGTTCGAGCGCGGCGGCACCGCCGTTATTCCTGGTTTGGCGACCAAATGGGACATCTCCGATGATGGCCTGACTTACACCTTCCACCTGCGTGAAGGCGTCAAGTTCCATACCACCCCGTACTTCAAGCCGACTCGTGAGTTCAACGCCGACGACGTGCTGTTCACCTTTAATCGCATGATTAACAAGGATGATCCGTTCCGTAAGGCGTACCCAACCGAATTCCCGTACTTCACCGACATGGGGATGGATACCAACATCACCAAGATCGATAAAGTCGACGACAAAACTGTCAAGTTCACTCTGAAAGACGTCGACGCCGCGTTCATCCAGAACATGGCCATGAGTTTCGCTTCCCTGCAGTCCGCCGAGTACGCCGCCCAGCTGCTGAAAGAAGGCAAAGCCGCCGACATCAACCAGAAGCCGGTCGGCACTGGTCCGTTCGTGTTCAAGAGCTACCAGAAAGACTCCAACATCCGCTACACCGGGAACAAGGACTACTGGAAGCCTGACGACGTCAAGATCGACAACCTGATCTTCGCCATCACCACCGACCCGTCGGTACGTATCCAGAAGCTGAAGAAGAACGAGTGCCAGATCACTCTGTTCCCACGTCCGGCCGACCTGAAGGCTCTTCAGGAAGACAAGACTCTGAAAGTGCCTAACCAGGCTGGTTTCAACCTGGGTTACATCGCCTACAACGTGATGGACAAGATCAAGGGCAGCGATCAGCCGAACCCGATGGCCCAACTGAAAGTGCGTCAGGCACTGGACATGGCCGTCAACAAACAGCAGATCATTGATTCCGTTTACCAGGGTGCAGGTCAACTGGCCGTCAACGCCATGCCGCCAACCCAGTGGTCTTACGACACCACCATCAAAGATGCGCCGTACAACCCTGAGAAAGCCAAGGAGCTGCTCAAGGAAGCCGGCGTCAAGGAAGGCACCGAGATCAACCTGTGGGCGATGCCGGTGCAGCGTCCGTACAACCCGAACGCCAAGCTGATGGCTGAAATGCTGCAGTCCGACTGGGCCAAGATCGGTATCAAGGCCAAGATCGTGACCTACGAGTGGGGCGAGTACATCAAGCGCTCCAAAGGCGGCGAAAACGGCGCGATGCTGATTGGCTGGAGCGGCGACAACGGTGACCCGGACAACTGGCTGAACGTGCTGTTCGGCTGCGATTCTCTGGAAGGCAACAACTTCTCCAAGTGGTGCGACAAGAAGTTCGACGGCATCGTGAAAGAAGCCAAGCACACGACCGATCAGTCCAAGCGCACCGAACTGTACAAGCAGGCGCAACACGTCCTCAAAGATGCCGTTCCAATGACACCTATCGCTCACTCGACGGTGTTCCAACCCATGCGCGACAACGTGCAGGACTTCAAGATCAGCCCGTTTGGCTTGAACTCCTTCTACGGCGTCAGCGTCAGCAAATAAGGTTTTGCAACGGCGACGTTTTTGACGTCGCCGTTGTTTTATCTGCCGAGAAAGTAGGAAACCACCTACATCCAATTCCGCTGAGTATTACAGCAGCGGCGTCGGACGCGTTGCCATTTCCTACGAGTCTTTAGGACTCTACGTATTTACTGCCAGACCCACGGCTCCTACCGTCGGGTTCTGACCAGTTCGTGCGTGGGCTCTCGGTTATTGCTGCCTGCCATGGCTTGAGATCAATGATGCCTCCACGCCCACGGACGGGACGGTGGGTCATTGAAAAACACTTAGAGAAATAGAAAAGGGAGCGTCATGCGCCATACCTTGGTTTTATCCGCATTGCTGGGCACTGGCCTGTTGGCCGCCACTTCCATCAGCCAGGCCGCCAATAACAGCCTGGTGTTCTGCTCCGAAGGCAGCCCTGCTGGCTTCGACACCGCGCAGTACACGACCGCGACCGACAATGACGCCGCCGAGCCGTTGTACAACCGACTGGCAGAGTTCGAAAAAGGCGCCACCAACGTCGTACCGGGCCTGGCCACTCGCTGGGATATTTCCGAGGACGGTCTCAAGTACACTTTTCACCTACGCGAAGGGGTGAAATTTCACACAACCAAATACTTCACGCCGACCCGTGATTTCAACGCCGATGACGTGCTGTTCACGTTCAATCGCATGCTCGATCCACAGCAACCTTTCCGTAAGGCTTATCCGACCGAGTTCCCGTATTTCAACGGAATGAGCCTGAACAAGAACATCGCCAAGGTCGAAAAGACCGGGCCGCTGACCGTGGTCATGACGCTCAACAGCGTAGACGCCGCGTTCATCCAGAACATCGCCATGAGCTTCGCCGCCATCCTGTCCGCTGAATACGCCGACAAACTGCTGGCCGAAGGCAAGCCGAGCGACATCAACCAGAAGCCGATCGGCACTGGCCCGTTCGCTTTCAAGAGCTACCAGAAAGATTCCAACATCCGCTACACCGGCAACAAACAGTACTGGGACCCGAGCCGGGTCAAGCTCGACAACCTGATCTTCTCGATCAACACCGACGCTTCGGTGCGGGTGCAGAAGCTCAAGGCCAATGAGTGCCAGATCACCCTGAGCCCGCGCCCCGCCGACGTACCCGCGCTGAAGAACGACCCGGCACTCAAGCTCATCGAGAAGCCCGGTTTCAACCTGGGCTACATCGCCTACAACGTGCGCCACAAGCCTTTCGACCAGCTCGAAGTGCGCCAGGCGCTGGACATGGCGGTGAACAAGCAAGGGATTCTCAACGCCGTCTATCAGGGTGCCGGTCAACTGGCGGTCAACGCCATGCCACCGACCCAATGGTCCTACGACGAGACCATTAAAGACGCCGCCTACAACCCGGAAAAAGCCAAGGAATTGCTCAAGGCTGCCGGCGTGAAGGAAGGCACCGAAGTTACTTTGTGGGCGATGCCCGTTCAGCGTCCTTACAACCCGAACGCCAAGTTGATGGCCGAAATGCTCCAGGCTGACTGGGCAAAAATCGGCCTCAAAGTGAAGATCGTCAGCTACGAATGGGGCGAGTACATCAAGCGCACCAAGAATGGCGAGCATGACGTCAGCCTGATTGGCTGGACCGGTGACAACGGGGACCCGGACAACTGGCTCGGCACGCTTTACAGCTGCGACGCCATTGGCGGCAACAACTACTCCATGTGGTGCGATCCGGCTTACGACAAGCTGATCAAGCAGGCCAAGGTCGTCACCGACCGCGACCAGCGCACCGTGCTCTACAAACAGGCGCAGCAGTACCTCAAGCAGCAGGTACCGATTACGCCAGTCGCCCATTCGACGGTTAACCAGCCGTTGAGCGCCAAAATCGAAGGATTCAAGGTGAGTCCTTTCGGTCGTAACGTGTTCTCGGGCGTCAGCATAGAAAAATAACCGATTAGCCAAAAACGCTGGGGGCGCATTGCGCCCTCACGCAAGCGTATTGCCGTAATTCGCCAATCAGTCCCACAGCAAACGTTTGCGATGCCTTGAATGTTCTAAACCAAATAGTCGGATCACCAAAAAAGACCGGCATTAAAAAAAGAAAGAAAGGAGCTTCACCCCATGAAACTGAGTAGCACCGCGTTACTGGCCTTGGCCATCAGCAGCGTAACCGCCTCGGCGTACGCAGAAACCCAAAGCCAGGAATTCACCCCGGTGACGGTCAACACCAAAAGTGCACAAGCTGATGCAAAAGGCTTCGTCGAAGGTCAATCCATCTCCGGCACCACGCGCAACTGGTACGCCAACGAACAACTGCACCGTGGCGGCAAGTTCACTTACCGCAAAGACGGTGTAGCCACCCCGACTGATCGTCGTATCAACTGGGTTCAAGGCACCATCGTCAAATACAACTCGGGCTTCACCGAAGGCACCGTGGGTTTCAGCACTGAAGTGGCGGCCTACAACGCAGTCGCGCTGGGGCGTGATCGCGAGAACCTGGCCTCCAACAACGGTGGCGCACCGACCACTCGTCCTGGCGCGGGCAACAACCGTACCCTGACCAAGGAAGGCGGCGACGCTCAAGGTCAGTGGAGCAAACTGGGCCTGGCCAACGTCAAGGCGCGCGTCTCCAACACCACGCTGACTGCCGGCCGCATGAACTTCAGCAGCCCGCAGGTTGATGTAATCGGTAACCGTGCACTGCCTTCGAGCTTCCAGGGCGTCGCGGTCCACAGCGAAGAACTGAACAACCTGGCCTTCGACTTGGGCACCTTCGACCGCAACTCACCGCGTACCGAAGAGAGCCTGCGCAAGTTCCGTTCCGAATACGGCACCAGCAGCGCCGAAGCCGACCACGTGAACACCGGCGGTATCACCTACCAGCCATTCGCCAGCCTGACCACCAGCCTCTGGGGCACCCAGGCTGAAGACCTGTGGAACCAGTACTACTTCGGCGCCTCCCACGTACTGGGTGATAGCCAGGTCGTGAGCCTGACCACCGGCCTGAACTACTACAAAACCGTCGACGAAGGTAAAAAGCTGCTGGGCAAAATCGACAACCAAGCCGGCTCCCTGTCGTTCGGCCTGACTCACCAGGCCCACAGCCTGACCTTCTCGTACCAGGAAATTAACGGTAACGAGTACTTCGACTACCTGCACGAAACCAACGGCATCTACCTGGCCAACTCCCTGCTGTCGGACTTCAACGGCCCGAACGAGAAGTCCTTCCAAGTGGCCTACGGTCTGAACATGGCCGAGTACGGCGTGCCAGGCTTGAAGTTCAACATCTACCAGGCGCGTGGCTGGGGCATCGACGGTACTCACTACACCGGTACCGCCTATGACGTGAAAAACATGGACGGCGAAACCCACTACGAATACGGCATCGGTTCTACGTACGCCATACAGAGCGGCCCACTCAAGGCCACCACTGTTCGCGCGACCTACACCGCTCACCGCGCCAGTGAAAACCAGGGTGATGGCAGCATCAACGAGTTCCGTCTCGTGACCACCATCCCGTTCAACATTCTGTAATGCACCTGCCGAACGGCTGATTCAGTGACGAATCGGTCGTTCGGCTTTTATCCTTCTAACCGATTGCAGAGGGTTCTTTGATGAAAATGCTTCCCCTACGTGCGGCCATCGCGGCCGCGCTGCTGAGTGTCGCTGTTGGCGTCTCGGCCAAACCCCTGGTGGTTTGCACCGAAGCCAGTCCGGAAGGCTTCGACATGGTCCAGTACACGACTGCAGTCACCGCCGATGCAGTGGCCGAAACCATCTTCAATCGTCTGGCGGACTTCAAGCCCGGCACCACTGAAGTGATACCCGCACTGGCCGACTCCTGGGACATCAGCGAGGACGGTCTGACCTACACGTTCCACCTGCGCAAAGGCGTCAAGTTCCACACCACCGAATACTTCAAGCCGACCCGCGACATGAACGCCGACGACGTGGTCTGGAGCTTCCAGCGTCAGTTGGACCCGAATCACCCGTGGCACAAACTGTCGAGCGTGGGCTTCCCGTACTTTGAAAGCATGGGCTTCAAGGAACTGCTCAAAAGTGTCGAGAAGATCGACGACAACACGGTCACCTTCACCCTGACCCGCCGCGAAGCTCCGTTCCTGGCCGACATCGCCATGGCCTTCTCCTCGATCTACTCCGCCGAGTACGCCGACCAGTTGCTCAAGGCCAACAAGACCGGCGACCTGAACAACAAGCCTGTCGGCACCGGCCCGTTTGTTTTCCAGCGTTACAACAAGGACGCTCAAGTCCGCTTTAAGGCCAACCCGGATTACTTCCGTGGCAAGCCACCGGCTGATTCGCTGATCCTGGCCATCGCCACCGACAACAACGTGCGCTTGCAAAAACTGAAAGCCAACGAGTGCCAGATTGCGCTGTATCCCAAGCCTGATGACATTCCGAGCATCAAGAAAGACGCCAAGCTGAGTGTCGATGAACTGAACGCGATGACCGTCTCGTACATCGCCATGAACACTTCGCACAAGTACATGAGTGATGTAAGGGTCCGTAAAGCCATCGATATCGCCTTCGACAAGGCCGCATACGTCAACGCGCTGTTCGGCAAAGGCAATGCGACCGTGGCGGTCAATCCGTACCCGGACACCTTGCTGGGCTACAACCACGACCTGAAGAATCCGCCACGTGATCTGGACAAGGCTCGCGCCTTGCTCAAGGAAGCCGGCGTACCGGAAGGCACCACATTCACTCTGTTCACCCGTAACGGCGGCGGTCCAACCAACCCGAACCCGATGCTCGGCGCACAGATGATGCAGGCCGACCTGGCCAAGGTCGGGATCAAGGTCGATATTCGCGTCATGGAATGGGGCGAAATGCTCAAACGCGCGAAAAACGGCGAACACGACATGGTGTCTGCCGGATGGGCGGGAGATAACGGCGACCCGGATAACTTCCTGACGCCTATGCTCAGTTGCGAGGCCGCCAAAAACGGCGAAAATTACGCGCGCTGGTGCAATGAAAAGTTCCAGGCGCTGATCGATGAAGCTCGGGCTAAAGTAAACCCGACGGAACGTGCAGCGCTCTACGAGCAAGCCCAGGAGGTTTTCAATCAGGACCAGCCATGGATCAGCATGGCGCACACCCGTATGTTCACTGCAATGCGCAACAACGTAGAGGGCTATCACATTAGCCCACTCACCACTAATAACTTCGCCACCACCCAGGTGAAGTAGATAAGAAAACTCCCGGCGTCCCTGACCCCAGGGACGCCAGGCACGCCTAACCGGCTGATGAGGTACCACACAAGATGTTTAGTTTTATTGCCCGCCGATTGGGGTTATTGATCCCCACGTTCTTCGGCATCACCTTGCTGACTTTCGCGTTGATTCGCATGATTCCAGGCGACCCCGTGGAAGTGATGATGGGCGAACGTCGAGTCGACCCCGAAATGCACGCTCAGGCAATGGAACGCCTAGGTCTGAACAAACCCCTGTATGCCCAATACCTGGATTACGTCGGCAAGTTGGCCCATGGCGACCTTGGCGAATCCCTGCGTACCCGTGAAAGCGTCTGGACCGAATTCACGTCTCTATTCCCCGCGACCCTGGAACTGTCCATGGCCGCCCTGTTATTCGCCGGCATCCTGGGCCTCCTGGCCGGGGTGATCGCGGCACTCAAGCGAGGATCCCTGTTCGACCATGGGGTGATGGGCATCTCCCTGGCGGGATATTCAATGCCGATCTTCTGGTGGGGCCTGATCCTGATCATGTTCTTCTCGGTATCCCTGGGCTGGACCCCGGTGTCCGGGCGGATCGACCTGCTCTATGACATCGAGCCGCGCACCGGTTTCATGCTCATCGACACGCTGCTGGCCGATGAAGTCGGTGCGTTCTTCGATGCCCTGCACCACCTGATCCTGCCGGCCATTGTGCTCGGCACGATTCCGCTGGCGGTGATCGCGCGGATGACCCGTTCTTCGATGCTCGAAGTGCTGCGTGAAGACTACATCCGTACCGCCCGCGCCAAAGGCCTGTCGCCGGCGCGCGTGGTGTTCGTCCACGGCCTGCGCAACGCGCTGATTCCGGTACTGACCGTGGTCGGCCTGCAAGTCGGCACATTGCTGGCCGGTGCGGTCCTGACCGAAACCATCTTCTCCTGGCCCGGCATCGGCAAATGGCTGATCGAAGCCATTGGCGCACGGGACTATCCCGTGGTGCAAAACGGCATCCTGTTAATCGCCTGCCTGGTGATTCTGGTCAACTTCGTAGTGGACATCCTCTACGGCTTTGCCAACCCACGCATTCGTCACCAGCGCTGAGATCATTATGACCATGACCACTTCAATTCCAGCGGTAGCAGTCGATCAAAGCCTGCTGTATCCGTCCCCCTACAAAGAATTCTGGCAAGCATTCTCCAAGAACAAAGGCGCCGTCGCCGGCCTGCTGTTCATGCTGCTGGTAATTTTCTGCGCCCTGTTCGCCCCATGGGTCGCGCCGCATAACCCGAGCGAGCAGTACCGTGACTTCCTGCTGACCCCGCCGTCCTGGCTGGAAGGTGGGCAACTCCAGTTCCTGCTCGGCACCGATGAACTGGGTCGCGACCTGCTGTCGCGGCTGATCCACGGTTCGCGCCTGTCCCTGCTGATCGGCTTGTCGTCGGTGGTGATGTCGCTGATTCCGGGCATCCTTTTGGGTCTGTTCGCCGGATTCTTCCCGCGCTTGCTCGGCCCGACCATCATGCGTCTGATGGACATCATGCTGGCCCTGCCGTCCCTGCTGCTGGCGGTGGCAATTGTCGCCATCCTCGGCCCTGGCCTGATCAACACCATTATTGCCATCGCCGTGGTTTCGTTGCCGTCCTATGTTCGTCTGACCCGCGCCGCGGTGATGGGCGAATTGAACCGCGACTACGTGACCGCCGCGCGCCTGGCCGGTGCCACGCTGCCACGCCTGATGTTCGTCACCGTGCTGCCCAACTGCATGGCGCCGCTGATCGTTCAGGCGACCTTGAGCTTCTCCTCGGCAATTCTCGATGCCGCCGCACTGGGTTTCCTCGGCCTTGGCGTTCAACCGCCAACCCCTGAGTGGGGCACCATGCTGGCCTCGGCTCGCGACTACATCGAACGCGCCTGGTGGGTCGTCAGTCTGCCTGGTTTGACCATTTTGCTCAGCGTGCTGGCAATCAACTTGATGGGCGACGGCCTGCGCGATGCGCTGGACCCGAAACTCAAGAACGCCGCCTGAGGAGATTCAAATGTCACTGTTAGAAATCAAGAATCTCAACGTTCGCTTCGGCGACAAGAACGCCGTTCCGGTGGTCGACGGTCTCGACATCTCCGTGGACAAGGGCGAAGTTCTGGCCATCGTTGGCGAATCGGGTTCCGGCAAGTCCGTGACCATGATGGCGCTGATGGGCCTGATCGAACATCCGGGAATCGTCACCGCCGACGCCCTGAATTTCGATGGCAAGAACATGCTCAAACTGAGCAACCGTCAGCGTCGGCAGATTGTCGGCAAAGACCTGGCCATGGTTTTCCAGGACCCGATGACCGCGCTGAACCCGAGCTACACCGTCGGTTTCCAGATCGAAGAAGTGCTGCGCCTGCACCTGAAAATGTCCGGCAAGCAAGCCCGCGCACGCGCCATCGAACTGCTGGAAAAAGTTGAAATCCCGGGCGCCGCCAGCCGTATGGATGCGTACCCGCATCAACTGTCCGGAGGCATGAGCCAGCGTGTCGCGATCGCCATGGCGATTGCCGGCGAACCGAAATTGCTGATCGCCGACGAACCGACCACGGCACTGGACGTAACGATTCAGGCGCAGATCATGGACCTGCTGTTGGCCCTGCAGAAAGAGCAGAACATGGGCCTGGTGCTGATCACTCACGACCTCGCGGTCGTGGCCGAAACCGCTCAGCGTGTGTGCGTGATGTACGCCGGCCAAGCGGTCGAAGTAGGTCAGGTGCCTCAGCTGTTCGACATTCCGGCGCACCCATACAGCGAAGCGCTGCTCAAGGCGATTCCGGAACACAGCCTGGGCGCCACCCGCCTGGCCACGCTGCCGGGCATCGTTCCCGGTCGTTATGACCGTCCGCAGGGTTGCCTGCTGTCGCCGCGTTGCCCGTACGTGCAGGATTCCTGCCGCCAGCAACGTCCAACCCTTGACCCGAAAAGCAACAGCCTCGCCCGCTGCTTCTACCCGCTGAATCAGGAGGTGGCGTAATGGCCGTCGTACTTACCGCCCGCGACCTGACCCGTCACTACGAAGTGTCCCGTGGCATGTTCAAGGGCCATGCGACTGTTCGCGCCCTGAACGGTGTGTCGTTCGAACTGGAAGCCGGCAAGACTCTCGCGGTCGTCGGCGAATCGGGCTGCGGCAAATCCACCCTGGCCCGTGCCCTGACGCTGATCGAGGAGCCATCCTCCGGTTCCTTGAAAATCGCCGGGCAGGAAGTCACCGGTGCGAACAAGGCTGAGCGCAAGCAACTGCGCAAAGACGTGCAGATGGTGTTCCAGAGCCCCTACGCCTCGTTGAACCCACGGCAGAAAGTCGGTGATCAACTGGCGGAGCCGCTGCTGATCAACACCAACCTGAGCGCCTCGGAACGTCGCGAGAAAGTCCAGGCGATGATGAAGCAGGTGGGCTTGCGTCCTGAGCACTACCAGCGTTATCCGCACATGTTCTCCGGCGGTCAGCGCCAGCGGATCGCCCTGGCCCGCGCGATGATGTTGCAGCCTAAAGTGCTGGTCGCGGATGAACCGACCTCGGCGCTGGACGTGTCCATTCAGGCGCAGGTGCTGAACCTGTTCATGGACTTGCAGCAAGAGTTCAACACCGCCTACGTGTTCATTTCCCACAACCTGGCAGTGGTGCAACACGTCGCCGATGACGTGATGGTGATGTACCTCGGTCGCCCGGTGGAAATGGGCCCGAAGAACGACATCTACGAGCGTCCTCTGCACCCGTACACCCAGGCGCTGCTGTCGGCTACCCCGACCATTCACCCGGACCCGAACAAGCCGAAAATCAAGATCGTCGGCGAATTGCCCAACCCGCTGAACCCGCCGTCCGGCTGCGCTTTCCACAAGCGCTGCCCGTATGCCACCGAGCGCTGCAGCACCGAAGAGCCGGCCCTGCGCCTGCTCGACAGTCGCCAGGTGGCTTGCCACTACGCCGAGCAGTTTCTCGACGGCGTGGCATAAAAATGTGGGAGTGAGCTTGCTCGCGAAAGCGGTGTATCAGTCGACGGTAATGTTGACTGACATGACGCCTTCACGAGCAAGCTCGCTCCCACAGGGATACACGACCTGTTCACTAACCCCTTCTGCTTCGGCTGCGCATCAGTCCGGCAGAAGGGGTTTTCTTTTGGCTGGCACTTAAGCCCCTTCATCCTCGTCGGGGTCCGGTTCGTCAGTGGTCGAGTCGTCATCGCCAGCGCTGCCACCCTGATCCTGGTCGCCCGGCTCAGATTCGGATTTGGCGATCATCATGGCTGTGTGCGTCACTGGCCCGCTCGAGGCCTGCTCACCGTGGTTTTGGCACTCCGCCCACGCCGCCGACATGCCAACGGACAGCATCACCAAAACCTTAAACAACAGCACAATGCGTTGAAAAATGCTCATAGCCGATTCCATCCTTCATAGGTGAAGCGTGGATGCCTGTCTGGCACTGAATAAAATTTAGTTCCGATTGACCCCATTCTCCAGATAGGACGCTAATGAATGGACGGAATGCAGTTGGCAGAGAGATTGGTTTTGAATAAGGGTTATGCCGAAAAGATCAAAAGATCGCAGCCTGCGGCAGCTCCTGCATTGAAATGCGATCCCCTGTAGGAACTGTCGAGTGAAACGAGGCTGCGATCTTTTGATCTTCCATAAAAAAGGCGAAGCCCGAAAGCTTCGCCTTTGCTGTGACCGAACGTCTAACGCTTAATGATGCTCACGCGTTGCACGGAATTTCACGTCCGGCCAGCGTTCTTCCATCAGCGCCAGGTTGACCCGCGTCGGGGCCAGGTAGGTCAGGTGACCGCCGCCGTCAATCGCGAGGTTTTCCACAGCCTTGACGCTGAACTCTTCGAGCTTCTTTTTATCGCTGCAATCGATCCAGCGCGCGGAATAAACGGTGATCGGCTCGTAGGAGCACTCAACCTTGTATTCCTCTTTCAAACGGCTGGCGACCACATCGAACTGCAGCACACCGACGGCACCGAGGATGATGTCGTTGCTGCGCTCAGGGAAGAACACCTGCGTGGCGCCCTCTTCCGCCAATTGCTGCAAACCTTGACGCAGTTGCTTGGATTTCAGCGGATCACGCAGACGCACGCGACGGAACAGTTCCGGGGCGAAGTGCGGGATACCGGTGAAGCCCAGGACTTCGCCTTCGGTGAAGGTGTCGCCGATCTGGATGGTGCCGTGGTTGTGCAGGCCGATGATGTCGCCGGCAAACGCTTCTTCCAGTTGCTCACGCTCGGAGGAGAAGAACGTCAGCGCATCGCCGATCCGCACGTCCTTGCCGGTGCGCACGTGGCGCATCTTCATGCCTTTTTCGTATTTGCCGGAGCAGATACGCATGAAGGCGATACGGTCGCGGTGTTTGGGGTCCATGTTCGCCTGGATCTTGAACACGAAGCCGGCGAATTTCTCTTCAACCGGCTCCACGGTGCGCTCGTTGGCGACACGGGCCAGCGGTTTCGGCGCCCAGTTGACCACGGCGTCGAGCACGTGATCGACACCGAAGTTGCCCAGTGCAGTACCGAAAAACACCGGGGTCAGTTGGCCGTCGAGGAATTCCTGTTGATTGAATTCGTGACAGGCGCCCTGCACCAGCTCCAGCTGATCGACGAAGCGATCGTACTCGTCGCCCAAGTGTGCGCGGGCTTCATCGGAGTCGAGCTTCTCGATGATTTTCACATCGGTGCGCTCGTGGCCGTGACCGGCGGTGTAGACGATGATGTAGTCGTCGGCGAGGTGATAAACGCCTTTGAAATCGCGGTAGCAACCGATCGGCCAGGTAATCGGCGCAGCCTTGATCTTCAGGACCGCTTCGATTTCGTCGAGCAGTTCGATCGGGTCGCGGATGTCACGGTCGAGTTTGTTGATGAAGCTGACGATCGGCGTGTCACGCAGACGGCAGACGTCCATCAGCGCGATGGTCCGTGGCTCTACACCCTTACCGCCGTCGAGGACCATCAATGCCGAGTCCACCGCTGTCAGGGTGCGGTAGGTATCTTCGGAGAAGTCTTCGTGGCCCGGGGTATCGAGCAGGTTGATCATGTGGTCGCGATACGGGAACTGCATGACCGACGTGGTAATCGAGATACCACGCTGCTTTTCCATTTCCATCCAGTCGGAGGTGGCATGGCGGTCGGACTTACGAGACTTCACCGTGCCCGCAATCGCAATCGCCTTGCCCATCAGCAAGAGCTTCTCGGTGATGGTGGTTTTACCGGCATCGGGGTGGGAAATAATGGCGAAAGTGCGGCGTTTCGCGACTTCGGCGGCCTGTTTGGTCATGGGAAATCGCCTGGCAGGTGATTCAAAAAAGGGCGGCGAGTATAGCTTAAAAAGTGATCTACAGACCACCGTGTAGCAGCTGCCGAAGGCTGCGTTAAGCGCCGAAGGACCTTCATCGTTTTGGGACGCAAAGGGTCGCTTCGCAACCCGACGCAGCCTTCGGCAGCTGCTACAGGGGTGGCTAAATGCTGATAAATATGGAACCTTTTAAAAGGTGCAGACGTCCACTCCCCTGTTACGGCACTCGTACCAGGGGCTGAAAAATCAGCAAGTTGGCCTGACGAGGCTGCGCTTATGGCTCGATTCATGTCCCTTTGCGGACATAGAACGCGCTGCTTCTCGCGAACGTTGATAATCCCGGCAGCCAGGAATGGCATGCCCCACGGGACTGCGTTCGCCGACAAAGAAAAAGGAGTCTGCCTGTGGCTATTCGCTATGGCAAAGGGCTGATAGGAGGTGCGGTTGTCGTCGCCCTTCTGGCCCTGCTGGTCCACTGGATTGGCATCAACACGATCGAACATTACCGCGACGATTTGTTGTTTTACCTGCAAGCTCATCTGATTCTCGTCCTTGTCTCCATGCTGGCCGCCCTCGTTGTGGGCATCCCCGCCGGTATCTTCCTCAGCCGCCCGACCATGGTGGGCCGCGCTGAACGCTTCATGCAGATCTTCAACATCGGCAACACCGTGCCGCCTCTTGCCGTACTGGCCATCGCCCTGGGTATCCTCGGCATCGGCAGCGGCCCTGCGATTTTCGCCCTGTTCCTCGCCTCGCTGTTGCCGATCGTGCGCAACACCTATGAAGGCCTGAAAAACGTCCAGGGTTCGCTCAAGGAAGCGGCCGTCGGCATCGGCATGACACCGACTCAGGTGCTGTGGCGCGTCGAACTGCCAAACGCCGTGCCGATCATCATCGGTGGCGTGCGCGTGGCGCTGGCGATCAACGTCGGTACCGCACCGCTGGCGTTCCTGATTGGCGCCAACAGTCTGGGCAGCCTGATTTTCCCTGGCATCGCCCTGAACAATCAGCCGCAACTGCTGCTCGGCGCGGCCTGCACCGCCCTGCTGGCCTTGCTGCTCGACGGCCTGGTGACACTCGCCAGCCGCCTCTGGCTCGAACGCGGCCTCCGCCCGTCTTAAGCCTCGGCAAAGGAATATTCATGAAGAAATTAAGCTTTTTACTAGGCTGCGCCCTGCTGTTCGCAGGACTTGCCCAAGCCGTTGAAAAACCGGTGATCCGCATCGGCGCCCGGGTGTTCACCGAACAAACCCTGCTGGCGGAAATCACCTCCCAATACCTGCGCACCAAGGGTTACGACACCCAGGTGACCGGCGGTCTGGGCAGCAACCTGGCTCGCAGCGCCCACGAAAGTGGTCAGCTGGATTTGATGTGGGAATACACCGGCGTGTCGCTGGTAGCTTACAACCATGTCACCGACAAGCTCGACAGCGCTCAGTCCTACGCCAAGGTGAAAGAACTCGACGCAAAAAAAGGCCTGATCTGGCTGACCCCGTCGAAATTCAGCAACACCTACGCCCTGGCCCTGCCAGAAAACACCGCGAAGGCGTATCCGCAGATCAACACCATCAGCGAGCTGAACACGGTGCTGCAGGCTGAGGCGAAGACCAATCACCTGGTCGCGCTGGACACCGAGTTCGCCAACCGTTCCGACGGGCTGGACGGCATGGTCGACCTCTACGGCATGAACCTAACCCGCAAAAACATCCGCCAGATGGATGCAGGGCTGGTTTACACCGCCCTGCGCAATGGTCAGGTGTTTGCCGGTCTGGTCTACACCACCGACGGCCGTTTGAACGCCTTCAAGCTGAAACTGCTGGAAGACGACAAGCACTACTTCCCGGACTACACCGCTGCGCCCGTGGTGCGTCAGGTGTACCTCGACGCGCATCCGAAACTGGCCGAAGAGCTCAAGCCACTGGCTGAACTGTTCGACGACGCGACCATGCGTCAGCTCAACGCGCGGGTCGATGTCGATCACGAAAGCCCTTCATCCGTTGCCGCAGATTTCCTGCGCCAGCATCCACTGAACTGAGGAGAAGACATGGAATTTCTAAACGCCTTTTCCCATCTCGACTGGCCGCTGGTGCTGCACCTGACCTTGCAGCACATCACCCTGGTCGGCATCGCGGTAACGCTGGCGATCCTCGTAGGCGTGCCGCTGGGCATCCTGATGACACGCTTCCCATCGCTGGCCGGCCCCCTGCAAGCCAGCGCCACGGTGCTGCTGACCGTGCCGTCGATTGCGCTGTTCGGCCTGCTGTTGCCGTTCTACTCCAAGTTCGGCCAGGGCCTGGGCCCGATGCCGGCGATTACGGCCGTGTTTCTTTACTCGCTGCTGCCGATCATGCGTAACACCTACCTGGCGCTAACCGGCGTCGAGCCGGGCATTCGCGAAGCCGCTCGCGGCATCGGCATGACTTTCGGCCAGCGCCTGCGCATGGTCGAACTGCCGATCGCGGTGCCGGTGATCCTGGCCGGTGTGCGCACCGCCGTGGTCATGAACATTGGTGTCATGACCATCGCCGCGACCATCGGTGCCGGTGGCCTCGGTGTACTTATTCTCGCTTCCATCAGCCGCAGCGACATGTCGATGCTGATCGTCGGCGCCGTGCTGGTCAGTCTCCTGGCCATCTTCGCCGACCTGCTTCTGCAATGGCTGCAACGCACGCTGACTCCAAAAGGATTGCTCAAATGATCGAACTTCAAAACCTCAGCAAGACCTTCCAAAGCAACGGCAAAGATGTGAAAGCCGTGGACTCGGTAAGCCTGACCGTCAATGAAGGCGAAATCTGTGTGTTCCTCGGGCCATCGGGCTGCGGCAAAAGCACCACACTGAAGATGATCAATCGCCTGATCAAGCCGACCTCCGGCAAGATCCTGATCAACGGCGAAGACACCACCGACCTCGACGCCGTGACCCTGCGCCGCAACATCGGTTATGTGATCCAGCAGATCGGTCTGTTCCCGAACATGACCATCGAGGAAAACATCACCATCGTTCCGCGCCTGCTGGGCTGGGACAAACAGAAATGCCATGACCGCGCCCGCGAGTTGATGAGCATGATCAAGCTGGAGCCCAAGCAGTACCTGAATCGCTACCCGCGTGAATTGTCCGGTGGCCAGCAGCAACGGATCGGCGTCATTCGTGCGTTGGCGGCGGATGCGCCGCTGTTGTTGATGGATGAACCGTTCGGCGCGGTCGACCCGATCAACCGCGAGATGATCCAGAACGAGTTCTTCGAGATGCAGCGTGCGCTGAACAAGACGGTGATCATGGTCAGCCACGACATCGATGAAGCCATCAAGCTGGGCGACAAGATCGCAATCTTCCGCGCTGGCAAGCTGCTGCAGATCGATCACCCGGACACCCTGCTTGCGCACCCGGCGGATGACTTTGTCAGCAACTTCGTCGGCCAGGACAGCACCCTCAAGCGTCTGTTGCTGGTCAAAGCCGAAGATGCGGCGGACAACGCACCGTCGGTGAGCCCGGAAACGCCGGTGGCTGAAGCCCTGGAGTTGATGGACGAACTTGACCGTCGCTACGTGGTGGTCACTTGCGCCGACAATAAAGCACTGGGCTACGTGCGCCGTCGCGACCTGCACCGTCAGACCGGTACTTGCGCGCAATATCTGCGTGAGTTCAACGCCACGGCGGCGTTTGACGAGCATTTGCGCATCCTGCTGTCGCGCATGTACGAGTTCAACCGTTCGTGGTTGCCGGTGATGGATGCGGAGCGGGTGTTCCTTGGGGAAGTGACGCAGGAATCGATTGCCGAGTACTTGAGCTCCGGCAAGTCCCGTGGGGGCAAGACCAGTATTGTTTCGCCGGCTGAGACTGCGCTGGCTTGAGGCTTGAATGAAACCTGTGGCGAGGGGATTTATCCCCGTTGGGCTGCGAAGCGGCCCTAAAACTACTGATGCGGTGTATCAGTTAAACCGTAGTTGCAGTTTTTTGGGGCTGCTTCGCAGCCCAACGGGGATAAATCCCCTCGCCACAATGGGCACGGTGCATACCCATTCGGGGAACATCACACTGTCATGCAGGTCGGTTACATCATTAGCTGTCCAGGACCGCACGACGGATGCGTGTAAAAACGCGACATTTTTTGTTGATCTCAAGCCCCTCACGCCCTAAAGTTCGCGCCGAACGTCCATGCTGGAAACGATCCATCCGGCTCAAGTACTGACGACGAGACAGCAAGGCCAAGGGAAAGCAGCGCTTCCCATGGCCTTTTTGCTTTCGGCGACATGCCTTGGGAAGTAGGCGAACCAAAGTGGGGATACGGAGGACGTTCATTTGCACCCATTGTTAATTTCAGTTTGCCAGTAGGAGTTCCCAGCATGTCGATCAACGTCGAAGACTATTTCGCGCGCGATACCTTCAACAAAATGAAGGCCTTCGCCGACAAACAAGAAACCCCGTTCGTGGTGATCGACACCGCGATGATCAGCCAGGCCTATGACGACCTGCGCGCCGGTTTCGAATTCGCCAAGGTCTACTACGCGGTCAAGGCCAACCCGGCCGTCGAAATCATCGACCTGCTCAAAGAGAAAGGCTCGAACTTCGACATCGCCTCGATCTACGAGCTCGATAAAGTGATGAACCAGGGCGTCGGCCCGGATCGCATCAGCTACGGCAACACCATCAAGAAATCCAAAGACATTCGCTACTTCTACGAGAAGGGCGTGCGTCTGTATGCCACCGACTCCGAAGCCGACCTGCGCAACATCGCCAAGGCAGCACCGGGTTCGAAAGTCTACGTGCGCATCCTCACCGAAGGCTCGACCACCGCTGACTGGCCTCTGTCGCGCAAATTCGGCTGCCAGACCGACATGGCCATGGACCTGCTGATCCTCGCTCGCGACCTGGGCCTGGTGCCGTACGGCATCTCGTTCCACGTCGGCTCGCAACAGCGCGACATCAGCGTCTGGGACGCGGCGATCGCCAAGGTCAAAGTGATCTTCGAACGCCTGAAAGAAGAAGACGGCATTCACCTGAAGCTGATCAACATGGGCGGCGGCTTCCCGGCCAACTACATCACCCGCACCAACAGCCTGGAAACCTACGCTGAAGAAATCATCCGTTTCCTCAAGGAAGATTTCGGTGACGAACTGCCGGAAATCATTCTGGAACCAGGCCGTTCGTTGATTGCCAATGCCGGCATCCTGGTCAGCGAAGTGGTATTGGTTGCGCGCAAATCCCGTACCGCCGTCGAGCGCTGGGTGTACACGGATGTGGGCAAATTCTCCGGTCTGATCGAAACCATGGACGAAGCCATCAAGTTCCCGATCTGGACCGAGAAGAAAGGCGAGATGGAAGAAGTGGTCATCGCTGGTCCCACCTGCGACAGCGCCGACATCATGTACGAAAACTACAAGTACGGTTTGCCGCTGAACCTGGCGATTGGTGATCGTTTGTACTGGTTGTCGACCGGTGCTTACACCACCAGCTATAGCGCCGTTGAATTCAATGGCTTCCCGCCGCTGAAGTCGTTTTACGTGTAAGCCCTACGCGTAGAAATGAAAAAGCCCATGACGTGTCATGGGCTTTTTTGTGCCTGACGTTCCAGGCTGTCGGAGCAGCGGTTATCGGTGTTCTCGTACATGCCACAGACGAAGGATGTAGAGCGTGGAGCCTTGAATCTCATACCGCATTTCGTAATGACCGACCAAAAGTCGTCGCACATCTCGCGGTTCAAACTCGTCGACTCGCTCTCCGATTCGCGGATTGCTGAGTAAGGCCGTGGGAGCCTCAGTGAGGGATTGCACAGTACGAGCTGCCGCAGGACGATTGACCACTGCAAGAAACTCAAAAAGCCGGGCAAGATCCGATAACGCTTTACTGGTCCACCTCAACTCCATTAGCGCGGCACCGGTAACGGATTTTCAGTACTCAAACTTTCTGCCCACGCCTGGACAGATTGATGATCAATCACCCGTCCGGCATCAACGTCAGCCATTGCCTCGCGAGTCAGACGGCTGCGCTCTTCTTCCAAATCGATCCAGTCGGCAAGCGCCTGCTTCACAATCCAGCCCCGTGAACGCTCCATCTTCGCGGCCATCTGATCGACTTTATCGGCAAGCTCCATGGGCACATGGGCAGTCAGTACTTTGGTCGCAGCCATGATTTCGTCTCCAGGAAGCTACTTGATGAGATGTGATTATTTTTCAATCATAGTGATTTAAACCAACTCAACAACCCTCAGGACATCCCGTTCATCGTTCAGCTGAATGAAGCGTTGATGATAAAGGGATGCCAATTCACGAATGTGTGGGTTCGATGCGCTCGACAGCGCCTGACTCGCCACCCGCAAGAAATTCAGATTCCCCACAGCCAATGCTTTGCGTAACCAGACTAGCGCCTCGTCGATATTGCCTTCATCCGCCAGCACGGCGGCATAACTGAACTGCCCGCGAAAATCCCCGCCGAGTGCCGAACGTCGATACCAGTAACGCGCAGCTTGCGGATCTGCGGGACACACCCGCCCGTCTTCCAGATAACGTCCCAGCAGGTTCATGGACTTGGCGTGGCCCAGTTCAGCCGCGCAGCGATACAAACTCAGTGCTTGCAACTGATCCTCGATCACCCCGCGCCCGGTGGCCAGCAGGTTTGCGTAGTTGTACATCGCCCAATCCAGTCCGGCTTCGGCAGCCTGGCGATAATGCTCGGCAGCGGTCGAAGCATCAGCCACACACCCCCAGCCATGCTCATGACAACGACCGAGCATGTTGCGCGCCATCAAATGTCCACGCTGAGCGGTGATGTCAAACCAGCGCACGGCCAGCGGCGGATCCTTCTCGATGCCCTGCCCGTCCAGCAGAATCTGCCCGAGCAAAGCCTGAGCATCGAGTACACCTTCGCGGGCGGCGATCAGAATCGCCTGTGCCGCGCGCGCCGGGCTTTCGTCAAGCATGGCTTTGAGCCGATCACCATCGAGGACTTCCTCGCGACGCAGTTGATAACTCATACCTCAACCCAACGACGCAACAGGTTGTGATAAGTGCCCGTAAGGCGAATCAGCGAAGGGTGGTCGGGCATGTCCTGGGTCAGCTGCTGGATCGCCCCGTCCATCTCGAACAGCAAGGCGCGCTGGCTGTCTTCGCGCACCAGGCTTTGAGTCCAGAAGAACGAGGCGAAGCGCGTGCCGCGCGTCACGGCGTTGACTTTGTGCAGGCTGGTGCCGGGGTACAGAACCATGTCCCCGGCCGGCAACTTCACCCGTTGGGTGCCGAAGGTGTCCTGGATTTCCAGCTCGCCGCCGTCGTAGTCGTCCGGTTCGCTGAAGAACAGAGTGGCCGACAAATCGGTGCGCACCCGCTCGATGCTGCCCTTGGGCTGGCGCACGGCGTTGTCGATGTGAAAATCGAAACTGCCGCCGGCCGTGTAACAGTTCAGTAACGGAGGGAAGACTTTGTGCGGCAACGCGGCTGACATGAACAGCGGATTTTTCCACAGCCGTTCCAGCATCGCCGCGCCGACTTCCTTGGCCAGCGGATGACCTTCCGGCAGCTGCAGATTGTGCTTGGCCTTGGCCGACTGGTAGCCGGCGGTGATCTTGCCGTCCGCCCAATCTGCCTGCTCCAGAGCCTCGCGGATGCGCTGCACTTCTTCTTTCGCGAACACGCCGGGAATGTGCAGCAGCATGGGATGACACCTGAAGACAAAGAGGCGGCAATGGTATTGATTCTTATTGACTCTGTAAAACCCCATGACGAACGAGACAGCAAAAAGCGTAAGGGTAAATTGTAAAGAATGTAAATTCATCGCGAATAGTAACGTTTCGCAATTGATACAAATACCTGTTTACCCTATATTCCGCGGCCTCAAATCCTTGGGGAGGGGAATTCAAATGTCACGTCAACAACCACAAGTACCGGTCAGTTCACCACGTTTGCTCGCATCGGCCATCGGCATGGCGATTACTGCCGGTTCTGCGGGCCACATGGTTTTCGCGGCGGAAAAAGCTGACGAAAAAGCACCGAGCAACGTGATTTCCCTGGGCGCTACCGCTATCACCGGCGAGGCCCAGGACGAGACTTCCTACAACGTCGAAAAAGCCTCCTCGCCCAAGTACACCGCACCGCTTGTGGACACGCCGCGTTCGATCACCGTCATCCCGCAACAAGTGCTCAAGGACACTGGCGCCCTCAACATGCAGGACGCGCTGCGCACTGTTCCAGGCATAACCTTCGGTGCCGGTGAAGGCGGAAACCCGCAAGGCGACCGCCCATTCATCCGCGGCTTCGATGCCCAAGGCGATACTTATCTGGACGGCGTGCGCGATACCGGTTCGCAGAGCCGCGAGATCTTCGCCGTTGAGTCGATCGAAGTCAGCAAAGGCCCGAACTCGGCCATGGGCGGCCGTGGCGCTGCCGGTGGCAGCATCAACCTGGTGAGCAAAAAGGCGCACCTTGGTAATTCGCTCGATGGCGGTTTCACCTGGGGTTCCGACCAGACCCAGCGTTACACCATGGATGGCAACTATCAGTTCACCGACACCGCCGCTGGCCGTCTGAACCTGATGAGTCACGAAAGCAACGTCGCCGGCCGTGACACTGTCGATTACGATCGCTGGGGCATCGCACCGTCGCTGGCCTTCGGCCTGGGCACCGACACTCGCGTCAACCTCGACTACTACCACCTGGAAAGCAACGACACGCCAGATTCCGGCATTCCCTACAGCATTCCGGTCGCGGGCTCGACGGCTCGCAGCAGGTCCAACCCGGACAAGCCTGACGATGGCGGCGACAGCAGCAACTTCTACGGTCTCGACGGCCGCGACTTCCGCAAGGGTCGCACCGACACCGCAACCATCGCCATCGAGCACGACCTGAGCGACGCGCTGACCGTCAAGAACACCCTGCGCCACGGCACCAGCATGCAGGACTACATCCTGACCCAGCCGGACGACAGCAAGGGCAACGTCAACAACGGCAGCGTCTGGCGTCGGGCCAACACCCGGGTCAGCAACACCGAAACCACCACCAACCAGACCGATCTGTTTGGCGACGTCTACATCGCCGGATTCAAAAACAGCTTCTCTACCGGTATCGAGTTGAGCCGCGAGGAAAGCGAAAAGTCCTCGTATAACGTCAACACCGACACCACCCCGGGAACAGCTGCCGCGACCACCAACTGCTCGCCGGCGTTGATTGGTGCGCCGAGCGGCTACAACTGCACCTCGCTGTCCAACCCGAACCCGAACGACCCATGGAACGGTGCAATCTCGCGTAACTACGCTGGCACCGACACCAAAGCCAACACCTATGCTCTGTATGTGTTCGACACGCTGGAATTGTCCGAACAATGGCTGGTGAACATGGGTCTGCGTTATGACCATTTCGACACCGAATACAAAACCTTCACCGCTGCCGGCACAACCACCTCCAAAGGCGACGATACGAGCGAGTTCGTTACCGGGCAGTTCGGCGTGGTCTACAAGCCCGCAGAAAATGGCAGCATCTATGCGTCCTACGCGACGTCCGCCACGCCACCGGGCAACACCCTGGGCGAAGGTCAGGAAGGCAACCCGCTGGGTGGCACGCCGGACCGCAACGGTAACCTGCTCAAAAGCGACATGGAGCCGGAAACCACCAAGAACTACGAAATCGGTACCAAGTGGGACCTGCTGAACGATCGCCTGTCGTTGACCGCTGACATCTTCCGCACCGAGAAAGAAAACGCTCGCGTTCAAGTCGACACAACCGCCTATGAAAACGCCGGCAAAACCCGCGTTCAAGGTATCGAACTGTCGGCCAGCGGCAAGATCACCGACAAATGGCAAGTGTTCGCCGGTTACGCATACATGGACAGCGAGCAGATCGATGGCGGCCCGCTGAACCGCGCCACCGAAGGCAACGAGCTGCCTAACACACCGAAAAACAGTGCCAGCTTGTGGACGACTTATCAGGTCACGCCGAAGCTGACCATCGGTGGCGGTGCGTTTTATGTCGATGATGTGTTCGGCAGCGTGGCCAACACCACCATGGTTGATTCCTACGTTCGTTACGACGCAATGGCCGCGTACAAGCTGAGCAAAAACGTCGACCTGCAACTGAACGTGCAGAACCTGACCGATGAAACCTACTACGACAAAGCTTTCTCGACCCACTTCGCCAACCAGGCGGCGGGCCGTACGGCATTGCTGAGCACCAACTTCCACTTCTGATAGAAGCGTGAAGACCGTGGCCCCGTTCATCCAGGTGAACGGGGCTTTTGTGCGTAAAAAGGAATGTTTCTCGACAACCCACGGCATAATGCGCGCCGTGATTATTATTTTCGAACGAACAAGGCGAGCGACGTGTTGAAGAAAACCCTGTTCCAGTTGCACTGGTTTTTCGGCATCAGCGCCGGACTGGTCCTGGCCCTGATGGGCATCACCGGGGCGACGGTGTCGTTTCAGGATGAAATCCTGCGCGCGCTGAACCCTTCTGTGCTGCAGCTCGAGAAGCAGGTCGCCGGCGTCCTGCCGCCCGCCGAACTGGTGGAAAAAATCGAGGGTGCCTCGGGCAAGAAAGTCTCGATGCTCTGGGTCGAGACCGACAGCGGCAACGCGGCACGGGTAATCTTTACCCCGCCACCGGGCGAGCGCCGCGGGCAGATGCGCTACTTCGACCCGTACACCGCCGAGTTCATGGGCGACGCTACTGGCCAGGATTTCTTCGGCCTGATGCTGCAACTGCACCGCTTCCTCGCCATGGGCGATACCGGTCGGCAAATCACCGGCGCGTGCACGCTGATTCTGCTGTTCTTCTGCCTGTCCGGTCTTTACCTGCGCTGGCCGCGTCAGTGGAAAAGCTGGCGTGCCTGGCTGACCCTCGACTGGAAGAAAAAAGGCCGCAGCTTCAACTGGGATTTGCATTCGGTGGCCGGTACCTGGTGCCTGGTGTTTTACCTCCTGGCAGCGCTCACCGGGTTGTCCTGGTCCTATGAGTGGTACAACAAGGGCCTGACCCGATTGCTTTCCGACTCACCGCAAAACGAGCGCGTTCGCAGCGGTCGCGGCCCTGCACCAAGCGGCCCGGCGCCCACCGCCGATTACGCCGCGATGTGGAGCAGCATCTACAGCGCCGCCGGCCCGGCACTGAGTGCCTACAACATCCGCATGCCGCCTGTGGCCGGGCAGCCTGCCACCGTGTTCTATCTGTTGAACAGCTCGCCCCATGACCGGGCGCTGAACCAGATCACGCTGGACCCGGCAACCGGCATCGTCGCCCGGCATGACCGCTACAGCGACAAGAGCCTCAAGGCGCAACTGCTGACCAGCATTTACGCGCTGCACGTCGGCAGCTATTTCGGAATCATCGGGCGGATCATCCTGACGATCAGCGCACTGACGATGCCGCTGTTTTTCGTCACTGGCTGGTTGTTGTACCTCGATCGTCGACGCAAGAAAAAGCAGATCAAGGAGGCCCGCAAAGACCTCGCACAACCGGGTAGCGACGCACCGGCTTGGCTGATCGGCTTCGCCAGCCAGAGCGGCTTTGCCGAGCAACTGGCGTGGCAGACCGCCGGGCAATTGCAGGCGGCGGGCCTGCCGGTGAAAGTTCAGCCGCTGGCGGACGTCAGTGAGCAAGACTTGCGTGACTCCAGCAATGCGCTGTTCGTGGTCAGCACCTTCGGCGACGGTGAAGCGCCGGACAGCGCCCGAGGGTTTGAGCGCAAAGTGCTGGCCCGGACGTTGAGCCTGGAAAGCCTGAACTACGCCGTACTCGGCCTCGGTGATCGGCAGTATCAGCACTTCTGCGGATTCGCCCGACGCTTGCACACGTGGCTCGGCGAGCACGGCGGCAAGACCCTGTTCGCGCCGGTGGAGGTCGACAGCGGCGACCCTTACGCCTTGCGTCACTGGCAGCAGCAACTGGGTCTGCTGACCGGACAGGCGCCCGTGGACACCTGGCAAGCGCCAAGCTATGACAACTGGAACCTGACCCGCCGCGAGTTGCTCAACCCTGACAGCAGCGGTTCGGGCGTTTACTTGCTCGGCCTCACCGCTCCCACCACCAGCAGTTGGCTGGCCGGTGACCTGGTGGAAGTGCTGCCGCGCAATTGCTCGTTAGCGATCGAACATTTCCTCGATGGCCTGGGCATTGACGGTCGGGCCACGGTTGCGCTCGATGGCCTGTCGCAACCGCTGGAGCAAGCCCTCGCCAGTCGACAACTGCCGGAAAACAGAACCCACCTGGTCGGCCTGCATGCCCAGGCGCTGGTGGATGCGCTGGTGCCGTTGGCCATGCGCGAATACTCCATCGCCTCGATCGCCGCCGATGGCGTACTCGAACTGATCGTGCGCCAGGAACTGCATCCTGACGGCAGCCTGGGTGTCGGCTCCGGCTGGCTGACCGAACACGCCCCGGTGGGCGGCACCATCAGCCTGCGCGTACGGCGCAACAGCGGTTTCCACCTGCCGGTCGAACCGGTGCCGATGATCCTGTTGGGCAATGGCACCGGTCTGGCCGGGCTGCGCAGTTTGCTCAAGGCGCGGATCGCCGATGGGCAGCAGCGTCATTGGCTGTTGTTCGGCGAACGCAATCGCGAGCATGACTATCTGTGTCGCGATGAGCTTGAGGAGTGGTTGATTTCGGGAGATCTGGAGCGGCTGGACCTGGC
The DNA here is from genome assembly GCF_029963765.1 of Pseudomonas sp. UYIF39. Taxonomy (GTDB): domain Bacteria; phylum Pseudomonadota; class Gammaproteobacteria; order Pseudomonadales; family Pseudomonadaceae; genus Aquipseudomonas. The sequence continues at coordinate 204,970 of NZ_JALBYU010000004.1, forward strand.
GTTCTCGCGGGATCAGGCCGAGAAGATCTACGTGCAGGATCGCTTGCGTGAGTCGGCTGACTTGCTGAAGCAATGGCTGGCCGACGGCGCCGTCATCTGCATCTGCGGCAGCTTGCAGGGGATGGCTTCAGGCGTGGACCACGTACTCAACGAAATACTCGGAATTTCAGAGGTCGACCGCCTGATCGAGCAAGGTCGCTATCGCCGCGACGTGTACTGACCCATCACAATCCCTGTGCGAGCTTGCTCGCTCCCACAGGGATCTGGTGTCTGCTCGCGATTTCATTTCAAACCGGCTGCAATTTCTGTTCGAAAACAGAGACCCCATCCAAATCCCGCAACACCACACTCATCTCCCCCGTCTGCCCATCAATATTCACCTCACCAAAAAACTGAAACCCGGCAAACGGCGAGGTGTTCTGTGCCGGTGGTGCTTTCTCGAACACCACCTCGGGACCAAAGGTCTTATCCAGCGAATCAGGCCCGAAACTCCCCGCGTTCAAAGGCCCGGCGACAAACTCCCAGAACGGCTCGAAATCCTGAAACGCCGCACGGTCCGGGTGGTAATGGTGCGCTGCGCAGTAATGCACATCCGCCGTCAGCCAGACAAAATTGCGCACCTGCTGCGCCCGCAGAAAACCCAACAATTCAGCGATTTCCAGCTCTCGCCCCTGGGCCGGTCCCGGTTCGCCATTGGCCACCGCTTCCCAGCGCGGCACTCCGGGGCTGACTTCGCCATCCGGCACACCGAGGCCAATCGGCATATCAGCAGCAATGACTTTCCACTGGGCCTTGGAGGCCTTCAACTCACGTTTGAGCCAGTCCAGTTGTTCACGTCCGAGAAACGGTTTTGCGTCACCGAGGTTGGCGTCATTGGCCCCGCGATAGCTGCGCATATCGAGCACGAACACATCGAGCAACGGACCGTAACCGAGCTTGCGATAAATCCGCCCGCCGCCATCGGCGCTCTGCAACCTCATGGGTGCGTATTCGAGCCAGGCCTGACGCGCGCGATCGACCAGGCTGTGGATATCTTTGCTCTTGTAGCGATCATCCAACTGCTTGCCCGGCGACCAGTTGTTGACCACTTCATGATCGTCCCATTGCCAGATCTGCGGGACCTCGGCGTTGAAGCGGCGAATGTTTTCGTCCATCAGGTTGTAGCGGTAATTGCCGCGATATTCATCGAGGGTTTCGGCGACTTTGCTCTTGGCTTCAGTGGTGATGTTGCGCCACACGCGGCCGCTCTCTGTGGTGAGCTGCGCAGGTATGGGACCGTCGGCGTAGATGGTGTCGCCGCTGTGGATAAAGAAGTCTGGCAGGCGCAACCGCATGGCTTCGTAGATGCGCATGCCGCCGATGTCCGGGTTGATGCCGAAGCCCTGGCCGGCGGTGTCGCCACTCCAGACGAAACGGAGGTCGCGACGGGTTTGCGGCACGCTGCGCAGATGGCCGAACCAGGGTTCGCTGGCGACGCCGCTCTGGGCATCCTCGAAGTGCACACGGTAAAAAATCGCCTGGTCCGCGGGCAGGCCAGTGAGTTCGACCCGGGCAGTGAAATCAGTATTGGACACGGCCAATGGCGAGACAAAACGACGAGGGTTACTGAACAGGCTGCGGGTGTCCCACTCCACCACCATTCGCGCCGGGCGATCACAGCGGCTCCAGATCATCGCCCGATCGCCCAGCACGTCGCCGGACTGCACGCCATCGGTGAGTTGCGGCCGATCCTTGACCGAGGCAATGACCGCCGGCGCCAGGCCTGGCAACAACAGCCCGGCACCGACGGCTTGTATGACACGACGGCGACCGAGGTCGAATTCGCTCATGGTGTTCTCCCTGAAAAGGAAAACTTAAGCATGTACGCATGACGCTGATGTGAAAATACGATCCCTGTAGGAGTGAGCTTGCTCGCGATAGCGGCGCAACAGTCACCAATTTCTTTGAATGTTAAACCGTCATCGCGAGCAAGCTCGCTCCCACAGTATCCCGCGGCTAGCCGGGCGGATCGAGGTTATCCAGCACCCGGTTTACTGCGAGTTCTCCCAACATGATGGACTGCTGAATCCCCAGCAGTGTGTTGCACTGCGATCCTTGCAGAAATCTCGCGAAATCACTCGCCATGACATTTGCTGAGGCCAGCGATTCACAGGCGTATTCCAAAAACGTCCGGTTGTCGGTTTCGGGGGCGATGAAGAAGATTTTGCTGGGGATGCGTGTTTGGGAATCGATTGATTCGGATGGAGCAGCCAGATCGGTGTCCGGCGGATTTGGTGTTGGCTTAAACATTGGGAAGGTATTCCTGCTAGTAGTGCCGCAACCTGTCTCGCTACTAAACGGAAGGGTGGCAGCTGTGCGCAAGTTAGTAGACCGGACACCTACCCAAAATCCGGCGCACCCGGGGGCGCCATGCGCACAGCTACCATCAAGTGCAGACGAATGTCTGACTGAATGACGCTTGTGCAGCCATTTAGGAAGGAGAAGGGCGGGCTACTAAACCCGATCACTGAAGGGCAGTGACGGGAGTCAAGTTACCGATGGCCCCCAAAGCGCACAAGCCGGCGGATTCTGGCGCAGTTGTAGGCAACGACGCAACGTTCTGTAGCCCCAGGACGACGGCACTTTGATGCAAAACATCGCAGCTCCCGGCCCTTTCAAGGAATAGGAAATTTCAGCGCCATATTTGGGAAACGTCCTAACACCAGCCCTGAGCGAGCCAAGTAGGTTCGAGGCTCCCCAGCCATACTCAGAACAGGACGCCTATGGCTCGCAACAAGGACATCCCGCAAGTCTGGGAGCATGGCGGTGGTACTGGTGGGGTCCTCGGCAACGGGCGGCGTCATATCCCAACGTCTCGGCGGTTCTCTTGCACTGCGTCTACTAACAGGATCAGCCGTTGTGGCGACTGGTGCAGCGGTCGGGACAGTTGCGCTATTAATGCCGAACACCAGCCTTTCACCCGACAGCGCCTTCTACAAAAACGAGCAATACGCGACGCTGGAGGCGGGGCGAACCCTTGTGCGCATCAACGTGAAGACATTGCCGGATAGCTCAGTCAACGCTTACGGCTTTTACACAGGCGGGAAAAAAGACTGGGAGTTTGTCCCGGTTATCAAGGCCACTCAAGAAGGCGAGAAGTTTGTTGCTGACATCGGTAACGGGATTGGCCTGACTTGGACGCCAGCAGCGAATCCAGACGTTGTACTAGGAATTCCTGCATTGGAAGGCGCCCCGCAACTACCGTCTGTATGGGTGTACCCGCCCACCGAGCAAGCCAATAAAGCACTAGTGAACCCCGAGCATCCGCCCGAGTATCAGGATGCGATCATCTGATTCCCTGCAGATGCTGGACTTGAGCCGATCTATATTGTTCTGAGTGTGCCTGGAGACTACAAATACCGCCCTGCTCCTACGACACTCCCGGCTTTTCCAGATATAAAACCTGCTCCGTTAAAAACTTCAGTGCGTGGTGGTGGTAAAAAACGTCGGCGATGGAAAGATCCCTCAGGAAGGATTTATGAGTGGGACTCGCAACATGGCACCGTTGAGATGTACACCAAGCAAGGAAAACACCTTGGGGAGTACGACCCGCAAACAGGGGAGCAAACCAAGCCAGCTGACCCGTCTAGGAAAGTAGAAAAATGAAACACGTAATAGAGGTCTTCGACAGACACAGTGAGGAACTTCTCCTGAGTGTGGAAATACCCAAAAGCCGTCACGAAGAGCTAGCAAAACTAATGGATTGGCAAACACCAGAGGATGAGTTTGATGGCTACGACCTTTCTCCAGAACAAGTGCAAACACTTGAAACCTGGACTGGCAAGATCCTGGGAGACGCAAACCACATCGTGCAGTTGGTGTGCGTTGATTGATTTACTCCACCGCCATGAAATACGAACTGAAGTTTCAGATTTACGGAATACCTGAAAACGATGACTTGGCTGTATTCGAGATGGATTTGTCCCGGTCCATTACAACGGATGCCCTGAAGCCAATAATGGCTTGGCATGAAGAAGAGGATGCCATGGCAAGCCATCGACTATCCGCCAAGCAGGTTACAGCCATTGAGAATCTCGCAATGATTGAACTCCCCAAGGAACTAATGCTGTATCTCAGCAGCTACGAGTGAGCCTTGAATGGCGCGCAACTCAGGGCCTGGATTTAAAGAAAAATGCAGCATGGCGACGTTACCGGGACATGACACAGAAATCTGCCAACACCGCAGATCCCTTGTGGGAGCGGCGGTGCGGCGATCCGACTTGCTCGCGAAAGCGGTCTGACAGCCAACATAATTGCTGAATGTCAGTCCGTCATCGCGAGCAAGCTCGGCTCCCACAGGGTGTGGTGTCAGGCGCTGACTGGCTCTATGGCCAGCTCAACGACCTCCGGCCGCTTGAGCACCGCATACACCACCGCCGTCAGCAAACTCCCGGCCACAATCGCCAGTAAATAAAGCAGCGCATGGTTGATCGCATTCGGGATCGCCAGTACGAACAACCCGCCGTGCGGCGCCATCAGTTTGCAGCCGAAATACATCGACAACGCACCGGCCAGCGCACCACCGGCAATGCTCGCCGGAATCACCCGCAGCGGGTCCTTGGCGGCAAACGGAATCGCACCTTCCGAGATGAAGCACAACCCCAATACCAACGCCGCTTTACCGGCCTCGCGTTCGGTCTGAGCAAACTTGCGTCGCGCGATAAACGTAGCGATGCCCAAGCCAATCGGCGGCACCATGCCGGCCGCCATGGTCGCGGCCATCGGTGCATAACTTTGCGACGCCAGCAGCCCCACCGAGAATGCATACGCGGCTTTGTTGATCGGCCCGCCAAGGTCGACGCACATCATCCCACCCAGCAACACACCGAGCAGAATCGCGTTGGTGGTGCCCATGCTGTCGAGGAAATGCGTAAGGCCTTCGAGCATCCCGGCCACCGGTTTGCCCACCACGTAGATCATCACCAGACCAGTGAACAGACTCGCCAGCAACGGGATGATCAGGATCGGTTTCAGCGCCTCAAGACTTTGCGGCAAGCGCGCATAACGGTTGATCGCCTGCGCCGCATAACCGGCGATGAAACCGGCAATGATCCCACCGATGAAACCGGCCCCCAGGGTACTTGCCAGCAGACCACCAATCATCCCCGGCGCCAGGCCCGGACGGTCTGCGATCGAGTAGGCGATGTAACCCGCCAGCAGCGGCACCATCAGCTTGAACGCGGTCTCGCCACCGATCTGCATCAGCGCCGCCGCCAATGTGCCCGGCTCCTTGAACGCAGTGATGCCGAACACGAACGACAAGGCGATCATCAGACCGCCCGCCACCACCATCGGCAGCATGAACGACACGCCGGTCAGCAGGTGTTTGTAGACGCCGGTTTTCTCTTGCTTGGCCGGGCCTTTGGCACCGCTCGAAGCGGTTTCCTGCGTGCCTTCGGCCAACGCTTTGTTCAGCGTCGCTTCGGCTTGTTTGAGGGCGATGCCGGTGCCGCAACGGTAAATTTTCTTGCCGGCGAAACGCTCGGTGGCGACTTCGATATCGCAGGCCAGCAGCACCACGTCCGCATCGGCAATCGCCGCTGCACTCAACGGATTGCGCGCACCGACTGAGCCCTGGGTTTCCACTTGCAGGTCGTAGCCCAAACGCTTGGCCGCTTGCTGCAAGGCTTCAGCGGCCATGAAGGTGTGAGCGACGCCGGTCGGGCACGCCGTAATCGCAACCAAACGCGGGGCGTTTTTTACGGGGGCGACAGGCTCGACCACGGCGTCGGGGGCGACGTAAACCTGAGCCTCTTCGGCCCCGCGACGCAGCACCGCTTCAACATCTTGCAGGGCTTGCGCCGGGGTACTCTGGAACACCCGCTTGCCGACGAATCGCGACATATCCACCGGCGCGCTGGTCACCAGCAACACCCACTCGGCGGCCTCGATCGTGGCCGCCGACAATTGGCGTTCAGGGTGCGCGGCATCGTTGACTTCGACACTGGTGCTCCAGCCCTGACGCTGGGCCGCTGCATCAAGCAAACGGGCGCACAGCACACTGGTGACCATGCCGTTCGGGCAGGCCGTAACAATGGCTAACTTCATGACAAACCCTCTTATTGTTCTGTCAGGGTGCGCATGCGCACGCCCTGTTCGAGCCGCGCCAACTGCGTGGCGTCGCCAATACCGAAACCGATCTGGGTGACCGCCATCGCGGCAATCGCCGTGGCGGTGCGCAAGGTCTGTTCCGGCGTGTCGGCGCTGAGCAAACCGTGGAGCATGCCGGCCAGCAACGAATCGCCTGCGCCCACTGTGCTGACGACACTGACCTTGGGCGGCGTGGCATGCATCGCCGAGCCGACACTGAACCAGTTCACGCCATCGGCGCCGTCGGAGATCACCACGTGCTCGATGCCTTGAGCGTGCAAGCGGCTCGCGGCGTGCGCTTGCGCAGCCACCGAAACCACCTCGCAGCCCAACACATCGGCCAGTTCTTCGGTGTTCGGCTTGATCAGCCAAGGGCCTGCCGTGAGCGCCGCCCGCAAGGCTTCACCACTGGTGTCCAGCGCCACGTTCAGACCGAGATTTTTCAAACGCGTAATCAACGCCTGCAACCATTGAGGGCTGATGCCTTGGGGCAGGCTGCCGGCAACGACGACCGCGTCATGCCCGGGTGCTATCTGATCAAGTCGATCAAGCAACGCCTGCTGCGCGACTTCACTGACCAAGGGTCCGGGACCGTTGATGTCGGTGATGCGCCCATCGCTTTCCGCCAGTTTGATGTTGCTGCGCGTCTCACCCGGAACACGGATGAACGCATCGACAAACCCGCGTTTGGCGAAAAGCGTTTCGAACGCTTGAAGGTTGTCTTCCCCGAGGAAACCGCTGACCGTGAGCTGATGCCCGAGGTCCGCCAGCACTTGTGCCACGTTCACGCCTTTACCGGCGGCATGCGTGTGCATCTCGTCGCTTCGGTTGACTTGGCCGGGGGCAAGTAGCGGCAACTGGACCGTAAGGTCCAGCGCCGGGTTGAGGGTCAGGGTCAGGATCTTGGCCATTACAGGGCCTCCACTAATGCGCGCACTTCATTGGCGCTGCCCACGGCCAGGGCCTGTTGGGCAAGGATTCGGGTCTGGGCCAGGCTGAGTTCGCGAACCCGCGCCTTGACCTCGGCAATGCTGCGACCCGACACACTGAGCTCATCCACACCCAGACCAACCAGCACCGGCACCGCCAGCGGATCGGCCGCCAACTCGCCGCACACGCCGACCCACTTGCCGTGGGCATGCGCCGCGCGCACGGTGATGTCGATCAGTTGCAGCACCGCCGGGTGCAAGCCGTCAGCCTGGGCCGACAAGGTCGGATGACCACGGTCGATGGCCAGGGTGTATTGGGTCAGGTCATTGGTGCCGACGCTGAAGAAGTCGACCTCTTTGGCCAGCACCGGCGCCAGCAATGCCGCCGACGGCACTTCAATCATGATCCCCAATTGCAGGTCGGCAACCGGAATTTCCAGACGCAGACGTTCGGTCATGTCCCGCGCCTGGCGCCACTCATCAACGCTGCCGACCATGGGAAACATGATCCGCAATGGCCGGTTGTCCGCAGCGCGCAGCAAGGCACGCAATTGCGCTTCCATGATGTGCGGACGTTGCAGGGTCAGCCGAATACCACGCACGCCGAGGAACGGGTTTTCTTCTTTGGCGATCGGCCAATACGGCAGCGGTTTGTCACCACCAACGTCGAGGGTGCGCACCACCAGCGGCCGACCGGCCAGACCATCGAGGACGCGACGGTATTCGACTTCCTGGGTTGCCTCGTCCGGCGCTTGCGAGTGGGCCATGAAAATCAGTTCGGTGCGCAGCAGGCCAATGCCTTCGGCGCCCTGCTCCACTGCGCTGGTCACGCCGGCGCTTTCGCCGATGTTGGCGAACACTTCGACCGCATGGCCGTCAGTGGTCAGTGCCGGTTGATGGCGTTGTTCGGCGGCCGCTTTCAGACGTTGCTCGCGGGTGTCGCGCTCTTCAGTGGCGCGCTGCAAGGTCGCCGCGTCGGCGTCCACGTGCAGGCGGCCGCGTTGGCCGTCAATCAGCAACGGCGTGCCCGGCGCCAGCAGCAACACGGCCGGGCCGGCGCCGACCAGCGCCGGAATCCCGAGGGCTCGGGCGACAATGGCGCTATGAGCGGTGGCGCCGCCACGGGCGGTGAGGATGCCGGCGACGCGCGCCGGATCAAGGCGGGCGACATCGGACGGACCGACTTCATCCATCACCAGAATGTATGGTTGCTCCGGCTCGCTCGGGGTTTCGACGCCACTCAGTTGCGCCAGCACTCGACGGCCGATATCACGCAAATCGGCGGCGCGCTCGGCAAGCAAGGCGTCCTGCAGCGATTCCTGCTGCTTGGCCGCCGCCTCAATCACCGCCATCCACGCCGCTTCGGCGCTTTCGCCCTGCTTGAGACGGGTGTCGACTTCATCGGTCAATTCCGGGTCGTCGAGCATTTCCTGGTGAGTGATGAAAATCTCGCGAATGGCCTTGGACTTGCTGCGTTCGATCAAGCCTTCGATGTCGCGACGCACGTCCGCCAACGCCTGTTGGAGACGCTCGCGCTCGATCGCGGCAGACTCACCGCGCAGCGGGTACTCAATGGTTTGCAGCACTTGAATGTGCGCCGGGCCGATGGCGATGCCCGGTGCAGCGGCAATGGCCTGAACCAGGCTGCCAGAGGCTGGCGCGAGGACCACTTCGGCCACATCGGCAATCACTTCGCGCTGCTGGCTCACGGCTGGCAGCGGCTCGACTTCTTCACCGAGGCCTTCTTCGATGGCGGCCAGCAAGGCTGGCAAGGCATCGGCGGCGATGCTCGGTTCGGCGACAAATTCAAGCACCTGACCGCGACGGGCGCCGAGGCTGAGCAGTTTGCTCAAGCTCTTCACCGACACAGCGCTGTCCTGGCCATCGACGACGCGCACACGGATTTCGCCGTCAAAACTTTTCGCCAGTTGCGCGAGGATCTTCGCCGGACGCGCGTGCAAACCGTGGGCGTTGGCCAGGGCGATGCGAGCGCTCGGCCAATCCGCCGGCAGCTCACCGCCCAGGACTTCGAGGACTTTACGGCTGCTGGTGGCGCGGCCCAATTCGTGGCCGCGACCTTCGATCAGCAACGCACACAGGCGTTCGAGCAAGGCCTGATGGGCTTCACCGAGGCTCGCCAGACAGAACAGGCCGCTGAGCGGCTGGCCGAGGTAACGCATGGGCTTGTCCGGCGTGACGAAGGCCAGGCCCGGACGCTTGACCGTTTGCTCGCTGTGCAACCACCACAGGCCATCGCCCAGTGGCAACGCATCGACCTGCTGCAACACGGCGGAGAAACCATTGCTCACACAATCGGCCTGACGCAGCAAACGTGCACCGCGCCAGACCAACTCTTCGAAGTCATCGGCGGACACACCGAGGCCGATCATCTGCGCATCCAGCGCCAGTTCTTGCGGCGCGCCTTGCAGCAGTTTCAGCAAGGCTTCGGCGGAACTGGCGCGACGCAGCGCCTGGCCCAGGTCGGTTTCGCCGAGGGCACGGGTCAGCAGTTGCAGCAAGCGCAGGTGTTCGTCGGATTTGGCCGCAATACCGATCGCCAGGTAGACGATCTGACCGTCGCCCCAGTCTACGCCTTCAGGAAACTGCATCAGCCGCACGCCGGTGGAAAAAACCAGATCGCGGGTTTCTGGCGTACCGTGGGGGATGGCAATACCTTGACCGAGAAAGGTCGAGCCCTGGGCTTCGCGCGCCTGCAACCCGGCGAGATAACCCTCGGCCACCAGGCCATCGGTGACCAGATGCTGCGCCAGTAGCTGCAACGCTGCGGACTTATCCACAGCCGTCTGGCCCATGGATATCTGCTCTATGGTGAGCTCGAGCATGCTTTCTCCTTTTTGGCGCCTTGTGACGCCAGGTATTGTTTTGAGTGATTCAGCTTAGACGCTTAGGCACGCCTTTTCAGGGGCAGTTTTGGCGGTTTCGCGGCAGAACCGGCAAAGGAGCCTATAACGTAGAAGATACGTTTGCTGAAACGTTTAATCTAGAATGATTGGCACGTTACTCGATAATGTCTCATCCTTGAAGTCCAATTGTCAGATGTGCTGCGACAATGGTCGTCTGCCTGAATCGGGTAGGATTGGCGAAAATGTCGAGGCAAGCTCGAAAAAACAAGGAAAACCCGGGTTGAAACTCAGTGATATCGCCCAGTTGGCCGGTGTGTCCGTTACCACCGCCAGCTATGTCATCAATGGCAAGGCAGAACAACAACGTATCAGCAGCGCCACCGTCGAGCGCGTGCGCGCTGTCGTCGAACAACATGGCTTTACGCCCAATCCCCAGGCTGCCGGGCTGCGCAGTCGGCACACCCGCACCTTGGGTTTCATTCTGCCGGACCTGGAAAACCCCAGTTACGCACGAATCGCCAAACTGCTGGAACAAGGCGCCCGGGCTCGCGGCTATCAGCTGCTGATCGCCAGCTCCGACGATGCGCCGGACAGCGAACGGCAATTGCTGAAACTGTTCCGGGCCCGACGCTGCGATGCATTGATCGTTGCCAGTTGCCTGCCGGCCGGCGATGACAGCTATCGCCAATTGCAGGCCAAGGGCATTCCGATCATCGCGATCGACCGGGTCATGGAGCCTGAACATTTCTGTTCGGTAATCAGTGATGACCGCGAGGCCAGCCTGCAACTGACCCGCAGTCTACTGGACCCGCTGCCCAAGCAGATCGCACTGATCGGCGCACGCCCCGAACTGAGCATCAGCCAGGAGCGGGCGGGCGGTTTCAAAGAAGCGTTGGCCGGGTTCAAAGGCGAGGTGCTGATCGAGCACGGCGAATCGTTCAGCCGTGAGTGCGGCAAACAGTTGATGGAAGAACTGCTACAGCGTCTGGGTCATTTGCCGGATGCGCTGGTGACCACGTCCTACGTGCTGCTTCAGGGCGTATTCGATGCCTTGCACGACTTCCCGCTCAAAACCCGCCCGCTGCGACTTGGCACTTTCGGCGACACGCAGCTGCTGGACTTCCTGCCGCTGCCGGTCAACGCCATGGCCCAGCAGCATCAACTCATCGCCGACAAGTCCTTGGAACTGGCGCTGGCCGCCATCGAGCAATCGGATTACCGACCTGGCGTGCAGGCCATCGCGCGGACCTTCAAGCAGCGTATTCGCCAGGACTGAACCGTGGAGCTGATCGACAGCCACACTCATCTGGATTTTCCGGACTTCGACGAGGATCGTCAGGCGCTGCTGGCCGAGAGCCGCGCCCTCGGAGTGCGGCGGATGGTGGTGCTGGGGGTTTACAACGCCAACTGGCAGCGCGTCTGGGATCTGGTGCAAAGCGCCCCCGATCTGTATGCGGCGTTCGGTTTGCATCCGGTGTATCTGGATGATCATCGTCCCGAAGACCTGACGGCACTCGGCGACTGGCTGAGCCGTCTAGCGGGCCATCGACAGTTGTGCGCGGTGGGCGAGATCGGTCTGGATTACTTTATCGAAACCCTGGACCGTGAACGTCAACAGGTACTGTTCGATGCGCAACTGCAACTGGCGGCGGACTTCAATCTTCCCACGCTGATTCATGTGCGACGCAGCCACGCGGCGGTGATTGCCACGCTTAAACGGTTTCGCTTGAAACGCGCGGGGATCATTCATGCCTTCGCCGGCAGCAAAGAAGAAGCCCGCGAATACATCAAGCTCGGTTTCAAACTGGGTCTGGGGGGTGCCGCGACCTGGCCTCAGGCGTTACGCATGCATCGTGTGCTTGCCGAATTGCCGCTTGAATCAGTGGTACTGGAAACCGATTCTCCGGACATGGCGCCCGCCATGTTCCCCGGCCAACGCAACAGCCCGGCGCACCTACCGGCAATCTGCTCGGCACTGGCCGGGATCATGGCGATCAGCCCTGAGCAATTGGCCGCTGCCAGCACGGCCAATGCCTGTGAGCTGTTCAACTGGTAATCAGTCGGAGTGGGCCTTGGCGGCCTCCAGCGTCAGCGTCATGTGCTGCCGATGCCGGGCAAACCGCATGACGGCGAAATAGACGAAAATCGCCAACAGCGAAAAATTCAGCTGCTCCACGACACTGAACATCCCGATCCACTCCAACACCAACGCCACCAGCAACGCGGTGCAAACCATGACCAACGTGCTCGCCTGCAGCAATGCCAGGGAGTCGAGGGACTTGAAGCGCTTGATCTGTTTCGGATCGTTCAGTTGCAACGCTTTCTGGCAGTGGGAACACGCGAACGCTTCGTTGATTGCAATGGCGTTAAGTTGCCAGGGCTCGAGCACAAGTGTGCTCGCGCAATGAGCGCAATGACCCTGGATTCCAATCGTTGCAGCAGACATAACCAAGCCTCCTCAGGGCAGGTCCAAGTGATTGATCTTCCTTGATTAAAGACGAAAAGCCAGACGACGGAGGAAAACAGGAAAAATACCACCAGCAATTGAAACAAGTACTACAGACTGTTCCGATCAAAAATGCCTGCGGCGGTCCTGAAACCGCCATTGGCCGCTTGAGTCATCACACCCGGAACGCGCTGATCAGTTGCTTCAACTCCACCACCTGAGCCGACAACGCACGACTGGCGTCCTCGGTCTGGTGCGCACCGTCGGCGGTGCGTTCGCCCGCGCGGTTGATCTCTACGATGTTCTGATCGATGTCATGGGCCACGGCGGTCTGCTGCTCTACCGCGGCGGCGATTTGCTGGTTCTGATCGACGATCATGCCGACGGCACCGAGGATGTTTTCCAGCGCTTGCTGAACCTTTTCCGACTGCCCTACCGTGCCGTTGGCCATCTGATGACTGATACCCATCGCCTTCACCGCAGCGCCGACACCGCTGTGCAGCTTGGCGATCATCTGCTCGATTTCCTCGGTCGATTGCTGAGTGCGCTTAGCCAAGGTTCTGACCTCATCGGCCACCACTGCAAAACCACGCCCCTGTTCACCGGCCCGAGCGGCTTCGATGGCGGCGTTGAGGGCCAGAAGGTTGGTCTGTTCGGCGATGCTCTTGATCACCTCCAGCACGCGACTGATTGACTGGCTATCGCTGGCCAATTGATTGATCACCAGCACCGACTGGTCGATCTCACTGGCCAGTGCAGCGATGCTGCCCTGCTGGGACTCCACCAGCCCGCGACCGCTGATGGTCTCATCGTTGACGCTATGAGCGCTGCTGACCGCTGCCGCAGCACTGCGTGCCACCTCAAGGGAGGTGGCGGACATCTGGTTCATGGCCGTGGCTACCTGCTCGATCTGCGTGCGCTGCCCCGCCACCGCCTGGTTGCTCTGGGCGGAAACGTTCTCCACCTGTCCGGCCTGGCGCTCGACCTCACTGACGGTCTGGCCGACCCGCTCGATCAGGTCATGAATTTTCTTCACGGTGCCGTTGAATACCTCGCCCAACTCGCCCAGTTCATCGCGACTGTTGGCACGGAAGGTCACCGTCATGTCGCCGGCCGCGACCTTGTCCATCACCGCGCCTAGACGCTTTAGGGTGGTGCGGGTCGAGGCGTAGAAGCCGCCGTAAAGGTAAAAAATCAGCACAAACACCGCCGACAGCGCTACGGCCTGCAAGACCATGTGGGTGCGGTTCTGTTCCAGTCGCTGTTGCAACTGGGCGCCGAGAAACTTCAGGGTGGCTTCGTTGAGTTGGTAGGTCTGGTCCATCAGGCCCGTGACCTGATCGTAAAAGCCCTGCCACGGCGCATCCAGCGTGTCGGCCATCACTACCTGCTCTTCGAACAGCTCACTGGCCTTTTTCAATGATGCCTTGCTGCTATCGGCCTGAGCCGCCAGGGTTTCCCGTGCTGCTTTGCTGGAACCCAGCGCGTCCTGCAACTTCAGGGCATATTCGGCGTGCAGTTTTTCGATCTGCGCCAGCAACTCATCAAAACGGGTACTCGATGCCGAGTTGAGAAAGCCCTGCCCCAGCGAAAAAGAGCCCATCGCCCGGCCTTCGCCCAGAAGCTGGCTCACGGGCGGGGTGACATTGGTAATGAGTTCGCTCAGCTGGCGCATGTCGCTCTGGGTATCGCGGCTGAGGCCGGCCTGACTGGCGATGATCTGGCTGAAAATTTGCGCGTTGCCGAGTAACTTGCCGATCATCGCGCTTTTGCTTTGCAGGGAGTTTTCCGCTTGCTGGGCCTTGAACGCGGCGATCATTTCATCGCGCTTGCCATCGAAAACGATGATTTGCTCGGGGTCTGCGGTCATCGCCGTCAGCCCTTGCAAACGGGTCAGCACACTTTGCCCCAGGGTACTGATCTGCGACTCGACATTGCCGGCCTTGCCGGACTGACCAAGGGTGACGTTGATCTGCACCAGGTTGTTCAGGGTTTCCAGATCGCGCCGTAACATCAGGCTGCTGCCCAGCAGGTCGAGGCTCTGCAGCTCGACCCGGGTGCCCTGGAATTCTCGATAAGAATCACGCACCAGATAGAAGTTGGTCACCAGCATCGGCACAAGGAACAGCACGCTGATCAGGCTGAACTTCATGCCAAAGCTCAGGCGATTCATCAGCGCGACGGCGGGATAGAGCAAGCTCTTCACTGGAAGTCTCCCTTTGATTTCTTATTTTTATTGGCAGGCGCGGGTCGACAGCAGATAGCCACTATTCGGCGCCAGCTCTGTATAGCTCAAATCGGAGGGAGGTTTTGTAACTTAAGGTTAACGGGGGGATGCACGCGGACCGGTAGCAGCTGGCGCAGCCTGCGTTCGGCTGCGTAGCAGTCGTCAACTCAGTCACCGCGGTTTGTCAGGCTCACTGCGTAATCAGGATTTACGACTGCTGCGCAGCCGAACGCAGGCTGCGCCAGCTGCTACAGATTTGGTGCACTCAAGGCAGGACGGTCCACAACGCAAAACCGGCGTACCAGAGCACCGCCGCGCGCAGCAGCAGTTCCCAGATCCGGTCGAGGCTGTTGATGCCGTCAGGCCCGACCACCGGTGCCGGGATTTCACCCGCCACCAGCCCGACCTTCTCGATCAATTGGGCGGCGCTGATGTTCCAGTTCAGCAGCTCGTGCAGCATCACCCGGCTGACCGCGACAAAGTTGCCCACCAACGCAAAACTTGCCGCCAGCAAACGCACCGGCACCCAGTCGAACGCATGACGCAGTTTTGTCGCGCGCTCGACTACGGCCGGGTTCTGCCCGTGTTCTTCGGCCAGGGCCAGCAGTCGATAGCTCAGGGCCGCGACCGGCCCCAGCAGGAAGTACCAGAAAATCACCGCGAAAAAGCTCTGATAAGCCTCCCACAGCAAATGCCCTTCGACTCGTTCCAGCAGTTGTTCGCCGCTATCGGCGCAGATACCCACATCGCGGTCCGCTACATGAGCGGCGGCTTGCAGGTCTTCCCGGCGCCAGGCATCGCGAAACGGTCCGAGACCGGCCAACAAATCACCGCGGCCCAGACTGTAAATCACCACCAGCAGGTGCACCGGCAACGCCAGCAGACCGTAAGCCACCGGGTCCAGTACCAGTAACAGAAAACCCAGCAGTGCCGCTGGCAACAACACCAGTATGAGCAAGATCAGCCACGGACTTTTCGCCAGACGCGGACTGACCTCAAGCTTGTTCAGCTCGCGAACCCATCCACCATCGCGCTGAACCCGATGACGCAGGGCCGAGAACTTCTCGATCCAGACCGCCAACAGCAACACCAGAAAACTCATTGTTGTTCCTCTTTTGCCAGGGCCGCACGATAGCGTGCCCAGTCGAACGCAGGCCCAGGATCGGTTTTACGCCCGGGTGCGATGTCGCTATGCCCGCAGATGCGCTGTGCGGTGATGGCCGTGAACGCGCTTTGCAGCTGCCGGGTCAGGGTCGTCAACGCTTGATACTGAGCGTCGGTGAACGGCAGATCATCCGTGCCTTCAAGTTCGATGCCCACGGAAAAATCGTTACAGGTTTCACGCCCTTCGAAACTCGAGACGCCAGCATGCCAGGCACGTTCAAGACAAGAGACAAACTGAGTGACGCTGCCGTCCCGTTCGATCAGAAAGTGCGCAGACACACGCAGGTCGGCGATCCCTTCAAAGTAGGGATGTTCCGTGACATCCAGACGATTCTGGAAAAATTCCTGCACCTTGCCGGTGGCGAATTGCGCAGGCGGCAAACTGATGTTGTGGATCACCAGCAGGGAAATTTCGTCCGAGGGGCGCGCATTGAAGTTGGGCGAGGGGCAAATATCTATGCCCTGACACCAACCGCTCGCGAGGTCCAACTGCATACAGGTTCCTTCAACAACGACTGTGTAGGCGCTCAGTATGCCGCGATAGACCCTCGGGGCGCGATCACTTGCCGCGATTGAGGCGACGCAGATTGCCGATCACCGACTCCAGCGCCCGGTCGAACAGCAAGGTGTCGTCCAGCGCGCGCACCGCGCCACGACGGAATTCCAGCGCCAGACCGGTGCGGCTGCGCTCCAGCACTTTCATCCCAGTGCGATTGACGAAAATGTACTTGCCGGTGGCTTCAATGATCGCCGCCAGCTTGCAGCGAAGGGTGTTGTCCTCGTCTTCCTGAAACTCGACCCAGCACCCCAACCGCAGTTGATCGACCTGAAGCAAACCGGCATCGTCCTCCGGTAAACGAACTGACGCCGTTTCGGCCGGCCCTTCGTCCGCGGTTCGCAGGACGATTTCCTGTAGCACTTGGACCAATACCGGTGTATCGACAGACTGTTCAAGCTTTTGCCCTGGACGTTCGAATAGCTGAACGTGCAAGGTTTCCAGCTCACTGAAAAATTCGCTGGTGGCAAACGGATCGAATGCCGAACCGCTCAGCCCGTCACGCAGCGACTTGAGCAACCCAGGCACCAGACCCAACAAGCGCAGGCTCGCATCAGGCTCATCATGACGTTGCACGCTCCAGATCAATTGCTCCATGGACTGCACATCGGCGTGCCACTCGGCCGACTGATCGCCGTGCTTGAGACAGGTCAGCAGCAGCACCTGGCTCCACGCTTCCTGGACAAACACCACCACCCGCAGCGGCAATACTTTGCCCAACAAGGCCTGATTCAGCACCTGTTCGACGCGCTGACGGGCCAGTTCAGTCCTGGCGCGGCCTTCTTCGGCGTCACGGGTACGTTGCTCCAGCAGCTCACTGCGACGGCGCTCATCGCTCGTGAAAGCGAGAAAATCCGCCAGCATTTCGGAAAACACCGCCGGATCATCGACAAAATCATTCAACAACCGTTGCACGACTTGCTCGATGCGCAGATACAGACTGTCGCGCTCATGGTCATCGCACTCGCCCCAGCCCATGGCTGCGGTGGCAATTTCATTGAGCAGGCGTCGGGCCGGGTGACTGCTGCGGCTGAAGAAGCTCTTGTCGAGCACCGCCACTTTCAGCATCGGGATCTGCAAACGGGCGATCAACGCCTTGAGCGAATCCGGCAGGTTGCGGTCATCGAGGATGCTTTCGAAAAGCATGGCGATCAGGTTGATGACGTCTTCGTCGGCCACCCCGACCACGCGTGACTTGCCACTTTTGACGCTGACCCGGGTCAGCAGTTGTTCGAGCTGGTTTCGAAGATCGAAGTCGTCCTGGGCTGCCGGCGCCGGCACGTATTGCTGCAAGTGCGAGAGCAGTCGCATTAGGTCACGGGTGGAAATCGGCTGTGTCTGGGCACTGGCTTCCAGGGTTGGCGCAACACTGCCACGCACGTGAAACAGCAACTCCTGCAACGCCGCGAAGACTTCCTGCACGCTGTCGTCGATCGGCGGGCCACCGACGCGAGTGTTCGCCTGGGCGAGTTCAGTACCAACGCCGCCAGTCGCACGATCCGTGACCCGACGCGCAGGGTCGGGCTTAAGGTCAGGCAGCACACCGGTGGCGATCAGCAACTGATTGGCTTCAGCGTAGAGCTGATTGGCATCCCTGAGCACATAGCGCTCGAACAGTTTGAGGATGATCAGCTTGACCTTGATCTCCACCCCCAGGTTGCGCCCGGCCTGCAAAAAGTACTCGCAGAGCATCGCCGGCCCCATGGGATTGCGCTGATCGAGGAGTTCCCTGCCCAGCAGTGCGCTGAGTCGGGCGGTCAGTTGGTCCAGGGCGAATCCGTCGCGGTTCAGCACTTTTCTGACCATCGCCTCCACCGCCACGCTACGTTCCATGTCGTCATCGGGCAGCGCCACCGAATCGTCGAAGACCAACGCCATGGGCAAGGCAGACTGAGTGATGTCGTACTGGGTGAGACTGACAAAAGCCGCGAAGAATTGTTCGAGAAAGCCTCGTTCGATGTTTTTGCGCTTGAGGCGCAAGTCGCGCATGGCTTCGAAGAAGAGGTTCTGTTCGACGTCAATGCGGGCCCGGTCGGCCATTTCGAACAGCGTGTCGTCGGCGTTATCGAACAGTTCCTGCAAACCATGCCTGAGCTGTTGAGCGGCCTTGTCGCGAACCTGAAGCAGAATCACAGGCAGGCGGGCGAGCGGCGAGTGAGTCGCCTGGTCGGTAGCAACCTTGTGCAAAGGCACTACATTCCCGTCGTTGTGCATTCAAGCCTCCTGAAACGGTGAGTCTTCGAAGTCGTCAATCCAAATCCACGTCAAAGCCATGACGTCAAAAGCAAGGCGGATTATCTTGCAAAAGATGCCCCCTCTACCAGCAGACTCTGCGTTTCCCATTGAAATAGACGCTTATGGCAGACGCTGACTTAGTGCCGATTACTCAGGCGAATCGACCAAATGCAGGTTTCAGAGCGATGGGAACGCGTCCGACGCCTTGGGTTGCCCAGCGCCATGGCCCTATAATCGGGCCACTTTGTTTGTGGAGTCCGTTATGCCGAATCTACGTCTCGCCGATTTGACCGCCGAAATCGAAGCCAACGTGCGCCGTGCGTTGCTCGAAGACATCGGCAGCGGCGACATCACCGCACAGTTGATCCCCGCCGAACGCCTGGCCAAAGCCACCATCATTACCCGCGACGCTGCCGTCATCTGCGGCACATCCTGGGTTGATGCAGTGTTTCGGCAACTGGACCCACGTGTTGCGGTGCACTGGGAGGTGCGCGATGGCGAGCGGGTGAAACCCAATCAGGTGCTGTTCCACCTCGAAGGCCCGGCGCGCTCGCTACTGACGGGCGAACGCAGTGCACTGAACTTCCTGCAGTTGCTTTCTGGCGTGGCTACGCGCGCGCAGTATCTGGCGGATTACGTTGCCGAGACTCAAGTGAGGTTGCTCGACACCCGTAAAACCTTGCCGGGGCTGCGTCTGGCGCAGAAGTACGCCGTGACGTGCGGCGGGTGCCATAACCATCGCATCGGCCTGTACGACGCCTTCCTGATCAAGGAAAACCATATTGCCGCCTGCGGTGGCATCCCGGAGGCCATCAAAGCCGCGCACAAGATTGCCCCGGGCAAACCGGTGGAGATCGAAGTGGAAAGCCTGGATGAGCTCAAGGAAGCCCTGGCGGCCGGTGCTGACATCATCATGCTCGATGAGTTGAGTCTGGATGACATGCGCGAAGCTGTGCGCCTGAACGGCGGCAAGGCGAAACTGGAAGCCAGCGGCGGTATCAACGAAAGCACGCTGCTGCCGATCGCCGAGACCGGGGTGGATTACATCTCGATTGGTGCGATGACCAAGGATGTGAAGGCTGTCGATCTGTCGATGCGCCTGAGCCTTTGATAACGCCTGTGTGAATGAAAAACGCCAGCCTCGTGAGGCTGGCGTTTTTATCAGACCACCAGATTATTCATCTCGCAGTACTCTTCCCACTCGACGCCCAACACCTCGGCAGCCTCCTTGTGCAGAACAAGGCGCGCAGCCTCGAACTCTTCAGGGGTTGAGGTGTACTTGAGCGTCAGTTCCCACGGCTGCAAGCCCTGAGACTCTGCCTCATCCTCGAATGCCCACTGGATCTGGTCTTTCTGATCGTCGGCGGGCAGGTCCTTGATCTCTTCGGCTAGCTGGGGCGAATCCAGCAAGTACTTCTTCAGCGCTTCTGCGTGTCTGGCTTCTTGGGTCAATTCTTTAACGGTCATGGCGTTCTCTTAGATCTGGGGAATGGAAGATGGATCTGGATCATCAAGGATCTCTCTGACGCAAAAAAACCGCTTGAAGCCCGGTTTATCTGGCCTTCAGAACCATTCGGGATCATCTGAAAACAACGTGTCGCTCGTGCCCGAGACAGGAATCGAACCTGCGACCTTCGCGTTACGAGTGCGCTGCTCTACCAACTGAGCTACACGGGCAGTGGGCTAAACCTAGCACTGACTTTGGGGGCAGGCAACTTCATGACTCGTCTCATTTTTTCGCAGGCAAAAAAATACCCCGCAGCTTTCACTGCGGGGCATTTTTTATAACGTTGAAGCGGTCAGGCGCGGGGAGTGATTAAACGCCCGAAGCCTTGGCAGCTGCTACGTCTTTGATGGACAGCTTGATACGGCCGCGGTTGTCCACGTCCAGTACCAGTACTTCCACTTCCTGGCCTTCTTTCAGGATGTCGGTCACTTTCTCTACGCGAGCGTCGCTCAGCATCGAGATGTGAACCAGACCGTCCTTGCCCGGCAGGATGTTGACGAATGCGCCGAAGTCGACGATGCGCTCAACCTTACCGACGTAGATCTTGCCGATTTCAGCTTCAGCGGTGATACCCAGAACGCGCTGACGTGCTGCTTCAGCCGCTTCCTTGGTTTCGCCGAAGATCTTGATCGAGCCGTCGTCTTCGATGTCGATCGAAGCCTTCGTCTCTTCACAGATCGCACGAATGGTCGCGCCGCCTTTACCGATGACATCACGGATTTTGTCGGTGTCGATTTTCATCGCGATCATGGTCGGAGCGTTTTCCGACAGTTCGGTACGCGACTGGCCAATGATCTGGTTCATCTGACCGAGAATGTTCAGGCGCGCTTCCAGGGCTTGGCCCAGAGCGATTTCCATGATTTCTTCGGTGATGCCTTTGATCTTGATGTCCATCTGCAGCGCGGTAACACCTTTGGCGGTACCAGCTACTTTGAAGTCCATGTCGCCCAGGTGGTCTTCGTCACCCAGGATGTCGGTCAGGATGGCGAACTTCTCGCCTTCTTTAACCAGACCCATGGCGATACCGGCAACCGGAGCCTTCATCGGAACGCCAGCGTCCATCAGGGCCAGGGAAGCGCCGCAGACCGAAGCCATGGAGCTCGAACCGTTGGATTCGGTGATTTCCGACACAACACGGATGGTGTACGGGAATACGTCGGCAGCAGGCAGCATGGCTGCAATCGAACGACGGGCCAGACGGCCGTGACCGATTTCGCGACGACCAGCACCACCCATGCGACCACACTCACCTACCGAGAACGGAGGGAAGTTGTAGTGCAGCATGAACGGGTCTTTTTTCTCGCCTTCCAGGGTGTCCAGCAGTTGTGCGTCACGGGCGGTGCCCAGTGTTGCAACAACCAGAGCCTGGGTTTCGCCACGGGTGAACAGTGCCGAACCGTGGGTCTTTGGCAGAACACCGACTTCGATGTTCAGAGGACGTACGGTCTTGGTGTCGCGACCGTCGATCCGTGGCTTGCCGTTAACGATGTTTTCGCGAACGGTGCGGTATTCGATTTCGCCGAAAGCTGCTTTGACTTCGCTGGACGAAGGCTGGCCTTCTTCACCGGACAGTTTGGCAACAACCTGATCCTTCAGCTCACCCAGGCGAGCGTAACGGTCGGCCTTGATGGTGATGGTGTAGGCGTCGGAGATCGCAGCGCCGAACTCGGAGCGGATAGCGCCCAGCAGAGCGGTAGCTTCTGGCTGAGGAGCCCAGGCCCAGGTTGGCTTGGCAGCTTCAGCGGCCAGTTCTTTAACGGCGTTGATCACCACCTGGAACTCGTCGTGAGCAAACAGTACCGCGCCCAGCATCTGGTCTTCGGTCAGCTCTTTGGCTTCCGATTCAACCATCAACACGGCTTCCGAAGTACCGGCAACGACCATGTCCAGGCTCGAAGCTTTCTGTTGTTCGTAAGTCGGGTTCAGCAGGTAGCCGGTGCTTTCGTGGAACGCAACGCGTGCACAGCCGATCGGGCCATCGAAAGGAATACCGGAGATGGCCAGGGCAGCCGAGGTACCGATCATCGCAGCGATGTCCGGATCGGTCTTTTTGCTGGTGGAAACGACGGTGCAGACAACCTGCACTTCGTTCATGAAGCCTTCTGGGAACAGCGGACGGATCGGACGGTCGATCAGTCGGGAAGTCAGGGTTTCTTTCTCGGAAGGACGGCCTTCGCGCTTGAAGAAGCCGCCAGGGATCTTACCGGCAGCGTAAGTCTTTTCCTGGTAGTGAACGGACAGAGGGAAGAAGCCCTTGCCTGGATCGGCTTGCTTGGCGCCGACCACAGTCACCAATACGCTGACGTCGTCGTCAACGGTGACCAATACTGCGCCGGAGGCCTGACGGGCGATACGGCCAGTCTCGAGGGTAACGGTCGACTGACCGAACTGGAATTTTTTGATTACCGGGTTCACGGTGTCCTACCTTCTTTTGTGGCTCTTGGGGAACTTGTCTTCTTGCGAAATTCTTGGGCAACGCCGGGAATCGGCCCGACTGTCATTGTCCAGGTAAAGCAGGTATCCAGATAAAACTTGAGGCTGGGAGCCTGCCATGCGCCAGCGGGAAACCCACTGACGTACGACAGACAACCAACCTCTAGCGCAATCGCTTATTAGCGACGCAGACCCAGGCGACCGATCAGAGCCTGGTAACGACCCAGATCCTTGCCTTTCAGGTAGTCCAGCAGCTTACGACGCTGGTTTACCATGCGGATCAGACCACGACGGGAGTGGTGATCTTTACCGTTGGCCTTGAAGTGACCTTGCAGCTTGTTGATGTTGTGGGTCAGCAGTGCAACTTGCACTTCTGGCGAACCAGTGTCACCAACAGCTTGCTGGTAGTCAGCTACGATTTGAGCTTTTTCTTGAACGTCGAGAGCCATGAGGCAATCCTTTTATCAGGAAACTGTTTCAAAGAAACAGCTTCAACAGGCCAGGGACAAATCCCTGTATCTAAAAATGAGTAGTGACCGTGCCTGTTAACAGCCACCCTCGTTCGGTCATTCTGACCGAATCAGTCGACGTGGCGCGATGCGCCCGTCTTCGCTCACTTCACCGATACCGATGAAGCGACCATTGTGATCCTGTACCCGTACCATGCCGAACTTCGGTGCATCCGGGGCTCGTACCGGTTGGCCGTTAAGCCAGTAGAACGAGCTGTGCTCCGAGAACTGCAACAATGGCCAATCCAGCAGGCCGCTGTCCGAGGGCATCAAAAAGCGGTCGACCGCTTCGTTGCCGCCTTCGGCATGTACCGCTTCCAACTCTTCCAGCGTGACTGTCTGGGCCAGCGTGAAAGGCCCGGCCTGGGTACGTCGCAGTTCAGCAACGTATGCGCCACAACCGAGTTGCTCACCGATATCCTCCACCAGGGTGCGGATATAGGTACCTTTGGTGCAATCCACTGCAAGCCGCGCAGTATCACCTTCAAAGGCCAGTAATTCCAAGCGCGTAATAGTAACAGAACGCGGTTCGCGCTCCACTACTTCACCTGCTCGAGCCAGCTTGTACAACGGCTGGCCATCACGTTTGAGCGCCGAGTACATGGGCGGTATCTGACTGATTTGCCCACGAAATTTCGGCAGTACCGCTTCGACATCGGCGCGACCAACGGTCACCGGGCGCTCCAGCAACACATCACCTTCGGCATCGGCCGTGGTGGTGGTCTTGCCCAGTTGCGCCAGGGTTTCGTAACCCTTGTCGGAATCGAGCAGGTATTGCGAAAACTTGGTGGCCTCACCGAAGCACAACGGCAACACGCCGGTGGCCAGCGGATCGAGACTGCCGGTGTGCCCGGCCTTCTCGGCGTTCAGCAACCAGCGAACCTTCTGCAACGCCGCATTGGAGGTGAACCCCAGTGGCTTGTCGAGCAGGATGATGCCGCTGACGTTACGACGGATACGTTTGACCTGAGCCACCGATTACTCCTTGGTGTCTTCGGCTTCTGCCGCAACCGGATGCTGATTGTCTTCAGCTACCGCTCGTTCGATCAATGCCGACAGATGAGCACCACGCACGACGCTTTCGTCATAGTGGAAGTGCAACTGCGGAACGCTGCGCAACTTCATTTCGCGAGCCAACTGCATGCGCAGGAAACCGGCGGCGGAGTTGAGCACCTTGATGCTTTGCGCGATGTCTTCGGCGTTGTCCTGACCCATCACGGTGATGAAGATCTTGGCGTGACCGACGTCACGGCTGACTTCAACAGCGGTAATGGTGACCAGGCCGACGCGCGGGTCTTTGACTTCACGACGGATCAGCTGTGCCAGCTCACGCTGCATCTGATCGCCGATACGTTGGGTACGGCTGTATTCTTTTGCCATGTCTTGTTACCTGTTACTGCCCCACGGTGAAACCCGAAGGGTCTGAAAGCGGCAAACGCCCGGCCTGACAAAAGCCAGACCGGGCGTTGCGTTTAGAGTCCTGACGCTGCGCCGCGCATCTGCATGCGGCGGCTCATCGCGGCCCTTGAAGTGCGCGAGTTAGAGGCTGCGAGCAACCTGAACCTTCTCGTAGACTTCGATCTTGTCGCCAGCTTTGACGTCGTTATAGCTCTTGACGCCAATACCGCATTCCATGCCGGCACGTACTTCGGAAGCGTCATCCTTGAAGCGGCGCAGGGATTCCAGCTCGCCTTCGAAGATAACGATATCTTCACGCAGTACACGGATCGGACGGTTACGGTGAACAACACCTTCGATAACCATGCAACCGGCGATCGCGCCAAACTTCGGCGAACGGAACACGTCACGCACTTCAGCGGTACCCAGGATGTTCTCGCGAACATCGCTGCCCAGCATACCGGTGAGGGCTTTCTTGACGTCTTCGATGATGTCGTAGATCACGTTGTAGTAACGCATATCCAGACCTTCCTGCTCGACGATCTTGCGAGCGCCAGCATCGGCACGCACGTTGAAGCCAAACAGTACAGCGTTGGAGGCCAGTGCCAGGTTGGCGTCGGATTCGGTGATACCACCGACACCGCCACCGACAACACGCACTTGCACTTCGTCGTTACCCAGGCCGTTCAAGGCACCGTTCAACGCTTCCAGCGAACCACGGACGTCGGATTTGAGGACGATGTTGAGCGTCTTCTTCTCTGCCTGACCCATGTTCTCGAAGATGTTTTCAAGCTTGCCAGCGTGAGCACGGGCCAGTTTGACTTCGCGGAACTTGCCTTGACGGAACAGAGCCACTTCACGGGCTTTCTTCTCGTCCGACAGCACGCTCATCTCGTCGCCAGCGTCCGGGGTACCGTCCAGGCCGAGGATCTCGACAGGGATGGAAGGACCGGCTTCCTTGATTGGCTTGCCGTTCTCGTCGAGCATGGCACGTACACGGCCATAGTTCGAACCGACCAGCACCATGTCGCCTTGGCGCAGGGTACCGTCTTGAACCAGAACGGTTGCAACCGGGCCACGACCTTTGTCGAGACGCGATTCAACCACGACGCCACGGCCAGGAGCCGAAGGAGTCGCTTTCAGTTCCAGAACTTCAGCTTGCAGCAGAACAGCTTCAAGCAGCTCGTCCACGCCAGTACCGACTTTCGCCGAAACCGATACGAACGGGGTGTCGCCGCCCCACTCTTCCGAAGTCACGCCGTGAACCGACAGTTCGCTACGGATGCGATCGAGATCAGCGCCCGGCTTGTCGATTTTGTTCACTGCAACAACCAGTGGAACACCGGCAGCCTTGGCGTGCTGGACCGCTTCAATGGTCTGCGGCATTACGCCGTCGTCCGCTGCAACGACCAGGATCACGATGTCAGTGGCCTTGGCACCACGGGCACGCATTGCGGTAAACGCGGCGTGACCCGGGGTATCGAGGAAAGTGACCATGCCGCGATCAGTTTCAACGTGGTACGCACCGATGTGCTGGGTGATACCGCCGGCTTCGCCAGCAGCTACCTTGGCACGACGGATATAGTCGAGCAGCGAGGTCTTACCGTGGTCAACGTGGCCCATTACGGTCACGACTGGCGCACGGGAGAACGTCTCACCTTCAAACTTCAGGGACTCTGCCAGGGAGTCTTCCAGGGCGGTGTCGCTGACCAGGGTCACTTTGTGGCCCAGTTCTTCGGCTACCAGTTGAGCAGTTTCCTGATCAAGCACCTGGTTGATGGTCGCTGGAGTACCCAGTTTGAACATGAACTTGATGATTTCAGCAGCCTTGACCGACATCTGATTGGCGAGATCGCCAACAGTGATGGTCTCGCCGATCTGCACATCACGCACGACAGGGCCGGTTGGGCTCTGGAAACCGTGGGCGTTGCGTTTTTTCAGCTTGGCCTTGCCGCGACCACCACGACGGAAGCCATCGCTTTCTTCGTCGGTAGTACGTGGAGCAACGCGTGGAGCAGGCGCTTTCTCTTTGACCGAAGCACGATGCGGAGCGTTTTTGCGCTCACCATCGCCACTGCCACGACGACTGTTATCGTCGGCACGTGGTTTGTCCGGACGGCGCTGTTCGTTCTGCTTGTTGCGAACATCGGCAGACGGCGCTGGGGCAGCAGCCACAACCGGCGCGCTTTCACGTACTGGCTCGGCAACTGCAGCAGGTGCTGCAACGGCGTCGTTAGTAGCGGATTGCGCAGCAGCAGGCTGGCGACGCGCCTCTTCTTCGGTGCGACGCTTGGCTTCTTCTTCAGCCTTCTGACGTGCAGCATTTTCTACTGCGCGACGTTCTTCCAGTTCGCGTTTGCGCTCGGCTTCGATTTCTTCCGGGCTGCGCTGTACGAAAACTTTCTTTTTACGCACTTCAACACTGATGCTTTTGCTGCCAGCAACACGCAGGGTGCTGGTGGTTTTACGCTGCAGTGTGATCTTGCGTGGTTCTTCCACTTTCGCCTTGTGGCTGCTTTTCAAGTGAGTCAGCAAAGATTGCTTCTCACTGTCAGTCACATGTTCTTCGGCGGCGGTGTGCGGCAGACCTGCCTCACGCATCTGCTGCAACAGGCGCTCTACCGGTGTTTTGACCTCATCGGCCAGTTGTTTCACCGTGACTTGCGTCATGCACTTCTCTCCTCAGGCCGCGCCTAATTACTCGAACCAGTGGGCTCGGGCGGCCATGATCAACTTGCCGGCACGATCATCGTCAATGCCGTCGATGTCGAGCAGGTCGTCAATAGACTGCTCGGCCAGGTCTTCGCGGGTAATTACGCCGCGCACCGCCAGTTCCATCGCCAAATCCTTGTCCATACCCTCAAGCGAGAGCAGGTCTTCGGCCGGATGGGCGTCTGCCAGCTTTTCCTCAGTAGCGATGGCTTTGGTCAACAAACGATCCTTGGCGCGAGCGCGAAGCTCGTTGACGGTTTCTTCGTCAAAGCCGTCGATGTTGAGCATTTCTTCCAACGGTACGTAGGCAATCTCTTCCAGGCTGGTAAAGCCTTCATCTACCAGCACCTGTGCCAGGTCTTCGTCGACTTCCAGCTCGTCGATGAAGTTGCGCAGGATGTCGCCGGTTTCTGCTTGCTGCTTAGCCTGGATGTCCGATTCGGTCATCACGTTCAGGGTCCAGCCAGTCAACTGGCTAGCCAGACGCACGTTCTGACCACCCCGACCAATGGCCTGAGCCAGATTGTCTGCGCCAACGGCGATGTCCATTGCATGGGCATCTTCGTCAACGATAATTGCCGCCACTTCAGCCGGCGACATTGCATTGATCACAAACTGAGCAGGGTTGTCGTCCCACAGGACGATGTCCACGCGCTCACCGCCCAATTCGCCCGACACTGCCTGGACGCGCGAACCGCGCATACCGATGCAAGCGCCTTGCGGGTCGATGCGTTTGTCCTTGGAGCGGACCGCGATCTTGGCGCGCGAACCCGGGTCACGGGATGCTGCCATTACTTCGATCAGGCCTTCAGCGATTTCCGGCACTTCGATGCGGAACAACTCGATCAGCATTTCCGGCGCAGTACGCGACAGGATCAGCTGCGGGCCGCGATTCTCGGTGCGGATTTCCTTGAGCAGCGCACGCAGACGCACGCCAACCCGGAAGGTTTCGCGAGAAATGATGTCTTCGCGAGCCAGCAACGCTTCAGCGTTGTTGCCCAGGTCGACGATCACGTTGTCGCGGGTCACTTTCTTCACGGTGCCGGAGATGATTTCCCCCAGGCGCTCGCGATAGGCATCAACAACTTGAGCACGCTCGGCTTCGCGAACTTTCTGCACGATGACTTGCTTGGCAGTCTGTGCAGCGATGCGGCCGAACTCGATGGATTCGATCTTTTCTTCGACTACATCGCCAACCTGCGCACCAGGATGCGTTTCTGCAACCTTGCTCGGCCAGGTTTCGATGGCCGGATCATCCAGGTCTGCTTCTTCGACGACAGTCCAGCGACGGAATGTCTCGTATGCACCGGTGTGGCGATTGATTTCCACACGCAGATCGACTTCGTCCTCGAAACGTTTTTTGGTAGCAGTGGCCAGAGCCAGCTCCAGCGCTTCAAAAATTACGTTTGCCGGTACGCCCTTTTCATTGGATACCGACTCAACAACCAGCAGTACTTCTTTGCTCATCGTACGCCTCGCCTTTCGCAAGCCATTGGATCCGCGGGATCCGCGTCTCAGTCAAAACTGGGAATAATGTTGGCCTTGTCGATCATATCGATCGGCAACAGGAACTCATGGTCTTCTACCTGCACCACGACGTCCTGCTCTTCTACACCGCGCAGAAGGCCCTGAAAGTTGCGTCGGCCTTCAAAAGGCGAGCGCAGCTTGATCTTCACTTGTTCACCGGCAAATTTTGCAAACTGCTCAATAGTGAACAGCGGGCGTTCCATGCCAGGCGAGGAAACTTCAAGGGTGTATTCAACGGCGATTGGATCTTCAACATCCAGAACACCGCTGATCTGACGGCTGACAATGGCACAATCGTCCACCAGCACGCCGCCCTCTTTATCGATATAAACGCGCAACATTGAGTGGCGACCTTGAGCCGAAAACTCAATACCCCAGCATTCATAGCCTAGGGCCACGACCACCGGGGCCAGCAAGGCCTGCAACTCTTCTAGCTTGCTCGACACCTGAACCCCCTCGTGCATGTATGTGCATGCTGTGCAAAATAAAAAAATGGGCGAAACGCCCATCCTTGAAACGCCGTCGAACAGCGGCGTTGAAAGTGTCCAGCTAACAAAAAGCCCCTTAAAAGGGGCTCCTTAAACTGGTTGCGGGGGCCGGATTTGAACCGACGACCTTCGGGTTATGAGCCCGACGAGCTACCAGACTGCTCCACCCCGCGACAAAGCTGGGGCGGAAGTATACGACCGATCCCTGACAGGGTCAATGTAACCTTCCACCTACAAGAAAGCCCGCAACAGCGGGCTCTCCTGATAATTGGTACCGAGAAGGGGACTCGAACCCCTACACCCTATGGGCACAACCACCTCAAGGTTGCGTGTCTACCAATTCCACCACCTCGGCAATACTACGCTTGAAACCCTTCTTACTTTTGCTCTTGAGCTGGAGGTACGTCAGTCGCTGGAGTAGCCGACTTTTGCTCTTGAAGCACCGGGACATCATCAGAAGCCGGTTGTTGCTTTGGAACTTCCAACACTGCCGGGCTTGGCAAACCTGCTTGAGTCAGCTGGTGAGCTTTCTCTTTAGCAAAGTAACCTAACCCTAAGCTGGTTATGAAGAAACCGGCGGCAAGTATAGCAGTAAACTTACTAAGAAAGGTAGAGGAACCTTGGCTTCCGAACACAGTATTTGAAGCACCTGCTCCGAAAGACGCGCCAGCATCCGCACCTTTACCCTGCTGCAGCAATACCAGAGCAACTACGCCCAATGCACCCAGCAGATGAAAAACGACTACGACTGTTTCCAGCATTTTTTCAGTTTCCCGCGGCGCGACAAATCGCACCGAACTCATCTGCATTCAGGGAAGCCCCACCAATGAGCCCCCCATCGATATCCGGCATGCCGAACAGTTCGACCGCATTGGCCGCCTTCACGCTGCCGCCGTATAGAAGCCGCACACCTTGTGCAACCTCAGAATTCTCTGCCGCCAACTGAGCGCGAATGGCTGCATGCACATCCTGCGCCTGTTGCGGCGAAGCAGTCAGTCCGGTACCAATGGCCCAGACCGGCTCGTAAGCAATTACTGCTTTTGCAAAAGCACCGACACCCAACTCCTCTATGATACTGCCTAGCTGACGCCCGACAACTTCTAGAGTTTTTCCAGCTTCGCGCTCTTCAAGGGTCTCCCCTATGCACAGCACCGGAATCAAGCCACATGCCTGTGCCGCTGCGAACTTGCGAATCAGCATTCCGTCCTGCTCGCCCATTATCTGGCGGCGCTCGGAGTGCCCGACAAGCACCAGGGAACAACCTGCATCCACCAACTGACTCGGCGCAATCTCACCGGTCAATGCACCTTGCATGGATTCCACCGCAGAATTCTGCGCGCCGACCGAAATCGACTTTCCTTCCAAGCCATCAATCACTTGATTGATATACAAGCAAGGCGGGAATACCGCGACATCAACACCGCTCGGCAAGGCCAGATGACGAAGGCCATTGATCAGCTCAGCGACGCTGGCGCGGGTACCGTGCATCTTCCAGTTACCAGCTACCATAGGGCGACGCATGCTGTACCTCGTCGGTCAAAGTGGGCGCAGATGTTACCCAACACAATCATGACTGGCAAGCCGAAATCAGGCAGAAACTTCAGTAACCAGTTTTGCCAGCTCTTCGGCGTAGCCGCGAACCTGTGTTTCGTCCTCGCCTTCGACCATGACCCGCACCAGCGGCTCCGTCCCGGACTTGCGCAACAGCACGCGCCCACGACCAGCCATAGCCTTGGTAACGCGCTCACTTGCCTCCTTGACGGACGGATGATCAAGAGGGCTCGCACCACCGCCGAATCGTACATTGATCAGCACCTGAGGGCACTTGCGCAGCGCCTGACGCGATTGCGCCAGCCCCTCGGAGCGGGTCTTCAACGCCATCAATACCTGCAATGCGGCAATGATCGCGTCACCGGTGGTGGTGTGGTTGAAGCAGACAATGTGGCCCGAATTTTCACCACCCACCAGCCAATCGCGCTCCAGCAACTCGGAGATTACGTAACGGTCGCCAACATTGGCCCGCACAAAAGGAATTGCCAGATCCGCCAGGGCCAATTCCAACCCCAGGTTACTCATCAGCGTACCGACCACACCGCCCTGCAACTTGCCGTGCTCATGCAGGTCGCGAGCAATGATAAACAGCAACTCATCACCGTCGACAACAGTACCGGTATGATCAACCATCTGAACGCGATCACCATCACCATCAAAGGCGATACCCAAATCAGCATGCTCGGCCAATACAGCAGCTTGCAGCGGCCCCATATGGGTCGAACCGCAATTTTCATTGATGTTCAGGCCGTTAGGATGAGCAGAAAGTACAACGACATCGGCCCCCAGCTCACGGAATACACTAGGCGCCACCTTATAGGTCGCGCCGTGGGCGCAGTCGATCACGATCTTGAGGCCTGCGAAGCTGGTACCAGTCGGGACGCTGCTTTTGCAGAATTCGATATAGCGGCCTGAAGCATCGTTGATGCGCGATACCTTGCCGATCTTGCTCGACTCAACCACGGTCATCGGGGTGTCGAGCAACTCTTCGATCATATGCTCGACTTCATCAGGAAGCTTGGTGCCCTTCCCGGAGAAAAACTTGATGCCATTGTCATCGTGAGGGTTGTGCGAGGCACTGATCACGATGCCCGCTTCGGCTTGGAAGGTACGAGTCAGGTAGGCGATGGCAGGTGTCGGCATCGGGCC
The DNA here is from genome assembly GCF_029963765.1 of Pseudomonas sp. UYIF39. Classification (GTDB taxonomy): domain Bacteria; phylum Pseudomonadota; class Gammaproteobacteria; order Pseudomonadales; family Pseudomonadaceae; genus Aquipseudomonas. Next base: position 236,794 of record NZ_JALBYU010000004.1, read on the forward strand.
CAGGAGCATGACATCGGCACCTGCCGAAGTAAGTCCGGCCTCGAGCGCAGATTCGAACATATAGCCGGAGATCCGAGTGTCCTTGCCCACCAACACCTTGCAGGCGCCCATTTTGCGGAACGCCATACCAGCAGCCCAGCCGAGCTTGAGCATGAAGTCAGGAGTAATCGGATATTCGCCGACCCGACCACGAATGCCGTCGGTGCCAAAGTATTTCTTAGTCATAAGTGCTCCATCATTCTTATTCGGCTGATTCCACTGCGGCGATCATTCGCACCACATCGACGGTTTCGGCCACATCATGGACGCGCAATATACGCGCCCCCTTGACCGAAGCCAGCGCTGCGAGCGCTAGACCACCATACAGACGCTCTCCAACCGGACGATTCAATGCCTGACCTATCATGCTCTTTCGCGAAACCCCGACCAACAGGGGCCGCCCCAAGGCATGCAGGGCCTCCATATGCTTGAACAAGCTTAGATTGTGCTGCAAGGTTTTTGCGAAGCCAAAGCCCGGATCAAGGATGATCCGGTCCGCTGTAATTCCTACCGACGCACACTGAGCCATGCGCTCGGCGAGAAACTCGCCCACCTCTTTCGTGACGTCCTGATACTGCGGATTGTCCTGCATGTCGCCCGGCTCACCGAGCATATGCATCAGACAAACCGGCAGGCCAGTGGCCGCGGCCGCATCCAGAGCGCCATCGCGCCGCAGCGAGCGCACGTCATTGATCAACCCCGCGCCAATTCGTGCGGCTTCGCGCATGACAGCTGGCGTGGACGTGTCGACCGAGATAATTACATCCAGCTCGCGGTGTATTCGCTCGACGACTGGAGCTACGCGCTCAAGCTCTTCCAACGGTGAAACCACCCTGGCACCTGGCCGGGTCGATTCACCACCGACATCAATCAACGTCGCGCCGGCCGCCACCATGGCCTCAGCGTGGCGCAAGGCCGCATCGAGCTGGCTATATTGGCCGCCATCAGAGAAGGAATCGGGAGTGACATTGAGAATACCCATGACGTGTGTCAGGGCCAAATCAAGAACCCGATTGCCGCAAGGCAACCGGGTCGAGGACTGAACAGAAGTCATTTCAAACCTTAAACGTCAGCAGCCGGACCGCCGATCGGTGTTTCCGGACGCGGATCCTGCGCCACCGGAGGAGTTCCGGAGGTACCGGTGCCACCTGACCAGTCGCGAGGTTCACGAGGCGTACGACCCGCCATGATGTCGTCGATCTGATCAGCGTCGATCGTTTCGTACTTCATCAAGGCATCAGCCATGGCGTCGAGCTTGTCACGGTTATCGGTGAGGATCTGCTTGGCCGTGCCGTAGCACTGATCAATGATGCTGCGCACTTCGGAGTCGATCAACTTGGCTGTTTCACCGGAGAAGCTTGCACCCTGACCGCCACCGCCGCGACCGAGGAACACTTCACCCTCTTCTTCTGCGTACATCAGCGGGCCGAGTTTTTCCGACAAGCCCCACTTGGTTACCATGTTCCGCGCAATCTGGCTGGCACGCATGATGTCGTTTGACGCACCGGTGGTGACGCCGTCGAAGCCCAAGGTCATTTCTTCAGCAATACGACCGCCGTACAACGAGCAGATCTGACTGATCAATGCACGCTTGGACAGGCTGTAGCGATCTTCTTCCGGCAGAAACATGGTCACACCCAGCGCACGACCGCGCGGGATGATCGACACCTTGTAGACTGGGTCATGTTCAGGCACGACGCGCCCAACAATAGCGTGACCTGCCTCGTGGTAAGCGGTGTTCTGCTTCTCTTTTTCGGACATGACCATGGATTTGCGCTCAGCGCCCATCATGATCTTGTCTTTTGCCAATTCGAACTCTTTCATTTCGACGATGCGCTTGCCGGCACGGGCCGCGAACAAGGACGCTTCGTTCACCAGGTTAGCCAGGTCAGCACCGGAGAAACCAGGGGTACCACGAGCGATCACGGCCGGAGCGACATCGTCACCCATTGGCACTTTTCGCATGTGAACCTTGAGAATCTGCTCGCGACCACGGATATCCGGCAGACCGACGACAACCTGACGGTCGAAACGGCCCGGACGCAGCAACGCAGGGTCCAGTACGTCCGGACGGTTGGTTGCCGCGATGACGATAATGCCGTCGTTCATTTCGAAGCCGTCCATCTCTACCAGCAACTGGTTGAGAGTCTGCTCGCGCTCATCGTGACCGCCACCCATCCCGGCGCCACGGTGACGACCGACGGCGTCGATCTCATCGATGAAGATGATGCATGGTGCGTGCTTCTTGGCCTGCTCGAACATGTCACGAACACGACTGGCACCGACACCCACAAACATTTCGACAAAATCGGAACCAGAAATAGTGAAGAACGGTACTTTTGCTTCGCCTGCAATCGCTTTGGCGAGCAACGTTTTACCGGTCCCTGGAGGACCCACCATCAGCACACCGCGAGGAATGCGACCGCCCAGACGCTGAAACTTGCCCGGATCACGCAGGAACTCGACCAGCTCACCGACTTCTTCCTTGGCTTCGTCGCAACCGGCAACGTCACCCAAGGTGGTTTTCACCTGATCTTCGGAGAGCAGGCGCGCCTTGCTCTTGCCGAAGCTCATCGGCCCGCCCTTGCCTCCGGCACCACCCTGCATCTGCCGCATGAAGAACATGAATACGGCGATGATCACCAGGATCGGGAAGCTTGCAACCAGGAGTTGAGTCCAGATGCTTTGCTGCTCAGGCTGCTTGCCTTCGACCACAACGTGGTTATCCACGAGGTCGCCGATCAGACCGTTGTCCTGGATTGCAGGACGAATGGTCTTGAAGCTGTCGCCATCGTTGCGTTTGCCGGTAATCACGTAGCCGTCAACCGCTACGCGCTCGACCTTTCCATCCTTGACCTGCTGGATGAAGTCGGAATAGTTGAGGGTCTGCGGCTCGTTAGGGCTGGAGAAGTTGTTCATAACTGTCACAAGGACAGCCGCGATGATCAACCACAGGATCAGATTCTTTGCCATATCGTTCAATTAACTACCCTCTGAAGCAAGCTCCGCTAATGGCGCGCGCTTCGCATGATATTCACCGGCCTAACTTACTACATTACCTACGGCTCTGGCAGGCGCCGTCTGTAACCCTTTGTGAAACACTTTCTACACAATATTCGCTAATGCTCACGGGGCGAAATACGAAAATCCTATCGACCCGCAAAAAAACCTCGATTTACTCACTACGGCCGCGGTAGCCCCAAGCCAGCATGTATTGCTCGCGGGAACTGCCACGGGAAGAGTCCGGCTTGATCATCTGGACCTTGTCGAATTTCTGACGAACGTCCTTCACGTAAGCATCAAACCCTTCACCCTGAAACACCTTGATCACGAAATTACCACCCGGCTTGAGTATCCGAGCCGCCAGATCAAGAGCCAGCTCACATAGAAACATGGCTTTTGGCATGTCCACCTCAGGCGTACCACTCATATTGGGGGCCATATCGGAAATCACAAGGTCCACCTGCGAATTACCCACGGCTTCAAGGATCTGAGCGAGCACTTCGTCCTGGGTGAAGTCACCCTGGATGAAAGTCACGTCCGGAATGCTGTCCATTTCCAGGATGTCCGAGGCGATCAGGCGCCCCTGACCACCGATCAGCCGACTAGTGACCTGCGACCAGCCGCCGGGCGCCGCTCCCAGGTCGACAACACTCATACCTGGACGGATCAGTTTGTATTTCTCCTGGACCTCCAGAAGCTTGTAACTCGCACGCGAGCGGTAACCATCCTTCTGCGCCTGCTTCACATAGGGATCATTGACATGTCTTTGCAGCCATTTAAGGCTTGTCTTGGAACGGGCCACGGGCCACCTCGAAAATAAAACGGGTCGTGATTAACTGGGCGGTCCCGGACTCGCTCGGGTAAACTGGCCGCCGCTTTTTACAAGATCAGACGCAGGGGTCAGATTATGCCGCTCACTCAAGAGCAGAAGAAACAGTACAAATCCATTGGCCACCATCTGAAACCAGTTTTGACTGTGGCTGACAACGGTTTGACTGAAGGTGTGTTAGCCGAACTTGAACGCGCTTTGGCGGATCACGAGCTGATTAAAATCAAGCTCAACATCCTCGATCGCGAGTCGCGCCTGGCGAACATTGCAGAACTGTGCAAGGTCGGCAAAGCGGACCTGGTTCAGGTCATCGGCAAGATGGCACTGATTTACCGCAAGAACTTCAGCGTCAACAAGCAGCTGTCGAACGTCCATCGCTTCAAGTGATGACAAGGGTCAAGGGTGTGCTTCGCGCACCCTGCCACTCCATCCAGGCACCGGCTGCAACACCAGCATCAGCCCGGAAAAGCCCAGAACAAGATAGCTGAACACCTGCCAACGCACGGCATCCGGCCAACCGATACGCACCGCGGCATACATCGCACACGCGAACAGCGCCATCATCAGCAGTTGCCCGCGAATATCGCGCCATAGACTGGCAAGGCCCTCGGCCTGAACCAGCACCAAAGCCTGAAAAATCACACACGCTGCGGCGAATCCCACCATCAGCGCATCAAGCATGCCTGCGATTTCGTCGATCAGCAGCGGTGCCAGGCCAATCCTGCCCAGCACCGGCAGCAGACCAATGTGCAACAGCCACAGGCCGCCGACCCACAACATCTGAGTCAGCTGCCAAAGCATGGCGCCCGCACGTAGCGGGCGCCTGCGTTTAGATGTGGCGTACTTCGACAATCTCGTACTCGATAACGCCGCCAGGCGTTTTCACGGCAACCACATCACCCTCTTCCTTGGCTATCAAGGCGCGGGCCAGTGGCGAGCCGACCGAAATCTTGCCAAGTTTGAAGTCAGCCTCATCCTCACCCACGATGTGGTAAGTGACGCGCTCGTCAGTCTCGACATTGGCGATTTCAACGGTGGTGCCGAAAATCACTTTACCGGTGTGAGGAATGGTCGTGACATCAATGATGACCTGATTCTGAATCCGGCCTTCAATGTCACGAATCCGCGCCTCAACCATACCTTGCTGCTCACGAGCAGCGTGGTATTCGGCGTTTTCCTTCAGGTCACCCAACTCGCGGGCCGTGCCGATGTCCTGGCTGAGCTTCGGGCGGACGACCTTGGTCAGGTGAGTGTGTTCTTCTTCAAGGGCTTTCGCGCCCTTGACGGTCATTGGGTACTTGATCATGCCTTCAATCCTGCGTGTAGATCCTGCAAGCGGCGCACGGTCTTCTCGGGACCGAACTTCAGCGCTTCGCAGATAGCTTCGCCAGCAGCAATGGTAGTGGTGCAGTAGATTTTGTGCTGCAAGGCATTACGACGAATGGAGTACGAATCAGCGATCGATTGACGACCTTCGGTGGTGTTGATGATCAGGGTGACTTCGTCATTCTTGATCATGTCGACCACGTGCGGACGACCTTCGGTCACCTTGTTCACACGACGCACTTTCAGGCCTGCGGCTTCGATAAGCTTGGCAGTACCGGCAGTGGCGACCACTTCGAAGCCCAAGTTGATCAGATCACGGGCCACGCCTGCAACCAGTGGCTTGTCGTCATCACGCACACTGATGAACGCGGTACCGCCGGTCGGCAACACTTCGCTGGCGCCCATTTGGGCCTTGGCAAACGCTTCACCGAAGGTGTCGCCCACGCCCATCACTTCACCAGTGGACTTCATCTCTGGGCCCAGGATCGGGTCCACGCCAGGGAATTTGGCGAATGGGAACACCGCCTCTTTCACACTGTAGAAGTTCGGAATGATTTCTTTGGTGAAACCGATTTCCTTCAGGGTTTTACCGGCCATCACGCGAGCCGCGATCATTGCCAGGGAAACACCGATGCACTTCGACACGAACGGTACGGTACGGGAAGCGCGCGGGTTGACTTCGATGACGTAGATGTCTTCGCCTTGCAGCGCCAGCTGAACGTTCATCAGGCCGACAACGCCCAGTTCCAGGGCCATTTTCTTGACCTGTTCGCGCATCTCGTCCTGGATGTGAGCAGGCAGCGAGTACGGCGGCAAGGAGCACGCGGAGTCACCGGAGTGAACGCCGGCCTGCTCGATGTGCTGCATGATCGCGCCGATCACCACGTCGGTGCCGTCGCAGACCGCATCCACGTCCATTTCGATTGCGCAGTTGAGGAAGTGGTCGAGCAGCACCGGGCTGTCGTTGGACACTTTCACCGCATCGCGCAGGTAGCGCTTGAGCTCTTCTTCTTCGTAAACGATTTCCATCGCGCGGCCGCCCAGTACGTAGGACGGACGAACCACCAGCGGGTAACCAATCTTGCTGGCCGCACGAATCGCTTCGTCTTCGCTGCGCACGGTGGCGTTTGGCGGCTGACGCAGGTTCAGGCGCTCAACCATTTGCTGGAAGCGCTCACGGTCTTCGGCACGGTCAATAGCGTCAGGGCTGGTGCCGATGATCGGCACGCCAGCTTCTTCCAGGGCACGAGCCAGTTTAAGCGGGGTTTGGCCGCCGTACTGGACGATCACGCCTTTTGGCTTCTCGACGCGGCAGATTTCCAGCACGTCTTCCAGGGTCACCGGCTCGAAGTACAGACGATCGGAGGTGTCGTAATCGGTCGAAACGGTTTCCGGGTTGCAGTTGACCATGATGGTCTCGTAACCGTCGGCGCGCAGGGCCAGTGCCGCGTGTACGCAGCAGTAGTCGAACTCGATGCCTTGGCCGATGCGGTTAGGACCGCCGCCGAGGATCATGATCTTGTCGCGGCCCGTCGGTGCGGCTTCGCACTCTTCCTCGTACGTCGAGTAGAGGTAAGCGGTGTCGGTGGCGAACTCGGCCGCGCAGGTGTCAACGCGCTTGTAGACCGGGAAGATCTCAAGCTTGTGACGGTGGCGACGCAGAGCCTTCTCGGTCACGCCCAGCAGCTTGGCCAGACGCATGTCGGAGAAGCCTTTGCGCTTGAGGCGGAACATCAAGTCGCGGTCGATGCTGGCCAGACCCAGGGTCTTGACCTTCTCTTCTTCCTTGATCAGATCTTCGATCTGCACCAGGAACCACGGGTCGATCATGTTCATGCCGAAGATGTCTTCGACCGACAGGCCGGCGCGGAAGGCGTCAGCCACGTACCAGATACGCTCGGCACCCGGCACGGTCAGTTCGCGCTTGAGCACGCTCATGCTTTCCGGGTTGCTCAGGTCGAGCTTCTCGTCCAGACCGCAAACGCCCACTTCCAGACCGCGCAGGGCTTTCTGCAGGGATTCCTGGAAAGTCCGGCCGATGGCCATCACTTCACCGACCGACTTCATTTGAGTGGTCAGGCGTGCGTCGGCTTTCGGAAATTTTTCGAAGGCGAACCGTGGCAGCTTGGTGACGACGTAGTCGATCGACGGCTCGAAGGATGCAGGAGTAGCGCCGCCGGTGATTTCGTTCTGCAGCTCGTCCAGGGTGTAGCCGATCGCCAGCTTGGCAGCGATACGCGCAATCGGGAAACCAGTGGCTTTCGAGGCCAGTGCCGAAGAGCGAGATACACGCGGGTTCATCTCGATCACGACCATACGGCCAGTGTCGGGGCAGATGCCAAACTGAACGTTGGAGCCGCCGGTTTCCACGCCGATCTCACGCAGTACCGCCAACGAGGCGTTACGCATGATCTGGTATTCCTTGTCCGTCAGGGTCTGTGCCGGAGCAACGGTGATCGAGTCACCGGTGTGCACGCCCATCGGGTCAAAGTTTTCGATGGAGCAGACGATGATGCAGTTGTCCTTCTTATCGCGGACAACCTCCATCTCATACTCTTTCCAGCCGATCAGGGATTCGTCGATCAGCAGCTCTTTGGTCGGCGACAGGTCGAGACCGCGGGCGCAGATTTCTTCGAACTCTTCACGGTTGTAAGCGATACCGCCACCGGTGCCGCCCATGGTGAAGGACGGACGGATGATGCACGGGAAGCCGAGCTTCTCGAGGACCACATTGGCCTCTTCCATGCTGTGGGCGATACCCGAACGCGGGCAGTCCAGGCCGATGGATTTCATCGCCTTGTCGAAGCGCGAACGGTCTTCAGCCTTGTCGATGGTGTCAGCGTTGGCGCCGATCATCTCTACGCCGAACTTCTCCAGAACGCCTTCGCGCTCCAGATCCAGTGCGCAGTTCAGAGCGGTCTGGCCACCCATGGTCGGCAGCAGCGCGTCCGGACGCTCTTTCTCGATGATTTTGGCAACGGTCTGCCACTTGATCGGCTCGATGTAGGTGGCGTCGGCCATGTCCGGGTCGGTCATGATGGTCGCTGGGTTGGAATTCACCAGGATGACGCGGTAACCCTCCTCGCGCAGGGCTTTACAGGCCTGGGCGCCGGAGTAGTCGAATTCGCAGGCCTGGCCGATCACGATCGGGCCAGCGCCGAGAATCAGGATGCTTTTAATATCTGTACGTTTTGGCATGGGTTTGTCACTCAAATCCGCAGGTCAGTCGGCAAGCCGTCTTGTTCAATCTTTGAAGCCTTGAGGGGGCCACCGGTGTCGGGACCGCCCTCAAGCTTTGCTACATCAAGGCGAGCGATTAGCGTCGCTTGGCCATTTCATTGATGAAGCGATCAAACAGTGGTGCTACGTCGTTCGGGCCAGGGCTGGCTTCCGGGTGACCCTGGAAGCTGAAGGCGCTCTTGTCGGTACGCTCGATGCCTTGCAGGGTGCCGTCGAACAGCGATTTGTGGATCGCGCGGACGTTGGCTGGCAGGGTCGTTTCGTCTACCGCAAAACCGTGGTTCTGGCTGGTGATCATCACCACACCGGTGTCCAGATCCTGGACCGGGTGGTTGGCACCGTGGTGGCCGTGACCCATTTTCAGGGTCTTGGCACCGGAGGCCAGGGCCAGCAGTTGGTGACCAAGGCAGATACCGAAGACCGGAATTTCGGTTTCCAGCACATCTTTGATCGCCTGGATCGCGTAGTCGCAAGGCTCCGGGTCACCAGGGCCATTGGACAGGAACACGCCGTCCGGCTTCATCGCCAGAACGTCAGCGGCTGGGGTTTGAGCCGGCACCACGGTCACGCGGCAACCGCGCTCGACCAGCATGCGCAGGATATTCAGTTTGACGCCGTAGTCGTAGGCAACCACATGGTATGGCAGCTCGGAGGCTTCGATAGTCGCGTGGCTGTCGGTTTTCAAATCCCAGACAGTCGAGCGCCACTCGTATTTCTCTTTGGTGCTGACGACTTTCGCCAGGTCCATGCCCTTGAGGCCAGGGAAACCCTGAGCGGCGGCGATGGCTGCTTCTTCGGAAATGTTGTCACCGGCCATGATGCAGCCGTTCTGCGCGCCTTTTTCACGCAGGATGCGCGTCAGGCGGCGAGTGTCGATACCGGCGATTGCCACAACGTTGTTGGCTTTCAGGTAGTCGGACAGAGACATCGTGTTACGCCAGTTGCTCGCAACCAGCGGCAGGTCACGGATAACCAGGCCAGCGGACCAGACGCGGTCGGACTCGGCGTCTTCCGGCGTGGTGCCGGTGTTGCCGATGTGCGGGTAAGTCAGGGTAACAATCTGTTGGGCGTAGGAAGGATCGGTAAGGATTTCCTGATAGCCGGTCATTGCGGTGTTGAACACCACCTCACCAACGGTTTGACCGTCGGCTCCAATGGCTTCGCCGCGAAAAATGCTGCCATCAGCAAGGGCGAGTATGGCTGGCTTAGTCAAGAAGACCTCCCGTAAATAAAGCCTGAAAGGGCGATCGCAGGTTGTAAAAAAGCGGAGTGACGTATGGACACGTCACCCCGCTTCTTCACCGAATAATTCTGCGCGCTTTTAGTGGACACACTAAAGCTGTAGCTTACAGAAAAAGGCATTTTTGGTCTACCGCCAATGAGCCTTAAAGGCCGAGGAATGCGACAGGACGTCGCTTGGCGGAGTAAAACCGGGCTCAAACACACTATTTGAGCCCGATTTCGGGCGCATCTTAACGCAGATCGAGTACGTCTTGCATGTCGTATAGACCCGGGTGACGACCGTCCAGCCACAACGCAGCACGTACTGCGCCCTTGGCGAAGGTCATACGACTGGAAGCTTTATGCGTAATTTCCAGTCGCTCACCCTCACAGGCGAACAGAACAGTATGATCGCCGACTACATCACCACCGCGAACAGTGGCAAAGCCGATAGTTTCACGCTCGCGAGCACCGGTATGGCCTTCACGACCATACACCGCAACTTTCTGCAGATCACGATCCAGAGCGCTTGCGATGACTTCACCCATGCGCAGAGCCGTACCTGAAGGCGCATCGATCTTGTGCCGATGATGAGCCTCGATGATCTCGATATCCGCGTCATCACCCAGCACACGAGCAGCCATGTCGAGCAGCTTCAGCGACAGGTTCACACCGACACTGAAATTGGCTGCGAACACGATCGGAATATCCTTGCCAGCCTCGGCCAGCAGCTGCTTCTGCGCGGCGTCCAGCCCTGTCGTGCCGATCACCATGGCCTTGCCCGCCTTACGGCAGAACGCCAGGTTTTTCAGCATGACTTCCGGGAGCGTGAAGTCGATCAGCACGTCGAACTCATCAGCCACCGCGTCCAGATTGCCGGACAGTGGAACGCCGATACGCCCCAGCGAGGCCAGCTCACCAGCATCCACGCCAATCAGCGTACTGCCGGGGCGTACGATGGCCGCCGTCAGCCCGGTCAGCGGCGCGCGTTGCTGCACTGCCTCGACCAGAATCTTGCCCATGCGCCCGGCAGCGCCCATCACAGCTATACGTCGCATGCCGACTCCTTACAAATCGCCGAAGAAGCGCTTCACGCCTTCGAACCAACCAGTGGTTTTAGGCGAATGGCTGTTGTCATCTGCCAGCGAGCTACGGAACTCTTCCAGCAGTTCGCGCTGACGACGCCCCAGATTGACCGGGGTTTCGACCGCTACACGGCACATCAAGTCACCAGCACCGCCGCCGCGCACTGGCGCAACGCCCTTGCCGCGAACACGGAACTGCTTGCCGGTCTGAGTCCCCTCAGGAATCTTCAGTTTGACTCGACCATCAAGGGTCGGAATCTCCAGCTCGCCACCCAGCGCAGCATCGACAAAACTGATCGGCACTTCGCAGAACAGGTGCTTGCCGTCTCGCTGGAAGATCGCGTGCTCACGCACGTTGATCACCACGTACAGGTCGCCCGTCGGACCACCCTGAGCACCCGCCTCGCCTTCGCCGGACAGACGAATTCGATCACCGGTATCGACGCCGGCCGGCACTTTCACCGAGAGGGTTTTGTACTCTTCGACACGACCTTGACCGTCGCACGAGTCGCACGGATCGGAAATGATCTTGCCCTGGCCATGACAGCGCGGACATGTCTGCTGCACCGAGAAAAAGCCCTGCTGCATACGGACTTGACCGATACCGCCGCATGTCGGGCAGGTTATCGGCGAGGAACCTTTCTTGGCACCCGAACCGTCGCACGGCTTGCAGTTGACCAATGTCGGAACACGGATATTAACGGTCGTACCGCGCACCGCTTCTTCCAGATTCAGTTCCAGGGTGTAACGCAGGTCGCTGCCGCGCTGAGCGCCGCCACGAGAACCGCCGCGACCGCCGCCGAAGAAGTCACTGAAGACATCACCAAAGATGTCGGAGAAGTTCTGACCGCCAAACCCTGCACCGCCGCCGCCCATGCTTGGATCGACACCGGCATGACCGTACTGGTCGTAGGCCGCTCGCTTGCTGGAATCGGACAGGACTTCGTAGGCCTCGTTGGCCTCCTTGAACATATCTTCCGACGCTTTGTCATCGGGATTACGGTCCGGGTGGTGCTTCATCGCCAGGCGACGGTAGGCCTTTTTCAGGTCTGCTTCGCTTGAGCCACGCTCAACACCCAATACTTCGTAATAGTCACGCTTTGCCATAAGTCTTTGCACTCTTAAGGACGTCCGGCAAACCTCTCCTGAGCCTTGCCAAACTCGTTGAGCCCCAATACAGGCCCGGACCCAACTCACGTCAATTCAACGATCCTGGTCTTTGATTCGATACGGTACTTTCGGCTCGAAAAGCAGGAGCATTCCCGGCCATACCGCCAACACTGGAGCGGACTGAATGGCTTGTTCGTTAGGCAATTCCGGCGCCTGAACACCATATCCTGCGTTGCCGCACCTCCCCATAGCGAGCTATGAGTCGTCGCAGCGCCTTGGCTATGGCGTTCAGGAATCCGAACTTGCTCTAACGAACAAGCCACTCACTCCGCCTTTGTCGCATGCTGTAAAAATTCGCTAACTCCAGACACGCCAACGCGGGAGCAAGCTCCCGCGCGGCGACATCCTACCAGTCACCGCCTGAAGGCAGTCAACCGGGCGACCAACAACTTACTTGTGGTCTTTGACTTCTTCGAACTCGGCATCGACAACGTCGTCAGCCTTCTCAGCCTTTTCGTCGTGCGGCGCCGCACCTTCAGCAGGCTGAGCCTGTTCGGCGTACATCTTCTGCGCCACTGGAGCGGAGACTTTCGACAGCTCTTCAACCTTGGCTTCGATCGCAGCCTTGTCGTCGCCTTTGACAGCGGCTTCCAAAGCAACAACAGCAGCTTCGATTGCAGTCTTCTCTTCAGCAGTCACTTTATCGCCAGCGTCTGCGACCATTTTGCGAGTCGAGTGAACCAGCGCATCACCCTGGTTGCGAGCGGCTGCCAGCTCTTCGAACTGGCGATCTGCGTCGACGTTGGCTTCAGCATCGCGAATCATCTGCTGAATCTCTTCCTCGGACAGACCGGAGTTGGCCTTGATCACGATCGACTGAGTCTTGCCGGTAGCCTTGTCTTTGGCGCCTACGTGCAGAATGCCGTTGGCGTCGATGTCGAAGGTCACTTCAATTTGTGGCACACCACGTGGTGCTGGTGGAATCTCGGCCAGGTCGAACTTGCCCAACGACTTGTTCTGAGCGGCTTGCTTACGCTCACCTTGCAGCACGTGAATGGTCACAGCGCCCTGGTTGTCGTCGGCAGTCGAGAACACTTGCGATTTCTTGGTAGGAATCGTGGTGTTTTTCTCGATCAGCGCGGTCATCACGCCGCCCATGGTTTCAATACCCAGAGTCAGCGGGCTAACGTCCAGCAGCAGAACGTCTTTCACGTCACCGGCCAATACTGCGCCCTGGATAGCAGCACCCATGGCAACCGCTTCGTCCGGGTTCACGTCTTTACGCGCTTCTTTACCGAAGAACTCGGTCACCAGCTTCTGAACCAGTGGCATACGGGTCTGACCGCCGACCAGGATCACGTCGTTGATGGCGCCAATCTCGATGCCAGAGTCTTTCAGAGCGATGCGGCAAGGTTCGATGGTGCGTTGAACCAGGTCTTCTACCAGCGCTTCGAGCTTGGCGCGGGAGATTTTCACGTTCAAGTGCTTAGGACCGGTGGCGTCTGCAGTGATGTACGGCAGGTTCACGTCGGTCGAATTGCTCGAAGACAGTTCGATCTTGGCTTTTTCAGCGGCTTCTTTCAGGCGCTGCATGGCCAGCGGGTCACCCTTAAGGTTCATGCCGCTTTCTTTCTTGAATTCGTCGACGAGGTAGTCGATCAGACGAATGTCAAAGTCTTCACCGCCCAGGAACGTGTCGCCGTTGGTGGCCAATACTTCGAACTGGTGCTCGCCATCGACTTCAGCGATTTCGATCACGGAAACGTCGAAAGTACCGCCGCCCAAGTCGTAAACGATCACGGTGTGATCGCCCTTCGCCTTGTCCATACCGTAAGCCAGAGCGGCTGCGGTTGGTTCGTTGATGATACGTTTTACGTCCAGGCCCGCGATGCGGCCGGCGTCTTTGGTGGCTTGACGCTGGCTGTCGTTGAAGTAGGCCGGAACAGTGATCACCGCTTCGGTCACTGGCTCGCCGAGGTAGTCTTCGGCGGTCTTCTTCATTTTCTTCAGAATTTCAGCCGAGATTTGTGGCGGCGACATTTTCTGGCCGTTCACTTCAACCCACGCATCGCCGTTATCAGCCTTGGCGATTTTGTACGGGACCATCTTGATGTCTTTCTGTACGACTTCTTCGTCGAACTTACGACCGATCAGACGCTTCACCGCATACAGGGTGTTGTGCGGATTGGTCACAGCCTGACGCTTGGCCGATTGGCCAACGAGGATTTCACCGTCATTGGCGTAAGCGATGATCGACGGCGTGGTACGCGTGCCTTCAGCGTTTTCAATAACTTTGGCTACGCCGTTTTCAAGCACGGAGACGCAGGAGTTGGTAGTCCCCAGGTCGATACCGATAATTTTGCCCATGTTCACTCTCCCGAAACTTTGGAATTGGTTGCCGCAGCAGTGGTCGCTAACTGCGGTAGCACTTAAACGCTTGACTTCTAAATGGGGGCCTTGCGGCTAATTTCAAGCCTGCTCGTCTATCGAAGGCGAAACCGGGGCCGGGGCCTTGCTGACCACGACCATGGCCGGGCGCAGCAGGCGACCGTTGAGCTGATAGCCCTTCTGGAACACCTTGAGCACGCTGTTCGGCTCGACATCGGCGCTTTCCTGCATGGCCATTGCCTGATGCTGAACGGCGTTGAACGGTTCGCCATGCGGATCGATCGCTTCCAGCTGATAACGCTTCAGGGTGTCCTGGAACATTTTCAGGGTCAGCTCGATGCCTTCGCGCATTGGACGAATGCTTTCGTCGTCCGGACTGGACAACTCCAGACCACGCTCCAGGCTGTCGATGATCGGCAACAAGTCACCGGCGAATTTCTCCAGTGCGAATTTGTGAGCCTTTTCTACATCCTGCTCGGCGCGACGGCGGACGTTCTGCAGATCAGCCGCTACACGCAAAGCCTGATCATGAGCGCCAGCCAATTGCTCCTCGAGCACTTGAACACGAGCCGCCAGCTCATCACCCGAGTCTTGGGCAGCCTGATCGGCGTCTAGATTTTGCGTATCCACTGTCTGTTCGTCAGCCATAGATTTCTCCTTTCAATATCGTCCGCGAGCTCAACTCGCGCTTCTGCCCAGCTATATGGGGCCGTAAAATTCAGCTTCAAGGGGCGCTTATTGATTAACCCTACAAAAAACAGCTGCATTGCCATTCCCGGGCGCACTAAGGATTTCGTCGGATCAAGCAAATCGAGCTAAGGGAGGGCATTGTCAGCCAGAAACAAAACACTGTATAAATAACCAGACCTAAAGCCTGGGAGCGGCCTTTATGCTGGTGCACCTGTCCGTACATAACTACGCCATCGTTGAACATCTCGATCTCGAACTTGATCGCGGGATGAGCGTGATCACTGGGGAAACCGGCGCCGGCAAGTCGATCATGCTCGACGCCCTCGGCCTGACCCTGGGCGATCGCGCCGACAGCGGCGTGGTCCGTCCCGGCGCCGACAAGGCCGATATCCTGGCAACCTTCGATCTGGTCGATATTCCAGAAGCCAGTGCCTGGCTGGCCGAGCGTGACCTGGAGAGCGATGGCCCGTGCATCCTGCGCCGGGTGATTACCGCCGAAGGTCGCTCGCGTGGCTATATCAATGGCACGCCCTGCCCCCTCGGTGATCTCAAGGCTCTGGGTGAATTGCTGATCGATATCCACAGCCAGCACGAACACCAATCCCTGCTCAAGACCGACACGCACCGCCGTCTGCTCGACGAGTACGCGGGTGCAACGGACCTTGCCCGTCAGGTACACCTGGCCGCCCAACGCTGGCGCCAGACCCGCCAGGAGCTGGAACGCCTTTCCAATTCCGGCGACGAGCAGCGCGCTCGCCATCAATTGCTCAGCTATCAACTCGAAGAGCTGGAAAACCTCGGCCTCGGCGAAAACGAGCTGGAGCAGCTGGAACAGGAACACAAGAACCTGACCAACGCCGAAACCCTGCTGGGCATTTGCCGGCAAGTGGTCGAACAATGCAGCGAAAGTGATTCCGGGAATGTGCTAAACGCCCTCACCGCCAGCCTCAATCGCCTTTCGAGCGTCAACAATTCGATCGGAGCCCTGGGTGAAGCCAGCAGCCTGCTGACCAGTGCACAGATCCAGGTCGAAGAAGCCGTGGGAGAACTGAACCGCTTCCTTGATAACTTCGATGCCGATCCAGCGCGTCTTCAATACCTGGAGGAACGCCTTGATGCGATCTATACCATGGCGCGCAAACACCGCATCCAGCCGACCGAAGTGGCCGAGATGCAGCAGCGCTTGCTGGATGAAATCGAAACCCTGAATGCCAACGACGAATCCATCGAGCGACTGAGCGATGAACTGGCCTCCTATGCCCGTCATTATCAGGAAAAGGCTCGCGAGCTGAGCGATTTGCGCCATCAGGCCTCGAACAGCCTGGCCAGTGCCGTGGAGCAGGAAATCCAGCGACTGGGCATGCCCGGCGGTCGTTTCACCATCGAGCTACGCCCCAACAGTAGCGATGAACTGCTACCCAATGGCCTTGAGCAGGTAGAACTGCTGGTGAGCGCCAACCCCGGCCAGCCATTAAAAGCTCTGGCCAAAGTAGCCTCGGGCGGTGAGCTGTCACGGATCAGCCTGGCGATTCAGGTGATCACCGCGCAGACCTCCCGCGTACCGACCCTGGTGTTCGACGAAGTGGACGTGGGCATCGGTGGTCCGACCGCCGAAATCGTGGGCCAATTGCTGCGTCGACTTGGGGAGCGCGGGCAGGTATTGACGGTAACTCACTTGCCGCAAGTAGCAGCGCAGGGACATCAACATCTATTCGTACACAAGGTGCGCGGCGAAGATGCCACTCACACAGCCGTCTCCAAGCTGAGCAAGAACGATCGTGTCGAAGAAGTGGCGCGGATGCTGGGAGGCATCGACCTTACAAAGGAATCTCTGGCTCATGCCAGGAAAATGGTCGTCACCGCGAAAATTTAAGACCAGCAGAAAGCACGAAGGCGACCCCTGGGGTCGCCTTCGCTCGTTTCGCGAACCTTAAGTTCGCGCGACATGCTTACTTTTTCTTGCGTACGTACAGCACAAGGTTGTGATCAACCATCTCGAAGCCATACTTGTCGACGATTGCCTTCTGCAGTCGCTCGATTTCTTCGTCGAAGAATTCGATCACTTCACTGGTCTCGACGTTGACCATATGGTCGTGATGCTTGCCGTCGTCCAGCTCAAAGACCGCATGGCCCCCGTCAAAGTTGTGCCGCACCACAAGGCCCGCTGCCTCGAACTGGGTCAGGACACGATAAACCGTGGCCAGACCGACGTCCTCACCAGCCTCCATCAGCGCCTTGTAGACGTCCTCGGCACTCATGTGGCGTTGCTCGGCGGAATCGAGCATTTGCAGAATTTTGACCCGTGGAAGGGTCACTTTGAGGCCGGCTTTGCGTAGTTCGCTATTTTCAACCATGGTTAGCTTTCTCGCGATGCTGCTTCGCAGCTTCTCTTAATGCGGGTATGATCGGCGTTTACGTTGTCCCAGCCAAGATAGTGGAAGTCGCCCACCGATGCAAAACACCAAGCTCTTGCTAACCAGTTTCACCCTTGTGGGACTGCTCGCACTCGCCGGTTGTTCATTCCCCGGGGTTTACAAAATCGACATCCAGCAGGGCAATGTCGTCACGCAGGACATGATAGACCAGTTACGCCCGGGAATGACCCGCAAGCAAGTACGGTTTATCATGGGCAACCCTCTGTTGACCGACACGTTCCATGCCGATCGCTGGGATTATCTGTACAGCCTGCAACCGGGTGGCGGTGAACGCCAACAGGAACGCATTAGCGTTATCTTCAACCCAAATGACCAGCTTGTCAGCCTCTCCGGTGATTTCATGCCAGGCGTGAGCCGCGACGAAGCCATTCTCGGCAAGGACAGCGGCTCTACAGTCGCTGCACCAGCAGAAAACGTCGAGAAGCCGAAACCAGAAAAACCGGTCAAGCCAGGTTCGTTGCTGGACCAGATCCAGAAGGACGTCGACGGTGTAGAAACCGTTCCAGTCCCGACTCCAGAACCTCTGGAAACCTCGCCGCAATAATTTGCGACGCAATAAAAAACCCGGCATGTCCGGGTTTTTTATTGTCCAGCGTTTGAGCGAATCACTGATTCCGGTTTTTGGCCTCAGCAGCCTTGGCTGCGCGCAACCGACGAACTTCTTTCGGATCAGCCAGTAATGGCCGGTATATCTCGATGCGATCTCCAGCCTGGACAGGATGCTTGTCCGGATCAGCGATCACCTTACCGAAGATCCCCGCCGGACAACTGGCCAGATCCAGCTCCGAAAACGCCTCGCCGATGCCTGACGCCAGCAAAGCCGCCCGCACGGTTGTTCCTGCCGGAACCGTCACCGAGAGAAGCACCTGACGATCAATGGCGGCATACACCACCTCAACGTCAATCACGGCCTCAACCATGCATCTGCTTGACGCGCTGGCAGAAGGCATCCACCAACGTATTGGCCGCCTGATTGAACAACGGCCCCAGGGTCGCGCGGACAATTGGCCCGGCGTAATCGAACGACAGGTCCAGGCTGATCTTGCAGGCTTTCTCGCCCAACGGCTTGAACACCCAGACGCCATGCAATTGATTGAACGGGCCTTCCTCGAGATTCATCTCGATCGAATGCCCAGGCACCAGCGTGTTGCGCGTTACGAAATGCTGGCTGAGACCGCCCTTGGCCACGCCGACGCTAGCGCGCATATGCTCAGGAGAACTCTCCAGGACTTCGGCCGATGAGCACCACGGCAGGAATTCCGGATAACGGGCCACGTCGTTGACCAGGTCATACAGCGCTTGTGCCGGATACGGCAGCAGGGCCGAACGTTGAATGTGTGTCGTCATGTCAGCGTCACTTCCACAGCTGGGCGGCAAACACTACGAGAATGCCGATGGGCGCCACATAGCGCATCAAGAACAGGGACAGGGCGAACAACGCAGGGCTGCGGATCGACAACTCGTCTCGTACCGCTTCACGCCCCATCACCCAGCCTGCAAACACCACGAAACACAAACCACCGAGTGGCAACATGATCCGCGAGGTGAAGAAATCAATCACACCAAATAAGTCCAGGCCACCGGCCGCACCCCATTGATAGAGGTGAAACAAACCGCCTTCGTTCACGAAAAACTTGGCTTCCTTCCAGATATTGAAGGAAAACACCGTGCCCAGACCGACAAACCAGCAGATAAATGCCAGCCAAAAGGTGACCCAGGCGCGGCTGACTTTCGTGCGTTCAACCAGGTAAGCCACCATCGGCTCAAGCAAGGAAATTGCCGAGCTCCAGGCTGCCACCGCGACCAGTACGAAGAACACTACGCCCATCAACTGGCCGAACGCTACGTTACCAAAAGCAAATGGCAGGCTGACAAACATCAGGCCAGGACCTTCGCTTGGGTTCAGGCCGCCAGCGAACACAATCGGAAACAACGCCAGACCGGCCACCAGCGAAACGAAGGTGTCGAGCAGCGCCACGCCGACCACGGTGCCGGAGATCGACGAATGCTTCGGCATGTAGGCGCCGTAGATCATGATCGAACCGACGCCCACGCTCAGGGAAAAAAACGCGTGCCCCATGGCGGGCAGCAAACCGTCGAGTACTTTTTCCGGGTGGAAGTCGAACATGAAATGCACGCCTTCCATGAAATGCCCGGTGGTCATGCTGTAACCCAGCAGCACCAGAATCATCACAAAGAGAAGGGGCATCATGATTCGCAGGCTGCGCTCAAGCCCAGCGACCACGCCTTTGGCGATCACGACGGCAGACAGCAGCATGAAAATCGTGTGCCAAAGTGTCAGGCGCCACGGATCGGCGATCACATTGCCAAAGTACGCGCCGACCTGGTCGGGCGTTGCACCCTGGAAGTCGCCACGGCCCATGTCGATGATGTAATCCAGCGACCAACCGCCGACCACACTATAGAAAGACAAGATCAGCAACGCTGTGATCATCCCGGCGAATGCGCCCCAGGACCATTTACCCGAATGCCCGGCTTCCAGCGCCAATACCTTCAGGGCGTTGGCCGGGCTCTGCCGTGCACGGCGGCCGATCAGGGTCTCGGCCAGCATGACCGGCACACCGATCAGCGCGATACAGGCCAGGAACATCAGCACGAAGGCGCCGCCGCCGTAGACGCCGACCATGTACGGGAATTTCCAGATACTACCCAGGCCCACGGCCGAACCGGTCGCGGCGAGTATGAAGACCCAGCGGCTAGCCCAACTGCCGTGGACAGAAACCTTGTCTGTCGACATCGTTATCACGCCCAAGCGTTCAAAAAAGAGGCCGCATTGTCCGGGATTCAATCAACCTGCTCAAGCACGTAGCGATACCGTAGCCGACTCGCGTGCAACTCCCTATAATGCCGCCCCTATGGCTAAACAGAAGAAACACCCAACAGGGACCATCGCGCAAAACAAAAAGGCGCGACACGATTACTTCATCGAGCACAAGTTCGAGGCTGGTCTGGTCCTGGCCGGCTGGGAAGTAAAAAGTCTGCGGGCAAGCAAGCTGCAACTGGTTGACAGTTACGTGCTGCTCAAGGATGGCGAAGCTTGGCTGCTCGGCAGCCACATTACGCCGCTGATGACCGCCAGCACCCACGTCATCGCTGATCCGACTCGCACCCGAAAATTGCTGCTCAACCGTCGCGAGCTGGAAAAGCTGGCCACGGCCGTGCAGCAAAAAGGTTACGCCTGCGTGTGCCTGTCCTGGTACTGGAGCAAGCACATGGTCAAGTGCGAAATCGCTCTGGGCAAGGGCAAGAAGGAATACGACAAGCGTGATACCGAACGCGAACGCGACGCCGGTCGCGAGCTGCAGCGTGCGGTGCGCAACAAGGGCAAGGAAGATTAATCTTCCGGCCTGAGCTGTGTGGCGCTAGCGAAAAGATTGCAGCCTGCGGCAGCTCCTACATGGATCGCGTATCCATGTAGGAGCACCGCAGGCTGCGATCTTTTGCTTTATATAATCACATTCCCTTGCGCCGCTCCGCCCGAGCCATGCGCTGGACCTCCTGACGCACTTCTTCCAGCACTTCCTGCACATACAAGATATGTCGGCTGGAGACTTCCCGCGCCTGCTCGGCCCTTCCTTCAATAATCGCCAGGTACAACTCCCGATGCTGCGTGATAAGCATGTCGCGGGTCTCGGTACGCTGTTTATACATCCCGCCGATGTTGGTCACCACGTTACGCTTGAGCAGATCGAACAACCCGCGAATGGTGTGCAGCAACACCGCGTTGTGACTGGCTTCAGCAATTGCGAGGTGGAATTTCGCATCCGCCGCCCCCTCTTCCGCCCGACTTACCTCGTCGTGACGCGTATAGCAGTCCTGCAATTCATTGAAAGCCGCGGTCAATCGCTCGCGATCAACGTCCGTAGCACGCATGGCTGCGTAATAGGCGCAGGAGGCTTCCAGGGTGTGGCGAAATTCCAGCAGATCGCGCTGCGCTTCAGGGTTGCTTTCCAGCAGATGCAGCAGCGGATCGCTGAAGGTTGACCCCAGCGACTCCACCACATAATTGCCGCCACCCTGGCGACTGACCAGCAAGCCCTTGGCCGCCAGCTTCTGAATCGCTTCGCGCAACGAAGGGCGTGACACGCCGAACTGCTCGGCCAACGCACGTTCGGCCGGCAAGCGCTCACCCGCCTTCAGCGTGCCCTCGAGAATCATCCCCTCGAGCTGCTCGACAATATCGTCAGACAAACGGCGCTGACGAATCTGATCAAACCCCATAACTCATTTCTCCACGATCCCGACGGCTCGCCGGGGTCTCTATTCTGGCCTATCAGGGCTGTGTCAGCACCTGCCAGACGGCATTCGGTCGAGCGGAGCAGATGACTTCTGTAGCGCGTATTCGACAAAAGTTTTAGGAAGGCAAATTGACACGCCGCCTACAAGGCTTTTACCCTAGCCAACAGCGATTGTAAATTGGTATTACCAATTATCCAAGAACGCTGACCAGTGCCTGACCAACAACAATTAGGGGCCACCCCATATGCAAACCTGGCAACAACTCTATTCTCCGCTCGGCAGTCTCGGCGTGTCCGCGCTCGCGGCCGTTATCCCCATCGTGTTTTTCTTCCTGGCATTGGCCGTGTTCCGACTCAAAGGACACGTGGCCGGCAGCATCACGCTGGCCTTGTCCATTGCCGTGGCGATCTTCGCCTTCCAGATGCCTGTAGACATGGCCTTCGCCGCCGCCGGATATGGTTTCGCCTATGGCCTGTGGCCGATTGCCTGGATCATCGTCGCGGCGGTGTTCCTCTACAAACTGACGGTCAAGAGTGGTCAGTTCGAAGTGATCCGCAGCTCGGTGCTGTCGATCACCGACGACCAGCGCCTGCAAGTGCTGCTGATCGGCTTCTGCTTCGGCGCCTTCCTGGAAGGTGCCGCCGGTTTCGGTGCGCCGGTTGCGATTACCGCCGCACTGTTGGTAGGACTGGGTTTCAATCCGCTGTACGCCGCCGGCTTGTGCCTGATCGCCAACACCGCACCGGTCGCTTTCGGTGCCTTGGGGATTCCGATCATCGTTGCCGGGCAAGTCACCGGTATCGACGCGTTCAAGATCGGCGCCATGACGGGCCGCCAACTGCCGCTGCTGTCGCTGTTCGTGCCGTTCTGGCTGGTGTTCATGATGGATGGCCTGCGCGGCGTGCGGGAAACCTGGCCGGCCGCATTGGTGGCGGGGTTGAGCTTTGCTATCACTCAGTACTTCACTTCGAACTTCATTGGCCCGGAACTGCCGGATATCACCTCGGCGCTGGTCAGCCTGATTTCCCTGACCCTGTTCCTGAAAGTCTGGCAGCCAAAACGCGCCGCCGGCCAACACATCGCTGGCGCCGTCTCGGCTTCCGTGGTGAGCGCCAGCGTCGGTGGTTTCGGCCAGAAGCGCACCACCGTGGCTTCGCCTTACAGCCTGCTGGAAATTTTCAAAGCCTGGTCGCCGTTCCTGATCCTCACCGTACTGGTCACCATCTGGACCCTGAAACCGTTCAAGGCGATGTTCGCTGCGGGCGGCTCGATGTACAGCTGGGTTTTCAACTTTGCCATCCCGCACCTGGATCAACTGGTGATCAAGGTCGCGCCGATCGTGACCGCGCCGACCGCCCTGCCGGCAGTGTTCAAACTTGATCCAATATCTGCTACCGGCACGGCGATTTTCTTCTCCGCGCTGATCTCGATGCTGGTGCTGAAGATCAACTTCAAAACTGGTCTTACCACTTTTAAAGAAACCCTCTACGAACTGCGCTGGCCGATTCTGTCCATCGGCATGGTGCTGGCGTTTGCCTTCGTCACCAACTACTCGGGCATGTCTTCGACCATGGCCCTGGTGCTGGCGGCAACCGGTGCAGCGTTCCCGTTCTTCTCGCCGTTCCTCGGTTGGCTGGGTGTATTCCTGACGGGCTCCGACACCTCGTCCAACGCGCTGTTCAGTTCGTTGCAAGCGACTACCGCGCACCAGATCGGTGTCAGCGATGTGTTGCTGGTGGCGGCGAACACCAGCGGCGGCGTGACCGGCAAGATGATCTCGCCGCAATCGATCGCCGTGGCCTGCGCCGCGACCGGACTCGTGGGCAAGGAATCGGATCTGTTCCGCTTCACCCTCAAGCACAGCCTGTTCTTCGCAACAATCGTTGGCCTGATCACCTACATCCAGGCCTATTGGCTCACCGGCATGCTGGTGCACTAAGACTACAAGCAACACCGATAAAACCGACGTCGGACCACGATTCCGGCGTCAGCTATTCACCACCCGGTCTGTAAGGCTGCTGAAAGCTTGCCTCTCTATATTCAGCAGCATCAACAGACGGATAACCGGGACCACCCGGAGACACGCCTGATGAGCGAGCTTTTTTACAACGCTGTGCCGAATGCGACCCGCGTCGCCCCGCCACTGCCCGAGCCTCGGCAATACCCCAGCGAGAAACCGTCACGGGTCTACCTGTTCGGAACTTGCGTGGTGGATTTGTTCTACCCTGAAGCCGGGATGGACGCGATTCACTTGCTGGAACGCGAAGGCATTCGTGTCGAGTATCCGCAGGGGCAAAGCTGCTGCGGGCAACCGGCCTACACCTCAGGTTACACCGAGCAGGCGAGGATCGTGGCACGCTCGCAACTGGCGCTGTTTTCCGGGGACTATCCGGTGGTGGTGCCATCGGGATCGTGCGCCGGGATGTTGCGCGAACACTACGCCGACTTGTTCAAGGACGAGCCGGACACGCTGAAACAGGTTCAGGCGCTGGCTGCCCGGACTTATGAACTGGCCGAGTTTCTGTTGTTTGTCTGCAAGGTGCAGCTCAAGGACAGTGGCGAGCCAGTCAAAGTAGCGTTGCACACGTCGTGCTCGGCACGCCGTGAGATGAACACCCACTTGCATGGCCGCGAGTTGTTGGCGCAGCTCCGTAACGTGGAGCGAGTCGACCACAACCATGAAAGTGAATGCTGTGGCTTCGGTGGGACTTTCAGCGTCCGTATGCCAGACATTTCTGGCGCGATGGTGGCTGACAAGACCCGGGCGTTGAAGGAATCCGGTGCGCATAAGGTACTCAGTGCCGACTGCGGTTGCCTGATGAACATCAACGGCTCGCTGGAAAAACAGAAGGAAGCGTTGCGCGGCCAACACCTGGCCAGTTTCCTTTGGCAGCGAACCGGAGGTGTTCAATGAACGCTTCCGCGATTATTCCTACGGTTGCCGTAGAAGAAGATTTCCGCACCCGTGCGCACAACGCGTTGGGTGACAAGCAACTGCGAAACAACTTTCGCACTGCGATGGATTCGCTGATGACAAAACGGGCAGCGTCCTTCAGCGATGCCCACGAAAGAGAACATTTGCGAGCGCTGGGCAATGCTGTCCGTGCCCGTGCTTTATCCAAGTTGCCCGACCTGCTCGAGCAGCTTGAACAGAACCTGATCCGCAACGGTGTGACAGTGCACTGGGCGGAAACGGTGGACGAAGCCAATGGCATCGTCCTCTCGATCATCCGCGCTCACGAGGGGCGGCAAGTGATCAAGGGCAAATCGATGGTCAGCGAAGAGATGGAAATGAATCACTTCCTCGCTGAACAGGGCATTGAATGCCTGGAATCGGACATGGGCGAGTACATCGTCCAGCTCGACCACGAAAAGCCTTCACACATTATTATGCCGGCGATCCACAAGAATGCCGGTCAGGTCGCGTCCTTGTTCCACGACAAACTTGGCGTGGAATACACCAAGGACGTTGACCAACTCATTCAGATTGGTCGCAAGGTCTTGCGGCAGAAATTCTTCGAAGCGGACATCGGCGTCTCCGGCGTCAACTTCGCCGTGGCCGAAACCGGCACCTTGCTGTTGGTGGAAAACGAAGGCAACGGGCGCATGACCACTACCGTGCCGCCGGTGCACATCGCCGTCACCGGCATCGAAAAAGTTGTGGAAAACCTGCGCGATGTGGTGCCGCTGCTATCACTGCTGACCCGTTCAGCCCTCGGCCAGCCGATCACCACCTACGTCAACATGATCTCCGGCCCGCGCAAGGAACATGAACTCGACGGCCCTCAGGAAGTGCACCTGGTATTGCTCGACAACGGTCGCAGCCAAGCCTTCGCCGACAGCGAATTGCGCCAGACCCTGAACTGCATCCGCTGCGGCGCCTGTATGAATCATTGCCCGGTCTACACCCGAATCGGCGGCCACGCCTATGGGGAGGTTTACCCTGGGCCTATCGGAAAAATCATCACCCCGCACATGGTCGGTCTGGCGAAAGTCCCGGACCACCCGAGTGCCTCGTCGCTGTGTGGCGCCTGCGGTGAAGTCTGTCCGGTAAAAATTCCGATTCCGGCACTGCTGCGTCGCCTACGGGAAGAGAACGTCAAAGCCCCGGACAGCCCTCATCAAGTGATGCGCGGCCAGGGCAGCAAGTACTCGCGTAAAGAACGGTTTATCTGGAATGCCTGGGCGAAGCTCAACAGTTCACCCACGCTTTATCGACTGTTCGGCTTCTTCGCTACTCGCTTGCGAGCACTGGCACCCAGCAACGTCGGTCCGTGGACGCAAAACCACAGCGCACCGAAACCCGCTGCCCGCTCACTGCATGACATGGCCCGCGAACATCTGGCCAACCAGGGAGATCGCTGATGAGCGCCAAGCAAAATATCCTCGCCAAACTGCGTAAAAGTCTGACGGGCACCACGCCGGTGCCTGACGAATTTGACGTCGAACTGGTGACAGCACCCTACACATACACCGCCCAACAACGCATCCCGCAGCTGCGCAAACTGATGGAAGCGGTGCACACCGAAATCCATCTGACGTCCGACGAAGGTTGGCCTTCGTTGCTTGCTCAGTTGTTGCGGGACCGTCAGCTGCCTAGTTTGTTGATCGCACCGACTACACCTCACGGGCAACGTGTCACTCAGCACTGGGCGAAAAATCCTGATTTGCCAACGCTCAAATCCTACGACCGTCCGGTTGAAGAATGGAAGACCGAATTGTTCAACGACACGCCAGCCAGCCTGACCGGCACCCTCGGTGCAATCGCCGCCACAGGTAGTCTGATTCTCTGGCCGACGCGGGAAGAACCGCGCCTGATGAGTCTGGTGCCGCCGGTGCATTTCGCCCTGCTCAAGGCCAGTGAAATCCGAGACAACTTTTATCAAGTGCAGCAGGAATTCGAGTGGGCCCAAGGCATGCCGACCAACGCCCTGCTGGTGTCCGGCCCGTCAAAAACCGCCGATATCGAGCAGGTCCTGGCCTACGGCGCTCACGGCCCGAAAGACCTCGTGGTCATGATCCTGGAGGACCAATGAATCTACCCGCGGCTTTCCTGCGAGATGCGCAGCAACTGATTCCCCAGGAGCGACGTTTCGACGACCCTCTGTCGACGCTGGCCTTTGGCACTGACGCCAGTTTCTACCGGCTGATTCCGAAACTGGTGATTCGTGTCGAGTCGGAAGATGAGGTCGTGGCGCTGCTCAAACTCGCGCAACGGGATCTAGTCCCGGTGACCTTCCGCGCCGCCGGCACCAGCCTGTCCGGCCAGGCCATCAGTGACTCAGTGTTGATCGTCCTGGGGGATAACTGGAACGGTCGCGAGATCCGTGGCCAAGGCACGCAAATCCGTCTGCAACCGGGCGTGATCGGCGCACAGGCCAACGCATGGCTGGCACCGTTCGGGCGCAAGATCGGCCCGGACCCGGCGTCGATCAATGCCTGCAAAATCGGCGGCATCGTCGCCAACAATGCCAGTGGCATGTGCTGCGGCACAGCGCAAAACACCTATCACACATTGGCTGGCATTCGTCTGGTGCTGGCCGACGGCAGCCGTCTCGATACCGAAGATGCGGCGAGTGTTGCGGCGTTTCGTGAGAGCCACGCTTCGTTGCTTGAACGCCTGGCAACGTTGGGCCGCGAAACCCGCGCCCATGCCGAACTGGCGGCGAGAATACGCCACAAATACCGTCTGAAAAATACCACCGGGCTGTCACTCAATGCGCTGGTGGATTTCGACGAGCCTGTGGATATCTTGAGCCACTTGCTGGTGGGCTCTGAAGGCACGCTAGGTTTCATCAGCGCGGTGACTTACGACACGGTGATCGACCATCCGAACAAGGCCTCGGCGCTGATCGTGTTCCCGGATGTGGAAACCTGCTGCAACGCCGTCACCGTGCTGAAAAGCCAACCGGTGTCGGCCGTGGAACTGCTGGACCGGCGCAGTCTGCGTTCGGTGCAGGACAAACCCGGCATGCCCGCTTTCGTACAGCAGCTGTCGAACAATGCCTGCGCGCTGCTGATCGAATCCCGCGCCGCGTCGTCCGCATTACTACAGGAACAACTGGCGCACATCATGGCGTCATTGACCTCGTTCCCCGTGGAAAAACAAGTCGACTTCACCGAAGACCCGGTGGAAAACGCCCAGCTCTGGGCGATCCGCAAAGACACCTTCCCTGCCGTCGGCGCGGTGCGCAAAACCGGCACCACGGTGATCATCGAAGACGTGACCTTCCCGGTGGAACAACTGGCCATCGGCGTAAATCGCCTGATCGAGCTGTTCGACAAACACCATTACGACGAAGCGATCCTTTTCGGACACGCGTTGGAAGGCAATCTGCATTTCGTCTTCACCCAAGGCTTCAACAACCCGGAAGAAGTCGCACGCTATCAAGCGTTCATGGACGACGTGGCACAACTGGTGGCGGTGGAGTTCGGCGGCTCGCTGAAAGCCGAACACGGCACCGGGCGCAACATGGCGCCCTTTGTCGAACTGGAATGGGGCAGCGATGCCTACCAGTTGATGTGGCAGCTTAAACGTCTGCTCGACCCCAACGGCATTCTCAACCCGGACGTGGTGCTCAGCGAGGATCCGCAGATCCACCTCAAGCACCTGAAGCCGTTGCCGGCCGCCGATGAGATTGTGGATAAGTGCATCGAGTGCGGTTTCTGCGAACCGGTCTGCCCATCGAAAGGGCTGACCCTGAGCCCGCGCCAGCGCATCGTGATCTGGCGTGACATTCAGGCAAAGAAACGCGCTGGCGTGGACACCACCGAACTCGAAGCCGCCTACGAATACCAAGGCATCGACACCTGCGCCGCCACCGGTCTCTGCGCGCAACGTTGCCCGGTAGGAATAAACACCGGCGAGCTGGTGAAAAAACTCCGCAGCCGGAAGGCAACTCATACAAAAACCGCCAATTGGCTGGAAGGCAATTTCGCCACCGCGCTGCAAGGTGCACGTTTGACCCTGCACGTGGCCAACGGTGCGCGAATGCTGTTGGGGGCGCCACGATTGGCAAAGCTGTCGGCAGCGGTGACACGTTTATCCAAAGGTCAGGTCCCGCAATGGACCAACGCCATGCCGCAACCGGAAAAAGCCATTCGCTTCAGCCCTACCGTGTCGGACGAACGCCCTCGAGTGGTGTACCTCGCGGCCTGCGTGTCGCGAGCAATGGGCCCGGCTGCGGGTGATAAAGAGCAAATGTCGCTGTACGACAAAACCCGTGGGCTGCTGGAAAAGGCCGGTTATCAAGTGGTCTTCCCGGACAATTTGGACAACCTCTGCTGCGGGCAACCGTTTGCCTCCAAGGGCTACGCCGAACAGGCCGAACACAAACGTCAGGAACTGATCGGCGCCTTGCTGCACGCCAGTCGCGGTGGGATTGATCCGATTTATTGCGACACCAGTCCGTGTACGTTGCGGCTGGTTCAGGACCTGGGCGATGTGCGTCTGGACCTGTACGACCCGGTGCGTTTCATTCGTACGCATCTGATGGATCGTCTGGATTTCACGCCCCAGGAAGCGCCAATCGCAGTGCACGTCACCTGTAGCACCCAGCACCTTGGGGAAAGTCAGGCGTTGATCGATCTGGCGCGCAAGTGCAGCAAAAACGTGGTGATTCCCGAGGGCATTCACTGTTGCGGATTTGCCGGGGACAAGGGTTTCACTACGCCGCAATTGAACGCTCATTCGTTAAGAACGCTCAAGGACGCGGTTCGGCAATGCAGCGAGGGGATTTCTACCAGCCGCACGTGTGAGATAGGTCTGACGCAACACGGCGGAATTGACTACCACGGGCTAGTCTATCTGGTGGATCGGGTAACGCAGGCAAGGGTTACGCAAGAGAGATAGAACCTTGACGCGCTGCCGTAGTCCACAGAATTAGCCCGGTCGCTACAGGGCTTTACCCAAACTCGGCAACCCGTCCTGACGGCCAGCGAAGTCTGGACCCTCAGCTCAAGGAGATACACATGAAACGTTCTGTACTGTTAGGTCTGTTCGTTACTGCCTCGCTGATGGCGTCCACCTCGTTTGCCGCCGAAGACCTCTGTGCGGTCAACTTGAAAACCATCGAAAATGCCAAGGCACAGATTCCTCCGGAAATGACTGAACAGGTAATGGACAGCGTCAAGAGCGCCAAAGCCGATCAGGCAAAGGGCACCAAGGAAGGGACTGATGATTGCATCGCCGAGACCAACCAAACCATCCAGGACCTCAAGAACGCGAGCAAAGGTGGGAAATAACTCAGCCCAGGGCCAACCTTCGGGTTGGCCTTCTGCTTCCCCCTGCACCGCCAGATATGAAACAAACCAAAACCCGCCACCAGCAATTGCCCCCTTTTTTACTGCCATTGCTTCTATAAAGCAGTTTATTTCATAGCCTTTTTTGCAAAAACCGAATTCCTGCGCAGCGCCGTAGTCTTTTAAGTAGGCCCCATCAATCGTGGCTTATTTTCCGACCTCGGCCGAGCCGCCCGCTCATACGGCAGCACCGAGACCATCAGTTCAAGGAGATATCCATGAAACATACCGCACTCGCTGGTCTGTTCATTTCTGCTGCAATGTTGGCCTCTCCCGTATTTGCAGCGGACAACGACCTTTGTACGAGCAAACTGCAGGAGCTCGAAGCCAAAGTGAATGCGCTACCAGCGACCTCCACCAACGCACCGGAGATCAAAAGACTGCTGGCCAGCGCCAAAACTTCAAAAGCCGCCGGGGACGACAAGAAATGCGCCACCGAGGCCATCCAGGCATTGGCGCTGACAAACTGAGCAACGAACCCAACCCATAATCACTCGCGGCCAACCTTCCGGTTGGCCTTCTGACGTGTGTTGGCGTACACTGCGCAGGCTTGTTGCTCACTTGGATTCACAGAGCAACAGGCTCGGGGCCGTTTAGGATTCGACGCCGGTTGCGAAACTTTAGGTGCATGCCGAGTTGGTAACAGAACTCGTAAATCCACTGTTGCAACTTTCTATAGTTGCCAATGACGAAACCTACGGGGAATACGCTCTCGCTGCGTAAGCAGCCTTAGCCCTTCCCTCCTGGTACCTTCGGGTCCAGCAATCATCAGGGGATGTCTGTAAACCCAAAGTGATTGTCATATAGAACAGAATCGCCGTGCAGTACGTTGTGGACGAAGCGGCTAAAACTTACACAACTCGCCCAAAGCACCCTGCCCGTCGGGTCGCTGAGGGTTAACTTAATAGACACGGCTACGCATGTAGTACCGACAGCGGAGTACTGGCGGACGGGGGTTCAAATCCCCCCGGCTCCACCACTTCATCATCTAAAGACGTCCACGGACGTCTTTTTTTGTGCCTGAAATCAAGTGAATACGGGGCTTTCAGCGCCACTAGCATCCATCAGCGTCCATAGACATCCATGCAAACGTGTATTCCAAGTGGTATTCCAAGCCCCCAGATGGTAATTTTTGGAATACACAAACAGTATTGGAATACACCATGTGCGCCCAAGCCACTCGCCTTTCAGACATGAAAGTCAAAGCCGCCAAGCCTAAGGAAAAGGACTACACGCTCACGGATGGCAACGGCCTACAAATGCGAGTGAGGATCAACGGCTCAAGACTGTGGAATTTCAACTATATCCATCCCGTGACCAAAAAACGGATCAACATGGGATTAGGTACCTTTCCCGAAGTCAGCCTGGCACAAGCACGTAAACGGACTGTTGAAGCCAGGGAACTTGTCGCTCAGGGACTAGATCCGAAAGAGCAGCGAAATGCTGATCGCCAAGTGAAAAAAGCCGCGACAGAGCACACGTTTCAAAACGTGGCGACGGCTTGGCATGAACTGAAAAAAGATGAAGTGACGCCAGCCTACGCCGAGGACATCTGGCGCTCCCTTACGTTGCACGTTTTCCCGGACTTGGCCAGCACACCGATTGCAGCCATCAGCGCCCCTCAGGTCATCAAATTACTCCGACCACTTGAAACCAAAGGCAGCCTGGAAACAGTCAAGCGACTGAGTCAGCGACTCAACGAGATCATGATTCACGGGGTCAACTCGGGACTGATTCACGCAAACCCGCTTAGCGGAATTCGTTCCGTCTTCAAGAAACCGAAAAAGAAGAATATGGCGGCGCTTGCTCCCGATGAGCTGAAAGAGCTCATGGTGGCAATTGCCAATGCCAGCATAAAAAGGACCACGCGCTGCCTGATCGAATGGCAGCTCAACACCATGACCCGCCCAGCAGAAGCAGCCACCGTGCGCTGGGCCGACATCGACTTCGAAAAGCGTATCTGGACGATCCCTGCTGAGCGCATGAAGAAACGACGCATACATATCGTGCCGCTCACCGATCAAGCACTGGCGCTTTTGGAGGCAATCAAACCCTATAGCGGACATCGGGAATACGTGTTTCCTGCCGACCGTAACCCTCGCACCCACTGCAACAGCCAGACCGCCAACATGGCACTGAAGCGAATGGGCTTCGAAGGACGCTTGGTAAGCCATGGCATGCGCTCAATGGCCAGCACCATCCTCAACGAGCACGGTTGGGAGCCCGAGTTGATCGAGGTGGCGCTTGCCCATGTCGACAAGGACGAAGTTCGCAGTGCCTATAACCGGGCAGACTATATCGAACGCAGGCGTCCGATGATGGCTTGGTGGAGCGAGCACATCCAGGAGGCTGCCACCGGCAACCTCTCTGTGTCAGCTTTGGCCAAAAACCAGGA
The DNA here is from genome assembly GCF_029963765.1 of Pseudomonas sp. UYIF39. Taxonomy (GTDB): domain Bacteria; phylum Pseudomonadota; class Gammaproteobacteria; order Pseudomonadales; family Pseudomonadaceae; genus Aquipseudomonas. The sequence continues at coordinate 269,116 of NZ_JALBYU010000004.1, forward strand.
CCGAAAAGTCGTCTCGATACGTTGATCCAAGGGCCTCACTCACCCATCGCTACGCTGGCGGGCTCGTGCGTTGAGCAGGATTCCGTTCAGCAGAGCGCGATGGCTCCGACCTTCATGGATAGCACATGTCTAAAACGCCATAGAGTCCACCTTTTGCCAGTAGCGGACGATGGTTTGAGAATCTGGCAAAGCCTATATCTGAGTCGTGCAAAGACACTTCTAGTGGACACGTTAGTTAGCCAGTAAATAGTGAAATCAGATCCTACCAGGCAGAAAAATGATGCGCCGCCTGAGCAACTGCGCACGCTGAGGGGAAGTCAGGTAATTCGAAGCGGTGAACTGGAATAAGGCCAGCGATTGGGACAGGATGGCGCAATGAGTCCGTACCTTTGAGCCTGCTCCATCATTCCTGACATATCACGCATCCGAAGGCTCCGACCTCGGTACAGGCAGCAAAGAAGGACGACAGTAACCAATAGAGCTGGACGAAGTAGGGGCTGGCAGTGTGGCCCGCTTCGATGTTCTGAAAGGCTTGCTCAACTGCAGCCTTGCTCAGTGATGAGGTCACGATGGCCACCCGCTTGAAGGTGTGAGGGGCATTCCTGCAAAACTCCACCGCAGTTCTGGAATCAGCGGGTGTGCCACGGCATGTGCGATGAATACCAGTCCTTACCCTGTTGTTGGTATAAAGCCGACCCCAACGAGCGAACTTTTTGGTCATGGCCGGAGCGGGCAATGTGAGGTTACCCAGGTTCTTGATAGCCTGGCTAACAGAAACGTGAAACGCGCTGGCGCCGAGAGTCAGTTCTCCGTGCTTGGCATGGTAGAAGGTAACTCTCGGGGAGGCTGGATCCGTTCGAAAACCAATGAAATCAGCCCATTCATCACCGAGATCATCGCAGACTATGACATCGTCCTCGGGGGCAATCGTCGACAGTACCGCGCCGAACGTTGAGTCTGGGTCGAACGTACGATGGGCCGCGGTAAAGGCACCTTTCTCATCCGTGACGGTTGCCAGCTCTGCGTTGCCGAATAGGTAGCCCAGGAACTGAGTGCCACCGTTGACCAATGAATCGTCCTGATAAAGACTTCCGTCCAGGTAGGCAAAGCGCGGCTGGTCGAAGAGGACGATGAACGTGTCCTGTTTGTCGATGAACTGCTTTAGCGGGATGCGATCATTGTCCTCCCCGAGAGCAAACTCAGTATCCTCGACGTAGACATCGGCGAGCAGAGGTAACGTAAGACGCTTCAAGGCGATTCGCGTTTTGTTTATCGCTATCTCACCTACCTCAACGCCTGTCGCAGGCTGGGACACCAGCAGCTTACCGGCGACGTTTTTGGCGACCCCCAAGACATCTGTTAGTTCTGCGAGTATTGGGTCGACCTCTAGCTTTGGCAGCTCTCGATATCCCCCTCCGTCACGCTTGACCAAGCGGATGACTTTATCGTCAAAGATGGCCTGTCCGAGGATTGCGGTATCAACCGCAAGTTGGGTAGGGCTAGCCGTCAGATCAGCTAGCTCTAGCGCTCGCGCGAAAGCTGCAAGAAAAGGGGAGGACGATGGCCTTCCGGGTCGAGGGTGCAAGCGGTCAATCATATTGCAGGCATAATCAACCAGCTCCAGATATCCAGCACGATCCGCACGAAGCGAAATCCGTCCAGTTCGCGGCGTCGTTGAAAAGTGTTCGTCCGCCTCAGTGAAGCTGTAACCCAGTGGGGCAAATCGAGCCGAGGATGCCATGCCCACGTTGTTGTGTAGGTTCTCACCCTCAAGTGTCTTGCTGCGCAAAGCAAAGCGGGACAGCGTCATATGCCTCAGCCGAACTCGGGCGAATATCGAGTCCTTGCTGGTCAGTCCACGGTCGACATCCTGCGCGCCGATGCGCTGCAGGTGCCGCTTGGAGAAATCAGCAGGAACGTCGATCTGAGATTTAAAAATGGCGACATAATCACGGTGCTCGACTATCAGCAAATATCCGGTTACCCGGTCGATGACATCGTCAGTGCCAGGCAGAAAAGCTGGTGTCTTGTCGAATTGAAAGCACAGAGCAGACCAGATTGACACCCCATGGGACTGCCGTATAAAAGAGAAAAGGTTGTTCGAGGGGGATATCTGGGCCCCTCTGACCGCCCGGAACAAAGTCGTGATCGCGACCGTTGTGATCGGAGCTTTTTGGCGATAAAAATAGCAGGATTTGCTGGCTTGAAGCTCATCGATCATGTCCGTTTCCCTACGGCAAGGGCTGAAACGTGGAGTCCTTCAGGCTGGGAAGATAGCCCAGTGCCACTAGGCTGTCCAGATGAATACGCCTCAACAGGGCATGGCTTCTTGCGAGCAATATCAGGCTGTCGTGAGGGATCGCTACTGGCCGTTTTCTGTCAGAGGCCACAGGTACTCCCGGCCAGAAGCAGACGCTTACCTTCCCATCTCGTCACGCTCGTTCGGTGTGGCGCTCTTTTTTCAGTGTTCTGCTTGCAACTCCGCAACTAGGTCATCCTTGGACGCTGCGGTGTAGTCATCTCGTTTGAGCTTGAGGTTCTCGAGCATGAAGCCGTGCGTCAACTCAAACCCATCGAGCAACGTGTACCAGTTCATGACGTATAGCTTCATGCGTGGGTCGTCTGCCACTAACCCGGGATCGCTACGTGCAATCAGGTTGTTCAAGCGACTAGGAATGATGGTGTCGGCTGACGATATTTGGCGCCCGAGTAAGATTAGCTCGAAATGCATTTTTTCTGACTTGAACTCCGGCTGACGCTTGATGATGTCTGCATAGTCTTCCAGCTGTCGAAGGTGCTTCTTGTTCAGGGAAATCGCCGGTCGCTTTATCTCCACCACGATACATCTGTAGACCTTATTCCCCAGGGAATCAGTAGAGGGAAACTTACGTGCCAGAAAGAGGTCTGCTTGCCGCCTTGCCCCCGGCAGGTCTTCCTCATCGTCTACGTCATCCATGCTCAGGGAGGTTCGAGCCATGACCTCGTCGCGCATTCGACGAGCAACCTTTGCAAAGGTGTCTTCTTCCGCACCAATAGTCTCGTAGCGTGCTCCGAACAACCATGTATTGTTCTCGATGACCTTCTGCAGATCAGGAGTCTCACGAACTTCGCGGTAGTGCTCATTCATGACGTGTCGCAGCTGCTGCACCGCAGTGGCTCGTCGCTGCAGCACCTCGATGCTCGCGACGATGCTCTCTAAGGTCGTACGATGCAGCTGCTTCGCGAGGACTTGCATCGACTTCGCATCGAGGTCGAGCGCACCTTCTAGCACCTCAAACAGCGCGTCGTTCTCGTTTGAAACAGCGAGCCGGTCCAACAGGCGAATAATGAGCTTTGCCTGCTTCTTGTTGGCGTTGCTGAACACACGAGGCTCGGCAATGTAGAGGTTCCGCACCAAGCCGCGAGTATGCTGATGTCGCCATGCCTTCTCCGCGTCATCCAGTCCAACATAGCTCGGGAAGTAGCCTTCATCCTCATAGCCCTGCACCACCTCTTCGGCTCGCATGCGTAGGAATTTGTCATAGATGGATTGGCTCAGGCGGTCCAACTCGGACTTGAACTTCTTCCAGGTTGGCGATGCAAGTGTATGTGCCCCTGGATTCAGCAGATCTTGCTCGCTCGAGAAGGTATCAGCCCATGCCGACGTTACGCACACGCTGGTGAAGAAGTTAGGCTTCTGGTTAAGCGAGCTCAACACCTTGTAGACTGGCGCGCCGCTAGAATTGAGCAGGTATAGGTACGATTTCTCCGAGGTGGGCCGTTGCTCCCAGCGAATCACCTGAGCCTGGAAGATAGCGTCGTCGGTCGCGATCTCTTTCTGGAAGGCTTCATGCTCCGGAATCTGAATAGTGACGCCGTTTAGCACTACTTGTTTCTCGGGATGTACGGCAAGGTACCAACCGAACTCCACGGAGAACTTTTCGCGTAGCGCGTCCAACTCTGGTAGAGCGCCCGTGAAGTCCGTGAGCTCTACTAGAGTGCCTTTTCCCTGTCTCAACAGATCCGCGTTCTGCTCAGCCCCCTCCAGAAGCCGACCTTCGAAGTCTTTGATGGTCGGCTCGGCAACGTAGATAACTGCGTCGACGCCGTTGCATCTAGTGAACCATGATGCGTTGCGGCAAATCATATGGAACGCGAGGCGTCCGCGGCCATGCTCGCCCTTCAGCGAGAGGTTCGTTCTCTTCGCCGAGTCGTTAAAGCTACCGAATGTGTCGGTCAGTGCGTCGAACTCAATGCCATCACCATCGTCCAACACAACAACCCGCTCCAGGCCATGCATCTCGTTCTCGGCTACATCGACCGATACAAAACTCGCAGCGGCATCGAAGCCATTCCAAACCAGCTCGAACAGAGGTTGCCAAGGCTCCGCATTCTTGAAGTGCCTTTTAATTCCGGAATTACCGATGGCAGCACTGCCCTTGAATACTAGTTTTTTTGTCATACGATCCCTCTCCCTTTGCGACGATTCTTGCACAACTCCTTGAATGTAGGGGTGACCGATTTCAGCCGAAGTGGGCAGTCAAGAAAATGTGCTGACAGGCTGCTTTTGGCTGTGGATTCAACCGGTCGTCACAGGCCGCTATGGGTGACAGCAGCCTGCCGCACGCTCGGGCGATTAGCTAGCGTCAAAGTCATTCGATTCAAAAAAATCTCAACCACACATTACTGCTATGACATCACCACCAAGAAGGTTCGCCCCATGTCATTGCAGTGCCCTCGTTGTCATTCCCCCAAAGTCGCTTCCTTCCATCACGCCATGAAAATCGGCGCAGCCCTCGGCACCGTGGGCGGTGCTGCGCGTGGCGTCAGTGCTGCACTGGCTGGCGGTCAGGCTGGTGCGCTTATTGGATCTTTCGCCGGCCCTGTCGGTATCACGCTCGGCTCAGTAACAGGTGCCATCCTCGGCGGCCTGGCCGGTGGGGTTGGTGGTTGTGCGCTCGGCGCGCAGCTGGGCGAATCGCTCGACCGCCACGTCCTGGCCCACAACCTCTGTCTGCTCTGTGGTCATCGCTTCAACCTGCCTACATCCAAACAACCTCCTAACTTCTAACCCCATCAATCATTGCCGGGACTGCGCATGCTCAGCGCTTTATGCCGGCGTGCACCTGAAGGAATCTCAACCATGGCTCATCTCGTCGAAACAATGGCCTACGCTGGCGCAGCACCATGGCATGGCCTGGGCAATCAGCTCACTCAGAAACAACCCATCGAGGTCTGGCAACGCGAAGCCGGCATGGACTGGAAAATCCAGGAAAGCCCCGTGCATTTCAAGGCAGATGCGATTGGTCATCTGGGTTCTATTCACTCGTACCCGGAACAGAAGGTGCTGTTCCGCTCGGATACCAAGGCACCGCTATCGGTGGTCTCCAATCGCTATCACACCGTGCAGCCAAGGGAAGTTTTGGAGTTCTACCGAGACCTGACCGAGGTCTCTGGCTACGAGTTGGAAACAGCCGGCGTGCTCAAGGGTGGACGTAAGTTCTGGGCGCTGGCGCGTACCGGGCAAGGTGCAGCGCTCAAGGGAAACGACCAAGTGAATGGCTACCTGCTGTTGGCAACTTCCTGCGACGGTACCCTGGCCACTACAGCAACGCCGACCACTGTTCGCGTAGTCTGCAACAACACCCTGACCATCGCCCTGGCCGGTACCAGCCGGGCGATCAAGGTGCCCCACAACACCCGCTTCGATCCGAAGGCGGTGAAGAAACAACTCGGCATCGCCGTCTCGCAATGGGACGACTTTATGTACCGCATGCGCGCCTTGGCCGAACGTAAGGTGCAGTGGCATGAAGCACTGGGCTTCTTTATGAACGTGCTGTGCAAAACCAATCCGACCGGTGCTCTGCCGGAGGTTCTGCCCAACGAGCGTGCCCTGCGCAAGGTCCAGGAACTGTACGAGGGTCGTGGTCGGGGCAGTCAGCTCGACTCGGCACGCGGCACCGCCTGGGGCCTGCTCAACTCCGTGACCGAGTTTGTCGATCACGAGCGCCGCGCCCGCAGCGACGAGTACCGCATGGACTCAGCCTGGTTCGGCCAAGGCGCGCAGATCAAGCAACGTGCCCTGGACACCGCTCTGCAACTTGTCGCCTGACCGTTTACCTCCTCCACCCCATAACGCCCGATCAGCCTGGTTGCTGATCGGGCGTTTCTATGTCCACAAGGAGAATGCTATGAAAGCTAGTTCGTTAAGCCGCGCCTGCAAGCCGCGCCCGGCGCTGCGTTTAATCAGTACCAAGGAATTACCGCGTGAAGATTGGCTGATGGTGCGTAAACAGGGTATCGGCAGCTCGGATGCCGGTGCTGCGGTAGGCCTAAATCCCTACAAGTCGCAGCTGGAGCTGTGGATGGAGAAAACCGGGCGCGACACCACGTTACCGAAGGCCGACCCACACGATGAAGAAAGTCCGATGTACTGGGGCAATGTGCTGGAACCGGTCGTGGCCTGGCATTACAGCAAGCGCACGGAGAACAAGGTGCGGCGTATCAACGCTGTACTGCAGCATTCCGATCCGGAGCTGTCGTGGATGCTGGCCAACATCGACCGCGAGGTGATCGGTGCCGAAGATGTGCAGATACTTGAATGCAAGACCGCCGGCATAAACGGCGCACGTCTCTGGAAGGAGGGCGTGCCGGAGTATGTGCAGTTACAGGTGATGCACCAGCTCGCCGTCACTGGCAAGCAGGCGGCAGATGTCGCTGTGCTGCTCGGTGGTCAGAGACTTGAGATTCACCGCATCGAACGGGATGAGCAAATGATTGCTCGCCTGATCGAACTGGAGCGTAAGTTCTGGCAGTACGTGGAGACGGATACGCCACCACCTGCAGATGGATCTGCTTCGGCGGAAATGGCGCTGCGCTGTTTGTACCCGGAGGACAACGGTCAGACGCTGGACCTCAGCAATCATGCCGGATTGACCGCTTCCTACACCGAACTGAAGGTGGTACGCCAGTCGATTGCCGAGAAAGAAACCCGTGAAGCCCAGCTCAAGCAGATGCTGCAGCAGGCCATGGGTGAGGCTACTCGGGCCGAGTTCAGTCACGGTTTCATCAGCTGGAAAAAGTCCAAAGACAGCACTGTGCTCGATGTTAACCAGCTGCTCAATGACAAGCCGTATCTGCAGGTTCGCTACACCAAGCTCAAGGAAGGCAGCCGTCGTTTCCTGATCAGTTAACCCATTCCACTTCAAAAAATCCCTCTTGGTCACCCATGCGGCGGTAGCTGTGTGGGCAGCCTTTCTTTCATTTCAAGGAGAGCCACTATGCTCAAAGGTCTGGCTATTACCCCGCCAATACTCGGGCGTATTTCCATCGGCAAAGTCATCGAAAAGAACGGCAAACGCCTGCCGGAGAAGGATGACCAGTTCACCATCACTTCACAGGTGCAAGGTAAGGACGGCTGGCTTCTGCACCCGCTCAACGATGAGCTGCGTAAAGGTCAAGAAGACAAGCTACGCAGCATCCCGGTGCGCCTGCTGTTCAACGAACCGGAGCTGAATTTCCGCGCCGACTACACGCTGTTTGATCGCCAGTCTGGCAGGCAGCTGTGCGTGGGCAATGGCGAGACCTGCAAGCGCGTCACTCAGGACGGCATGCAATCACTGCCCTGCCCATCGCCTGATGCCTGCTCATTGGCCAAGGGTGGCGTCTGTAAGCCCTACGGCCGGCTGAATGTGCTGATTGGTGATGATGATCCACTAGGCAGCTTCGTGTTCCGCACCACCGGCTTTAACAGCATCCGCACCCTGGCTGCTCGGCTTCATTACTTCCAAGCTATTTCGGGCAATCGGTTGGCCTGCCTGCCGTTGGAGCTGCGCCTGCGTGGCAAATCCACCCGTCAGAGCCATGGCACGCCGATCTTCTACGTTGACCTGACGGTACGTGGTGGCATCGACATGAGTGAGGCGCTGCGGGTTGCTAATGAGTTGGATGAACAACGGCAAACCGCTGGCTTCGATCAGTCCGCACTGGATGGGGCGGCACGCCGTGGTTTTAGTAAAGGCGCGTTCGAGGACAGCGAAGAAGATAGCGGCGCGGTGATTGAGGAGTTCTTTTCAGTCGAAGGCGGTGCTGAGCAGCCATCTTCCAAACCCATACAACAGCAATCAAGCAAACCCAGTCTGGCTGAAAAGCTTGAAAGCCACTGCCAGCAACAACCCCATAACACCTAAAACCGGCCAGCCGGCTATGGAGCAAAAGATGAAATTGCACAAGTTTAGAGCCGGTGAAGCCACTGGCACCTATCTGGTCGATTCACCTGTAAGCGAAGCCGACATCCTGCTGATGGCTCAGCAACTAGCCAGTCAGCGGCTGCGCCGTGGACGCTCACTGACCTCTCCCAAGGCAGTGTTCAACCATTTGCAGACGTTGCTGGGCGACTATGAGCACGAGGTATTCGCTCTTCTTCTACTGGACAGCAAGCACCGGATTTTGACGTTTCAGGAGCTGTTTCGCGGCACTCTGGATGCGACAGGGGTTTACCCCAGAGAGGTCGTCAAGATTTGCCTGGAGTTCAACGCCGCCGCAGTGATCCTGGTTCACAACCACCCGTCAGGTGATCCGGAACCTAGCCAGGCTGACCGGACCCTGACTCGCAAACTTCAGGACGCATTGAACTTGATAGACATCCGCACGCTCGATCACATCGTGGTGGGCCGTGAGGGATGTGTTTCGATGGCTGATCGGGGGCATCTATGAAAACCACCATGCTGGCAATGCTAAAGCTACTTGGAACGCTGCTCGCGTTCGTCGGCATACTGGCCGGCTGCATCGTGGGGCTGTTACTAGTAATAGCAATGGTGCGTTTTCCACCACTACTGATTGCAGTGCTGCTGGCTTGCTGGATCTTCAACCGACTGCAAAGAAATATAAGCTGACTACTTCAATGAGTGAACTCCCAGCGTGAACAGCTACCAAGCTGTCCACGCTGAAGCGTCTGAACTTTTCTTTTTGCCTTTCGGGTCCTTATATTCCGCTGCTGCAGTGCCGGTATACATGCAGGTGATATCAGTAGCGAACTTAGTCTGCAGGAAAGTGCCGCTACGCACGTCCTCATGGGATTCGGCGATCAATCGAGGCCGAGCCCCATTTGACCGGCAGAAGCACTATCTGAAGTTGCGCGAGGTTGACTCTCAGCGTTCGAAACTTTTAGATGTTGGTAACGCACCGGTTTGGCTAATTTCTGTACCGCACCCTCATCGACTGATGTCTTAAGCCACTCTGTGATCTGCTTCTTGGGCAACTCCCATTGGGCAACCAGCTCATCAATCGTCGCTGCTCGCCCAAGGCGTTTCAGCTTCTCGAGGAAAAACTGATAAAAGCTCAACTCGGTAAGACCAAGAGGACTTTCAGCCGATGCTTTGGGTTTTTCCCGGGACGGGGCAGTTACTAGTGAAGTTTGTAACTCTGTTTCTGTGCTGGTATGGCTCAGACTAGATAGCTCAACTTCCGTGGAAACAGCCTCGCTATCAAAAGTCCGTGGGGTTGTTGAATTAAGGGGCATAGACAAAGCTTGCACATCTAACTGCTCAGCCTCGCCATCCAACCATTGTCCACCTTCAGTCACGAGCATCCGATTACCGGACTGAGTATCCTGGTCTCTTTTTACCCAAAGAGGCACCCAAGCCTTTTTCAAATTTTCAATGGCCCCGCTCCAGGTTCCGCCCTTGATATCGGAACGAACCACAACCGCAGCGCGACTCAGACAGTAAATGTACTTGTTACGGGCCATAGCATTGCCCGCATTGAAACCGGCCTCGGGATAGAACGGAGAAACCAGCACGAGATTGTTATTCATCAACCCCTGCCTCCATTTACTGGCCATTGCAGCTTTCAGCAAGCTATCCGCCATAACACCTATAACCGTGCCCTCTTGGATCAATCCGCCCAGCATCGCAGCCTCATCTACTCCGCGAGCACCACCGGAGACCACAGACTGCCCAGCAACAGCAATTCGTTTCCCCAATGCCTTGGCATAATCCAGATCAGCCTCGCTTGCATTACGAGCACCGACTACGGATACGCCACCCTGATTAAGCAAGCGCGCATTGCCGCATCCAAACAGCACAGGCGGCGCATTGTTTCGTAGCTGATGCTTAAGTAGTTTGGGGTAGTCGGCATCCGAGCGGGTTAGGACCCATATTCCCACACGACTCCATTTCTCCAGCGCCAGCGCCAGCGCATGACCACGCCCAAGCAACTGCTCGATTCGCTCCAGCGAGATTTTGTCATCTTGCCATCCCTGTAACACCCCGCACGGCTCGGACGTAACCAGATCAGCGGGGGTCTTTCCCTGCTCATTGAGCCAGACTGCAAAGCGCCCCCACTCAGTAGGGGTAAGCGGCTTTGCGTCGCCTACTGACTTCGAGAAGTAGGAAGTCAGCAGCAGGATGGACTGAGTCGTGGTATTGATCATGTCTTACTTGCCGTAGAGGAGATTGCTAGCGGATAAACCGGTCCACTGCCCACCCGCCGAAGCAGTGCAGCAATAACCGTCATAGTCCAGCCCGAATCGATCATGTCATCGATCAATAATACTGGGCCGGAAGGGATGCTTTCGCTTACTGCGAACACCCCATCAAGATTTCGACACTGATGGAAACGATTGTTCTGCCACTTTTGTGGCTCGTTTTTCTTGATCTTACTAATGCAGTCGACAAATGGGACACCCAGAGCAACAGCCAGCCTGCGAGCAAAATCAGGAACTAAGGTTGGATGCCCAAGGGAGGGCACGCAGCACACCCAAGCGGGCTCAGGAGTCGGCCGCCAGCGAGCTCGAATCATTTCGGCCATGGCCTGTACCAATGCTTCATCGAAATGTCCGTTGTCCTTGCCGTCTGCAGCCAGCTCTCCCCAACCACCATCGCGCCACTGCGAGAGTACACGCCCCTCATTCGCCTGCAGCTCCTGCGGCAGTCTGAACGGAAAGCCATATTGACGGAAAGCGTCCTTAGCGACTTCTTTCTTGGGTTTAATGGGGAGCTCAGCTTGCCGAATAAATCTTGCAGCCTCATGCACGAGAAGTTTGCTATCCACATCGGCGGGCACTAACGCTTTACCAATACAGTTGGCACATTTACCGCAATCCGCGTGTTCAGGGTCATCCAAAGCACTGCGCAAGAAAGCCATCAGGCAACGGGGCTCATCAAGATAGGCTTTGACCTGCAGCCACTCAAGCTCACGTAATTCAGTGAGTTGCTGAATACGATCCTCGTCCAAGTCGAAATGAATTGGAGTTCGGTACCATTTGCTGCCTCCCTTAATCAGCGGTGCAGGGTTTTCCACGCTGAGAATTTTAAGGATTTTTTCAATCTGCCCTTTGGCGAGATTGCTGTGCTCCTCCAACTCCCGGAGCGTCAGCCCATCGAAATCAGCAAGTACAGCCAGCAAGTGCCGAACTTGGCCAGAGGGAGGGAAAGCCGAACGCCGGAAGAAATCATGAATCTTCTCATCCTCGTCACCCGACATCAGCAGGCCCAGCGAATAATCAATAGCACGCCCAGCACGTCCTACCTGCTGATAGTAAGCAACGATTGAGCCTGGTGCTTGGTAGTGGATGACAAAACCGAGATCCGGCTTGTCATATCCCATGCCCAGCGCCGAAGTAGCCACCAACACCTTCATCTCGTTTGCCAGCAACGCATCCTCTAGATGCTGACGGTACTGGTCACTGTTGGCGAATTGCTGATGCGATACATCACTGTGATAGGCCGATGCCTGAATCCCCTTGGCCCGTAGCCAGCGCGCCACCTGATCGGCATCACGCTGAGTAAGGGCATAAATAATGCCTGTACCGGGCAACCTTGGAATATTCTCCGCCAGCCATGCCAGACGTGTCGCCTTATCAGATATTCGCAGATTCTGCAGCGCTAGACTTTCTCGCACCAAGGTACCGCGCACGATAGCGATATCACCAAACTGCGCCTGAATGTCTTTAACCACCCGGTCGTTAGCTGTGGCCGTAGTACCCAGCACCGGCGTATTGGCTGGGAGGAAACGCAGAATATTAACGATGCGCCGGTAGTCTGGCCGGAAGTCATGCCCCCAGTCCGAAATACAGTGCGCCTCATCAATCACCATCAGCCCAATACGGTCAGCGATGGGCTGCAGGATATTTTCCATAAAGCCATCGTTCGCCAGTCGTTCCGGTGAGATCAATAAGCAGTCAACCTGATTGGCGAGTACAGCTCGGCGAGCCTGCTCCCACTCATGTGGATTGGTTGAGTTGATGGTGATCGCACAAATGCCAAGTCGGCGAGCCGCCTCTATCTGGTTACGCATCAGCGCCAGCAAGGGCGAGATGATAATCGTCGGCCCCTGCCCACGCTCGCGCAGGATGCGCGTGCTGATGAAGTAAACGGAGCTTTTGCCCCATCCTGTACGTTGCACAACCAGCATTTTCTTGCGCTGGTTCACCAAGGCGTCAATGGCCTCCCATTGCCCGTCCCGGAACTTTGCGCCCTGATCGGCGATAGCGACTTTAAGGAGTTGTTCGGCTTCGTCTTGTTTCATAGTGAAAATCCTTTTCTTGGGAAAATTTCCTGGGAACAATTCATTTATTCAATGCACTCTGACTGCCGATACGCCCAGATTCATGTCTGGCTTGTTCGACACCGAACCTACTCAACAATCGCCTTCAACAACGCATCACGTGCATCCTGGTAGAACTGGATGTCGATCTTCGTTGCCATGTCATCAGACAAGTCGTACAGCTGGCGCCTAGCGGTTACCGGCATTAGCAGCGCACTGGCTCCCTTTTCAACTGCCAGTTCAGCGATATTTACAGCGCTGCTGATCGGTTCGATGGAGCCACCCAGGTTGATTTCGCCGACTACGATCAGACCGCCCTTTACCGATTTTTTCAGCAGGCTGCTGCACATGGCAATCAGCGCTGCCATGCCTAGCTTGGAACCACGCTTAGCGGCGTCAAAGCCTCTGAGTTGCACGGAGAATTCGTGGGCACGTGGGTCGCGGTCACCAATGAGCTGAGTTGCCCTGGAATACAGATTCTGTTCTGCATAGCGCAATGACTCTTTGAAAGCTGCAGGTGCCGGGTTATTGAGAATACGCACACCAGAGCCTGGGCCTTCATTCACCTCTATGCGATAGAGACCAGCATTATCGTCAATGTCGGCACCGCCTTCGCTGATAGCCCAGATTTGGCCTGGTTCCAGTGGATCATCACCAATTTCGTTGTTAGCGCGCAGCTCCGGTGTGGCAACAAACTTCTCCACACCGTCGGCGCCAATGAAATAGCTAAAATGCGTGTTGCGGAACTCGGCAGCACCGACGCGCTTTTGCTGTTCTTTGACCCGTCGGCGCACCTCCAGCCCCAGACGGGTTGCCCACTCAAGATCTTCGTCGGAGACAGCCATTTCCTGATCCGGGTACATCAGCTTGAGCAGACCTGAGACGGTCTTGTTAACCGCGTTGGTGTCTCGGCCACTCAGCGCCCCACCTAAGTGAACGCGATTCTGCATAGCGGACACACGGCTCTGAAAACGCAAGCGGCTCATGCATTCGGAGAAAAAATCACTGACCAGACCAAAATGGTCGGTGGTCAGATTTTTATTCATTTTGGGCACATCCCAGCCAGGCAGGTAGCAATGGATGCGATCCATCCAGGCCGTGTCGTCACGCATTTCCGCGGGCAGCGGGCCAAACAAATGGCCTACGCGCTGCTGATGCTCTACATCGACATCGAAGTTACCGACAAACACCATGGAGCCATCGGCTCGAATGCTTTCCTTGCCACGGCTGAACTCGCCGGACTCCATGTAGCCCTTCATAATGTTTATCCCTTCCTTGGTGTCGAAAGAGATGCCGCTGACCTCGTCAAAGCAAACGACGTCGTACTGACAGACCAAGCCGCGCTGGCCGTTGGCATTGTTCACAAACATTTTGGCGATGGTGGCTTTGCCGCCGGAAATCAGGTGGGAATAAGGCGAAACTTGCTGGAACAAGTGACTCTTACCTGTGCCACGCGGCCCAAGCTCAACCATGTTGTAGTTGCGTTCAACGAACGGAACCATCCGGAGTAGGATGGCGTCCTTGGCACGCTGTGAGAGCTCACTTGGCTCCAAACCGATCGAGCGAACCAGAAAATCCCGCCACTCTTCGCTGCTGAATTGAGTTCGTGCCTCGGCCATTACATCCAGCACATTGCGATTGGACATCTGGATGGGGCGCAACTCGGCAATACCGAAGGCGTTGCCTTTCTCTTCCGCAATGACGCTGTCGTACGTTAACGTCACCTCAGCATAGAAGCCCCCGGTCAGCAGACGCTCGTTATCGTCGACAACTTTATCTGGGATGCGAACTCGGCTGAGGTTCAAGCTGGGTAGCGAGGCAAGGTAGCCACCTTCTTTTTCAACAAAGCGCACGCTGACAATATCGATCAGTTTGGCCGAGCCCGTTTTATACGCGCGCGCCTTAAACAGTTCCTCCTCGCCAGCACGCACAGTGCGATCCGAGAGCTGTCGCTGGACGATCTCCAACCCCTCCTCAATTTCAACAGGATCGGTAGATGCGCAGTACCTGCCCAACATAAATTCGACAACATAGGTCGGAACCGGGAATTGGCGGGCAAAGGTCCTAACCAGATCTTTGCGCACGATGTAGCCTTCAAAGGTCGAGGCCGCTTTGTTATCCAATAAATCCAATTCCACTTATTCGCCTCCTACTAGCGTCGGTAGCTTCGCTAAAACGTTGCCTTGCTCATCCAGCAGCACCAGCACGGCGGACGTATGCTCGTACTGGTCATCCAACATCAGGCTGCACTTCCCATCTTTTAGGGGCTTGCGCTTACTTATTTCAGAGCCTGCATCGGCCGCATGCGTTCTGAGCACCGCCATCACCGACTCGGATGCAGTCTGCGCCTGGACCTTGCACGTGAGCCCAAGCCAACGCAGATCAGAAAGCGTGGCTGAGGTGGTAGCGCTCGTGGCGGGACTCTGCGTACTGCGAACTTCAATTACCGGCGTCAAACATTCCTGCAAGCTCAGACCACCGTGGTCGTAATGTTGTCCGGCTTTGAAGCTACAGGCGCCTGGGGCCATGGCGATGCTGACAGCGCTGTTCCAGTACCAACCGACCTGCTGATAACCACTATCGACAGAGTCTTTGATAACCGCACAGCGGCCCCAGCGAGTTTCAGTTAAATGCTTGGCCAGTTCGACCTTGGCCATAGGTGCAGGGGTCAGCATCCAACCGTGGTCGGTGACGATACGGATCTTGCGCCAACCTGCAGCCAGAAGTTCCTCAACCCGCTCCTGCACCTCGGCCAGCAAGGTATCAATCCGGGCAGCCAGCTTTAGACCTTTTACATGACCTTCTTTGTCGATATCGCCGCTTTGTACCCAGGCATTGGAAGTCGGGTCGCCCGAATCCCCCTCTTCCAAATACTGCCAGCCTTTTTCCTGCAAAAACTTCTTCAGGTAGTAGCTAGAGAAATCCGTATCGTTGTCCAGTAAGCTGGGCTCAAAGTCGCGGTCAGTGGTTCTGCCGGTCAGGCGATCATGCACCGGTGTAATCGCCGCTTTAGATGTTGCGGTTACCGAAGGCAAGGCCGCCCAAGTTGCCGAGAGCCGCACATCACCCAAGTGCCGCAGCGCCTGATTCAGTCTCTGGGCAATGTCGTAACGCAGGCCGTCGACAAAGAAAACCACCTCGCCAGCCACCGCATACTCAGCTGTGGCTTCATTGACCTGGTTGCTGCCCGGATACCCCTTCGACCGGACCAAGCCTTGGAAATTGCGTGTCACCTCATCCAGCCATGGCGTGTAAATCAGCGCTAGAACTTGCTGCACCAGCACTTGTTGGCGCGCCGGTAATGGGCAAGCCAAGGCTTTGAGTACCTGATTGTCTGCCTGCCAGTATTGCTCCCGGTACTGCACGGCCATTTCATCCGCATCAGAACCTGAAAACACCTTGGCCGTTTTTTCAGCCACCTGGCTCAAATGCCTAAGCGCGCCGGCCAAAGGAGCCAGATCAAGCTCTGACCATACCCAACTGCGCCGCTTAGCATGTCGCTGCTCCAGAGTCTTAAGGCTCTGCCGGGCCTTATCGCATCCTTCTCGCAACAGTTGCTGGAGTGATAGTTCGAGATCTTTCTCTTCACTGGCATTGATAGCCGGATAGCTAGCGCCATCAGCAGCAAGATCCGGCTGCACTTTCAGCAACAACTCCGGTAAATGCGGGTAATGCTGACAAGACTCGGTGTAGCGCTGCCAAACACTGTGCCAAATACCCTGATTCTGGCACAGCAGCTCGGCAGCGGTTAGCACACCGTCTTGTTCAGGGCTGAAGTGATACTCGGTTTCACAGATCCCGGCCAGGGCCTGCCAACGCGAGGCATCCCAGCGCTCACGGCAGCTCTTGCTGTCATTCATCCAACTGAGCAGATCACGCACCGGGTCGCTGCTCACCAGCTTATTGAAGTCTGCCGCCTCTAGGCGTCGGTTGCTCAGTTCTTCGCGCTCATTTTCAAGAATTTCAGGCAGAACACGCAGCATGGCCTGTTGGGCTTTTTCGTCTTTGGCCACATCCAGTCCTACGCCACCGTTAATAGAAACCAGGAAGGCATTCACCGTCCAGTCTCGACCTGAGTTGCTGTAAATCCACCAACACCCTCGATATTGCAGCTCAGCTAGCGGCTTAAGGGCATCCGGACAGGAACCAATAGCGCGCAAGTCGCGGCGCTCCACGCCGGGCAAATACACTATCGGAGTTCGATCAGACGGCAATACAATTTCAGGTAAAACGCCATCGACCACACACTTGATCCAAATAGCCGGCCCGGTCTTTTTCTGAGGCGCATAGTCACCCAACACGATCAGCTCCGGCATCGCAGCCTGTAATAGAGGCAGTGCGGGCGCCCACTGGCACAGCTTGTCTGTCCAGAGGATCACGCTGGGCGCGACTTGCACATTGGTGTTGTAGGCTGCGCTTCCGCGGATCTCGGTGGCCAGCAAATCGATCAGTTTCATGGCATTCCTTGGAATTCGTTAAAGGCCTGGGTCATGTCGCGGTAACCACCAACGGATACTTCCCCAGCACCTCTTGCACCAGCTGCTCCGTCCTCGCCTTCAGCTTCTCCACGGTCCAACTGCTCTCAGTAGCCAGCGCTTGGTTCAAATAGAGGCCGTTGTTGTAGCCCACCTTGCGGCCTTGGCTATCAGCCCGGCTCTTCTTCTCATCAAAGCTCTTGTTGCCCAGTGCACTGTTGTAGCCAGAAATAGTAAGGTTGCCCAGGCAATGGGCGTAAGTCTGGCGGTGTTGCTCGGCCAAGCTAGCATCGCCATAGGCAATCATCTGTACCCAACAGCTGGGGATGTTTTCGCCCTGGGGGAAGATATGCTCGATGGTCCAGACGTACTGCTTGCCTTTCAGAACCCACAAATCGACCTGGGTTTCGCGGGTCATGCGGCTTTCTTCAAGGGCGCAGAGCACAAAGCGGCAGACCGCTTTGTTGTCCTCGTAGATAGGACCTTTGAGGCTTTTCTCGAACTGCTCATCACTGGCGCTATCGGCTTTGAGCCTGTGCTGAATATGACTGACCACATCGCCAGCACGCAGCGCCAGGATCGCCTCAGCCACATCCATGAAAATACGGGTCAGATCACGGGTAGGCGGCAGGTCTGTCGTGTTGCGGCGAACAAAGAAGGCAATCAAGAAGCCCACAATCTGTTCCAGGTGTTCTTGTTGCAGCTCCAACTCGGTTTGCCGCTCCATCAGCACCATCAGCAGCAGATAAGCAGCGGCACCCTGGATACGATCCAACGAGAGCAGCAGGTTGGAAAGCTTGGGCTGATCTGGCACTGCACGGTAGCCAACAATCTGAGCATAGCTGTTGGACAGACGAATCATGGCATGCAGAAAGCCCTCGGCATTATGCGCGATCAGCTTTTCATACACCTGCATTAGGTTCGACTTGGTAGCCACCGGTACTGAAATGACATCCTTCAAATCGGGTTTGAAGGCGTTGTAATACTGGCGGAAGAAGCGCTCCTGCACGGCGTAGTCATCACCCAGGGCGTCAATCACCTTTTTCCAACGGTTGTACTGCTTGTCGATGCTGCCAGGGTCTTTGGACTCCAGCACTGCCAGTAACTTGTTCTTGATCAGGTCAATAGCCGTCAGCGGTACACCGCGATTGTTCAGCGACTCGAACAGGGTATAGGCATCGGAATGCCCGGCGACCTCGATCTTAACCAGAGTGGCGGTGTTAACTTTTTCCAACAGGGCCTGCAAGCTGGCAATGGGGTCAGCGCAGTGCTCCAGGTACAGCTCAATGCGGCTGATAAAATGCCGGAAGGCTTTCATCACTCGCCGGTTTCCGGCATTCGGCACAGTCTCCACATCGTCCAAAATGCCGGTTTGACCGAGCACCGCGAAGTAGTCCTGTTGGTTGTTGTTCTGCACCTGAGGGATCAGGCGTGGCTGATCCGACTTTTTCTTCAGCACCAGTTTGTGCTTGAGGTTGTACAGCTCAATCTGCTGTTCCATGCCCAGATTCGGCAGGGTGCGGTAGCTCTGATAGACAGCCGCCAGCAGCAAAGATAGCGTTGTCATACGCTGTTGTCCGTCGACCAGCTCCAGGCTTTGCACCGTCAGGGCATCTTGCGACTGGTTAATGCAGATGATCGAGCCGAGGAAATAATGCAGCTCGTTGTCCAACAGATCTTCGAACAGCGCATCCCACTGCGCCCGGCTCCAAGTGTACTCACGCTGGTAGCGCGGGATGGCATAAACCACCCCGCTCTCGATATCGAGCAGGGTGGAAACCGGGTAGTTGTAAACGGACTTGATCATAGGCTAGCTCCTTGCCGCCTGTTTTTCCGCCAAGGACAAATGGTGATCATTGATCCGGGCACCCTCGCCTTCGTCGTATTGCAGGCCGAGGGTGTACCAGGGGGCGGATTCGACGTCTTTGCCGCGGTCTTTGGCCCATTTGATGTTGGGCATCCAGCGCAGAATGCCCGCACCTTTTTTGCCGACACTGCGAGCGTTCAGGAATGGGCGGATGTTGAGGCGCACGCCGTCGTTTAGGTCAGGGGTCCAGCCGATGGGTTGTTCGGCCTGGGGCTTCCAGCGCACGAAGATATCGTAGGGTGCTTCGCCTTCGAGGATAGCTTCAAGCTCGTGCTTGAGCGCTTCGGCAGCAAGCAGCCGTTCCTGAGCCCCGTCTTCTCCGTTGGCCATGCCGGCTTGCTGGGTGCGGATCCAGTCACCTAGATAGGTGTAGATCAGCCGTTCGAGGCCGGACTTGTCGAGTTTGTGGTAGTTGACCAGGGCGCTGAAGCCGTCTTTGAGTCCGTCCCAGATGTGCCAGATAAATGGCCGGTGCTGGAACATTTTGCAGTGCTGTTCGAAGAACTTATCGCGTAGCCACAAGCTGAGGGATTTGCTGCCGACGGTTTCCAGCAGACGGTTTTTCAGGGGCGTGGTCCAGGCACTGCCGTAGGCGGCTTGCAGCAGAGCTTCCAGGCGCTGGTCGGCGGCTTTTTCGCCGCGCACTGCGGGCAGGCAGACTATGCCATCGTCGTCCACATAGGCATCCAGTGCCTGGCAGCTCTTTACCCACTCACGTTGTTCTACGGCCAGATCCATCTCTCCATCCAACTCCGCCGGCCAGCGGTAGCCAAGCAGACGGGAAATCGCAACTTGCAGCACGCTATCATCAACACGCAGTTCGCCGTGGGCAGTCCACTTGGCCTGCTCGTCCCAGATAACCGAACCGCAGGGGTGGCCATGGAAGATCCATTGGGTCGAGTCATTGGTATATGCTTGAGGTAACCCATTGGGATATCGCTCTTCGGCAATGCGAGCCCAGTAATCAAGATCGAAAGGAACCTCTGCTACTGTAGAGGAAGAAATTGCTAAATTTGGATTAGCATTTCTAAGGTTCTTTAGATATTCGTCTGATTCGCAATAAGCCCAAATTGCAGGAAGATCACTCTCATTTTTAGGCACGATCACAGCAAGATTTTGATCAAAAATAGAGCCACGATAGATCGTTCGAACTATGTTGCCCATTCTAGATGCGGAAACACCCATCTTACCCCATGCATCTTGCCCAGTTTTCCACCTTTGAGCAGCTGAGTTAAGATGTTTCATACTCAGCACAAACTCATAGAGCGACCCTTCCCCCTCCTCCCAAAGTATCGCTTGAGAAAATCCACCGCAGTGCGATGTTCTCTCCAAAGACCCATGAAGAAACTCATAGTTTGGCTTCAGATTTTGAACTTCCCAAATCGCTCTATAAAATCTCAGACTATCGCCTGTGGCGACACCAGCAAGGGCAGAGCTGAAATCTTCCAGGCTCTCTACTCCGCTTTCCTCCTTCATCAATATTGGGAAGTCTTTAGTTGCCACCACAGCATCATGCCCAACCAATGCAAAATTACGACCTATCAGTCCGCGAGCCTTCAACTGAACAGAATTATCCTCAGACACATCTATCGCAGAGTACTGCGAGCCGCAACTTTTGTTTGAATTCACAACAATGGTTAAGCTCGCATTGACAACTTGACCAGAAATTGTTTCAAATGCACCAGTGCCCAACCTTACGCATGAGCGCAGAAAGTAATTATTAACTAAACGTTCTCGAAAGCTCTTGTAGGAGCTCAAGTAATGCCATGTTTGTGGCGTGACAATTGAAGCAGCACCTCCAGGGCACAACAGGGCCAAGATTCTAGACATCATGGCTACCGCTAAGTCGAACCGCTCATCATAATGATACTTCTCCAAGTAACTCAGCAAAATATCATTCTGTTTTCTTGTTGCCAAAAATGGAACATTCGTAAGGATGAGTGAATATTTCTCCGCCAACAATGACGTCGCTTTAAAAAGCCCTTTGGCAACTACCCCCATCTCTGAATATTCGTCACTTTTTTCATTCGCCAACGCTTTAGTTAAGAGAGGGCCAACTTCTTGCCACTTTAATTCGAAAAGAGAACCTTTACCCAGACTTAATTCCGGATTAATCAAGCTGCCGAGCACTGGCGCATCTTTGAAATGTTCATAAATCTCGCCAAGAACGCCCCTCAGATCACTAATATCTTGAGCCAGTAACAACCACTCCTCTTTAGAGGTGCTAATCGCCAGACCAGAGCAAGCCAAATGCAGCTCGGGTAATGGGCGGTAACCACCTGCGTTCGAGTAACGCCACGCTTCCAGCGCTACAGCAAAGGCTGCCAACTCCACACAGCGCTGATCCAACTCCAGGCCATGCAGGTTCTCACTCAGCACACGGTCAATAGCTTGTTGGGCCATGAGGTTTTCGGCCTGCATGCGCATGGGTACCAGCATCAAGAAGGCAGCGACCAGAAAGTGGCCTGAGCCACAGCACGGGTCGAGGGCTTTCAACTCACTCAGCTGTTTGGGCCATGCATCGAAGGTGCCGGAGGCGGGTTTCCATTGCTGGGTTGTCTCATCTTGAACAAAGCGCAGAAAGCGCAAAGGCACGCCCGGGATGGCGGCTTTGTCGCGCAGTTCCTGTTCGCTATTGGCGTGCTGCCAGTCGCTGTCACTCAGGCGCTGCCCGGCCCACCATGCCCCTAGACTGTTATCGAGCAGAAAGCTGACCATATAGGGTTCGGTAAACAGCTGGGTCACCGGCGAAAGCTCGTCGGCACCGATCTTCACTTCGGACTTGTTGACTTCTTCTTTGCGCTTGCTCTGCCAGAACTGATAAACCCAGCCAAGGCTGTCCTGGGCCTGGAAGGTTTCCAGGGCCAGGCCAATCACCAACTGCTCCAGGCTACGCTGGTGCTCAGGGGCAAACTCCAGCTCGAACACCGGCGAGTCGATGCGGAAGATCTGCGGTAGCATCTTGGAGGCCAGCACCCCAGCCAGCTCCCAGCCACTTTGACAGTGGCGTTCCAGTTCGTCGCGAGCCACATCCGGGTCTTGCACCAGCTCGGTACATTCGGCCAAGGTCAGCGACGTGTGCTCGTCATACATAAGTAGACTGTTCTGCTCCAGAAAGCGCGCAAACAGCATGCGGTGCCAATGTTCGTAGGCGACTTCGGTGACAAGCTTGTAGATAGATTGCTGGCCGTTGGCATCTTTGCTATCACCTAGCTGACGGCCATGAGAGCGCAAGCGGGTGCGCAGCTTGCGCTGCTCATCGCTCAGGTAGTCAGCCGGTTTGGCATCACCTACGCCCAGTCGTTTTAGAGACTGGGTGGCAGCCTGTTCGGCGATGTCGCGGGCTCTGACAACGGTGGTTTCCAGGGTACGGCGTAGGGCTTTGTCGAGGGGCTGTCGAATCATCAGAAGGTCACCGGTCCATCATTGAGCTTGTCGAGAATCTGTTGTTTGACTTCAGTCAGCCAAGTGTCGACATCGGACTCTGTCTCAAAGGTTTTGCGTGGCAAGCTGATGCGCTGCAGTTTGGGCTGCAGCAGCTGCACGGCCTCCATGCGCGCGTTATCGAATTTATTGGCCAGCGATTCGGTGCGATCGGTCCACTGCTCCAGGCTGACGTCATTGAGGCTGTCGATAATGGCCTCGGCGTCGTTAAGCGCCGGTTGCGCCAAGGTAAGCAGTTTACGTTTGCCGAGGATGTCGCTCTGTTGCTGCTCGCTGAGTTGCAGCCAGTGACTGTCGGCTTGCAGTTGGGCCAGGTACTCGGCATACCGATCCTGATAGGCCTGCACATGGAACTGGATGGCATCGCGCAGCTTATTGACCAACTGCTGGACCAAGCCAGATACCGGATTGGGATCATCCAGCAAAGACCGGTGGCTGACTATGGCATCCACCTCGGTCTGGATAGCGGCATGGAAAGACAAACCACGACTGAGGTCGAGCAGGCTTTTGAGCAGCGCCCAATCACTGCGCCGTGCTTCGATGCGCAGGGCAGTGGCGGCCCATTCCTTGACCGCCTTTTTGATCGCATCTTGCTCATCCAGTACATGCTTGAGTTGTGCGTTACCGGAGTGGCGCGCCAGCTCGTCGAAAATACGGCTGTCGGGGATTTTCGGCAGAGGGGCTTCCCCCCCGGCGCGCTTGGACAGTTCACGGCCTTTTTCAGCTAGAAGTGGCAGCTTGCTAGCTTCTTCACCGGGCTGACAATCGATGCCGCTGCTGCTGAGTACACCGCGTATTTTGATCAGATCTACAGGGCGGATGGTGATGCTTTCCGGCTTAAAGCTGGTTTGGGTGATCTGCTTGCGATCCAGCGTTGTGGCGGTAACCATGTTATTGCGGTTGTCGTAGGCGATGAGAATGCCGGTGGCCATCAGAATGGTGAGGCCTCCGTCGATGGCGTCCTGCGGCCAGCCGTATGGGGCAGCCAGAAAGTGCTCACGAATCTCGTTACCTTTTTTCGACACACCGATATAGCGCTTAATGGCAGCGCACACGGGCTGCTGCTCGGCATCACCGCTGTAGCTCAGTGCTTCCAGGGCATTTTGCCCACCCTCTTTGCTGGCGCGGTCATACACCTTACCCCAGCCGGTATGGTCAGCGGCATCGAAGTCGCGGTAGAGGCGAATTAGCGAGGCTTTAGCCGCAGTTTCTACCCGGTCGGCAATCGTGTTGCCGTCTACTTCGTTACCACCGGCTTGAAGCACTTGCACGCCGTCGAAAATTTCGCGCAGCAGTGCTTGTACCTGCTTTTGCGCATCACGGTAGCGGGTTTCCATGGCGCTACGGGCATCTTTGCCGGCATCGGTATTGGGGATGCCGCGTTTTTCCAGAGTGGCATGAGCGGCGTTCTCAGTAATGATCGCGCTGGTCAGCTCGGATCGGTTGCGCGCTGGTACAAAGACGAAAATAGTCGGCTCGCCCGGCTGGCGGCTGCGTGCATCGGCAAAGAAGCTCTTTTCATCAATACTCCAGCCGTCCTGTACCCAGGCGTAGACTTTTTCTTTAGCGTCTTTGGGCAGCTCGGAGTCAAAGCAAGGGATAACCTGGCGCGGCTCGTTGCACTTGCCCTGGGTGAGACGCACCTGGGCTACCTGGCGGCGCAGTTCTTTGTGCAACAGGTCTACGCGGATATTTTCGATACGTTGCATATTGCCGCGCAGGTCGGCTTCTTCCTGTCGAAGAGTGTCGTACCACTGCGCACTCTCCTGAGTTTGCAGGCGGAACTCAGTGCCGATGCTGGTTTGCATAGGCATAACCAGGCCTTCGTCGGCCAATACCTGAAGCAGTTTGGGCACACTGGTGCGAATGGAATCTTTGCCGTTATTGAGGTCATCAATGAGCAGGTCAGCCAGCATGTCGGCGGTAGCCCGCACCCCGCAGTCAGCAGTCGGATCGGAAGGCAATTTACCGATCAGCAGCACCAGACCGAGAATGCGCGACTTGAGCTTATCGTCAGCATCGCCGGCGGACAGGCGACCAATGGTTTCGGCAATTTCTTTGGAGATAACGCCGGTCTGCAGCAGATTGACTGCGATCTGGTTGTAAATGAAGTCAGCCGGCACCACATGGCCCAGCGGCAGGTCGGCGGTGGCCTGGGCGGCTTCGTGAATGACCTTGAGCTGGTTACGCAATTGCGAGACGGTCCCAGTGGTATCAACGATACGCAGCACCCGCTCCCAGAAGCGGCGGCGTACCGGCAGCAGCGGGTAATCGGCCAGCATGACTTTTTCGTCATCCTGGTGGTGCTCGATTTTGGTGCCGCGCAGCTGACGTGAAATCTCGCCCAAGTGTGATTGCAGTACCTGCTCCAGCTGCGGCTTGGCCGAAGCTTTTTTCTGCAGGATGACCTTGCGGATCACCGACTCGACATCGGTATCGGACAACTGAATCGGAATCTGGAAACGGCCAAGCAGGCGCTGCAAATTAGGCATGCCGGACAGAGCACTTTGCCCTGTGGCGACAAACAGTAACTTGTTCTGAAAGACCGAATGCTTGCAGCAGGTTTCTACCACCTCCTGGACCTGGTGCGCCTTGTCGGTATCGGAGCCGACATATTGTTGCACCTCATCGAGTACCACCAGGGTGAGCGGGAACTGGCCTTCTTTGGCTAGGGCGTCGTAAATAGCATCGACCATCTGCTGGTTAGTGACATCCTGAACATTAGGGTACTGCTCGCGCAGAAGCTGACGCACCTCTTTGACGTCGTTACCCAGGGTGCTGTCCACCTCAAGCAGAGCTCCAGCGATGCTACGGGAAACGTAGAGGTCTTCCAGCTCGTCGTCCCAACTGTCACCTGCTGTTTCGACCTTGGCTTTAACCTGATCGAAAATACCCTGCTTTTTCAGCCACAGCACAAAACGGGCCTGATGGTACTGCTCTGGAAGGCCTGCGGATTTGAACACAATGTTGAGCAGCGCCAGGCGGACGTTGTTGTTGGCGCCAGAGCCCAACGTACCAGAGGCGGCATGCAGACCGCCGTGGCGGTTGGCGGCGTTGCTCAGCTCCTTGAAGTGATCTTTGACCTCTTGTGGCAGATCGGCGATATCGCGGGCAGAGACACCATCGCTGAACGGCTGATTAGTCCACAGCGCACGCAGCATTTTGGCCAGGTGCGATTTACCAGAACCGAAGAAGCCAGAGATCCACACGCCAGGCTGTTCGT
Source organism: Pseudomonas sp. UYIF39 (assembly GCF_029963765.1). Lineage (GTDB taxonomy): Bacteria > Pseudomonadota > Gammaproteobacteria > Pseudomonadales > Pseudomonadaceae > Aquipseudomonas. The sequence goes on from NZ_JALBYU010000004.1 coordinate 294,650, forward strand.
GCTGGCTGCCCAAATTGCGCAGGTAAGCAGACAGAATCTTGTCGAGACCGGCTTGGTACTCACCATCGCAGACGAAAGTTTGCAGCTCGTAGCGCAGGGTCTTGAGTGCCTGCGCTGACTGGTCATCCTTTACTTCGGCGACGCCGTTGTTTTCCAGACGATTTTGCTGGGGGTCGAGCTGGTAAATCTCGCGGTTCAACATCCTGTGCCTACTCCCTTTGCGCTTACTGCGCCAATCTGAGCGTTAAATTCTGTATGCGTCGGTGTTTAGTTATCAGCGGTGATCGCCGTGGCCTGGTAGCCCCAGCCGTCGCGGGCATCGAGCAGGCTGTAGCCGTTGTTTCTGTACTCGCCGGGGAACAGCACTAACAAGCGCCCCGGAACGTGCTCAGCCAGTTGTTTGACGAAGTCAGAGACCGAGGCAAAACCAAACAGAGTGCCGCATCCAACCAAAGCGACCAGGGTCTTGTCGTCGGTCCTAGTCTGGATTTGCTCCGCAAGCACCTCCACCGATTGGCGGACGAAGGTCTTGTACTTCGGCGTTAGGCTGTCTGGGTCTTCAAAGTAGTCTTCGCGGTATTTCTGCTTGGCCATCCAATCAGAGAACAGACGGGTAATATCCAGCTCCAACCAGAGGTGGCCGGTGCTTTCAGTGGCCAGGCGAAACTCTTCAACCCTGGCGCGCAGTTTGAGCTCGTCCTCTTTGTGATAAACGGCGAATAACACTCGCTGCTCGTTGGCCAAACCCTTCATCCAAGGCAGGCTGATATGGTTGGCGTAACTCTTGATAAGGCGGTTCAGTCTGTTACTCATGCAACCAAGACTCCTCTTCCTTGCTCAGGTAGTCGGGGAAGGTCACTTCCACCACTTCACTGGAGTGTTTGAAGTTAATCAGCCCGCTGTAGCTAGCCAGACGAGCCAACTCCAGCAGCCGTTCTAGGCGACAGCCGAGTACGCGGGTCCACTCGCAGGTAAATAGCCGGTTGCCGCTTGCCCCCTGCAAATAACCGAGGAACAAGGCAAACACCACGTTGACCGGACGCACATCTGGCTCGGCACGGTGCTTTTTGCTGCGCCCTTGGAGAAAACCTGCATTAGTCCAAGTACCGTTGACGTTCTGCGCCAGAGATTTGAGCATCGCTGGGCTGTAGCGGTCTGGACATTGCTCATCCAGCGCTTGCTCCATGTATTCACGTGGCAACCATTGGCCTGGCACGAGCGAAAGGATTTTGCCTTGGGACAGACGTAGCAACGGGTCCCGAGCGAGTGCCATTTGACACGCGAGCATAGGTCTTGCCGATTCGTCGTTTTCCCACAGACGACGGAATATCCGGAAAAGTGGGATATGGGTATCCATGCCATACAGGTCGACGAGATGACGCCAGGTCAGCTTGCGCGCCTTTTCGGTTGGCTTATGCAGGACGTTGAATAGCTCAATATCTTCCTGGTATTGCGCGGGGATAGCCTCAACGACGCGCCCATGAAAAAGCTCGGTAATTTCTGCCAGCATCATGGTGCGGGCGGAGTGCGCTCCGTTGCGGCCGAACTTGAAGCCGAATTTTTGTTGGGACTCGGTCGAGCTCATCAGTAGCCGGTCTCCACAGAAAAACCTGGAGCGATGGACAGCCTGACCTGGCTTGCGACTCTCTTGGGGTCACGCAGTGCCAGTTGATATTCCTCGGGGTTCAATGTCGCCTCGGGGCTGCAGTCGACACCCCAACGCCGCAACAGATAACCGGCCATTGCTGCCCGAACTGGCAGTTTGATGCATTGCTCGGATTCGAGACCGTAATCCAGTTCAATGGCACGGGTGTAGGCTGCCCTGGGGTGCGGGATCAGCTCAAGGCTGACGATGGCTTGCCAGTCGTGATCCTGAGCGATGGATTCAACTGGAATATTGACCGGCGCTGCCGTGCCATCCACTGCTGTTATGCGGGTAAGAACAAAATCCCTGAACTCAGCATGATTGCGGCAATAGGCGCGGGCATGCCAGCGCAGACCGGTATTGACCAAGCTGTGAGGCACAATTTCGCGGAATGTTTCGCCACTACTAATCGACACGTAAGCAATAGACAACGCTTTGCCGGCATAAATGGCCCGCGACATAGCGGCCAGTGTTTCCAGGTTAGGTTGGTTCAGCGTAGGAGCAGCATCGACAAGGATTGGCTGAGCGCAGGCTTCTAAGCCCACCCCCTGACCCAGGGTTAAGGTTTGCAGGGTGTGCTCACGATCGTAGGTGAACAGTGGCTGGAAGTGACTAGTGCGCCGATAGACTTTGTCGCTGTGATCGTAATCCAGATTGTCCGGTGCCAACTGACGATAAAGCGCAAAGTCGCGGGTGGCGTTAGACAGGGCAATACCAAAGCGCTGCACCAAGTCCTGCCTTGTAATCTGACCTCTGAAGCGTGTCAGAAAGTCGATCTGCCACAGGCGTTCGCGCTGGTTTGGTGAAGTCTCACCCGTCGCCGTCGTCGGCATCTATCAATGTCCTCGTCTGAACTACGCAATCAGTCATACTAAAAATGATGATAACGATGACGACAGTGACAAGCCAGAGCTAATTAGGAAATGGGCGATACTCAAGAGAGTAACCTGAGGCAGTAAAGGTCCTGGCCTAGCAGCCATGGTCAAAGCACACCTTATTCCAGATGCTGCCCCTATTGCGCTGTCGACGGGCGCGATCTGATTGAGACAACCGTATTACCCGACCTATCTGCAACCATCCACAAACGGATGTATTGCTCAGCCAAGCCGGGCATGTTGGTACCCTCCCTTCTCGTTGCAAGGCCAGATATCTGATTTATCCCCTGCTGGTGCCGAATCCACGCTGACGATCCCCGTAGGACTTCGTAGCCTCCTTGCATAGGTAGCTGGCTCGCCGGAACAACTCTGGTAGCTCATCCACCTTGTCTTCGGGGACGTCCCGGTATATCCGATACGTAGCATTGTCTGTTATGTGAACCAGCCCTTCGACCTGATCGACCGATAGCCCCAACGCGCTAGCCCACGCCTCCTGCAGACGCGCAACGAGATTTCGCCTCGCAGATTGCAGCCGCCCCGGCCTGTGATAAGCATCATGATTCAGCAGGAATACCAGGTGGTAGTGCGGCCTTCCCATCATTCCAACCTCCCTTGCCCAGGCATAGCGAACCCTGCAATCACGAGTGTCCTTCTTTTGCTCACGCAGCTGACTGCGGTGGTGTTCGATCTTGGCGCTAAAGGACTCGATACACCTGCTGATGACCTTGTTGGTGTTAGCGTAGACAGGCAGATCTTTATCCCTCGGCAGGGTTAGATCCACCCGGAATGCCATGACCCTCGGATACTGAGTCAGTGCCATTTGGATAACGCCCAGGAGACTGGATAGGTACTCGTCTACAAATGGCCCCTTGTCGACCATCAAGGGAAGACCACGGTAGGTCGGTTGGCGGTACAGGTGGAGATTGGTGTTACCTGGATGACGAAGTGGGTAGCGGCTGGTGGTATCGGGATGACGAAGCATGGGCATGACTCCTGGTTGAGTTTCATACCGATCTTCATCATGTGGAATTTTTAACCGTTACCTCGTACTGCTGCCTGACTTCGACTGGATATGTAGTGGTCAGTGCTTGCAGCCCGCTTCAGCAACCCGGTGAACCCTACGGGTAGGAAGTGCTAGTAAAAGCATAATACTCGTGCCGCAAATGATGCTCTCGGCTGCACCGTGATCGCGAGGTGTTTTTTCACGGCCACGCCGTGAATTTCTCCAGGGGGTCTACTCCGGAAATAAACCATCATATTGCTCGCCCTGCTGGGGCGTCCGACGGGGGATTCCGCCCTAACCAGCATAAGCGCCATGACCTGCCATAGCCGGTCATGGCGCTTATGCTGGTTTCTAGCTGGCCATACTCAGGTGGCCAGTGGACCGTACTGCAGTGCCCTCTGCCAGATCACGCTCCTCGATCCTTGCCAAGATCCAATCGTGCACCTCGCTGTCTACCCAACCGACGCAGCGGTCGCCGAGCGAAACGGGCTTCGGGAAGGTGCCTTCCGCGATGTATTTGTAGATGGTCGACCGGGCAAGACCTGTCGAATCGATGACTTCTTTTAATCGGATGATTCGCATGAGCAGGCTCCTCTATGGCTCAGAGGATGTGCAGGAGGCTTATAAAAAAACCGCCTATTACTCAGGTGCTCGTGCCGACGTGAGCAGCCCCGACTTCTCACGCAGCTCCAATGGAATATCCACCTCCCTCGAAACACATGTCACCACTGGTTCGCCGACCCCCTTGGTGATTGTCCAATGATTGGCAATGTCAGAACCCGCAGACCTCAGAATTAAGAGAGCAATGCATTGATGGCCAATCGGCATATGCGCCGGCACCAAAATATATCTGGCCTCGGCAAAGGATACGGTCAAGAGCTGAGAAAAGCGCCGAACAAACTCGTCGGCGAGATCGAACATCAGTCTCTGAAAAAAGTCGACAATTTCGTCGTGATCCAAGACTGGCTTACCTTTCGGGTCAAACATAGGCACTCGGAAAAAAGCCACCACCCTCTCTTTCACAGTGACATCAACACCGCGCACCTTTTTTCTCCAGCTGACAGGATCAGCCTCAACCCAACAGCGCGACAAAAATCCCGAAACGCAGTCACAGATAAAAAACTCAAGTTGATCAAATACGTGATTGGGAGCTCGCCTCAAAAGGCGCAGCACACTGACAGGTGTCAAGTGTTCCAAGCGCTTTAAGAAGGAGTCACGATCGAACCGGACACTAGGCATAAATTTACAGTCGATAGCCGGATCATCGAATCCCTGATGCACTGCGGTGCAAACCACATCACGATCAGGTGAAAGCTGAAGGTGGTTCAGGTTCAGTAAATAGATGCTCTTGAGCTTCTCAGTAAAAATCGGGCTCGCGACCCCTGGTATCTGCCTCCGGATAAACCCCAGCTCGGTAAGCCTTCGCAAGCGCTGCTTCAGAGCAGCACCGTCCATCCCTGTGAGCAAGCAGATCTCCTTGCTGCTCAGCCCCCTGACAATCCCAAACGGATCTGCGCGACTCAGTAAAATCATGAGAAGTAAGCGATTTGCTAAACTGAGTTGCCCGGTGCGCACTGGCGCAACTCGTTTCTCCCCCTGCAAGCGGGCACGAGGCTCTGAGGCAACCTGCGGATCGCTGGTCCAGCCAGGCCAGATTGCTCTGATACGTTCGCCACCCAAAACCTGCTCTATCAAGTCGAGATGGATCAGTTCCCTTTCCTCGACCTCCCGCAGCTCCACCTGAACGCTTTTGCTCACCGAGTAGGCGCACTTTGGCCGGCCCTTTCCTTCAGGTTGCGTGACGACACGCAACACCGCCATTTCAACCAGCTGAGCGACAGCTTTTGAAACGGCCTGTGCCGAAAGCCTCAGCTCCTCAGCCAATTGCTTCAGCGAAGAAGGCTTAGGCGCCTCAGCGCCGTAACGCGCCCAGAAAGCCACGAAGAAAAACTTAGCATCCGGCTCACAGAATCTGAGACTCACGCCAAGCGGCTTAGAAAGCATACATCCCCCCTAGCATCACCAAATTTTATACCGTAAATATACCCTATATATACGGCATCCTATAACAATAACATCTCAAATAACGCAACATAACGTTATAATAACGAATCAATGACGCTTTACTAACGAAACAGCTAACGGTTGCCTATCGTTACAGTGACGGTATAAATTCATCTCATGCGCCAGGTTTACGTACATAGCCCAAACGGCCCGCCGGAGGATGGAATGTCAGAAAATGAGAAATCGCTGAAGTGGCTGCGCAAGCAGGATGATGAATGGGAATGGGCAGCCAACTACCTCAGGAAACGACTTGATGCTAGGTATTTGGAATCGCTAGATGGGCATGTGTTTGACCGGTTCTCATCGTATGAAAACACCGTTGTCGCCATCAGACAGATCCAAGAGGACAGACCAGGGCTAGTCATCAAGCTCCAGGGGGCCATCCGGCAGCGTCGCTACAGATCCGACAGCAACGGTAGAAAACCGCTTACATTTACGCTTGGCAAAGAAACCATCACGAAACTGAGATCCATTGCCAAACGGTACAATGCAAACGAGACGGCAGTGATCGCTTCGCTTGTAGAACGGGAGGGGCAAGCTGCTGAAGTCGAGAGGAATTACGAAAAGCAGCTCAAGGAGTCAGTCTCAAGAGAGCGCAAAATTGCTGGCCAAGTAGCTGCATCTCTGACAGCTCAGCGGGACGAGGCATTGAAACACGCAGAGCGATATCTAAAGCTTCTTAGCCGGTGGGAGCTGATGTGGCCTGACGAAAAGCCACCTACAGCCAGCGACGAAGATATCGCTGGGCTTGTTGAGCCCAGAATGAAGGACCTCAAAGACGCTATAGGCTACATCGCCTTCAGAGACGACCTGACCAACGAGCGCTCCACGTAACGAGCTACCAAAACCAGAATAGCAATCCAAGCCACACGCGACATCCTGAGTTCAAATCCAGCATGGTGGTATTCCATAAAGTATTCCACGAAAAATTCAAACCGGCACTTTTTATTATTTATCATATAGTTAGATAACCTGTTCAAATTACCCCGGCCCACCAAATACGAAGCAAAACAAAACCCGCCAAGTGCGGGTTTTGTTGCATCTGGGGTTTGGTCATTTCTGTAGGCAGCATCACCCTCCCCGGCAAAAGCAGGCCTGCCCGCGATAAGGCTCGCATTTCAAGCACACGCTCACATCGAGTGAGCTGTAATCAACGTATTAGTCGGCGACTCAACGCAACGGAGCCTATGCTGCGGGTTAACCTGCAACCGCTTGAGCAACCAACGCACTCAGGAAGATCAACATGAACGTATGGATCGCAGCCGTTCTGGCCGCCTTGGTTTCTGTGCCTGTACACGCCGCCACCGAGATCGCTCCTCATGTCGAGCAGGTCACCTTCAAAAAGGGCTCCGACACCGCCAGGTTCACCCGATCCATCAAAGGCCCGCTCACCGCGCAGTACCGCCTGAACGCGAAGGCCGGCCAAATGATGACCGTGGACTTCAAGTCTTCCAACGCCTCTGCCTACTTCAACATCACCGCAAAAGGTTCGGACTATGCGTTGTTTAACGGATCGATCATGGGCAATCACTTTCTGGGACCATTGCCCGCCGATGGCGAATATACGGTTCAGGTATACCTGATGCGCAACGCCGCTCGGCGCAATGAAGTGGCCAACTACAGCCTTTCATTAAGCCTGAGCCCGGGTGATGCGACGGACAGCAACCAGCCGTTCGACCAGACACTTGAATTGCAGGGCATTGGCTTTCACGTGACGAGCGTGTCGGTCGATGGAAATCGTGCTCTACACATTGCCCCCCAAGGTCTGGAAATCGATAACTCAGAGATCGTACGCCCCCTCACCGGCCCCATCGTCCGAGCAGAGGTCGCCGACCTTGATCGCAATGGCTCCCCAGAGATTTACGTATTCATCAGGTCACCGGGGCGCGGGATGCCGGGCGAGCTCATTGCTTACGCTGCCAACCGCAAGAAGTCGCTGAGCGAGATTTATCTGCCACCTGTCAGCGAGAACCCGAAAACAGCGGTGGGCTACCAGGGCGAGGATGAGTTTGCCGTGGTGGAAAATGCGTTGGTGCAGCGGTTCCCGGTTTATGACAGCACCGATGCCGATGCGGGCAGGACGGGGAAAGTTCGGCAGGTTCAGTACACCTTGATGCCTGGTGAGGCCGGGTGGGTTTTGAGAGTTTTTGGGGTGACGGAGTATTGAAGGGCGCCGGTTGGGAGTTGCTCCCTTTCGCCCCCACGGTCAAAGCCTAAACACTGCGGATGAAGACCCGAAGCCCTTCTACACTCATCTCTCACACGTCTAAAACCCCCACTAAACGAGCCCCCATGACCACCCTCAAAGACCGTTTGAAGCAAGGCAAGGATGCTCGCAAGAACTGCTCCCGCGGTTCGCAGGCGTCCGTGGGGAAAATAGATCGCGACCCGCTGCCGCTGATCAAAACGTCCAGTGAAGGCCGCATCACGTCACTGGTCGAGTTGCGCTACGGCCGCATGCTGGTCTCGCCGTTCACCTTCTATCGCGGCAACGCGCTGCTGCAAGCCCACGACTTGGCCGGAACAGCCAACATGGGGCTGGTATCGCCCATCTGCGGCGACAGTCACCTGATGAACTTCGGCGGTTTTGCAACGCCGGAACGCAATCTGCTGTTCAGCGTCAACGACTTCGACGAAGCCCATCCCGGCCCTTGGGAATGGGACTTGAAACGGCTGGTGGCAAGTTTCGTGGTGGCGGCGCGCGATCTGCGCCATGGCGACACGGTCGAAGAAACTGTCTGCCGCCAGGTGGTCGGCGCCTACCAACAGACCATGCTCGAATGTGCCGAGCAAAGCGCCCTGGAAACCTGGTACGAATCCATCAGTTACAACGACCTGCGCCAGCAAGCGAGCAAAGCGACCCTGGAGCATGTAGAGCGCGCCATCGAAAAAGCCGAACATCGCACCCATGCCGAACTGCTGCCGAAAATCAGTAAACGTGACGCGCATGGCCGACTGATCATTCGCGATGACCTGCCGGAAATTTTCCATTTACACGAAAACACCACGCTGCTGGATGCCGACGACGACTGGCTGCGCCTGTCGGACTGGCGTGCGCTTTACGACGCGTTCATGCGCGACTATCCCGGCACGCTGCAAGCCGACCGTCGCGAGCTGTTGTCGCGTTTTCATGCCCACGACATGGCGTTCAAAGTGGTCGGTGTGGGCAGCGTCGGGACTCGATGCCTGGTTGCCCTGCTGGCCGATGATCAGGAGTTCCCGCTGTTCCTGCAGTTCAAGGAAGCACGTCGTTCGGTGCTTGCCGGTTATGTGAAAACTAAATCGCGGGTTCGGCACAACGGTCAGCGCGTGGTCGATGGCCAACGGTTGATGCAATCGGCCAGTGACCTGTTCCTCGGCTGGACCACCGGCCCCAGCGGTCGACACTTCTATGTGCGCCAGTTGCGCGACATGAAAGTCTCGGCTGAACTCGAGACGTTCGACGCGGACACCTTCGCCGCCTACGGACGCGTTTGTGGTCGTGCATTGGCACGCGCCCACGCTAAATCGTCCGGGAACGCTGCACACATCAGCGGCTACATCGGCAAGAGCGATGCGCTGGCCGACGCACTGTTGAAGTATGCGCAAAGCTACACCGCGCAGAATGAGCGCGACTTCGAACGATTCCAGCAAGCCTGCCGCAAGGGCCGTTTGCGGGCGCGTTCGGAAGCGGACTTTGCGGCGGATCATTTGCCCTAGGCGTGTCTCCGTGCGTGAAACGGCGGGCACTCATCGACATGAATTTTTCTTCACCCCACAATCGCTCATCAACCGGTACATTGCGCTCGCTCATTCAAGAAACTACGGTTTGCCCGCCCTCCCGCGGGCTTTTTTTTGCCTGCTGTTTTGTTTCCCCATGCACTAGAAAGAGGCATGTTTTCGGACTCTGCCGCAATACCCTGACGCAAACCACTCCCGACACCGCCATAGGGTGTACCATCAAGCACTGTCCATCAGATATCAGTTAGCCATGTCCACGCTAAGCGAAGAGAGCCGCCAGATCGTAGCTTCTCTGGTGCACCGCGTTGGCCCCAACGCTGACATTGCAACAGTCGCGCAAGCGATCGCATCAATATTGCAGGATATGGACGCAGCCCTCACGCCCATCATCGGCCAGCAAGGGGTTGTTGCGCTTTATCGCCGCAGCCTTCATCTGTGCGCCTCTAGGCATCCGCGCCTGGCCGGCACCTATGACAGTGTGCAGGCGGCCTCTCTGGATCTGACTGCCCTCAAGTCCGTACTCGTTGAGCAAAGCGAAGCCGATGCGTTGTTTTTCGGTGACGTGTTGCTGACCACGTTTTACGAGCTGCTGACCACGCTGATCGGGCCCTCGCTCACCGCACGTTTGCTTCGTGGCGTGTGGGAACCTTCTTTGAGCGACACCCCTTCGCAGGAAAATTCGCCATGAGCACCAAAGTGACTATCAACCGCCTGGCCACCGGCGTGCCAGGACTGGACGAGGTGCTGGGCGGAGGATTGCCGGAGTTTTCGTTCAACCTGATCGCAGGCCCGCCTGGCTGTGGCAAAACCACCCTGGCGCATCAGATGATGTTCGCCCTGGCGACACCCGAGCGCCCGGCGCTGTTTTTTACGGTGCTCGGCGAGCCGCCGCTGAAGATGCTGCGTTACCAGCAGCAATTCGACTTTTTCGACAGCGAAGCGATCAACCAGTCGATCCGCTACATCAACCTGGCTGACCACACCTTGGCCGGGAATCTGGACGAAGTACTGCGGCGCATCGTCAGCGAGGTGGAGGCTAACTCCGTCACTGGTGTTCGTCGACTCGTTCCGTTCGGTGGTGCTGGCCAGCCAGACCCAGGACAACCCGAACAACAACCTGCCGCAGTTCGTTCAGCAACTGGGCATGTTGATGACCACCTGGCAGGCGACGACCTTCCTTATTGGCGAATACTTCACCGAAACCGACACCAACCCGATCTTCACCGTGGCCGATGGCCTGATCTGGCTGCGCCAGAGCGTTCAGCGCAATTCCATGGTGCGCAAGATGGAAATCATGAAGATGCGCGGCCAGCCGACGCTGCCAGGGCTGCACACCTTCCGTATCGCGACGTCGGGGATCAAGGTCTTTGCACCTGCGCCCCTCAACCCGGTTGAAGCACCGCTGGAGTTCCCCATCAAGCGCCTGAAAATGGGCGTGCCACAGCTCGACGAGATGCTTGGCGGCGGTCTGCCCCGTGGTTATTCCTTGCTGGTGGCCGGGCCGTCGGGCTCGGGCAAAAGTATTCTGGCGTCCACCTTCCTGGCCGAAGGCGCTAGAAATGGTGAAACCGGCGTGATCGCGGTGTTCGAGCAACGGCCTAATCACTCCCAGAACGCCACCCTGACGGGCCTGATTCAAAGCGGACAGGTCGGTCTGGTGGACAGCCGCGCCCCGGACCTGTCCATCGACGAGATCGTGCAATTGCTGCTCAGTGAGATCAGCCGACTGAAAGCCACCCGCGTGGTGATCGATTCGTTGTCGGGCTTCGAACTGGCGCTGGCGCCGACCTTCCGCGAAGATTTCCGCGAGTCGCTGTCGCGCATGGTCACTGCGTTGACGAGCGCCGGGGTCAGCGTGTTGATGACCTCGGAGCTGGAAGACCGCTACACCGACCTGCGTTTCAGCCCTTACGGCACAGCATTTCTCACTGACGCAATCGTCGTTCAGCGCTACATTGAAGTGCAGAGCCGATTGCTGCGCATCATGGCCGTGGTCAAGGTGCGGGCCAGCGCCCATTCCGATGAGTTGCGCCTGTACCACATCGACGATAGCGGCCTGCACATCGGCGAGATGTTGCCAGACCAGGAAGGCTTACTCGGTGGCCGCCCTACCCGGCACCGTTTGGGCAAAGACGACGGATGAGCAAAAACCATGAGTGAGGCCAATGGCAAGAACGAGCAAACGATGGCCACTGCCGCTCGCGAACTGTTCCTGCTCGGCCAGAAAACTGTTGAAGCGCGGGCGGTGCTCGCGGCGTTGCAAAAAGAGCTGAGCGATGCCAACACCCGTCTGGTCGATAGCCAGCAGGTCGAGCAACTGATCGAGGCCAATCAGCAACTGGTGCTGGCGATTTTGCTGGCGCAGTCCGATGCAGAAACACCAAAACGCACGCAGGAAGAACAACGCCTGTTCCTGGAGATGCGCGAAGCCAACGCGCAATTGGTGATCGCAGCCCTGAGCGCGCAAGACCTGCAAGCCACGGCCGAGCACACCCTGGAACAACAACGCAACATCCTCACCCAGGTGGCTCACGAACTGCGCAATCCGCTGACGCCCATCAGCATGATCGCCGGCCGACTGGTGCGTGTGCCCAGTGAGGAACTGCCGCGCATGCAGGCGCTGATCGAAGGCCAGGTGCAGCACATGTCGCGGCTGGTGGACGATTTGCTCGACGTCTCCCGCGCCAGCACCGGCAAGTTGCGCCTCGATTGCCGCATCGTGGACATGGTGCAGATCATCCAACAGGCCATCGAAGTGTGCAGCCCGGTGATGACCGCTCACCATTTGCACTTCACCGCTGAACTGCCTACGTGCGCGCTGGCGGTGAACGGCGACCCGGTGCGGCTCACGCAGATTCTCGGCAACCTGCTGGGCAATGCGGCCAAGTACACACCGGCGGGCGGCAATGTCACGCTGTCGGTGACCGCCGAAGTCGACGCGCTGCAGATGAGCATTTGCGATGACGGCATCGGCATTTCCGCCCAGGCGCTGCCGTTTATCTTCGAGCCGTTTGTGCAAGACGTTCACGCCATCGGCTTCAACGGTGCAGGCCTTGGCATCGGCCTGACGGTGGTGCGCGAGTTGGTCGAAGCCCATGGCGGCACCGTGATCGGCATGAGTGACGGCAACAGCAAAGGCAGCACTTCTATCGTGACATTGCCGCTGGTGATTTGAGTTTCCCCGCTGACCACGCAATGCTTGCGCGACGATCCCCGTGAACCGGAGCGCCCTATGCCGCTGTTGTCCCTGCCCTGTAAACGCTTGACGCTGGCGGTGCTCGACCCTGAACAGGCGGCGCTGGAAAGCGACTTCTACCGGCGCAACCAGAGGCACCTCGCCCGGTGGTCGCCGATTCGTCCCGCCGATTACCACAGCCCTGAACGCATCCGCCCGCGCCTTGAGGTGCAAGCCAGCGCTTTCCACGCCGGTCTGGCGGTGCATTTCGCGTTGCTGGATCCGGACAACGGCCAGATGATCGGCGCCTGCAACTTCAGCGGCATCACTCGCGGGGCGTTTCAGGCCTGCTATCTCGGTTACCACATCGACCAAACCCATCAGGGCCAGGGCTTGATGCAGCAAGCACTGGAAGCCGGCATCGGCTACATGTTCGATGAGCAGAAGCTGCACCGGATCATGGCCAATTACATCCCTGGCAATGAACGCAGTGCGCGGTTGCTGGAGCGCCTGGGCTTTGAACGCGAGGGCTATGCCAAAGCCTACCTGAGTATCGCCGGACGCTGGCAGGATCATGTGCTGACAGCGTTGATCAACCCGGCGCCGAATGCCGGGTACCGCTAAGCGCTCATCCTGTTATTGCACGACCATCTTTTGCGCAACGTCGGGCAACAGGCAGCCTTTGGCCATCCACTGACAATCCCGGTCCCAACGATAACCGGTCTCCAGGTTGCCTCGATCGTCATAGTAGTTCAGCCGCAATTGGCGGGGATTCAAATCAAGTTTGGCAAAACCGGCATGTGCGGTGGCAAACGAGGTGTCCTGCGCTGCGGCGCCAACGGCGTAGAGTTTCTGGCCCCCGGCCCCGGAAACCACCCAGGCTGGCTCGGCCGCGCGTAGCAGCAGTTGCTGATTGTGGTCGTGCCCGGCCAGGAACACGTCGACCTTGTTGCGTTCCAGTGCGGGCAACAACAGGTTGACCAGTTCACTGTCCTCACCATGCTGGCCATGATTGCGGACCGGGTGATGGGCCGCCGCAATGCGCCATACAGGTGCCGGTCCCGGTTGCTGGAAGGCTTGGTCAAGCATGTCGATCTGATGCTGAAAGGATTCCCGTGGCGCCGAGGTGTCGAGGAACACCATTCGCACCAACGGTCGACCATCGACGCTGCCGAAATCCTTGACGTAGAAGTTGCTCGACATCTGCCAGCGACCCGAGCCCTTGCGCTGCTGGCCATATTCGAGTTCGATCTTTTGCGACTTGGGGTAATCGTGATTGCCCAGCACGGCGTAAAACGGCACATGACTCAGCCACTGGCCCCAATAGACGCGCTCGAACTTCATTTGCCAGCCAAGGTCGTGGGTACTGGTCAGCGGTTTGCCATAGAAGTTGTCGCCCAACAACACGACCATGTCCAGCCGCCCGTCTCTGGCCGCGACTCGCTCCATGGCCTGACCCACTCGCCACTGTTGCAGATCACCGCTGCCTTGGTCGCCCAAGGCAATCATCGACACGGCGGAAGGGTCCAGACCACTCAACGGAACAAACGGCGCCGGCGGTGTAAATATCCAGTACCCGACTATCGCTGCGCCAATCAGCAAGATGATTGCGACGATGCTTAGCCTGCGAACAGCCTTTCCGGGGACAAAACGTTTTGCGGCGGGTGATGGAGTTTGGGGTCGTTTCAATCAAGGGCTCACTTGGCATGGCCAGCCAGGCATTAAGGGAAAGCAGGGGTCGACATTTGCCATTAATAGATCACACCAGTTGTTCACACTTTGTTAAGAATTCGCCCCGTATACTTTTTTTAGCCCGCTTTTTTTCGGCCCCCTTTCGTCGATGGCCAGAACCTTATGTCGCGTCCAGCCCCATTGCTTTTCCTGCTTGGTTGCTTGCTGTTTTTCTTCGCCTTTGGCAACCATCAATTGCAAGGTTCTACCGAAGCCCGGGTCGCCGGGATCGCCATGGAAATGTACCTGGATGACGACTGGGTGACACCGCGCCTGTTCGGCGAATCCTTCCTGGAGAAACCGCCCCTGAGCCTGTGGCTCGACTCCGGGGCGATCCGTGTGTTCGGTGGCACGCCGTGGGCGGTTCGACTGGCGTCGGCGTTTGCCGGGTTGTTCAGTGTGATGGTGTTGTACGCCATGCTGCGCCGGTTCGGCCGGCCGAAGACGATTGCCTGGACCGCCGGGATCCTGCTGGCAACCATGGCCAGTTATTGGAGCAATGTGCGCGGTGTCGGTGAGGACGCCTTGCTCGCCCTCGGCGTAACCATGGCGCTGTTGGCGTTTTTCCAGGGACAACGGCACGCCACGATGGGCAACGCATTACTGTTTGCCGCAGGGATTGCCATCGCCACTTTAAGCAAAGGTGTATTGGGACTGGCGATGCCCGGGGTGGTGATCCTCGCGTTCCTGCTGGCCGAGAGCCTGATGGACAAACGCCTGAAAGTAGCCGCCTGGCTACGACCAGGGCTGCTGACACTGCTGGGGCTGATCCCGCTGCTGATCTGGCTCGCTGCGCTGTACCAACGCGATGGTGCCCATGCCGTAAGCGAAGTACTGCTGACCAACAGCGTCGGCCGATTCAGCGGCTCTTTCGTCGAAGCCGGGCATTACGAACCGTTCTACTACTACCTGGCCAAGCTTCCGCAAGCGTTCCTGCCCTGGAACATTCTGGTGTATCTGGGGTTGTGGCACTTTCGCAAAAGCCTGATGGCCAACCGTTATTTGCTGTTTTTTACCCTGTGGATCCTGGCGCAGTTCGTCGTGCTGACGCTGGCATCGAGCAAGCGCACCGTGTACCTGATGTCGATGACGCCCGCCGCCGCGGTGATTGCGGCGGAATATGCCCACGTCCTGCTCCAAAGGCTGAAGGCCCGTGAAGGCGCCTCGAGCCTGATCGGCCGTATTGCCCGGCACCGACAAGGTGTGGTCGCCGGTTTGCTCACGGTGGTGATCGCCAGTTACCTGGCCACCGCGCAATGGGCAATGCCCCGGGCCGACGTCGAACTGTCCTTCCTGCCCCTGACCGAACACATTCAGACGCTACAGGCCAATGGGCAGCAAGTCGCGCTGTTCCAGGCCAATGAACGGCTAGGCGGTGCCACCGTGTTCTACACCCAACGGGTGATCAAGGGACTGGACACCGAGGCGCAGCTGCATGAGTTTTTGAGGGCGTCGCCGGGCAATGTGGCGGTGATGTCTGGTGAGAGCGAACCGGCCGCTCCGTTGAAGGTGCTGAAGATCATGATGGTGGGGCGCCAGGCGTATTACTTCGTCGGGGAGTGAGTCCTCTGCCGGCGGTTCAGTCACACCGAAGGCCCTCTCCCAACCACCGCTCCACGGGACAGAAAACAAAAAACCCGCCCCCCTCTTCAGGGTTGGCGGGTTTTGTTGTTCAGGCCTTTTGAATCAGTTAACCGTCTGCGTCTGTGCAACGCTTTCAGACCGCTCATGCGCTTGCAGCACCGGCTGCTCGAGCCGCGCCCGCCCGTAGAACGCCAGGGCTGTCAGCAAACACGCCAGCCACACGAAGATCCCGGCCCACAAGGTGTGGGACATGTAGTGCCAGCCCTGCACAACCCGCGTCGTGCCGTAGACAAAACCGAGCAACAGCGAGCCGTACATGATCGCTTTGGAATAGCGCCAGCGGTAGCGGCGCGCCACAAAGTACAGCGCGAGCATGGTGAAACCACCCGAGGCGTGCCCACCCGGCCAGCAGCGCCCCTTGCCGGCAACTTTCAGCAGATCGAAATTCTGATACCACTCCTTATGCTCGATTTTCCCCGCGTACTGGGTCGTTTCGACCGGGCAGTACACGCTGGTGTGGCCCTTGAGGTAGTGAATCACACCGGTGCTGATGGAGAACGCGAACACCACGTAGAGGAAGTCCCGACGATGCTTGCTCGCAAACCGAAGCACTGGCGCGACTTTGATTTTTTCCAGGAATGCGATGATTTTCGAATGCTTTTCCGCCTTCAGGCGCGGCCAGAGAAACGACAGCAAGGCGCCGATGATCGCTATCTCACCGGTCCAGTTCGGGATGATCCGAGCCCATTTATGGGTGATCTTTTCGAACAGTTGGATATGATCCAGCGGAAACGTCTTTGTGATCGGGTCATAAAAAAGATCATTGAACGCGATGTCGATTTTGGTCAGGTCGAACAGCAGGAAAACCACGGCCGCACAGGCCAGTGGAATGCCGAAGTTCACCCAGTAAAAGCGGTAGCGGGAAGAAGTCAACATCGTGTGTCCTGATCCAGAAAGTGAATTCATTCGGTGGTCACCGAGTGCCAGTCCGAGGCTTCGATGAAACCGAGCATCCGCGGCGCCTGAGGCGTTTCGGCCGAGATAAACAAAGAAGCGCCATAACCCAGCGTAGAGGCCGGCAACTTGAGGTCTTTCTCAAGTTGTGACATGCATTCGCTGTGGGTCACCAGAATCAGGTTTCGCCCGGCCACCTTGTGCGCCAGAGCGTCGCGCAGCATGGTGCCCTTGCAATTGATCAACCATTCTTCACCGGCCCCGACCTTGTTGAACATATAGCCGGCGGTCTGCGCTGTACGGGTCAGGGGGCTGTTGTAGATGTCAGCCCTGCTCAGCCCCAGTTGCTCGAACTGTGCACCGACCCCCACCGCGACGCTGCGAGAGCGAGCGGTAATGCCATCGTTACCGCTCAGACAGGCGGCGCTGGAATGATCGCAGCGTTCAACGTGACGCACCAGCACAATTACGTTGCCCTTGGCCCAGTCGGCCGCCAACGCCCGGGCGCCGGCCACATTGCCGTGGGCCAGGTCCGGTACAGCGGCAGGAAGCAAAAGCCAGACCGTCAGCGCAATCACCAAAAGCGCCGAGGTGAACACGACAGTCGCATTGCGATAGCGGGCCAAACGGCTCAGATCAATCGAGCGTTTTACCCCGAACAGACTCAGTCTCAATACCACATCAAACCGCCTCGCCGGCACGCATCACTTTCTTCGGTGCGGCGAGAGTAGAGAGGCTGGCGTCGGCAGTCGGTGAAACGCATGTGAAAAAAAGCTTAAGACTGCACGGAAGTCTTGTGACACATCGGTCCTACAAAAACCATTCAGCTCTCGCAATGGCTGCCGATACAGTCCTGCTACACACCTTGCTGGCTACCAAAAACAACAATCTTCCAGCCAACCGACGATCTAGAAGCACAACGTTCCTGGAGGACTTTTGATGAATAGCTGGTTCGGCAATATCAGCGTGAACATGAAGCTGGGCTTGGGATTCGGCCTGGTCCTGGCCCTGACCTGCGTCCTCGCCCTGACCGGCTGGACGAGCCTGGGCGGATTGATTGACCGCAGCAACTGGATGAGCGACATCACCCAGCTCAATGCCGGCCTGACCAAGCTGCGTGTGGTTCGCCTGCAATACATGCTGACCAACGGCGACGAAACCGCCGCACAGAACGTCCAGACCACGCTCGAGGCGTTCTCCACTCAGCAACAAACGCTGCTGGCGAAATTCAAGAGCCCGGAAAACCTCAAGCTGCTCAAAGAGCAAGGCGCCGTCATCGACGCCTACAAGACGTCCTTGAATAAAATGCGCAGCGCCTACCGCACCGGCAATAGCGCGCGCGACGCCATGGGCGCCAATGCCGAGACCGCCAACACGCTGATCAACGCCATCAACACCCGCGTGCAGCAAATGCCTCTGAGCGACCAGCGCTTCGAACAATTCCTGGCCATCACGGCGGCCAAGGAAGCCTTCTTGCTGGCCCGCTACGAAGTGCGCGGCTACACCGCGACCACCAACGCCGACACCGAACAAAAAGCCGTCGGCCAACTGGACGTGGCAATCGCCAGCCTGAAACCCCTCAACGTGCATTTCGCCGACACCCAGCAAGATGCCCTGCGTCAGCTGGAAACCGCACTGACCAACTACCGCAGCGCCTTGCAGGCTTATAAAGCGGCCAACACCGATGCGGTGCAGGCACGCAAGGAAATGACCGACCAGGGCGCCGCCATCGTGACCCTGAGTGATCAGCTGTATCAGATCCAACTCGACCGCCGTGACGTCGAAAGCGCCCAGGCTCGCACACTACAGCTGATCAGCACCTTGCTGGCGTTGCTGGTGGGCATCATTGCTGCCGTGATCATCACCCGTCAGATTACCGGCCCGCTGCGCGACACCTTGGCCGTGGTTGAACGCATTGCCAGCGGCGACCTGTCCCAGGACGTCAAAGTGACTCGCCGCGACGAACTCGGCGTGTTGCAACAAGGCATCGCTCGCATGGGCGTGACCCTGCGTGACTTGATCAGCGGCATCCGCGACGGTGTCACCCAGATCGCCAGCGCCGCCGAAGAACTGTCTGCCGTGACCGAGCAAACCAGCGCCGGGGTGAACAGCCAAAAAATCGAAACCGACCAAGTGGCTACCGCTATGCACGAGATGACTGCCACCGTGCAGGAAGTCGCGCGCAACGCCGAAGAAGCCTCCCAGGCGGCGGCCGCTGCTGACGGCGAAGCCCGCGAAGGCGACAAGGTGGTAAACGAAGCCATCGCCCAGATCGAACGCCTGGCCACTGAAGTGGCGCGTTCCACTGAAGCCATGAGCGTGCTGCAACAGGAAAGCGACAAGATCGGCAGCGTCATGGACGTGATCAAGGCCGTGGCCGAACAGACCAACCTGCTGGCGCTCAACGCCGCCATCGAAGCGGCCCGTGCCGGTGAAGCCGGTCGTGGTTTTGCCGTGGTTGCCGACGAAGTCCGTGGCCTGGCTCAGCGCACGCAGAAATCCACCGAAGAAATCGAAGGCCTGGTGGCCGGTCTGCAAAACGGCACGCAACAAGTGTCGGCGGTGATGAACAACAGCCGCGCCCTCACCGACAGCAGCGTCGCCCTGACGCGCAAGGCTGGTGTGTCACTGGAAAACATCACCCGCACGGTGTCCAACATCCAGTCGATGAACCAGCAGATCGCCGCCGCTGCCGAGCAGCAAAGTGCCGTGGCCGAAGAGATCAGCCGCAGCATCATCAACGTGCGCGACGTGTCCGAACAGACCGCCGCCGCCAGCGACGAAACGGCTGCGTCCAGTGTTGAACTGGCGCGGTTGGGCAATCAGTTGCAGATGATGGTTAGCCACTTCCGGGTGTAATCACGCCTTATCGTTCCCATGCTCCCGCGTGGGAACGATCATCAGAACTGCCGAACGGCCTTACACACAAATCGCATTGGTAAACACCAACCGATTGCCAAACGGATCGCTGATGGTCATGTCCTGGCTCCCCCAGGGCATGGCCTGGATCTGTGGGTGTGCGAACGTATATTCCTTGGCCAGCAATTGTTGCTGGAATGCCTCAAGCTCATCGGTCTCGATCCGCAACGCCGAGCCCGGTGTGCTGTCGCCGTGATGTTCGGACAGATGCAGCACGCACTCACCACGGGAGACTTGCAGGTACAACGGAAAGTTGGGCTCGAAACGATGCTGCCAATCGATCTTGAATCCCAGGAACTCGACGTAGAACTCCACGGCCTTGATTTCATCGAAAATCCGCAGGATCGGGGTGGTTTTGCCAAAGCTCATGGAGTTGCTCCCAGACGGATAAGACCCAGAGTGTAGCTGGGCGAGATGTCAGCGCTTCGGCTTGGTAATGGCTTTCTTTAGTCGCAATATGCCATCACTGTGACGCAGCACTCGGAATGGTTACTGGAAACCATCACGCAAGTCCCCTTGCCGCGCCAGAAACCGCCCTTCCCTTCTGCCGTTCGCCTGCCCGTCGCTGTAACTCAAGACACCGTTGACCCAAACCCCATCGATACCTTCCGCCGCCCGTTGCGGATCATTGAAATCCGCCACATCGCGAATGGTCACAGGATCAAACAACACCAGATCCGCCCAATGTCTTTCACGGATTTCGCCACGTTCCTTCAAGCCAAATCGCGCCGCCGACAAACCGGTCATCTTGTGCACGGCGGTGTGCAGCGGAAACAGCCCTACATCGCGACTGAAATGTCCGAGCACGCGTGGGAATGCGCCCCACAAGCGTGGATGCGGGAACGGGTCTTCCGGCAATCCGTCAGAGCCGACCATCGACAGCGGATGCGCGAGGATTCTTCGTACGTCCGCCTCGTCCATTCCGTAATACACCGCGCCGGCCGGTTGCAGGCGCCGGGCGGCATCAAGTAGTGGCACGCCCCACTCGGCGGCGATGTCCATCAGGTCACGGCCACTCGCTTCAGGGTGCGGCGTTGACCAGGTGATGGTGATGCGATGGGCATCGGTGACTTGCTTGAGGTCCAGCGTCGATGAACTCGCCGCATAGGGATAACAATCGCAGCCCACAGGATGGGTTTTCGCCGCGTTTTCGAGCGATGCCAATAGCTGTGGGCTCCGCCCCCAGTTACCGGCACCCGCACATTTGAGGTGGGAAATAATCACCGGGGATTTCGCATGACGGCCGATCTGGAATGCTTCGTCCATGGCCTCCAGCACCGGTTCGAATTCGCTGCGTAAGTGCGTGGTGTAAACCGCGCCGAACGCGCTCAGCTCTTCGGTCAGTTGCATCACTTCATCGGTGGAAGCCGAGAAGGCGTTGGCGTAGGCAAGCCCGGTGGACAAGCCCAAGGCACCGGCCTCAAGACTCTCGCGCAATTGCTCGCGCATCGCGGATATTTCATCCGCAGTGGCAGTGCGCAACAGATCGTCGAGGTGATTGCTGCGCAGCGCCGTGTGACCGACCAGTGCGGCCACGTTCAGCGTGGTGTTCGCCGCTTCGACGGCTGCGCGGTAGTCGCTGAACCTCGGATAAACGAACGCTGCGGCAGTGCCGAGCAAGTTCATCGGGTCGGGCGGATCGCCGCGCAAACTCACCGGCGACGCGCTGATCCCGCAGTTGCCGACAATCACGGTGGTCACGCCCTGGCTGAGCTTGGGCAGCATCTGCGGCTGGCGGATCACCACGGTGTCGTCGTGGGTGTGCACGTCGATGAAACCTGGCGCCAACACGCGGCCGGCGGCGTCAATTTCTTCGGTGGCGCAGGCATCGCGCAAGTCGCCGATACGCTCGATGCGGCCGTTCAGAATCGCCACGTCGGCGGGGTAACCGGGCGCGTTGCTGCCGTCGATAATCAGGGCGTTGCGAATCAGCGTGTCGTACATCATGTCAGTCTCCCAGCGGCAAGTGATCGTCGCCGCCGCGGTAGTCGTCGAGGGCGAGTTTGATCCGCCGTAGACGCTCTTGATTGTCTTCAGGATTGGCCAGCGCCAGCTCGGTGGCGAGCACGTCGATGGCCAGCAACATGCCGTAGCGCGCCGCCGTGGGTTTGTAGATGAAGGAAGTTTCGACGCCTTGCAGCGGCAGCAGCACATCAGCCAATTGCGCCAGCGGGGAGTCGGCCCGAGTGATGGCGAGAATTCGTGCGCCGTAGCTGCGTGCCAGCTCGACAGCCTCGAGCAGTTCGGGGGTGATGCCGGTCAGCGAACAGGCAATGACTACGCGTTCGGCATCAAGGCTGGCGGCGGTGACACGCATCATCACCGGGTCGTGGCACACCGCAATCGGGTAGCCGAATCGCACCAACCGCACTTGCAGTTCATCACTGCACAAGGTCGAGCATCCCCCCATGCCGAAGGCGTGAATCATCCGCGCCTTGCCCAGCAGTTTCACCGCATCGGCAAAACGTGATTCGTCGAACGCCGACAGATGCTGGCGCAGGGTCGATTCGATATCGCCAACAATTTGCCCATAGAACGCCGACTGCTCGGGCGTGCCCGCCGGGTCCAAAAACCGACTGCCGACGCCGCTGGCCTGGGCCAGTTGCAGCCGCAGATCGCGCAAATCGCGGCAGCCGACGGTGCGAGCAAAACGCGAGAGCGTGGCGGTGCTGACTTCCGCTCTCAGCGCCAGCTCATCGAGACTGGCGGCGGAGGCAAATCCTACGTCGTCGAGCATCAGCCGAGCAATGCGTCCTTCGCCCGCGCTGAAGGAATCCTGACGGGCGCGGATCTGGTAGAGGATGTCCATGGCGGGCGACTCCGGCTAAAGCAGATAAGAAAGGCCAACGGTAAGACCGAAGGCGACGACCGAGATAAGGGTCTCGAGCACCGTCCAGGTCTTGAAGGTCTGGGCGACGGTCATGTTGAAGTATTCCTTGATCAACCAGAAACCGCCGTCATTGACGTGGGAAAAGATAACCGACCCCGCGCCTGTCGCCAGCACCAACAGCTCTGGATGGGGATAACCCAGACCAATGGCCACCGGCGCGACGATGCCCGACGCGGTGGTCATGGCCACCGTGGCGGAACCGGTGGCGATGCGCATCAGTGCCGCAAAAAGCCAGCCCATCAACAGCGGCGACAGGTGGAATACCTGGGCCAGGCTGACGATCTGGTCGGTGACGCCGGCGTCCACCAGAATCCGGTTCAAGCCACCGCCCGCGCCGACCAGCAAAGTGATGCTGGCAGTCGGTGCCAGGCATTCGTTGGTGAATTTCAGGATCGATTCGCGGTTGAAGCCTTGGGCCAGGCCAAGCGTCCAGAAGCTCAGCAAGGTCGCCAGCAGCAAGGCGATCACCGAATTGCCGATGAACAACAGAAACTGATTGAAACCGCTGCCCGGCGTGGAAATCAGATTGGCCCAGCCGCCGATCAGCATCAGCACCACCGGCAACAGAATGGTCGCCATGGTGATGCCGAAACCCGGCAGGCTGTCGCGCGGTTCACGCTCAAGGAACTGACGCTCCAGCGGGTTATCTTCCGGCAGTTGAATGCGCGGCACGATGAACTTGGCGTAGAGGGGGCCGGCGATGATCGCGGTCGGAATCCCGATCAGGATTGCATAGAGCAAGGTCTGCCCCACCGAGGCCTGATAAGCCTGCACCGCCAGCATCGCCGCCGGGTGTGGCGGCACCAGCGCGTGGACCACCGAGAGCCCGGCGACCATCGGCAAACCAACCATCAGAATCGAAACGCCCACGCGCCGCGCCACGGTAAATGCGATCGGCACCAGCAGTACAAAACCGACCTCGAAGAACAACGGCAGTCCTACAAGGAAAGCGATGCAAACCATCGCCCAGTGCGCATTTTTCTCACCGAAGCGATCGATCAACGTTCGCGCCATCTGCTCGGCGCCTCCGGACTCGGCCATCATTTTGCCGAGCATCGTGCCCAGCGCGACAACCAGTGCGATATGCCCCAGTGTCTTGCCGACACCCGCCTCGTACGCCCCCACCACGCCCGACGGTGGCATCCCCGCCAGCAGCGCCAGGCCGATGGACACCAAGGTGATGACAATGAACGGATTGAGCCGGTAACGGGCAATCAGAACGATCAGCGCGATGATGGCGATGGCAGCATAAACCAGCAGCCAATAGCCGAAGGAAGGTGTCATGCGGTACTCCTCGAAAGGGTCACGTCGAATGGGTTGTGAAACTCATAAAACATTTCGAGGTGTGATTTTCAAACGAGGTGAAAGTAATTTTCGTGAAGGGATAAGGGTTGTCGCGCAGAGGTATGCGGGGTCGTGTGTTATGAAAATCAGGCAGGCGGATTTTCATCACGCCTGCCGGCTGGGCGTCAGTCGTGATTCACGCGAGCGCGCTTGAGCAGTTTTTTGCAGCGTTCGGACAAGTGCAGCACGCGCAAGTGCTTGCCGGCCTTCGCGTAGCGTTCACGCAGCGTTTTTAGCGCGGCTAACGCCGAGTAGTCGACGAAGCTCAGGTGGCGACAATCGATCGTCACTACGGGTGGGTCGTTGGCGGGGTCGAACTGATTGAGAAAAGGCGTAGTCGAGGCGAAGAACAGCGTGCCATGTAGGTGGTAGAGCTTGCTGCCGTCCACTTCAAGATGACTGTCGGCATAAAGCTCGCGAGCCTGCTGCCAGGCGAAGTTGAGCGCCGCAATGATGATCCCGCAGAGCACTGCAGTGGCCAGATCGGTGAACACCGTAATGACCGTTACCGCGATGATCACCAACACGTCGTTCAGCGGCACCTTGTTCACCACCCGCAACGAAGCCCAGGCAAACGTCTGCTGCGACACCACGAACATCACCCCGACCAAGGCGGCCAGCGGGATGCGCTCGATCAGCGGCGACAAAAACAATATGAACAGCAGAATCAGCGCACCGGCCACCACACCGGACAGCCGACCGCGACCGCCGGAACTGAGGTTGATCACCGTCTGGCCGATCATGGCGCAACCGCCCATACCGCCGAATACACCAGAGACCACGTTGGCCGCCCCCAGCGCCACGCACTCACGATCCGGGAAGCCACGGCTCTCGGTGATCTCGTCGGTGAGGTTCAGGGTCAGCAGGGTTTCCAGCAGACCGACCAACGCCATCAATATCGCGTAGGGAGCGATGATGCGCAGGGTTTCCAGGGTCCAGGGAATGTCTGGCAGCGCAAAGGTCGGCAAACCGCCGGCGATGTGCGCCATGTCGCCCAAGGTGCGGGTCGGCAGACCGAGCAGATAAACCGCCAGACCAACGCCCAGAATCGCCCCCCGCGCGGGTGGCACGACGCGTGTCAGGCGCGGCAGCACGTAGACGATGGCCATCGTCACGGCAACCAGCCCTGCCATCAGGTACAGCGGCGTGCCGCTGAGCCAGACGTCACCGCTCTTGAAGTGCTCCAGCTGCGCCAGGGCAATGATGATCGCCAGGCCGTTGACGAAGCCGAGCATCACCGGGTGCGGCACCATGCGCACCAGCTTGCCCAGTTTCAGCAATCCGAACGCCAGCATGATCAGCCCACCCAGCAGCACGGTGGCCAGCAAATACTGCACACCGTGCTGCACCACCAACGCGACGATCACCACGGCCATCGATCCGGCAGCGCCGGACACCATGCCCGGCCGCCCACCGAAAAGTGCGGTCAACGTGCAAATGATGAAAGCGCCGTAAAGCCCCATCAATGGATTGAGGTGAGCAACCAGCGCGAAGGCGATGCATTCGGGTAGCAGGGCGAAAGACGTGGTGAGTCCGGCCAGGGTATCGGCGCGCAGACGTTTTGGATTCATGGCTGACCTAAAATACCGGCGGGAAAAGAGGGGACGGATGTTACGGAATTGAGGGCGGCCCGGCCAGTTATTGGGTCGCCAGAAACGCAATCGCGAGCAAGCTCGCTCCCACATTTGAATTCCACTCGACACAGATTTTGTGTACGACGAAGACCTCCTGTGGGAGCGAGCTTGCTCGCGATGGCAGCGACGCGGTCTAGAGCGAACTCACACCATCTCGTCACGAATCCATTCAATCACCGATGTCCGCTTCGGCGCCCAGCCCAGCAACTCACGCGCATGTTTACCGCGAACCCGGCTGTTGGAGCCCAGGCCATAGTTGGCCATTTCATACCCCCACTCGGCTTCGGCCTCTTTCAGCGGCCAGTCTTGTGGCTCACCCAGATTCAGCGCTTGGGCAATCGCAGTGGTCATGTCGATAAACGACGCTTCACCGCTTTCGACGAAGTAGAAGGTGCCCGGTACGTTTTTGGTCAGCGCCAGCAGGTACAGGGAAACCACGTCTTCGATGTGCACGTTGGACCAGATGTTCTGGCCGGTACCGACATGCCGGACCACACCACTTTTACGCGCCTGTTTCAGCAAACGCGGTAGCTGCACGCTGTCGCGTTTGACGCCCAGGCTATGGCCGTAGATCAGGGTGTTGCAGATGACTGCCGAGTTCACCCCGTCCTTTGCTGCGGCGAGGATCAGGTTGTCGATGGCCACACGAGCAGCCTTGTCGACGGTAGGTGCCGGCAGGTTGTCTTCGTAATAGATAACGTCGCTGGATTTGCCGCCCGACGCATCGCCAACAATGCTCGACCCGCTGGTGTGCAGGAACACTTTGTTGGAACCGCGAAGTGCATCGAGTAACGCTTCTACCGCGCCACGATGGTCGCTGCTGGCGGCGTTGATCACGGCGTCGGCAGCGCGGGCCTGTTCGGCCAGCAATGCGCTGTCGTCAAGCGTGCCGATTACTGGGGTGATACCCAGAGCACTCAGTTCATTGGCTTGTTCGTTGCTGCGCACCAGGCCGGTAACCTTGTGACCCGCCTGGACCAGACCGGTAGCGATTGAGCCGCCGATAAAACCGGCTGCACCGGTAACGAATACGTTCATGGAGAAACTCCCTGCGTTAATAAGTGATGCACCCAGTATCGAGGACCGATACCTGCGGAAACAGACAGCGTTGCCCAATTCACTCTTGCGCAGGGGTCACGAATCAGCCCTTGAAATCCGCATTCGCATAAACCGCCAACTTGCCTTGGATGAAGTCCAGGAAGCACTGAATCCGAAGGGCAAGTTGCGAGTTTCGGTAGTACACCGCGTTGATCGGCTGGCGATAACCGCTGTTGAAATCCGCCAACAGCACCTGCAAACGGCCGGCGCGGATGTCGTCGATGGTCATGAAATGCGACAGACAGGCAATGCCCTGACCTTCCAGCACCAAGTGCCTGATCGTCTCGCCGCTGGACGCGCTGATTGAAGCCTGAATCGGCCAGCGATCACCGTGAACGTAACGCAGCGGCCATTGGTTGAGGCCTTCGTTCTGGGTAAAGCCCAGCAGCGTGTGCCCGGACAAATCCGCCACTTCAACCGGTACACCGTGTTGTTCCAGATAGGCCGGGCTGGCAACGATGTGCAGCGGACTGCATCCCAAAGAGCGGGCATGCAACGTCGAGTCGGCGAGCGTGCCGATGCGGATGGCGATGTCAGTGCTTTGCTCGAGCAAATCGATGATCAGGTCGTTGCTGTTGAGCTCCAGCTGGATGTCCGGATAGAGCCGGCGGAACTCGTCGATGTACGGCACGATGGCGTGCAGCATGAACGGAGATGCGGCGTTGATCCGCAGGCGCCCGGACGGAGTTTGCTGGCGTGAAATCAGGCGTTCTTCGAGCTCGTCCATCTGATCGAGAATCAGCTTGGCGTGCTCGAAGAAGTACTTGCCCTCTTCGGTCAGGTCCATGCGCCGCGTGGTGCGATTGATCAGC
The DNA here is from genome assembly GCF_029963765.1 of Pseudomonas sp. UYIF39. Lineage (GTDB taxonomy): Bacteria > Pseudomonadota > Gammaproteobacteria > Pseudomonadales > Pseudomonadaceae > Aquipseudomonas. Next base: position 322,098 of record NZ_JALBYU010000004.1, read on the forward strand.
GTGGTATCAAGTTTCGCCTCCAGCCGCGACAGCGTACGGCTGACCGCTGAAGGCGTTTGCCCGACCTGTTCGGCTGCAGCGGAAATCGACCCGCATTCAATCACGCAGACGAAAATCTGCAACTCATCGGATCTGGCTTTCACGGATGCCCCTCATTCAAAACTGGCTTGATAGTAGCTGGATGCGGGGCAAAAGGAACCTCACGCCGGCAGACCGAACACCTCGATCAAATGCTGCTCATAGCGTGCGACATCGGCTTCGACATTGGGGCGCTTCATCACATCGACCGCCAGGAACGTCGGCAAACCGGTCATGCCGAGGAACTCGTTGGCCTTGTGGAACGGGAAGTACACCGCGTCCACGCCCTTGGCTTCGAAGAAATCGGTCGGGTCGTCGAAGGCTTGCTGCGGCGCGTTCCAGGTCAGGGACAACATGTATTGCTTGCCCTGCAACAGGCCACCGCTGCCGTACTTTTGCGACGAGTCGGAGCGCGTACGGCCGTCACTGGCGTACAGGCTGCCATGACCTTCGGTGAAGACTTCGTCGATGTACTTCTTGACGGTCCAGGGCGCCCCCATCCACCAGCCGGGCATCTGATAAATGATCACGTCGGCCCAGATGAATTTGGCGACTTCTTCGGCGAGGTCGTACCCCTCGTCGATGAAGGTGGCTTTCACGTCGACGCCGCCGCGATCCAGCACGCTCAGCGCGGCTTCATGCAGGGTGGCGTTGTAACGGCCATCGGAGTGGGCAAATTTTTTGCCGCCATTGAGCAACAGGACTTTTTTCATGGGAAGTCTCGGAAGGTTGGAATTCGATGGCGGCAGAGTAACGATCTGCCTCGCGCGGAATAAGCGCTGGATTCACAACATTCATTTGACCAATACGCACGAATCGACAACCGATTGTTGCCATAAACTTGTGCCGATTCTGAACTTGAGGGAATTTCTGATGAGTGAAATGCAAGGCTTCATCCTGCATGCCAAGACCCGCCCGGAAAAATCCGACGCCTTTGAAGCGTTTTTCAGCGCTTATGTGCAAGCGAGCCGCGCCGAGCCCGGTTGCATCGAGTACCACATGTTGCGCGACAAACAGGACCCGACGCTGTTTATCTTCTACGAGATCTGGCAGTCCCAGGCTCACTTGGACGTGCACTCGAACCTGCCGCACATGAAGCAGTTCCTCGAGCAGCGCGATGAGTACCTGGAACGGGATTTCGATATCCGCGCCATCGAGATGCTTAGCCCGTCTTCCGCTACCCGCTGATCAACAAGTGGCCGCCGAGCACGCCCAGGCCGATGAAGAAAACACGCTTGAACAGCACGGCGCTGATCCGCTGGCGCAGCCATTGCCCCAGCAACATGCCGAGCACCGCCGGGATCAGCGCCAGCAACGACGCACTTAACTCGCCACCACCCAGCGCGCCACGCCATAACAGGCCGGCGGCCAGGGCCAGGGTCGAGACGGTGAACGACAGACCCAGCGCCTGCACCAGTTCATCTTTGCTCAAGCCCAGCGCTTGCAGATAAGGCACTGCCGGAATCACGAAGACGCCGGTGGCCGAGGTGATGACGCCAGTCAACAGGCCGCCAAGCGGACCGAGCCAGCGCTCGGTGTGACGGCCTACACGCAAGGTCGGTAGTAACAACCCGCTCAACGCATAGAGCAACAGCGCCGCGCCCAATCCCCGCACGACCCAATGACCACCGGCCATGCCGATCCACAACGTGCCGGCCCCGGTGCCGATGAAGATCGCCAACAGCATCGGCCACAGCCGTTTGATCAACCCCCGCAGATGCCCGCCGAATGCCAGTTGCCAGACATTGGTGAGCGTTGCGGGGATGATCAGCAGCGCGGCAGCCTGCGACGGCGCCATAGCCAGACCGAGCAAACCCATCGCAATGGTTGGCAGACCGAGGCCGATCACCCCCTTGATCATGCCGGCCAGCAGAAAGGTCGCGATGACCATCAACGAAAGGGTCAGACCGAGGTTTTGATAGAACGCGGCGAGAGTATTCATGGCGCTATCGTGGGCCTGGATTGGCCGCTTGAAAATCTGCCATATACTGAGGCAGCCTCTCGTCAAGCAATAGGCTGAAAACTTCGTCGTTTTGAAGGCCGCTATCGCGAGCAAGCTCGCGATAGCGGCCTTCCAGACAACACAGATCAAGAGGTTACCGATGCACTTCGACCTGACCGACCTGCGCCTCTACCTGAACATCCTCGACAGCGGCAACATCACTGCTGGCGCGGCTCGCAGCCATTTGTCCCTCGCGGCAGCGAGTGCGCGCATCCGCGCCATGGAGGCGTCATTGGGGATCGAGTTTCTGCAGCGAGGTCGCCGCGGTGTCAGCCCAACCCCGGCCGGCAAAGCCCTGGCGCAACACGCCCGTGTTCTGCTGCAACAGGCCGAACGCATGCAGCAGGATCTGGCCGAATACGCCAACGGCGTCAAAGGCCAGGTGCGGCTGCTGTGTAACACCACAGCGATGACCGAATACCTGCCGGAGTTGCTCGCGGACTTCCTTCGCGACCACCCCAACCTCGACATCGATCTTCAAGAACTGCCCAGTGCGCGCATCACCCACGCCTTGCGCCAAGGTGCGGCAGACCTGGGCATCGTCTCTGACGCCGTGGACACCGATGACCTGCAGATCCGCCCGTTTCGCGACGATCCGCTGGTGCTGATCATGCCCCACGATCATCCCTTGGCACACGCAGGTGTCGTGAGCTTCAACGATACCTTGCACCACGACTATGTCGGTCTGAACGCCAACAGCGCGATGGCGGCGTACCTGGAAGAACAGGCGCTGCACACCGGATCACGCCTGCAAATCCGCATCCGTGCCGACGGTTTCGAGGGTGTGATGCGCATGGTCGCTCGGGGGGCCGGGCTGGCGATCGTGCCCCTCGCGGCGGTTGAGCGCTGGCGTGGAGAACAATCCTTCAAGAGCCTCGCCCTGCGAGAACCTTGGGCCATGCGCAAACTGTTGCTCTGTGCTCGGGATTTCGCCGCCTTGCCTGGTTACGCCAAGGCCTTGCTGCACGCCTTGACTCTCCCCTGAGGGGCAGACTTTACCCTTGGGCTTTCATCTTCGAGGACAGAGACGATGGGCAAACGAATTCTGGTGATTCCGGGTCATCCGGCGAGCAACAGTTTCTGCGGCGCACTCGCCGAGCGTTACGCACAGTCGGCGGTGCGTGCCGGGCATGAGGTGCGCCAGTTGTTTCTGGGCGCAATGGACTTTGACCCGGTGCTGCGTGAAGGTTATCAACAGGTCCAACCAATGGAAGCCGACTTGCGCCGCGCCCAGGAGGACATTGTGTGGGCCGAGCACCTGACGCTGGTTTATCCGATCTGGTGGGGCGGAATTCCGGCATTGCTCAAGGGCTTTTTCGATCGAGTGTTCCTGCCGGGTTTCGCGTTCAAATACCGCGAAGGCAAAGCCTTTCCCGACAAACTCCTGCACGGCCGCAGCGCCCATTTGCTGGTGACCATGGACACGCCACCCTGGTATTACCGCTGGATCTATCGCATGCCTGGACTGCATCAGGTACGCAAAACCACGCTCGCGTTCTGCGGCATCAAGCCACAACGCACGCTCACGTTCGGCCCGATTCTCGGTTCCAGCGCTGGCCAGCGTGAAACCTGGTTGCTGCAGGCCCAGGCTATCGCCAGCCGCTGAGTCTGCCGATAATGCACCGGGTTACCACGGCGAAAAGGGACTTTCCATGTACATCGGCCAAGCCGCGCAACGCTCCGGAACCACGATCAAGAGCATCCGCCATTACGAGTCGATCGGCCTGCTGCCTGCCGCTCAGCGGTTGGGAAAATACCGCGTCTACGACCAGCAAAGCGTAGACCTGCTGATCTTCATCAAGTGCGCGCAGCAGCTGGGTTTCAGGCTCAAGGAATTGCAGTCAATCTTCGCCGGACACCAAGGGCCGCAAATGCCGTGGGAACTGGCCCATCAGGTCATTGCCGCCAAGAAGCAGGAAATCAGCGAGCGGATCGCTGCGCTGTTGCAGCAGCATTCGCAGTTGGTCGAGTTCGAAGCCAGCCTCGAACAGAGCCGGTTCGATTGCCCGCTGAGCAGTCTTTGAGGGCAATGCGCGTTTCTGGACAGCTCAATGTCGAGCACAGACAACTGACCGGTGGACGGGCGCTATAGGGTGCGACTTCAGTTCTCTAGTCCACTGCCCCGGAGTCCACATGACCGCACCTATTACCGTTCTTCGCGATACCCACCCACTGCCGGTGCTCGACGCCTGCAAATGGGAAAAACTCGAAGGCGACCCGCACACCGTCAACCTCAACGCCTACACCAGCGAAGACGGCAGCAAAATCATGGGCACCTGGATCTGCACGCCGGGCAAATGGTATGTGGAATACGTGAAGTGGGAATACTGCGATTTCCGCGAGGGGTACTGCATCATCACCCCAGAGGGAAAGGAGCCGATCCATCTGCGTGCCGGTGATATTTTCGTCATTGAGCCGGGCATGAAAGGCACGTGGGAAGTGGTTGAAACCGTGCGTAAGTATTTCGTGTTTGCCTGATGCAAAAAAACCGGGAGATCACCCAACGTGATTTCCCGGTAAATGTCGATAGGAACATGCAGCCATTGTGGGAGCGAGCTTGCTCGCGATGGCGGAGGATCATCCACAACCAGTGTTGACTGTGCCGCCCCCATCGCGAGCAAGCTCGCTTCCACAGGTTTTATTGGGGTTTGCGATAGCTGTTGATGATTGCCGAGAAGTCCTTGCCCCCTTCCCCACGCTGGCTCATCGCCTGATACAACTGCTGGGCCACCGCGCCGAGCACCACCGGTTGGTGCGCTTGACGTGCCGCTTCCGTGGCCAGCCCCAGATCCTTGAGCATCAGTTCGGCACCGAAACCACCGGTATAGCCGCGCGAGGCCGGCGCCGTTTCGACGATGCCCGGCCACGGGTTGTACATCTCCGAACTCCAGCAACGGCCGGTGGAACTGTTGATGATTCCGGCCAACACCGTCGTGTCGATCCCGAGCGCATCGCCCAGCGCCATGGCTTCGCTGACACCGACCATGGAGATCGCCAGCAGCAGGTTGTTGCAGATCTTGGCGATTTGCCCGGTGCCGACTTCGCCGCAATGGACGATGTTGCGGCCCATTTGCGCCAGCACCGGTTGCAGGGTAGCGAACAGCTCAGGGGTAGCGCCGACCATAAACGTCAGGGTCCCGGCTGCCGCACCGCCTGTACCTCCCGACACAGGCGCATCCGCCATGACCACGCCTTGCTTGGCCGCCGCCGCGGCAACATCACGCGCCGTCTGCGGATCGATGGTGCTGCAATCGACTGCCGGCACGCCCTTGCCGATACCCGCCAGCACGCCGTCTTCACCCAGCCACACGCTGCGCACATGCACCGCGGCGGGCAGCATGGTGATCACCAATTCTGCGCCTTGAGCGGCTTCACACGCCGAAGCGCTGATGCTGCCGCCCAGTTGCTCCAGCTCTGCCAGAACGGTTTTGTTCAGGTCGACCAGCCGTAGCGAATGGCCGGCCTTGATCAGGTTGCGCGCCATCGGCGCGCCCATGTTGCCGAGACCGATAAAAGCAATTTTCATGTCCGGCTCCTTAACGCAAGTTGATGGTGGTGTTCACACCGTCGTTGACGCTGTTGTCATCGAACCAGCGACTGGTGACAGTCTTGGTCTGAGTGTAGAACTGCACCACTTGCTTGCCATACGGACCGAGGTCGCCGAGTTTGGATCCGCGCGAACCGGTGAAGCTGAAAAACGGGACCGGCACCGGAATCGGGATGTTGATGCCGACCTGGCCGACGTCGATTTCGCTCTGGAACTTGCGCGCTGCCGCACCGCTTTGGGTGAACAGGCCGGTGCCGTTGCCGAACGGGTTGGCGTTGACCAGTGCGATGGCCTCATCGAGGGTCGCGACTTCCAGCACCACCAGCACCGGACCGAAGATTTCCTGGGTGTAGATCTGCATCTCGGGGGTTACGCCGGAGAACAGGGTCGGGCCGACAAAGTTGCCCTTCTCGAAGCCTGGAACCGTGATGTCGCGGCCGTCCAGTTCCAGCTTGGCGCCTTCCTTGATGCCGCTCTCGATCAGATCCAGAATCCGTGCCTTGGCTTTCTTGGAAATTACCGGGCCGACATCAGTGCCAGGCTCGCTGCCGGCATTTACTTTGAGTTTCTGCGCCAGTGCCTTCAGGTCTGGCAGCCATTGCTTGGCCGCGCCCACCAGCACCACGACAGATGTGGCCATGCAGCGTTGACCGGCCGCACCGAAACCGGCACCGACCAGCGCATTGAGCGCTTGTTCGCGGTTCGCGTCCGGCAGCACAACAGCGTGGTTCTTCGCGCCCATCATCGATTGCACGCGTTTGCCGTGTTTACCGGCCAGGTCGTAGACGTGAGTGCCGACGGCGGTCGAACCGACGAAGGAAACAGCCTTGATGTCCTTGTGGGTGCAGAGCGCATCCACCACGTCTTTACCGCCATGAACGACGTTGAGCACGCCCGCCGGAACACCGGCCTCGATCGCCAGTTCCACCAGCAGCATGGTCGACATCGGGTCCTGTTCGGACGGCTTGAGCACGAAGGTGTTGCCGCAGGCGATGGCCATCGGGAACATCCACAGCGGAATCATCGCCGGGAAGTTGAACGGCGTGATGCCGGCGCAAACGCCGATTGGTTGACGCAGGGTGTAGGTATCGACGCCGCCAGCAACGTTCTCGGCGAACTCGCCCATTTGCAGGCTGCCGATAGAGCAAGCGTGCTCGACCACTTCCAGGCCGCGGAAGATATCGCCTTCAGCGTCGGCGATGGTTTTGCCTTGTTCGTTGCTGAGCACCACGGCGATGCGCTTGGAGTGTTCGCGAATCAACGCCTGGAGCTTGAGCATGATGCGCATCCGCGCGCCGATCGGCGTCAGCTTCCAGGTCTGGAAGGCGCGATGAGCGGCGCTGATCGCGGCGTCGACTTCCTGCGCGGTTGCGAACGGCACTTTCGCCAGCACTTGCTGGGTCGCCGGGTTGACGATGTCGTGCCACTCGGTGGTTTGGGACTCGACCCACTCGCCGTTGATCAACAGCTTTACCGTTTGGACAGTGGTTTCGTTTGGCGTGAGCGATGCGTTCATGTTGGGTCTCCGGGACGTTGTTCTTATTTAGAGAGCTATCTAGGGAGCCAAGGCGAGAAAGTCGCCTTGAGATGAGGCGCGTATTGCGAATTGGTTGTCGGACTGTTTTTGGAGTATAGATGTGCAAACTTCTAATAAGAACGCACATAAAAGCCGGTCCATCATGCAAAAAAACATCACGTCTCTAGGCTCGTTGAACTGGGATGACCTCAAGTTTTTCCTTGAAGTCGCCCGCACCCGCAAGGCCAGCACCGCGGCGAAGCGCCTGGCGGTCGACTACACCACTGTGTCGCGGCGCATCAGCTCGCTGGAAGCGGCGTTGGGCACTTTGCTGTTCGAGAAATCCCGGACCAGCGGTTTTGTCCTGACCGCCGAAGGCCAGCGGTTGCTCGGTTACGCCGAGTCGATTGAAAGCACACTGCACATGGCCTGCGAGCAGGTTTCGGGGTCCGGGGTGGCGTTGTCCGGGCACGTGCGCATGGGCTGCACCGAAGGCTTCGGCAGCTTTTTCATCACTCCGCAGCTAAGCCATTTCGTCGACGCCTACCCGGCAATCTCCGTGGACATCCTGCCGCTGCCGCACTTCATCAGCCTGTCCAAGCGCGAGGCGGACATCGTCATCGCGTTGGAGCGCCCGGAGCATGGTCCGTACGTCTGCTGCAAACTCTGCGATTACCGATTACAGCTCTACGCGACCCAGGATTATCTGGATAAGCACCCACCGATCCGCCGCCCGGCTGACTTGGGCAAACATTCATTCATTAGTTATGTCGACGATCTGGCGTTCAGCTCGGAGCTGTTGTACCTGGCAAACGTGTTGCCCGGCGCCAGTGCCAACCTGCGCAGCACCAGTGTGATTGCGCAATTCGTCGCCGCGCAGCAAAGTCGGTCGCTGGCGATTCTGCCGTGCTTTCTGGCGGCCCAGGATCCGCGATTGCTGCCGGTGCTGCCGGAGGAAATCAACATCACTCGACAGTTCTGGATGTACTGCCGCGAGGACCTGCGCAAGCTCAAGCGGATCACCCTGCTGTGGGACTACATCCGCGCGGTCACTGAGCAGAATCAAGGTCTGTTGATGGGTGAAAGTCGGGAGATGCTGTTCGCCGATTAGTTGGCGTTCACCTCATCCAACTCCAGCATCAACCCGCTCAAGCGCTTGACCTTGCGCCGCACCGCCTCCTCGAATACGCCGGAGCGAGGTTCGATCAGGGTGAACCAGTTTTTGGCCCGGGTAATCCCGGTATAGATCAATTCCTTGGTGAGCACAGGGTTCAGGGCATCCGGCAAAATCAACGCCGTATGGGCAAATTCCGAGCCCTGGGATTTGTGCACCGTCATGGCGTACACGGTTTCAACATCATTGAGCCGGCTCGGCAGAACAAAACGTACGCCGCCCTGACCATCATTTCGCGGGAACGCCACACGCAGCACCTGCTTCCCAGCCTCGGGCCCCTCACGTTCCGGTAGCTTGAGGGCAATGCCGATGTCGCCGTTCATCAAACCCAGACCATAGTCATTGCGGGTCATCAGCACCGGCCGACCTTCGTACCACTGCTGGTCGCTGTCGATCAGCCGAGCCTTGAGCAGCGCGGCGGTCACGCGTTGATTCAAACCTTCAACGCCCCACGGCCCTTTGCGTACGGCGCACAACAACTGGAAGGTGTCGAAGGCTTGCAGCACCTGGCGAGCCCAATCGGCCCAGCAGGGATCATCGAGCGTGCTGTCGAGCGATGGTCGCAGGCTGCGCAAGAGACTCAGGTAATGGCGATAACCCTGCGGTCCACCGCCATGCCCCTCAAGCAGCAAGCGTTCCAACGCCCGGTCCTGTTCCCCCTTGAGGGACAGGGAAAACACGTCGTCATGACTTCGAGCCGCCAACAACTTGCGAGCTTCCTCGGGTTGCTGCTGGTTAACCCAACGAGCCAGTTGGCCGATGCCGCTGCCCTCGCCGAACCGGCGTGAATGACGCAGCATCACAACTTGCTGGGCCAGCGGATGAGTCCCTTGGGTGTCTTCCTGCAAACCGCTGGCATCGAGGCTTTCACCACTGACAGCTTGCAGCCACAGGCGAGTCTGTGGGCTGTACCAACCGGCCTCGGCGTCGCGGCACAGGTCGCCCAGCACGGCGCCGGCCTCCACCGATGCCAGTTGGTCCTTGTCCCCGAGCAACACCAAGCGGGCATGGGCCGGCAACGCATCGAGCAGGTTGGCCATCATTTCCAGATCGATCATCGAGGCTTCGTCCACCACCAACACATCCAGCGGCAAGCGATTACCGGCGTGGTGACGGAAGTGTCGAGTACCGGGACGACTGCCGAGCAGACGGTGCACGGTGGTAACGTCTGACGGGATCTTCACGCGTACGGTTTCATCGACTTCCAGCGTCCTGACCTGCTGACTGATGGACTCCGTCAATCGGGCTGCAGCCTTGCCGGTGGGTGCCGCGAGACGGATGCGCAACGGCTTGCCAGCCTCCACTGCCGGCGCCTGGAGCAACGCCAACAAACGCACGACCGTCGTCGTCTTGCCGGTCCCCGGGCCACCGGTAACGATGCTGAACGCGCTGCGGGTGGCGAGGGCGCAGGCGAGTTTCTGCCAGTCAATCACTGCGCCAGGCTGGGCTGGGCCGAACAAACGGGTGAGGCGCTGGGAAAAATCATCCGGTGTGGTTTCGTGTTCGACCAAGCGTTGACGCAGCGAGGTGTCGATACGCCGTTCGTAAGCCCAGTAGCGACGCAAGTACAGACGTTTGCCCGATAACACCAATGGCCGATGCTGCGCGGCCTCGCGACCATCGACCGCCAATGCGACCAGACTGCTGGAGGCCAGGACCTTGCACCAATGAGCACCGTCCAGCGCCTCAAGCAATTGCGACGGCAACAACATCGCGCCGCTTTGCACATCACCTTCCGGTGGCAGCGACAGGGCGAAGTCCGGCTCCTTGAGCGTCTCGAACAGATCCAGGCACACATGACCGTGGCCCAACTGATGACTGGCCAACGCGGCGGCCAGCAGCACCAGTGGATCATCGCCGGGAGCGAGCTCATGAAGAAAAGCGACAAAGGCTTTGTCCAGCGCTCGCAGCCAGCCGCGCTCAACCCAGCGCGTCAGCAACAAGAGCAAGTCATCGGCGCGACTCAACGGCGCCAGATCCGCTAGGCTTTCGGCTGTCAACGAAGTAGGCAGCAAATCCGCGAAAGTGCGACTCATAGCAAAACTCCCTGTTCCCAGGCGGGTTCGGCCTTGGGTTCTGGCTTGCCCTGGAACATCCGGTCCAGACGCTCGATCAGCGCTCTTGGAGGACGGGCGAAATACACGCCTTGGCTGGACGCGCGCGTACCGCGCAGGAACAGGTACAGCGCACCGCCGACATGCCGGTCGTAGTCGTAATCGGCAAGTCGCGCCTTGAGCTGGCGATGCAGGGCCAACAGGTACAGCACGTATTGCAGGTCGTAACGGTTGTCGAGAATCGACTGTTCCATGGCCTGCTCGGTGTAGGCCGCGTCATCGACGCCCAGCCAGTTGGATTTGTAGTCAGCGACGTAGTAGCGGCCGTCGTGCTCGAATGTCAGGTCGATGAAGCCTTTGAACATGCCATTGAGCAACACCGGCTCGGCAGCCACCCGGGCCACACCGTTGTGGGTGTATTGGCGCACCAGTTCATCGAGCTTGAGCACATCGACTTTATGACTGGCGAACCAGAATTCCATCTCGACCCGGTACTGGGTCAATTGCTCGAATACCACGGGGGCCTGCCCACTGCCGATATGCAGCGGGGACGTAAGCAGGTGCTGCAACCAGTCGCTCAGGGCGGTTATCCAGCCCTCCCAGCCACGACGGTTGCAACGACGGGCAATGGCGTCTTCCACCGCTTGCGGCGTGGCGACAAAACCTTCATCACCGGCCCATTCAAGCAAGCCATGGAGAAAGGTGCCGGGGCTCGGGCCGCGAGGGAATCGATGAATATCAGCACCACCGGCCACCACTTCTCGTGGTGCTTGCGGATCGAGGCGTTCGTCGTCGAAGAGTTTTTGCGCTTGCGGGCTCTCCGGCGCTTCATCAGTACCCACGCTCATGCTGTCGCCAATGCGCAGGGCACTGTAGGAGGCAATCCACCAGTTTTCGCTGGCCTTGCGTTTGGGTATCAGCGGAGCAAGCAACGTCGCATCGTTGTGTGGCGGATGGTAGTGCTCGACGGTCACTTCAGGCATTTCACCGTAGCTCAGCGCAGGACAGTCCTGCTGCAGGTCTTCCAGCCAACGCTTCAAGCCTGCCGATTCGGCCAATGGTGCTCCGCCGCCCAGCAGATAACCCAATGCTGACAGGTGCAGCACCGAGCTGTTGTTGTTACCGCGCTTGAGATCGGTTACTCCGAGCCAGCAGGCGTGTTGCGCCCGGGTCAGGGCTACGTATAGCAAGCGCAGATCCTCGGCAAGACGCTCATCATCCGCCTGAACAATCAACTCGGCTGTCGGCCTCAAGGTCACTTGAGCCTTGCCGCTTTCGTCGTGGTAATGCAGCGGCAGACGGCTGCCATCCACCGGCTTCGCCGAGCAAATGAACGGCAGGAACACCAAGGGATACTCAAGCCCCTTGGACTTGTGAATGGTCACGACTTTGACCAGTTGTTCGTCGCTCTCCAGACGCAGGATCTGCTCTTCGCCGGCTTGACCGGACAACGCCAGATGCTCGGACAAATGACGGATCAGCGCTTGCTCACCATCGAGTTCGGCGGCCGCCTGTTGCAGCAACTCGGACAGGTGCAGCAAATTGGTCAGCACCCGCTCGCCGTCACTGCGCGTGATCAATGTCTGTGGCAGCTGGAAGTCATGCAGCAATCGCCGCAGCATTGGCAACACGCCCTGCTTGCGCCAGAGCTCGCGATAATGGCGGAACTGCATGACCCGCGCTTCCCAGGCCAGTTCGTCCTGATTGAGCCGTTCCAGTTCGGCCAGTGACAGGTTCAGCGTGATGCAGGCCAACGCGGCTCGCAGCGGACGCTCGACATCCGGCTCGGCACAAGCTTTGAGCCAGGTCAGCAGATCGTGGGCCTCCTGGGCGGCAAACACCGAGTCCTTGTCCGACAGATAGACGCTGCGCACGCCACGAGCGGAGAGTTCGCCGCGCACAGCGTGGGCCTCTTTACCGTCGCGGACCAGGATCGCGATATCCGCTGGCAGCAAACCTCTGAAGTCCTTGCCGTCCTGTATGAAACCCGCGCGACCTTGTTGCCCTCCGTTGAGCAATGCGCTGATTTCACTGGCGCAGGCGGCAGCGAGTTGTTGTCGGTACACCGCGCCGGACAGCGGCTGATCGGCGCACAGGTGCCAGATGTTCAGGGCGGGCACGACTTGGCCGTCGATGTGCAAAACTTCTTTGCGCCCTTGGGATTCGACGGGCAGGAACGGTACCGGGTTTTCGCCATTCTTTTCACGAAACAGAAACGCGCCTCGCCCGGTCTCGCGAGACTCGGCACGCTCGAACACATGGTTGACCGCACGGACCATGCCATGGCTGGAACGGAAATTCGTATCCAGGGTATGCAGCCGGCCAGCGGTGGCCTGGCGGGCGCGCAAGTAGGTGTAGATGTCGGCACCGCGGAACGCGTAGATCGCTTGCTTGGGGTCGCCGATCAGGAACAGACCGCATTCGGGATTGTTGTCTTCGATGCGATAGATGCTCTCGAAAATTCGGTACTGCACCGGGTCGGTGTCCTGGAACTCATCGATCAGCGCCACCGGAAACTGCTCGCGAATCAGGGTCGCCAGCCGCTCACCGCCATCAGACTGCAACGCTGCGTCGAGGCGCAGCAGCATGTCATCGAAGCCCATCTCCGCACGGCGACGCTTCTCTTCTTCGAACCGCGTGCCAACCCACTGGGCGGCGTGTTGCAGCACGGCGGCATCAGGTGTCGGCAATCCATCGAGACTGGCCTTGAGACCGGGCATAGCATCCAGTCCCGGATGACTGGGTGGTTCGCCCTTCCAGGCTTCAGCCATACCCTCGGGAGTCAGGCGCGTGAATCCGGTGCCGATATCCAGTTGCTCAAGGGATTCGTCTTCAGCCCAGGCCCTGATCTTTTCGAACCAGGGTTCGAAATAGCGCGCCTGCATCTTGCGACCGTCGACGCTCTTGCTCGCAATACCCTGGTGACAAATGGCAAGCAGTTCGTCCGCCCACTGGCGCCAGGGCATCTTGAGCTCGAGCAACGCATCCCGTCGCTCTTGCAGACACTCCGTAATCAGCTCGGCAGGCTCTTTACCTTCAACGCTGTCTCGCTCACTGGCGAACAAACCACGTACTCGCGGCAGCAATGCTGCCGGACCGCCCCAATTGCCGCGCACCCAGTTCAGCGCATCACCTTGCATCGGGTAGCAAAACAGGCGCCAGTAATCGCGCAGGACTTCGCCCAGCAAATCGCTGTGATCGGTTTCCAGGGTCTGTGTAAACAGACTGCCACTGTCGAACGCGTGCTCGCGCAACATGCGCTGGCACCAACTGTGGATGGTCGAAACGGCCGCCTCGTCCATCCACTGCGCGGCGATGTCCAGGCGGTTTGCGCACCCCGGCCACTGCTCGGGTAGGTACTCCGCGCGAAGCTCCGCGATAAGGCTATCGGGCGCCGATGTTTCATCACGGAAAAACCGTGCAGCTTCAGCAAGACGTGTGCGGATACGTTCGCGCAATTCTTTGGTCGCGGCATCGGTGAACGTCACAACGAGGATTTGCGGCGGCAACAGTTCACGTCCGAAGCCACTCGACTCTGCGCCGTGGCCGAGGACCAGACGCAGATACAGCGCGGAAATGGTGAAAGTCTTGCCGGTCCCGGCGCTCGCTTCGATCAGTTGGCTACCGCGCAGAGGAAATGCCAAGGCCAGAGGTTTTGTGGTCATGCGCGCGCCTCCTCGCTGCTCAATGAACGCCAAGGCGTTTCAAGCAGCGGCCGGTACAATGCGTTGCACCAATCCGGGAACGTTTCGTCTGCGGTAAGCGAGTCGAAGTCGGCGAACTGCCGGGCGAGTGCCGGGCTTTCGCGACGCTCGCCGTCGGTGGTCAGGCCATCGCCTTCATAGGCCTTGCGGGCTGCGGCCTGGGCTTTGACCGGATCAGTTTGCCCAAGCCATGCGAAGCCGGTCTTCACTGCAATCGGCAGTGGTTGACGCATGCCCGCTTGCCAAGCCATTAACAGCTCGCCCAGAATCCGCAAGGCTGCACCCTCCTCCATCGGACCGAGCAGCAGACTGTCGTCGCTGGCCACCAACGCGGTGGTCATCGCCATACCACTGGCGCAGGCGACCAGATGATTGACCCAAGGACGTGTCAGTCGATGCCATTTGCGAGACTTGATTGAGCCGATGCTGTTGGGGATTGTAGTGACTGAAAGCAAACCACCGTCCGCACGCTGATGCAGGCCGCTGAGCCAACCTTCCAGGCGCAGCCCCTGCAACTCCAGACTCACTGGCAGAGCGTTGGTGAGCGGCGTTGGCCATAGCGCCAAAAGCTGTTGGTAACGCTGCAACAGATCCGGCAATGGTTCGATCAGCTCTCGCTGAAGGCATTCGCCGAATCCGGCCATGGGCAGAAGCCCACTGTTTTGCAGACGTTTGGCCTGTGCTTCCAGTATCTGATCGGTGCTATCCAGATGTCCCAGCGCCGCTTCGAGCAAGCTGTCGCTGAGGCTGTAACGTTGCAACGCATCGAGTACAAATGGCTCTTCATCAGCCAAGGGCACTTCAGCCGCTTCGAAGTACACCTTCAGTCGTTGACTGAAGAAATGCCGCACAGGATTACGCAGAAAGTCCTGCAGTTGACCGAGACTCAGCGGCTCCTCCTGAACGTAGGGATCCAGGACATCAATGTCAGTCGACGGCTCACTGGTTTGATGCAGCACCTGCCATTCATTCGCGTAGCTGAACAAATCATCGCCTGCATGGAAGTAGCGGGCGCTGAACGGTTGCAGTGGATGTTCCTGAGTGATGGCCTCAAGCAGATCTTCGTCGACATCATGCAGTCGCCAACCGCTGGCCAGATGATCTCGCAATTGGCCAATCAGTACCGACGCAGGGCGTTCACTGTTATCGCGAATGCTACGACCGACCCAGCTGATATAGAGTTGGTCACGTGCCGACAACAGCGCTTCCAACAGCAAATAGCGGTCATCTTCACGACGGGAGCGATCGCCAGGGCGGTAGTCACTGCCCATGAGGTCGAAGTCCAGTGGCGGTTGGGCACGCGGGTAGTCCCCGTCATTCATGCCCAGCAGGCAGACCAGTTTGAACGGGATCGCTCGCATGGGCATCAAGGTGCAGAAGTTAACCGCACCGGCCAGAAAACGCTGGGAAAGGCGGCCTTGGTCGAGACCGGCGAGCCAGGCTTCACGGACCACGGTCAACGGCAGTTCATCATGCAAGCCAACTGACTCGCACGTCTCAAGCCAGGTTTCACGCAGTTCTTCGAGTTGGGCCAACACGTAGTCGTCATGCTCGTTACTGGCCAGAAAAAACAACTGAACCAGTGCGTGCAATCGAAAGCCCCATTGTTTGGGTGCTGCGGGTTGAGAGAGTTCCTGGTGGGCAATCTCCAATGCGTCCAATAGTGCGACCAAAGGCCCAATGAGCGCGGCATCCAGACCACCGATCTCGTCATAGGGCTCGATACCCTCGCAAGCACTGGCACTGCCCACGGCATAACCGAGCAGCATCCGTCGCAGCCCGAAACGCCAACTGTTTTGTTCCAGCTCCTGCGGTAGACCGAGACCCGCGCGCTGCTCGGCATTTATGCCCCAGCGGATGCCTGCGCCTTCGATCCAACGGTGCAGGGTCGGCAGATCACGTTCCTCTACACCGAAGCGAGCGCGTAGTGCAGGAACATCCAGCAGATCGAGGATCTCGCTCACGGGGAAACGGCTGTCGGGCAGTTTGAGCAGATGTTCGATAGCAATCAGTAGCGGGTCTCGGCCACGTTGGCCTTGATCGGCGAGGGTGAAGGGAATGAAACGCGGATCATGGCGTTCAAGCTGAGCAAATACAGCACGAATATGCGGTGCGTAGCTGTCGATGTCCGGGACCATCACGATCACATCGCGAGGCCTTAATTCCGGATCAGCACTGAAGCGTGCAAGCAACTGGTCGTGAAGGATCTCCACTTCGCGCTGGGCGCTGTGGGCAATGTGAAAACGGATCGACTCGTCCTTTGCCGGATCTACAGCTGGCCAGCGCTCGCGAGTCTCGTTCAATGGACGCAACTCAAAAATGTCGTCCTGCAATTGATTGAGCATGTTCTGTGGCTGGCTGTCGCTGAACAGGTCGATACGGCCATCGCGGAATGCCGAGCGATAGCTGTTGGGATCGTCGTAGCTGTCGAGCAGATTGATATAGTCCCGCCCCTGCTTGCCCCACGCTGCCAGTAGTGGATGGGCATGCTGGTGAAGGGTTTGCGGGTCTAGCACAACCGGCATTCCGCTCTTGCGAGCCTGACGCTTGTATTGATGTCGCAAAAGGTCTTTATCGGCGACGATGTCCGCCCAATGGTGACGACACGGGTTGTGCACGCAGAGCAGAACCTGGCTGAACCGGGCCAGCCCCGCCAGTGCTTCCAGGGCTTGAGCAGGCAGTGACGAAATCCCGAAAACGATTACCCGTGAAGGCAATCCGCTAGGGGCGACGTCGAGACTGTTGATGCGCTCGATAAACCGTTGATGGACGCCGGCTCGGCTTTGCGCCATGCCTTGTTCCCCCACATCCAGTAACAGCGCTCGCCACAATTCTGCCTGCCAGCAGTTAGCCGGGGTCAGAGGTTTGGTTTCGCCTCTGCCATTTCGTAATTGATGGCGACCTTCTGCCCAGTCTTCAAGCCAGTCGGCCCTGTACACCTGATATTGGTCGAACAGATCCGCCAGTCGCTCCGCCAATTGATAGCGTTTACGTAAGTCTGTGTCATTCGTAAGGAAGCGCTGCTGGGGTTCGAAGTGCGGTTGGTTGATCAACTGCGGAAGCAGACGCATCAGACGCCAGGTCAAGGGAGCTTTATCGAGCAGGGATTTGACCGGGATTTCGTCACGTCCAAGCACCATGCGATAGAGCTGCCACATGAAGCTACCCGGTAGCTGCACGTCGATGGCTGCAGCGATTCCGCAGCCGCCCATGTCATCGTCTTCAGGGTCTTCTGCCAGTGCCAGCTTCAGCCATTGGGCGATGCCGTTGCTTTGAACCAGGGCAATTTCATTTTCCAAGGGAGCCAACGGGTAACGCCGCATCCAGCTGACCACCAGGCTGCGCAACTCGTCCAGGCGGTTGCCGTGAACCACCATAAAACCAGCACTGAGGGACGTCGCGTCCGGCATAAAGGCTTCCTTGGGAAAATACAAAAGCTAGGGCCGAACCTTAGCATTGTCGGGAGACTGTGGCAGCCGGGAGCTGTCCGGTATTGCTGTACGAACTTTCCTGCGAACAAAACAAAACCCCTACCTGCATACGCAGATAGGGGTTTCGGAATTTAATCTTGACGATGACCTACTCTCACATGGGGAAACCCCACACTACCATCGGCGATGCATCGTTTCACTGCTGAGTTCGGGATGGGATCAGGTGGTTCCAATGCTCTATGGTCGTCAAGAAATTCGGGTACTGAGTCGTGACCTGATGGTCTCGCTTCAGCAAATTGGGTATGTGATAGCTTTCGGTGTTTTGTGAGCATCTCGAACTTTCGGTTCGTTTCGTCTTCACACACCGCAATCTGGCGCTCTTTCGCTT
>NZ_JALBYU010000050.1 GCF_029963765.1 Pseudomonas sp. UYIF39
ATCGCCGATGGTAGTGTGGGGTTTCCCCATGTGAGAGTAGGTCATCGTCAAGATTGAATTCCGAAACCCCTGTCTGCTAACGCAGACAGGGGTTTTGTCGTTCTGGGCTCGCACGCTCAAAGAGTAATCAGCCTTCAAGCATGCGGGCAATGCTATCCAGCAACTGAAGCACTAATTCCCGCGCGTCGACACTCGGAGTTTTGGACTCGGGTAAATGGGCAATGCTTTCCGGGTAGGCGCGTTTGATTTTTCACGGCGCCAATGGTCGATCACCAGTCTACGGGTGAACGTTCACAGAAAGGCGCGGGGAATTTGCAACTGCCGTACGAACTATCTCTATTACAAAAAGACTGAGCAGGCGCCCTGGCACGCCGTTCGGCGGGTATCTGGCACGAATGCCGATCATTTCGTACAAACGCCTAAGATTTCTCCGTTTTGTGCCGACAGACTGATGAGACACGCGTGCACCAAAGTAGAGCGGCCCCAGAGCCCTGCCTGCGCGGTTACATGGAATGTTGCAACCCGGAACGCATCCCCACTTTTTGCATAAGAAGTCCCATGAAATGAATCTCAAATTCAGCCATAAAATCCTTCTGGCCGCCTCCGGCGTCGTGGTGCTGGCTTTTGCGTTGTTCACTTTGTACAACGACTATCTGCAGCGAAACACCATCCGCCAAAACCTTGAGTCGAGCGTCCAGCAGGCCGGTGACTTGACCGCCAGCAGCGTGCAGAACTGGATGAGCGGCCGTGTGCTGGTACTGGAAAACCTCGCGCAAAACGTCGCCCATCAAGGCGCCAATGCCGACCTCCCAGGGCTGGTCAATCAACCGGCCCTGACCTCGAACTTCCAGTTCACCTACGTGGGCCAGGCCAACGGCGTGTTTACTCAGCGCCCGGACGCGAAGATGCCTGACGGTTACGATCCGCGTCAGCGTCCCTGGTACAAACAAGCCGTGGCTGCCGACAAGACCATGCTGACCCCGCCTTACATGGCCGCCGTCGGTGGCCTGGTGGTGACCATCGCCCTGCCGGTGAAAAAGAACGGCGAGTTGCTCGGCGTGGTCGGTGGTGACCTGAGCCTGGAAACGCTGGTGAAGATCATCAACTCGGTGGATTTCGGTGGCATCGGCCACGCATTCCTGGTCAGCGCCGACGGTCAGGTGATCGTCAGCCCGGACAAAGACCAGGTGATGAAAAACCTGAAGGACATCTACCCGAACGCCGGGGTGCGCATCGAGAAAGGCAATCAGGAAGTCACCCTGAACAAGCAGGGCCGTATCCTTTCGTTCACGCCGGTCAGTGGTTTGCCGAATGCTGAGTGGTACATCGGTCTGTCGATCGACAAGGATAAGGCCTACGCACCACTCAGCCAGTTCCGCACTTCTGCGCTGATCGCGATGTTCATCGCCGTGACGGCCATTGCCGTGCTGCTGAGCCTGCTGATCAACGTGCTGATGCGTCCGCTAACTACCATGGGCCGTGCGATGCAGGACATCGCTCAAGGCGAGGGCGATTTGACTCGACGTCTGGCCGTGGAAAGCAAAGACGAATTCGGCGAGCTGGGCAGTTCTTTCAATCAGTTCGTGGAGCGAATTCACGCGTCGATTTCCGAAGTGTCGTCGGCCACCCGTCAGGTTCACGACCTGTCGCAACGGGTGATGGCTTCGTCCAACGCCTCGATCGTCGGTTCCGATGAGCAAAGCGCCCGCACCAACAGTGTGGCCGCGGCGATCAACCAGTTGGGCGCCGCTACCCAGGAAATCGCCCGCAACGCCGCCGATGCTTCCCAGCACGCCAGCGGTGCGAGCGAGCAGGCCGATGACGGTCGTCAGGTGGTGGAGAAAACCATTCTGGCGATGACCGAGTTGTCGCAGAAAATCAGCCTGTCCTGCACGCAGATCGAAACCCTGAACGCCAGCACCGACAACATCGGGCACATTTTGGATGTGATCAAAGGCATCTCCCAGCAGACCAACTTGCTCGCGCTCAACGCGGCCATCGAAGCGGCCCGTGCCGGTGAAGCCGGTCGTGGTTTTGCGGTGGTGGCGGACGAGGTGCGTAACCTCGCTCACCGTACTCAGGAATCGGCGGAGGAGATCCACAAGATGATCACCTCGCTGCAGATCGGTTCTCGTGAAGCGGTGACCACGATGAACGCCAGTCAGGTCTCCAGCGAACAGAGCGTCGAAGTGGCGAACCAGGCCGGTCTGCGACTGGTCAGCGTGACCCAGCGCATTGGCGAAATCGACGGGATGAACCAGTCGGTGGCCGCGGCGACCGAAGAGCAAACGGCGGTCGTGGAAACCCTCAACGTCGACGTTAACCAGATCAACCTGCTGAACCAGCAGAGCGTGGCCAACCTCAATGAAACGTTGAAGGATTGCGATGCGTTGTCCCTGCAGGCGAACAGGTTGAAGCAGTTGGTCGACAGCTTCAAAATCTGATCAAACGCTGTAAAAGAAGCCCGCTGTGGAGTCATCCACGGCGGGCTTTTTTATGCCTTACGCAAACAGCTTCAACACATTGTTCATCGAGTCATCAGCAAAGCCCTGCACGAAATCCTTGAACCCCGGCAGTGCCTCGGTGCCGCCCTGTGCGGGTTCGGCGATGATGGTCCAGGTCGCTCTGGATTTGCCCGCGCTCAGCGGTTCGACACTCATCGCCGCCCACAAATTGGCCACGCCCAAGGTGTTGTAAATCGTGGTCCAGGTCATGTTCAACGCTTGGTCATCCCGGGAGTTGAGTTGCTCGACCACCAGGTTGCCGTCCTTGAAGAATTTCTTGCGCAGGGACGACACGCCTTCGCCGGTCATTTCGATGTGCGACAGCGCCGGAATGAATTGATCGAAGCCGGCAAAGTTACCGACCACTGCCCAAACCTGCGCGGCATCCGCCGGCACTTCCACTGAAGACACGACGTGGCAGCCTTGAGGGTTTTTGATCAGGGTATTGGGTTGTAGGGTTTTCATGGTTTTGCTCCGGTTGAGTGAGTCAGATGAAGTTGATTTCTTTGAGGTAGTCGCAGCCGCGACGCAGCAGCGCCGGGGATTTTTCCGGGTAATGCGCACCCATCTGCCGCACGCCCGCCTGGGCGTTGGCGTGGCCGATCATGGAGATGTCGCCGATGTCTTCCTCGAAGCCGTTGAGGTAGAAACCGAGCACGCCGAACAGCGCGTTGTCGCTGTCGACCCGGCCCAGTTGCTGCTGCCAGTCGGCGACGCTGACCATGGAAAACTCCCGACCCGCCTCGCGAAATGATGCGACGTAGGCGTCCCAGCTCAGAGGCTCGGGGTTGTGCAGGTTGAACACCGCTTTTTCGGCTGAATAACGGCTGGCATGGAAGGCGATGAACCGTGAGAGAAAGTCCACCGGCATCAGGTCGAAATTCAGCGCGAACTCTGGCACCTGGCCGAGCTGGATCGAGCCTTTGAGCATCAGCATCAAGCGGTTTTTGTGCGGCTGGCAGACACCGGTGAGGCTGTTGAAACTGATGTTGCCGGGGCGATAAAGATTCACTCGTACGCCACGTTCGCGAGCCCGTTCGAGGATCCGCTCACCAACCCATTTGGACAGGTTGTAGCCGTTCTTGATGTAGATCGGTGGGGTCTTCGCTGCGGGCAATTCCAGCACCCGGCCATCGGCGGCTATCGTGCTGGAAGCCGAGAGCGTCGAGACGAAATTGAAGATCTTCTTGCTGCGCCCTTCGCACAACCGAAGGCACTCGAAAATCGGCTCGACGTTGTCCCGCGCCAGCGACTCGTAATCGAGTACATGATTGACGTTGGCGGCGTTGTGCACCAACGCGCCGAACTGCCGATCCAGCCGCTCGTAAACATCCGCTTCGAGCCCCAATGACGGACGCGTAATGTCCGCCGCATAAACCCGCACCCGGCTCAGGTCCAGATGTTCCAGACGGTTTTCTCGCAGCGCATGGGCAAACCGCTCGGCCGCCGATTGCCCACCACCATCGCGCACCAGGCACGCGACTTCGCTGGCGCCCCAGGCGAGCAACGCTTCGACGATGTGCACGCCGACAAAGCTGTTGGCGCCGGTAACGATCACCTTGTGCACATCGCCCATGCGGTTGACCGGCAACGGCTGGATATCCAGTTCGCGGAAGGCATCGGCCAAGGCCTTTTCGCTCAGTACTTCCTCGGTGCCGGAGCCACGCACCAAGGTCGCCAACTTGGCAATGGTCGGCAATTCGATGAAGCGGTTGATCGAGATGCTGCGCCCGAACTCTTCCCGCAACCGCAAGAGCATGCGCGACAGCAGGATTGAGTGGCCGCCCAGGTTGAAGAAACTTTCGTCGGTGGAAATATCGCTGGCCGGCAGCTCCAGCAGCTCGGCCCAGATCTCCAGCAGCAGCGCCTCGTCGGCACTGGCGGGCAAGCGCCGCAGCGTGTTTTCGGACACATTCACGGGCATTGCCAGCAGCGCCTTGCGGTCGACCTTGCCGTTGCTGGCGAACGGCATGCTTGGCAGTTCGGTCCAGGCGGTGGGCTGCATGTAATCCGGCAGAAACTGCATCGAGTGGGCTTTCAGCGCTTCGCGAGCGGTGCCGGGTTGATCCTCCTGAGGCTGCGCGAGGAACGCCAGAATCCGTCGATGGCTGTCGATAACCACTGCCACTTGGCGGTACAACTGACTGTCGCGCAGGCAGCGTTCGATCTCTTCTGGTTCGACCCGAAAGCCGCGAATCTTCACCTGATTGTCCCGCCGTCCGCACAGCTCGATGCCGTCGCGAGTCCACTTCGCCATGTCGCCGGTGCGGTAGGCGCGCAGGCTCTGGCCATTCGGCAGGCTCAGGTTCAGATAACGTTCGGTAGTCTGTTGCGGGTTGTTCAGGTAGCCCAGGCACACGCCCGGCCCGACGATGTACAACTCACCGACGGTCTGCTCGGCCACCGGTTGAAAATCCTCATCGAGAATCAGCACCTGACTGTTAGCAATAGGCGCGCCGAGGGTGCGGTTGCTGTCGCCGGTGCGCAGTTGCCGCGCGGTGATCAACACCGTCGCTTCGGTCGGGCCATAGAGGTTGTAGAGGTTGCCCTGACGGGTGAGCTGCTCAATGACGTAGGGTTCACAGACATCGCCGCCGGTCATCACGTGATCGAGGCACTGCAATTGATCCAGCGGCAGGATGCTCAACAACGCCGGCGGCAAAAAAGCGTGGCTCAGATGCTGATGGCGGATCAGCTCGACCAGTTGCAACGGATCGCGGCGCTGATCATCGCCGGGCACGATCAGCTCGGCGCCCTGGAGAAGGGTCGGGAAGATATCGATCAGCGACGAGTCGAAACTCAACGACGAAAACTGCAGCACCCGACTGTGCTCGCTCAATTGCACATAGTCGGCGTACCACGCGGTGAAGTGCGCGAGGTTGGCCTGGCTGAGCAACACGCCTTTGGGATGGCCGGTGGTGCCCGAGGTGTAGAGCGCCATGCATGGCGCGTCTGGATCGGGTCGTTGGCGCATCAAGGGTTGATCGAGATCCACGTCGCCGATGTCGATGCGGCTGATGTCGAGTGCAGGCATTTGCGCTGCGAGCGGGTGCTCACCGTCATGCAGCAGCAACACTGCCCCGGCGTTTTCCAAAATGTACTGCTGACGTTGCAGAGGATGGCTCGGTTCCAGCGGCAGGTACACCGCGCCACTGCCAAGAATCGCGAGAATCCCCGCGTACAACGCGCTGCATTTTGGCAGGCAGACCCCGATCACCAACGGTTCGTGATGCTGAGCGAGCAACGGCTGCAAACGTTGCTGGATGGCGCGGCTGTGGGCGTGCAAATGCCGATAGTTCAGGGACGCGCCGGCAATGTTCAGCGCGGGTCGTTCGGCACACTGGATGAAGCGCTGCTCCAGGCGCTCGATCATCGGGATTTGGCTGAGCTCCAGCAGCGCGGGCGTCGCCGTGAGATTGAGTCGATGGAAAAATGCGAGGTTCTCCAAGTAGAGCAAGTTTTCCACGTGCTCGAAGCGAGCGGGAGCAGCAGGGTCGGCCAGTAGAAAATAGTCGGCATCGCGGGAGTAACGGCTGACCAGCAGCGCCACGTGCTCGACCAGTTCCGCCACTGCTCGCAGGCGCAATGCCTGGCCGTTGCCCGAAGGTTCGTCGGTGATCGGCACGCGAGTGAACAGCGTCGAACCGTAGGTGCACAGCACATCCAGCGGCGGCAGGCCAGAAATCCCAGGCACACCGATACCCAGTTGCAGCGTCAGTCGCGGCACTTTGCCGAAGTCTTGAACCGGCAGGCTGGCGTCGTCGATCAGCAAATCAGCGTTGCCCAGCGGCTGCTCATCGACGGCAGTCAGGCGCGCCAGAGAATGACCATGTTGTTCAAGTTCCAGCGCCAGGTCGGTCAAGGCCTGGCTGTGTCCAATGAGCAGAATGTCGAGACGTCTCATGATGGGCTCCTCGTTAAACCAGGTAATCGCTGAGGGCGTCTTGCACGCACGGCGAATCAAGCAGCGAACTGCTGCGGAAAAACCGCACGATGTTGGCCACCAGCGGGTGATGACGATTGATCGGAAAGGCCAGCCCCGACACTTCGCTCTTCAGTGCGTGGCGTGCGCCATCGCTGATCTGCAAGGACTCGATCAGCCGGAAGTCGAACGACTTTTGGATGTCGTTGGTCAGGTAATGGCCAATGAACACCGGCAAGATCTGCGCGATGCATCGGCGGTCGTCATCGCTCGCGGTGTGCCAGTAGATGCGCACCAACCGCGCCCAAAACCCGGAGTGGCGACCTTCGTCGAGCAAGTGGTCGGCCATCAGGCCCTTGATCGACTGCTTGACCGTGTCGTCCTTGGCGAACGCCGCAACATCGCCGGTCACGGTGTTCTCTGCGATGGCCACGCAGATCAATTCCACGGCGCTGCGCAAGTGTTCCGGCGCAAGCGCCACGGCGGCTGGAATGGCTCGGCTGAGTTCGATTTCATCCGGCAGTTCGATGGGCGTGATGCCAGTCATGGCGACGGTCTGTTGCATGAAATCCATCGCCACCAGCGCGTGGTAGTCCTCGTCCACCACCACGGTCATGGCGTCGTAGCGGCAGGCGAACGGGAAGGCCACGGCGAAGCGATTCTTGGCGATGCTGCGAGCGGTCTTGTCGACGATCTCGGTTTCGAAAATCACCACGTCATTGATGAATTTGTAGAGCGTCTGCACCAGTGCAAAGTCGCGCTGCTCCGGGCATTCGCGCAGGAAGGTTTCGCTCAGCACCAACGGTTGGCGGCTCAACGGATAGATCAGCTTGTCGTCGTTCTCCAGCACACGCCGGGGGCGGGTACGGATGGTCGCGCGGCTTTCCCAGGCGTCGGCGAAGGATTGGTAGTCGGCGGCGTTCATGCATTCACCTCGGCAACCGGTTCGCTCATGCTCAGGCGCAGGCCGTCCCACAGGGCGATGCGACTTTCTACGGCGGCGATGGCACTGGCGTAGACGTCTTCCTCGCGTTGCGGATCGCCATCGACCAGCCGCGCGAGAAGTCTTTCCGCTGCCGGGCCGTGGTCTTCGGAGTCGACTTCGATGTGACGCTCAAGGTAGTAGCGAAAGGTCGGCGCCTGATCCAGACCAATGCCCCAATCATCGAGAATGCGTTGGAACATCTGCGGAATGACACTTTCCCGGCCATGCAGGAACACCGCCGCAACGCTATGCCCTGGCGCATGCAGCGCGGTGTGCAAGGTATGGCGCACGAACTGCGCGGCGGCCGGGTCGACGTCCACGCTTTGCAGCGCCACGTCATAGCTCACCCCCTCCTTTTGCAGTGTCACGAAGCGCTCGACCGCGACCGTGCTGGCACCGACTTCGCGCATTGCATCCAGGTACAACTCGAAATGGCTGTAGTGACCGTGTGCCGGACGATCATCGGACTCTTCACCCAGCACGATCTCGTTGATCAAGCGCGCTGCCTGCGGATCTCGGGGTGGTAGCCAGGGCAGCTGGACGCAGGTCAGTTCCTGCTGCAGGCGTTTGGTCAGTGACATGAAATCCCATACCGCAAACACATGGGTTTCCATGAAACGTTGCAATACCGACAGTGAGTTGATTTCGGAAAAGATCGGATGAGCGCTAAGTTCTGCTTTCTTCTGGTTGAGACGGTCTTTAGTTGGTTTCATGGGCGAGCCTATAAGTGAATTGGATATACCGTTGCGTTTTAATGAATAAGCGATCGTTAGTTAAAGCTTTCTGCTGGCGAGCGGAGGCCTCAAGCGAATTGATATGGGTAAGTTGTAATGCGTCGTTAAGTGACGGCCTGGCGCCGTTATTCAAGGCGGCGGAGAAAAACTAATACATGAATAAAGTGTCGGGCAAGTTATTTTTATATTATTTGAAAGTTTAACTTTCTCGCGCGCGACAAGTTCCAATAAAACTATTCGTTAGAGTTTTATTTGGATGTAGTTACTCCTTCCGGCTTATATAAGTCAGAATTGAAATGAAGAGTGAATGCCTCACTCGAAGCAACTTTCTAACTGAGTCGTTGAAGTGAATTGAGGGGTGGAAGTTGACTGGAATCAACGCCGGTTCTTCCTTTCCCGTGGCAAGACTCCTTCCGTAGGTTCTTGATGCGGGGACTGCTCCGCTCGTGCGGTGCGTCGCCCGTTCATTATTTGTTGGCAGCCCAAGAGTGAGCGTAAATCACGACAGCCGCTATCACCGGCGCGTCATCGACTTGGAGTCATTATTGGTCTTGAGAGGGATAAATCGAGGGCGGGGCTTGGGAGAGGGGCGCAGCGCAGCGCGGCAAGCGAGAACGAGCAGTTCGATCTGCTCGCCCAGGCTTGCCGGCGCGGTTTACTTGGAGGTTTTCTTGTTCAGCGCTTCGGGGCTGTTGAGGTAGCGTGTGATGACCTCGACGCCCCGGTTGAGGTGATGTTCGAGCAACTTCACCGAGCGTTCGACGTCCCGGTCTTCGACGGCCAGCAACAGCGCCCGGTGGTCTTCCTGGGACAGTTTGCCCAGGCCCATGGCTTCCAGGTTGAAGCGCAGGAAGCGCTCCTCTTCGTTCAATCCGTCTTCCACGAGCCTCAACAGCCGTTGGTTCGGCGCCTTGCTGTACAGCGCCATGTGGAAGAGCCGATTGAGCCGGCCGATTTCGGTGTAGTTGTTTTCCGTTTCCAGTTCGTCGATGTAGCGGGCAGCCTGTTCGAAGTCCTCATGATCGAGTAACGGGATCGACAGGCGCAGGGCTTCGGATTCCAGCAGGATCCGCAGCGAGTAAGTTTCGACGGCATCGCCCTGGACCAGCGGCGCGACGACCGCGCCTTTATGAGCGATCACGTTGAGCAACGCCTGGGCTTCGAGTTGGCGCAAGGCTTCGCGTACCGGCATGCGGCTGACACCGAAAAGATCGGCCAAATCTTGCTGACGCAGGGCGGTGCCGCAGGGAATGCGACCGTCGAGAATGGCCGAACGTAGGGTCTCTTCGATCACCGAGCGTGCCAAGTGAGCGGGAATCGGCCCGTTGACCTTGATGCTGTTCAGAGGATTGGGCTTCTGTGTCACAACTACGCACCCTGTTTGAGTGAAATAAATTTGGATCCAAGGGGACACTAGTGACTGCCTGACAGGTTGTCAAACGGACAAAAGGTCGCTCTGACGTGGCTGCGATGTCTTTTATGGCACCTGCCATACAAAGTTTAGCGCGCCAGCAGTGATCTCACCGTGCCATTGTCTTTTACCGGGCTAACCTGCACCATCGACCGATTTCCACTTGCCTGATCTGGATGCCTTGCATTGGCGGTTCGTTTCGCGATCCCTCGGACTTTGCGCTGGCTGTGCTGCGCGTTGCTGCTGGCCGGCGTTATGCTGGGCGGCCTGCATGCCGATTGGGATTTTTCGCTGATCAGCCGTCGCGCGCAGGCATTGTACGGGCCATTGGGCGAAGGACAGCCACGCATTGATGCCTGGCAGCACTTATTGGTCACGCAAAAGCAAGTTGGCGAGCTCGAACAGCTTAAAGTGGTCAACCAGTTCTTCAACAAGCAGATGCGATACGAGGAAGACATCGACCTGTGGCACGAGGTCGATTATTGGGAAACACCCATCGAGGCTCTTTGGAAGGGCGCCGGCGATTGCGAAGATTACGCGATCGCCAAGTATTTCAGCCTGCGTCATCTCGGTGTTGCCAGTGACAAGCTACGCATCACTTACGTCAAGGCCTTGCGCCTGAATCGGGTGCACATGGTGTTGACCTACTACTCGAGCCCCGAGGCTATGCCGCTGGTACTCGACAGCCTGATCGATGCGATCAAACCGGCCAGCCAGCGAACCGATTTGCTGCCGGTCTACTCGTTTAATGCCGAAGGGTTGTGGTTGCCGGGCGCCAAGGGCAACAAGAAAGTCGGTGACACCAAACGCCTGTCTCGTTGGCAGGATGTGTTGAAGAAAATGCAAGCCGAAGGTTTCCCGGTCGAGACGACTAACTAGGAGCACGCGCTCAGATGTCCTTGTTCAAACAGCTGTTGATCGCTATCTGTCTGTTCCTGGTGATCGCCTTCACCGGTAGCTTCGTGGTCAGCCTGGAAAGCTCGCGCACCCAATACGTCAACCAGCTGCGCTCCCACGCCCAGGACGCCGCGACCGCATTGGCACTGTCCCTGACGCCGAGCATTGACGACCCGGCGATGGTCGAATTGCTGGTCAGTTCGATCTTCGACAGCGGTTACTACGCGAGCATCCGCGTGGTCGACCTCAAGACCGATCAGACGATCGTCGAGCGCAGCGGCATTCCAGCGGTGAACAACGTGCCGGACTGGTTCGTCAAAATGATCGGGCTGGAAGCGGCCGGTGGTGATGCCCTCGTCAGCCGTGGCTGGGAGCAGGCGGCGCGGGTCGAGGTGGTCAGCCACCCGATGTTCGCGTTGGCCAAACTCTGGCAGAGCGCGCTGGGCAGTCTTGGCTGGTTGCTCATCTGCGGTGCGGTGAGCGCGGTGCTGGGCGCGCTGTTGTTGCGCCGGCAACTGAAGCCGCTGGATTACATGGTCAAGCAATCCCACGCCATCGCTCGCCGCGAATTCCTCAGCCTGCCGGAACTGCCGCGCACGCCCGAATTGCGCCGCGTGGTGCAGGCCATGAATCAGATGGTCGAGAAGCTCAAGGCGTTGTTTCAGGAGCAGGCCGTGCGCAGTGAAAAACTGCGGGCCGAGTCCTATCAGGACAACCTGACGGGGCTGGCCAACCGTCGCTATTTCGAAATGCAATTGAACGCCCGGGTAAGCAATCCGGAGCAGACGAGCTCCGGTTATTTGCTGCTATTGCGGGTCAGTGACCTGGCCGGATTGAACCAGCGGTTGGGCGGTCAACGCACTGACCAGTTGTTGATAGCGGTGGGCGAGCAGCTGTCCCGAGAGTGCGCCAAATACCCGGAAACCTTGAACCTCGTGACGCGGATTCGCGGCGGTGAGTTCGCCGTGCTGGCGCCGGGGCTGGTGCGCGAAGAAGCGCTGCAACTGGCGCAGAACCTCGACAGTGCCTTGGCGAGCCTGCACGCGACGGGCGCCACAGACGTGGCCTCGGTGGCCTCGATCGGGCTGGCGCCGTTTGTGTATGGCGACTCCCCGCAAGCGGTGCTCGGGCTGGGCGATCAGGCGTTGGCTCAGGCGGAAGGCCAGGGCGATTCGAGCTGGGTCTGCCTGGATCACAGCGCGTCGGCCAGCGTCGGCGACGACCATCATGCCTGGCATAAATTGCTGGATCAGGCATTGAGCCGGCAGCGTTTCGAGCTGTATTTCCAACCGGTGGTGGCCGCCCAGGACACGCAGTTGGTGCTGCATTACAAGGTGCTGTCGCGTTTGATCGACGACGAGGGCCAGACCATTCCCGCTGGGCGCTTCCTGCCGTGGCTCGAGCGCTTTGGCTGGACCGCGCGGCTTGATCGGCTGATGTTGGAGCGGGTGCTTGAGCAGATGGCCGATCATGAAGAGTCGCTGGCGCTGAACCTGTCATCAGCGACACTGGCCGATCCGCAGGCATTGAATAAAGTCTTCGAAATCCTGCGTCAGCATTCGGATCTCGGGGAGCGATTGACCCTGGAAATCGGTGAGGAGCAGTTGCCCGAGCAAGCCATGCTGGAGGAGCTGACGCGACGTCTGCACGAACTCGGGTTCTCCCTGAGCCTGCAACGCTTTGGCGGGCGCTTCAGCATGATCGGCAACCTGGCACGGCTTGGGTTGGCGTATCTGAAGATCGACGGCAGTTACATCCGGGCGATTGATCAGGAGAGCGACAAGCGCCTGTTCATCGAGGCGATTCAGCGGGCGGCGCACAGCATCGATTTGCCGTTGATTGCCGAGCGTGTCGAGACGGAGGGGGAGTTGATGGTGATTCGTGAGATGGGGTTGTACGGGGTTCAGGGGCAGTTGTTTGGTGAGCCAAAACCCTGGCGGTGAGGCTGCTGCCGTCATCGCGAGCAAGCTCGCTCCCACAGTGGATCAGCGGTGTTCACAGATCTTG
>NZ_JALBYU010000051.1 GCF_029963765.1 Pseudomonas sp. UYIF39
GTTTTCAGTCGGCAGAACAGCCTCTACTGGGTCAGTTTTCGGTCAGCGGCAACAGGTCTTGGAAGTGAAGGAAAAATTTGGTGGCTTGAGAATTTACTACCGTGGTGGCGACGATTATGTGTGCGGCGTCTTCAATCTGGCCGAAGTCATGTCGGTGAACATTTGCGCTATCTGTGGCTCACGGGTTGGCAATAGACGTATGCACTATCATCACCCGCGCTGCGATCTGCATTACGAGTCCTGACCATGAAATTTTCCATGGCGAATCAACCTGGATTGCTAGACGCATTGCGTGATCATCTAGCAACCGACCAAAAGCTTATCGACATCGAAGGCGCTCGTAGCTACGTTTCGTCCCCTCGCCTGATGGATTTCAGCGTACGAAATTTTCCAGCTGAGAAGTTTGCTGCTGTTGGCGACACGTTTTTAGATAAGCGAACAATGTTCGCTGACTCCCCCCAAAAAACCTATGGCATCTTTTTGGGTGATTGGGAGGTGATGAAGCCGCAACTTGATCTGGTGGACGCCTATTCTCACAACGACACCAGCGTCATCAATATCCAAGTTTGGGCATTCGATCCCTGCGCTCTCGACGAGCACCAGACGAGGCTCGCCGTCGCGCTTTCCTACACGCGATTAGAGTTGTACGCAGAGCCCAGAATCATCGGCGCGCTGAATGACGTTTTGGAAGACGTCGGCTTATTTGTGGATTGTGAGCGCTACTGACTGAATGACTCCCTCCCCCTAGGTTGCCTTCCTTCGATAGAAGGGACATGACCGCTTAGGCGAAAGCATCCAGGGCTGCGTGGTGGGTGATAGGATGGGCCAGTGCGATCCTCGACGATACGGGCGGTGCCGCGATGAAAGACATCACTGACGATTCCGATACACCAGAGGAAGATCAATACGGTTTTGAACGATTGATGAAAATCAAGGCTTTGAGGAATGAGCGCCTGGCGTTGCAGAGAGAGGGATCGCAAGCAGCGTATGAAGCGTTGAGCCCAGAGGAAAAGATTCTCGTCGATGAGAAATTTCGAGAAGCAGCTCTGAAAATTGCAGCGCAATTTGGGAGGAGCCGGCCATTCAGATATGAGGGCGACCAATCGTTATCGGAAAACTCGACACCCGCTGACGCCCACGATCCAAACGACAGCCGCGACTAGCCACTTTCTCAGGGTTTCAAGACTTATTCGTGCAAAATTTGAGGCGTGCTGTAACGCGGTGCTGGATCAAACTGCCTAAGGATAGCCAGGCACCTGTAGTCAATGAGCGTTCCACGAACCGGACGCGTCCGACGTCCGTCAACGAATCGCCAACCGTGTTCACTGCGGTGGTGATCGCATCTGTAGATACACCGAATTTTTCGCCCCTTACTTGAGTTCATTGCGGTCTTGAACGTTAACTCTGGAGTAGAAAGATCATACGTACAAAGGAGAAGGCCCATGATCACTGGCTCCCAACTCGACGCCCTCAGACGATCTGTGGTCGTAAACATAAATGGCGACTTACTCGACAAGGCCAGGGCGTTGGATATCAATCTCTCCGAGACTTTGGAGCAGGCCTTGATTGAAATTTTTGGGCAAAATCGGCGGAAACAATGGCAGGAAGAGAATCGCCAGGCGATGAATGCCTACACCGGCCATATCGAAATCCACGGGGTTTTCAGCGACGGCCTTCGGGACTTTTGAACTTGAGTATGTGATGTAAGGCGAACCTAATTGCTGAGCTTGGTACGCGGGTAGGGCGCCCTTTAAAAAGCCGCGGCAACACGGGGATGGTCTAGGGGGAAGTGGGACAGATCCATGTTCTGCCCGGGGCTATAGCTATAGGACGATCCTTCCGCACGTTGCTTACTGGAAGCGATGAAGCGCACGACACCTATTAACGCTATGCGCTCCACCATCTGAAAACCCAAGCGAGCAGTTCACAGCATGGGAATCCATCATTGCAAAAAATTATTACTTGAGCCAAGACTCAACGGTCGCAGCGCCGTGCTTTGCCTTCCACTCTTTCAAAACCTTATGGTTACCGCCCTTCGTTTCCACGGTCTCGCCGTTGTGAGGGTTGGTGTAAACCTTCACTTGACGTGCTCTACGGGAAACACTCTTAGATTCAGTAGCTACCCCGGTACGGCCACGCTTAGGATCCAGGAGGTTGACCACGTCTCTTAGGCTGTAGCTGTAATCTGCGAGCAACGCTCTGAGCTTGGTTTCAAACTCGATTTCTTTTTTCAGGCCTGCATCGCCTTTCAGGGCTTCAAGCGCCTGCAACTGCTCTGCTAAATGTTTTTCCAGCTGACGAAATTCGGCAAGTTTAGACATCGATCGCTCCTAAGGTTGAGAGGGAATGGGCAACCAGAACCAATTGTAAAATGAAAAGAGTCTGCTCCACTCCCATATTTCGCATCAAATAGAATTTAGCAGATCTCAATGGTCCTACATACTGGAAAAACTATAACAAATAGCCTGCGAACATCTGCTCTTACGTACTCTGCACCGTGAGTAGAGATGCCGAAGAGCACTGCGGAGCGTGAAGTACTGTCTGGGATTAGCGTTACAAAAATGCTTCAGGCACCGGTAAAAAATCGAAAGCTATTCACCGTCTGCCGGACAAACTCCAACTCGATTTCGTCCGCCTCTCTTCGCCAGATACAGTCCTTTGTCTGCCAAGTCGATCAGCATTTTGCAATCGTCGGTCCGCTCGGGTGACATGGTCGCAATCCCGATACTCACTGTTATTACAGAGGTCGGCTCAGGCGAATTGTGCGGGATTTTCAATGCCTCTACTTTTTTCGAAGATTTTCCGCAATCGTCATGGCATCGAATGATGACGTAGCAGGCAAGATCACTGCGAATTCCTCTCCGCCATATCGCGCCGGCAAAAAGGATTCTCCTTCCACCGCATCGCGCATTGCACCAGCAACTTTTTTTAAGGTGTCGTCGCCCGCTAAATGCCCAAAGCTATCGTTGAAGCGCTTGAAGAAATCTACATCGACCATCAGCAACGAGATCTCTAAGCCTGCTTTGCTAGCGGTTTGCCATTCGGCTTGTAAAAATTCATCGAAATGTCTTCGGTTTGCTATTTCAGTCAGCCCATCAGAATTGACAAGGCGCTTCAATTCGCCCATTGCTCGCTGCAACGTCAGATTGGTATCGAGCAGCTGCTGCTGGCTCGTTCTCAAAGCGCGATATGTGTGATCCAAGCGTCTGGCAGTAACGAAGGAGCGTGAGTGGTAGCGAATCCGAGCTATTAATTCGATGGGATCGGGCAGCTTGACCAAATAGTCATCAGCACCCGCTTCAAAGGCCCGACTTTTCACGCTCGGATCTTCCTTAACTGACAGCGCGATTATCGGTATCCCTTGGGTAGGGACGTTTTTTCGATACTCCTGGATAAGCGTAAGCCCATCCAATCCTGGCATGACCATATCTTGGAGAATCACAGTGGGCTTCACCCTCACAGCCTCAATTACAGCCTGGGTCGAATCCGTGCAGTAGTGAAATTTAAGATCAATTTCACTGGCCAGTTGGCGCCGTACAGCCTCTACAATCATCGGCTGGTCATCGACTATCAAAACTACGACGGTCTCGTCTGAGGCTTCGTAAAACTCCTGAAGCTGTAAGTCGTTCATGCCCCGCCCCATAGCCAACCTAAGGAAAATAAGCCGGAATTCTTTGCTCAACTGTTACAAGTCCGGATGCAAAAATAATAGAGAACGAGCACCTATCATTGTTCCGATTTTTGAACTGCAAAGACTCCGCATCTGAAACTACGGCACCAGTACTAATCGACTAACCGCACAAGGGATCCTGCCAAGCCTCAATGAGATGCATTCGATAAGGCAAAATTTAGACGTGGATGGGACTGCGCACAAGTGAATTACTAGATTGATTCGATCGAAACCAGCTCAAAATACTTGAATTTTTTCTTCTTCGCTTCTGTCTTTGCTTCTTGTTCGGCGATGAGACTACTCAGAGTGCTCGCATCGTAAACGAAGGTGTCTGCTTTACCTTCGAACTCCGTCGTAACACGCAAAGTCACCCTCAGCTTTGGCGACCTAGAGGTGGCAACCTTCCGAGCCTTTGATACGTGTTGCGAGTCCGCTGTGATGCGTGAGTCCTGAACTTCTGGACTTGACTCATTATTGCCCAAGCCAAAAAGCGCTTGGCGCATTTCTGCCTCGGTAAGATTTTCTTTCATTGAGGTGCCTCATTGCACTTACGTTGGTTGACCAAATTTTCAAAAATTTGGCATCCAAGCCTGGGTAGGGAATTACCCCCAGCCCTTCCATTCAGGGCTGGGTATCAAATCACTGTGGGCCTATTCCCAGTTAAGCAGTCCACTATGAACAACTTGAAACTAAACAGGGATTTTCCGCTGCCAATTTAACGAGACGACAACCCCCTCAAGAAATTGAGCAGTTATTTCTTTTCGATCAGCCGGTCACGGATGCTAGCCACAGCAGCTTGGATCTCCATGATCTTCTCAGTGCTCAACCCAACGGCATCCTGAATGCAGTTCGGTACCTTAAGAGCCTCTGCCTTGAGTGCCCATCCCGCCTCCGTCAGCTTTACGCGCACCTGACGCTCATCCTGCGGGTCTCGACTGCGAGTAATCAAACCCGCGCTTTCGAGGCGCTTTACCAATGGAGTGAGCGTACTCGATTCCAGAAACAGCTTGTTCCCTAGATCCTTGATGATCTGATCATCCTCGGCCCAAAGCGTCACCATCAAAAGATATTGCGGGTACGTCAGGCCGAGCGACTCCAGCATCGGACGGTAGTACTGCGTGAGTGCATGACCAGCCGAATAAATCGAGAAGCATAAAAAATCATTCAGCGGCGCGAAGTCGCTTTTGCCTTCTTCTGACACCTGAGTCCCTCCTTTAGTCTGAGACCCCACGTTATTACGTGCACGATTCAATCGCAAGCCATTGACAAAGAATTTTTCCTGTCGCACGATTGCTACCAAGGCGATTCAATCGCACACCAAGCATTTTCAAACCAACAGTTTTTCCCGACAGGTAGACATCCGCATGAAAAAGATTTTCTCTGGTTTAGCACTCGCCACCGCACTCCTCGCTGGCGGTATTGCCCACGCAGCTGACGCAAAGCCAACCATCGTACTGGTTCACGGTGCTTTCGCTGATTCAAGCAGCTGGAATGGTGTTATCAAGATTCTGGAAAAGGATGGCTACCCAGTCATCGCAGCCTCCAACCCATTGCGCAGCCTCAAAGGTGACGCTCAATCCGTTGCGGAATTGCTGGCATCCATCAAAACCCCTGTTGTCTTGGTCGGCCACTCCTACGGCGGCCCCGTCATCTCCGAAGCCGCTTACGGCCAATCCAACGTCAAATCGTTGGTTTACGTAGCAGGTGTGGCACCTGAAGCAGGCGAATCGACGGCTGATCTGTCCGGTAAATTTCCCGGTGGAACCTTAGGCCCGACCCTTGCGCCACCTGTTGAGTTGGCTGACGGTAATAAAGATCTCTACATACAGCAGGACAAGTTCCATGCTCAGTTCGCCGCAGATGTTCCAGCCGCCGAAGCTAAGCTGATGGCCGCGACTCAGCGCCCTGTGACCGCAGAAGCACTCAACGAGAAGTCGACTGAGCCAGCCTGGAAAACCGTTCCGTCCTATTTCGTTTATGGCGACCTGGACAAGAACATCCCGGCTCAAGCCCAGGTGTTCATGGCTGAACGTGCACACGCTAAAGAAATCGTTAAGGTCAAAGGTGGTTCGCACGTCGTGATGATTTCAAATCCGGAAATCGTCGCCAACTTGATTGAAAAAGCAGCAAAATGAAATTTCGGGCAGTTGCCAAGAGGCTAATTCGATTGGTAACTGACCGATCCACTAAACGTTCATTTGCTGAAAGCACGCCCCAGCAACTCTCTGACCAAGGGTTTGATTCACTTCGTAATCAGAATGCTGAGTGGTGCAAGCTACAGGGACTCCGCGGAGAACTCACATCGTTTTGTGATGAGCAGGAAACGGAGTCTCAGTTTCGATCAGCCCAGCTTCACAAGTTTTTCACATTATCTAACCTACGTTGACTTCGCTCCTTTCTAATTCTGATTTTTTTGCCCGCGCTTAGACGCGGGCTTTTCTTTGTCTGCGGGATAGATAAGTGGCTCTCGTTACCCGTCCCAAGGTACCCGTCGACCAAAAAATTGGTGGATGGTCCAAGGCCCATTAAGGGCATCTCCCCACTCTATGGGCCAAGCAAGCGCTTTACTAAATATTTGGTTACAAATAGTGGCGCTTTGCCCGTTATCAAGCCATCATCCGCGCACATAAAAAGAATGGATTCGAAAAAATGAACTGGGAAGTTACGGTTTCCGTGGACAGCGTGATTTATCCACTGAGCGTTGTTCAGCGCGTTTCCTATGCTGTCGCACCTACTTTAACGATTCAGGTTCGGCAGACAGACAATCAGATTCATCTCGATGCCGTTCCCACGATGCTCATCGGCGGAGCTGGTGCAGTCATATCCAAGCAAGAAGGGCGCGAGCTAATTCTTCGCAATCTGAACGATTTCGCGTTGCGCGAGCGGATACGGAATGAGACCTCTGGCCTGAGGGAAATACTTGCAAATGCCGCCCTGCGTGGAGCTGGCATGTGAGCATGATGCTGATAGCCAAAGAGGAAAGTTATCGGCTGCTTCCGTTCCGATTCTTACGGATCGATGAGCACCGTAGCGAAAGTATTTTGCTAACGGCTGAAACAGGTGAGTATCTTTTTGTCTCCGAAAAGCAGTTAAGAGATCTTGCCCACAGGGCCGTGGATACAGGCTCCGCTCATTACAAAGACCTTCTCGCCCGCCACTTTATTTTTGAGCCGAATGGGCACGACCCATTTCCGGAAATGGCGGCACAATTTCGTAGTCGTAAAAACTTTGTCCTCAATGGACCTGCGCTGCACATTTTCGTTGTCACTCTACGCTGCAATCATACCTGCGCTTATTGCCAAGTCTCCCGCGCCCCACTCAGTGGCTCGGGTCATGACATGTCAGCCGAGCATGCTGAGCTGGCAGTGGATCGAATGTTTGAGGCTCCCTCCCCCGCACTCACCGTCGAGTTTCAAGGTGGCGAACCTCTGTTAGCGTTTGACCGCATCCGACAAATTGTTGGGTTGGTCGAAGCCCGTAACGCAGTGGAGCAACGCAGCATCCAGTACGTCATCACGACGACTCTCCATCACCTGAATGTCGAGATCCTGGATTTCGCCAAGCAACACAACATTCAATTTTCCACTTCACTGGACGGTCCAGAGTTTCTGCACAACGCCAACCGGCCAACACCGACCAGAGATGCCTACAAGCGAACGATTGAAGGTATCGAACAAGTAAGGGCATGGTTGGGTCACGATGCAGTTTCGGCCCTGACAACCATCACCTCCAAGAGCTTGGAGCACCCTCACGCGATAATTGACGAGTACGTGGCCCAAGGATTCACCAACATCTCTCTGCGCCCCTTGAGCCCGTATGGATTCGCAAAGAAATCCGCGAAGCGTCTGGACTATTCGATGGATGAGTTCATCGGTTTTTACTTGGAGGCTTTGTCGTATCTGATGAATCTGAATGCTCAAGGGACGTTCATCTCAGAAGGTTACGCATCACTCCTGCTGACGAACATTTTGACTCCGTTTGCATCCGGCTATGTAGATCTGCGCTCCCCCCTGGGCGCAGGACTGGGAACTCTCGTTTACAACTACGACGGCGATGTCTACCCCTCAGATGAATCCCGCATGCTTCTCGAAATGGGTGAGGACGGATTGAAGCTCGGCAGGGTGCACCAACCTCTGAAGGAGCTGCTCCAATCGCCAGTGATTGATATGTTGCTGTCCGCAGGTGTGGCAGAAGCGTTACCAGGATGTTCCGACTGTGCGCTAGTCCCCTATTGCGGAGCAGACCCCATTGAGCATTTTGCCCGCCAAGCGGATCCAATCGGACACCGCGCATTCAGCAGCTTCTGTCAGAAAAACACTGCATTGCTCACGCACCTTTTGCGCTTGCTGCGTGATGGGGACAACGAGACTCAAAAAACCCTTTTTTCCTGGCTAACGCGTAGATCTTTGAGCGACCTTCCCTCACCTGGTTATAGGGGCTAAAGATGCTACGACTCGACACGCAATTTGAGATTCTCAATCTCACGGCACCCAAGCTATTCAAAGTCATCACTCCAGAAGAATTCATTTCCCAAGGTGTGGCCGTGTGCGCAGGTGAAGCTTCTTTTGATGACTTAATGCTATGGCTCGACCAATCCTCCACCGCCAATCTGGACCAATGGCTCTCAGTTCCTGTTGGTGGTTTTTTGGTATCAGGCCACCCGCATCCAGTAGGTACAGTAAGCGCAGCTTTGTTGACCAATCCCAAAGATCCATTGGTCGTGCAGCCTGGAGATGTCATCGCGGTTAGACCTGGAACGAGCGTCGTACGTGTTCTCTATCGCAGGGGTGCCAATAGCAATCTATTGTTCATGACTGATCGATGCAACAGCCTATGTCTGATGTGCTCTCAGCCCCCAAAGGACATCGATGACAGGTGGCACATCGAGGAGAACCTGAAGCTAATTGACTTGGTCGACCCAGGCGCCGAACAACTGGGTATAAGTGGCGGAGAGCCCACGCTGTACCGGTCGGGCTTGCTCGCCATCATTGAGCACGCCAAACGGGTACTGCCTGAAAAATCCTTGCACATTTTAAGCAACGGTCGGTTGCTGAGTGATCCCACGTGGATCGATGACCTTCGACAAGTAAGTCACCCAAGTCTCAGTTGGGGAGTTCCTCTGTACGCCGACAATGCAGAGGACCACGACAACGTCGTCCAAGCCCTAGGCGCATTCAGCGAAACAATAGTCGGCCTCTACAACCTCCAACGTGCGGGGCAAAAGATAGAAATCCGCATGGTACTGAGCAGGCTGACGACGCCTCGTCTTCCCGAGTGGGCGCATTTCGTTTTTCGTAATTTGCCTTTCGTGCACCACGTTGCGCTCATGGGTATTGAGAACACGGGGCTCGCTAAGAAAAATTACGATCAGCTCTGGATAGACCCGGCGGACTACCAGGAAAAGCTCAGCCAGGCAGCTTTTTTCCTCGACATCCGCGGCATCGCTGTTTCTATTTACAACCTGCCTCTATGCGTACTCGATCCGATGCTAGGGCGCTTCTACCGTCAGAGTATTTCAGACTGGAAAAACCTGTTTATCGATGCCTGCCAAACGTGCTCGGCTACTCACGCATG
Source organism: Pseudomonas sp. UYIF39 (assembly GCF_029963765.1). Taxonomy (GTDB): domain Bacteria; phylum Pseudomonadota; class Gammaproteobacteria; order Pseudomonadales; family Pseudomonadaceae; genus Aquipseudomonas. The sequence goes on from NZ_JALBYU010000051.1 coordinate 9,245, forward strand.
TGCGGGCTTCTTCAAATCACATTCTTCTCGCTGGCAAAGCCGGAGCATCCATCCGCTAACCATCGAAGATCTTCAAAATATGCAGGGAGCACAGTATGAAACTGCTTGATCGTTGGAAGCTTCTTATCGGCCAATCTATGGCCTTGATCCCCGTTATCGGTAGCCCTATGGCAGATGCCAGCCCGACTCAATTGGCATCGGCTGACTGGTTGCCGAATCCCCAAAGTGCTCCGCCTGCATTCAACAACACCCTGAATGCGAAAGACGCGATCAACGTCTACGCAGGACATAGCTCACACAGCTCGCACAGTTCACATAGCTCGCATAGTTCTCACTACAGCAGTTCGGGTGGTTACAGCGCTCCAAGCGCCTACACTGCGCCAACCAGCAATTTTCTTTCGTCGCCTTCAAAACCCAGCTCTACGACTCACTCCATTGTCACTACACCGAGCACGACATCTTCCAAGCCTTCTACCAGTACGGCAACGCGATCGAATGTCTACTCAGCCACACCTGCCAAGCCCACAGCAGCGGATCTGTCGATGCTTGTTCGACGTGTTCAATTGGCTTTGATGATCAAAAAATATTACGCGGGGCCGATCGATGGTGTGCTCAATAACAGTGTCCGTGGATCACTCATGGCTTTCCAAACAGATTCGGCGATTGTAAGCAGTGGCAAGATGGATACACCGACGCTAAACGCATTGGGCATTGCCATCCCATAGCTCTAAATCAAGGCGCTATAGTGAGTCAGGAATGGATAACTAAAGATCTTTAGATTTCTGTGCAGGAGTCTGTGAACTCAGCAAGTTCTGTGTACGCTTGCACATAGGCTGCATCGGCGCGATCCAATTCATCCTGTAGCGCCTGGTTTTTTGAAACCCTGATAGCTATCATCTGCCGCGCCAATCGAGCGAGCTTAACTGCGTCAACATACGGTTTCAGGCTCTCGGAATCCATCAGCATATATGAACCGCCCTAAAGGTGAGTGCCCAATCCAAGGTCATTCAGGAGCAGAGCTTACCTTCCTTAAACCTTAATTCCTGGAAGCTGCCGTCAGCCGAAAAGATGGACCGACGCTGTTTCTTTAATCAAAATTTCCGCCGACATCCTCACAATATCTTCTTTAGCCTGTGCCTCAAGCTTCGCTCGTTGCGACCCGCTTCTGTAAAGCCCCCAACCGCTGGAGGTTTTCAATATTGAATAGACATTCATGTCACTCGCCTATTCCAAAAAATAAGAGGCACTGTCGACCTTATGATAGGTGTAACGAAGATTTAATCCGGAAATGCATTTAAATACTATCTATTCCCGAGCTGCGACTCTAGCCCCAAACCTAACGATTTTTGGGCCCTACCCAGTTCGTTTTTATGAATAATTCCGCCAAGCAAAATAATAGACAATTTTACAACTATTAGTCTGAACAATAGTCCTCGCAATCAATTCAACATCGCTCTGAGAAAAAAATTTACACATGACGAAACTTTAATTCATAAGCCAACTAGTTCTCTATTGGAGCAAAGGATGAATCCAGCTGCGCAGAAGGTGACCATGAAATTGGCCTTGAGCTAGCAGACCCTCATTCCGAAATGTAAGTACTCACCTTAAGTCGATTAGCCGCTTCCGGAGACGCGTCAGGGTCGATCAGGTGGTTCTGCCGAACGGCACTTGTATAGGTATAGGGGGTATACCTATGATGACGCCATATACGTAAGGGGTATCCCATGGGTCATATAGCTTCCAACAAAAACGATCTTCTCAAACGAGTTAAGCGGATCGCCGGGCAGATCCAAGCCGTTGAGCGTGCGCTGGAGTCTGATCTCGACTGCGCTAAAACCTTGCATTTGGTAGCAGCCACACGTGGAGCTATCAATGGCTTGATGGAGGAAATCATCGAGGACCACGCCCGGGAGCATGTGGCAAACCCTGCCCTCAGCGAAGAAGAGCGCAACAAAGGTGTCGAGGAGCTTCTCGAAGCTATTTGTAGTGGTCAACTGATCCCGGACACGGTTTTAAGGTTTTCTTCGGTTTTTGCC
>NZ_JALBYU010000052.1 GCF_029963765.1 Pseudomonas sp. UYIF39
ATCGTCGGAAAACACAAAGCCTGTGAACACCCTAAATCCCTTGTGGGAGCGAGCCTGCTCGCGAAGGGGCCGGCACAATCAACATCTACGTCGCGGGTAACTCCGCTTTCGCGACAGGCTCACTCCCACAGGTTATGTGTTTGCTTCAGATAGCGCCCTACGCAGGTCTGCCGCGGCATCGGACAAGGCTTGCGCAGCGCGCTCGACAAACGGCGCCATGCTGATAAAACCGTGAATCATGCCCTCGCAGCGCTGCACGCGCACCGCCACGCCGGCTTCCCGCAGACGCAAGGCAAACGCCTCGCCCTCATCCCGCAAAGGATCAAACTCGGCGCTGATCAGGGTGGTCGGCGGCAAGTCCGCCAACCGGTCGGCGCGCAACGGCGAGGCCAAGGGATCATCCCCTTGATCGGCATCCTGCAGGTACTGCTGCCAAAACCAGTACATCATCGCACCGGTGAGGAAATAGCCCTCGGCAAAATCCTCATAAGACTGACTGTCGCAACGGGCGTCGGTGACCGGGTAAAACAGGCACTGATGACTGATTTTCGGCCCCTGACGTTGCGCCGCCAGCCGACTCACGGCGAGCGCCAGGTTGCCCCCGGCGCTGTCCCCGGCCAAGCCGAGCCGGTTGCCATCAACGCCCAGTTCAGACGCATGCTCGACAAGCCAGCAGGTGGCCGCATAACAATCGAGTGGTGCCGCCGGGAATTTGTTTTCCGGCGCCAGTCTGTAGGCGACCGACACCACCACCGCCTCCGTCAAACTGGCAAGTGAACGGCAGAGGTTGTCATGGGTGTCGAGGTTGCCCATGACAAAACCGCCTCCGTGGAAGAACACCAACAGCGGCAGGTTGTCCTGCTCCAGTGGCCGGTACAGCCGCGCATCCAGCTCGCCCGCCGCGCCCGCGACCCGCAGGTGACGCACTTCGATCATCGGGTCGCCGGGGATGGCGGGCAGCAGGTTGTCGGAAAACTGCCGATATTGCTTGGCATCGAGCTGGCTGAAATCCGGCTCCGGCAGGTCGCGAAACTGCTGGAGCACTGCGACGATCTGCTTATCGAGCGGCATGGGAATCTCCCCCTACATCGGTCATTTGAAACTGCGGATTGGTTTCTTCCAGGATGCTTTGCACACGTCGCTCCAGCGCCGGTTTGAAACCTTTGTGAGGGAAGACCCAGAAGCGTTTTTCGGCGATGGCGGCGAACACCTGCTCCGCCAGCTCGCTCGGCGTCATGCCTTGGCGGATGCTGCTATCGAGCAATTGACTGAATGACGAACCGGCCGCGTCCACCACTTGATTCGACGCCATGATTTCACTGGCCACCGGCCCTGGGCACACTACCGAGACCGATATCGGCACACCGAGCATGCTCAATTCGTAGTGCAGGGTTTCCGAGAGTGCGACCACTGCCTGCTTGGTCACGTTGTAAGGCGCCATCAACGGGCTGCTGAGCAAGCCCGCGAGGGACGCCGTGTTGATCACATGGGCCGCCCGCCCCTGGCGCAAAAACAGCGGCACGAAACTGCGAATGCCATTGATCACACCGCTGAGGTTGACGTTGAGCATCCGTTGCCATTGCTGTGCAGTGATTTCCCAGCTGTAGCCGGTCTGCATCACTCCGGCATTGTTGAACAGCAGATCAACCCCGCCAAAGTGCTCGAGGGCGATATCGCGCAAGCGCTCGACTTGCGCCAGATCGCCAACATCCGTGACGCAAGCAATCGCCTGCGCACCGCTCGTCTGTAGTTCATCGCACAGCGCTTGCAACCCCGGCCCATCGAGATCGGCCAGCACCAGGCGCATCCCCAGCCTTGCCGCATGCTCGGCCAAACCCCGGCCAATTCCACTGGCAGCCCCGGTAATCACCGCGACCGGCCCTTGTTCATTGCTCATCGCCAACTCCTGCACTGGGTCCAATGGCGTCAGTAGAGCGGGCGGGCGTAAACCGGCCATCGTCCATTCAGACGATGCCCGCTTCTACAGGGGCGGCAGAATCCGTGACAGGCGCCAAACCCGTGAACCCTGGGAGAATAATAAGATGAGTACCTTGCACCGCATCGAAGCCAAACTGCTGGAAGACCGCTACGCCCGTGGCTGGCATTGTCTGGGCCTGGCCGTCCAATACCGCGACGGCAAGGCCCATCGTCTGGAGGTGTTCGGCACCCGGCTGGTGGCCTTTCAGGGCGAAGACGGCGAGCTGCATATTCTGGATGGCTATTGCCCGCATATGGGCGCCGACCTCAGTACCGGTTGCGTTGAAGGCAACTCGATTCGCTGCCCGTTCCACGCCTGGCGCTGGGGTGCCGATGGTGTCTGCGATGACATTCCTTACGCCAAACGCATTCCGCCACGGGCCCGACTCAAAAGCTGGCCACTCATGGAAGAAAACCAGTTGCTGTTCGTCTGGAATGACCCGGAAGGCAACCCGCCGCTCCCTGAGCAACGCATCCCGCGCATTGACGCTTGCTTCAGTGACGAGTGGGCCGCGTGGAAAGTCGCCGAATTGCAGATCGGCACCAACTGCCGCGAACTGATCGACAACGTCGCTGACATGGCGCACTTCGGCACGGTGCATGGCGCCCCCGTCGAGGAATTCAGCAACGTCTTCGAAGGTCACCTGGCCACCCAGATCATGAGCGCCCGCAGCGAGCGCTTGTCCGGCGACAGCGCGTTGAGCACCGTGGCCACCTACTTCGGCCCGGCCTACCAGATCACCGAAATGACCGGCGCCATGAACGGTCAGCCTATCCATTCAATCCTGCTCAACTGCCATGTGCCGGTCGACCTCGACAGCTTCACCCTGCGCTACGGCGTGCTGGTGAAAAAGATTCCGGGGCTGAGCGAAGAACAGAATCAGGCAATGGCCAAGGCCTATGTGCAACAGGCACAGGAAGCTTTCTACGAAGACGTGACGATCTGGCACAGCAAGACCCGCGTCGACAACCCGTTGCTGTGTGATGGCGATGGACCGGTCTATCAACTGCGCCGCTGGTACGAGCAGTTCTACACCGACATCGCGGCGCTCTCGGCCGACGTGCTGGTACAAAAACGGTTCGTCGTGCGCGCCAGCGAACGGGTCTGAACACAGCGGCCTTTCGCGCTCCCTGCGCCTGACCGGCAGCCGCCCGTCAGGCCTTGAGCCCGAGCGTTGCAAGGTGTCGATATCGGCGCTTATTCTCGGCCACCGCCAACGCTAATAATAAGAACGGTTTTCCCTATGCAGCAGAGCCTCAGCCTCGATACGTTCAGTGATTTGATCGGCAACCTCTATCAGGGACCGCTGGAAACCATTCCCTGGGCGACCTTTCTCAACCAGCTCAACGTCTACCTGGAAAGCAAGTACGTGACCTTCATCCTGCGTCCGCCAAGCGCGCATGTGGATGGCTTGATGGTCAACACCACCGGTACGTCGACCGAGGCGACCGCGTCGTACAACAAACACTTTTTCACCCTAGACCCGTTTGTCGACCTGCCCAACCGCCAGGTGGTGACCCTTGCCGAGTTCGTGTCCAACGACGATTGGCAGCACTCGGAGTTCTACAAGAATTTCCTCGAACCGGTGGATGTGTTCCACATACTCGGCGCCGACATCAACACCTGCGACGGCGCCCAGTGCCGTATCCGCATCAGTCGCGGACGCGATGACAAGGCCTTCGGCAACGAAGAAAAAGCCTTGCTGACGCATTTCATCCCGCACCTGGAACGCTCGATCAAGATCCACATGCAGCTCAATCGCATCGAAGCCGAGCGCAACCTCTACGCCGGCGCGGTGAATCAGTTGGCGGTCGGCACGATCATCCTTGACGAGGCTGGCAAAGTGCTGCAAACCAACCAGGTCGCCGATCGGCTGATCCAGGAAAAGGACGGCATCAAACTGGTCAACGACGGCCTGCAAGTCGGTACGGCCCGTGACACTCAAGAGTTCCGGCGCCTAGTGAAACAATCGCTGCTTTCGCAAAAAAGCAGCAACCCGTCGGTGGTCGAAGCGCTTCGTGTGCAACGGCCGTCCGGGCGGGCGGACCTGGGGATCATCGTGCGCTCGGTGCCGCTATCGGACTGGAGCGAAGGCAAACAGTGCCCCACCGTGGTGATTTTCATCAGCGACCCGGAGCAACAGTCCACCGCGCCACAGGAGATCGTCCGCGCGCTGTTCGACTTCACCCCGGCCGAAACTCAACTGGCCATGTTGTTGGCCAACGGCCTGACCCTCGACGAAGCCTCCGAGGAACTGGGCATCAGCCGCAACACCTCGCGGGCGCACCTGCGGTCAACCTTCTCCAAGACCGGCGTGACCCGCCAGACCATGCTCGTGCGGCTGATCCTGCGCAGCGTGGCGACCCTCGGTTAGCGTTCAACCTCCGCCCTCGTCCGCTCGGACGATGGCGGCCATCCCGGCAGGGCGCACAGTGGTTTTATCCCAACCAGGGGCCTGACCATGCGCAACTGTCCAACTATCCTCAAGACTGAATTGCTGGCTGAAAGCGGCTATTTTCAGATCGAAGCTTTGCACCTGCAATTCAGCAACGGCCAGCAGCGGGTTTATGAACGGCTGCGCGGCACCGGTTATCGCTCGGTGATGCTGGTGGCGATGCCCGATCCGCTGCATGTATTGCTGGTGCGTGAATATGCGGTCGGTGTCGAAAAAACCGTGCTCGGCCTGCCCAAGGGCGGCGCAGAACCCCATGAAGACTATCTGCAAGCGGCGCAACGCGAACTCTGCGAAGAAGTCGGGATGCGCGCTGCACGCCTCAGCGAACTGGGCGAACTGACCCTGGCACCGGGTCACCTGTGCCATCGCTACCGCGTGGTGCTGGCCGAACAGTTGAGTCCCTGCCAACTGGTCGGTGACGAGCCCGAACCGCTGGAATGCCTGCGCGTGCCACTGGCGCAGATCCCCGACCTGGTGGCCCGCGGCGAACTCAACGAAGCGCGAGCCATTGCTGCACTGTTCATGGCCATGGGGGCATTGGCCACACGCAAAACCTGTGGGAGCGAGCTTGCTCGCGATGAGGCCGGCACATTCAACATCGATGTCGCCTGACACACCGCCATCGCGAGCAAGCTCGCTCCCACAGGGGGTCGGGGTGGTACGCAAATTCCCGGGCCGACCCTCTCCAATGTGGGAGTGAGCTTGCTCGCAATGAGGCCAGTACATTCAACATTGATGTCGCCTGACACACCGCAATCGCGAGCAAGCCCGCTCCCACAGGGGACCGACGTCGTACGCAAATATCCGGGCTGACCCCGCGCCCACGGGGCTTGTGTAGTCCATTCGGACGAAGCCACGTTCCGCCAGCCGCAATACCTTGCCTCTACAACAATAAAACCCGTTTCGAGGCTCGCTATGCGAAAAGCCACCTGTGCCCTGTTCATCATCGTCTGCGCCGGCAGCACCGCCAGCCTGTGTCAGCGCTTCAAGAATGAAGCCTATCGACCGACCACAGCGCTCATCAGTTGCTCGGCCAGTGCCATCAATTGCTATCCCCCGCTGGTGCGTAATCTGCTCCCATAAAAAACCACCGTAACTGCAAGCCAGTTCGGTGGTTTTTTTGTTGCCCAAACGTCAGGTTGGCAAGACACCCCGCGAACGTGACAGGGTCAGCGCCAGGTCTTCGATCATGTCTTCCTGACCGCCGACGGTGCCGCGTCGACCCAATTCCACCAGCAGCTCACGTGCGGCAACGCCGTACTTTTGCTCGGCACGTTTGGCGAACAACAGGAACGAACTGTAGACCCCGGCGTAACCCAGGGTCAGCGCATCGCGGTCGAGGCGGATGGGCTGGTCCATCATCGGCACCACCAGGTCCTCGGCAACGTCCATGATCCGGTACAGGTCGATGCCACTGTTGACGCCCATCCGCTCAAGCACCGCGACAAACACTTCGAGCGGCGTATTGCCCGCCCCCGCGCCCAGCCCCGCCACCGATCCGTCGATACGTGCGGCGCCCGCTTCGATCGCGGCAAGGGAATTGGCAATCGCCATGCCCATGTTGTGGTGACCGTGAAAACCGACTTCCGTCACGGCATTGAGCCCAGCTCGCAATGCCGCGATTTTCTCGGTGACTTCATCAGGCAGCATGTAGCCAGCCGAGTCAGTGCAGTAAATGCAGTTGGCCCCATAACTCTCCATCAACCGCGCCTGCTCCAGCAGTTTCTCCGCGCTGACCATGTGCGCCATCATCAGAAAGCCGACGGTATCCAGGCCCATCTTCGCTGACATACCGATGTGCTGGCCGGAGACGTCCGCCTCGGTGCAGTGGGTGGCCACACGAATGGTCGACACCCCGTGTTCATGGGCCATTCTCAAATGATCGAGAGTGCCGATACCCGGCAACAACAGCGCCGAGACGTTGGCCTGCTTAATACGCGGGATCACCGCCGCGAAGTACTCCTCGTCGCTGTGGGCGGGGAAACCGTAGTTCAGCGATGCACCGCCCAGGCCATCGCCGTGGGTGATTTCGATCAGCGGCACGCCGGCTGCATCGAGACCGGTCGCTACCGAGATCATCTGTTCCAGGCTGATTTGATGCTGTTTGGCATGCATGCCGTCGCGCAGACTCATGTCGTGCAGACGGACGCTCTTACCTTGCAAATTCATGGCAATTCTCCACTCAACGGACGGGCAGTTGCAGGGTGCCCTTGTGGGCTTCTTCGGCGAACATCTCGGCGGTACGCAGCCCCGCGGCGGTCATGATGTCGAGGTTGCCGGCGGACTTTGGCAGGAAGTCGCCGAGACCTTCGACTTCGATGAAAATCGACACCTTGTGCCCATCAAACACCGGGCCATTGATCAGCTTGTAGCCGGGAACATAGCGCTGCACTTCCCTGACCATCTGCAACACCGAGGTGCGAATGGCGTCCTGATTCGGTTCGTCATCCGTCAGGCAGTGGATGGTGTCGCGCATCATCAGCGGTGGCTCGGCCGGGTTGATGACGATGATTGCCTTGCCGCGTCGGGCGCCGCCGATCTTCTCCACCGCACCGGCCGTGGTGCGGGTGAATTCGTCGATGTTCTGGCGAGTGCCCGGGCCGACCGAACCGGAGGACACGGTGGCGACGATCTCGCCGTAACTCACCGGCTGGACCCGTGACACTGCCGCGACCATCGGAATGGTCGCCTGGCCACCGCACGTCACCATGTTGACGTTCATCGCCAACGTCGCCGCATGCTCCTTGAGATTGACCGGCGGCACGCAGAACGGGCCGATGGCCGCTGGCGTGAGATCAATCATGATCACCCCCAGCGCGTTGAGCTTGCGGCTGTTTTCCGCGTGTACGTACGCCGAGGTGGCATCGAAGGCGATGCGAATATCATCGTCGAGCACATGGGGCAGCAGCCCGTCGACGCCTTCGGCCGTGGTTTTCACGCCCAATTCACGGGCGCGTTTAAGGCCCTCGGATTGGGGGTCGACGCCGACCATCCAGACCGGCTCGATCCATTCCGATCGATACATTTTCATCAGCAGGTCAGTGCCGATATTGCCCGGGCCGATAATGGCCGCTCTGAGTTTCTTGCTCATCCGGTTAAACCCCACAGGTCAGGCGCAGAAGGACACCTGGGCACTACCCAGGCCATCGATAGTCAATTCAAAACGGTCGCCCGCACGCGCAGGCTCCAGCGGCACCAAAGAGCCTGAGAGAATGATTTCCCCGGCCTTGAACGGAATACCGAAAGCACCCAGGGTGTTGGCCAGCCAGGCCACGGCCGTCAGCGGATTACCCTGCACCGCCGAACCCAGCCCCTCGCTGAGGAGTTCACCGTTCTTGAACACACGCATGCGCAAGTTGGGCAAATCCAGCGTCCGTGGATCGACCTGAACATCACCCAGCACGAACACACCGCAAGAGGCATTGTCGGCGACGGTGTCTTGTATGCGGATCCGCCAGTCATGAATCCGTGAGTCGACGATCTCGAAGCACGGCGTCACATACTCGGTCGCTTCCAGCACGTCGGCTTCGGTAACACCGGGGCCGATCAGATCGTGCTTGAGCTTGAAGGCAATCTCGCCCTCGGCGCGCGGCTGGATCAGCTTGTTCGCGGCGAGGGAGATTTGCGCGTCATTGGCGAACGACATCTGCCGGGTGATGAAGCCAAAATCCGGCTGATGCACGTTGAGCATTTGCTGGACTGCCGCCGACGTCACGCCGATTTTCTTGCCGACAATCCGGTCACCGGCGGCCACCCGGCGTTCGATGCTGTAGAGGGAAATATGGTAAGCATCTTCGATGCTGATCGCCGGCCAGCGCTCGGTCAGCGGCGCCAGGGTGGTGCCGCTCAGCAACGCCTGATACAGCTCTTCGCCGTATTGATGGCGCAGTTGTTCACTCATGAGCGAGCCTCCTCAAAGAACGCCAGGCACTCACGGTTGAACAGTTCACGGTGCTCGACCATCACCCAATGCCCGCATTCGCTGAGCAGTACAAAGCGAATGTTCTGGCAGTGTTGCATCATCGTTTGTGCGCCAGACACTGGGCAGAATTTGTCGTTCATGCCCCAGAAACCGAGGATCGGACACTGTAACTCGCCGAGGCGCGAAGTCATGTTCGGTACTTGCATGGTCGACAACACGCAGACCGGTTGCTGTCGCACCACGGCGACGCGCTCATTGACCGTTTCGTCGCTGATCAAGGACTCATCGAACAGTTGCAGCGCCAGCAGCCGGCGCATTCCGCTCGCATCGTGCAGTTCACCCTTGGCGAAGGCCGCACCCATTTTCTGGATGCCTTCCATCTGCAAGTAATACTGTTCTTTTTCCATCAGGCCGCCGGGCGCCATCAGCACCAGCCGGCTGACCCGCTGCGGTTGGTCGAGGGCCAGTTTGATCGCGATCGCACCGCCCAGAGAATTGCCCACCAGCACGCAGCGCTGGATATCCAGGGCATCGAGCAAACCGCTCAAGGCGTCGACAAAGAAGTCCAGGGTGTAGAGGGTGTCTGGCTTATCTGAAGCACCATAACCCGGCAGGTCCGGGACGATGGTCCGGTAGCCTGCCGCGGCAAACACCGGGTAGTTCTGCTTGAAATTGCTGTGACCGCTGGCGCCCGGCCCGCTGCCGTGAATGAAAATCACCGGCTCGCGGCTGCCGATGTCCTGCCCGCTGATATCCAAGTAGTGCAGCTGCAAACCTTCTGGCAGCGTAACGAAGTGCCCTTGCGCTGATGCGTCCATAAGGTGTCCTCCCGGCCTGTTGTTGTCGCCGGATTATTCCGAGCACCCGGGCAAACAACATCGTCCGACAGGACTACGCTGCCCTAGTCTTTTCGGACGTTGGCCTATGGGTGCTACGCACCTAGCATCGACAGCATTCCCGAGCGACAAAACGAGGCATCCCATGCTTGATCCGATGGACTTTCGCGGCAAAGTGGTACTGGTCACCGGCGGTGGCAAAGGAGTCGGTCGCGGCATCAGTCAGCGTTTTCTCGACTGTGGTGCCGACGTGGTGATCTGCGGTCGCGAAACACCGGACACCCTGCCTGCCAGCGCTGGACGCGAGGCGCTGTTTCTGCCCTGCGACCTGCGGGATGTCGAGCAGTCCGGGCGGTTGATCGATAGTATCGTCGAGCGTTTCGGTCGCCTCGATGTATTGGTCAACAATGCCGGCGGTTCACCGAATGCCGACGCGGCCAGTGCCTCGCCGCGCTTTAGCGAAGCGATCATCCGCCTCAACTTGTTGGCGCCGCTGAATCTCTGTCAGCAGGCCAATCAGGTGATGCAGGCGCAAGCCGAGGGTGGCGCAATCATCAATATTTGCAGCGTCAGCGCGACCCGCCCCTCGCCGGGCACTGCCGCCTATGGTGCGGCCAAGGCCGGGCTGCTGAACCTGACCGGTTCACTGGCGGTGGAATGGGCGCCCAAGGTGCGGGTCAACGCTGTGACGGCCGGGTTGATTCTCACCGAGCAGGCGGCCATGCATTATGGCGATCAGGCGGGCATTGCCCGGGTGGCGGCGACCATCCCGCTGCAACGCCTGGCGGCTCCGGAAGACATCGGCGATACCTGTCTTTACCTGGCATCAACGCTGGCACGTTATGTCAGCGGCGCGGACATCACCGTGCACGGCGGTGGCGAACGCCCGGCGTTTCTAGATGCGGCACACACCAATTGAACAAGAGGAATTCCAGCATGCCCGCGATTGCCAGCCACAGCGTCCTGCTCGACCTCACCCCACAAGCCGCATGGGCCAAACTGCGCGACCTGAGCCTCGCCCCGCATTACGTACCGGGGTTGACCAGTTGCCAGTTTCATCCCGGCGCACGTGAAGGGGTTGGCGCCAGCCGCCGGGTGTTCCGCAAAGGAGGTCAGTGGCTGGACGAGAGCGTGGTGCAATGGCAGGAAGGTGCGGGTTTCGTACTGATTCTGCACCGCGCCAGTAGCGGCGCGCCCTTCCCGTTCCGCGAGGCCAGCTTCAGTTATGCCTTGCAGGCCGAGGGTGACACGACACGCATCACCACCCAAATGAACTACAGCCTGCGCGGTGGCCGACTGGTGGAATGGTTGCTGGCGAAGGCGTTCAGCAACGTCGTGCGCCAGATTGCCGAGAATCTCAAGGCCTTCTACGAAACAGGGCAGACGCAGAATCGTGACTTGCTCGCCGCCACGCCTCAGGAACGCGCCGTGTAGCAGCTGCCGAGCAGCGCGAGGCTGCGTTCGGCTGCGAAGCAGTCGTAAATCCTGTGCACGCGGTTTACCT
>NZ_JALBYU010000053.1 GCF_029963765.1 Pseudomonas sp. UYIF39
CCCCCCCCCCCCCCCCCCCCCCCCCCCCCCCCCCCCCCCCCCCCCCCCCCCCCCGGGGGGGCGTGGTGCTTATTTGCGGGTCAGCATCACCGGCAACTGCGCCACCAATTTCACGTTATTCAACGGTGCGCGAATGAACCCACGCTGCGTCCCGTCCGGCCCGATCACCGCCAGGTTGCCGCTGTGATCGACGGTGTAATTCGGTTTATTGGTATCCGCCGGAATGAACGGAATGCTCACCGCGTTGGCCAGTTTCTGAATGTCTTCAACCGACGAAGCCGTCAGCCCTTTGAACTGAGGATCGAAGTAGCCCAGGTATTGCTTGAGCTGCTGGGGCGTATCGCGGTTCGGGTCAATGCTGACCAGAATGATCTGCAACTTGGCCACAGCCTCTGGCGGCAGTTCGCTCTTGATCTGGCGCAGCTGGGCGAGGGTGGTCGGGCAGATGTCCGGGCAGAAGGTGTAGCCGAAGAACAGCAGCGACCATTTGTCTTTCAGCTCGTTGATCGCCACTGGCTTGCCGTCCTGATCGGTCATCGTCACGTTCGGCAGGTTGCGGCTTTGCGGCAGCAGAATGATCCCGGCATCAATCAGAGCGGTCGGGTCGCCCTGGCCTTTGCCGGACAGCACTTTGTTGATGGTCAGGCCCAGGACTAGCGCGATCAGGGCAACGAGGATGAAGACGGTTTTCTGGGTTCGAGTCATAGGTTCAACAGTAAGTAGTGGTCTACGAGCAGCGCGATAAACAGCAGGAACAAGTAATAAATAGAGTACTTGAACGTGTTGATCGCCGCGTGCGGCCGAGTGCCACGGTACAGCACCACGGCCCATTGCAGAAACCTCGCGCCAAGTCCCAGCGCGCAAATCAGGTAGAGCACACCGCTCATGTGGATCACGTACGGCATCAGGCTGACGGCCAGCAGCGCGAAGGTATAAAGCAGGATGTGGACCTTGGTGTAGTGCTCGCCATGGGTCACCGGCAGCATCGGGATGTCAGCCTTGGCGTATTCCTCTTTGCGGTGAATGGCCAGGGCCCAGAAGTGCGGAGGGGTCCAGGCGAAGATGATCAACACCAACAGCAAAGGTTCGGCGCTGACGTGGCCGGTAGCGGCGGTCCAGCCGAGCAGTGGCGGGGCGGCGCCGGCCAGGCCGCCGATGACGATGTTTTGCGGCGTCGCGCGTTTCAGGAAACCTGTGTAGACAACCGCATAGCCAAGCAGCGAGGCCAGGGTCAGCCAGGCCGTCAGCGGATTGGTGAAGGCCAGCAGTATGGCTTGCCCAAGCACCGCCAATACCAAGGCAAACGTCAGCGCGGCCGCCGGCGACACCCGGCCTTCGGCCAGGGGACGTTTGTGCGTGCGGGCCATGACCGCATCGATGCGCCGGTCCACGACATGGTTGACCGCCGCCGCACCACCGGCACACAAGGCGATCCCCAGATTGCCGAACACCAGCACCGTCCACGGCACCCCGGCGCGGGTCGCGAGGAACATCCCCACCAGCGAGGTGATGAGCATCAGCACCACCACTTTCGGCTTCGTCAGCTCCAGGTAGTCACGCCAGATCGCCTGACTGTGACGTGCTCCGATCAGAGTCGCCATGGCATCTCTCCTTTTATTGTTATGGGCCCGACTGAGTGTTTGCGCGGGCTGAACCGCCAGCGTGCAGGGGGTTGCTGCTTGACCCGAACCAGACTGGTTCGCGCGTGATAATTGACCAGCACCATCGTCAGCAATAGCGCCGCGCCGCCCGCGTTGTGCGCGACGGCCACTGGCAGAGGCAGGTGAAACAGCACATTGCTGATGCCGAGGGTGATCTGCGCGGCGAGTGCGATCAGTACCAGCCCCGCCAGGCGAGTCATGCCGACCACCTTCAGTTGCCACGTCAAGCCGAGTAGCACCAGCGTCACTAACAATGCGCCGATGCGGTGAGTCAGATGAATCGCGGTGCGGGCATCGCTGTCCAGTTGCCCGCCGAGGTAATTGGGGCCGATGTGTTGAGTCAGGTGAAAACCGTTGGCGAAGTCCGCAGGCGGCAGCCATTGCCCATGACAGGTCGGGAAGTCGATACAGGCCACCGCCGCGTAGTTGGAACTGACCCATCCACCCAAGGCAATTTGCAGGATCACCAGCAGCAAACCTGCGGTCGCCCAGTACTGCAAACGCCGTGGCACGGTCAGCGCTGGTAGTACGCCGGACAGTCGCAAGGTCAGTAAAAACAACAGACTCAACGTCGCAAAACCACCGAGTAAATGCCCAGTGACCACTTGCGGCCAGAGCTTGAGCGTTACCGTCCACATACCGAATGCTGCCTGGGCGAACACCACCGCCAACAGAAACAGCGGCAACTTCACCGGCTGCCCTGGATGACGACGATGGACCCAGGCGCGGCCGGCCAGCACCGAGATCAACAGCCCCAGCGTGCCGGCGAAGTAGCGGTGGATCATCTCGTTCCAGCCTTTGTGAGCAACGACTGGCGTATCGGGGAAATGCAGTTCGGCATGGGCCAATTGAGCTTCGCTTTTCGGCACGCTGATAAAGCCATAGCAACCCGGCCAGTCCGGGCAGCCGAGGCCGGCGTGGGTCAGGCGGGTGTAGGCGCCGAGCAACACCACAATCAGTGCCAGCAAGGTGGCAAACAGCGCGAGGCGAAATCCAGGTTTGGCCATGACGATGCCCTTATCCGATGTTCGACAGTTTCAGCAAATGGCGCAGGTCGTTGAGCAAGTCCTTACCCTTCACCGTCGGGTCGTAGCGCAGCACCAGATTGCCGTGAGGGTCGATGATCCACAGCTGTGGTGCGGGCTTGTCGCCCGTGGTTTTACTGAAAGTCGTGAGGTCCATCGGGTAGCGCTGCAGTTGCGGATATTCGCGAGTCAGCTTGGCCTCATAGTCGGCGCTCAACGGTTGTGCCGCGGCCAAGGCATGACTGGCGCGTCCGGCATCACGGCCAAGGCCGATCTGGATCTGCCGCGCCAGGTACACCAGTTGCTGGCAGTCCACCGAGCAATCCTTGGGCGCGGTCACCAGTATCTGCCAACGATCCTCCTGCGCCTGCACGCCGAGGTCGGCGCGGGTCTGGCCGTTGCCGATCAGTTCGCCGTGATAGCTGCGACCTTCCGGCACCCAGAACTGCAATTTGTACATGCCGGTGGCGAGGATCATCGGACCGATCACCCCAAGCAGGATCAGCAGTAACTGCAAGCGACCTTTACGCCGACTCGCCGGCGTTTTCGCCTCAGACATGCTGGGTGGATTCATGGCCGCTCCCATGGTGTTTCTCCTTTGCGTTGTGCCAGCCGAGATAAAGATAGAGGCCGAACAGGGCGATCGACATGGCGAACCACTGCACGGCATAAGCCAGGTGTTTTTCCGGCCCCATGGCCACCACCGGCCAATCGGCCTGGTAGGACGCGGGGCCGTTTTCTGCGCGTAATTCGTAGGCAAAACCTTCGCGATCCAGCGCCGTCCAGAGCTTGGCCGGCTCGACCGCGGTGATCAGTTGTGGCCAGGTCGTGGTGTTCGGGTCGGCGTGCAATTGGAAGGTGGCGCCGGGGGAGACGTAGACCCAGGCAACGAGACTCAATGCCTGAGTCGGGGTGGTGAATTGCGGTGGCGTGCGGCGATCCGGCCATGGCAGCCAGCCGCGATTGACCAGCAGCCAGAGCCCGGTCGCCTGATCCTGAAACGGTTGCAGCAGCTCGACGCCCACCTTGCCGTCGCGCTGACGGTTATCCAGCAACAGGCTGTGAGCGGCATCGAACTGGCCGTGCAGGTGAACCCGGCGGAAGGCCGGATCTGCAGAGTGTTGCAGCTCGGTGTTGGCCATCGGTTCAGCTGCGCGGCGCTCGGTGTAGCTTTGCAGCAGCGCGCTTTTCTCTGCGCCCCGGCTCAATTGCCAGAACCCGAGTGACACCAGCATGGGCAACAATACCGCGACCACCAGGGTCGGCACGATGCCCGGCCGAAAGCGCTTCATGGCGTCGCCAGAAAGTCGCTAGTCGCGATAGCTATACTCAAGTGCATCGCCTTTCCCCCGGAGTCTCACCATGCTCAAAGCAGCCATCGTCCTGATGCTGATTGCCACGGTTGTCAGCCTGTTCAGCGGCCTGTTTTTTTTGGTCAAGGACGACAGCAGCTCGAACCGCCTCGTCATTGCCTTGAGTGTTCGTGTTGCGCTGGCCGCCATTACCGTCGGCTTGATTGCCTGGGGTTTTTTCAGCGGCCAGTTGGTCTCTACTGCGCCTTGGTAAAGCCTCAGAGCACGTAGACGAAAACGAACAGACCGATCCACACCACGTCCACGAAGTGCCAGTACCAGCTCGCCGCTTCAAACGCGAACTGGTGCTCGGCGTCGAAGTGCCCGCGCATGATCCGCATCAACATCACAAACAAGATGATGGTGCCGATGGTCACGTGGGCGCCGTGGAAGCCGGTGAGCATGAAGAAAGTCGCGCCGTAGATGCCCGAACCGAGCGTCAGGCCCAGTTCGTGGTAGGCATGCATGTATTCTTCGGCCTGAAAACCAAGGAACGCGCAACCCAGCAGCACAGTGAGCGCCAGCCAGATTTTCAGCGCGCCGCGATGGCCCTTTTTCAAGGCGTGGTGAGCGATGGTCACGGTGACGCTGGAACTGACCAGCAAAACGGTATTGAGCAGCGGCAGGCCCCAAGGGCTGATGACTTCCTTGGGTGGCGGGAAGAGTTTCGGGTCAGGGGTATGCAGCAATGGCCAGGCGAACTGGAAGTTCGGCCAGAGCATGTGCGCTATACCTTTGACCCCTTCACCCCCGAGCGCCGGGCCGGAGATGTTTCTCACATAAAACAGTGCGCCGAAGAACGCGATGAAGAACATCACCTCCGAGAAGATGAACCAGCTCATACCCCAGCGGAACGAGCGATCCATCTGTGCGCTGTATAACCCTTGGCGGCTTTCCTTGATCACCGTACCGAACCAGCCGAACAGCATGTAGGCCAGCAGCAGGCCACCGACGAAAAAGATCAGCGGGCCGTGGGACTCCGGCCGCGCCGCTTTCAGGTCGTTGAACCAGGTGGCCAGGCCGAACACGGTGGTGAGCATGCCGGCGGTGGCAATGATCGGCCATTTGCTTTGGGCCGGTACGTAATAGTGTTCATGAGTTGCCATTTATTGTTCTCCTTATCGGGCACGCTCAGCCGCCAGTATTTACAGCCACCGGTGGATGTCGGGCGGTGATATCGAACAGCGTGTAAGACAGCGTCAGGTGCTTCACATCCTTGGGCATGTCACGGTCAACGATGAAACGTACCGGCATCTCGATCCGTTGACCGGGCTGCAGCACTTGCTGGGTAAAGCAGAAACATTCGGTCTTGTGGAAGTACGCCGCCGCGTTGCTGGGCGCGATGCTCGGAACCGCCTGGGCGCTCATCGGTCGATCGGTGGGGTTATGGGCGATGAAAATCATCTCGCTCACCGCGCCCGGGTTGGCTGTCAGCTCGTCACCTTTGGGGTAGAAATCCCAAGACATGTCGGCAGCGTTGGTCGTCAGAAACTGCACGCGAACCTGCCTCGAAGTGTCGACCGTTTGCTCGCCCTCGTACTGCCCGGCCGTCTTGCCGTTGATGCCGAACGCCTTGCACATCACGTCGTAGATCGGCACCAGGGCAAACCCGAAGACAAACATCGCCACCACCACCAACAGCAGGCGCGTGACCAGCTTCTTCAACGAGATAGAATCAGCCATGGTGGCGGGCCTCGAGTGCTACAGCGTTCATTTCACTTCCGGCGGCGTGGTGAAGGTGTGATATGGCGCCGGCGACGGAATACTCCATTCCAGACCTTCGGCCCCATCCCACGGTTTGGCCGGTGCTGGCGGGCCACCACGGATGGTCTTGATCACGATGAACAGGAAGAAGATCTGCGTGGCACCGAACATGAACGCACCGATCGACGACACCATGTTGAAGTCGGCGAACTGCAGGTTGTAGTCAGGAATTCGCCGCGGCATGCCCGCCAGCCCCACGAAGTGCATCGGGAAGAACGCCATGTTCATGCCGATGAACGACAGCCAGAAGTGCAGCTTGCCGAGGGTTTCGTCGTACATGTGGCCGGTCCATTTCGGCATCCAGTAGTAGGCCGAGGCGAAGATCCCGAAGATGGCTCCCGGCACCAGTACATAGTGGAAGTGCGCGACCACAAAGTAGGTGTCCTGGTACTGGAAGTCCGCCGGGGCAATGGCCAGCATCAACCCGGAGAAACCGCCGATGGAAAACAGGATCACGAACGCCACCGCAAACAGCATCGGTGTCTCGAAGGTCAGCGAGCCTTGCCACATGGTGCTGGCCCAGTTGAACACCTTCACGCCGGTCGGCACCGCGATCAGCAGCGTGGCGTACATGAAGAACAACTCGCCCACCAGCGGAATGCCGACCACGAACATGTGGTGCGCCCAGACGATGAACGACAGGAACGCGATACTCGCCGTCGCATAGACCATCGAGGTGTAGCCGAACAACGGTTTGCGCGAGAAGGTCGGGATGATCGAGCTGACGGCACCAAAGGCCGGCAGGATCATGATGTACACCTCGGGGTGGCCGAAGAACCAGAACACATGCTGGAACAACACCGGATCACCACCGCCGGCGGCACTGAAGAAACTGGTGCCGAAGTGGATGTCCATCAGCATCATCGTCACGCAGCCGGCCAGTACCGGCATCACCGCGATCAGCAGGAATGCGGTAATCAGCCAGGTCCAGACGAACAGCGGCATTTTCATCAGCGTCATGCCGGGGGCGCGCAGGTTGAGGATGGTGGCGATCACGTTGATCGCGCCCATGATCGAACTGATCCCCATCAAGTGGATGGCGAAGATGAAGAAGGTCACGCTTTCCGGTGCGTAAGTCGTCGACAGCGGGGCGTAGAACGTCCAGCCGAAGTTCGGTCCACCGCCGGGGGTGAACAGGGTCGATACCAGCAGGATGAACGCCGCCGGCAGTAGCCAGAAGCTGAAGTTGTTCATCCGTGGCAGGGCCATGTCCGGCGCGCCGATCATCAACGGGATCATCCAGTTGGCGAGACCGACGAAGGCCGGCATCACCGCACCGAATACCATCACCAGGCCATGCATGGTGGTCATCTGATTGAAGAACGCCGGCTCGACGATTTGCAGCCCCGGCTGGAACAGTTCGGCGCGAATCACCATCGCGAACGAACCGCCGAGCAGGAACATGGTGAACGCAAACCACAGGTACAGCGTGCCGATGTCTTTGTGGTTGGTGGTCAGCACCCAACGCATCAGGCCTTTGGCGGGGCCGTGGGCGTGGTCGGCGTGACCGTGGTCATCGATAACAGCGCTCATGGCCTGTCTCCTGCAAACAGATGGGCTGGGCAGGCCGGGGCGCGTTGCCCCGACCGGTTCCTTACACGCGCAATAGACCGGGTCATTTGCTTTCCGCCTGTTTCAGCTCCAGCACTTCTTTAGGGGTGACCATGTCGCCTTTGTTGTTGCCCCAGGCGTTACGTTCGTAGGTCACGACCGCCGCGATATCGACTTCCGAGAGCTGCTTGCCGAACGCCGCCATGGCGGTGCCGGGCTTGCCGTGGAAGACAAGGCTCAGGTGCCCTTCTTTCGGCCCGGTGGCGATTTTCGAGCCTTTGAGTGCCGGGAACATCGGCGGCAGGCCCTGACCTTCGGCCTGGTGACAGGCGACGCAGGTGGTGTGATAGATCTTGTCGCCGCGCTCTTTGAGCTCGTCGAGGGTCCATTCCTTGCTGGTCAGCTCTTTGAGCTGCAGGGCTTCAGCCTTGCGCTCGCCCAGCCATTTTTCGTAATCGGCCTTTTCCTTGACCTCGACCACGATCGGCATGAAGCCGTGGTCCTTGCCGCACAACTCGGCGCATTGACCGCGGTAGATGCCGGGCTTGTCGACGCGGGTCCAGGCTTCGTTGACGAACCCCGGAATCGCATCGCGCTTGACCGCAAAGGCCGGCACCCACCAGGAGTGGATGACGTCGGCGGAAGTCACCAGGAAGCGCACCTTGGCGCCGATCGGCAGCACCAAAGGCTTATCGACCTCAAGCAAGTAGTGCTCGCTCTTGGCTTCCTTGTTGTGAATCTGATCGGCGGGCGTGGTCAGGTTGCTGAAGAACTCAACGTCCTGGCCCAGGTATTTGTAGTGCCACTTCCACTGATAGCCCGTGACCTGGATATCGATATCCGGCTCACTGGCGTCGTACATCTTGATCAGGGTTGCAGTCGCGGGAACCGCCATGGCCACCAGGATCAGGAAGGGCACGATGGTCCAGAGGATTTCAACGGTGGTGCTTTCATGAAATTTTGCAGCCACCTGCCCGGTCGAGCGGCGGTGGAGAATCATCGACCAGAACATGGCGCCGAAGACGATGATGCCGATCACTACACAGATCCAGAAAATGGTCATGTGCAGGTCAAATACTGCGTGACTGATTTCAGTCGCTCCAGGCGCCATATTCACAGTCCAGGCCGCTTGTGCCTGACTGAAAATCGACCACAACAGGAGGCCCATCCAGACATGTGGATGTCGCATCATTGCGGGTTCCCCTTATCGTTCTTGTTATCCCGCCGGCTTTCACCTGCGGCAAGGGAGCGGCTTTTTCAGACTACGAACTTGAATCGCCGAGCCTTGCTGCGTGTGCAGTCGGGCGTCATCAGCTAACTCCATTCCCACCCGAGTATAGACAGCGACTGGCACCTCGCAATGTGACGGCGTAAATCATCTGAAACAGCTGGGACTTGCGTTCCAGGGCACGAATGGAGAAGGATGCAGACGAGTGGTGGCAAACCGATATAACTTTGATGTCTCAAGGATGAAATAATTATGACAAATGCGTCTTAGCATTTTTCGTATGCCAGCTAAGTTATATCTTCCCTATTTCATTGCCTTTGTTTCCTGGAGTTTTCATGAACACCGCCGCATTGCGCGAGCAGATCCAAAAAGCCCAACAACACGAAGCCGAAACCGGCCAGCTGACTCGTCAGCTGGAAACCCAACTGCCACACCTTCACTCCGCCATCCAATTGCCGGATGTCGACGCCAACGGCGTGATGACGCGCTTTGTGGCCGCGTATATAGAGCAAGTGCCGGACCTGCTGGACGCAGCCAATGAAGTCGCCAGGGAAGCGGGTATCGAATCACAGATCAAACCGGTGCTGAAAATCGCCGAGCAGTTCTTCCTTCAGCCGCCGGCGATCATGGTCGGTCACGTCGGTCTGGACAGCCTGCTGGACGAAGCCTACCTGGCGCACCGACTGGTCGAAGAGGTCAATGACCTGTACATCAAGCATTTTGGCCAGCCACTGATCCCCTTGGACATGACTGTTGCCAACCTGATTGCCCACCAACTGATCGGCGAGGAGTTTGCCAATCAACTGGATGAGGCGGTGCATCACGCCGTGGACGAGATGCTCAACGAAGAGAGTTTTGCGCTGGAGTCGGTGGAAGCCTACCGCGAGAAACTCAACAGCCCGGACACCGGCGCTGCATGGAAGCGCTGGCCGTGCCTGTCGCGCCAACTGGGTGTAGGCCTGGAGCTGGATCAGCCAGCGGCTTGATCTTTAGCCCCGACACAATCCCCTGTGGGAGCGAGCTTGCTCGCGATTGCGGTGTGTCAGTCGACATTAATGTTGAATGATCA
>NZ_JALBYU010000054.1 GCF_029963765.1 Pseudomonas sp. UYIF39
GTGAAATCAGGCGACGCGGTGTTTCAGGAAAACCTCGCGCTTAGGTTTTACGACTGCTGCGCAGCCGGACGCAGCCTCGCGCTGCTCGACAGCTGCTACATGGTCTCATCGTCTACGTATGTTTTTGCTGGAGAACCCCATGGCCAACGCGTTACCCGACCTGAAACTGTTGCGCATCTTCGTCAGCGTGGTTCGCCAT
The DNA here is from genome assembly GCF_029963765.1 of Pseudomonas sp. UYIF39. Taxonomy (GTDB): domain Bacteria; phylum Pseudomonadota; class Gammaproteobacteria; order Pseudomonadales; family Pseudomonadaceae; genus Aquipseudomonas. The sequence goes on from NZ_JALBYU010000054.1 coordinate 200, forward strand.
CAGGGGTTTGCCAACGCCCAGCAAGAGCTCAACCTCTCGACCTCGGCCATCAGCACTTACATGAGCCAGCTCGAAGCCGCCCTCGGTCTGGTGCTCTGCCATCGGGGCCGGGGTGGTTTCAGCCTGACCAGCAAAGGCGAGCTGTTCCACCAGGAAACCCTGCGTCTGCTCGGTGAACTCGAAGGCTTCGAACAATACGCCGCCGCCCTCAAAGGCGAACTGCGCGGCACCTTGAACCTCGGCGTCATCGACTCCACCGTCAGCGACAAGGCCTTGCCGTTCGCCGAAGCCATTGGCGCCTACAGCCAGGAACACCCGGCCGTGCATTTGCATTTGTCGGTCATGAGCCCTTACGAACTGCAACTCGGCGTACAGGACAACCGTCTAGACCTGGCCATCGGGGCGTTCTCCACGCGCATGAGCGGTCTGGTCTACATGCCGCTGTACCGCGAGCAACACTGGTTGTATTGCAGCAGCCGTCATCCGCTGTTCACCGAGCGGCGCATTCCCGAGCAAGTCATCACTCAGCAACGCATGGTTGGCCGCGGCTACTGGAGCCAGGCGGAACTGGCACGCCACGGTTTCAAACACAGCGCGGCGACGGTGGAAAGTATGGAGGCGCAGCTGATTCTGGTGCTGTCGGGCGCCTACATCGGTTACCTGCCGGAGCACTACGCGCAGGCCTGGGCGGATAAGGGCGATTTGCGAGTGCTGCTGCCGGCGACCTTCGGCTATCAGGCGCCGTTCTCGATGATCGTGCGTCGTGGCCGCAGCCGCGAGCCGCTGATCCAGACCTTTCGCGATTTGCTCAAAGCACAACTGAATCAGGCCGCTTAACGGAAAAAGAAGCAATGTCCAGAATCCAATGTCCGCGCTGCCTGCGTCCGCAAAGCCATTGCCTGTGTCCGCTGATTCCGAGCCTCGACAGCCGCACGCGAGTGCTGTTGCTGCAGCATCCCAGCGAAGTGAACCATGCGCTGAACACCGCACGGTTGGCGGCATTGGGGTTGAAGAATGCCGAGTTGATAGTTGGCGAGGTGTTCGAGGATTTGCCAGCGCTGTTGAATCAACCGGGCTATCAGGCTCGGCTGCTGTTTCCCGCCGATGATGCGCAGCCGTTGCAGGCTTACACGCTAAATGATGTACCGATGTTGTTGGTGGTCCCGGACGGCACCTGGCGTAAAGCGCGCAAGATGCTGCACCTCAACCCGCTGCTGGCGGCGCTGCCGAGGGTGACGTTGGCGCAGGGCGCGGTGTCGAGATATCGATTGCGCAAGGCACCGGGGCCGGGCGCGTTGTCGACGGTGGAGGCGATTGTTCAGGCGTTGCAGATCCTCGAAGCACCGATCACTTTCGAGCCATTGCTACGGCCGTTCGAAGCGTTGATCGAGGGGCAAATCGCGGCGATGGGGGAGGATACGTTCCTGCGCAATCATGGGCCGAAATAGTCGGTGGCTGTGAGGGCCTCATCGCGAGCAAGCTCGCTCCCACAGGGGATCGCATTTCTTCTGGAAGAACGCGATCAAAAATGTGGGAGCGAGCTTGCTCGCGATAGCGGTAGAACAATCACAGAAAAAACTACCGCTCGCGCATCGCCTCGGTCCGGGCTTTGAGCACCGGTTTCAGCAGATAATCCAGCACGCTTTTCTCCCCGGTGATGATATCCACCGTCGCCACCATCCCCGGAATGATCAGCAACGGTTTCACATCCCCGCCCAAGTGATTCTTATCCGTCCTCACCTGAATCAGGTAGAAGCTGTTGCCCTTGTCATCTGTAATCGTGTCGGCGCCAATCAACTCCAGCTTCGCACTCAACCCCCCATAAATCGTGTAGTCGTAAGCACTGAACTTGACCATGGCTTTCTGCCCCGGATGCAGAAACGCCACGTCCTGCGGCCGGACCTTGGCTTCGATCAGCAAGTTGTCTTCAATGGGCACGATTTCCACCATATCGCTGCCCGGCTGGACCACGCCGCCGATGGTGTTGACCTTCAGCACTTTGATAATCCCGTGCACCGGCGACGCCACCGTGGTGCGGGTTACGCGGTCATCGATAGCAATGCTCGATGCGGTGATTTTCGACAGGTCGGTGCGTTTTTCATTCAGCTCTTTCGCCGCGTCCGAGCGGAAGGATTGTTCCGATTCATCAATCTTGCTTTTGATCTCGTTGATTGCCGATTCCGCCCGTGGGATCGCCAGAGTCGTGGCATTCAACGAGCCGCGAATCTCCACTGCGCTGCGTTTGAGCCGCAGGATTTCCACTGGCGACACCGCCCCGGTGCCCACCAGTGGCGCGGACATGTTCATCTCTTGTTGCAGTAAGGCCAGGCTCGAACTGAATTGCCCCTGTTTGGAGCGGAACTCTGCCAGTTCCTGGGTTTTTTGATGAAGTTGCTCAGTCAGCGTGCGCTGTTCACTGGCCAGTCGTCGTTGCCGTTGTTCGTACAGCGAGCGCTCGTCTTCGGCCACTTGCGGGGCTTTGGCGATCACTTCTTCTGTCAGCTTGAATGGTCGACCTTCGGCTTCGGCCGACAACCTCTCAACCTGTGCGGTCAACGCATAACGATCTGCCTCGCTTTCACCCTTGTTTGACAGAAACCGCGTGTCGTCCAGCTGCAGCAACGTGTCGCCCTTATCCACCATTTGCCCTTCACGGACGAAGATCTCGGTAACGATGCCGCCCTCCAGGTTCTGGATCACCTGCACCTTGCTTGAGGGAATCGCCTTGCCTTCGCCCATGGTGACTTCTTGCAGTACCGCGAACTTGGCCCAGACCAGCGCTGAAATCAGCAGACCCGCCGCCAGCCACACAGTGATCCGTGACAGGCGCGGAGAGTCCTGCAACGCGGCGCCGGCGGTTTCCGGCATGTATTCGCTTTCGGCGCTTTTGCTGAAACTGCCGAAGTAGCCGCGATCCTTTGAGACGTCGGATGATGAACGGGCCATGGCTAGCTCCTAGACAGCCGCAGAGCCGACACGGCCCTTGCGCAGTGCATCGATAACCACTTCTTTCGGACCGTCAGCGACGATCCGCCCGTTGTCCAGCACCACCAGGCGATCCACCAGGCTAAGCATCGAGGTACGGTGGGTCACCAGCAGCAGAGTTTTGCCCTGGACCCAGCGGTGGAGTTTTTGCCGCAGAACGTCTTCGCTGCTGTTGTCCATGGCACTGGTGGGTTCGTCGAGCAACATGATCGGCGGATCCAGCAACAAGGCGCGGGCCAGCAATACCGCCTGACGTTGCCCGCCGGACAGCAGTTGTCCGCGTTCACCCACTGGGCGGTCGAAACCTTGCGGATGTTGACGGGCCAGCTCGGTGACGCCGGTCAGTTCGGCGACTTCGAGCATCCGTGAATCGCTGATGTAGCGTGCGCCGAGGGTCAGGTTGTCGCGCAGGCTGCCGGCCAACAGTGGCAGGTCATGGGCGACGTAACCGATTTGCTGGCGCAGGTCGGCGACGTCCAGTTGCCGCAGGTCGAGGCCATCGAGCAGCAGTTGGCCTTCTTCCGGTGCGTAGAAACCCATCACCAGCCGCGCCAACGTACTTTTGCCCGAGCCGCTGCGGCCGATGATGCCGATCCGCTCGCCGGGTTTCACGCTGAAGCTGATGTTGGCCAGGGCCGGAGCGTTCTGGCCGTTGTAGTGGAACGTCACGCTACTGACGTCTATCGCGCCTTGCAGTTGCGTGCGTTCCAGCGGCCGTTGTTTGGCGTCGCGTTCCTGCGGCAAAGACATCAGCGCATCGGTGCTTTTCATGGTCAGTTGCGCTTGCTGGTAGCGGGTGATCAAACCGGCAATCTGCCCCAGCGGCGCGAGCACCCGGCTGCCGAGCATGTAGGTCGCCACCAGCGCGCCCACGCTGAGGTTGCCGGCGATGATGCTGTAGACCCCGGCGACGATGGTCGCCATGCCGGAGAATTGCTGGATGAACAGCGTGCCGTTGGTGGCCAGTGCCGAGAGGTTGCGCGCATGGCTGTCGAGGCGGGTGAGGGCGCCGTGGGTGCTTTCCCATTTGTGCTGGCGTTCGCTTTCGGCGCTGCAGGCCTTGAGGGTTTCCAGGCCGCCGAGGGTTTCGATCAGCAGCGCCTGGCGTTCGGCGCCCAGGGTCAGGCTTTTCTGTACGGTGTCGCGCAGGCGCACCTGGATCACCATCGCGAAGATGATCGTGATCGGAAACGCCAGTAACGGAATCACCACCAGCCAGCCACCGAGCAGGCCGATCACCACCAGCATCAGCACGGCAAAGGGCAGGTCGATCAGGCTCGTCAGCGTCACGGCGGTGAGGAATTCCCGCAGGCCCTGGAAGTCGTGAATGCTTTGGGCGAAACCACCAATGGTCGCCGGCCGCGCTTTCATCGCCATGCCGGTGATGCGTTCGAACAACGTGGCCGAAAGGATCACGTCGGTTTTTTTCCCGGCGGTGTCCAGCAGGTGCGCGCGGACCACCCGCAATACCAGTTCGAAACCGGTGCCGATCAGCAAGCCGATGGACAGCACCCACAGCGTCGACGTGGCCTGGTTCGGCACCACCCGATCGTAGGTCTGCATCACGAACAGCGGCACCATCATCCCCAGCAGGTTGATCAAGAAACTCGCCAGAATCGCATCGCTGTACAGCCACTTCGACAGCTTCAAAGTGTCGCGAAACCACGCCTCAACCCGTGGCACCAGCGGCGAACGCAAGTCTTCGAGTTCATGCCGTGGCCGCGCGAACAAGGCCTGGCCGCTGTAATTCTCGGCCAGTTTGTCCGTGCTGACCCATTGTTCACCGCCGTCGGATTCGCTCGGCAAAATCAGCAACTGCCCGTCATCGCCGAAGCGTCGTAGAACGGCAGTACGACCGTTGTTGAGGATCAGCATCACAGGCAGGTTGAGGGCGCAAATATCCGCCAGTTCACGGCGCAGCAATCGCGCCTGCAAACTGGCCCGGGCCGCTGCGCGAGGCAGCAGGTCCAGGCTCAAGCGTTGCTTGTTCAGGGGGAGCCCGGCACTCAGGCTGGCGCGGCTGACCGTCGCGCCGTGAAGTCTGCAGAGGATCAACAGACCGTCCAGAAGCGGGTCATCGAAGCTCAGGCGCGGATCGACACTGATGTTACCGGGTTCCATGCTGGTCACATTGATCGCTCCAGTTGGCATAGGTATCGACACATATCCCTGTAGGAGCTGCCGAAGGCTGCGATCTTTTGACTTTGCTTTTAAACATCAAGATCAAAAGATCGCAGCCTTCGGCAGCTCCTACCGGGTTACCTCAGTTCAGGCAAACGGGCTTCGTTTTTTACTTCCGTGGAGGCGATCGCATCGGCGGGCAACACCACGCGTTGTTTGCTCAGCAACTGACCCATGTTCGCCAGCACGCGGTACATCGAGAACTCCTCGGTGTAGCGCACTTCGGTGAAGCGGCGGTTGGCGTTGTAGAGCTCGTTTTCACTGTCCAGCAGGTCGAGCAGGGTGCGTTGGCCGAGGCCGAACTGGTCCTGATACGCCACGCGCACGCGTCGGCTGGTGTCCGCGTACTCGCGGGCGGTCGGGGTTTGTTTCTTGGCGTTGACCATGGCGTTCCAGGCCAGGTGAATGTTCTCGTTGAGTTGGCGCAGGGCATTGTTGCGGATGTCCATTGCCTGGTTGATCTGGTGCGCATCGGAGGCCAGGCGAGCCTTGTCACTGCCACCGCGGAACAGGTTGTAGTTCATCACCACGCCGACTCGCCATTCGTTGTCGTGGCCTTCATCGCCCTGCACGTTGTTGTTCGCACCCACGGCGGCTTCGGCGTCGAAGCGAGGGTAGAACGGCGATTTGGCAACTTCGTACTGGCTCTCGGCCGATTGCACATCGGCCTGAGCGGATTTCAGGTACGGGTTGTTTTCCACCATGCTTTGCTGGGCTTCCTGCAGGGTGGCGGGAAGTTCGCCGCGAGTCGAGGGCGGGGCTTCGAGTTCATCGGGCAGACGCCCCACGACGGCGTAGAAGTTCGACTCGGCATCCGCCAGATCGACTTCAGCGGTATCGAGGTTGTTTTGCGCCAGTGCCCGGCGAGCGACTGACTGGTCGGAGTCGGCGTTGCTGCCGATACCACGCTGGGTACGCAGACCGATCTGATCGTTGACCCGCATGTGAGCTTGCAGATTGTTCGTGGCCAAGGTCACCAGTTCGCGGCGCTTGAGCACTTCGAGGTAGACCTCGATGGTGCGCAGGGCCAGATCCTGAGCGGTGCCCTGAGCGTAATAGGCCCGGGAATTGACCACGCCTTTGGTGCGCTGGACTTCGTTGGCGGTGTTGAAACCGTCGAAAAGCATCTGCCGCAGACGCAATTCCGATTGGGTGTAGGTCAGGATTTCGGTGTGGTGATTGCCGAGTGCCCGGGTGTTGGTGTTATCGCTGTACCCGCGCCCGTAGGCGGCATTCAGATCAACCGATGGATAAAAGCCCCCCTTGGCGACTTTCACTAGCTCATCGGCCGAGAGGCGGCTGTCCACCCGCGACGCCAGCTCCGGGTGGGTCGCGATGGTGCTCTGGATTGCCTCTGTCAATGACATGGCTTGGGCCTGAGAAGTGCAGGCCATTGCCAGCAGAATTGCGCTGCAGAGGGGGGTTAATACGCGCATGGGTGCCTCTCCCTGATTCCTAATGGTGCTTATCAGTCGCCAAATATTTGACGACATTTATAGTGAAAACCGTTTCATGCTTGTAACAACAGAGCTAAGAACATTCTAGAGGGAACCATAGAAGAATTTTTCATAATGTCTATGCAAAAAAAAACTTATGCGCTCTGTAAAATCCAGCACATTGTTCACTGCGAAAGCCCTTGATTTACGAGCGTTAGGGCGCTCTTCGGGGCTTGATGGAAGTTCCAAACCATATATCGACTTAGGGCGGGGAAGTGCTGGAGGGGAGGGAGGCGGACGGTTTTGAAGTGACGGTTTTTTGTCACTCTGGTGGATCAAAACTGTTACGCATCGCTCAAAGGGCGATTTGTTGCGCAAGTGGATCCCGATGCCATTGATTGCATAGGTTTTTATCCCGCAGCAGACACGTCGCCCACGAGTGACACGTTTGGCGAGAACGACGCCAGGGTATCGGCTTACCTCAGGTAACCGCTGCTCGCAGACGATTCGCCAGGCAACCCGTTGGAGCCATGAGCACGTTCTTCGCAAAAACAGGATGCCGACAGCAGTTGGCAGCGGAGGAAGTGCACATGGCTACGCTCATCGGTATTGTCAGTAAGGTCATTGGTCAGGTGTTCGCGGTTACGAGCGATGGCACCCGACGCGCGCTGGTCGAGGGGGACCGGTTATTCGCCGGCGATCAACTGGTCACCGGGGCCGAAGGCGCGGTGGCGGTTCATCTGCAGAATGGCCAGGAACTGACACTTGGGCGTGGCAGCAGTCTGGAGATGACGCCTCAGTTACTCGCGCATCAGGCACCCCATGTAGACACCGCTGAAGCGGTGACACCGACTCAAGCGCAACTGACCGATGTCGAACAACTGCAAAAAGCGATCGCTGCCGGCGACGACCCGACCCAGACCGCTGACCCCACGGCGGCCGGACCTGCTTCGACCGGCGCACCTGGTGGTGCACTGGGCGGTGGCCATAGTTTTGTCATGCTCGAAGAGGTGGGCGGACGGGTCGATCCGACCATTGGTTTTCCCACCGCAGGCTTCAACGGCATTCCCGAATTTCCCTTGGAACGGCTGGCCGGAGACCCGAACAACGGCGACAACGGTGCAGGTGGTGCAGGTGGTGCAGGTGGTGCGGGTGGTTCAGGAGGAACAGGCGTTCTTCCTGTAACACCGGTTGTTCCTGATGTGCCGAACAATCCGGTGACCCTCACCGGCCTGTCGGTGGCAGGGGGCGAACTGACCCTCAATGAGGCCAACCTGGCCGACGGTTCTGCCCCCAACCCTGGGGCACTGACCAAGACCGGCACGTTCAGCGTGTCCGCTCCTGACGGGCTGACCAGCCTGAGCATCGCAGGGATCAACGTGATCAGCGATGGCGTTGCCGCAGGCTTCCCGCAATCGATCACCACCCCGTTGGGCAACACCCTGACCGTCACCGGCTACAATCCGGCCACGGGGGTTGTGAGTTACAGCTACACCCTCATCGACAATGAAACCCATCCTGCCGGTGACGGCACCAACAACCTCAGCGAACACTTCACCGTGGTGGCCGGCGACAGCAATGGCGATACCACCACTGGTTCCCTGGACGTCAACATCACCGACGACGTGCCCAAGGCGTTTGATGACAGCCATCTCAGCACCGCGTCGGAAACCTTACTGACGCTCAATGGCAATGTGCTGACCAATGACGTGCAAGGTGCCGACCGCGTGACCACAGGGGAAAGTACCGGGCCGATCACCCCAGGCACGTTCACCGGGATTTACGGCACCCTGGTGCTCAACGCCAACGGCACATACACCTACACCCTGAACACCAGCGACGCCGACTTCAAAGCCTTGCACGCGGGTGGCAACGGTACCGAAACCTTCACCTACACCCTGACCGATGCCGACGGCGACACCAGCACGGCCAACCTTGTGCTGAACATCCATAACAACGATGACCCGGTTACGATTGGCGGCCTCAACGTCGAAGGCGGCGAAATCACCGTCTACGAAAAAAACCTCACCTACGGCTCCGACCCTGATGCCCCGGCCCTGACCCAGAACGGCACCTTCACCGTCAACGCGCCGGATGGCCTGCAGACCCTGACCGTGAGCGGCGTCGCGGTGGTCAGCGGTGGGGTGGCGGTCGGTTTCCCGATATCCGGCACCACCGGGACGGGCGCCACCTTCACCATCACCGGTTACGACCCGGCCACGGGCGTGGTGAGCTACAGCTACACCCTGAATTACAGCGACACCCACCCCAATGCTGGCGGCGCCAACAGCATCTACGAGAACTTCGACGTCGTAGCCACCGATACCGACGGCAGCACGGCGACCGGGCAAATCAACGTCAACATCGTCGATGACCTGCCGACCGCCAACCCTGACGCGATCTCGGTCGCAGAGGGCGGCACCGTCAGCGGCAGCGTGTTGTGGAACGACGCCGCCGGCGCCGATGGCCACGCCGCAGGGGGCGCGGTGGTCGGCGTGCGTGCCGGTTCAGATACCTCGACCTCA
>NZ_JALBYU010000055.1 GCF_029963765.1 Pseudomonas sp. UYIF39
ACATTCAAAATGGGTGTCGACTGGTACACCGCTATCGTCGGAACGCCGCCCGGAGCAAGCTCGCTCCCACAGGATCGGATGCATGCACACTATCTCAACAACCGCAGCATATTGCGGTGCCACACCTCAAAAATCCGGCGCATGTAAGCATTCACCAGTAGCGCTTCTGTTAACGCGCCACCGATAGCCGAATACGTCACACGGTCGGTGTACAGCGTACCGCCCTCGCCGGCCGCAACCCGGTGTTCATGACGAAAGGCAGCCAGCGCTGTCGATTCAGGCGACGGCCATTCGACTAATCAGTGAATCACTCACATCCAGCGGAGATAAAACCATGCGATTCATGATCATTGTGAAAGCCAGCCAGGATTCCGAGGCGGGTGTGATGCCCAGCGAGGAACTGATGACCGCGATGGGCAACTACAACGAGGAACTGGTCAAGGCCGGCATCTTCATCGAGGGCGATGGCCTGCAGCCAAGCAGTAAAGGCGCTCGCGTGCGTTTCTCGGGTGACAAACGCACAGTGATCGACGGCCCGTTCGCCGAAACCAAGGAGCTGATCGCCGGCTACTGGATATGGCAGGTGAAGTCGAAACAGGAAGCGATCGACTGGGTCAAGCGCTGCCCCAATCCGATGCCAGGCACCGACGCCGAGATCGAGATTCGTCAGGTATTCGAGGCCGAAGATTTCGGGGACGAGTTCACACCGCAATTGCGGGAGCAGGAAGAGCGGCTGCGTGCGCAGGTGAAGAAGCGCTGAATAGTCCGATTATTGTGGCGAAGGGGCTTGTCCTCTCGCCACATCTAGCAGTCCGTCGAAATCCCCCCCCTGTTTCGCATTAACTTTTTAGTACACACAAGTCCCCTCAAGCGTGTACAAAAAAACCAAATATTCCCCCTTCGACTGGCGAACCCGGCGTCAGCTGCTCGCTTCAACAGACGTGTCCTACAGGCTTGATAGGAAAGAGTTTTACGCAGTAACGGCCGCCAAGTGCCGAGTTGTCCAATGAGCCACGAAGGAACGGGGGGATTCATGTCGAACAATTCGGGAGCACACGCCTTTCTATTGGCGGCATCAATAGCGCCTGTCGTTTATGCCCACGCGGATAACGCCGACACGGCCAACAAAAGTAACAACCCGTTGAACCTGGCGCCCGGCGACGTTATTGGTGTGCCGCAATTGCTGCGTGCCACCGTGCCGATCAGCACTCGCCCCGATCCAAACGGCGGCTACAGCACGGGCGAAGGTGATCTGAATATTTTCGATATCTTCTTGCTCAAGACTGACGGTGTGCAGCTGGGCATCGGTCCGCAAATCACCGCACCCACCGCCGATCAGGACGAACTGGGCACTGGCCAATGGCAGGCCGGCCTGGCGGCCATTGCGATTGATTCATCGCCGCGCGGCCTGCTCGGCGCATTGGTGCAGTACCAGAGCTCTTTCGCCGGCGACCACGATCGCGCCCACGTCGGAACCGCAACGATGCAGCCCTTCATCATTCACAACCTGGCCAGAGGTTGGTATTGGCGTTCGACCGGCACCTGGACGTTCGACCTGAAAAACGACACCCATTACACCCCACTCGGTTTGGGTGGCGGAAAAGTGTGGAAATCCGGTTCCAATATTCTCAATGCTTTCGTCTAACCTCAGTGGATCGTGGAACGCAAAGGCGATGGCCTGCCGCAGTTCACGCTGTACGCCGGGATCAACGTCACGTTTGGCAAATAAGGACTTTTCTATGCACGGTGCAATTCGCGCAGCCGGTTTCAGCCTGATGACCATGTTCGTCAGTTGCGGTGTCGGCGCCCAGGATCTGGATACGCGGATCGGCAAGATCGCGATGGAAGGCGAACTGCCGGCCTGGACAAAGGCAGGGGCGGCAAGTATCTGGTACTGCCACCGGGTGCCGAGCCACTGGCCGACTCTGGCAAGTATTACCTCGCCAAGTCGGAAACGATGAACGTGTTGGTGGGTCTTTGCGCCCTCGATCCGGACCCGGCCAAGGGCAAGGGCAAGGGTTTCGAGAACAACTGGGTGCAAACCGTGCCGGGCAAACACTGGTTCAGCTATTTCCGCCTGTACGCGCCCACCGAAGCCTATTTCGACAAAAGCTGGAAACTCGACGACATCACGACCGTGGAATGACGCCCAAGTTCCAATAAGGAAGTTTTATGAATAACCAGCCAGCGCTTCCAACAGGACACCGTGCGCAGCACCTTGCAGGACGTGGGCATTGGCTCCGCTGCAGCGTTGCTCTCGACCTGGGTCACCGATCGTGCGGGCCTGGAGCGTTTCGCCGCCAACGCCCAACCGGTGACCGACGATCAGCCGCGTACTGCCGACCCTGCTGGACCTGCGTATAGCGCCACCGCTGGTGAATGCCGATGCGGTTTTCAACGAGCGGATGAACGCACACCAGCAACGCCTGATGCAGTTTTATCGGGCGAGCCTGCATGCTTATGACGGTGACCGCGACGCGTGGGCCAGGGATATTCGCGAGGTGATGCGCGGGGATGGCGGGAATCCTTATTTTCGGTGGTTTGTCGGGAAGTGATGCAGCGCCTCCACGATCGTCATTTGACAGACGCCGGCCATCCGGCAAAGCTGCGTCAAGCTTGCACGCGCGCCTGACGGCAAACGCACCCGGACTATGGAAGTCGCAATGCCGAAACATAAAAATAAAGCGGTACAGACAAACCCTGATTCGCCACCGACCTTGATTAACCGTTACCTGTTTCCCGTCACGCTCGGCGTTTTGCTGTTGGCCATAGCAGGGATCGGCTGGTTTCTGTTCAGCAGCAAACCGGTCGCCGTGACTTATGCGCCTGTCAGTACGCCGGTCACTCAGCCGGCCAAACCGCAACCGGTCGCCGTGGCGCCGGCAACGATGGTCGATGAGCAACAATGCCAAGGCTGCCACAGCGAGCAGGTCAAGGACTGGCAAGGTTCCCATCACCAATTGGCAATGCAGGAAGCCAATGCCGAGACGATGCTGGGCGACTTCAATAACGTCACCTTCAAAGCGGAAAACGAAACCACCCGTTTCTCCCGCAAAGACGGCGGGTTCTGGGTCAACACCCCTGGCATTGACGGCAGGAATGCCGACTTCAAGGTCGCCTACACCTTCGGCATCGCACCGTTGCAGCAATATTTGATCGAGGTCGGCGAAGGTCGGTTGCAAGCCCTCGGCGTGGCCTGGGATACCGAGAAGCACCGCTGGTTTCACCTCTATCCGGGCCAGGGTGTGAACTTCAAAGACCCGTTGCACTGGAGCAAGCCGAGCCAGAACGCCAACTTCATGTGCGTCGAGTGCCACACCACCGGTTACAAACGCAACTTTGATGCCGCGAAAAACACCTTCGGCAGTCACTGGAACAGCCTCGGAGTCGGCTGTCAGGCTTGCCACGGCCCGGCCTCCAATCACCTGGAATGGACAGCAAAAAAGGGTGACCTGATCCATGCCGGTTTTGCCGTCGACCTCAAGGACAAGAACGCCACTGTAGAAATCGAAACCTGTGCCCGCTGCCACTCGCGCCGCGCGCCATTGGGCGACGGCTTCACCACTGGCAAACGCTTGATGGATGACTACCTGCCGAGCACCCTGACCCGCGAGTTGTACGCGCTGGACGGCAAGATCAAGGACGAAGTGTTCGAACACGGCTCCTTCGCCCAGAGCAAAATGTTCGACAGGGGCGTGCGCTGCAGCAACTGCCACAACCCGCACAGCACCGAACTCAAGGCGCCGGGCAACGGTGTCTGCCTGCAATGCCACAACACCGCCGGCAAGACTTCGGTGGACGGCGTCGACGGCAAAGGGCTGCAAGCGAAGAACTACGATTCCATCGAACACACCCGCCACACCATGGGCCAACCGGGTTCGCAGTGCGTGGATTGCCACATGCCCGGCAAGTTCTACATGGGCAATGACTTCAGGCATGACCACAGTTTCAGCATCCCCAACCCTGAGCGAGCGAAAAAACTCGGCACACCGGACGCTTGCCTGACCTGTCACCAAGGCAAGGCGGGCGACAAGGTCACCGAGCAATTCAAACTCTGGAACACCACCACCGCGCAGGCACCGCGTTACGACGAAAGCCTGTGGCTGATTCGCAATGGTCAGCCCGGCGCGGCACATGCCTTGTACGAACAGCTTCAACGCAGCAACTTGCCAGCGATTCAGCGCGCGACCCTGCTCGCTGAGTTGCCGCTGTACCCAAGCGAACAGGCGTTGAAACTGGCTACCAAGGACTTGAGCCACCCGGCACCGCAAGTGCGTGAAAGCGCCGTTCGGGCGATCAGCGCGTTCTTGCCGCCGCCGGAGCGGGCGTCGCTGCTGACGCCGTTGCTGGGTGACCCGGTGAAGGCTGTGCGAATTGTCGCGGCCCGGGATCTGCTGAGCGTGGCTCGTAATGGCTTGGGTAACGCCCAGGACAACTGGAATGCGGCCATCGCCGAATACGAGGCGGTCCAGAAAAGCCTGGCTGAACGCGCCGAAGCCAACCTCAACCTGGCCATGCTCTATCAAGCCAGCGGTCGTAGCGGCGAAGTCGAAGCGCTGCTGCGCACCGCCCTCAAGCGCGATCCGGATTTCTACCCGGCGCTGGTGACGCTGGTGCAATGGCTGGAGGCGAATGGACGCAGTCAGGAAGCTCAGTCGCTGCTGGAGCAGAGCCTGAAAGAACATCCGGATGCCGCCCTGCTGCAACATACTCAAGGCCTTTCCCTGGTGCGCGCGGGCAAATCCGCCCAGGCCATGCCGGCCCTGCGCAAAGCCGCGCAACTGGAACCTCAGAACGCTCAGTACGGTTACGTGTTGGCGGTGGCGTTGCACGACAGCGGCAAGGTCGATGAGGCCTGCCAAGAGCTGGAGCGGCTGCTGAAAGTGCAACCGGTCAATCGCAATGCGCGGTTGTCGTTGATCCAGTACTACCTGGAAAACGGGCAGGAGCCCAAGGCGCAGGTGCTGTTGCAGGGCTGGAAGAAAATGAACATGGGGGATCCGGCGTTGAAATGACCCTTGCGCCAGGCCTGTAGCAGCTGCCGAGCAGCGCGAGGCTGCGTTCAGCGACGAAGTCGTCGTGAAATCAGGCGATACGGTTTACAGGAAAACCGCGTTTGCAGGGTTTACAACGACTTCGTCGCCGAACGCAGCCTCGCGCTGCTCGGCAGCTGCTACATAGACGGTGGCATCACCAGGACGAACCGCTTTTGAGCGCCAACTCCCGTCGACTGTTCGCCCGCATCGCCTTGATCAACGACACCGTGCCCACCAGCAGAATCGCAGCGCCGAACAGGAAGTCGATGTTGTAGAGCTGAAAGTCCTGCAACGGCCCCATCAGCAATATCCGGACTGCACCGATACCCACCAGCGTGGCGAGAAAATCAATGCCCGGCTCGTCGCGATAAAACACGTGCATCAGCGGCAGGCAAATCACCAGCAATAACAGCAATACAATCACCTTGAACGAGCCTTTGCGCTCGACGCTGAACGCACATTCGTTGGCGGCGTAAGGCTTGTAATCCTCGTCGCGAACCAGCGAGTTTTTCTCGTTGATGTACTCAACCCGGTTGTACTTCTTAATGGGCGAAAAGGTGTTCGACATCTCCATCACCGTAGTGATGTGGCGGAAGCGCAAGTCGATGCGCTCATTGCTCTTGAGGTAATACAGCACCGGTTTGTAGCCATAGCGGTAGGTGTCGAAGGGAAACTCGGTGGCGCGTCCCTGTACGCCAATCGGTCGCGGCTCGAGCTCCGCGTAGGCACTTTTGTTGTCTGAGGCGAGGTTACGGCTCAGGGGTTTGATCCTGACCTGTTCGAGGAAAATCGGCGTGGTGCCGTAGGACCATTGCAGCGGTTCCAGGCGCAGGCGCAGTTCGTTACGGCCCAGGTCGTAGCGGTTGAAAGTACGCTCGGAAACAATCACCGCGCCGCTGAGCAGGAACTCGCCACGCAGGTTGTTGGTGATGCGCAGGGTCAGCTGATCCTTGCCCAGCGACAGCGCATCAGCGGCCGGTGGCGTGCCGCACCATGCGTAACTGTCGAACGCACCACCCAACTGCCCACCGCGGTTTTCCTGGAACACATAAAAATAACCGCCCCACAGGGTCAACATCAGCAGCAACGCGGTTAACCCTAAAATCTTCTTGCCCACACTCAAACCAGACTCCTTTCGGTACGACTCCCTTATGAGGTGCGGACTCTACCAAAGTGCCATCGCTGCCCAAAGCAAAAAGATCGCAGCCTGCGGCAGCTCCTACACCGACCGCGTAGGAGCTGTCTTTTTTACCGCCGCCTGAACAACGGCCGCGGCTCAATCACCGAACGCCCATACAGCACACTCATCCCGGCCAGCCCCTTGAGCGCATCTTCGGCGGATTTGTCCTCACGCACCGCAAAGCTGTCGAACCCGCATTGACGCATGTGGCTGAGTTGGTCGCGCAGTACATCGCCGACTGCGCGCAACTCGCCCGTCCAGCCCAATCGAGTGCGCAGCAAGTACGCCTGGCTGTAACCGCGACCATCACGGAAGCTCGGAAAATCCAGGGCAATCAGCGGCAGGTGTGAAAACCACGGTTTGAGACTTTCCACCTCATCGTCCGGCCCCAACCACACGCCATTTTGCGGTGGACCTTCAAGCCAGCAGGCCAACGGCAGAATCACTGCACCCGCCGGCCATTCATCATTGACATCCCTGACCAGGGTCCAGGGATCATCAGCGACAATCCGCGCCACACCCTCCTCCAGCCGCAGCAAATTGTTCATGCCGACACCTCCAGCAGCTTCGGATAGACCTGCTCTTTGAACGGTTCCAGACCGATGCGCTGCAAGGTGTCGACGAACACTTCCTCGCTCTCGCGGTAATTGACGAACGTGGCGATGATCTGCTCGATCACCCCGGGCACTTCGGCGGCGCTGAAGGACGGGCCGATGACTTTGCCCAATGCGCTGTTCTTGCCCTGAGCCCCACCGAGGGTGATCTGGTACCACTCGCTGCCGTTCTTATCGACCCCAAGAATGCCGATGTTGCCGATGTGGTGGTGGCCGCAGGCGTTCATGCAACCGGAGATGTTCAGGCTGATGTCGCCCAGATCATGCAGATAGTCGAGGTCTTCGAAGCGTGCCTGAATGGCTTGCGCGATGGGGATCGACTTGGCATTGGCCAGCGCGCAGAAGTCGCCGCCGGGGCAGGCGATGATGTCGGTCAGCAGACCGATGTTGGCGCAGCCCAGGCCCTGTTCGCAGGCCAGGCACCAGAGCGTGTAGAGATCAGCCTTGGGCACGTCGGGCAACACAATGTTCTGTTCATGGGCGATGCGAATTTCACCAAAACCGAACTGCTCGGACCAGTCGGCCACCGCCTCCATCTGCTCGGCCGTGACATCACCCGGCGGCGCGGCAATGCCCGGTTTGGTCGACAGCACCACACTGGCGTAGCCCGGCACTTTGTGCGGCTGAACGTTGCGCGACACCCAACGGGCGAAGGCCGGGTTTTCGGAAAGACGTGTGCCGAAGTCGAGGTCGGTGTCCGCCAGAGCGCGGTAGTCCGGTGGCACAAAGGCACTGGCCACGCGCTCATACTCAATGTCGGTCAACTGCGCAGGGCCGTCCTTGAGGTACTGCCACTCCTCCTCCACTTCCCGGGCAAAGGCTTCGATGCCTAGCGCCTTGACCAGAATCTTGATCCGCGCCTTGTATTTGTTGTCGCGCCGACCGTGGCGGTTGTAGACCCGCAGCACCGCTTCGACGTAGGACAGCAAATGCTGCCACGACAACCCCTCGCGAATCTGCAAACCAAGGATCGGCGTGCGCCCTAACCCGCCGCCGACGATGACCCGCAGCAGCATTTGCCCGTCGTCACCCGGGTAAAGATAGAGGCCGATGTCATGCATCATGATCGCCGCCCGGTCCTGTTCCGCCGAGCAGATGGCGATCTTGAACTTGCGCGGCAGGAACAGGAACTCCGGGTTGATGGTCGACCACTGCCGCAAGATTTCCGCCAGCGGCCGCGGGTCGATCATTTCGTCCGCCGCCACCCCGGCAAAGGCTTCGGTGGTGATGTTGCGCACGCAGTTTCCGGAGGTCTGGATCGCGTGCATTTCCACTTGTGCCAGGCGCTCGAGAATGTCCGGTACCTGGGCCAGTTCGATCCAGTTGAACTGCATGTTTTGCCGGGTGGTGAAGTGGCCGTACCCGCGATCGTAATCCCGGGCGATGCTCGCAAGCGTACGCATCTGCAGCGCGCTTAACGTGCCGTAAGGAATCGCCACGCGCAGCATGTAGGCGTGTTTTTGCATGTACAGGCCATTTTGCAAACGCAGCGGCAGGAACTCTTCTTCGCTCAACTCGTCCGCCATGAAGCGTTCGACCTGATCGCGAAACTGCGCGACCCGCTCAAAGACCAGGGCCCGGTCATAGTCATCGTACTGATACATGTGGCTACCTCATCAGGATTGATCGCACGCTCTGCCCCGTAGCAGCTGTCGAGCACCGCGAGGCTGCGTGCGGCTGCGTAGC
>NZ_JALBYU010000056.1 GCF_029963765.1 Pseudomonas sp. UYIF39
CAGACAGCCATCGCGAGCAAGCTCGCTCCCACCGGGGAACGCATTCCAAATGTGGGAGCGAGCTTGCTCGCGATGAGGCCATCAATGCCAATACAAATCTTCAGGCCCGACGAGCCTCCAGAAGGTCCGCCGCACACAACGCAATCCGCTGGCACGCATCCGCCAGCTTCAACTGATCCACCACCAACCCCATCCGTATATGCCCCGCCGCGCTCGGCCCGAACGCTTCACCCGCCAGCACTGACACGCCATAACCTTCCAGCAGCCGCTCGGCAAAACTCTGGGCACACAACCCGGTCTGGCGCACGTCAATCATCACGAACATCCCGCCATCAGGCCGAATCGGCCGGATGCCCGGGCAATCATTCAGGCTCGCGCAAACCAGGTCGCGACGCTGGCGATACTCCTCGCGCATCAACGCCACTTCCGGCAGATCCTCATCCAGCGCCAATTGCGCGGCGTTCTGAATGAAATCCGGAATGCCAAACAGCATGCACAACGACAGGTGCACCAAGTGTTCGGCCAAAGGTTTCGGCCCGATCACCCAGCCCACACGCCAACCGCTCATGGCGTGGGATTTGGACAGGCTATTGATGGTCGCCGTGCGCTCGGCCATGCCCGGCAGGCTCGCCGGGCTGATGTGTTCGCCTTCGTACAACAGATCGCTGTAGACCTCGTCGCTGATCAACCACAAGTCGTGACGAACACACAGCGATGCCAGTTCCTGCCAGACCATCAACGGCAAACTGGCGCCGGAAGGATTGTTCGGACTGTTGAGCACAATGGCGCGGGTCTTGGGTGTGATCAGCGCCGCGACATCCGCCGGATCGACCCGAAAGCCGTTCTCCGGTCGCACCGCCACCGGCACCACTTTGGCCGCGCAGGCGCCGAACACGCCTTCATAGGTCACGTACATCGGTTCGGCGACGATCACTTCATCGCCCGGGTCGAGCAGGCATTGCGCGACCGAATACACGGCACATTGCGCGCCCGGCAGCACGATCACATGATCGGCATCCACCGCTTGACCACTGCGACGCCGATGGCGGTTGGCAATGCTATTGCGCAACCCCCGACTGCCACGTACTGACGGGTAGTGGGTGTCACCGGCCAGCAAGCTGTCGATGCACGCCTGAACGATGGGCTGCGGCGTATCGAAGTCGGGATCGCCGATCGATAGCAGCAGCACATCAACGCCCTGCTCAATTAATTCCAGTGCTCGGTCATGAATCTGCCAGGCCGCTGCGCCGTCACCGGCAATTCGTTTGGTCAAGGCTGAATAGCGCATGTAATTCTCCAGTCGCGCGGGTTCCAAGCCTCAACCCTATCTCAAATCACGAAACGCGCCACCATGGCATTTAAATCCACGGCCAGGCGCGACAGTTCGTGCGTCGCGGCGCTGGTCTGGTTGGCACCGGCGGTGGACTGGGTGGCCAGGTCGCGGATGTTCATCAGGTTGCGGTCGACCTCCCGGGACACCTGGGCCTGTTCTTCGGACGCGCTGGCGATCACCAGGTTGCGTTCGTTGATCAGCTGGATCGACTGAGTGATCTGCTCCAGCGCCACACCGGCGGCGCGGGCCATTTCCAGGGTGCTTTGGGTGCGTTGATTGCTTTGCTGCATTGAGGAGACCGCTTGGCCGGTGCCGTTTTGAATGCCGGCGACCATTTTTTCGATTTCCTGGGTCGATTGCGCGGTGCGATGGGCCAGCGCCCGGACCTCGTCCGCCACCACCGCGAAACCGCGCCCGGCTTCACCGGCACGGGCGGCTTCGATTGCAGCGTTCAGCGCCAGCAGGTTGGTTTGCTCGGCGATGGCGCGGATCACGTCCAGCACCTTGCCGATGTCGCGCCCCTGAGCGGCCAGGCCTTCGATCATCACCGAAGTGTTTTGCACGTCGTGGGTCATGGTCTGGATCGCGCCGACGGTTTCCACCACACGGTCGCGACCTTCGCGGGCCGCCTGAGTCGACTGGTTCGAGGCTTCGGACGTCGACACCGCGTTGCGCGCCACTTCTTCCACGGCGGCGGTCATTTCGTTGACCGCGGTGGCGGCCTGTTCGATTTCGTTGTTCTGCTGTTGCAGACCGCGGGACGCTTCTTGGGTGACCGTGCTGAGTTCTTCAGCGGCGGCACCCAGTTGGGTGGCGGAACCGGCGATCTGTTCGATGGTTTTGCGCAGGTTGGTTTGCATCGTGGACAAGGCACCGAGCAAACGGGCCGGTTCGTCCTTGCCGTCGATGTCGATGGTTTTAGTCAGGTTGCCGCCCGCAATGTTTTCGGCCGCCTGGAGCGCACGGTTGAGCGGCGTGACGATGCTGCGGGTCAGCAGCCAGGCCAGCAGCACGGTCATCAGCGCCGCAGTCACCGCCACTGCGATGATGCCAGTCACGGCGTTGCTGTAGTGCTCGCCCGCTTCGGCCGCGGCGGTTTTCGCATATGTGTTGTTGAACGCTACCAGTTTGTTCAGCTGCTCGCCCATCTGGTCCGTACCGTCCTTGATCCGGGTGTTGATCAGCGTGCGCATCTCATCGAGCTTGTTCTGTCGCGACAGCTCCAGCATCTGATTCTGGTCTTGCATATAGCTGTCCAGTGTTGTCGTGAACGTCTTGTACAGCGCGGCTTCTTCCGGGGTGGCCGGCAACGCTGCATAACTGGCTTGTGCGCTGCGAACCTTGTCGACCAGCAAGCCGGTACGTGTCTGGGCTTCCTGCAACGCGTTCGGATCACGGTTGACCAACACCCGGAAAGAAAGAATGCGCAGGCGCAGGATGTTTTCTGTCAGGTTACCGAGAAACACGATGCTGGGCAGCTGCGTGGTTGCCATGTCAATGGAGGCTTGGCGGATGGTCGACATGCGGTTCACGGCAAACACACCCAGCACGATGACGAGCAAGGCAATGAAGGAAAAACCCAGGAAGGCTCGAGGCGCGATATTCAGATTACGCAGTGACATAGGATGATTCTCGGGTGATGGGGCTACGAGCATCCTTGCGTGATCGCTGAAGGGCGGGCGGCGGCGCACGCGCTTTCAGTTTGGCGCCACTGTTGGAATAGGTTTGTGTGGGCCTATTGGCTGTATCGGCTGGGGATGAGGATTCCTGCGGGGATTTGGAGAAAAATATTTCAAGGGATTACAAGTGTTTCACCCATGAAACACTCTAGCTCTATGTAAGAGCTGCCGAGCCTGCGAAGCAGTCGTAAATCCGGCAGCCGGTTTTTACTGACACACCGCGCCGCATGACTTCACGACTGCTGCGCAGTCGAACGCAGCCTCGCAGGCTCGGCAGCTGCTACAGGATCGCGGGGTCTTCAGGCTTTGCGAGCGGCCACCCGCCAAACCCGTGCAACATCACTCGCTCGCTCCCGTAACAACCGGGGCGCCTCGGCACACGCCTGCTCCAGCGTCATCGGCCCACTGGCCAAGGCAAACGCGGCATCGATGCCATGTTCGTAGAGTGCCTGGTAACCCTCACCCAATGTCCCGGCGATGACGATCACCGGCACGCCGTGCTGCCGAGCAATACGCGCCACACCAAACGGCGTCTTGCCGCGCAGGGTCTGAGCATCGAAACGACCTTCACCGGTGATCACCAGGTCGGCGCCCTTGACCGCATCCTCCAGGCCGACCAGTTCAGCGACCACTTCAACGCCGGCCTTGAACTGCGCCCCCAGAAACGCCTTGGCAGCAAACCCCAAGCCGCCTGCCGCACCGCTGCCCGGTTCGTCACGTACATCTTTGTTCAGGACCTGAGCGCACCGTTCGGCAAAGTGCCCGAGCGCGCGATCCAGTTGTTGGACTTGCTCGGGAGATGCCCCTTTTTGCGGGCCGAAAATTGCTGAGGCACCGTGAGGGCCGCACAGGGGATTGTTGACGTCGGCGGCGATATCGAAGCGCACTTCGGCCACACGCGGGTCAATTTCACTCATGTCGATTCGCGCCAGTTGCGCGAGGGCCAAGCCGCCCGGTGCCAGTGTTCGGCCGTGTGCGTCCAGCAGTTTGACGCCCAAGGCTTGCATAGCACCCGCCCCGCCGTCATTGGTGGCGCTGCCGCCAATCGCCAGAATCACCCGTTGCGCCCCGGCATCGAGCGCCGCACGGATCAATTCGCCGGTGCCGAACGTGCTGCTGAAGCACGCATCACGCTTGCCCGGCGGAACCAGTTGCAGGCCACTGGCCTCGGCCATTTCGATGATCGCGGTGTGGCTTTGGGGCAGCCAGCCCCAAGCGGCCTCAACCGTTGCGCCGAGCGGCCCGCGGACATGGGTGCGGCGAAGTTCGCCCTCGCACGCCGCCAGAATAGACTCGACGGTCCCCTCCCCGCCGTCCGCCATCGGGCATTTGACCAGGAGCGCATCAGGCCAAACCTGCGCCAACCCCAGAGCAATGGCATCAGCCACACCCTGGGCACTCAGGCTGTCCTTGAACGAATCGGGGGCGATGACGATTTTCATGCGAATTCTCCAGTTCCAATGCGTTCCATGCTGCCAGCAGACCAGAACAATAACGCCGGTCCGCTGCACAAGCCGGTGTGGCGTTTATTGTTCATTTCCACAAAACCTCACTCCACACCGTCCGTTGTAGCAGCTGCCGAGCAGAGCGAGGCTGCGTTCGGCGGCGAAGCCGTCGTGAAATCATGCACCGCGGTGAATCAGGTAAACCTCGTTTGCAGGATTTACGACTGCTTCGCCGCCGAACGCAGCCTCGCGCTGCTACGGGTTGGTGTTCGGTGCGTCGGTCTGGGGCAGGAGCTGGACGCCGAGATAAAGCGCCAGCATCCCGTCGAGTCTTAGTGGATCAACACCACTGAGCTCGGCAATCCGCTCCATCCGGTAACGCAAACTGTTGCGATGGATGCCCAGCGCATCGGCACAGGCCTGGCTCTGACCATCGTGATCGCACCAGCTGCGCAGGGTCGCCAGCAGTTGGCCGTTGCCATCCTTGGCGATGACTTTGCGCAGCGGTTTGAGCAGTTCGTCCAGCGCGTCGTCGTTGCGGTGCCGCCAGAGCATCACTGGCAACCGGTAACGGTTGAGCGTCAGCAAACGGGAGTGCGGCAACACCTCTCGCCCATAGGCCAGCAAGTCGCCGACGCGGCGGTAGCAGCGGCGCAATCCCGACAGCCCATCGGCCTGCCCGCCCACGGCGATGCGCAGAATGTTCCAGCCCAGGCCGTCGAGTTTTTCCAGCAGCCGGTCATTCTCGCTCGCCTGCGCCGCCGGCCGGCACCAGAGCAGCGACGACTTGGCCGAACTCACGCACCAACTGTCCGGGTAGCGCGAAGTCAGCCAGGCGCTGAGCGCCTCGACGGTTTGCCCCGGTCCATGTTCCATCCCTAACTCGAACAGGTACGGTACCCGCGTCATTTGCGGCTTGAGCCCAAGCTGTTGCGCTTCATCGATCAACCGCGGCGAATCCCCGGCCTCGCTGAGCAGCAATGCCAGCAAATCATCGCAACGCTGACGCCGCCATTGCTGTTCGGCCTGCTGATTGCGCTGGCCGACCAGCATCTCGGCGGTCATCCGCACCAGTTCGGCGTAGGTGCGCAATTGCTCGGGTTCACCGGTGATGCCCAGCACGCCAATCAAACGCTGATCGAGCAATAGCGGCAAGTTGATGCCCGGTTGCACGCCTTTCAAATGAATCGCCGTTTGGGCGTCGATCTCCACCACTCGCCCGTTGGCCAGCACCAGTTGCGCGCCTTCATGCCGGGTGTTGACCCGCTCCGGTTCGCCGCTGCCGAGAATCAGGCCCTGGCTGTCCATGACGTTGACGTTGTACGGCAGGATGGCCATCGCCCGGTCGACGATGTCCTGGGCCAGGTCGTGATCGAGTTCGAACATAGCGCGGATCCTTGAAAGCGTGATGGAGCGGATTGTTCACCCGCACAGGCCTTGGTTGCAAACCCTGTGCTCAGGCACAAAGACAATGACCCTAGCAGTGGCCGAGACTCACCGGGCGGTCAACGTTACCCTTTGCATCGCAAAAAATCATAATAAAGAGAGAGCCCGCCATGTCACAGAGCGCCGCCGCTACCCAGGCCATCGTTGACGAAAAAAACGCCGTCTACAAACGCATTACCCTGCGTTTGATTCCCTTCATTTTCATCTGCTACCTGTTCAACTACCTCGACCGGGTGAACGTTGGATTTGCCAAGCTGCAGATGCTCGACGCGCTGAAATTCAGCGAAACCGTGTACGGCCTCGGGGCCGGGATCTTCTTTATCGGCTACGTGTTGTGCGGCGTACCGAGCAACCTGGCCCTGACCAAATTCGGCCCGCGTCGCTGGATCGCGCTGATGATGATCGTCTGGGGCTCGCTCTCGACCTGTTTACTGTTCGTCACCACCCCGACCGAGTTCTACACCTTGCGCCTGTTCACCGGCGCGGCTGAAGCCGGGTTCTTCCCGGGCGTGGTGCTCTACCTCTCACAGTGGTTTCCGACCTTCCGCCGTGGCCGCATCATGGCGTTGTTCATGTCGGCGATCCCGGTGTCCGGCCTGCTCGGCAGCCCGTTTTCCGGCTGGATTCTCAACCACTTCGGCGCAGGCCAGGCAGGTTTGGCGGGCTGGCAGTGGATGTTCCTGCTGCAAGGTATCCCGACCGTGATCCTCGGCGCCCTCGCCTACTTCCTGCTCAGCGACAGTTACGCCAACGCCAAATGGCTCACGCCGTTCGAGCGCTCGGTACTGGAAGCCGACCACGCTGAAGACCTGGCCAACAAACCGAAAACCAGCACCGACTCGTTGCTGGCCGTGTTCAAGAACCCGGCGATCTGGGCCTTCGGCCTGATCTATTTCTGCATCCAGAGCGGCGTCTACGCGATCAACTTCTGGCTGCCGTCGATCATCAAGAACCTGGGCTTCAGCGATAACCTGGTAATCGGCTGGCTCAGTGCGATTCCGTACCTGCTGGCGGCGCTGTTCATGTTGATGGTCGGCCGCTCCGCCGACCTGCGCAAAGAACGCCGCTGGCACCTGGTGGTGCCGATGCTCATGGGTGCGGTCGGTTTGCTGATCGCTGTGAACTTTGCGACGACGCCGGCCATTGCCATCCTCGGCCTAACCATCGCCACCATGGGCGCACTCACCGGCCTGCCGATGTTTTGGCCGGTGCCGACCGCGCTACTGAGCGCGGGCGCTGCGGCGGGTGGTTTGGCGTTGATCAACTCCATGGGGCAGATGGCCGGTTTCCTGAGTCCGAATCTGGTGGGCTGGGTCAAGGACAGCACCGGGTCAACCGATGCCGCGCTTTACCTGCTGGCGGGCGTGATTGTTTGCGGGAGTTTGTTGGCGCTGCGTATGACGCGGACGTTGCGGGTTTAAGGTTTTGCGGAACGGGGTGTTCGATATTTCCGTTTGCCCCGCCCTACCATTCTGGTATTTGATTGAGCCTTTCCCACCGGTAAAAGGATTTCGTCATGAGCTATCGCACGCTGGGTCATTCGGGTTTACAGGTTTCCACCCTGACCCTGGGCACCATGATGTTCGGCGAACAGACCAGCACCGAAGATTCCCTGCGGATCATCGACAAGGCCTGGGACCAGGGCATCAATTTCATCGACACTGCAGACGTTTACACCAACGGCCGCTCCGAAGAGATCGTCGGCGAAGCGATTGCCGGTAACCGCCACGAATGGGTGCTGGCGACCAAAGTCGGTTTCGGCCCGGTGGACGGCGTTCCGAACCGCAGCGGTCTGAGCCGCAAGCATCTGTTCAATGGCATCGACGCCAGCCTGACGCGTTTGGGCACCGATTATCTCGACATCTATTACCTGCACCGCGAAGACCACAACACGCCGCTGGAAGTCACGGTGTCGGCGATCGGCGATTTGATCCGCCAGGGCAAGATTCGCTACTGGGGTTTGTCGAACTACCGTGGCTGGCGCATCGCCGAGGTGATTCGTGTGGCCGATCAACTGGGCGTCGACCGGCCGGTGATCAGTCAGCCGCTGTACAACATCGTCAACCGCCAGGTGGAAACCGAGCAGATTACTGCCGCGCAAAACTATGGCCTGGGCGTGGTGCCTTACAGTCCGCTCGCTCGTGGTGTGCTCAGCGGTAAATACGCGCCGGACGTGAAGCCGGATGCAAACAGCCGCGCCGGACGTGCAGATAAACGCATTCTGGAAACCGAATGGCGCGTCGAATCCCTGCGCATTGCTCAGCAGATCCAGCAGTACACCCAGGGTCGCGGCGTGGGCATCGTGGAATTCGCCATCGCCTGGGTGCTGAATAACAGCGCCGTCACTTCGGCCATCGTAGGGCCGCGCACTGAAGAACAATGGGATGCCTACACTAAGGCTCAGGCGGTCAAGATTACGGCTGAAGATGAAGCGTTCATTGATTCGCTGGTTGTGCCTGGGCATGCGTCGACGCCGGGGTTTAATGATGTGAGCCACTTTGTGTCGGGGCGTAAACCGCGCAGCAACTGAAAAAGCACAATCCACTGTGGGAGCGAGCTTGGTCCGGGCGGCGTTCCGACGATGGCGGTTTTACATTCAGCATAGAT
>NZ_JALBYU010000057.1 GCF_029963765.1 Pseudomonas sp. UYIF39
CATTATGCGAACCATCCTATACGGACGTGGGAGCGTGTGGTGGTCAGATTTGAAGCCTGACGCGACTTATCTCACACGCCTGAGCAATATCCTTCAGCTACTGGCAGATATCCGATCAGGCATGAACGAACCCTCGTTCATTTGATGCTGATCGTTAACGCTCAGATTTGAACGCTAACGATCATGCTTGAGCTACCCCTGGTTCACCAGTGAGCTACTTATTCGTACTTTCCCTTGCCCAGTTCAGCGGCTGAATCCATCAGTCGAATCAACAACCGGTGTTTCTGCTCAAAAGCAGTGACGTCTTTCATCGTCGCCGCTCGAAGCTCCAGACAGCCCTCAACATCTGCGCGGTGCTGTCTTGCTGTTCTTTCGCCGTACTTTTGAACGCGCTGATCCCACGACAAATCTGGATCAAAAACGTCGTCACGGGCTTGCTGCATTGCTGCAAACGCTGCTGAATCCTTCTCACGCAATACGTCATATTCAGCACGAAGTGCCCGACGCTCATCAGTCGTGTAGAACTCAGCAGCTAGTTGAATGGTGGCCAAAGCCTTCAGAGAACCTTGAATACCCTGTAGAGCCCCTAAAAGCTCCGAGTGCTGTTTTGCCTGTTGATCATCTGCCACAAAACTCTCCTTGTAGTGAATAGAAACAGGCACAGGGTAAACGAACATGAGGGGTTTATGAGCGCGAAAAAGAACGAAATAACAATTCCATTGAATTATAACTAAACTAAATATCCCTTTAGTTTAGTTATATTAAATCACTCTAAATTTCTCAAGATTATCTGACCTGAGCGACGTCCACAGATGGTACCAAGGTTGGAGTAATGAAAAGAATCAGCTCCGCTGTCGAGGTCGATTGCGATTCATAACGGAAAATGCCGCCCAGCAACGGGATCGAGGCAAGGCCCGGAACACGATGCTCCTGGGTTGTCTCAACAGTCGTATACACACCACCAAGCGCAACGGTATCGCCAAGTTTTACGCGGACATTTGAGGAGACATTGACGGTTTTAATAGGTGGAACCCCGTTGAGCGCGTTAGCAAAATCAGGCTCATCCTTGGACAGCTTGATGTCGAGCCTTACACCAGCGTCATCGATAAACGGCGTCACATCGAGAGAAAGCGCTGCCTCCTTAAATGAGGTAGATGTAGCCCCCTGCCCCGCAGTCTGCTGATAAGGAACCTCAGAGCCTTTTACAAACCTAGCTGGTTGTTTATCCCGAGCAAAGACATTTGGGCGATCAATTACTTTTCCGTAACCACCCTTCTCCATCGCTGCTAATTCCAGATCGAGCATCGCTGAGCTGGAGACAAAGCCAATGCCACCACTAACGGGCAAAGAACCGACATCAACAAAGGCACCGGCAGTTTTACCTACAAAGTTTCCGGCCTTGATGGTTCCAGACCAATTAACGCCAAGCTGTTTTGAAAAAGATCGATCCACCTCAACAATACGCGCTTCAATCATCAACTGAGCCCGAGGAAAATCTACAGCACGTAAATAGGAGGCCAGCTCTTCAAGCCTGGATGGAGAAAGACGAGCCACCACGATGCCAGCGGCATCATTTACAGCAAGAGACTCCTGATTGAACTCTTTGGAGAAAGTCGGAAATCCTGAAATAGCCTCGGAAGCAAGCATATGCTTAATTTTGAAAATAGTATTTTTATTGTCATCAGTCTTAGGCAATGGCGAGTCCAATGAAACAAAATAATTTTTATCTTTAGATACATAAAGAACATCACCGTCAATTTGAGAGTGGAGCCCCTTCGTTTTTACGACATACCTTAACGCATCCTCCCAGGTCACAGACTTCATTCGCATAGTGATAGTACCGTCAACATCATCGGCACCAATCAAGTTAAGACGAGCAAAATCAGCAATAAGCTGCAAGGCAGTTTTTGACGGAATTGCATCAAAATCAAAATTCATTCTTTCAGTGTCAGCATGTACAAAAGAAGAAAGCAAAAGAAAAACAACAAGAAAGGATGAGCACAAAGTCTTCATGAATTCACCTAGATAAAGGTTGGCTTAGCCGGATGGGCTGCTTGCGCTACGCTGAGCTGCCCCACCGCCTAAGCCCCCAATAATGGGAGGCATAGAAAATGAGGATTTTTGTGTCGTCCAGGTGGTGACACGTTCGCCATCCACGTCGCAATACGCTTCTTTGAAATCAGAGAAAAAACGACAACTTGAAAATGATATGTAACGGGTGTGACCTGCGTTATCGACCAATACGGCAATAGAAGAATCACGTTTTGAATTGGAATCGGGTTCAGAAGCGTGAACAAACCCACTCAACCTCCAAGACTCAGAGTAAACAACTGGTGGTGCAACGGGAGCAGGTTTAGGCGCAGGCGTCTGATTTACAGTTTTAGGCTGAGTAGATTCAGGATGCGTCTGTGTGGCTGGTTTATTAAAGAAACTTTTAATTCCGAGGATGCCGACAAGCAGACCGACGACAACGATAGCAATTAACGACCATAAACCGTAGGAGCGTAAAAACGATGCGCTTTTATCGGCAACAGATTCATCACCAACAGCTCCAGTCGCAGAATGTGTTGCCGATTGGTAATAACACTGAATAGCTTTGTCGAAACGACCCGGGAACTGGCGTATACGGTGAGAAGCAGGTGGTTTATCACCCGTTACAACACCAGAATACACATCGACCCGATAAATCTTTTTGGAGATTTTGACAACACGAAATGTTGTTTCAATAAGGGTTCTTGCCCAACTTGGTATCTGTGATAAATCCTGTGTGACAATGACAATTCGCATCGAATTGTTTTTCGCGTCAACCATATGGCGATGTTCAGCCAATAAGGCTTTGTCCCAAGGATTAGCCTGATTATCTTTCTGACCCTTGGGCCAACGTCGCCATGCTTCATCTATGATCAAAACACAGCCATTGGGTACGTACTCAGCTAAGTCGGGAAGTTCAAACCAGTCAGCGGGTAGCTGCTGAATAGTTCCACCGAAATCAGCCAGCAAGTCGTCAGCATTCAACGGAATGTTGGTGACAACATGCCGACCCTGCTTAAGCGATGGAATAACTACACGTTCGACGACGCCGTAACTCTTTCCGTGCCCTGGCTTACCAACGTAAGCGTGAATAGCCATTAGCCAATCACCGGGATACGACGAATCAGGAACCGAATAAGGTAAGCAACAAGCACCAAACCCAAGCCAAACTGGATTTGGAACAGGTTCATGAAGTACCAAACGGAATCAGGGATACCATCAAAAGCAGTTGCAGACGTTCGGATTTGGTCGGCCAGGCCAAGTGAATCGAGCAGGAACATTAGCGCATCCCACATCCAACCGAACACCATGAAAATGACGTCGATTATCCAAGTTGCAATCTGCTCGAAAATTGATTTAAACCACGATGCAAGTGCAGACAACATACGTCACCTCAAGCAGTTAGAACGATACGAACGGCAAGGAAAGACCAAATAGCGATGAAGACTGCTTTCAAGATCGGAGCTATGAGGCCAAACAATTTGCAGTGACTGTCAAAAACAATTTCCTTTGCAAACAAAGTCACTGAGCCAACAGGACAAATAGCTGAAGCATGTGAAGATCCGCTGAAAGCTGATTTTGCTGCTGTGAAAGTGTTAGACGAAACCATTTTTTGTTTCATATCCATAACTTGAGATTTAGCTTGGTCACCACGACCGGCCACTGAAGCCGACAAGTTAAGAGGACCAGGTGATGTAAAAGTCTCATCACCGCCCGTAGCACCATCACCGCCTGTGCCGCCGCCAGTACCACCATCACCGCCTGTGCCGCCGCCAGTACCACCATCACCGCCAGTGCCACCGCCTGTACCACCATCACCACCAGTGCCACCGCCTGTACCGCTATCACCGCCAGTGCCGCCTCCTGTTCCACCACCGGTGCCGCCGCCAGTACCGTACCCGCCTCCTGTTCCACCACCGGTGCCACCGCCAGTACCGCCTCCTGTTCCACCACCGGTGCCACCGCCAGTACCGCCTCCTGTTCCACCACCAGTTCCGTCGCCAGTTCCACCACCAGGTTGTTGAGGAATAGCAGTACAAGTTTGGCTGCCATCTAGCCGTTCATAACCTTCAGGGCAAGGGATTGGCGTGCACTGTTTGCTGCCATTAGCGAATTCAAAACCTTCAGGACATTTATCGCTAAGCTCATCACCAATTTCGGCAGGTTTAAGATTGGGATCCGGGGTGGCACAGGTCTCAGAACCATTAACAATTTTAATTTTGTAGTTGTAATTACAAAATCCCTCTGTCTCAGATCCAATTGTTAAATAACACTTATTAGTACCGTTAACATCGTAGTTGCAGGAATTGGCACAAACCGTTTCACCGGGTGATTGAGAAAGCACATAACGCTTACCGTCAGACCCGCTGCTGATGACGGCACCTGTGGAGCCTTTAAGAGTAGTTGTAGACTCACAATCATGCTGACGAACAATGGTGGCATAGTCAGGTTGATAGCCCGTCGAAACCAACTGCCCCGATTGGTAATATTTTAGATTGGCGTTCCAAGTGCATGTGAACCAGTAATAAGTAGTAGTCTGAATACACGTCGGATACTGTCCTGCATAGCTACTAAAGTCAGAGCCTTTCTGAGCCCTCCACCAAGCCTCATGTGCAGCTACAACAGATTGAGCTGCTTCCTCAGGGGTAAGAAATTTATAAGTTTTATCAGGGCAAAAATCAGGCGCACCTGGATATGGTGCTGCTGTATTGCAAGAATATTTTTTTGCATCAGCAGCAAAGGCATTATTAAAGAATAATGCAAAAAAGCCCGCACAAACTAAAACAAGTAGAATTCTCATGTCACCAACCCCAAAAAACAGCGAAAGCGCAACTTGAGCCAATGACGAACATTGCGAAGTAATAGAGCTGATCCATAAGATTCCCTTAAAAAAAAGGGCTCACGAAGAGCCCTTTGTTACACAAAGGCTCTTAACGCAGGAAAGCGAGAACGATTTTCGCGCCTTTAATACCGGCATAAACAGCAGCGAGCAAAGCTGCTACAGCCAGAACACCAACACTGATCGTGGAAAAATCTACGCTAGATGTCAGCGTCGAGTAATCCCAGGTCGTACCAGCTGCAAACGCATTAGCCGAAATTGCGGCGGTGAAGAAAACAGCAGCAACACTTTTTTTACCGATTTTTTTAAGCATGGAAGCCTCAACTATTTTTAATAAAGTTTAAAAACGCACGAATACCCATTGAAAAAACCATGAAGGTTGCTACCAAGGTAAATCCGGCGCCGAATGCTTGACCCAAGATAATTGGATCTAGCTGGGATGGATCAAAAGGAGGTTGAACTTGAACAGCCTCCCAAGACCCCGAACACTGAGGAAAACCACCCTCAGTTTTTAGCTCGCCAGTGCAGCGAACAAAATCAGACATTTAGGTTTAACCCTTAGGCACTCTTAACAGCACCTACTTGTGAAGCACCCGTGCTTACACAGCGGCCTTGACGAGGATCGACTTCAAACATAAGCCGGTCATCACGTACTTGAGCGATAACATCACACTCATATTTCCCAGGCTGAGGCACTTGCTGAGGGGTTTCCGCATAAAAAGTGCATTTCTGCGGATACGGAATGTTCGGCAGATGGGCGTATGCTTCGAACATGCAATAGGGCTTGCCAGATTTGGCAGCTGTGCCGCTACGGAAATTGCCTGTGATTTCAACCACAATAGTGTTAGACATGGTGATGCCCTCTTACATTGGCAGTCGGCAACTTATGGCCGACCTAAGTTATGCCCATCTGGGCGAAATTATTAGAAGCCCATCCACTCAGCGATTGAAGCTGTTCCGCGAGTATCAATTACGGTAAACCACTGTTTTTCCGGTTTGACGCCCTGCTCTTTTCTGACCTTCGAGAGCTGCAATGGTCTGAGCAACTTGATCAGCCAAAACGGGATTAAGCATTGATCCGATTCGGCGCTGTTGCTCAAGTCTCTGGCGCTGTCCTGGTGAAAGTTGCGCCCCTTGAAGAATGTCATAGATCATGCAACAGCCCTCAAATGAGTAGGCCTGCGATAGAACGAAGGTGGAGTAACAGACTTAACAGGGGTGATTTCACGCATATCACGAATGAACACACCGGAAAATGAACGAATGTCACAGGCATTGCGAATGTTGATACCGATACGGTTTAAACGCGCAGCATGCGTTTCAAAAGAACGCTGAGAAAGAGCAATCTCACGATCGTTCATCCAAAGGTATGCATAATACGCAGTGGTATTAGCTTTGCGTGGAGTATCAACAACGTTTTCGAGCAGTAGTTGCTCTGCAATGCTTACTTGATCCATTTTAGTCACCTTTAGGCGCTGATCAATATCTAAAAACTCACGGTGGAGCTGGGATAATTCGCCTTCATCAAATAGGCCCCAAAAGCTGTAACCTTTCCTTTTCAAGAACTCATCTTTAAGTTCCTGTTCAAACCTCACAATGCCCTCTGAAACACAATAATCATAAAGAGCCTGAGCATAGCGATACTCTTCAGAGGACTCGCCAAATTCTCTTTTAACTCTCGGAAGATGTTTATCAGCCAAATCAGAGGCTTTAATGTAAACCTTGCGATATTGAAGCCGAGCGCCTTTACCGTGACCAGAGGTAGTCCAATCAACAGTCAGACCGTTGGGATACAAAAACCCTATGGAATGGCCAATACGCTGAGTTGAAAGACTACGAATATATGCAAGCTCATTGCCCTGCCCTACAGCTACATTTGTAGTGAGGTCTATGCGATGGATGACACAACCGTCAGACCAGAGATGACCGACCTTCCCGCCTGACTGGCCATCGCGAATTTCAACCCGCGTGCAGCGGGTGAAAGAAGGAAGACCGAGAGTCGTGAGGACTGAATTGAAGACCGAGACACAGTCCGAGATGGTTTCGAAGCCAAAGAGGTTGTCATGCCTGTTAATCCGCGAAGGGTTGCCATCGACCGTAATTTTTCGGCCGGAAATCTTGATTGTCAGAGTTGAGCTGTAGCTGCCACGGTACTTTGTAGCCTTGTAGGAAGTACTGAGAACGTCGCCAGTTGCAGTGTCAAAGGCACAGAAACCCGTATCGGAGATCACCGGTAGGTCGAAGTCGAACACCTGGGAAACTGTCAGCCAATCGATGAACATCACAAATCCCTGTCAACCCATTACATTTCGCAGTAGAGGCTACGCTATGTGTTAGCCTGCTGACAAGGCATAAATCATGGGTAAAGCACACATATCTGTGTGCTGTACAAAAACACAGGAGTTAAAGTCTATGGGTCATGATCATTCGGTTGAAGCGGCAATGAGCATCGGAGAAAACATCAGAATCAAGCGCGAAAGCAAAAAGATTTCGCAGAAAAACGTGGCTGAAGCAATCGGAGTGGCAGAAAACACCGTTGCAAGCTGGGAAAAAGGTAAGAACGTGCCGCCAAGCGACAAGGCTGTGGCAATAGCAAAATTCTTTCAGTGCACCACAGATGAGATCCTACTGGACGACAACGAGCGTGGGGTCGAGGTAGAAATGTTGGGGCTTCTGCGTAGGTTTGGAAATCTAAACGACACCCACAAACCTATAGCCCTCAACGTCATAAGCTCTATTTTGCAGGGCATGGAGTTCGAGGAGTATCTCAAAGGCGGCAAGAAAGACCGAACCAAAGAGCAGTAACGAGGCAAAAGGGACCGCAGTGTTTTGCGGTAAAGTGGGGGTGTAACAACACCCCCCCACCGCCTTCGGCGGTCGAAAGGACCATCGCGAGTAAATCGGCCCCTCAAGTGTTAGCAGTAGAACATCGTTACCAGGACCAGGTAAAAAGCGGTTGGACACCAAAGGAAAGCAGCCCAAATAGCGTAAAACTGACGCGCTGCGCTTGTCCGCCGCACCTGAGCACCTGGCTGGACTGGTCGCGATGCTCCAAATCCCAACCATGCACTCAGCTACGGCCCCTCAAGTGTTGGTAGTGTGCCCCTCAAATGTCGCGAAGAAGACCGCTATAAATCCTCGATTAGGGCTGCGACAACTCTAAGCTTGCTGACCAGGCCATCCAGCTCAGCTGACTCGTCGTCGAACTGACGGACCCTAGAGCGAAGCTTGCGAAGATCGGACACCAGGGCGCCATAGGAATCGATTAACGATTCAATCGCTTGCTCAGGGTCAGGATTTGCCATGTAGGCTTTAGCATCGCGCACAGCGCGATCAGAAAGAGAAAGTTGGATACGCATAATGGACCCTATATTAAGCGACGCCCGGGGCCGTTGGCATTATCCGGACGCCGCTCAACATAAGGCCCTGTCATTA
>NZ_JALBYU010000058.1 GCF_029963765.1 Pseudomonas sp. UYIF39
CTCGCTCCCACAGGGGAATGCATTCCAATGTGGGAGCGAGCTTGCTCGCGATGGGGCCATTGCAGACGACAACTTAGGTCGCGGGGCGAATCGCCTTGATCAATGACTGCAACGAATACCCGAGGCGCGGCGCCAGCCCTTCGGCGCGGGCGATCAAGCCATCCATGTCCAGTTCCTGATCCAGGTCCGAAGGCACGAGCAAAATCACATTGCCCTCCTTCACCGGCAGTTCCCAGTAATGCCGGTGATAGAGCCCGCGAAACAACGCCGCGCCTAACGGCTTGCCATCGTCGGTGGCCCACTGATTGATCACCAGCCAGCCACCCGGATTCAGGCGTTTCTGACAGTTTTCCAGGAAATTCCATGCCAGATGCCCGACACCCGGCCCGACATCGGTATAGAGGTCGACGAAAATCAGATCCGCCGGCTCCGCGGTATCGAGCAGTTCCAGTGCATCGCCCACCCGGATATACAGTCGAGGATCGTCATCCAGCCCAAGGTATTCAATGGCCAGGCGCGGCACGTCGGGACGCAGCTCGATGGCTTCGACGTCTTCCAGCGGCAGGAACTTGAGGCAGGCCTGGGTCAGGGTGCCGGCACCGAGCCCGAGGAACAGCGCACTTTCCGGCTGCTCGTGGCACAACGCGCCAATCAGCATCGCCCTTGTGTAATCGTATTCGAGCCAACTCGGATCAGCCGTGAACACGCAGCTCTGTTCGATGGCATCACCGAATTCGAGAAAACGGTAATCGGCCACTTCCAGCACGCGAATCACGCCGAACTCATCCTGTACCTCGGCGAGCAGATGCTCGACGCGCTCCTCAGTCATTTCGTCTCCTGATCGTCGCCGTGCCCGGCAACGCACTAAAACCGCGGAGTGGCGCGGCAAAGGCGCGATTGTCCGCGAAGCGACGGGAACAGGTCACGCACTAATTGCTGATAACATGACAGCCCGAGCGTAAAACACTAGAGACCGTGATGAGCCAACCCTGGAGCCCTGACAGCTGGCGCGCCCTGCCGATCCAGCAACAACCCCACTACCCCGACGCGGCGCATTTGCTGCACGTCGAGCAAACGCTGGCCAGTTATCCGCCGCTGGTGTTTGCCGGTGAAGCCCGGGAGTTGCGCCGTCAGTTTGCCGAAGTGACCCAGGGCCGCGCGTTTCTGCTGCAGGGCGGTGACTGCGCCGAAAGCTTCGCCGAGTTCTCTGCCGCGAAAATTCGCGACACCTTTAAAGTCCTGCTGCAAATGGCGATTGTCATGACCTTCGCCGCCGGTTGCCCGGTGGTCAAGGTCGGGCGCATGGCCGGGCAGTTCGCCAAGCCGCGATCGGCCAACGACGAAACCATCGACGGTATAACCCTTCCGGCCTACCGTGGCGACATCGTCAACGGCATCGGCTTCGACGAAAAAAGCCGCGTGCCGGACCCGGAACGCTTGCTCCAGTCCTACCACCAGTCCACCGCGACCCTGAACCTGTTGCGCGCCTTCGCCCAGGGCGGTTTTGCCGACCTGCATCAGGTGCACAAGTGGAACCTGGACTTCATCGCCAACTCGGCGCTGGCCGAGAAGTACAGCCACCTGGCCGATCGCATCGATGAAACCCTGGCCTTCATGCGTGCCTGCGGCATGGACAGCTCGCCGCAACTGCGCGAAACGAGTTTCTTCACCGCCCACGAAGCGCTGTTGCTGAACTACGAAGAAGCCTTCGTGCGTCGCGACAGCCTGACCAACGATTACTACGATTGCTCGGCGCACATGCTGTGGATCGGCGACCGCACCCGTCAGCTCGACGGTGCTCACGTCGAATTCCTGCGTGGTGTGAACAACCCGATCGGGGTCAAAGTCGGCCCGAGCATGAACCCCGAAGACCTGATCCGCCTGATCGACGTGCTCAACCCGGACAACGATCCGGGTCGTTTGAACCTGATTGCGCGGATGGGTGCGAACAAGGTCGGCGATCACCTGCCGCAACTGATCCGTGCCGTGCAGCGCGAAGGCAAGCAAGTGCTGTGGAGTTGCGACCCGATGCACGGCAACACCATCAAGGCCAGCAGCGGCTACAAGACCCGCGACTTTGCGCAGATTCTTGGTGAGGTGAAGCAGTTCTTCCAGGTTCACGAAGCGGAAGGCACGTATGCCGGCGGCATCCACATCGAGATGACCGGGCAGAATGTCACTGAATGCATTGGTGGCGCGCGTCCGATTACCGAAGACGGCTTGTCGGATAGGTATCACACCCATTGCGACCCGCGGATGAATGCCGATCAGTCTCTGGAGTTGGCATTTTTGATTGCTGAAACGCTGAAGCAAGTCCGCCGTTAACGCGCAGCGCCCCCTTCGCGAGCAGGCTCGCACCCACGGGATTGTGCTGTACCTGTGGGAGCGAGCCTGCTCGCGAATGCGATATGTCAGCCACCACTGAACTGCGCCAATACCACCCGCAGCCGCGCCGCACTCGCCCGCGGGCAATTCAACTGAACCCGCTCAAGTCCCAGCCAATCCGCGATTCGCCGCAGATTGACCGCCAACGCCAGCATTCCCTCGTCATCCAGCCCCAACTCTTCCTCATGCACAGCGTGCACCGCCAGCCTGCCCAACGCCCGCTCGGCGCGCAGATCCACCCGAGCGGCAATCCGTTCATTGTGCAAAAACGGCAACACGTAATAGCCATAGACCCGCTTGTCCGGCGGCGTATAAATCTCCAGCCGATAGCGGAAATCGAACAGGCGCTCGGTGCGACTGCGCTCCCAGATCAGCGAATCAAACGGTGAAAGCAAGGCGCTGGCCTCGACCTTGCGCGGCACTTTCGGCTCAGGCAGACAATAGGCCGGTTGCCGCCAGCCCTGGACTTCACAGCTCAGCAACTCACCCACCTCCACCAGCTCCGCCAAGCGCGGACGGGCATCACCGGGACTCAGGCGAAAGTAATCCCGAAGGTCTTTTTCTGTTCCGACGCCCAACGCTGTCGCGGCATGTAGCAACAGGCCGCGCTGAGCCTCGGCCTCGCTCAGCAGCGGCTGCGCTAGAATCGCCGAAGGAATCACCCGCTCCGGTAGATCATAAAGCCGCTCGAACCCGCGCCGCCCGGCCACGGTCACTTCACCGGCGGCGAACAACCATTCCAGCGCATGCTTTTCCGCACTCCAGTCCCACCAGGGCCCTGCCCGTTCCTGACGGGTCGACAGGCTTCCAGCACCCAGAGCGCCTAGCTCCTCAACCGAGGCCAGCACCCGGCGAATCGTGACCTGCTGCTCCCGACCGAAACGTGCCAATTGCTGATAGATATCTTCGCCACGGGTCGCGCGCAGCATGCGCCAGCGCATCAACGGGTACATCGACAAGGGCAGCAACGAGGCTTCATGCCCCCAATACTCGAAGAGCGTGCGCCGCCGGCCCGAACTCCAGGCAGCCTGGTCGAGCAAGTCGGATGAGTAATTGCCGAGGCGGGAAAACAAGGGAAGGTAGTGCGAACGCACCAATGCATTGACCGAATCGATTTGCAGAATACCCAGCCGCTCGATCAGACGATTGAGCTGAACCGGTTTGATCGCCGCTGGCGGCTGGCGCCCGTTGAACCCTTGGGCGGCCAGCGCCAGACGCCGAGCCTGTTTGATGGAAAAGGACAGTGTTGCGCGCATGAGCATCTCCTTGTCTGCTCGCAACCTACCTCACCGGAAGACGGTTTGTGTAGTTGTGTATGACTCATTTGTGCATCGGGTCATTCCAGAACGGTTTGACCGACTCGAACTCTACATCCGCACGACTCATGCCAATGTCCTTCAGCGCTTCGTCGCTCAGACTCGCCAGCAGCTCGCGCTCCCGGTGAAGTTCGTACCAGCGACTGAATTTGTGCAGCAGATCGGATACCAGGTGGATCGAGTGTTTTTCTACGGCTGGATGTTCATGTTGACCTTTCATCTTGTTGCCCTCCGTTTGGATGGCTCAAGTGTCGCGCTGGGGCTAAGATCAATCCAACGAATGTTTCTGATGTAACACATCTCGGAGATTGATGAATGTCTGCCTACCCGAGTATCGACACCGAAGTGCTGCGCACCTTTGTCGCCATCGCCGACCAGGGCGGTTTTACCCGTGCCGGCGAGTTGGTCAATCGCACTCAGTCGGCCGTGAGCATGCAGATGAAGCGGCTGGAAGAGGATGTGTTGCAGCGTCAACTATTCCAGCGCGACGGACGGCAGGTGCGGTTGACGGCTGAGGGTCAGGTGTTGCTCGGCTATGCCCGGCGCATCCTCAAGCTGCACAGCGAGGTGTTCAATACGTTACGCGAGCCGCACATGGTCGGCATGGTGCGCATTGGTACGCCGGACGATTACGTGATGCGGTTTTTGCCGGGGATTCTGCGGCGATTTGCCCAAACGTATCCGCTGATCCAGATCGAGGTGCACTGCGAATCATCAAAACAATTGCTGCTGCGCCAGGACCTGGACTTGACCATCGTCACCCGCGAACCGGGCAACGAAATCGGCCAGTTGCTGCGCAAGGAGCGTTTTGTCTGGGCCGAGGCGCAATGTTTCAGCGCCCATGAGCAAACGCCGCTGCCGCTGGCGATGTTCAACAGTGATTGTTTCTGTCGCTTATGGGCCTGCAATGCGCTGGACGCCATGGGTCGCGATTACCGCGTGGCGTACAACAGCGACAGCCTGTCGGCGATCATGGCGGTGGTCAGTGCAGGCCTGGCGGTGACCGCGCAGCTGGAAAGCCTGGTCACCCCGGACATGCGCATACTCGGTGAGGCCGAGGACCTGCCGATTCTGCCAGAAGCCAGCATCATGCTGGTGCGCAACCTGCACAACCCGTCGCCGATTACTGAGTGCCTGGCCGACCACATCGTCGAAGGCTTCAAACTTTAAAGGCGAGCATCACCGCGCAGAGCACCAGAAAACCGCAGAACAACCCGCGCAGCAGTCGCTCCGGCAGTGCGTGGGCGATTCTCACACCCCAGCTGATGCTCATCAGGCCACCGAGCGCCAAGGGTAGTCCGATCATCCATTCCACCTGATGGTGCACCGCGTAAGTCACCAGCGTGACACCCGTGCTCGGCAACGCCAGCGCCAGCGACAAACCCTGCGCGACCACCTGACTGGTGCCGAACAGACTGGTCAGCACCGGCGTTGCCACCACCGCCCCACCCACGCCAAACAACCCGCCCATGGTGCCGGAGGCGGCGCCGAGCACGCCCAGCCATGGCCATGAGTAATTCATTTGCGCAGACACTGGCGCGTTGGCGGTGAACATTCGCACCAGGTTGTAGGCCGACAGGGCAATGAGGAACGCGACAAATCCGACGCGCATGGTTTGCGCATCAATGCCCACCGCCCAGATCGAACCGATCCAGGCGAAACAGAACCCCATCGAAGCCAATGGCAGCGCGTGGCGCAATTCAATGCGATTACGCTGGTGATAACGCCACAGCGCCAACATCACGTTGGGGACCACCATCACCAGCGCCGTGCCCTGGGCAATCTGCTGATCGAGGCCGAACAACACGCCCAGCAGCGGGATCGCGATCAACCCGCCGCCAATGCCGAATAACCCACCGAGTGTTCCCAGGGCGGCGCCAAACACCAGGTACATCAAAAACTCAATCACAGGCGATTTTCCCTTCACGTCAGGTGATTCATCCTACGCAGTCGGCGCTGGCGGGGAAACGCACAGCAACGCACAATGGCTGTGCCAACTTCGCACAAGCGCAGACGACACCATGAACCCCAATCAATTGACCGAACAACTGGGTCTGTTCCTCGACGTGCTGGAAACCGGCAGTTTTTCCGCCGCGTCCCGCCGCCACCCGCTGACCCCTTCCGCGGTGGCGCGGCGCATCGACAGCCTGGAAAACGCCGTCGGCAGCCAGTTGTTCATTCGCAGTACCCACGCGGTGCGCGCTACCCCGGCGGGTTTGGCGTTTGCCAAGCGCGCGCGGCGGATCGTTGCTGAACTGCGGCTGGCTCGGGCTGAGGCGGTATCCTTGAGCAGCGCACCGGAAGGCTTGATTCGGATCGACGCACCGGCAGCCTTCGGACGGCGACATCTGGCGCCGGTGATTGCCGACTTTCTGATGCTCTACCCCGGCCTCGATGTGCAGTTGCACCTGATCGACAGTTTCGTCGACATGCAGGGTTTGAATCTGGGCAAGGTCGATCTGGTGCTGCGCGCCGGGCAAATGGCCGATACCCGGCTGGTGGCCACGCCGCTGGCGAGCATGGTGCGCATCGCCTGCGCCAGCCCCGAGTATTTGCAACGGCGAGGTGTGCCGACCGATCCGGCGCAGCTGATTGAACACGACGGCCTCGACTGGGATGCCCTGGCCCCGCCGTTCGCCTGGCGTTTCGAACGGGATGGGCAAATGCACCTGCACCGCCCTGCGCGCATCCGCATGAGTGCCAACAATGCCGAGGCTTTGGTCTGCGGCGCATTGGCCGGGCTGGGTATCGCGCACTTGCCAACCTGGTTGACCAGCGAATACCTGTTACGCGGTGAACTGCTTCCGCTGTTCTGCGAACACGGCCTGCCACCACCGGAAACGACCGGCATTTATGCCTTGCGTCTTGAGCAACAACCCAATCCCCGCAGCCGCTTATTGCTGGAATACCTGAAAACCCGCTTCAGCCCGATCCCTCCGTGGGATCTGGCACTGAAAAATACCCTCGACCGGCACTAGGCTAGAATTGTCTGGTGCATTAAAGATTCGCCCGCTAGATTTATGACGATCACTGATCAAGGCTTCGAAATGACCACCGAGCGCAATACCCTGGATAACTGCGACGACCTGCTGCTGGATAATCAGGCCTGCTTCGCCCTGCATTCCACCTCGCTGCTGATGACCAAGGTCTACAAGCCGCTGTTGCAAGCACTGGGCCTGACCTACCCGCAATACTTGGCGATGATGGTGCTGTGGGAACAGGACGGTTTGACCGTAGGCGAAATCAGCACGCGCCTGCTGACTGATCCTGGCTCACTGACGCCGTTGCTCAAACGCCTGGAAGTCGAAGGCTTGCTCAGCCGCACCCGTAGCCGTGAAGACGAGCGGGTAGTGATTGTCGAACTCACCGAACAGGGTCGTGCATTGCGGGAGCGGGCGCGCGGTATTCCCCAGTGCATCCTCGGCGCCAGCGGGATGACCCTGGAGCGACTGCAGAAACTGCAAGCGGAGCTGCAAGTGCTGCGCAGCAATCTGCAAGACAGCCTGTAATCTTCAAACCACCACAAAATCCCCTGTGGGAGCGAGCTTGCTCGCGATGACGGTGTGACATTCAGCATTGATGTTGACTGACACA
>NZ_JALBYU010000059.1 GCF_029963765.1 Pseudomonas sp. UYIF39
TGTGGGAGCGAGCCTGCTCGCGAAAGCGGAGTTACCCGCGACATAGATGTTGAATGTGCCGGCCTCTTCGCGAGCAAGCCCGCTCCCACAAGGGATTTAGGGTGTTCACAGGCTGTGTGTTTTCCGACGATCAACTGTGGGAGCGAGCCTGCTCGCGAAAGCGGAGTTACCCGCGACATAGATGTTGAATATGCCGGCCTCTTCGCGAGCAGGCTCGCTCCCACAGGTTTTGCGCTGTCTCAAGGTTTAACGTCTCGCAACATTTCCTTCGCCTGATCCTGCACCGCACCGGGTGCACTCATGTTGCCGTCGATCACGGTGATCACCGCATACCCTTGCCACAACTGATACGCATCGGCCTGTTGTTGGGCGGCCGTCGGTGTCGGCGGGGCCACCAGGTTGACGTGAACCACGCCGTCGGCGCCGCGATGGGAGGTGAAGTTCACCCGATCCCAATTGCCGATCAGGGCAAAACTCACGCCTTTGACGTCACTGGCCGCCAGCGCCGGGTAATTGATATTCAACCCGTTGACACCCGGCAAACCGAGCACATTCAATTCGCAATCGGGATTGTCTTTTCCGCAGGCCTGTTTGGCTAGAGCACCCGCGAGACTCGCCTGCTCGATAACCTTCACCGCAAACCGGGCAGTATCGTCCATGGCGCCGAGGGTTTTGCGGTAGCCCGCCTGTTGGTCGCGGATGATCAGGTCCATGTCGATGGCCGTCGACACCGCCACCGCCGGAATGCCCTTGAACATCGCGCGAACCGCTGCGTTCAAGGTGCCGGACATTTGCGTCAGCGGGCCGACGTTTTCACCAAAATTACTGCCCGACACCACCAGGTCTGGCGGATTGCCTTTGAGCAGCACGTCCAGGCCAACATTGACTGCATCCACTGGGGTGCCGATAGCGGAAGTCTTGCCCGGGGGCGGGGTGTAGCCCTCGGGTGGGCCGACGCAAAATCTGCCTGGCGCCAACTCGGTCACTGCCAATGCCTGCCCGGGCACGACCACGCTGGCCGCGCTGATGCCACTGCTGTCGTTCAACGGACCAACGAGGGTCACCTGATGCCCGGCGGCCGTCAGCGCCCGGTACATCGCATCGATGCCGGGCGCCCGACAACCGTCGTCGTTGGTCAGTAGGATGTTCAGGGCATTGGCCTGCATCGACAGGCTGACGCTGGCCATGGCGATGACGCCAGTGAGCAATTTGTTCATGGGAGTTTTCCGTGAAATGAGCGAGTTCAAAAAAGCACAACGCCCCGACCGAGTTATTCGGTCAGGGCGCAGAGGGCTTAGCGAGTGCCGAGTTTGCGCAGGTTGCCTGGGGTGAATTCGTCTTCAGTGAAGGCGGTGGCGTTGAGCTTGGCGGGCTTTTGATCGATTAACATACGGTCAACCAGATACGAACCGGCGATCAGATCGTGGTAGATCCCGAGGCGAGCGTGGTAGCGCTGCAGCTCGTAGGCGTAGATCGAGGTCTGCATGTTGGTGCGCCAGAGCACGCCGCGGCTGTCGTAGTTGTCGGCCAGGGTCGCGGCCCAGGAGTCCTCGTCCAGATACAACACACGCTTGGCGTAAACATGCCGGGCGCCTTCTTTAAGGGTTGCCTGCAAGACCCAGACGCGGTGCTTTTCATAACGCATGTACTGCGGATCGATGTGGCCGGTGGTGGCCAGAATCTGGTCGGTGGTCACGCTCGGGTCGTCGATTTTGTAGTTGTGGTACGGGATGTAGATTTCTTTCTTGCCGACGATGGTCCAGTTGTAGCGATCCGGTGCGCCGTTGAACAAACGGTCTTCGTCATACACCCGAAAACCGCCGGCACCGCTCGGTGAGTCATAGCCTACGGTTGGCGCACGACGTACCCGACGTTGCCCCGGGCTGTACTGCCAGGCCTGGCGAGGTGAGGCGGTCGGGTTGATGAACTCGTGACCGACGACAATCTCGCCTTTCTTGCGCACCGGCTCCAGGGTGGTGATCAGGAAGTTGGTGAGAATGCCGTTGGCGCTCTCAAGGGTTTTATCCGGGCTGGACCAGATCGAGAAGATCTTGTAATTGACCTCTTCGAGCACCCGTTCCTTGTTGGAATAGACCACCGCCTGCCCGTAGTTGGCCTCTTCGGTATTGGCGCGTCCGGCCAGCGTATGGTTGAACATCAACTCACTACCGTTCTTTGGAATCGGGAACGGCGAGGCGCCCCAGGCGTTTTGCGTGTCGTTGTTGTCGTTGGACAGTTCGGCACTGACCGCGTTTTTCTTGACCAGGTCTTCCAGGCGCTGATCGAAACGGAAGTCGCGATGGCTCGGGTACACCGGAA
Source organism: Pseudomonas sp. UYIF39 (assembly GCF_029963765.1). Lineage (GTDB taxonomy): Bacteria > Pseudomonadota > Gammaproteobacteria > Pseudomonadales > Pseudomonadaceae > Aquipseudomonas. The sequence goes on from NZ_JALBYU010000059.1 coordinate 2,320, forward strand.
TGTTGAAGGTCGCGGGGTAGCGTTTAAGCAACGCTTTTTGACCATCGGTGAGGTTGTCGGCGTACTTGTCCATGTTCTGCGCATTGATCACGAACAACGGTTTTTCCGCCGCGTACGGGTCTGGGTACGGCGTGCCGGGGCCAGCGTATTTGAGCTGCGGCGGCAAACCGCGCCATTTTCCGCTCCAGGCCGGGATGCTGCCGTCGGCGTTGCCCGCTTTCTCGGCACCCATCGGGGTCAGGTCCTGACCCAGGCGTGCGGCTTCTTCATTGCTGATCTTGGCCTGAACCAGGCCACTGCCGAGCAGGCTGACGGCCAACGCCGTGCCCAACAATGTGTGGGTAAATCTAGACATGCTGTGCTCCTCCATCAGGGGATTCAGAACCGGTATTTGAAGTTGAGGGCGACGTTGTCGCGGTCGGCCAACGGGGCGTTGTTGGCGTTGCCCAGGTAGGCGTTGTAACGGGCTTCAACGGTGAAGTTGCCCAGATAGCGCCACGAGCTGCCGATGCTCGCGCGGTCGTCGCCCTGGCCTGAGTTGATCGAGCCCACCAGTGCGCTGTCATGCTGGGCGGCGGTGCTGTAGGTGACAGGAACCGACATGTCCCAGCCGCTGAACACGTTGTTGTAATCGAAGTTCGCCTGAACCGTGTAACCGAAGGCATCGCGGTCATAGACCAGACTGTCGGTGCCCGGCTGCGAGAATCCAGGGGCGAATGTCACAGGTTCCGACTTGTCGTTGCTGAGCACGGTGTTGTAGACCAGCTCACCGGTCAGGGTGGTGTTGTCGGCCCATGATGTCGGGCCGAGCACGTAGATCATCGACGTCTGCGCCTGCATGGTTTTGCCGCGCACCGGGCTTGAGAAACCGTTGTCGACCATCACTGGCTGACCGTCGCGGTAGCTGACTTCACCGGCCCAGCTCACGCTGCCCAGCACCGTGGCGAAACTCGCGCCGTACAGGTCGATGTTGTCGAAGTAGCGCACCCGGTAGTGCCCCAGGTCGGTCTGGAAATCCAGCGACGGGGTCTTGTCGTGGTAGCGCGAGTAGTAGAGGCCGAACTCGGTGTTGTTCAGCGACTCTGCCGCATAGGTCAGGGCCACACCGTATTGGCCGCTGTCGCTCGGCTTGTCGTCACCCAGGCGTGTCAGGAAACCGCTGGCGTCGTTGAAGCCGCCCTCGTCGATGAAGTCGGTGGTGGAAAAGTAGCTACCCACGCCGAACAGCTCGGTCTTTTCCCATTTGTATTGGTAGTAGGCCTGCAGATCGAGGCTGTCGGTCAGGCTGAACTGCGTGAACAATTGGCCGACGGGCAGCAAGATCTCCTTGACTTCAACCCCGGGAGTGGTCGACTTGGTCGCATCCACCGGGCTCTGGGCGGCGGAAATGCCGGGGTAGAACAGGCTTTCACCCCAGCTCACCACCTGATTGCCGAGCCGCGCGTTGAAGTTGTGGCCACCGATGTCCCAGGTGCCATACGCGTAGTAATCGAGCATGCGCAGTTCATTGCGGTGTTGATCGATGGTGTCCTGGGAGAACCGGTCGGGACGGTTGCAATGACCACCGGCGAAGCAGTTCGAGGTGCCCGTGTCGTTGTCGTTGCCCTGATCGTAAACGTTGTCGTAGAACCCCGTCCCACGCAGGAACACCCCGTAATCCTCACGCCATTTGATGTTGGCCTCGGTGAGAAAACCGCTGCGGTTGTTGATCAGGCTGCCTTTGTCGAACGCGTTGTCGCCATCGTTGCCGTTGGCATTGGCCGTCAGCTTGTGATCGCGAGACTCGGCCCGCCAGGCCAGGCTGTACGTCAGTGTGGTATCCCAGTCGACGCTCAAATCCTCGTTCGGCTGGAAACTCATGGCGCTGGCTTGACTGCCCAGTCCACCAGCCAGCAAGAGCATGGTCAGCTGTACGCGAGGGTGCAGCGATTGTGGGGCGATTATTGTTTTTATCATGTCGTCCTCATGCCCAGGTCAGACCTGCCCGACCTGCATTTCAGGGGGGTGATTGGTGCTGTGGGCGACTATGGAGTCAGCTTTGGGGCGCAACATCGTCCAAGCGGACTAAGCGATTTGCACAGGGCTGGGGCGCCCATCGCCTTAGTCCCATCGGACGATGACCGTTCAGGGCACGCGGCGAACAATCCCGAGACCGACTGCACCGGGCGAAGATCTGGCGGCGGCGGTTTCTGCCTGATGGGCGCTGAGCAAAGGTGATCGCATGAAAGCTGCCGGGATCAAATGGGATGAGTGCTGCGATGTACTGGTTATTGGCTCCGGAGCGGGGGGAATGACTGCGGCGCTGCGTGCCCACGATCTGGGCCTCAATGCGCTATTGATCGAGAAGAGCGCCGAATACGGCGGCACCTCGGCGGTGTCCGGCGGCGGCATCTGGATACCTGACAACCATCGGATCAAAGCCCTGGGCGGCAGTGATTCAGCGGAAGAAGCGATTGCCTATATCCGTGCGGTGACCCATGGCGAGATCGATGACGGGCGTATCGAAGCCTATGTCGAACACGGTCGCGAGATGGTCGAATACCTTGAACAACAGACCCGCGTGCGCTTCGAGGCGCAGCCTCGCTATGCCGATTACTACCCGGAAGTCGAAGGCGGAAAACCGGGCTACCGCTCCATGGACCCGCAACCGTTTGACGCCGCCGAACTGGGTGAAGAGTTTCTGCGCATGCGTGCGCCATCCCCAGGAACACTGATGATGGGACGCATGGCGATGACCATGAAAGAGGCGCAGGTGCTGCTGTGCCGTGGCCCTGGCTGGTTGCGACTGACGCTGCGGGTGATGTGGCGTTACTGGCGTGACCGCGAGGGGCGGCGGCTGTCACGCCGCGACCGTTTCCTGACCCTTGGCAATGCATTGATCGGCGCCTTGCGCTGTTCGTTGCAGGATCGCGGAAAATCCCTTTGGCTGAACTGTGCACTGGAAGAACTGCTGCTCGTTGGTGATCGGGTTGGCGGCGCTCGCGTCTGTCGCGACGGGCAGTTACTCAACGTCAAGGCACGCTACGGCGTGATCATTGCCGCCGGTGGTTTCGAGCGTAATCAGGCGATGCGTACGCAGTATCTGCCACAGCCGACCCAGGCCACCTGGAGTGCCACACCGCCGCACAATACCGGTGACGGCATTCGCGCCGGTCAGGCAATCGGTGCTCGCACTGCGCTGATGGACCATAGCTGGTGGGCGCCGACCACTCATGTCCAGGGTGAGGAAAAACAGCGCGCGCTGTTCGTCGAACGGACCTTGCCTGGCTGCGTGCTGGTCAACTCTGCCGGCGAACGCTTCGTCAACGAAGCCGCGCCCTATACCGATATCGTTTACGCGATGTACGCCAACAATCGCGAAGGCGCGGTGAGTGTGCCGTGCTGGATGGTGTTCGACGCCGAATTCCGCCGCAAGTACCCCTGCGGCGCGTTACTACCAGGCTACGCCCAGCGCGATTGGCAGCTGCCCGAGCATCTGCGCGAGTACTTTTACAAGGCTGCGAGTTTGCAGGCGCTGGCAGAAAAAATCGGCGTCGACGGTGCCGGTCTGGTCCGTACGGTGCAGCGTTTCAACGGCATGGCCGTGCAGGGTGTCGACGCAGATTTCCATAAAGGTGAATCGCTGTTCGATCGCTACTACGGTGATCCGAATGTGCAGCCCAACCCTTGCCTGGCGCCGTTGCTCAAAGGCCCGTTCTACGCCGTGCGCATAGATGCCGGGGATATCGGCACCAAGGGTGGTTTGCTGACCGATGTTCACGCCCGCGTGTTGCATGAGGACGGGCAACCCATCAACGGTTTGTATGCCATCGGCAACAGCGCCGCTTCGATGATGGGGCGCACGTACCCGGGCGCCGGTTCGACCATCGGCCCGGCAATGACCTTCGGTTACGTGGCGGCCAATCACATCAAGTGTCAGAGCGAGACCAGCCCGGCCAAAAGCCTGTTCAGGAGCGTCGAATGAATCAGCCACTTAAACAAGTCGCGGTGGTGACCGGCGCCAGTCGCGGGGTCGGTCAGGGCATCGCCCTGGCCCTTGGCGCTGCGGGCATGACGGTGTTCGTCACAGGACGTGCGCCGGAGCAGGGTGGATCGAATTTGTATGGGCATGCATTGCGCGGTTCGCTCAAGGACACGGCTGCCGCGATTACCGCTGCCGGTGGACGTGGCATTGCAGTGGTCTGCGATCATGCAGATGACACTCAGGTTCAGGCACTGTTCGCCCGGGTTGAAAGCGAATGCGGGCAACTGGATTTGCTGGTGAACAATGCCGCGTTCATTCATGACCAGTTGATCGAGCCGGGGCCTTTCTGGGAGAAGCCGCTGGACCTGGTACGCATACTCGACGTGGGTCTGCGTTCGGCTTATATCGCCAGTTATCACGCCGCGCCGTTGTTGCTGCGCAGCGGTCGAGGGCTGATCTGTTTCACCTCGTCATTTGGTGCCGGGTGTTACATGCATGGCCCTGCGTATGGCGCGCAAAAAGCGGGTTGCGACAAGTTGGCGGCCGACATGGCCATCGACTTCGAAGGGAGAGGCGTGGCGGCGTTATCGCTGTGGCTAGGCCCGCAACTGACCGAACGCACCCGGATAGCCGGCGAGCAACATGGCGAGCAATACAAGGCCTTTCTGGCCAATGCCGAAACCCCGCAATTCAATGGCCGGGTGATTCACGCTCTGCTCAATGACCCGCGGTTGATGACGTTCTCCGGGCAGACATTAATCACCGCCGAAATAGCCGCCGGTTACGGCATCAGCGAAGCCGGCGGCCGTCAGCCACCTTCCCACCGCGCCATGCTCGGCGACCCGCGCCAGCAGCATCCGGCGCGGGTGATCTGACGATCTCAAATACTGCTTTATCCCTGTAGCAGCTGGCGCAGCCTGCGTTCGGCTGCGCAGCAGTCGTCAATCCAGCTCATGCGGTTAACCTGTCCAACCGAGGTAGCTGATTTTAC
>NZ_JALBYU010000005.1 GCF_029963765.1 Pseudomonas sp. UYIF39
CAAGATTAAATTCCGAAACCCCTATCTGCGTATGCAGGTAGGGGTTTTGTTTTGTCTGCAGGAAAACTGACCTGTAGGGTTTCTATGCAATGGCGCGGGGCATGGCTATCATGCGGGCCTCATTGTGAGGCGAGACTTGCATGCTGACATTGTTAAAGCTTCTTAAGGATGGCCGATTCCATTCGGGTCAGGCCCTTGGTATTGCCTTGGGTATCAGCCGTAGTGCCGTTTGGAAGCAGCTTCAGCATTTAGAAGCTGAGCTGGGATTATCCATTCATAAGGTGCGGGGTCGCGGCTATCAACTGGCTGCGCCATTAACGCTGCTTGATCCTGTCGAGATAAGAGAGCGGGCGCCTTCTTGTGATTGGCCCATCCTGGTTTTCGATTCAATTGACTCCACTAACGCCGAGGCTTTGCGTGCCATAGAGCGGGGGCAGGCGGCACCCTTTCTGGTACTTGCCGAACGGCAAACTGCAGGTCGCGGGCGGCGTGGACGTAAATGGGCAAGTCCATTCGCGGAAAACATCTATTACAGCCTCGTGCTGCGTATTGAAGGTGGAATGCGTCAGTTGGAAGGCTTGAGTCTAGTTGTTGGGCTCGCCGTCATGCAGGCCCTGCGTGAGCTTGGTATTTCGGGGGTTGGACTGAAGTGGCCCAATGATGTTCTGGTTGGTCAGAAGAAGATCGCTGGGATATTGCTCGAGCTGGTGGGAGATCCTGCTGATGTGTGTCACGTTGTGCTGGGTGTGGGAATTAATGTGAACATGCAGATTACCGATGAGGTAGATCAGCAATGGACGTCCATGCGGCTAGAGTCGGGCAAGGTGTTTGATCGAAATCACCTGGTCGGGGAGTTGGGCGCGATGCTCCAGGCATATCTGTGTCGTCATCAAGTCGAGGGATTTTCAGCTATCCAGACAGAGTGGGAGCAAAATCACCTCTGGCAGGGGCGGGCCGTTTCGTTGATCGCAGGTGTTAACCATATAGAGGGCGAAGTGCTGGGTATTGATAGTCAGGGTGCCCTGCGCTTGAAGGTGGGTGGTGTGGAAAAAGTCTTTAGTGGTGGTGAGCTCAGTCTGAGGTTGCGTGATGATTCTTGAGCTCGACTGCGGAAACAGTTTTATCAAGTGGCGTGTGCTCGATGCGGATGTTCGGCGGGTGGTTGGCGAGGGCGTCGTTGATTCGGATGTTGCTTTGTTGGAGAGCTTGAAAGCGCTGAAGGGTCTCACTCTCAAGTTTTGTCGGTTGGTCAGTGTCAGGACTGCCGATGAAACCAGTGCACTGATTTCTCAGCTGACAGCAGCTTTTGGTGTATCGGTGGTATGTGCGGCGCCGTCCCGCGAAATGTCCGGGGTTCGTAACGGTTATGAGGAGTTCGAGCGGTTAGGGCTCGACCGTTGGTTGGCGATGCTTGGGGGATTCCAGCTGGCTTCGGGTGCGTGCCTTGTGCTTGATTTTGGTACGGCTGTTACTGCGGACTTCATCTCCAGCGGTGGAGAGCACCTCGGAGGATTTATATGCCCGGGAATGCCTCTGATGCGAAACCAATTGCGTACCCACACCCGTAGAATTCGTTATGGTGATCTAGCAGCCGAGCGCGCTCTGGAAAGTCTCGTTCCTGGTCGGACAACTGTCGAAGCGGTCGAGCGGGGATGCTCATTGATGCTGAGAGGCTTTGTCCTGACGCAGCTAGAGTTGGCGCGTAGTTATTGGGGGGCTGATTTTGCTGTGTTCCTCACTGGAGGAGACGCAGACCTGGTTTCCGAGATCGTGCCTGAGGCCAGGGTGGTTCCTGATCTGGTGTTTGTAGGTTTGGCTATGGCGTGCCCCTTGTCCTGAGGTTTTTATGCGTTGGTTGTTTCTGCTGCTGCTTGTTCTCAATGTGTTCTATTACATCTGGCACCAACAAGAGGCTCCTCTGCGTGCGAAGGATGTAACCCCTTTGAGTTTGTATAAGGGGGCGCAGCAGGATATTCGCTTGTTGAGTGAGGCAACTGACGCGGCTCGTGATAAAGGAAAGTCTACCCAGACAGACGATGGTTGCCTCTATCTGGGCGGTTTTGCTCGTCAGGACGCAGCTCAGGCGGTCGAGCGGCGGTTGAGTGGCATGGAGATCAAGTTCGAGTCCTTGCTGAGGGCTCCCGCCGGGTCTGACGGTTACTGGGTGCGTGTGGCGCCAGAAAGCCGGCGTTGGCTGGATGACTCGCAGCTGAAAAACCTTTCTAGAGAATTCAATGAGTTAAAACATAAAATAATGCCGTGCGAGGGGGTTGCACCCGCCGAATAGTTTGCATAGAATGGCGCCCGCTTCGCAGTGAAGACCTTTAATGGTTAACACCGCAAAGTGATGTCAATGCAGCTAACCTCAGGTTTTTAATGAGAAAATGCTTGACAGAAGGCTGGCATGATATAGAATGCCGGCTCGCTTAGGAGGGGTTCCCGAGCGGCCAAAGGGATCAGACTGTAAATCTGACGTCTACGACTTCGAAGGTTCGAATCCTTCCCCCTCCACCATTTTTAGCGAGAGCTGCAAGCTCGCGGGTATAGTTTAGTGGTAGAACCTCAGCCTTCCAAGCTGATGATGCGGGTTCGATTCCCGCTACCCGCTCCAAGTTTGCAGATCCTGCATAGTGTTACGCTCTTGTAGCTCAGTTGGTAGAGCACACCCTTGGTAAGGGTGAGGTCAGCGGTTCAAATCCGCTCAAGAGCTCCATATAACAAGGCAGATATGAAAATATCTGCCTTTGTTTTAATGGCTTGTTTGACCTGCTCATTTCTTCTCCTAGGGGTGATTTTGATGGCTAAGGAAAAGTTCGAACGTAATAAGCCGCACGTCAACGTTGGTACTATTGGTCACGTCGATCACGGTAAAACTACTCTGACTGCTGCTTTGACCCGCGTCTGTTCCGAAGTTTTCGGTTCGGCAAAGGTTGACTTCGACAAGATCGATAGCGCCCCTGAAGAAAAAGCTCGTGGTATTACAATCAACACCGCTCACGTTGAGTACGATTCGGCCGTGCGTCACTACGCACATGTTGACTGTCCGGGTCACGCTGACTACGTAAAAAACATGATTACCGGTGCTGCACAGATGGATGGTGCGATTCTGGTTTGCTCGGCTGCTGATGGTCCGATGCCGCAAACCCGTGAGCACATCCTTTTGTCTCGCCAGGTTGGCGTTCCGTACATTGTTGTCTTCCTGAACAAGGCTGACATGGTTGATGATGCGGAGCTGCTGGAGTTGGTTGAGATGGAGGTGCGCGACCTGCTGAGCACTTACGATTTCCCAGGTGATGACACTCCGATCATCATTGGTTCGGCGCTGATGGCGCTGAATGGTCAAGACGATAACGAGATGGGCACTACGGCCGTCAAGAAGTTGGTTGAGACTCTGGATAGCTACATTCCGCAGCCTGAGCGTGCTATTGATAAGCCGTTCCTGATGCCGATCGAGGATGTTTTCTCGATCTCCGGTCGCGGTACTGTTGTGACTGGTCGTGTTGAGCGTGGCATTGTCCGCATTCAGGAAGAAGTTGAGATTGTTGGTCTTCGTGACACTGTCAAAACTACTTGCACTGGTGTTGAGATGTTCCGCAAGCTGCTCGATGAGGGTCGTGCTGGCGAGAACTGTGGTGTGTTGCTGCGTGGTACCAAGCGTGATGATGTTGAGCGTGGCCAGGTTCTGGTCAAGCCGGGCACCGTCAAGCCGCATACCAAGTTCACTGCTGAAGTTTACGTTCTGAGCAAGGAAGAGGGTGGTCGTCATACGCCGTTCTTCAAAGGCTACCGTCCACAGTTCTACTTCCGGACCACTGACGTGACCGGTAACTGCGAACTGCCGGAAGGCGTTGAAATGGTGATGCCAGGTGATAACGTCCAAATGACGGTCACTCTGATCAAAACCATCGCAATGGAAGATGGTCTGCGTTTCGCCATTCGTGAGGGCGGTCGTACCGTCGGCGCTGGTGTCGTTGCTAAGGTTATCGAGTAAATTGTTGTAATGTCTTTTTCGGGCCGGCATAATGGTCGGCCTGATTTTGTTTTAGGTCAGTAGCTCAATTGGCAGAGCGACGGTCTCCAAAACCGTAGGTTGGGGGTTCGATTCCCTCCTGACCTGCCAGATTCACTTGGTGTGTCTGGCTTTCTTTTCACAGGATCTTCATAGATGACTCCTAAAGCTGAAGCTCAAGGCTCTCGCTTCGATCTGCTCAAGTGGCTAGTAGTAGTCGCTTTGGTGGTTGTTGGCGTTGTTGGCAATCAGTATTACTCTGCTTCGCCGATCCTGTACCGCGTACTAGCTTTGCTCGCCATTGCTGCTGTAGCTGCCTTTGTAGGCCTGCAAACAGTCAAGGGCAAGTCTTTCTTTGTACTGGTTAAGGAAGCTCGCACCGAGATTCGTAAAGTCGTATGGCCAACTCGCCAAGAAACCACGCAGACCACGTTGATCGTTGTGGCTGTTGTACTGGTTATGGCGTTGCTGTTGTGGGGGCTTGATTCCCTGCTCGGTTGGCTTGTTTCCTTGATTGTCGGCTAAGGGTGTCCCGTGGCTAAGCGTTGGTACGTTGTGCATGCTTACTCCGGTTACGAGAAGCATGTCATGCGCTCGTTGGTAGAGCGCGTAAAGCTGGCTGGCATGGAAGATGGCTTTGGCGAAATTCTGGTTCCCACTGAAGAAGTGGTTGAAATGCGTAATGGCCAGAAACGCAAAAGCGAGCGCAAGTTCTTCCCAGGTTATGTGCTGGTTCAGATGGATATGAATGAGGGTACTTGGCACTTAGTCAAGGATACTCCTCGGGTGATGGGTTTTATCGGCGGTACTGCTGATAAGCCTGCACCTATCACAGATAAAGAGGCAGAAGCGATTCTGCGTCGCGTTGCTGATGGTAGCGACAAGCCGAAGCCGAAGACGTTGTTCGAGCCAGGTGAGTCGGTGCGTGTCAATGACGGTCCGTTTGCCGACTTTACTGGCACGGTCGAAGAAGTTAACTACGAGAAGAGCCGGATCCAAGTGGCAGTGCTCATTTTCGGTCGCTCTACTCCGGTAGAGCTAGAGTTCAGCCAGGTCGAAAAAGTCTAGCTGAGCAAGCATCCCAACCCCGCAGTCTAGGCTGTGGGGTTTTGTCGTCACTGGGATAAACGCGCAAGTAACCGGGGAGCCTTTCGAGGCGTTCGAACCCGTAATTGGAGTGCCTCATGGCCAAGAAGATTACCGCTTACATCAAGCTGCAAGTGAAGGCCGCTCAGGCTAACCCAAGCCCACCTGTTGGTCCTGCTCTGGGTCAGCACGGCGTGAACATCATGGAATTCTGCAAGGCTTTCAACGCCCGTACTCAGGGTATTGAGCCAGGTCTGCCGACTCCAGTGATCATCACTGTCTACAGCGACCGTAGCTTCACTTTCGAAACCAAATCCACACCTGCTTCGGTTCTGCTGAAGAAAGCTGCTGGTCTGACTAGCGGTTCCGCTCGTCCGAACACCGTTAAGGTTGGCACCGTTACCCGTGCTCAGCTGGAAGAAATCGCGAAAACCAAAAACGCGGATCTGACTGCAGCTGATATGGACGCGGCCGTGCGTACTATCGCCGGTTCTGCTCGTAGCATGGGCCTTAACGTGGAGGGTGTGTAATGGCTAAGTTGACCAAGCGTCAAAAGGCTATCGCCGGCAAAATCGAAGCAGGCAAGTCCTACAACTTTGTAGACGCAGCTGCTCTGCTGGCTGAGCTGTCGACCGTCAAGTTCAGCGAGTCGTTTGACGTTGCTGTAAACTTGGGTGTTGACCCGCGTAAATCCGACCAGGTCGTTCGTAGCGCTACTGTGCTGCCACACGGCACTGGCAAGACCGTTCGCGTTGCTGTGTTCACCCAGGGTCCAGCTGCTGAGGCCGCTTTGGCTGCCGGCGCTGACCGTGTAGGTATGGACGATCTGGCTGCTGAAATGAAAGGCGGCGACCTGAACTATGACGTAGTTATCGCATCCCCGGATGCAATGCGCGTTGTTGGTCAGTTGGGTCAGATCCTGGGCCCGCGTGGCCTGATGCCTAACCCTAAAGTCGGCACCGTAACGCCAGACGTAGCTACCGCGGTTAAAAACGCCAAGGCTGGTCAGGTTCGTTATCGCACCGACAAAAACGGCATCATCCACACCTCCGTTGGCAAGGTTGGCTTCGACGCCGTCAAGCTGAAGGAAAACGTTGAGGCCCTGATCGCTGATCTGAAGCGTATCAAGCCAGCTTCCTCGAAAGGTATTTACGTCAAGCGCGTTACCCTGAGCACTACCATGGGTCCAGGCCTGGTCATCGACCAAGGCTCGCTCGACGCGTAAGACACAGGTTGGCGCAAGTAATTGCGCCAATTGAAAAATTGGGGTCCCTGCCTGGCGGGGGCTATCCAAGACCGTAGGCGACGCAAGTCTTAAACCTCAAGCCTACGCAGATGGTGCTCCCGGTTCCTTACCGAATCAGACACCAAAACGACATCTGGCCTCGGTTGGATGAAACGGTAACAAGCAGGAGTTTTTCCCGTGGCAATTAAACTTGAAGACAAGAAGGCCATCGTCGCTGAAGTCAACAAGGCTGCCCAAGTTGCTCTGTCCGCTGTCGTGGCTGATGCCCGTGGCGTAACAGTAGGCGCTATGACCGGACTCCGTAAAGAGGCTCGTGAAGCTGGTGTTTACGTACGTGTTGTACGTAACACTCTGCTCAAGCGCGCCGTTGCTGGCACTCAGTATGACGTGCTCAACGACGTGTTCACCGGCCCGACCTTGATTGCATTCTCCAAAGATCATCCGGGCGCTGCTGCTCGTATCTTCAAAGAGTTCGCAAAAGGTCAGGATAAGTTCGAGATCAAGGCAGCTGCGTTCGAGGGCAAGTTCCTCGCAGCTAATCAGATCGACGTACTGGCAAGCCTGCCGACCCGTGACGAAGCAATTTCTCAGCTGATGAGCGTGATTCAAGGCGCAACCAGCAAATTGGCTCGTACTCTGGCGGCTCTTCGCGACCAGAAAGAAGCTGCCGCAGCCTAAGGCTGAGCGACTCCTTTCAGCGTTTATTGTTTATTTCGATGGCCGCGTAGGCTGTCACCCCAATACAGGAATTTATAGTCATGTCTCTGACTAACGACCAAATCATCGAAGCAATCGGCGAAAAATCCGTTCTGGAAATCGTTGAGCTGATCAAGGCCATGGAAGAGAAGTTCGGCGTTTCCGCTGCCGCTGCTTCCGCTGGTCCAGCTGCTGTCGCTGCCGTTGTTGAAGAACAAACTGAATTCAACGTCATGCTGCTGGAAGCTGGCGAGAAGAAAGTTAACGTGATCAAGGCAGTACGTGAGCTGACCGGTCTGGGCCTGAAAGAAGCCAAGGCTGTAGTTGACGGCGCTCCTGGCGTTGTTCTGGAAGCTGTTTCGAAAGACGCAGCTGACAAAGCAAAAGCCACTCTGGAAGAAGCAGGCGCTAAAGTCGAGCTGAAATAAGCATCGACTTTGCGTCTCCAGCCCGAGCGTTAAGCGAAAGGCTGATGGCTGGTGGCTCTTGCCACCGGCCTTTTTCCGTTATTGGCGGCCGACTGGGTCGGTGCTGATAGCGAGTTGTAACCACCCGATGCGGTGGCGCAAACCATGGGGTTTGCACGATTTTCTGGCTGCTCCCGTCGGGAGGGGCCAAACAAGCAGGTGACCAAGCTGGGGAACGCTGATGGCTTACTCATATACTGAGAAAAAACGTATCCGCAAGGACTTTAGCAAGTTGCCGGACGTCATGGATGTGCCGTACCTCCTGGCCATCCAGCTGGATTCGTATCGTGAATTCTTGCAAGCGGGAGCGACTAAAGATCAGTTCCGCGACGTGGGCCTGCATGCGGCCTTCAAATCCGTTTTCCCGATCATCAGCTACTCCGGCAATGCTGCGCTGGAGTACGTCGGTTATCGCCTGGGCGAACCGGCATTTGATGTCAAAGAATGCGTATTGCGCGGTGTAACTTACGCCGTACCTTTGCGGGTAAAAGTGCGCCTGATCATTTTCGACAAAGAATCGTCGAACAAAGCGATCAAGGACATCAAAGAGCAAGAAGTCTACATGGGTGAAATCCCCCTGATGACTGAGAACGGTACCTTTGTAATCAACGGTACCGAGCGTGTAATCGTTTCCCAGCTGCACCGTTCCCCGGGCGTGTTCTTCGACCACGACCGTGGCAAGACGCACAGCTCCGGCAAACTGTTGTACTCGGCACGTATCATTCCTTACCGCGGTTCGTGGTTGGACTTCGAGTTCGACCCGAAAGACTGCGTATTCGTGCGTATCGACCGTCGTCGCAAGCTGCCTGCATCGGTACTGCTGCGCGCGCTCGGCTATACCACTGAAGAAGTGCTCGACGCGTTCTACACCACCAACGTTTTCCACCTGAGCGGCGAAACCCTCAGTCTGGAACTGATTGCTTCGCGTCTGCGTGGTGAAATCGCTGTACTTGATATTCAGGACGAGAAGGGCAAGGTCATCGTTGAGGCTGGTCGCCGTATTACTGCGCGCCACATCAACCAGATCGAAAAAGCCGGTCTCAAGACCCTGGAAGTGCCTCTGGACTACGTCCTGGGTCGCACTACCGCCAAGGCCATCGTGCATCCGGCAACCGGCGAAATCCTGGCAGAGTGCAACACCGAGCTGAACACCGAGATCCTGGCAAAAATTGCCAAGGCCCAGGTTGTTCGCATCGAAACGCTGTACACCAACGATATCGACTGCGGTCCGTTCGTCTCCGACACTCTGAAGATCGACTCCACCAGCAACCAATTGGAAGCGCTGGTCGAGATCTATCGCATGATGCGTCCAGGCGAGCCGCCAACCAAAGACGCTGCCGAGACCCTGTTCAACAACCTGTTCTTCAGCCCTGAGCGCTATGACCTGTCTGCGGTCGGCCGGATGAAGTTCAACCGTCGTATCGGTCGTACCGAGATCGAAGGTTCGGGCGTGTTGTGCAAAGAAGACATCGTTGCCGTGCTGAAGACTCTGGTCGACATCCGTAACGGTAAAGGCATCGTCGATGACATCGACCACCTGGGTAACCGTCGTGTTCGCTGCGTAGGCGAAATGGCCGAGAACCAGTTCCGCGTTGGCCTGGTACGTGTTGAGCGTGCGGTCAAAGAGCGTCTGTCGATGGCTGAAAGCGAAGGCCTGATGCCGCAAGACCTGATCAACGCCAAGCCAGTGGCTGCGGCGGTGAAAGAGTTCTTCGGTTCCAGCCAGCTTTCCCAGTTCATGGACCAGAACAACCCGCTGTCCGAGATCACCCACAAGCGTCGTGTTTCTGCACTCGGCCCTGGCGGTTTGACTCGTGAGCGCGCTGGCTTTGAAGTTCGTGACGTACACCCGACTCACTACGGTCGTGTATGCCCGATTGAAACGCCGGAAGGTCCGAACATCGGTCTGATCAACTCCCTGGCTGCTTATGCGCGCACCAACCAGTACGGCTTCCTCGAAAGTCCGTACCGTGTGGTGAAAGACGCTCTGGTCACCGACGAGATCGTGTTCCTGTCCGCCATCGAAGAAGCTGATCACGTGATCGCTCAGGCTTCGGCCACGATGAACGACAAGAAAATGCTGATCGACGAGCTGGTAGCTGTTCGTCACTTGAACGAGTTCACCGTCAAGGCGCCGGAAGACGTCACCTTGATGGACGTATCGCCGAAGCAGGTAGTTTCGGTTGCAGCGTCGCTGATCCCGTTCCTCGAGCACGATGACGCCAACCGTGCGTTGATGGGTTCGAACATGCAGCGTCAAGCTGTACCAACCCTGCGCGCTGACAAGCCGCTGGTCGGTACTGGCATGGAGCGTAACGTAGCTCGTGACTCCGGCGTTTGCGTCGTGGCTCGTCGTGGTGGCGTTATCGATTCCGTAGACGCCAGCCGTATCGTGGTTCGTGTTGCTGATGATGAAGTTGAAACCGGTGAAGCTGGTGTCGACATCTACAACCTGACCAAATACACCCGCTCCAACCAGAACACCTGCATCAACCAGCGTCCGCTGGTGCGTAAAGGTGATCGGGTTCAGCGTAGCGACATCATGGCTGACGGCCCGTCCACCGACATGGGTGAACTGGCGCTGGGTCAGAACATGCGCATCGCGTTCATGGCCTGGAACGGTTACAACTTCGAAGACTCCATCTGCCTGTCGGAACGAGTTGTTCAAGAAGACCGCTTTACCACGATCCACATTCAGGAACTGACCTGTGTGGCACGTGACACCAAGCTTGGGCCAGAGGAAATCACTGCAGACATCCCGAACGTGGGTGAAGCTGCACTGAACAAGCTGGACGAAGCCGGTATCGTTTACGTAGGTGCTGAAGTTGGCGCAGGCGACATCCTGGTTGGTAAGGTCACTCCGAAAGGCGAGACCCAACTGACTCCGGAAGAAAAACTGCTGCGTGCTATCTTCGGTGAAAAAGCCAGCGACGTTAAAGACACCTCCCTGCGCGTGCCTACCGGCACCAAGGGTACCGTCATCGACGTACAGGTCTTCACCCGCGACGGCGTTGAGCGTGATGCTCGTGCACTGTCGATCGAGAAGACTCAACTCGACGAGATCCGCAAGGACCTGAACGAAGAGTTCCGTATCGTTGAAGGCGCAACTTTCGAACGTCTGCGCTCCGCTCTGGTCGGCCACAAAGCCGAAGGCGGCGCCGGTCTGAAGAAAGGTCAGGACATCACCGACGAAATTCTCGACGGTCTTGAGCATGGTCAGTGGTTCAAGCTGCGCATGGCTGAAGATGCTCTGAACGAGCAGCTCGAGAAGGCTCAGGCCTACATCGTTGATCGCCGCCGTCTGCTGGACGACAAGTTCGAAGACAAGAAGCGCAAGCTGCAGCAGGGCGATGACCTGGCTCCAGGCGTGCTGAAAATCGTCAAGGTTTACCTGGCAATCCGTCGTCGCATCCAGCCGGGCGACAAGATGGCCGGTCGTCACGGTAACAAAGGTGTGGTCTCCGTGATCATGCCGGTTGAAGACATGCCGCACGATGCCAATGGCACCCCGGTCGACGTCGTCCTCAACCCGTTGGGCGTACCTTCGCGTATGAACGTTGGTCAGATCCTTGAAACCCACCTGGGCCTCGCGGCTAAAGGCTTGGGCGAGAAGATCAACCGGATGATCGAAGAGCAGCGCAAAGTCGCTGAGCTTCGTAAATTCCTGGACGAGATCTACAACCAGATCGGCGGTCGTAACGAAGATCTGGATAGCTTCTCCGACCAGGAAATCCTGGATCTGGCGAAGAACCTGCGTGGCGGCGTTCCAATGGCCACTCCAGTGTTCGACGGTGCCAAGGAAAGCGAAATCAAGGCCATGCTGAAACTGGCAGACCTGCCAGAAAGCGGCCAGATGCAGCTGACCGACGGCCGTACCGGCAACAAGTTCGAGCGCCCGGTTACTGTTGGCTACATGTACATGCTGAAGCTGAACCACTTGGTAGACGACAAGATGCACGCTCGTTCTACCGGTTCGTACAGCCTGGTTACTCAGCAGCCGCTGGGTGGTAAGGCGCAGTTCGGTGGTCAGCGTTTCGGGGAGATGGAGGTCTGGGCACTGGAAGCATACGGTGCTGCTTACACTCTGCAAGAAATGCTCACAGTGAAGTCGGACGATGTGAACGGCCGTACCAAGATGTACAAAAACATCGTGGATGGCGATCACCGTATGGAGCCGGGCATGCCCGAGTCTTTCAACGTGTTGATCAAGGAAATTCGTTCCCTCGGCATCGATATCGATCTGGAAACCGAATAACACGTGACGCGAATCGAGAGCGGGGCAGGATTGCCCGCTCTCTGCTCCGCCAGGAGGAAAGGCCTTGAAAGACCTACTGAATTTGCTGAAAAACCAGGGTCAAGTCGAAGAGTTCGACGCCATCCGTATTGGATTGGCATCGCCTGAGATGATCCGTTCGTGGTCGTTCGGTGAAGTTAAAAAGCCGGAAACCATCAACTACCGTACGTTCAAACCTGAGCGTGACGGCCTGTTCTGCGCCAAGATCTTTGGCCCGGTAAAGGATTACGAGTGCCTGTGCGGTAAGTACAAGCGCTTGAAGCACCGCGGTGTGATCTGCGAGAAGTGCGGCGTTGAAGTCGCGCTGGCCAAAGTTCGTCGTGAGCGCATGGCGCACATCGAACTGGCTTCGCCAGTTGCCCACATCTGGTTCCTGAAATCGCTGCCGTCCCGTATCGGCTTGCTGATGGACATGACCCTGCGTGATATCGAACGTGTTCTCTACTTCGAGAGCTATGTCGTTATCGATCCAGGCATGACCACCCTTGAAAAAGGTCAGCTGCTCAACGATGAGCAGTACTTCGAAGCGCTGGAAGAGTTCGGCGACGATTTCGATGCCCGCATGGGTGCCGAAGCTGTCCGTGAGCTGCTGCACGCTATCGATCTGGAACACGAGATTGGCCGTCTGCGTGAAGAAATTCCGCAAACCAACTCCGAAACCAAAATCAAGAAACTGTCCAAGCGTCTGAAGTTGATGGAAGCCTTCCAGGGTTCCGGCAACCTTCCAGAATGGATGGTGCTGACCGTTCTGCCGGTTCTGCCGCCAGATCTGCGTCCACTGGTCCCGCTGGATGGCGGTCGCTTCGCGACTTCCGACCTCAACGATCTGTATCGTCGAGTGATCAACCGTAACAACCGCTTGAAGCGCCTGCTCGATCTGTCCGCTCCGGACATCATCGTGCGCAACGAAAAGCGTATGTTGCAGGAAGCCGTCGATGCACTGCTCGACAACGGTCGTCGTGGCCGCGCTATCACAGGTTCCAACAAGCGTCCTCTGAAATCCCTGGCTGACATGATCAAGGGTAAGCAAGGTCGTTTCCGTCAGAACTTGCTCGGTAAGCGCGTTGACTACTCCGGTCGTTCGGTAATTACCGTAGGTCCGACCCTGCGTCTGCACCAGTGCGGTCTGCCGAAGAAAATGGCTCTCGAGCTGTTCAAACCGTTCATTTTCGGCAAGCTGGAAATGCGTGGTCTCGCGACCACCATCAAAGCTGCCAAGAAGATGGTCGAGCGCGAGCTGCCGGAAGTTTGGGACGTTCTCGCTGAAGTCATCCGCGAACACCCGGTTCTCCTCAACCGTGCACCGACCCTTCACCGTCTGGGTATCCAGGCGTTTGAACCGGTACTGATCGAAGGTAAGGCTATCCAGCTGCACCCTCTGGTCTGCGCTGCGTACAACGCCGACTTCGACGGCGACCAAATGGCCGTGCACGTACCGCTGACACTGGAAGCCCAGTTGGAAGCGCGTGCGTTGATGATGTCGACCAACAACATTCTGTCGCCAGCCAACGGTGAGCCAATCATCGTTCCGTCGCAGGACGTTGTATTGGGTCTGTACTACATGACTCGTGAAGCGATCAACGCCAAGGGCGAAGGTCGCGTGTTCGCAGATCTGCAAGAAGTTGACCGTGTGTTCCGTGCCGGCGAAGCCGCACTGCACGCTAAAGTCAAAGTGCGGATCAACGAAACCGTTAATGATCGTGATGGTGGCAGCGTCAAGAACACCCGTATCGTCGACACTACCGTCGGCCGCGCGCTGTTGTTCCAGGTTGTTCCACCTGGCTTGTCGTATGACGTCGTCAACCAGCCGATGAAGAAAAAGGCGATCTCCAAGCTGATCAACCAGTGCTACCGCGTGGTTGGTTTGAAAGAGACCGTGATCTTCGCTGACCAGTTGATGTACACCGGTTTTGCTTATTCGACCATCTCCGGCGTATCCATCGGTGTTAACGACTTCGTTATCCCGGATGAAAAAGCCCGCATCATCAATGCTGCTACTGATGAAGTGAAAGAGATCGAAAGTCAGTACGCCTCCGGCCTGGTAACTCAGGGCGAGAAGTACAACAAAGTGATCGACCTTTGGTCCAAGGCGAACGACGAAGTTTCCAAGGCGATGATGGCCAACCTCTCGAAAGAGAAAGTCATCGACCGCCATGGCGTCGAAGTCGACCAAGAGTCTTTCAACTCGATGTACATGATGGCCGACTCGGGCGCACGGGGTTCTGCTGCGCAGATCCGTCAGCTCGCCGGTATGCGTGGTCTGATGGCCAAGCCGGACGGTTCCATCATCGAAACGCCGATTACTGCGAACTTCCGTGAGGGTTTGAGCGTACTTCAGTACTTCATCTCTACTCACGGTGCTCGTAAAGGTTTGGCGGATACCGCGTTGAAAACTGCGAACTCCGGTTACCTGACTCGTCGTCTGGTAGACGTGGCGCAGGATCTGGTTGTGACCGAGATCGATTGCGGCACCGAGCATGGCCTGGTAATGACTCCGCACATTGAAGGCGGTGACGTTGTTGAGCCGCTGGGCGAGCGCGTATTGGGTCGTGTCATTGCCCGTGACGTGTTCAAGCCAGGTACCGAAGAAATCATCGTTCCTGCCGGCACATTGGTAGACGAGAAGTGGGTCGAGTTCATCGAGCTGAACAGCATCGATGAAGTGATCGTGCGCTCGCCGATCAGCTGCGAAACCCGCTACGGCATTTGCGCCAAGTGCTACGGCCGTGATCTGGCTCGTGGTCACCAGGTGAACATCGGTGAGGCGGTCGGCGTTATCGCTGCCCAGTCCATCGGTGAGCCGGGTACCCAGCTGACCATGCGTACGTTCCACATCGGTGGTGCGGCAAGCCGGACCTCCGCCGCTGACAGCGTTCAGGTGAAGAATGGCGGTACCGTCCGTCTGCACAACCTGAAACACGTTGAACGAGTGGATGGTTGCCTGGTTGCTGTGTCCCGTTCCGGTGAGCTGGCGATCGCTGATGACTTCGGTCGTGAGCGCGAGCGTTACAAGCTGCCGTACGGTGCTGTGATTTCGGTTAAAGAAGGTGACAAGGTCGACGCTGGCGCAATCGTGGCCAAGTGGGATCCGCACACTCACCCAATCGTTACCGAAATGAAAGGTACCGTGACCTACGTGGGCATGGAAGAAGGCATCACGATCAAGCGTCAGACTGACGAATTGACCGGTATGACCAACATTGAAGTACTCGACGCCAAAGACCGTCCAGCTGCCGGTAAAGATATCCGTCCTGCTGTGAAGATGGTCGATGACAACGGCAAGGATCTCTTGTTGCCGGGTACCGACGTAATTGCTCAGTACTTCCTGCCTGCTAACGCCTTGGTCGGTGTAGCGGACGGTGCGAAAATCGCGATCGGTGATGTTATCGCTCGTATTCCGCAAGAGACTTCGAAAACCCGTGACATCACCGGTGGTCTGCCGCGTGTTGCCGACTTGTTCGAAGCCCGTCGTCCGAAAGAAGCCTCGATTCTGGCTGAAGTCAGCGGCACCATCGCGTTCGGTAAAGAGACCAAAGGCAAGCGCCGTCTGGTTATCACCCCGAACGATGGTAGCGATCCGTACGAAGAGCTGATTCCGAAGTGGCGTCACCTGAACGTCTTCGAAGGCGAACAGGTAAACCGCGGCGAAGTTATCTCCGACGGCCCGAGCGATCCACACGACATTCTGCGTCTGCTGGGTGTGAGTGCGCTGGCCAAGTACATCGTGAACGAGATCCAGGACGTTTATCGTCTGCAAGGCGTGAAGATCAACGACAAGCACATCGAGACCATCCTGCGTCAGATGCTGCGTAAAGTTGAAATCGCTGAATCTGGCGATTCCACTTTCATCAAGGGCGACCAGATGGAATTGACTCACGTTCTGGTAGAGAACGAGCGTCTGGCTGGCGACGAGAAATTCGTTTCCAAGTTCACTCGCGTGCTGTTGGGTATCACCAAGGCGTCGTTGTCCACCGAATCGTTCATCTCGGCGGCTTCCTTCCAGGAAACCACTCGTGTACTGACCGAAGCGGCGGTAACCGGCAAGCGCGATTACCTGCGTGGCCTGAAAGAAAACGTGGTCGTGGGTCGTCTGATCCCGGCTGGTACCGGTCTGGCTTATCACAGTGAGCGCAAGCGCCGCCGTGATGCTGACAAACCGTTGCGCGTAAGCGCCAGTGAAGTGGAAGCTGCACTGACCGAAGCACTGAACTCGAGCGGTAACTGAGTTCTGCGGTAAATGAGCGTAAGGCCCTGGCCATTCCGTTCATCGAATCGAGACAATTTGTCGAGGTTGGATGAGTGGGGAGGTCGGGGCCTTGCCTTGACTGGGGGCAAGATCCTCTTTAGACTCTTGTACCCCTAAATTTGGCGGGAATTCGTTCCTGCCATTTTGCTTTTCTTGCAAGACAATAGCGTCGCAAGACAACAGTGGAGCTAGTAGATGGCAACTATCAACCAGCTGGTACGTCAGCCGCGTAAGCGTATCGTCGAGAAATCCGACGTGCCTGCGCTGCAGAACTGCCCGCAACGTCGTGGCGTATGCACCCGTGTGTATACCACCACGCCGAAAAAACCTAACTCGGCACTGCGTAAAGTATGCCGTGTGCGTCTGACCAACGGTTTCGAGGTTTCCTCGTACATCGGCGGTGAAGGCCACAACCTGCAAGAGCACAGCGTGGTACTGATCCGCGGCGGTCGTGTAAAAGACTTGCCAGGTGTTCGTTACCACACCGTACGCGGTTCTTTGGATACTTCCGGCGTTAAAGGTCGTAACCAGGGTCGCTCGAAGTACGGTACCAAGAAGCCTAAGTAGTAGTGGCTTTTTGTAAAAACTGATTTTCTATTTTTCTGAGTCGATAAGAGTAAGGTCGGAGGCGTCCCGAAAGGGCACCGATTCCGAGCGAACCTGAAGACCGTTTGAGGGCTTATCCATGCCAAGAAGACGCGTAGCAGCCAAGCGCGAAGTGCTTGACGATCCAAAATACGGAAGCCAAATCCTGGCCAAGTTCATGAACCACGTTATGGAAAGCGGCAAGAAAGCCGTTGCCGAGCGTATCGTTTATGGCGCGCTGGAAAAGGTTAAAGAACGCAAGAACAGCGACCCCCTGGAAATCTTCGAGAAAGCTCTCGACGCCATCGCTCCGCTGGTCGAAGTGAAGTCGCGCCGTGTAGGCGGTGCTACTTACCAGGTTCCGGTCGAAGTTCGTCCGTCCCGTCGTAACGCCCTGGCAATGCGCTGGTTGGTAGACTTCGCCCGCAAGCGCGGCGAGAAGTCTATGGCTCTGCGTTTGGCTGGCGAACTGTTGGACGCCGCTGAAGGTAAAGGTGCTGCAGTTAAGAAGCGTGAAGACGTGCACCGTATGGCTGAAGCCAACAAGGCTTTCTCGCACTACCGCTTCTAATTTTAGCGTCACTAATTTTGCGAGGGCTTTATGGCTCGTACAACACCGATTAATCGCTACCGTAACATTGGTATCGTTGCTCACGTGGATGCTGGTAAAACCACCACCACCGAGCGCGTCCTTTTTTACACTGGCAAAAGTCACAAAATGGGCGAGGTGCATGACGGCGCCGCGACCACAGACTGGATGGTTCAGGAGCAGGAGCGTGGTATTACCATTACTTCTGCTGCCATTACCGCCTTCTGGCAGGGTTCCGAGAAGCAGCACAAAGACCAATACCGCTTCAACGTCATCGACACCCCGGGCCACGTTGACTTCACTATTGAAGTTGAGCGTTCCCTGCGTGTTCTCGACGGCGCGGTCGTTGTGTTCTGCGGTACCTCGGGTGTTGAGCCTCAGTCGGAAACCGTATGGCGTCAAGCCAACAAGTACGGCGTTCCACGTCTTGTTTATGTAAACAAGATGGACCGTGCTGGTGCGAACTTCCTGCGCGTGATCGGTCAGATCAAACAGCGTCTGGGTCACACCCCGGTGCCAATCCAGCTGGCTATCGGTTCCGAAGACAACTTCCAGGGTCAGATAGATCTGATGGCTATGGAAGCTGTTTACTGGAATGACGCTGACAAAGGCATGGTTCCAGTTCGCAAGCCTATCCCTGCTGAACTGCAGGAATTGGCTGACGAGTGGCGCGGCAACATGGTTGAGGCTGCGGCCGAAGCCAGCGAAGAGCTGATGAACAAGTACCTCGAAGGTGAAGAACTCACCAACGAGGAAATCAAGGCCGCTCTGCGTCAGCGTACTATCGCTGGTGAGATCGTTCTGGCTGTTTGCGGTTCTTCCTTCAAGAACAAGGGTGTTCCCCTGGTTCTCGATGCCGTTATCGACTACCTGCCTGCTCCAAGCGACATTCCTGCCATCAAGGGTACTGACCCTGATGACGAGACCCAGGAAATGGAGCGTCACGCAGACGACAGCGAGCCGTTCTCGGCTCTGGCGTTCAAGATCGCTACCGACCCATTCGTGGGTACCTTGACCTTCGTTCGAGTTTACTCGGGCGTGTTGGCCTCCGGCGACGGCGTGATCAACTCGGTTAAAGGCAAGAAAGAGCGCGTGGGTCGTATGGTGCAAATGCACGCAAACGCCCGTGAAGAAATCAAGGAAGTGCGCGCTGGTGACATCGCGGCCTTGATCGGCATGAAGGACGTCACCACTGGTGAGACTTTGTGCAACGCTGACAAGCCAATCATCCTGGTACGCATGGACTTCCCGGAACCGGTTATTTCGGTTGCCGTAGAGCCTAAGACCAAGGACGACCAGGAAAAAATGGGTATCGCTCTGGGCAAACTTGCTCAGGAAGATCCATCTTTCCGCGTCAAGACTGATGAAGAGACTGGTCAAACGATCATCTCCGGCATGGGCGAGTTGCACCTGGACATCCTGGTTGACCGGATGCGCCGTGAGTTCAACGTCGAAGCCAACATCGGTAAGCCTCAGGTTTCCTATCGTGAGCGCATCACGAAGAATTGTGAAATCGAAGGTAAGTTCGTTCGTCAGTCCGGCGGTCGTGGTCAGTTCGGCCACTGCTGGATTCGTTTTGCTCCTGCTGACGAAGGTCAGGAAGGTCTGCAGTTCGTGAACGAAGTAGTAGGTGGTGTGGTTCCTAAGGAATACATCCCGGCTATCCAGAAGGGTATCGAAGAGCAGATGAAGAACGGCGTTGTTGCCGGCTATCCGCTGATCGGCCTGAAGGCTACCGTGTTTGATGGTTCCTACCACGACGTCGACTCCAACGAGATGGCGTTTAAGGTGGCTGCTTCCATGGCGACCAAGCAACTGGCCCAGAAGGGTGGTGGTGAGTTGCTTGAGCCGATCATGGCGGTAGAGGTTGTTACGCCTGAAGACTATATGGGTGACGTGATGGGCGACCTTAACCGTCGTCGCGGCATGATCCTGGGTATGGAAGACACGGTTTCCGGCAAAGTGATTCGCGCCGAGGTTCCGTTGGGTGAGATGTTCGGTTACGCAACCGACGTCCGCTCCATGTCCCAAGGTCGCGCAAGCTACTCTATGGAATTCAAAAAATACAATACGGCTCCGTCGCACATCGTCGAAACCGTTACCAAAAAACAAGGCTGATTCAGCCCCTTTAGGCTAGGAGTTAATTGTCGTGGCTAAAGAAAAATTTGACCGTACCCTCCCGCACGTCAACGTTGGCACCATTGGTCACGTCGACCACGGTAAAACCACGCTGACCGCTGCTCTGACTCGCGTCTGCTCCGAAATTTTCGGTTCGGCCGTTGTTGCTTTCGACAAAATCGACAGCGCTCCGGAAGAAAAGGCTCGTGGTATCACCATCAACACCGCACACGTTGAATACAACTCGCTGATCCGTCACTACGCTCACGTTGACTGCCCAGGTCACGCTGACTATGTGAAGAACATGATCACCGGTGCTGCTCAAATGGACGGCGCTATCCTGGTTTGCTCGGCCGCTGATGGTCCGATGCCACAAACCCGTGAGCACATCCTGCTGTCCCGTCAGGTTGGCGTTCCGTACATCGTTGTCTTCCTGAACAAGGCTGACATGGTTGACGACGCTGAGCTGCTGGAACTGGTTGAGATGGAAGTGCGCGATCTGCTGAGCACTTACGACTTCCCGGGTGACGACACTCCGATCATCATCGGTTCGGCTCTGATGGCTCTGAACGGCCAAGACGACAACGAAATGGGTACCACCGCTGTTAAGCGCCTGGTAGAAACTCTGGACAGCTACATCCCGGATCCAGTTCGTGTTATCGACAAGCCGTTCCTGATGCCAATCGAAGACGTATTCTCGATCTCCGGTCGCGGTACTGTTGTAACTGGCCGTATCGAGCGCGGTATCGTCAAGGTTCAGGATCCACTGGAAATCGTTGGTCTGCGTGACACTACCGTCACCACCTGCACCGGTGTTGAAATGTTCCGTAAGCTGCTCGACGAAGGTCGTGCTGGCGAGAACTGCGGCGTGCTGCTGCGCGGCACCAAGCGTGACGACGTTGAGCGTGGCCAGGTTCTGGTCAAGCCAGGTTCGGTTAAGCCGCACACTACCTTCGAAGCTGAAGTGTACGTGTTGAGCAAAGAAGAAGGCGGTCGCCACACTCCGTTCTTCAAAGGCTACCGTCCACAGTTCTACTTCCGGACCACTGACGTGACCGGTAACTGCGAACTGCCGGAAGGCGTTGAAATGGTAATGCCAGGCGACAACATCAAAATGGTTGTCACCCTGATCAAAACCATCGCAATGGAAGATGGTCTGCGTTTCGCTATTCGTGAAGGCGGTCGTACCGTCGGCGCTGGCGTCGTAGCCAAAATCATCGCTTAATAAGTGATGACTTGAAAAAGCCCCCGCCTAGCGGGGGCTTTTTTATTGGGTTGACACTGTAGAAACCCGTCTATAGAATTGCGCCTCCTTTTAACGGGCGTATTGCGCTCGCTGGGAATAGCAGCCGGAGTCTGAAATCCAATGCAAAATCAGCAAATCCGTATCAGGTTGAAGGCTTTTGACCATCGCCTGATCGACCAATCCACCCAGGAAATCGTGGAAACCGCGAAACGTACTGGTGCTCAAGTGCGTGGTCCAATTCCACTGCCTACCCGTAAAGAGCGGTTCACCGTTCTGGTCTCCCCGCACGTCAACAAAGACGCGCGTGACCAGTACGAGATCCGTACTCATAAGCGCGTTCTGGACATCGTCCAGCCAACGGATAAAACCGTTGATGCTCTTATGAAGCTTGATCTTGCGGCCGGTGTGGAAGTGCAGATCAGCCTCGGCTAAGACTCGGTCTTAGTCGTGTAACGCTCTGAAATGGGCGGCCATAGCGGGTGAAAGCCCCGTACACTCATGAGGTTTACAACATGACTATTGGTGTAGTCGGTCGTAAATGCGGTATGACCCGTATTTTCACCGAAGAAGGTGTCTCCATTCCGGTCACGGTCATTGAGATCGAACCGAATCGCGTCACCCAGTTCAAAACTGAAGAGACCGATGGCTATCGTGCAGTGCAAGTCACTGTAGGTGAGCGTCGTGCTTCGCGTGTTACAGCTGCTCAAGCTGGCCACTTCGCTAAAGCGAACGTTGCCGCTGGTCGTACCGTAATGGAATTCCGTCTTGAAGAAGGCGAGTACCAGGCCGGCGATCTGATCAACGCTGAAATCTTCGCCGCTGGTCAACTGGTTGATGTAACCGGTCAGTCCAAGGGTAAGGGCTTCCAGGGTACGATCAAGCGTTGGAACTTCCGCGGGCAAGATAATACCCACGGTAACTCCGTGTCCCACCGCGTTCCAGGCTCTATCGGCCAGTGCCAGACTCCTGGTCGTGTATTCAAGGGCAAAAAAATGTCCGGTCATATGGGCGCTGAGCGCGTGACCGTGCAGTCCCTCGAAGTAGTGCGCGTGGACGCTGAACGCAATCTGTTGTTGGTCAAGGGCGCTGTTCCTGGCGCTACTGGCGGCAACTTGGTTGTACGTCCAGCAGCCAAGGCTCGCGGTTAAGGGGAAGCTGACATGCAATTAAATGTAAATGACGCTCAAGCGATCGAAGTTTCCGAACTGACATTTGGCGGCGAATTCAACGAGACGCTGGTTCACCAAGCAGTCGTGGCCTACATGGCCGGCGGCCGTCAAGGTAGCAAGCAGCAAAAGACCCGTTCCGACGTACGTGGTGGCGGTAAGCGCCCTTGGCGTCAGAAAGGTACTGGCCGTGCTCGTGCCGGTACTATCCGTAGCCCAATCTGGCGTGGCGGCGGTACCACTTTCGCAGCTCGTCCTCAGGATCACACCCAGAAGCTGAACAAGAAGATGTATCGCGCAGCAATGCGTTCCATCCTTGCTGAGCTGGTGCGTACTGATCGTCTGGTTGTTGTTCAGGACTTCGCTGTTGATGCACCGAAGACCAAAGATCTGCTGAACAAACTGACCGGCATGGGCCTGACTGACGTCTTGATCGTGTCTGAAGTGGTTGATCAGAACCTGTACCTGGCTGCTCGTAACCTGCCACACGTTGATGTACGTGACGTGCAAGGTTCCGATCCAGTTAGTCTGATCGCATACGACAAGGTGTTGATCACCGTGTCGGCCGTGAAGAAATTCGAGGAGCTGCTGGGATGAACCAGGAACGCGTATTTAAAGTTCTGCTTGGCCCGCACGTTTCCGAGAAGGCTACGGTTCTGGCTGACAAGAAAGGCCAGTTCGTTTTCAAGGTTGCAACTGACGCAACCAAGCTGGAAATCAAGAAGGCCGTCGAAAGCCTGTTCAGCGTGAAAGTAGAGCGTGTTACTACCCTGAATGTTCTGGGTAAGAGCAAGCGCACTGCTCGCGGTCTGGGCAAGCGTAATGACTGGAAGAAGGCAGTTATCTCCCTTCAGCCAGGCCAAGATCTCGATTTCAGCAGCAGTGCTGAGTAAGGAAGGGGTGCATCATGGCAATCGTTAAATGCAAACCGACTTCCCCTGGCCGCCGTTTTGTGGTCAAGGTGGTCAACCAGGAGCTGCATAAAGGCGCTCCTCACGCACCGCTGCTCGAGAAAAAATCGAAGACTGGTGGTCGTAACAACAATGGTCGTATTACCACTCGTCACATCGGTGGTGGCCATAAGCAGCATTATCGTCTGGTCGATTTCCGTCGCAACGACAAAGATGGCATCTCTGCCACTGTCGAGCGTATTGAATACGATCCAAACCGTACTGCTCACATCGCTCTGCTGCTGTACGCAGATGGTGAGCGTCGCTACATCATCGCCCCTAAAGGCGTGAGTGCTGGCGACCAGCTGATCGCAGGTGCTCTGGCACCGATCAAGCCGGGCAACGCTCTGCAACTGCGTAACATTCCAGTTGGTAGCACCGTACACGGCATCGAATTGAAGCCAGGTAAAGGCGCGCAAATCGCTCGTTCCGCTGGTGCTTCGGCTCAGCTGATCGCTCGTGAAGGTGTCTACGTGACCCTGCGTCTGCGTTCTGGTGAGATGCGTAAAGTGCTGGCTGAATGCCGCGCGACCCTGGGTGAAGTCTCGAACTCCGAGCACAGCCTGCGTTCGCTGGGTAAAGCTGGTGCCAAACGCTGGCGTGGCGTTCGCCCAACCGTTCGTGGTGTTGCCATGAACCCGGTTGACCACCCACATGGTGGTGGTGAAGGTCGTACCTCTGGTGGTCGTCATCCGGTATCGCCATGGGGCTTCCCGACTAAGGGCGCGAAGACTCGTGGTAATAAGCGTACCGACAAAATGATCGTCCGTCGTCGCAAGTAAATAGAGGGATACGACAGTGCCACGTTCTCTGAAAAAAGGTCCTTTTATCGATCTTCACCTACTGAAGAAGATCGAAGTGGCGGCGGAAAAGAATGATCGCAAACCGGTGAAAACCTGGTCGCGTCGTTCGATGATCCTGCCACAAATGGTCGGTTTGACCATCGCAGTACACAACGGTCGTCAACACGTCCCAGTTCTCGTTAACGAAGACATGGTCGGCCACAAACTGGGCGAGTTCGCCGGTACCCGCACTTATCGTGGGCACGTGGCAGACAAGAAAGCCAAGCGTTAAGGGGTTAGGAAATGGAAGTAGCCGCTAAGTTGTCGGGCGCTCGAATCTCCGCCCAGAAAGCCCGCTTGGTCGCCGACCAGATCCGCGGGAAGAAGGTGGGCGAAGCGCTCAACTTGTTGGCTTTCAGCAGTAAGAAAGCCGCCGAGATCATGAAGAAAGTGCTGGAGTCGGCCGTAGCCAACGCCGAGCATAACGAAGGCGCAGACGTTGATGACCTTAAAGTCAGCACCGTTTTCGTCAACGAAGGGCGTTCGCTGAAGCGCATCATGCCACGTGCCAAAGGCCGTGCTGATCGCATCGTCAAGCGGTCTTGCCATATCACTGTCAAGGTTGCTGACAAGTAACGGAGTCGAAGAGATGGGTCAGAAAGTACATCCCATTGGCATTCGCCTGGGAATCGTCAAGGAGCACACCTCCGTCTGGTACGCAGACGGTCGGACTTATGCGGACTATTTGTTCGCTGATCTGAAGGTGCGTGAGTATCTCCAAGACAAACTAAAAAGCGCGTCCGTAAGCCGTATCGATATCCATCGTCCGGCTCAGACTGCACGTATCACCATCCACACCGCTCGTCCAGGTATCGTTATCGGGAAGAAAGGTGAAGATGTTGAGAAACTGCGTCAGGACCTGACCAAGCAAATGGGTGTGCCTGTGCACATCAATATCGAAGAGATCCGTAAGCCGGAACTCGACGGTATGCTGGTTGCGCAGAGCGTAGCTCAGCAGCTGGAGCGTCGCGTAATGTTCCGTCGCGCTATGAAGCGCGCTGTTCAGAACGCCATGCGCATTGGTGCCAAAGGCATCAAAATCCAAGTGAGCGGTCGTCTCGGCGGTGCTGAAATCGCACGTACTGAATGGTATCGCGAAGGTCGTGTGCCTCTGCACACCCTGCGTGCCGACATCGACTATGCCAACTACGAAGCTCACACCACTTACGGTGTGATCGGTGTAAAGGTTTGGATCTTCAAAGGCGAAGTAATTGGTGGTCGCCAAGAAGAACTGAAACCACAAGCACCAGCGCCTCGTAAAAAAGCTGCTAAGTAAGGGGTACGCCAAATGTTGCAACCAAAGCGTACGAAGTTCCGCAAGCAGATGACAGGCCACAACCGTGGTCTGGCTCAGCGCGGTAGCAAAGTCAGCTTCGGCGAGTTCGCGCTGAAGTCTGTAGCTCGTGGTCGTCTCACCGCTCGTCAGATCGAGTCAGCGCGTCGTGCTCTGACCCGTCACGTTAAACGTGGCGGCAAGATCTGGATCCGTGTATTCCCGGACAAGCCTATTTCCAAAAAGCCACTCGAAGTTCGGATGGGTAAAGGTAAGGGTAGTGTGGAGTACTGGGTTGCCCAGATTCAGCCAGGCAAAGTCCTGTATGAAATCGAGGGTGTTACTGAAGAGCTGGCGCGTGAGGCTTTTGCCTTGGCTGCTGCAAAGCTGCCGCTCGCCACTGCCTTCGTTAAACGGACGGTGATGTGATGAAAGCGAACGAACTTCGTGAAAAAGACGCGCCGCAGCTTAACGAGCAACTGCTCGGCCTGCTGCGCGACCAGTTCAATCTGCGCATGCAGAAAGCAACTGGCCAGTTGGGGCAGTCTCACCTGCTCCGGCAAGTTAAGCGTGACATCGCTCGCGTGAAGACTGTGCTCAAACAGCAGGCAGGTAAGTAATCATGGCTGAAGCCGAAAAAACCGTCCGTACGCTGACTGGCCGTGTTGTCAGCGACAAAATGGACAAGACCATCACCGTTCTGATCGAGCGTCGCGTTAAGCACCCGATCTACGGTAAATACGTTAAGCGTTCGACTAAGCTGCACGCGCACGACGAAACCAATCAGTGCCACATCGGCGACAAAGTCACTATTCGTGAAACTCGTCCTTTGGCCAAGACAAAGTCTTGGGCGCTGGTTGATGTTCTCGAACGCGCTGTGGAAGTCTAAGGACTAGGGGTCGGAGAAATTATATGATTCAGACTCAATCCATGCTCGATGTGGCCGATAACAGCGGCGCTCGCCGCGTTATGTGCATCAAGGTGCTGGGTGGCTCCCATCGTCGTTACGCTGGTATCGGTGACATCATCAAAGTTACCGTGAAGGAAGCAATTCCTCGCGGTAAAGTGAAAAAAGGCCAAGTGATGACTGCTGTTGTAGTCCGCACTCGTCACGGCGTACGTCGTGCTGATGGCTCCATTATCCGCTTTGATGGCAACGCTGCTGTTCTTCTGAACAACAAGCAAGAGCCGATCGGCACCCGTATCTTTGGGCCAGTGACCCGTGAACTTCGTACTGAGAAGTTCATGAAAATCGTCTCGCTCGCCCCAGAAGTGCTGTAAGGAGATCCGACATGCAAAAGATTCGTCGTGACGACGAGATCATCGTGATCGCCGGCAAAGACAAAGGTAAGCGCGGTAAGGTGCTTAAGGTTCTCGCTGACGACCGTCTGGTCGTTGGTGGTCTGAACCTGGTCAAGCGTCATACCAAGCCTAACCCGGCGTCGGGCGTACAAGGCGGTATCGTCGAGAAAGAAGCGCCACTGCACGCTTCCAACGTTGCCATTTTCAACGGCGAAACCAACAAGGCTGATCGCGTTGGTTTCAAAGTAGAAGACGGCAAGAAAATTCGTGTCTTCAAGTCGACCCAAAAAGCGGTTGATGCTTGAACACTGCTAGGTAGAAGACCATGGCACGACTAAAAGAGATTTACTGGAAGGAAATCGCACCGAAGCTTAAGGAAGAACTTAAGCTTTCGAACGTGATGGAAGTTCCACGCGTTACCAAAATCACCCTGAACATGGGTCTGGGCGAAGCGGTCGGTGACAAAAAAGTCATCGAGCACGCTGTTGCCGATCTGGAAAAGATCACCGGTCAGAAAGTCGTTGTGACTTACGCACGGAAATCCATCGCTGGCTTTAAAGTCCGTGAAGGTTGGCCGATCGGCGTCAAAGTGACTCTGCGCCGTGAGCGTATGTACGAATTCCTGGATCGTCTGCTGTCGATCTCCCTGCCTCGGGTCCGCGACTTCCGCGGCCTGAATGCCAAGTCCTTCGATGGTCGTGGTAACTACAGCATGGGCGTTAAAGAGCAGATCATCTTCCCGGAAATCGACTACGACAAGATCGATGCTCTCCGCGGTCTGGACATTACCCTGACCACCACTGCCAAGAACGATGATGAAGGTCGCGCGCTGCTGCGTGCTTTCAAATTCCCGTTCCGCAACTGATTGGAGTAGGAAAATGGCCAAGATGAGCATGAAAAACCGTGAGCTGAAGCGTCAGCTCACGGTTGCCAAGTACGCCAAAAAGCGTGCAGCACTGAAAGCAATCATCGTTGATCTGAACGCAAGTCCAGAAGCACGTTGGGAAGCTACAGTAGCTCTGCAGAAGCAGCCACGTGACGCAAGCGCTTCGCGCATGCGTAACCGCTGCCGCCTGACCGGTCGTCCACACGGCGTTTACCGCAAGTTCGGCCTCGGCCGTAACAAACTGCGTGAAGCTGCAATGCGTGGTGACGTACCTGGTCTGGTTAAAGCCAGCTGGTAAGCACTATCAAAGTCTCGGTGTTCGGGATCGCAAGATCCTGACCGCCGGTGACCTTGAACTTGAATCAAGCCCCTTTTGGGGCTTGATTCATTTGTGGGGTGTGTCTAGAATACCCGGCTCGCCTGAGCCCGTGCTTTTTTCGCATGGATGAGCTCGGCGACAAGTAGTAGCCGCAAGGCTAATTTTTTTGTATTAGGAGCGTCTAGCCCATGAGTATGCAGGACCCGTTAGCGGACATGCTAACTCGAATCCGTAATGCCCAGATGGCTGAAAAGTCCGTCGTAAGCATGCCATCTTCTACTTTGAAGGTAGCTGTTGCCAAAGTCCTGAAGGACGAAGGTTACATTGCGGGTTATCAGATCAGCAGCGAAATCAAACCACTGCTGTCCATCGAGCTGAAGTACTTCGAAGGCCGTCCGGTCATCGAAGAAGTGAAGCGCGTTAGCCGTCCAGGCCTGCGTCAGTACAAGTCCGTCGATGATCTGCCAAAAGTTCGTGGCGGTCTCGGTGTGTCTATCGTCTCCACCAACAAAGGTGTGATGACGGATCGTGCTGCGCGCGCTGCCGGTGTCGGCGGCGAAGTTCTTTGCACTGTGTTCTAAGGGGGGATAAGCATGTCACGCGTCGCTAAGAACCCCGTTAAGCTGCCAGCCGGTGTCGAAGTAAAATTCGCAGGCCAACAGCTTTCGGTGAAGGGTGCCAAGGGCACTCTCGAACTGAACATCCATTCGTCCGTTGAGATCGTTGAAGAAGCTGGTGAGCTGCGTTTCGCTGCTCGCAATGGCGATCAACAAACTCGCGCAATGGCTGGTACCACTCGTGCGTTGGTAAACAACATGGTCCAAGGCGTAAGCCAAGGCTTCGAGCGTAAGCTCCAGCTGGTCGGTGTTGGTTACAAAGCGCAAGCAAAAGGCACAGTGCTGAACCTGGCTCTTGGCTTCTCGCACCCAGTGGATTATGAACTGCCGGAAGGCATCACCGCTGAGACTCCTAGCCAGACCGATATCCTGATCAAGGGCATCGATAAGCAGCTGGTAGGTCAAGTGGCCGCCGAGATCCGCGACTTCCGTCCACCAGAGCCGTACAAAGGCAAAGGTGTGCGCTACGCGGACGAAGTCGTCCGTCGTAAAGAAGCCAAGAAGAAGTAGGGCATAGCAAATGACCGACAAAAAAGTTACTCGACTGCGTCGCGCTCGCAAAGCACGCCTGAAAATGCACGAACTCGAAGTCGTGCGTCTCTGCGTGTTCCGCTCGTCGCAGCACATCTACGCCCAGGTCATTTCGGCCGACGGCAACAAAGTTCTGGCATCTGCCTCGACTTTGGATAAAGAACTGCGTGATGGCGCCACTGGCAACATCGACGCGGCCACTAAGGTTGGCCAGCTGGTCGCTACGCGTGCTAAAGCCGCTGGCGTCTCGCAGGTGGCTTTCGACCGCTCTGGCTTCAAGTACCATGGTCGCGTCAAGGCGCTGGCTGATGCTGCTCGTGAAGCTGGGCTGGAGTTCTAAGTTATGTCAAATAACGACCAAAAGCGCGACGAAGGCTACATTGAGAAGCTGGTTCAAGTTAACCGCGTAGCCAAAACCGTTAAAGGCGGCCGTATCTTCACTTTCACCGCGTTGACCGTGGTTGGTGATGGTAAAGGGCGTGTTGGCTTCGGCCGTGGCAAGTCACGTGAAGTGCCTGCTGCGATCCAGAAGGCAATGGAAGCTGCTCGCCGCAACATGATCCAAGTTGACCTGAACGGCACCACTCTGCAGTACGCAATGAAGTCCGGTCACGGCGCTTCGAAGGTGTACATGCAGCCTGCTTCTGAAGGTACCGGTATCATCGCTGGCGGCGCTATGCGTGCTGTCCTCGAAGTTGCTGGCGTTCAGAACGTTCTGGCCAAGTGCTACGGCTCGACTAACCCGGTAAACGTGGTTCACGCCACTTTCAAAGGTTTGAAAGCTATGCAGTCTCCTGAATCCATTGCCGCCAAGCGTGGCAAAAGCGTCAAGGAGATCTTCTGATCATGGCTACCGTTAAAGTTACGCTGATCAAAAGCATGACCGGCCGCATCCCTAACCACAAACTGTGCGTTAAGGGTTTGGGTCTGCGTCGCATCGGTCACACTGTAGAAGTACTTGATACTCCCGAGAATCGCGGGATGATCAACAAGGCTTACTACATGCTGCGTGTCGAGGGTTAATCGATGAAACTCAATGATCTGAGTCCAGCGCCGGGTTCCCGTCGCGAAAAGCATCGTCCGGGCCGTGGTATCGGTAGTGGTTTGGGCAAGACCGGTGGCCGTGGCCACAAAGGTCAGTCCTCCCGCTCCGGTGGCACTATTGCTCCAGGCTTTGAAGGCGGTCAACAGCCGCTGCATCGTCGCCTGCCGAAATTCGGTTTCGTTTCCCTGAAGGCCATGGACCGCGCAGAAGTGCGTCTGTCCGAGCTGGCTAAAGTGGAAGGCGACATCGTCACCGTGCAGTCCCTGAAAGATGCCAACGTGATCAACGTCAACGTACAGCGTGTGAAAATCATGCTGTCCGGTGAAGTTACTCGCGCTGTTACCATCGGAAAGGGAATCGGCGCCACCAAAGGTGCGCGTGCGGCTATCGAAGCAGCTGGCGGCAAGTTCGAGGAATAAATGGCTAAGCAAGGTGCTCTCTCTGCGCTCGGCAAAGGCGGTATGTCTGAACTCTGGGCTCGTCTGCGTTTTCTGTTCCTGGCGATTATCGTCTACCGAATAGGCGCACACATCCCGGTTCCAGGTATCAACCCGGACCGACTCGCGGACCTGTTTCGACAGAATGAGGGGACCATTCTTAGCTTGTTCAACATGTTTTCCGGCGGCGCGCTGGAACGGATGAGCATCTTTGCACTGGGGATCATGCCGTACATTTCGGCATCGATCATCATGCAGCTGATGACCGCCGTGAGCCCGCAACTGGAGCAGTTGAAGAAGGAAGGTGAAGCTGGCCGTCGCAAGATCAGCCAGTACACCCGCTACGGCACTGTCGTCCTCGCTCTCGTTCAGGCAATTGGCATGTCCATTGG
This sequence comes from Pseudomonas sp. UYIF39, assembly GCF_029963765.1. GTDB lineage: Bacteria > Pseudomonadota > Gammaproteobacteria > Pseudomonadales > Pseudomonadaceae > Aquipseudomonas. The sequence continues at coordinate 30,343 of NZ_JALBYU010000005.1, forward strand.
TCTGGCAGGGCAGGGCGTTGCGTTCACTGGTGACTTTGGCTTCCATTTCGTCGCGGTATCCACTTTTGTGGCTGGTGCGATGTTCATGATGTGGCTGGGTGAGCAGATTACTGAGCGTGGTGTTGGCAACGGTATCTCGATGTTGATTTTTTCGGGTATCGTCGCCGGTCTTCCGAGAGCGATCGGGCAGTCTTTCGAGTCTGCGCGTCAGGGTGATATCAACATCTTCGCCCTGGTTGCCATCGGTTTGCTGGCAGTAGCGATTATCGGTTTCGTGGTGTTCATTGAGCGTGGTCAGCGTCGTATTGCTGTTCACTACGCCAAGCGTCAGCAGGGCCGCAAGGTCTTCGCTGCGCAGACTAGCCACTTGCCGCTGAAGGTGAACATGGCCGGCGTTATTCCGGCCATTTTCGCGAGCAGCATTTTGCTGTTCCCGGCTTCGTTGGGTGCCTGGTTCGGCCAGTCTGAAGGTATGGGCTGGTTGCAGGACATCTCGCAGTCGATCGCTCCTGGTCAGCCGTTGAATATTCTGCTGTTTAGTGCAGGGATTATTTTCTTCTGCTTCTTCTATACGGCGTTGATGTTCAATCCGAAAGACGTAGCGGAAAACCTGAAGAAGTCCGGTGCCTTTATTCCGGGCATCCGTCCAGGTGAGCAGTCTGCGCGCTACATTGATGGCGTTCTGACTCGCTTGACCATGTTCGGTGCTCTTTACATGACGGCCGTGTGCTTGCTGCCCCAGTTCCTGGTGGTTGCAGCAAACGTACCGTTCTACCTTGGCGGGACCTCGTTGCTGATCGTCGTCGTGGTTGTGATGGACTTCATGTCCCAAGTACAATCGCACCTCGTTTCGCACCAGTACGAATCCCTGATGAAGAAAGCCAACCTGAAGGGTTACGGCAGCGGCATGTTGCGCTGAGTACCCATAAGGTTCGAGGAGTTGGTGATGAAAGTTCGTGCATCGGTGAAAAAGCTGTGCCGCAACTGCAAAATTATTCGCCGCGAAGGTGTTGTTCGAGTAATTTGCAGCGCGGAACCGCGTCACAAACAGCGCCAAGGCTGAGTGTGATTGTGCTTCAAGCCCGGTAGCTAGTGCGCTACCGGGTTGATTATTTGTTATTACAGCGATATTATCTCGCGCCCTATTTCTTGGCTTCCGGGGCGTAGGTAGCTGTCAATTGGAGTCCCACTGAATGGCCCGTATTGCAGGCGTTAACATTCCAGATAACAAGCATACTGTTATCTCGCTGACCTACATCTATGGTGTTGGTCGCACTACTGCACAGAAGATCTGTGCAGTGACTGGGGTAAACCCAGCCGCAAAGATCAAAGATCTGAGCGACGAGCAGATTGAACAGCTGCGTGGCGAAGTGGCGAAGTTCACCACTGAAGGTGACCTGCGTCGCGAAATCAACATGAAAATCAAGCGTTTGATGGACCTCGGTTGCTATCGCGGTCTGCGTCATCGTCGTGGTCTTCCAGTGCGCGGTCAGCGTACCAAGACTAACGCGCGTACCCGTAAAGGTCCGCGTAAGCCGATCCGCAAGTAATCGCCCCAGCGAATCGACAGGAAATTAATCATGGCTAAACCTGCTGCTCGTCCTCGTAAAAAAGTCAAAAAGACAGTGGTTGATGGCATCGCCCACATCCACGCGTCTTTTAACAACACAATCGTGACCATCACCGACCGTCAAGGTAACGCTCTTTCCTGGGCTACCTCCGGTGGTTCGGGTTTCCGCGGTTCCCGCAAGTCCACCCCGTTTGCTGCTCAAGTAGCTGCTGAACGTGCTGGTCAAGCTGCGCTGGAATACGGCCTGAAAAACCTCGACGTCAACGTCAAAGGTCCAGGTCCAGGTCGTGAATCTGCAGTCCGCGCTTTGAACGGCTGTGGCTACAAGATCGCCAGCATCACCGACGTGACGCCAATCCCGCACAACGGGTGCCGTCCGCCGAAGAAGCGCCGCGTGTAATCCAGGAGATTGTAAAGAATGGCTCGTTACATTGGTCCAAAATGCAAACTCGCTCGTCGCGAAGGCACCGATCTCTTCTTGAAGAGCGGCGTGCGCGCGATCGAATCGAAGTGCAACATTGAAGCAGCACCTGGTATCCACGGCCAACGCCGCGGTCGCCAGTCCGATTACGGCACCCAACTGCGTGAAAAGCAGAAGGTCCGTCGTATCTACGGCGTTCTCGAGCGTCAATTCAGCGGCTACTACAAAGAAGCTGCTGGCAAGAAAGGTGCAACTGGCGAAAACCTGTTGCAACTGCTCGAATGCCGTCTGGACAACGTTGTATACCGTATGGGTTTTGGCTCTACTCGTGCCGAATCCCGTCAGCTGGTATCGCACAAATCCGTAAGCGTTAACGGTCAGACCGTAAACGTGCCGTCGTACCAGGTTCGTGCTGGTGACGTGGTCGCGATTCGCGAGAAAGCAAAGAACCAACTTCGCATTGTCCAAGCTCTCGATCTGTGTGCCCAACGTGGCCGCGTAGAATGGGTAGAAGTAGACACTGAGAAGAAGTCGGGCGTTTTCAAGAACGTTCCTGCTCGCAGTGATCTGTCCGCCGACATCAACGAAAGCCTGATTGTCGAGCTCTACTCCAAGTAAGGGCTAGAAAATAGGTGCATCCATGCAGATTTCGGTAAATGAGTTCCTGACACCCCGCCATATTGATGTGCAGGTTGTCAGTCCAACCCGCGCCAAGATCACTCTCGAGCCTCTCGAGCGTGGTTTCGGCCACACCCTGGGCAACGCGCTGCGCCGCATCCTGTTGTCCTCAATGCCCGGCTGTGCAGTAGTCGAGGCCGAGATTGACGGTGTACTCCATGAGTACAGCGCCATCGAAGGCGTACAGGAAGACGTAATTGAAATCCTGTTGAACCTTAAAGGTCTGGCTATCAAGCTGCACGGTCGTGACGAAGTTACGCTGACCTTGTCGAAGAAGGGTTCGGGGGTGGTTACCGCTGCCGATATTCAGCTGGATCATGATGTCGAGATCGTTAACCCCGATCACGTAATCGCTAACCTGGCGTCTAACGGCGCCCTGAACATGAAGCTCACCGTAGCTCGTGGTCGTGGTTATGAACCGGCAGACTCGCGTCAGAGCGATGAAGACGAAAGCCGCAGCATCGGTCGCTTGCAGCTTGATTCTTCGTTCAGCCCGGTTCGCCGTATCGCATACGTGGTGGAAAACGCCCGTGTCGAACAGCGTACTAACCTGGACAAGCTGGTTATTGATCTGGAAACCAACGGTACTCTGGATCCTGAAGAGGCTATTCGCCGCGCTGCAACCATTCTGCAACAGCAGTTGGCTGCGTTCGTCGACCTCAAAGGTGACAGTGAGCCAGTGGTTGTCGAGCAGGAAGACGAGATCGATCCGATCCTGCTTCGCCCGGTTGACGATCTGGAACTGACTGTACGTTCGGCTAACTGCCTTAAGGCGGAAAACATCTACTACATCGGTGACCTGATTCAGCGTACCGAAGTAGAGCTGTTGAAGACTCCGAACCTTGGCAAGAAATCCTTGACTGAAATCAAGGACGTTCTGGCCTCCCGCGGTCTGTCCCTCGGCATGCGCCTCGACAACTGGCCGCCTGCAAGTCTTAAGAAGGACGACAAGGCGACTGCCTGATCGTCGTAATCACCGAACGTTGTGTTTGGTAAGGAATGAACCATGCGTCATCGTAAAAGTGGTCGTCACCTGAGCCGCACTAGCTCGCACCGCAAGGCCATGTTTCAAAACATGGCAGTGTCGCTGTTCGAGCACGAGCTGATCAAAACTACACTGCCGAAAGCTAAAGAACTGCGTCGCGTTGCTGAGCCGCTGATCACTTTGGCCAAGACAGACAGCCTGGCTAACCGTCGTCTGGCTTTCGACCGTACTCGTTCGAAAGCTATCGTTGGTAAGCTCTTCAACGACCTGGGCAAGCGTTACGCTACCCGTGAGGGTGGCTACCTGCGCATCCTCAAGTGCGGTTTCCGCACTGGCGACAACGCGCCTATGGCGTACGTCGAGTTGGTTGATCGTCCTGCCGGTGGTGAAGCTGTATCCGCTGAGTAAGACGTCAGTCTGAAACGAAGAACCGGGCCTAGTGCCCGGTTTTTTGTGTCTGTAAGAAACGCGCTGTTTGTACAAGCTTCCCTGCGGTCTATGTCGTCATGATGCGAACGGGATTTCTTGTTAGTATTTTTCTATTGATCTCTGCGGATTAATGAATTTGTAGCCTAGTTGATCAATGGTCAATACTCCGTCCCAAGCCGATTAGCCGGCAGTTTCGAGACTGACAAAGGAAGAGATCGCATGAGCCAAAGTAAAACGCTTACCACCGCCAGTGGCGCTCCTGTCGCTGATAACCAGAATTCCCGTTCCGCCGGCCCTCGTGGCCCGCTACTGCTCGACGACTTTCACCTGATCGAGAAGCTTGCCCACTTCAACCGTGAAAACATCCCTGAGCGCCGCGTACACGCCAAAGGTTCGGGTGCTTACGGCACGTTCACCGTAACTCGGGACATCACCGAGTACACCAGTGCCAAACTGTTTGAATCTGTCGGCAAGCAAACTCCAACCTTTCTGCGGTTTTCCACTGTGGGCGGCGAGCGCGGTTCAGCTGATACCGAGCGCGATCCACGTGGTTTCGCGCTGAAGTTCTACACCGAAGAAGGTAACTGGGACATCGTCGGCAACAACACGCCAGTGTTCTTCATCCGCGATCCTTTGAAATTCCCGGACTTCATTCACACCCAAAAACGTCTGCCGCAAAGCAACCTGAAAAGCGCGCAAATGATGTGGGACTTCTGGTCGCACTCACCTGAGGCGTTGCATCAGGTCACCATTTTGTTCTCGGACCGTGGCATCCCCGATGGCTACCGCCACATGCATGGCTTCGGCAGCCACACCTATAGCCTGATCAATGGCAATGGTGAACGTCACTGGGTGAAATGGCACTACAAGACCAAGCAAGGGATCAAAAACCTGGCGCCAGCAGAAGCAGCACGCCTGGCTGGTACCGATCCAGATTACGCACAGCGTGATCTGTTCGGCGCGATCGAGCGCGGTGATTTCCCGAAATGGCGCGTGTGCATCCAGATCATGACCGAGGCTCAGGCCGCAGCGCACTACGAGAACCCGTTTGACGTGACCAAAACCTGGTCGCAGAAAGAGTTTCCGCTGATCGAGGTGGGCGAGCTGGAGCTTAACCGCAACCCGCAGAATTACTTTGCTGAAGTCGAGCAAGCGGCGTTTGGGCCAAGCAACATGGTCCCGGGTGTCGGCTTGTCACCTGACCGCATGCTGCAAGGTCGAGTGTTCGCTTACGCAGATGCTCACCGCTACCGCATTGGCACCAACCACCAGCAATTGCCGGTGAACGCGCCCCGCAGCCCGGTAAGCACCTATCAGCGCGACGGTTCGATGGCGTTTGGCAGCAATGGCGGTGGGACACCTAACTACGAGCCGAACAGCTACATCGAATCGCCGAAACAAGCCCCTCGCTATGCAGAGCCGGCGCTGGCGCTCAGTGGTGCGGCTGATCGTTACGATCATCGCGAAGATACTGACTACTACAGTCACGCCGGCGCACTGTTCCGCCTGATGAATGATGAGCAGAAAACCCTGCTGATCAACAATATTGCCGGCGCCATGGCGGGAGTTTCCGGTGACGTGGTTGATCGTCAACTGCAGCACTTCTTCAGGGCTGACCCTGCGTACGGAGAAGCAATCGCAAAGGCGTTGGGCGTACAGCTTAACGAAGTCTAAACGAGAAGCAGAACCGCCCTTATTTGGGCGGTTTTTGCGTTATTTAAACCATATTTCTCAGGATTTCTTCGCTTTTATCGCGCAAACGAAGTGACCAGGCAGCCGGCTTGGTTCAAACTACGGACTTTCAAGCAGGGAGATGTAGGGCGATGCAAGGCCACCCAGACGTAATCGATTACCTCAACACGTTGCTGACCGGCGAGCTTGCGGCGCGTGATCAATATTTCATCCATTCGCGGATGTACGAGGACTGGGGTTTCACCGAGCTCTACGAACGTATCAACCACGAGATGGAAGAAGAAGCGCAGCACGCAGACGCCTTGATGCGCCGCATTCTGATGCTCGAAGGCACGCCACGCATGCGTCCGGACGACCTGGATGTCGGCGCCACTGTGCCTGACATGCTTGCCGCGGACCTGCGCCTGGAATACAAAGTCCGCGCCGCACTCTGCAAGGGCATCGAGCTCTGCGAGCTGCACAAGGACTACGTCAGCCGCGAGATGCTGCGTATTCAGCTGAACGACACCGAAGAAGATCACACCTACTGGCTCGAGAAGCAGTTGGGTCTGATCAAGTTGATAGGTCTGGAGAATTACCTGCAATCGCAGTTTTAATTCCGCCGGCTACAAAAAAAGCCCCTGTCACCGATAAAGTGACAGGGGCTTTTTCGTGGGCCTGATTCAGGCCTTGTCGCGAGCCAGCAGTGGCTTGAGGTAGAAGCCGGTGTGGGATTGCTTCATCTCCGACACTTCTTCCGGCGTACCGACGGCAATGATCTGTCCACCCTTGGAACCGCCTTCCGGCCCGAGGTCCACCAACCAGTCAGCTGTTTTGATCACGTCGAGGTTGTGTTCGATCACCACCACAGTGTTGCCGTGGTCGCGCAATCGATGCAAAACGTCGAGCAGTTGCTGAATGTCCGCGAAGTGCAGGCCAGTCGTTGGCTCGTCGAGGATGTACAGCGTCTTGCCGGTATCGCGCTTGGACAGTTCACGGGACAGCTTCACCCGCTGGGCTTCACCCCCCGACAGCGTGGTCGCTGACTGCCCGAGCTTGATGTACGACAGACCTACATCCATCAGCGTTTGAAGCTTGCGCGCCAGGGCCGGCACCGCGTCGAAGAACACCCGCGCTTCCTCGATCGTCATCTCGAGGGTTTCGTGGATGCTCTTGCCCTTGTACTTGATCTCCAGGGTTTCGCGGTTGTAGCGCTTGCTCTTGCAGACGTCGCACGGGACATAAATGTCCGGCAGAAAGTGCATTTCCACTTTGATCAGGCCATCGCCCTGACACGCTTCGCAACGTCCGCCCTTCACGTTGAAGGAGAAGCGTCCAGGACCATAACCGCGGGAGCGGGACTCCGGCACACCGGCGAACAGTTCGCGAATCGGTGTGAACAATCCGGTGTAGGTCGCCGGGTTGGAGCGTGGCGTTCGACCGATCGGGCTCTGGTCGATGTCGACAACCTTATCCAGATGCTCCAGACCTTTGATGCTGTCGTGAGCGGCCGCTTCGAGCGTTGTCGCACCGTTCAAAGCTGTAGCGCTAAGCGGGAACAAGGTGTTGTTGATCAACGTCGACTTGCCTGAGCCGGACACACCGGTCACGCAGGTCAGCAGGCCGATCGGAATGTCCAGATCGACGTCGCGCAAGTTGTTGCCACGGGCACCCTTGAGGGACAGCGACAACTTCTTGTTACGCGGCGTGCGTTTGGCTGGGACTGCAATTTTCACCCGGCCCGACAAGTATTTGCCGGTCAGCGAATCTGGATGAGCCATGACTTCGGCGGGCGTACCTTCGGCGACGATGTGTCCGCCGTGTACACCTGCGCCCGGCCCGATATCCACCACGTAGTCAGCCAGGCGAATCGCATCTTCGTCGTGCTCGACCACGATCACCGTGTTGCCGATATCCCGAAGGTGCTTAAGCGTACCGAGCAATCGATCATTGTCTCGCTGGTGCAGGCCAATTGACGGTTCGTCGAGAATGTACAGAACGCCAACCAGGCCAGCGCCGATCTGGCTGGCCAGACGGATACGTTGCGCTTCACCACCGGACAACGTGTCTGCACTGCGATCCAGCGATAAATAGTCCAGGCCAACGTTGACCAGGAACTGCAGTCGCTCGCGAATTTCCTTGAGAATCTTGTCGGCAATTTCACCACGACGGCCGGTGAGTTTCAGCACGCCAAAATATTCACAGGCATCGCCAATCGGCAGATTGGTCACCGCCGGCAGCGTCTTCTCGCCCACCCACACATGCCGCGCCTCACGACGCAGGCGAGTGCCACGGCAATCCGGGCAAGGCTGGGTGCTGAGGAACTTGGCCAGCTCTTCACGCACCGAGGCGGACTCGGTTTCACGGTAGCGACGGTCCAGATTCGGCACGATGCCTTCGAACGGGTGCGAACGTTTGACGATGTCGCCACGGTCGTTCAGGTATTTGAAGTCGACGTTCTGCGAACCGCTGCCGTGCAGGATGAACTTCTGCTGATCGGCCGATAGTTCGTTGAACGGCACTTCCAGGCTGAACTTGTAGTGCGAAGCCAACGACCCGAGCATCTGGAAGTAATAGACGTTGCGCCGGTCCCAGCCACGAATCGCGCCCTCGGCCAGCGTCAGTTCACCATTGACCAATCGCTTGATGTCGAAGAACTGCTTCACCCCCAGACCATCGCAAGTCGGGCAAGCGCCAGCCGGGTTGTTGAAGGAGAACAGCTTGGGTTCCAGCTCGCTGATGGCATGACCGCAAATCGGGCAGGCGAAGCGTGCGGAGAAGATGATCTCTTCGCCGGGCTCGTCGTCCATCGGCGCGACCAGAGCGATGCCGTCTGCCAGCTTCAGCGCGGTCTCGAACGACTCGGCCAGACGTTGTTGCAGGTCGGCGCGCACCTTGAAGCGGTCGACCACCACATCGATCGAGTGCTTCTTCTGCTTATCCAGCTTCGGTAATTCGTCCAGCTCACAGAGCCTGCCGTTGACCCTGGCTCGCACAAAACCCTGGGCGCGCAGTTCTTCGAAGACCGAAAGGTGTTCGCCTTTACGCTCGCGGATCACCGGGGCCAGCAGCATCAGTTTGCTGCCCTCCGGTTGGGCGAGGACCAGGTCGACCATTTGGCTGACGGTCTGCGCTTCCAGCGGAATGTCATGATCCGGGCAACGCGGAATACCCACGCGAGCGTAAAGCAGGCGCAGGTAATCGTAGATTTCGGTGATGGTGCCGACCGTCGAACGCGGGTTGTGCGAGGTCGATTTCTGCTCGATGGAAATGGCTGGCGACAAACCTTCAATGGTGTCGACGTCAGGCTTTTCCATCATCGACAAAAATTGCCGCGCGTAGGCCGACAGCGATTCGACGTAGCGACGCTGGCCTTCGGCATACAGCGTGTCGAAGGCCAGGGACGATTTGCCGGAGCCGGACAGGCCGGTGATGACGATCAGTTTGTCCCGTGGCAGGGTCAGGTCGATGTTCTTCAGGTTGTGGGTTCGGGCCCCACGAATCAGGATCTTGTCCAAAGTGGCCTCGCTCGGCGGGCGTCGAAAACGTAGGAGTATACGGCCAAATACTGGATGGATGCACACTATCAAATGAGCGGGTTACAGCCTTACATGAAGAGTCTGTCAGCTGAGCGCGTCAAAGCGTCGCGATATACCCCGTCAATCGATGGGACTGGTAGAATCGCCGCCGGTTCACATGAGGTTTTTCCATGCACGATCCCCACAGCGAACGCATGAGTGGCAGTGAGACCCGCGCAGCAAGCGGTCTGGCCCTGGTGTTCGCCTTCCGTATGCTTGGCATGTTCATGGTGTTGCCGGTACTGGCGACCTATGGGATGGATCTGGCAGGAGCGACTCCGGCCCTCATCGGTCTGGCGATTGGCGCTTACGGCCTGACCCAGGCGATCTTCCAGATTCCTTTCGGCTTCATTTCCGACCGCATCGGCCGTCGTCCGGTGATTTACCTGGGGCTGATCGTCTTCGCGCTCGGTAGCGTGCTGGCGGCCAATGCCGATTCGATCTGGGGTGTGATCGCCGGACGAGTCCTGCAAGGCGCCGGGGCGATTTCTGCGGCGGTGATGGCGTTGCTGTCAGACTTGACCCGTGAACAGCATCGGACCAAAGCCATGGCCATGATCGGCATGACGATCGGTCTGTCGTTTGCTGTCGCGATGGTTGTAGGACCGTTGCTGACCCGTGCCTTTGGCCTGTCCGGGTTGTTCCTCGCCACGGGCGGCATGGCGCTGTTCGGCATCGTGATCGTGATGTTCATGGTGCCGCGCTCGACCGGGCCGTTGCAGCACCGCGAGTCCGGTGTTGCGCGTCAGGCGCTGATACCGACGCTCAAGCATCCAGACCTGCTCCGCCTGGACCTGGGCATTTTTGTGTTGCACGCGATGTTGATGTCGAGCTTCGTTGCGTTGCCTTTGGCGCTGGTCGAAAAAGCCGGGCTGCCCAAAGAGCAGCATTGGTGGGTATACCTGACCGCGCTGCTGATTTCCTTCTTCGCCATGATCCCGTTCATTATCTACGGCGAGAAGAAACGCAAAATGAAACGAGTTTTACTCGGCGCCGTCGCGACGCTGATGCTCACTGAGCTATTCTTCTGGCAGTTCGGCGATAGCCTGCGGGCTCTGGTGATCGGGACGGTGGTGTTCTTTACCGCGTTCAACTTGCTCGAGGCTTCTCTACCATCGCTGATCAGCAAGGTTTCACCGGCAGGCGGCAAGGGCACGGCGATGGGGGTTTATTCCACCAGTCAGTTCCTCGGTTCGGCACTGGGCGGCATCCTCGGCGGATGGTTGTTCCAGCATGGCGGTCTGTCGGTTGTGTTCCTTGGATGCGCCGGTCTGGCTGCCCTCTGGCTGGCCTTTGCTGTTACCATGCGCGAACCTCCCTACGTGACGAGCCTGCGCTTGCCGTTGTCGCCCGAGGCGATCCGCGAAGCGGGTCTGGTCGAGCGCCTGAAGGCCGTCGTAGGGGTAACAGATGCAGTGATCGTCGAAGATGAAGCGGCGATTTACATCAAATTGGACACAGAACTATTGGATCGCACCACCCTTGAACGCCTGGTGAACAACCCGGCCGGGGCAGCGTGCGTAGCCTAGGAGAACGTTATGGCCCGTGGGGTTAACAAAGTCATATTGGTCGGCACTTGCGGCCAGGATCCCGAAGTTCGCTACTTGCCTAACGGTAACGCCGTGACCAACCTGAGTCTGGCGACCAGCGAACAGTGGACCGACAAGCAAACCGGTCAGAAAGTCGAGAAGACCGAATGGCACCGTGTGTCGATGTTCGGCAAAGTTGCAGAGATCGCCGGCGAGTACCTGCGTAAAGGTTCGCAGGTCTACATCGAAGGCAAGCTGCAGACCCGCGAGTGGGAAAAAGACGGTATCAAGCGTTACACCACTGAAATCGTAGTCGACATGCAAGGCACCATGCAGTTGCTGGGCGGCCGTCCACAGCAGGGCGACCAACAAGGCGGGGGCAATAACTACCAGCAGTCCGCCCCGGCTCCACGCCAGCAGGCTCCGCGTCCGCAGCAGTCGTCGGCACCGCAACAGTCGCGTCCGGCTCCACAGCAGCAGGCCGCGCCTCAGCCAGCTCCGGATTTCGACAGCTTTGACGACGATATTCCGTTCTAAAAGCAGCGGTCCAGTCAGTGACAAAAAAAAGCGAAGCCATCTGGCTTCGCTTTTTTTGTTGGCGCTATTAACTGGATAACGTCGTCACGTTGGCCCGCGCCATGTGCAGTTTTTTGTAGCTGTCGATCAGGCGCAGGTGTCTATCGAGTCCTTCCAGTTTGATGCTGGTCGGCGTCAAACCATGGAAGCGGACGCTGCCATCGACCGAGCCGATCACTGCATCCATTCGCTCGTTGCCAAACATCCGGCGGAAATTGGTCTCGTAGTCTTCCAGTTCCAGGTCTTCGTCCAGCTTCATCTCCAGCACCGCGTTGACGGCTTGGTAGAACAAGCCGCGCTCAACCGTGTTGTCGTTGTACTGCAGGAACATCTCCACTGCCTCTTTCGCCTCTTCAAATTGCTGCAAGGAGAGATAAATCAGCAGCTTCAACTCCAGGATCGTCAGCTGACCCCACGCCGTATTGTCGTCAAATTCGATGCCGATCAGGCTGGTGATGTCGGTGTAGTCGTCCAGCTCACTTTCCACCAGGCGCTCAACCAGCGCTTGCAGTTCGTTGTCGTCCAGGCGATGCAGGTTCAGGATATCGGCGCGGAAGAAAAGCGCTTTGTTGGTGTTATCCCAGATCAGGTCGTCCACGGGATAGATTTCCGAATAGTCCGGCACCAGGATGCGGCATGCCGTCGCGCCGATATGCTCGTAGACCGCCATGTACACTTCCTTGCCCATGCCTTCGAGAATGCCGAACAAGGTCGCGGCTTCTTCGGCATTCGAGTTTTCACCCTGGCCGGAGAAGTCCCACTCCACGAATTCGTAATCGGACTTGGAGCTGAAGAAGCGCCACGACACCACGCCGCTGGAATCGATGAAGTGCTCGACGAAGTTATTCGGCTCGGTCACCGCATGGCCTTCAAACGTCGGCTGGGGCAGGTCGTTGAGGCCTTCGAAGCTGCGGCCCTGGAGCAGTTCGGTCAGGCTGCGCTCCAGCGCCACTTCCAGGCTTGGGTGTGCGCCGAACGAGGCGAACACACCGCCGGTACGCGGGTTCATCAACGTGACGCACATCACCGGGAATTCACCGCCCAGGGATGCATCCTTCACCAATACGGGGAACCCTTGCTCTTCCAGCGCCTGAATACCGGCCAGTATCCCGGGATACTTCGCCAGCACATCGGCGGGCACATCCGGCAGTGCAAATTCACCTTCGATGATTTCGCGTTTTACCGCACGCTCGAAGATCTCCGACAGGCATTGCACCTGGGCTTCGGCCAGCGTGTTGCCGGCACTCATGCCGTTGCTCAGGAACAGGTTTTCAATCAGGTTGGACGGGAAATACACCACTTCGCCGTCCGACTGGCGCACGTATGGCAGCGAGCAGATGCCGCGCTCTTCATTGCCCGAGTTGGTGTCGATCAGGTGGGAACCACGCAACTCGCCGTCGCGGTTGTAAACCTTCAGGCAGTACGCGTCGAGGATTTCGGCCGGCAGTTCATCTTTACGGCCAGGCTTGAACCAGCGTTCGTCCGGGTAATGCACAAACGGCGCGTTGGCGATCTCTTCGCCCCAGAACTGGTCGTTGTAGAAGAAGTTGCAGTTGAGCCGCTCGATAAACTCGCCCAACGCCGACGCCAGCGCGCCTTCCTTGGTAGCCCCCTTGCCGTTGGTAAAACACATCGGCGAATGCGCGTCGCGGATATGCAGCGACCACACGTTGGGCACGATATTGCGCCACGAGGCGATTTCAATCTTCATGCCCAGGTCCGCCAGAATGGCCGACATATTGGCGATGGTCTGCTCCAGCGGCAGATCCTTGCCCGCAATATACGTGCTCGCCTCTGAGGTAGACGCAGGCATCAGTAACGCTTGGGCATCGGCGTCGAGGTTTTCCACCTCTTCGATCACAAACTCAGGCCCGGCCTGGACCACTTTTTTCACGGTACACCGGTCGATGGAACGCAGGATGCCTTGGCGGTCCTTGTCGGAAATATCCGCCGGCAACTCGACCTGGATCTTGAAAATCTGGTTGTAGCGGTTTTCCGGATCAACAATGTTGTTCTGCGACAGGCGGATGTTTTCGGTGGGAATACTGCGAGTGTCGCAGTACAGCTTCACGAAATAAGCCGCACACAACGCCGACGAAGCCAGGAAGTAGTCGAACGGACCCGGTGCCGAGCCATCGCCCTTGTAGCGGATAGGTTGATCGGCCACCACCGTGAAGTCGTCGAACTTGGCTTCAAGTCGAAGGTTGTCGAGAAAGTTGACCTTGATTTCCATGGGGGATTACCAGAATAACGGCTAGACGATTTGGCCGCCATTATCCGGCTTTTCGGCCGTAAGTCTCAGAAAAAAGGCCAGTCACGTGCGCACGCGACTGGCCTTCTTTGTTTTGGGAACGTCGGATTGCAGCACCTGACGCAGAAGCGTTGATCAGTGATGCGCCGCCAGGAACTCGTCAGTGGACACTACGCTTGCATAGGCGAAGCCCAGAGCCGACATGAACGCGGCGTGCACATGGGCTGCCGGAACGGTGACGCCGTTGAACTCCAGGTCACGGGAGGCACAGGCGTCGTGAATCACGGTGACGCTGTAGCCAAAGTCCGCGGCGGCGCGGGTGATGCCATCGATGCACATGTGGCTCATGCTGCCGACGACCACCAGTTCCTTGATTTCTTGCTCGTCGAGGATCGATTTCAGATCGGTTTCGCGGAACGAGTTGACGAAGTGCTTGAGCACGACCGGCTCGTCGGCGCGGTTGAGGACTTTGGGGTGCAGCTTCGCGCCTTCGGAGCCCGGAGTGAAGAACGGTGCCGCGTCGGAGGCGAACTCGTGGCGGATGTGCACCACCGAATCACCCGCATCACGGAAGGCTTTGAGCAGACGAACGGCGTTGTCCGCGGCAGCGTCGGCGCCGACCAGCGGCCACTTGCCTTGGGGGAAGTAGTCGTTTTGGATATCGACTACGATGAGTGCTTGCTTGGCCATGACTGTTTCCTCGAAGTGCTTGTTAGTGTGGAATGAAGTATTGGGTCTCGCAGGCCGTCCGAGGATTGGCGGCACCGACAATAGAAGGGGGAAAACTGACAATGGACGCAGAAAGACCAATCGCCGAGTTGGGCGTGCTGATCTATCCCGGCGCGCAGATGGCGGCGGTACATGGGTTGACGGACTTGTTCGGGGTAGCGAACCGGATTGCCGCCGAGCATCAGGCGGCGCAGTTGCCGTTGCTGCGGGTCAGCCATTGGCAGGTTGAGGGCGATCAGGCGCCCGAGCGGGTCTACGACAGCCATCCCGCTCCGGACGGTGCGTTGGTGGCGGTGTTGATCCCGCCGTCGATTGGCGGTTTTTCCCAAGGCCAGGCACCGCAGGGGCTGATTCGCTGGCTGCGCCAGCAACATGCCAATGGCGCGACACTCGGCGGGGTTTGTGTGGGGTCGATTCTGTTGGCCGAGAGCGGCCTGCTCGACGGTCGCAGCGCCACCACCCACTGGACCTCGGCCAAAAACTTCGCCGAACGTTACCCAGCGATCAAGCTCAAGGCCGACACCCCCATCGTTGACGACGGCGACCTGATCACCACCGCCGGGTTGATGGCCTGGTCCGAACTGGGCTTGCGCCTGGTCAACCGTCTGCTGGGGCCGAGCATCGCCACCAGTACCGCGCGATTTCTGGTGGTGGAACACAGCGACAGCGCGAGTGAGTGCGGCAGCAACTTTTCACCGATACTCAGCCATGGCGATGCCTCGATTCTCAAGGTCCAGCATTGGCTGCAAAGCACCGGAGCGACCGATGTGTCGCTGGCGACGATGGCCGAGCGGGCAGGGCTGGAAGAGCGCACATTTCTGCGTCGATTTCGTGCGGCAACCGGACTCAAACCCACCGAGTACTGCCAGCACCTGCGGGTCGGCAAAGCCCGGGAAATGCTCGAGTTCACCAATGGCACCATCGATCACATTGCCTGGACGGTGGGTTATCAGGATCCGAGTGCCTTTCGGGCGACGTTCAAGAAAATTACTGGGCTGGCGCCGAGTGATTACCGGACACGGTTTGGGGTGGGAGCGAGTCAGGGCTGAGCGTCAGTCGTGCAAAATGCCGGAGTTGAAACCCTTGTCGTGCAGAATCAAACAGGCACGGAGCCATCATGTTTTTCGTAACTGGCTGATTTGAAAAACGTTTGTCTTTTGCGTCCCTTGGCCTGATCTCTGCACCCCTTCTACTACATTCATCAAGCGCAGATTGAAGGGGAACGCATGACCCCAGCAAGCCGCAAGAAAGTGGTGGTCGCCCACTCCGTGCGCCTCGAGGCTCCGTTGCACGAAGTGGAAACCAATCGTGCGCTGGCCCGTTGGCTGGCGCAGATCCTGGGGCTTAAATATGGCGGCAGTTTTGACCCCAGACTTCACAACGGTCGAGACCTCTATCTATTGCCGACCCAGACGCTTGTTGGCGTCGCTGCCGCTCGGCAATTAGGCGTTAACGGGCCGGACGATTTGTGGGGCGGTTACGTCGACCATGATTTCATCTGCACCAAAGCCATCAGTCACGGGTTGCACAACAAAAATGCTCACGCACCGGAAGGCTGGTCACCGTTGTTTTCCGAACGGGTGCGCAGCGTGGTGCTCGACGGCCTCAGTGTTTTTTCCATGGCCGATGCGCGTCCTGCGGCGGAGCATCTGCTCTACAGCGGCCCGATCCGCATCAAGCCGATTCATGCCTGCGCCGGACGCGGTCAGGAAGTGATCAAAAGCCTCGACCAGTTCGATGCCATCCTCGCCAGACCCGATGCCAAAGCGCTGTTCACCGAAGGTGTGGTGCTGGAACAAGACCTGGACAACGTGATTACCCACAGCGTCGGTCAGAGTTTTTTCGGCGACACGGTGTTGAGTTATTGCGGTGATCAATACTTGACCGAAGACGGTCAGGGCGAGCAGGTTTATGGAGGGTCCAACCTGCTGGTAGTGCGGGGTCACTACGATGATTTGCTCGAATTGGAATTACCGGACGATGTGCGGCTGGCGATCCGCCAGGCGCAAGTGTTCGACCGTGCAGCGGATGAGGCTTATCCCGGTTTCTACGCCTCGCGGCGCAACTACGACATCGCCCAAGGTGTCGACAGTAATGGCAAGCAGCGCAGCGGTGTGCTCGAGCAGTCCTGGCGGATGGGCGGTGCCAGCAGCGCCGAAGTCGCCGCCTTGCAAAGCTTCGTCAACGACCCCGGGATGCGCGCCATTCGCGTGTCTTCGGTTGAGACCTACTTCGACCAGCCGCTGCCGGCGGACGCCATCGAGGTGTATCGCGGGCCGGCGCAAAGCAGTGACTTTCTTCTCAAGTACGTAACGGTTAAATCCTATGACGGCTAGAAGCGAAACCATTCAAATCGACATCGACGATGAGCAGATGATTGGGACCTTTCTCAGTCCCAAATCGAAAGTCCCCGGCGTGCTCTTTGTGCACGGTTGGGGCGGCAGTCAGGAGCGGGACTTGGAGCGGGCCAAAGGTATCGCCGGCCTGGGTTGCGTGTGCCTGACGTTCGACTTGCGCGGACATACCGGCGGGGTCGGAATTGCGCTGAATCGAGTCACGCGCGAAGACAACCTGCGCGACCTGCTGGCGGCGTATGACCGCTTGCTCGCGCACCCGGCGCTCGATACATCGGCGATTGCCGTGGTCGGCACCAGTTATGGCGGTTACCTGGCCTCGATCCTGACGTCATTGCGTCCGGTGCGCTGGCTGGCGCTGCGGGTGCCGGCGCTGTATCGCGATGATCAATGGCACACGCCCAAACGTGACCTGGACAAGCTCGATTTACGTGATTACCGCAGCACGTTAGTGCGCGCCGACAGCAATCGGGCACTGCATGCCTGTTCGCAATTTACCGGGGATGTGCTGTTGGTGGAGTCCGAGACCGACGACTATGTGCCCCACGCCACCATCATGAGTTACCGCGCAGCCTGTCAGCAGACTCACTCGCTGACCCACCGGATTATCGACGGCGCCGATCACGCCTTGAGCGAACCTGTTTCGCAACAGGCATACACCTCGATCCTGGTGGGCTGGATCACCGAAATGGTGGTGGGCGAACGGTTGAGCATTATTCAGTCATCGTAAAAAGATCGTCCGAAGGCTGCGATCTTTTGATCTTGCTTCTAATCCCGAGGATTTTTCGCGATCCGCAACGACTTGGCCTTGGCTTCCACGATCAGGTACATCACCAGGGTAATCAGTAGCGGCAGGATGAAGTAGATCGCCCGATAGGCCAGCAATCCGGCCACCAGGCTCCCTCGGGACGCTTCATGTTGCAGCAGTGCCACGAACACCGCTTCAAGCACGCCGAGCCCGGCAGGGATGTGCGTAATGACCCCGGCAATCGCGCTGATCAGCAACACCCCGAGCACCAGCGGGTAATCCAGCTTGCTCGGCAGCAAGGTGAAAATCACCGCCGCCATCAGCGACCAATTCAGCGCCCCGAGGGCCAGTTGCAGAACCGCCATGCGCAGGGACGGCAGGTTGATTTCCACCCCGCGTATCGCCCACTCCCGTCGCTTGGAAAACTGACACGCTGCCAGATACCCCGCACTCACCAGCAGCAACAACACACCCACACCTTGCAAGGCGCCGCTGCTCAGCGTCCAGCCTGGCGGCATTCGCACCAATCCGCTGCTGAACACTGCACCGGCAATCACCATGTAACCGAACCAGTTTGTCGCGAGGCTCAACCCGAGAATTTTCGCGATGTTGCCCTTGCTCACCCCGAGTCGCGAATACAGCCGATAACGCATGGCAATGCCGCCGACCCAAGCGCTCAGGTTGAGGTTGAAGGCATAGCTGATAATCCCCACCGGCAGGATCTGCTTCCACGTCAGGTCCTGGCGAATGTAGGTACGGCCGATCAGATCGAAACAGGCGTACACCAGAAAACTCACCACGGTCAGACCGGATGCGATGATCAGCGTGCGCACCTTGAAATCTGCGAGGTTGTTGAACACTTCATCCCATTCGATGCGCTGTGCAAGCATCGTGAACAGCACGATCAGCGCCAGGAAAAACAGCATCGTCAACGGCCGTTTCCAGCGACTCCAGCGGGATTTGCTCGGGCTGTCGGTGTGGGTCGCCGGTTGTGTATCAGAGTGGCTCATCAGGTGTCACTCCCGGCGGAATGGGTAAAAGGTTTCAGGCGCGGTTTATGCGCCGGCAACCAACCTGCCCAGGCGGGGAAGTGCCGCAGAAAGTGAAACACCAGAAAACCGACGGTCATGTGCCAGACCCGCCCGCGCGGGGCCTTGTCTGCGCACATGGCCTTGCAGTGGTGGTTACTCAAGTCTTCGAGGCGCTCAAACAGGTCGCGGTTAAAGGCGCGATCGCGGATCAACACATTGGCTTCCAGGTTCAAGGACAGACTCAATGGGTCGAGGTTGCTCGAACCGACCGTGCACCAATCCTCATCCACCAGCGCGACTTTGCCGTGCAGCGGACGGTCGCAATATTCGTAAATCTGCACGCCGGATTTGAGCAGATAGTCATAGGTCATGCGCGCGGCGAGTTTGGCCGCCAGCATATCGGGCTGACCTTGCAGGATCAGCCGCACATCGACGCCACGACGCGCCGCGTTGCGGATCTCGCGCAGCAGGCGATAGCCCGGAAAGAAGTAGGCATTGGCGATCACCACTCGGCGCTGGGCACTGCGCAGCACCTGTCGGTAAACCTCTTCGATGTCGGTCGGATGCTCGCCGTTGTCGCGGTACACCAGGCGAACCTGGCCGTCATGATCGGTGAACGCCAGCTCCGAGCGCCGTTGCCTGCGTCGTTGCCACCAGTATTTGGCGCGAGCCGGGCGGCCGCATTGCAGCAAGGCGAAGTGATGGATGTCGGCCACCGCCGGGCCTTGCACTTCAACGGAATAGTCCTGCTTGGCCTCAGGGCCGAAGTCAGCCAGATGGTCGGCAGAAAAGTTGATGCCACCGATGAACGCAATCGTGCCATCGACCACCACGATCTTGCGGTGCAGGCGGCGGAACCAGTTGGTGCGGATGCCCAGATGTTTAGGCGCCGGGTCAAAAATCTGGATGCGCACGCCGGCCTCGCTCAGGGCAGTGAGGTATCCCGTACTCAGTTCGCCGCAGCCAAAGCCATCGAAACTGGCGGTGATCCGCACACCGCGTTGAGCGGCGGCGATCAGGACTTCCTGCAGCTCATCACCGACCTTGTCCTCAAACACAATGAAGGTTTCCAGCAGGATTTCAGTCTTTGCCTGCCGCATGGCCTCGAACACCCGAGGGAAATACGCTTCGCCGTTTTCCAGCAGCTCTAAGCGGTTGTTGCCTTGCCAGCCATATTCGACGTCGACCACGCCCGGTTCACGGATCGGCGGGGTTGTGGATAAGTGCTCCACATCGGCTTTATCCATCGACGGGCTGCTCATAGCTCGATCTCCACCGATAGCGGTGCATGGTCGGAAAGGTGTGACCAGGGCCGTGCGGCCAGCACTTGCGGATGACTGGCCTTGAGGTTGCGCACGTAGATGCGATCAAGGCGCAACGCCGGCAAGCGCGCTGGAAAACTGCGCGCCGGTTTGCCGTGGAGTTCGGCGAAAACCTCCCGCAGACCGCAGGGTTTGAGCAGTGCGTCGGCACGCTGGCGCCAGTCGTTGAAGTCTCCGGCAACGATCACTGGGGCATCGCTGGGCAGTTCTTCGAGACGTTGGGCCAGCAATTTGAGTTGTTCTGTCCGGTGGGTTTCGCGAAGACCCAGATGCACACAAATGGCATGCACTTCCTGGCCGTCACCGGGCAGGCGCATCACGCAATGCAAGATGCCGCGGTTCTCGTGACCGCTGATGGAGACGTCGAGGTTGTCGTGGCGAATGATCTGGAATTTCGACAGCAGCGCATTGCCGTGATCGCCCGCCGGATAAACCGCATTGCGCCCATAGGCGAACTGCGGCCACAGGGTGTCGGCGAGGAATTCGTATTGCGGCATCGCCGGCCAATTGCTGTAGCGCTGGGGGTGATGCTCGTGGGTGCCGTGGACTTCCTGCAAAAACACCACGTCGGCGGACACGCTGCGCACCGCTTCGCGCAATTCCGGCAGGATGAAACGCCGGTTGAGCGCGGTGAACCCCTTGTGCGTGTTGACCGTCAGCACGGTGAAGCGGCGCACGGAGGTGATGACGGGTTGCTGTTCGTCGGTGGTGCCGACCGGTTCGGAAATGCTCATGACAGCACTCCTTCGGCGGCCAGTTCACCGGGCCGGGTGGCGAGGTCTTTATCCAGATGAAAGCGCTCCAGCAAGCGGCGGGTGAGGACGGCAGCCTCTTCGGTGTTGTGGGTCCGCCCCTTCCGGTAGAAATCCCCCCGCCAGGGCGTGTAGCGCCAGCCTGAAACACCGATGTGGATCGCCGCCATGTCGCCTCCCGTCTAATGGTCCTCGGATTGCCCTGTCTTTTGATGACTGCGGGGAGGGCAAGAAAGTTTCTACGGGACTACGGACGGTTAATGCTCAACAGACCCACGCAAATCAAATGTGGGAGCAAGCTTGCTCCCACAGGGTTTAGTGACCGGCGACGATACGTTGTGAGCCTTCAGCAGGTTCGGCATACACCGGGCCCAACCGATCAAGACGCCCGCTCCACGCGGTCAGTGCCAATGCGACCAACACCACCAGACCGCCAATCCATGCGGTGTGGATCAGGCCCAGGTGCGCAACGATCAAGCCACCACCCCACGCACCACCGGCAGTGCCGAGGTTAAACGCGGCGATGTTCAGGCCCGATGCCACGTCCACTGCATGCGGGGTGTGATGTTCGGCCTGACGCACCACGTAAACCTGCAGGCCCGGCACGTTGCCAAACGCAACCGCGCCCCAGACCAACACGGTGGCCAGGGCCAGCCATGGGTTGCTGGCGGTAAAGGTCAGTACGAACAACACGGCAGCGAGCAGGGCGAAGATGATTTTCAGGGCGCTGATCGGGCCGCGTTTGTCCGCCAGTTTGCCGCCCCAGATGTTACCGACGGCCACCGAGATGCCATAAACCAACAACACCAGACTGACGGTGCTGGCGCTGAAGCCGGAAATGTCCTGAAGAATCGGGGCCAGAAAGGTGAACGCAATGAACGAGCCGCCGTAACCGACCGCGGTCATGGCGTACACCAGCAACAAACGCGGTTGCTTGAGTACCTGCAATTGCTGCAACAATGAGGCGGGTTTGCTGTGGGCAATGTTTTTCGGCACGTAAAGCAGGCTGCCGATGAACGCGATCACACCCAGTGCAGACACCGCGAGGAAGGTTTCACGCCAGCCGAAATGCTGACCAATGAACGTCCCCAACGGCACGCCGGTGACCAGTGCCACGGTCAGGCCGGTGAACATGATGGCGATCGCGCTGGCGGCTTTTTCCTTCGGCACCAGGCTGGTGGCGATGGTCGAGCCAATCGAGAAAAACACTCCGTGGGCCAGGCCGGTGACAATCCGCGCAATGATCAGCGACTCGTAACTCGGCGCTTTCCAGGCCAGCAGGTTGCCGAGGGTGAACAACACCATCAGCGACAACAGCAGCATTTTGCGCGGGACTTTGCCGGTGAGGGCGGTCAGCACCGGGGCGCCAATGGCAACGCCCAATGCGTACAGACTGACCAGCAGGCCGGCGGACGGCAGGCTGACGCCAAGGTCGGCGCCGATGGTAGGTAACAGGCCAACGATGACGAACTCGGTCGTCCCGATGGCGAAGGCGCTGAGGGTCAGCGCGAGCAAGGCAATGGGCATGGCTGCAACTCCGGTGGATTGATTGATGGAGCGCAGTGTCCGGGTTTGGGTTATGCGGAAAAATAGGGGGATAGGCATTTGATATTTGCGTGTAGATCAAATATCGAAAGGGTTAACAGTTTTTCAGCCGTACCGCAGACCTTGTAGCAGCTGGCGAAGCCTGCGTTCGACTGCGTAGCAGTCGTAAACCCTGAGTGCACGGTGAATCTGACACACCGCAGTGTCTGACATTACGACTGCTGCGCAGTCGAACGCAGGCTTCGCCAGCTGCTACATGGATTGCGTGATGGCCGCATTGTCTAACGGCCAAAACCGAACTTGCCTACAATTCCCCGATCAGTTCCTTACAGACCCTTTTGCAGGAGCGCCGCGTTTGTTCAAGTTCAAGACCGCGATACTACTGGGGGCATTGCTGATTCTGGGCAGCAACGAGCTGGAGGCTGCCGCACTGCCGGGTGTGCCGGCCACGACACCACTGGCCCACCCCGAACCGCTGGTACAGGGCGGTCTGCTGGGTGCCATCAGTTCGAGCATTGAGGACGTCCAGAGCAAACTCGATCTCAATGAGGACTTGCTCGACGCCTGGCGTCTGCGTGCAGACCGGGCGGCGGTTGAGGTGGATCGGCTGGTCAATCGTCCTTCGGCCCGTTCGAGCTGGAGCGTGGCGGGGGATTTTCTGCTGTTGTCCGGTGTGTGGATGGGCGTTTTTGCGCTGCTCTGGTTGCTTGGCGGGCTGCTCGCCAAACGTCTGTGCCAGAACCGTCTGCTGCTCACCCGCGAGCGCGGTCAGGCATTACTGGGTTATGTGTTGCCCTACACGGTTCCGGCGCTGATCAGCCTGCCCCTGACGCTGTATGTCAGCCACTTCCTGCAAGTGTCCGCCGGTCGGGCGCTGGCGTTGTGTTTCGCTTATGCCACCAGCAGCGGCATTTTTGCCGCGTCGTTGCTGTTGTCGCTGGTGGTGCTGTTCAACGCCGGCCACAAGCGCCGAGCGGTGCAGATTATTCGTCAATACAGCCCACGACCGCTGTTTTTGATGGGTTTCCTCGTGGCGCTGAGCGACGCCTTGACCAGCCCGCAGATCGCCCGCCTGCTCGGCGGCAATCTCACCAGCAGTGTTGCAGTGTTCACCGGGGTGGCGGCCTCGGTCACCTTTGGCATTTTGGTGATCAAGATGCGCCGTCCGGTCGCCCATTTGATCCGCATTTTGCCGTTGGCCCAGCGCCTCAGTCAGCCGGCCGTGCGTGAAATGCTGCGGGTCTTTTCCGGGCTCTGGTACTGGCCGATTCTGTTGATGGTGCTGGTGTCGGTGATCAACCTGATCGGCATTGGAGATGACAACCAGAAAGTACTGCGTTGTGCGCTGTTTACCACGGTGTTGCTGATTGCGATGGTGTTTCTCAGCACGTCGCTTCATCACCTGTTCAAGTCGCGCAGTGAGTTGGCCGTGCGCCGCAGCAGTGCCTACAAAGAACGCTTTCTCAGCCTTTCGCACGCGTTGCTGCGCATCGCCCTGGCGATTGTGTTCATCGATGTCCTGGGGCGCATCTGGGGTGTGTCGCTGTTTGAGTTTGCGGTGAGCAATTCGGTCGGCCGGGCGATCAGCGATTCCCTGAGCCGTATCGGTTTGATTTTCCTGGTGACCTGGATGGGCTGGGTGGTGTTGGACACGGCGATTCAGGAAGCCCTGAAACCACCCGTTAACAAACGCTCGGCGCGCCAACCCAGTACCCGAACCAAAACCATCCTGCCGCTGTTGCGCAATGCGATCAAAATCATTTTGGTGGTGATCTGCGCTATCACCACCATGGCTAACCTTGGGATCAACGTTGCACCCTTTCTGGCCGGCGCCGGAGTCGTGGGGCTGGCCATCGGTTTCGGTTCCCAGCAGCTGGTGCAGGACGTGATCACCGGGTTGTTCATCATCATCGAAGACACGTTGTCGATTGGCGATTGGGTGGTACTCGACTCCGGCCACGCCGGCACTGTCGAAGGCCTGACGATCCGCACCTTGCGCCTGCGCGACGGCAAGGGGTTTGTGCACTCGGTGCCGTTCGGTCAGATCAAGGCCGTGACCAATCAATCGCGGCAATTCGCCTATGCGTTCTTTTCGGTGCAATTCACTTACGACACCGATGTCGACAAGGCAATCGAGTTGATCCGCGAGGCCGGGGATTCCATCCGCGACGATGCGTTCCTCAAGTACAACCTGCAAGGGCCGCTGGATGTGTTTGGCGTCGACAAGATGGACCTCAACGGCGTGGTGCTGACGGCACAGTTCCGCACCGTGTCGGGTGGGCAATACGCCGTGAGTCGGGCGTTCAACCAGCGTTTGAAAAAGCTTGTGGATAACAGCCCGTGGGTGCATTTCGCGCAGACTTATCCACAGCAGGTCTTGATGCCCAGACAGACTGTTGAGCCGCCGCAAAGCGATGGGCTTGCATCGGAGCATTCATCGGTGTTCCTGCCGGATCAGCCGAGGACTCAATGATTTGTGTTGGGGCTGATGGCCTCATCGTCGGAACGCCGCCCGGACCAAGCTCGCTCCCACAATGATCTCTGGTGCTCTTCGGTTTTATATTCACAGAAAAACCTGTGGGAGCAGCCGGTCGACGCTCGATTGCTCGCGATGAGGCCGGTGCCGACAACATCAGTGTCGGGTGAGTTTGTTGTGCAGTTCGGCAGTTGATTGCTGATCCAGCTCCAGCCAGAAAGTCTGCTTGCCGGCGATCTCGGCGGCGGCGGGTAATCCATCGCGATACACCAATCGATTACTCGCTAACGCCGGCACCTTCGCCCCGGGTAAAAGCGTCCCGGCGAGGTTCAGCGGATCAACCCCGCACACGGCAATCAAACTTCCGTCATGCGGCCGTCGCCGCACCTCGCGCAGTAATGGAATGGCCTCGGGCAATGCAAACTGTTCACCGGCCAAGCCACTGACAAACCGCCCGCCGCGAATTTCGCCTCGAGCTTCCAGCCGATGGAAAGTGCGCAGCAATTCCCGCCAGCTCGGCAGCCAATCCGCTTCACGTTCCAGCAAGCGCCAGAACACCACGCCGTAGCGCCGGAGCAAGGTCATGGCGATATGTTCAAGGGTGTCGGTCGGCGTCGGTGCCGGACGTTTGTTATCCACAACCGGAGCCTGCGCGCCGCGTCGCAGCAAGGCCCAGCGCCCGGCATCGTCCATCCCGCCGACAAACGCTCCGCGCCCGCGTCGGCTGCTGCGATTCTGTCGCTTGCTGGCCGGGGTGATCAGCGCTCGCAGACCGGCGAAGCTGTCGGCATTCACCAACCCGGCACCGACCAATTCCTGCAAAGCGATTTCCAGTTCCGAGCGCAGCAGGTGGGCTTCGTGAGTCAGCTCATCGAAAAACAGTGCGCCGTGTTGGCTCAGTGCTTCGTAGACTTTTTGCGTTTTGGGCGAGAGTTCGCTGACCGGCGTCTGCTCGGTCAACCCGCTCCACAACCCGACCTGACTGCGCGGCAGCAGCAGAATCGGCGTGCTGCGCAGCGCCGTGCTGGCGCTCTTGTTGCGCGCGGTCAGACGAGTCCACACCAGTTTGCCGCTGCGGCACAGGTCATCCAGCCAACTCGCTGAATAGCCTTTGATCCGCGCCGGCAAAATATCGCTGTCCCAGGCTGAAGCAGCGGCGGGGTAGCCTTCGAACTGACCGACAATCGCGGGCAACACTGCGCTGCCCTGGCCTTGGGTCGCGCCAGACAGATGCTGCCAGTCGAACAGGAAACGCATGAAATCCTGTAACGCCACGGGCTCGATTTCCCGCCGCAGACGCTTGACGGTGTAGCGGTGAATCCGCGCCAGCAGATGCCGCTCGCACCATTCTTCCTCCGCCGTGCCGGGCGTGAATTGGCCACGCAGCACATAGCCTTCGCGTTCCAGTTGCGCCAACGCCTGGGTGACTTGAGTCGCCGCCAATCCGAGCGGTTCGGCAATCGCATTCAGCGGCAATGGACCGAACGCGCTGAGCCGCGCACGAATCACTTCCAGCACCGCTTCGTCCGCCGTCCAGATTTCATCGAACCCGGGCAACGCCTCCAGCGGTGGCTGCAAAATCGCCTGTGGATAAATCGCCTGCAAGTAAGTCAGCCGCTCCAGTGCCAACCATAGCGCTTGCCCGGCATTGACTTGCAAGCGGCTGGCGCGACCGCTGTCGGCCAGGGCATTCAGCCAGTCGAGCCAGTCTGGATAGGCCTGGGCCTCGACGTCACTGATGCACGCGAGGCTCATCAACGCCTCATGCATCTCATCGACGCCAGTCGGCGTTGGCCAGGCATCCTCGCGCACGGCTTGAATCGCGTCCGCATCAAGCGCACCGAGGTCGTCGGTGGATTGCGGATCGCTCCAGCGGCGGTTGAGTACCGCTTGAGTGCGGCGCTCTTCCAGCGGCGCATCGTCGAGAAAAGTGTAGGGTCGGGCACTGAGAATTTCCGCTGCCAGCGGCGAGGGCGCCGGCAGGTCGCGGCTGATCAGGCGGATGTCACCGCGCTCCATGCGCCGCAACAACGCCAGCCAGCCTTCGCTGTCCATGGCTTCGTGCAGGCAATCGTCGAGGGTTTGTTCCACCAGCGGATGGTCGGGAATTTCCCGTTCGCCGGCGAGGTTTTCCACACAGGCAATCTGGTCGGGAAACACGCTGGCGATCAGGTCTTCGCTTTTCATCCGCTGGATCTGCGGCGGGACTTTGCGGCCGCCACTGTAGCGCGGCAGCGCCAGAGCGACCCCGGCATTCCAGCGCCAGCGCACACCGAACAGCGGCGCCTCGAGCACGGCTTGAATAAGAGTGTGCTCGGCACTGTTGCTGTGCAGGTAGCGCCAGACATCATCGAGTTCAAAACTGTGGCTGGTGGACAGCGACAGAACGATGGCGTCTTCGCTGGCGGCGGCCTGCAATTCGAAGTTGAAGGTGCGGCAGAAGCGCTTGCGCAGGGCCAGGCCCCAGGCGCGGTTGATGCGGCTACCGAACGGCGTGTGGATGATCAATTGCGTGCCGCCGGACTCGTCGAAAAAGCGCTCCATCAGCAGCGTGTCTTGTGACGGCAGGGCGCTCAATGTCAGGCGCGCACGGGCCAGGTAATCGACCAATTGTTCGGCACTGGCCAGGTTCAGACCGAGGGTGTCGGTCAACCAGTCGATCGCGGGTTGCAAGTGACCGGGTGTGGCGCCGAGCAGTTCATCGAGTTGCGCTTGCAGGCGGGCCACGGCAAACGACAGTTCAGCACTGCGCCCCGGCGCTTCGCCGAGCCAGAATGGAATGGTCGGCGGTTGACCCTGAGCGTCTTCGACCCGGACCTTGCCGGTTTCGACCCGCAGAATCCGGTAGGAGGTGTTGCCCAATTGGAAGACATCCCCGGCGATGCTTTCCACTGCAAAGTCTTCGTTGACGCTGCCGATGTTCAGCCCTTGGGGTTCGAGTAAAACGCTGTAGTCGGCGTTGTCGGGGATCGTCCCGCCGCTGGTCACGGCGGTCAGTTTGGCGCCCCGGCGACCGCGCAGGGTGCGGGTCACGGCGTCGCGGTGCAAGTAAGCGCTGCGGATGCCCAGGCGACCGTTGTAGCCTTCGGCGAGCATCTGCAGCAGCGCTTGATAGTGTTTTTCGTCGAGTTCGCTGTAGGGCGAGGCGTTGCGGAACACCTCCAGCAGCGCCTGCTCCTGCCATTCCTGGCAGCTGACCTCGGCGATGATTTGTTGCGCGAGTACATCCAACGGTGCCTTCGGAATCTGCAAAGTGTCGAGTTCGCCGCGCCGCACACAGTCGAGCAGGGCGGTGCACTCGATCAGGTCGTCGCGGGTGGTGGCGAACAAACGGCCCTTGGGTGTGCCGCCGACCTGGTGCCCGGAGCGGCCGACCCGTTGCAGAAATCCAGCGATCGAACGCGGCGAGGCAATTTGGCAGACCAGGTCGACATCGCCGATATCGATCCCCAGTTCCAGGGACGCCGTGGCAATCAATACTTGCAGCTCACCGCGCTTGAGCCGCTGTTCGGCGTCAAGACGAAACTCCTTGGCCAGACTGCCGTGGTGGGCGGCCACCGCCTCCTTGCCGAGGCGTTCGCTCAAGTGACGGCTCAGGCGTTCGGCGAGGCGTCGAGTGTTGACGAAAATCAGCGTGGTGCGGTGTTCGCGGGCGAGGACGGCAAGGCGGTCGTAGACCAGTTCCCAGATGTCGTTGGCCATCACCGCCGACAACGGCACGGGCGGCACTTCGATGTCCAGATCCCGCGGGCGGGCGTGGCCGATGTCGATGATTTCGCACGCGCGATCACGGCCAACCAGAAATTGCGAGACGGCTTCGATGGGTTTTTGCGTGGCAGACAGGCCGATTCGCATCAGCGGTTGCACGCACAACGCTTGCAGTCGCTCGAGGCTCAGAGCCAGATGGCTGCCGCGCTTGCTGGCGGCGATCGCGTGAATTTCGTCGACGATCACCGTGCGGGCAGTGCTGAGCATTTGCCGGCCGGAGTCGGAGCCGAGCAGCACGTAAAGGGATTCCGGGGTGGTCACCAGGATATGCGGCGCGGTCTTGCGCATCGCCGAGCGGTCTTTTTGCGGTGTATCGCCGGTGCGCACGGCGGTGTTGATCTGCAGTTCGGGTAGGCCCATCGCGCGTAACTGCTCGGTGATGCCGGCCAACGGGTCTTGCAGGTTGATCTGGATGTCGTTGGACAAGGCTTTAAGGGGCGAAACGTAGACCACCAGGGTTTCATCCGGCAGATGACCGCCGTTGGCCATTGCGCGGTGGACCAGATCGTCGATGACCGCGAGGAACGCGGTGAGGGTCTTGCCGGAGCCAGTGGGTGCGGCGACCAGGGTCGAACGGTGCTGGCGGATCAACGGCCACGCCCGGGCCTGGGCGGCGGTGACCGTCGGGAAGGTGCTGCTGAACCAGGCGCTGACGGCGGGGTGGAAGCCTGCCAGGGCGCTGTCCGTGGGGATTGGCAGATTCATGTCCTGATTTATGCGGGCGGGGGGCTGAAGATGCAAGTACCGCTGGGGATCTGTGTTGATGCTTAGGGCCCCATCGCGAGCAAGCTCGCTCCCACTTGGATTTGTGTACGCCGCAGATCCCTTGTGGGAGCGAGCTTGCTCGCGATAGGACCGGAGCAGGCGCCGCCGTTCTTAGGTATCTACACTTTACGGATGACGGTTGCGCACTAAACCCGCAAAATGCAACGATTCCGGCAACTATCGACGGCATCGCCCACGAGCGGTGTCAATAAAGCCATTGTTTCAATCAGACTGGTCCTGCTGACTCTATGCGAATGCGCCTTATGTTACTGGGCGGCGGAAATGCCCTTGGGCAGGCGCTGATTCGCCTCGGTGCGGAGGAAGACATCGGCTTCCTCGCCCCCCGCCCACCGCAAGACGGCTGGGACGCCGCGAGCCTGACGCAACTGCTCGACGACACCCGTCCAGACGCGTTGATCAACCTCGCCTATTACTTCGACTGGTTTCAGGCGGAGACGGTCAGCGAACAACGTCTGGCCGGGCAGGAACGGGCGATCGAGCGTCTGGCCGAACTGTGCCAGCATCACAACATCGTGCTGCTGCAACCGTCGAGCTATCGCGTGTTCGATGGCTCCCGGGCGACGGCCTACAGCGAAAAAGACGAACCGGTGCCCTTGGGCCTGCGCGGTCAGGCTTTGTGGCGGATCGAACAAAGCGTTCGCGCCACTTGCCCGCAACACGTGTTGCTGCGCTTTGGCTGGCTGCTGGATGACAGCCCCGACGGCACCCTCGGGCGTTTCCTCGGTCGCGCCGAATTGCCTGAAGAATTGCTGATGGCTGATGACCGTCGGGGCAATCCGACGCCGGTGGATGACGCTGCGCGGGTGATTATCTCGGTCCTCAAGCAACTCGATTGCTCGGCGCCTCTGTGGGGCACCTACCATTACGCCGGGCATGAGGCGACCACGCCGCTGGCACTTGGGCAGGCGATCCTCACCGAAGCACGCGCGCTGCACCCGCTGGCCATCGAAGCGCCGACCGCCCAGGCTCACGCCGCCCGGCCCGATGCCGCCGAAGAACCGCAACACGCGGTGCTGGCCTGCAAGAAAATTCTGCACACATTCGGGATCAAGCCCCGCGCCTGGCGTGCGGCACTCCCGGGCTTACTGGATAGGTTTTATCGCCATGGCTGACGGCCCTGTTTTAATCACCGGCGGCGCCGGTTTCATCGGCTCGCACCTCACCGATGCCTTACTCGCCAAGGGCCATTCGGTGCGCATTCTCGATGACCTCTCCACCGGCAAACGCAGCAACTTGCCGCTGGACAATCCAGGTGTCGAACTGATCGTGGGTGATGTCGCCGATGCCGCGCTGGTAGCGCGAGCGATGGTCGGTTGCAGCGCTGTGGCGCACTTGGCCGCGGTGGCGTCGGTGCAGGCGTCGGTTGATGATCCTGTGAAGACTCACCAGAGCAATTTCATTGGCTCGCTGAATGTCTGCGAAGCCATGCGCCAGACCGGCGTCAAACGGGTGCTGTATGCGTCCAGTGCAGCGGTCTACGGCAACAATGGCGAAGGCGAGTCGATCGACGAAGACACGCCCAAGGCACCGTTGACGCCCTACGCGTCGGACAAATTGGCGAGCGAACATTACTTCGATTTTTACCGTCGCCAGCATGCTCTGGAGCCGGTAGTGTTCCGCTTCTTCAACATCTTCGGCCCGCGCCAGGATCCGTCCTCGCCGTACTCCGGGGTGATCAGCATTTTCAGCGAGCGCGCGCAGAAGGGCCTGCCGATCACGGTGTTCGGTGACGGTGAGCAGACTCGCGATTTCGTCTACGTCGAAGACCTGGTCGACTTGCTGGTGCAAGCCATCGAGAAACCGCAGGTCGAAGTCGGTGCGGTCAATGTCGGCTGGAACCAGGCCACGACCCTCAAGCAAATGCTTGAAGCCCTTGAAACGGTGGTCGGTCAATTGCCGCCGATAAGCTATGGCCCGGCGCGCTCCGGTGACATCCGCCACTCGCGAGCGAACAATCAGCGTTTGCTGGAGCGCTTTACCTACCCGGAGCAGACACCGATGCGTGTCGGCCTGGCGCGGTTGTTGGGGCGCTGAGGTTTCTGCAGTCATGAAAAAGGCGCCTGTCGAGGCGCCTTTTTTTGTGTGGCAATTTTAGAACTTGTAACCCAGGCCAACCATGTAGATGAACGGGTCTACGTCCACATCGACCTTGGCGCGAGTGCCCTGTGCCACTGCGTTATTTTGCACCGTCGCGGTGGTGTCGATGTCGATGTAGCGCGCTTGGGCGTTGATCATGATGTTGTCGGTCAGCATGTAATCGGCGCCGACCTGGAACGCCATGCCCCAGGAGTTATCTGCCTTGAAATTGCTGAAGCCGTTGGCGCTGGCTTCGCTCCCGACGTGCTCGTCGTAGATCCAGGTGTAGTTGATACCGGCACCGACATACGGCTGGAATGCGGACTTCGCGTCCAGTGGGTAGTACACAACGCTCAAGGTCGGCGGCAGGTGTTTCAGGGAGCCGAGTTTGCCGTTGGCCGCGCCCAGGGCGGTGCCTTTGATCTTCACGTCATGCTCGAACGGCGAGGCCGCCAGCAGCTCGATCCCCCAGTGGCTGTTGAGCATGTAAGCGAAGTTCAGACCCAGTTGCGTGTCGCTGCTCATGGTGGCCTTGCCACCCAGATCGGCACCCTTCAGCGGGCCTTGATCAACCTTGACGCTGGAGCTGTCGGCTTTCGGGTTGACGGTGATTGCACCGGCACGAACGATGATATCGCCGGCTTCGTGGGCGTAGGCTAGCGGTGCTGCGAGCGCGAGGGCAAACAGCGAAGCGCTGAGCAAAGACTTGTGCATGGAGAGCTCCAAAGGACGTTAAAAATATTCGATGTCCAATGGTACGGAGCCGTCTGATACGGCCTTTTGACTCAGCTCAATGAAACAGTGATGGCCCCAAAAGATCGCAACGGTAAGAAAAGTGACCGGATTCACTCCGGCAATTCATACACATAAATCTTGTCCGCCTCCATCTGATACCCGGCGTCGGCCAATTCGCTGCTGGATGCCTTGACCTGCAATGCCCCTTCGATCCAGTACGGCTGATACAACTCGTCGAGCTTCACACCCACCTCGCTTTTGACGTGCACGATCTGGTTCGACGGCGGTGGCGGCACGTGGATGCAGGCGCCGAAATATGGCACCAGCAGAAACTCGGTGGTGCGACCTTCTTCACTCACTTCCAGTGGCACGATGTAGCCCGGCAGCCGAATGTGCTGACCGTCGAGACTTTTCACCACCGGCGCATTGGGCATGTCTTGCTTGGCCGCGGGCGCCGATTCGGCGGCCAACGCGTTGCCCATCTGCGACAGGTCGTGCAGCGGCGTCATGTTCGGTACTTCAGGCGCGGCGTCCGGCGGGATCATTTGCGACCAGGTCAGGTCTTTCGGTTCAGCCGCCCACAGGGGCAAGGCGACCAGCATCAACAGCGCAAGCACAGCGCGGGGCATGTTCAACGTCCTCATAAACGGATCGACAGGCCATCGGCCAAGGATTGGCGATACGCACGCCAGGCCGGCACGCTGCCCATCAGCAACGCGGCGATCAGGATGCCACCGAGCAGCGTCCACTCATATTCGCTCGGCCATGCCAGCGGCAGGTACAAGCCGTAATTGGCCTGCACATAACCTTGGGCCAAGGCGATGCCCACATATAAAAGACCCACCCCGGCAATCACGCCCGACAGCGCCAAGGCAAACGCCTCCAGCACCAGCAATGTCGCGATGTGCCACGGCCGAGCCCCTACCGAACGCAGAATCGCCATCTCCCGACGGCGTTCGTTGAGGCTGGTAAGGATTGCCGTGAGCATGCCGATCAGCCCGGTCAGCACCACGAACAGCGAGACCACGAACAAGGCTTTTTCCGCGGTACTCATCAAACTCCACAGCTCTTGCAACGCCACGCCCGGCAGGATCGCCAGCATCGGCTCACCCAGGAATTCATTGATCTCGCGCTGCAGTGCGAAGGTCGAAATCTTGCTGTTGAGGCCGAGCATGAACGCGGTGATCGCTTGCGGCGTTAGGTCCATGTTGCGTGCCTGATCGGCACTGATCCGACCGTTGCCACGCGCCGGTACGCCGTTGTGCCAGTCGATGTGAATCGCTTCCATCCCACCGAGGCTGATGTGCAACGTGCGGTCCACCGGGGTGCCGGTGCGTTTGAGAATGCCGACCACGGTGAACGGCTTGTCGTCGTGCTTGACCAGGCTGATCACCGCCACGCCGTGGGCCAGCACCAGTTTGTCACCGAGTTTGTAGTGCAGCGCATCGGCCACTTCGGCACCGAGCACCACTTCGAACGGGTCAGTAGCAAAGGCGCGGCCGTCGGCCAGTTCCAGGTGTTGCTGATGACCGTACTGATAGTGTTCGAAGTACGCCTCGGTAGTGCCCATCACCCGGTAACCTCGATGCGAATCGCCGAGGGACATCGGGATCGCCCACTTCACTTTCGGGTTGTTGGCGAAGTGCTCGAAGCTGTCCCAACGGATGTTATTGGTGGCGTTGCCGATGCGGAACACCGAGTACAGCAACAGGTTCACTGAACCGGAGCGCGCGCCGACGATCAGGTCGGTGCCGCTGATGGTGCTGGCGAAACTGGCCTTGGCTTCGGTGCGCACCCGTTCCACGGCCAACAGCAGGCAGACCGACAGGGCAATGGCGAACGCGGTGAGGATCGCGGTGAAGCGGCGGTTAGCCAGGCTGGCCAGGGCTAGACGAAACAAATACATCTCAGACCTCGAACGGGGTGGCGGCGCGATTGAGATCGGCCAGCGACAGGTGGCGATCGAACAGCGGCGCCAGGCTCTGGTCATGGCTGACGAACAGCAGGCTCGATCCGGCTTCGCGGCATTCGGCGAACAGCAAGCGAATGAAGTTCTCGCGGGCGTCGTAATCCAGAGCCGAGGTTGGTTCGTCGGCGATCACCAATTCAGGCTGACCGATCAATGCACGCGCAGCGGCTACCCGTTGTTGCTGGCCGATGGACAGCGAATCGGCGCGGCGGCTGAGCAGGTTTTGATCCTTCAGACCCAAGTGGGCGAGGAGGGTGGCCGCCGCCTGAACGACGCTACCGTGGCGCTGGATCGCCCGTTGAGCGCGCACTTTGGAGAAGTGGCAGGGCAACTCAACGTTCTCGCGCACCGAGAGAAACGGCAGCAAGTTGAACTGCTGGAAGATGTAGCCGGTGTGATCGACCCGGAAGCGGTCACGAGCACCGGCCGAGAGTTCGGTCAGCTCCTGGCCCAGCAATCGGATGCTGCCGCGATCAGGCTTCTGCACACCGCCGAGCAGGCCGAGCAGGGTGGTCTTGCCGCTGCCGCTGGGGCCTTTGAGGAACAGGGTTTCGCCGGGTTCCAGGCGAAACGCCGGGATATCCAGCAGCGGCGGATGCCCGGGCCAACTGAAGCCCAGGTCGGACAGTTCGATGAGTGCTTGGGTCATGTGAGCCAATTTCTATGAGAGTGTCAGAGTTTCAGGGCGGCAGCCTTGGCCGTCACTTCAACCCCTTGCTGCCCGCTCGGGCTGATCAGTTGTACCTGAATCTTCTGGGTCGCCGGGAAGGTGTTGAAGATGTTCGCCAGGTCCAGGTTTTTCAGTGCGCCCGGTGCCGAGCAACTGAATTGATAATGGGCGTGGATTTCGCTGTGGTCGTGGTGATGCTCGTCTTTGGCATCTTTGTCGTGATCATCATCGGCATCGGGCTTGTCGCCGAACAATGGGCTTTCCAGTTCCTGAGTCGCGACCACGCAACCAGCGGCTTTCGGCAGGTTGAACAGCACCAGTGGTTTCTCTAGCTGCGCACGAACGGCGGCGACTTTGGCTTTGTCGGCGTCGGTGGTGGCGGCGTGTTCGAAACCCACCAGGTTCATCGCCGGGCTTTCCAGCTCCAGCTCCAGGGTCTGACCATCCAATGCTGCGTTCAGGCGACCGACACCATGTTCGTGGGCGCCGAGGCTGCCGTGCTCATGATCATGATCATGTTCATCAGCGGCGTGGGCGACGGTCAGCGGCAACAGGGCAAACGGCAGAGCGAGAAGCAGACGGCGCATGGCGGATCTCCGGAAAGTAAAATGAAGAATTTGTTATGTAATCTTATAACGTAAGTGGCGAGAGTTTGACCGCCTGCTTGGCGTTGCACAAGTCCCATGGGAGCATACAAGTCAGAAATGTGCAGGAGCAGACTCATGTTGCGTATACGCGGAAGCATCGGCGACTGGCCGGTGGATTTGACGCTGGAGATGGATGACGGCGACTGGGCACGGCTCGGTGCGCAATTGCAGGTGGTGAACCCCGAGGCCAGTGCTGCGCCGGCAAAACCGATCAATCAGGATGATGCGCTGTGGCAAATCGCCAAGGATTTGCTGCACAAGGCCGGGCAATTGAGCGGGCCGGATTTGCTGGATCAGTTGGAAGGATTGACCGGCAGCGCGGCGTCGGGCAAGCGGCTGCTGGTGCGTTTGCGCCACTGCGCTGATGTGAAGGTGACGAGCGGCGCAGATACGCCGCTCTACAGCTGGATCAACGCAGGTTAATACAGCGCAGCAAACAACTTGCGGCGGTACGTGGTCACCAGCGGGTGATCGTTGCCCAGCAGTTCGAACACCTGCAGCAAGGTCTTGTGCGGCAAGCCTTCGCTGTAGCTGCGATTGCGCACGAACAGCTTGAGCAACGCATCCAGCGCCGCGTCGTACTGCTGACGGGCCAGTTGCTGGATCGCCAGCTGATAAACCGCTTCATCGTCCTGCGGATTTTTTGCCAGGCGCGCTTTCAGGTCTGCCGCATCCGGCAAATCCTTGGCCTGGCCGAGAAACTGGATCTGCGCCTTGGCGCCGGCCAGGGCGGCCTTGTGCTCATCGCTCTTGACCGCGTCGAGCACGGTTTGCGCTTCACCCAGCTCTCCACGTTCGGTGAGGCAGCGGGCGTAGAGAATCAGCGCCTTGGCGTTGGTGTTGTCTTCGCCCAGCAGCACTTTCAGGGTGGCTTCGGCGTCGGCAAAGCGGTTGTCATCAAACAGCGCCTGAGCCTGTTCGAACGGGTCGGCAGCAGCCGGCGGCGGCATTTGCACGTGAGGCTCAAGCATCGCGCGCACGGCGGATTCCGGCTGTGCACCGGCAAAACCATCCACCGGCTGACCGTCCTTGAACAGCACCACCGTCGGCAGGCTGCGAATGCCGAAGCGCGAAACGATGTCCGGCTCGACGTCGCAGTTGACCTTGGCCAGCAGCAACTCGCCCTGATAGCTCTCGGCGATGGTTTGCAGCATCGGCATCAAGGCCTTGCACGGCGCACACCATTCGGCCCAGAAATCCACCAGCACCGGTTTGTGGAAAGAGTTCTCGATCACCGACTGCTCGAAATCGGCAGTCGTGGCGTCGAAGATGTACGGCGTTTCCTGACTCATGGGGGATCTCGTAAAAGCGTGAATGGGGCAACTATAAGGCTAGCCGCGCCGCGCGTGGTAGAGGCTCACATGCCGAAACTCTTCGGGCTCGGCCAGATCGGGTAAGGTCATCGCTTCCAGCATCTCGATACGTTGATACAACGGGTGGCGAAAATCCCTTACGCGCGAATCGGCCACCAGGGCTTCCTGGCCGCGACTCAGGAATTCATCGAGCAACGGCAGATTCGCCCGGTCGTACAGCACGTCGGCCACCAGAATCAGATCAAACCGATCCGCCTCGGCGAAAAAATCCGTCGAGTAGTTGAGGTGTACGTCATTGAGTTCGGCATTCGCCCGGCACGCGGCAATCGCCAGCGGGTCGAGGTCACAGGCGACGACTTCCAGCGCGCCGGCCTTCACCGCCGCAATCCCCGCCACCCCGGAACCGGCGCCGAAATCCAGCACCCGTTTGCCTTTGACCCACTCAGGGAATTCGGCGAGATAACGGGCGACCGCCAGCCCACTGGCCCAGCAAAAACTCCAATAAGGCGGTTCATGGAGAATCCGCCGGGTTTCTTCCGGGCTGAACGCGCGGTCCATGTTGTCGCCGTCGATCAGCCAAAGCTTCAGATCGGTGTCCGGCAATTCACAGGCAACCAGCTGCGCGTCACCGAGCAGTTCGCCTAACGCCTGTTGCAGGTAGAGCGGTGCAATCATGGCGCTTTGACGAATTGCAGCTGACCCAGCACTTGCGTCGTTGGCTGGCTGATGACTTGCGACGGCAGATGCAAAATCAGCTGGCCGGACTGGCTGGCGCGGCCCCGCAGTTCAACGCGGGCACCGACCGGGAAGGATTCCGGGTTGAAACGCAGGTGAAACGGCAGAATCTGATTGGTGCCGATCAGGCTGGAACTGGCCAGCAATTGTTGCGGGCGGCCCTTTTCGTCAATCACCAGCAGCGCCAGTTCGACTTCGGCGTCGGCCGGCACGCCTTGCAGGGTGCCGCTCAATTCACGCTGATAAGCGGGCAGCGGGCCGAGGTTTGCGGACTCTTTGGCTTTTTTCTGTGCGGCCTGTGGGGCAGGGCCTGGCGTCGGCGGCTGGGGCTTGGGCGCATCGCTGCTGCAGGCCACCAGCAGGCTGAAAAGACTGAGCAAAACGAGCGGTCTTAGGGACATTTTCGGCTCCAGCAAGGTGAAATCCATGGATCTAGCTCTATAGCCCGTCTGTATACCGCAAACCCTATGGCTTGTCTTGCCACGGGGATGCGCTACCATGGCCCTCCCTTTTTTTGTTGCCTGCCACCATGCACTGTCCCTTCTGCGGTGCCAACGACACCAAGGTCATCGACTCGCGTCTGGTCGCCGAGGGCGAACAGGTGCGCCGCCGGCGTGAATGCCTGGCCTGCGGCGAGCGTTTCACGACGTTCGAGACGGCCGAACTGGTGTTGCCGCGCCTGATCAAAACCGACGGCAGCCGCCAGCCGTTCGACGAAGAAAAACTCCGCGCCGGCATGCAGCGTGCGCTGGAGAAGCGCCCGGTGAGTGTCGAACGCCTCGAATCGTCGCTGGTGCACATCAAACACAAACTGCGCGCCACCGGTGAGCGAGAGGTTAAATCCCTTGTCGTCGGTGAACTGGTGATGGCCGAGCTGCAAAAGCTCGACGAAGTCGCCTACATTCGTTTCGCCTCCGTGTATCGGCGCTTCCAGGACCTCAACGAGTTCCGCGAAGAGATCGATCGCCTGGCCAGAGAGCCGGTGAAAGAATGACCACCTCTGTAGAACTTGCCATCCTCGACGCCCATTACATGGCCCGTGCCCTGGAACTGGCGCGCAAAGGTCATTACACGACACACCCCAACCCTCGGGTTGGCTGCGTGATCGTGCGTGACGGGCAGATTGTCGGCGAAGGCTGGCATGTGCGCACTGGCGAACCTCACGCCGAAGTCCACGCCTTGCGCGCCGCTGGCGACAAGGCTCGTGGCGCCACGGCATACGTGACCCTCGAACCGTGCAGCCATCACGGGCGGACGCCGCCCTGTGCCGATGCGCTGGTGAATGCCGGGGTCGCCCGGGTGGTTGCGGCGATGCAGGACCCGAACCCGTCGGTGGCCGGTCGCGGCATGGAGCGTCTGGCCCAGGCCGGCATCGCTACCGAAAGCGGTGTGCTGGAAGGCGAGGCGCGCAAGCTCAACGAAGGCTTCCTTAAACGCATGGAACACGGCTTGCCATTCGTGCGGGTCAAGTTGGCCATGAGCCTCGACGGTCGCACGGCGATGGAAAGCGGCGAAAGCCAATGGATCACCGGCCCAGCCGCGCGTTCGGCGGTGCAACGCCTGCGCGCTCAGGCCAGCGTGGTACTGACCGGCGCCGATACGGTGCTGGCAGATAACGCCCGTTTGACCGTGCGTGCCGCTGAACTGGGCCTGGACGCTGAACAAACGGCGTTGGCCATGAGCCGTCCGCCGCTGCGCGTGCTGATCGACGGCCGCTTGCGAGTGCCGCTGGATGCGCCGTTCTTCAAGGCTGGCCCGGCGCTGGTCGCCACCTGCATGGCGATCGAAGAGCAATACGCCAACGGCCCGGAATGCCTGATTGTGGCCGGCGAAGATGGCTTGGTCGACCTGCGCAAACTGCTGGTCGAACTCGCTCATCGCGGTGTCAACGAAGTGTTGGTCGAAGCCGGCCCGCGTCTGGCCGGTGCCTTTGCCCAGCAAGGTCTGGTGGATGAATTCCAGATCTTTATCGCCGGCAAGTTCTTGGGCTCGTCCGCGCGCCCATTGCTGGATTGGCCGCTCGCGCAAATGAAGGATGCGCCTGAACTCAAAATCACCGAAATTCGCGCGGTTGGCGATGACTGGCGAGTCATCGCCATTCCTTCGCCAGCGGCGAGCGTATAATTGCGGGCCTGCGCCACGCGACGGCCCTGTTCTCGAGGAGGACTCCATGTTTACCGGCATCATCGAATCCATCGGCAGTATTCGTGCATTGACCCCAAAAGGCGGCGATGTGCGGGTACATGTAGAAACCGGCAAGCTCGATCTGAGCGACGTCAAACTGGGCGACAGCATCGCGGTCAACGGCGTGTGCCTGACTGCGGTTGAGTTGCCAGGCAACGGCTTTGCGGCGGACGTCAGCCGCGAAACCCTCGACTGCACCGCCATGAATGACCTGAAAAGCGGCAGCCCGGTGAACCTGGAAAAAGCTCTGACCCCGACCACTCGCCTCGGCGGGCATCTGGTCAGCGGCCATGTCGATGGCGTGGGCGAAGTGGTTGCCCGTACCGAGAATGCTCGTGCTGTGGAGTTCCGCATCCGCGCACCGAAAGAGCTGGCCAAGTACATCGCCCATAAAGGCTCGATCACCGTCGACGGCACCAGCCTGACCGTGAACGCGGTCGATGGCGCCGAGTTCATGCTGACCATCATTCCGCACACCCTGAGCGAAACCATCATGGCGTCTTATCAGCCAGGTCGCCGGGTGAACCTCGAAGTTGACTTGCTGGCACGTTATCTGGAACGCCTGTTGTTGGGCGACAAGGCCGCAGAGCCGACTTCTGGAAACATCACCGAAAGCTTTCTAGCCGCCAACGGCTACCTCAAATCCTGACCCAAGGGGGTGCCTTGTGGCGCTCAATAGCATCGAAGAACTGGTTGAAGACATCCGCCAAGGCAAGATGGTCATCCTCATGGATGACGAAGACCGCGAGAACGAAGGCGACCTGATCATGGCCGCCGAGTGCTGCAAGGCCGAGCACATCAACTTCATGGCCAAGCACGCCCGTGGCCTGATCTGCATGCCGATGAGCCGCGAGCGCTGCGAACTGCTGAAGCTGCCCTTGATGGCGCCGCGCAACGGTTCCGGCTTCGGCACCAAGTTCACCGTGTCCATCGAAGCCGCCACCGGCGTGACCACCGGCATTTCCGCCGCCGACCGTGCGCGCACCGTGCAGGCCGCTGCCGCAAAAGACGCCAAGGCTGAAGACATCGTCAGCCCCGGCCACATCTTCCCGCTGATGGCCCAGGCCGGTGGCACCCTGGCTCGCGCCGGTCACACTGAAGCCGCCTGCGACCTGGCGCGCATGGCCGGTTTCGAACCGAGCGGCGTGATCTGCGAAGTGATGAACGACGACGGCACCATGTCCCGCCGCGCGGAACTGGAAGCGTTTGCTGCCGAACACAACATCAAGATCGGCACCATCGCCGATCTGATTCACTACCGGATGATCCACGAACGTACCGTTCAGCGGATTGCCGAGCAGCCACTGGACAGCGAACTGGGCCAATTCAACCTGGTGACCTATCGTGATTCCGTGGAAGGCGACGTGCACATGGCCCTGACCCTGGGCACCGTGTGCGCCGAAGAGCCGACCCTGGTTCGGGTGCACAACATGGACCCGCTGCGCGACCTGTTGATGGTCAAGCAGCCTGGCCGCTGGAGCCTGCGCGCCGCGATGGCCGCGGTTGCCGAGGCGGGCAGTGGCGTGGTGCTGTTGCTCGGTCACCCGCTCGATGGCGACGTGTTGCTGGCGCATATCCGCGAAACCGCGGAGCACGTACCGGCGAAAAAACCGACCACCTACAGCATTGTCGGTGCCGGTTCGCAGATCCTTCGGGACCTGGGCGTGCGCAAAATGCGCCTGATGAGTGCGCCAATGAAATTTAATGCGATATCCGGTTTCGATCTGGAAGTTGTAGAATACGTGCCCTCCGAATAATGACCGGTTGTTTCCAGTCCTTGATTCGCGGTTAACACATCACTGAGGGACGCGTAGAAAACGCGTCCCGGCTCTTTAAGAGATCTAACGAATGACCCTGAAGACCATCGAAGGTACCTTCATCGCCCCTAAAGGCCGCTACGCTTTGGTAGTAGGCCGTTTCAACAGCTTCGTCGTTGAAAGCCTGGTCAGCGGTGCAGTTGATGCCCTGGTTCGCCACGGCGTGAGCGAAAGCGACATCACCATCATCCGCGCACCTGGCGCCTTCGAAATCCCGCTGGTTGCGCAGAAAGTCGCTCAGAAGGGCGAGTACGCGGCAATCATCGCCCTGGGCGCGGTCATTCGTGGCGGTACTCCGCACTTCGAATACGTGGCTGGCGAATGCACCAAGGGCCTGGCCCAGGTGTCCATGGAGTTCGGCGTTCCAGTCGCATTTGGCGTGCTGACCGTTGACTCCATCGAGCAAGCCATCGAACGTTCCGGCACCAAGGCCGGTAACAAAGGTGCTGAAGCTGCCCTGTCCGCTCTGGAAATGGTCAGCCTGCTGGCGCAGTTGGAGGCCAAGTGATTAGCGACGAAAGCGATCGTTTCAACCCGCGCGATCCAAAGCCTGCGGATGCCGGCAAGCCATCGAAAAGCGTCAAGCGTCGCGAAGCCCGTCAGCTCGCGACTCAGGCGTTGTACCAATGGCACATGGCCAAGCAATCTTTGAACGAGATCGAAGCGCAGTTTCGGGTCGATAACGATTTCAGCGATGTCGATGCCGCTTACTTTCACGACATCCTGCACGGCGTTCCGGCTCACAAGCCTGAAATCGACGCTGCACTGACGCCGTGCCTGGACATCACCATCGAAGAGCTGGACCCGGTTGAACTGGCCGTTCTGCGCCTGTCGACCTGGGAACTGCTCAAGCGCGTCGACGTGCCGTACCGCGTTGTGATCAACGAAGGTATCGAGCTGGCGAAAGTCTTCGGTTCCACCGACGGCCACAAGTTCGTCAACGGTGTACTCGACAAGCTGGCCCCGCGTTTGCGTGAAGCTGAAGTGAAGGCGTTCAAGCGCTAATCGGCGCTTGAATACTTTGTCTCAGCCATGGGCGAGTTTGAGCTGATCCGCAATTTCTTCGCCGCCGCGCCCTGTGCGCAAGGCGGCGAAGGCGTTGCCCTTGGGATCGGTGACGACTGCGCCTTGCTGGCTGTTCCCCCCGGGGAGCAGTTGGCCATTTCCACCGACACGCTGGTTGCCGGTGTGCATTTCGCAGATCCTTGCGACCCGTTTCTGCTCGGCCAGCGCTCGCTGGCCGTGGCCGTCAGCGATCTGGCTGCCATGGGCGCCACTCCCGTAGCCTTTACCCTTGCCCTGACCTTGCCGACGGTGACCGCCGATTGGCTGGACGCCTACGCCCGTGGTTTGAATATCATGGCGCAGAACTGTGGTGTGGCGCTGGTGGGTGGTGATACCACCCGTGGACCGTTGAGCCTGACGATGACCGTATTCGGTCGTGTGCCGGCAGGTTTGGCGTTGACCCGAAGCGGTGCGCAGCCAGGCGATTTGCTGTGCGTTGGCGGTGAACTTGGCAACGCGGCGGGGGCATTGCCGCTAGTACTCGGTCAGCGGACGGCTGAAGCCGCCATCGCCGATCCACTGCTGGCACATTACTGGTCGCCGCAGCCGCAACTCGCGTTGGGCCAGGCGCTGCGCGGCAAAGCCACCTCGGCGCTGGACATCTCCGACGGCCTGCTCGCGGACTGCGGGCATATTGCCCTCGCGTCACAGGTCGGCATTCAGGTTGAACGGGACACGCTGCCATTGTCGAAAGCTTTAGTGGCCTTCCTCGGTCAATCGGGTGCCGAAAAAGCGGCCCTGAGCGGCGGTGATGATTACGTGCTGGCCTTTACCTTGCCGTCCGTCGAGTTGCCGCAATTGTTGAGC
This sequence comes from Pseudomonas sp. UYIF39, assembly GCF_029963765.1. Lineage (GTDB taxonomy): Bacteria > Pseudomonadota > Gammaproteobacteria > Pseudomonadales > Pseudomonadaceae > Aquipseudomonas. Next base: position 73,560 of record NZ_JALBYU010000005.1, read on the forward strand.
GACGGCTGGCCGATCCATGTGGTCGGCCGTGTTGTGACGGGGCAGGGCGTGGTGCTGCTGGACGCAGACGGACAAGACATCACCCCGCAAGCCCGGGGCTATCAACATTTTCGGGAGACACCGTGACAGATCATCCCAAACAGGTCCCGGCGGAATTCGTACCGCCCTCGGTCTGGCGCAATCCGTGGCATTTCCTGGCGTTCGGCTTCGGCTCGGGCACCTTGCCAAAAGCACCGGGCACCTGGGGTTCGTTAGTTGCGCTACCCTTTATCCCGTTGTGGCAGATGCTGCCCGATTGGGGTTACTGGCTGATGCTCGGCATCACCATGCTGTTCGGCTTCTGGCTGTGCGGCAAGGTTGCCGACGATTTGCGGGTACACGACCACGAAGGCATCGTCTGGGATGAAATGGTCGGGATGTGGATCACCTTGTGGCTGGTGCCGGAAGGTTGGTACTGGCTGCTGGCGGGGTTTGTGATGTTCCGCTTCTTCGACATCCTCAAGCCGTGGCCGATCCACTGGATTGACCGGCATGTGCATGGCGGCGTCGGGATCATGCTCGATGACGTGTTGGCCGGGGTGTTTGCGTGGTTGGGGATGCAAGGGTTGGTATGGATTTTCGCCTGAAGGGCGAAACAGGGGACTAGGGATGGCTGGACGCTGGTTGGCTGTGATGGTTTTCGCGATGTTTTGCTCGCTCGCCCAGGCGGGTGACGAGGCGACGACTCCGTCAGTGATTCATCTGGCCAGCGAAGATTGGGAAGACTACACCGCCGCCGATGGCCACGGTTTGGGCTGGGACGTGTTGCGGGAAGTCTTCGAGCCAGCGGGGGTCAAGCTGGACATCCGCAGCGAACCCTACGTTCGCTCCATGGGCCTGGCCCAGCGCGGCGAAGTGGATGCCTGTGTTGGCTCCTATCGTGATGAGTCCAGCGATCTGCTCTATCCGCGCTGGAACTTCGATACCGATCACATCTATGCCTTGGGTCTGGCCAGCAACCCCGCGCCGACCCCGGAAACCCTGGGCAACTATCGACTGGCCTGGGTCCGCGGCTACGACTTTCAGGATTACCTGCCCAACATACGCCGCTATAACGAAGTCATGCGGCGTACCGGGATTTTGTCGATGTTGACCCGCAACCGAGCCGATTTTTACATCGACGCACTGACCGAGGTCGACTATGTCCTCAGGTGGGCCAAGGATCCGTCGCAGTTCCGTCGCACCCACATTGCGGAATTACCGCTGTATCTGTGCTTTGCCAAGACCCCCAAGGCCCGGACACTGATGGCGCTGTTCGATCAACGCATGGAGCAACTGGTGAAAAACGGCCAGCTGAAACCGATCTTCGAGCGTTGGAAACAACCGTATCCGTTTGACCCGAACTGAACACGGCTCTATGGGTTGATGGTGAACCCTGTGGGAGCGAGCTTGCTCGCGATAGCGGTGTTTCAGTGACGAATATGCAGACTGACACACCGCTATCGCGAGCAAGCTCGCTCCCACAGGGTGAAGTGGCGCACCAGTGATCTAACTTTTTGATCGTTATGCCCCATAATTCAGCCTAAGCGTCTGTAGGAACGTGCTGTTACAATGCCGCGTCTGCGAATCTCCAGTACTTATTGATCAGGAGCACACCGGTGCCTGTCGTTTTTGTCGCCGCTTCCAAGCTGCCAACGCCTTTTGCGCAATTCACCATGCACGGCTTTCTCGATGAAGAAAACGGGCGCGAGCACGTTGTGCTGAGCCTGGGTGAATTCGACGACGGTGCCCCGGTACTCGGCCGGTTGCACTCCGAATGCCTGACCGGCGATGCCTTGTTCAGCCAGCGTTGCGACTGCGGCTCGCAACTTGAGGCCGCTTTGCAAGCCATCGCCCGTGAAGGTCGTGGCGTGTTGCTGTACTTGCGTCAGGAAGGTCGCGGCATTGGCCTTCTGAACAAGATCCGCGCCTATGAGTTGCAGGATGGCGGCGCCGATACCGTTGAAGCCAACGAGCGTCTGGGCTTTGCCGCCGACCAACGTGACTACGCCATGTGCTTGCCGATGCTGGAGCACCTGGGCGTGAAATCACTGCGTCTGATGACCAATAACCCACGTAAGGTCAAAGCCTTGACCGACATGGGCATCGTGGTTGCTGAGCGCGTGCCGCTGCACACCGGCCATAACCCGCATAACAAACTTTACCTGGCCACCAAGGCCAGCAAGCTCGACCACATGATGGGCAACGAGCACCAGGGTGAGGCAGACCGGGCGTGACCCGGGGTCAGGTTCGGCGGCGACTGTCCGTCAATTGGTGGCAATACCTGGCGCTGGCCTTGGTGCCGCTGTTCGTGATCAACGGCGTTTTTGGCCAGAGCGAGGCGATCCTGCCGGTGCTGGCGATGCCATTGTTCATCGCCGGTGTGGCGTCGATGTTTGTCAGCCTGAAATTCTTTGGCGGCTACAAACACGCGTTGATCGCCACTCAAAAAGCCCTCGACACCCCTGAAGAACCTGCTGCCTGGATCGCCTTGGCTGCCAAGCGTCGCACGGCATTCCTGGCTGCCGGCCTGCCGGCCTGGATCGGCGCGCTGGCGGTATTCGTCGGCCTCGAAGCCGTGCCGTTGATGCTGCTGTCGCTGTCGACCCTGGTGTTGTTTTACCTCTACCGTATCCCGCGTCAACTCGGCTGATGCGACCCGTCTGGCTGGCGGTTTTGCTGCTGGCCGTCAGCGGCCCGGCGGCTGCGGTCGAACGCGTTGTCAGCCTCGCGCCATCGCTCTCTGAAATCGTTGTTGAGCTGGGTTCAGCCGACCTGCTGGTGGGTGTGCTGGATGCCGGTGAGCGTCCTGCCGAGCTCAAAGACCTTCCTTCGGTTGGCCGCTACGGCCAGTTGGACATGGAGCGATTGCTCAGTCTCAAGCCCGATCTGCTGTTGCTCTGGCCCGGCAGCGTTGGCCCGGCCCAGCGTGAACAGCTCAAGCGGTTGAACATCCCGACCTACGTTGCCGAATCCCACAACCTCGAACAACTCACTTCACAGATCGAGGCGATTGCCTCACAGCTCGGCCGTCCAGAACGTGGCGTTTCACTGGCTGAAAAGTTGCGTCAGCGCCTGGATTCGCTGCGCCAGCGTTATCGTCGGGATGTGCCATTGCGGGTGTTTTATCAGGTCTGGGATCGACCGCTGTACACCGTTGGCGGCGGGCAGATCATCAGCGATGCGCTTGAAGTGTGCGGGGCGCGCAATGTGTTTGCCGACCTGAACCTGCCGGCGCCGCAGGTCAGTATTGAGGCGGTATTGCAGCGCAATCCAGACGTGATTCTGGCCAGTGATCAGGCGCAACTTGATGCATGGAAGTCGTGGCCGCAGGTGACGGCAGCGGCGCAGGGGCAATTGCTGCTGGTGACGGACAAGGGACTGGAGCGGCCGAGCGGGCAGATGATCGAAGCGACGGCCAAGCTTTGCCAAGTCATCGCGCCGGATCACTGATACCGAGGTGCGGCCATCGCGAGCAAGCTCGCTCCCACACTGGATTTGTGAACGACACAAAACCCCTGTGGGAGCGAGCTTGGTCCGGGCGGCGTTCCGACGATGGGGCCAGCCCAAACGCCGCTAACCTCAGGTCAGAGTTCTGGCGTCCAGGTCACCCCAAACATCCACGCTCGACCTTCCTCACGATACCCATACTGACTGCCGTCATGACTGTACAGCGCCCGGCTATAACCCTTGTCCAGCAGGTTATCGACCTTCAGCTCGAGCTTGATCTCACGATTCAATTCCCAGCTGCTGCGCAACCCCAGCAACGCATACCCGCCCAACGGCTGCTGATTGTTCTCATCGTCATAGCTGCTGCTCACTGCTTGCCAGCTGGCGCCGAGCCCTAGCCGGTCGAACTGCCGATCCAGATCCAGGCTCAAGGTCCGCCGCGCGCGACGAGCCAGGGTGTGGCCGCTATCGCGATCGCGCGGGTCGATGATCGCCACGCCGAGGCTGCTCTGCCAGCCGAACAGTTCCTGTTTCAAAGCCGCTTCGAACCCGTTGATGCGTGCCGAGGCGACGTTCTGCGGCCGTGAGTTGCTACCGAAAATAATCGCGTCTTCCAGGTCCGTACGGTACAGAGAAGCTTCCAGGCGAGCGGTGTCGGTCAGTTGACTGCGCCATTGCAGCTCGTAGCTTTTCGAGGTCTCGGGTTTCAGGTCTGGATTACTGAAGTCGGGGTAATACAGATCATTGAACGTCGGCGCGCGGAAGCCTTCGCTGTAGGTCAGCAGCACATCGTTGTCCGGATTCAGCGGCAGGGTGAAGGTGCCGCTCCAGCTGTTCTGGCCGCCGAACTGCTGGTTCTGGTCCCGGCGCAGGCCCAGTTCCGTGGAGAAGCTGTCCGCCTGGTAATGATGCTGAATGAACGCCGCACGGTTCCAGCGGCTGTCCTCGTCGAATGGCGTGCTGCTGTTGATCCGGTCCTCGTACCAGTCGCCGCCGAGGATCAGGCTGTTGCGCTCGTCGAGGGTCAGGTCGTTCTGCCAGTTCACCGAATCGCGATACGTATTGAACACGTTGCGTTCAGTGCTGAGCTTGTCGAGGGTCTTCTCGCGGTTTTCGCTGTGGCCGAACTCGACGCGGGTTTTCCACAGGTCATTGATACGCGCATCGACGTAACTGCTGACGCTGCTCACCGCGAAGTCGCTGTAGGGCTGCTGCTGGACTGACTCGAACGTGTCCATGTCGAAGCGGCCGAACGGATTGTCGAACTCGCTTTTGCCACGGTTATCCAGCAGGTTGGCGCCGATTTCGATGTCATCGGTGAGGGCGTGACTCAGGCTCAAGCTCACCGATTTGTTGCGGTATTCGTCATGATCGCCGTCGCTGGGATACGACTCGTGAGTGCGATTGATTCCGGCGGTTTCATCGAGGCTGGCACCGAGATTGAACCGGGTCTGCTCGTCGCCGCCGGACAGGCCGAGGCTGCGTTCCCAGGTCTGGTTGCTGCCAAAGCCCACGTGCATTCGTGGTTGCAGGCCGGGTTCGTCGCCGCGACGAGTGAAAATCTGGATTACCCCGCCAATCGCGTCGCTGCCATAAATCACCGAGCGGGAGCCGCGCAACACTTCCACGCGCTCGACTTGTTCGATGTTGATGTGTTGCAGGTTGCTGTCGCCCGAGGTGGCGTTGCCGATGCGCTGGCCGTCGACCAGCACCAGGCTCTGGGCCGACTTGGTGCCGCGGATGTAAATCCCCGGCAGACTCCCGCGCCCACCGGTTTGCCCGACCTGCACACCCGGCACACGACGCAGCAAGTCAGTCACGCTGCTCGGTTGCAGGCGATCGATGTCTTCGCGGGTGAACACGGTGTTGGCGGCGCTGCTGTCATTGCGCGCTTCGACCTGACGGTTAGCGCTGATCAGCACGTCGGGAAGCTTCAGGGCCTGGTCGCGTTCGAAGGTGTCGGCCAGCAGTTGGCCGGCCGGCAGCAGAGTCAGCGTCAGGGCGAGGCGGGAGAGTTTCATCGGCAGTCCGTAGGCTTTGTAGCGAGTACAGTTTTGAAAGGCATGAAAACCAATGTGGGAGCGGGCTTGCTCGCGATGACGGTGTGTCAGTCAACGAATATGTCGACTGTCAGACCGCTATCGCGAGCAAGCTCGCTCCCACAGGGTTTTGTATGTGTCTTTAGATGTTCAGCAGTTGCAACCGCTCACGCACCGACGCTTCGATCCCGGCCTCATCCAGCCCGCATTCGGCCAGCATTTGCGCAGGCTTGGCGTGCTCGACGTAACTGTCCGGCAAGCCCAGGTGCAGCATCGACTTGAGGATGTTTTCGCGAGCGAGAAACTCGCTGACGGCGCCACCGGCACCGCCCATGATTGCGTTCTCTTCGATAGTCACCAGCAGCTCATGGCTGCTGGCGATATCGCGAACCAGTGCTTCATCGAGTGGCTTGACGAAGCGCATGTCGACCACGGTTGCATCCAGCGTCTCAGCGACTTTCAGCGCCTCGGCCAGTTGCACGCCGAAGACCAGCAGGGCGACTCTGCTGCCCTGACGACGAACCACGCCTTTGCCGATTTCGATCGGCTCGAGGTTTTTCTCGATCGTCGCGTTCGGGCCAGAGCCGCGCGGATAACGCACCGCCGCCGGGCCGTTGAACAGGTGGCCAGTGGTGAGCATTTTGCGCAGTTCGTTTTCGTCGCTCGGGGTCATCACCAGCATGCCGGGGATGCAGCGCAGGAACGACAGGTCGAAGCTACCCGCGTGAGTCGGGCCGTCCTCGCCCACCAGACCGGCACGGTCGATGGCGAACAGCACGTCGAGGTTTTGCACCGCGACGTCATGAATCAATTGATCGTAGCCACGTTGCAGGAACGTCGAATAAATCGCCACCACCGGTTTCGCGCCTTCGCAGGCCATGCCGGCGGCGAGGGTCACGGCGTGTTGTTCGGCAATCGCCACATCGAAATAGCGCAGCGGGAAACGCTCGCTGAAGGCCACCAGATCGGAGCCTTCTTTCATTGCGGGAGTGATGCCCACCAAACGCGGATCAGACGCGGCCATGTCGCATAGCCATTCACCGAACACACCGGAATACTTCGGTCCGCCGGCTTTCTTCGGCGCGGCGGCCGGAGCGTCCAGCGGTTCGAGTTTGGTGATCGCGTGGTAACCGATCGGGTCGACTTCCGCCGGGGCGAAGCCTTTGCCTTTCTTGGTGACGACGTGCAGGAACTGCGGGCCTTTCAGATCGCGCATGTTGCGCAGGGTGGCGATCAGGGTCGGCAGGTCGTGGCCATCGATCGGGCCGATGTAGTTCCAGCCCAGCTCTTCAAACAGCGTGCCGGGGACCAGCATGCCTTTTGCGTATTCTTCGGTGCGACGGGCGATTTCCCAGGCGCCGGGCAGGCGCGACAGGACCTTTTTGCTGCCTTCACGCATGCTCGCGTAAGTGCGGCTGGAAAGGATTTTCGCCAGATAGTTCGACAGCCCGCCGACGTTGCGCGAGATCGACATGTCGTTGTCGTTGAGGATCACCAGCATATTGGCGTTCACTTCCGGCGCATGGTTCAGCGCCTCGAAGGCCATGCCGGCAGTCAGTGCGCCGTCGCCGATCACGGCGATCGCCTTGCGATCACTGTTTTGCAGGCGGGCGGCAATGGCCATGCCCAGCGCTGCGCTGATCGACGTGCTGGAGTGGCCGACGCCAAAGGTGTCGTACTCGCTCTCGGAACGACGCGGGAAGGCCGCGACGCCGTCCTTCTGGCGCAGGGTGCCCATGCGCTCGCGACGGCCGGTGAGGATTTTGTGCGGATAGGCCTGATGACCCACGTCCCACACCAGCCGGTCGTCCGGGGTGTCGAACACGTAATGCAACGCGATAGTCAGCTCGATGACGCCCAGGCCGGCCCCGAAATGCCCGCCGGTCTGACCGACCGTGTAGAGCAATTCCTGGCGCAATTCATCGGCCAGGGTTTCCAGCTCGGCTTCGCCTAACCGGCGCAGGCCGTCCGGCGTGTTGGCACGGTCGAGCAGGGGCGTGGTCGGGCGCTTGCGGGGAATCTCATGAAACGTCGTGGGCATCAGGCGAATCGTTATAGGTATAAAAGATGTGGCAGTTTACCTGATGCATCGCCCCCTGCCCACGCGTTGGACTTCTTTTGGCGGATACGCCGTCAGCTGCGCCGATCGACGATATAACGGGCCAGATCGCGCAACGGCTCGGCTGCCGCGTCAAACGGTCGCAGCGCGTGCAGGGCTTGATCGCGCAGTTCCAGCGCATAAGCCTTGGCCGCATCGAGGCCGAGCAGGGCCGGATAGGTCGGTTTGTCGCGGGCGATGTCGGCGCCCTGGCGTTTGCCGAGGGTTTCGGTATCGCTTTCGACGTCGAGAATGTCGTCCTGCACCTGGAACGCCAGGCCAATGGCCTGTGCATAAGTCTGCAAAGACTTCAGTTCGTCCTTCTCCGCACGGCCGCTGGCCAGGGCGCCGAGTTTGACGCTGACCTCGATCAGCGCGCCGGTCTTGTGCCGATGCATGGTTTCGAGGGCTTTTTGATCGAGCTTCAGACCGACCGAACCGAGGTCAATGGCTTGACCGCCGACCATGCCTGCCGGGCCTGCGGCCAATGCGAGAGCACTGACCATTTGCAGGCGGATTTCAGCGTCAGAGTTGCTCAGGCGAGGGTCGAGCAGGGCGCTGAAGGCCAGGCTCTGCAAGCCGTCACCGGCCAGAATCGCGCAGGCTTCATCGAATTTTTTGTGAGTGGTCGGCTGGCCGCGACGCAGATCGTCGTCGTCCATGGCCGGCAAATCGTCATGCACCAGGGAATAAGCGTGAATCAGTTCAACTGCGCATGCCGCGCCGTTGGCTTGCTCAGCCTTGCCGCCCAGCGCTTCGCACGCGGCGTAGGCCAGCAGCGGGCGGACCCGTTTGCCGCCATTCATCACGCTGTAGCGCATGGCTTCGTACAGACGCGCGAGCTCAGGGCTTGGCGCGTTGAACAGGGTTTCCAGTGCAGCATTGACGCGGGCCTGGCTGGTCGCCGAATACGCTGCAATCATTCTGGCTGATCCGCGTCGAAGGGTTCCTCGGCCAGCTCGCCATCACGCTCGAGCAGCACCTGAACCTTTTGCTCGGCCTGGGCCAGCGCCGCCTGGCAATCGCGGGTAAGACCGATGCCTTGCTCGAAAGCCGTCAGCGAGTCTTCCAGCGACAATTCGCCGTTCTCCAGACGCTCCACCAGCGTTTGCAGGTCAGCGAGAGATTGTTCGAAATCCAGTGCAGCTTTTTTGCGGGCCATGGCGGCTATTTCCGGTTGACGTTAAACCGGCGCGACACTAGCAGACATGGGGGTTATGGGCAAATGAGCGGGGTGTTTCGGCCACTGGTTTCAGCTGCTACAAATCGCAATACGGTTTTACGGTGCGGGTTATTCGGCTCATTTGGTGAGCCGAATAACCTCGCTATTCGGCTCACGCCCAACAATCACCGTGAATCCCACCGCGAAAATAGATGTATCCGATTGTTAAAAATCCGTCGAATGGCTAATCTTCGCGCCTTCTACGACCCGATAGTCATGGGTCTTTCTGACGAAACGCAGTTTTTGGATCTGTAACGCGCCGAGGATCAGGCGCAAGGTTTCGTTATGCATGGCAGGAGGCGTCACATGCGTTCATTTCTTCTATTGTTGATGGGGCTCGTCTGCGCGACCTCTGCCTGGGCCGAGCCTTCGGCCGAGGTGTCGGAACCGGTGGGTGGCTGGCGTTATTCCGGCCTGCTGGACCGCAGTGAAAATCCTCAAGTCGCCTATCCCACGCCACCCATCGATCGCGGTGTGCAGCGCAATCGCACCATGATCCAGGGCCAGCTCAAGGCCATCGGCACCCAGCGAGGGCCGCACACCCTGGCCGTCAACGGCAATCCTTTGAATCTGTACACCGACGACCAGGGGCGTTTCGCCCGGCCGTATGCGTTCGGCGCCGGCTCCAATAGTGTCGAAGTGCGCAGCTCCGAAGGCCAATCGCTCAAGCGCGTTCAATTCTATGAAGCCAATAACCTGCGCACCCCGGCGCGGATTCGCGTGGTGCTGGGTTGGGATGACCCGAAAGCCGAACTCGATCTGCACATCATTACCCCCGATGGCCAGCACGCGTTCTGGGCTCACTCAGCGCTGACCAACGGCGGCGGTCTAGACCCGGACGGCGTCGATGGCCCCGGCCCGGAAATGTTCACCATGACCGCACCGATGCATGGCACCTATCTGGTTTACGTGAACTATTGGGGCAACTTCGGCAGTGGCGGCTATAACTTCGATGAGACCAGCAACCAGAACGAGGTGATCACCTCGCAGATCAACCTGGTACTCAACGAAAACACCGTCGACGAAAAACGCGAGACCTTCATCGTGCCCCTGCGGGCCATCGGTGACCTGCTGCTGGTCAAGACTTTCAACTATTAAGCATCCCGCTCCACGGATGACATCGGGTTTTGTGAACATGAGCGATAACACTGTTTCTCCGGCCGCCGAAACGCCAGCAGCCAAAACTCCTCGCCGCTGGCCGGTGCTGCTGGTCGGGCTGCTTCTGGTGGCTGGCGTGGCGGGCGGTTTGGGCTGGTTCATGCACAAACCCAAGGCGCCGCCAGCGGCGTTGGCCAGCGACAAACTGGGCATGAGCCGGCCGGACGGTCTGCTCGAAACCCACTCCTTGAGCCAGTTGCCCAAGGATTTGCTGGCGGTGCCGTTCCTCAAGGAAACCCTGACTGAAGATTTCGTCTTCTATTACGAAGCGCACGCCGATCGCCTCGGTTTGATCGGCAGTCTGCGGCGGATCATTTACGAACATGACCTGAAATTGCAGGACAGTTTGATCGAGCAGCTCTTCGAGCAACCGGCAGACGTGGCGCTGTGGCGTGGGGCGGATGGTCGCCTGAAAGACTTTTTGTTGGTGATGGATCGCGGTGGTCTGGCCAAGGTGCTGGAGCCGCTGGCGAAAGTGGCGCTGGATGATTCGCAGCTGACCCAGGTCGGCTCTGTGAAAGTCGGCGCCGACGACGTGGCGCTTTATCAACTGACCTACAACGCCACCAAAGCGCTGTTGTTCGCTTCCCATGGCGACAAACTGGTGGTGCTGTCGAACCCGGCCAAGCTCTACGATGCGGACAATGGCGCCGCCGAAGAGTCGGGCAGCGTCTCGACCAAGTCCATCGCCGCATTGCTCAACGGCGACAAACTGTTCCCCGAAGCCTTCGGCCTGCCGCCCCGTGCGCCCGAGGTGAAACAACGCCTGTCGGTGAATTCCAGCGTCCTGGCCATGGGTTATCAGCGCTTCATCCCGAACTTCGCCGGGCTGCGTTTCGACATGGACGACAAGGGTTGGCACAGCTTCCTTGCCATGGATGAACTGGACAACCAGCCGGACTTCGATTTCAAACCGATCTGGCAAGCCATGCCGATGGGCGCCAGTGCTTGCGTAGCGTTGCCGCTGGCGGCTGAACAACAGAAACCGCTGCTGGTAAAACTCGGCGCCGACGAAAAAGTCGCCGAGGCCCTGACCGAACACATGGCCGGTGCCGCCGGCCTGTGCTGGTACGCCGATTCGCGGTTGTACACGCCGTTGCTGGTGGCCAGCCTGAACGATGATGACAGCGCCAAACTCGACGGTGATCTGGGCAATCTGTTCGGCTCGATGGTCGGCGCCTACGAAGGCAACGTCGAAGAGCACGCATTCCCGGTGGTCGAGAAACAAGAAGGCGAAAATCACCAATGGCAGCGTCAGGTCAGCTCCAACTTCGGCCCTTACAAAGCCAAGGATGCCGAGGACCCGGATGCGATCACCGGCAAGGCGTTCATGAAAGTCAGCCTGGCGCGCCACGGATCGACGCTGCTGTTTTCCCTCGACGACAAGCTGGTGGACAAGGCCCTCGGTACTCTCGACAAACGCTTCCCGCCGATGGCCGACGTGGTACCAAAAGACTTGCTGATGCCGGTCTACTTCGGCCCGGATTCCATGGCGCAACTGATGCAGCAGGAAACCCTCGACAGCCTGCCGCAAGACATGGAGCCGGTGTTCTACAACGCCGCGCAGACCTACCTGATCCCGAAACTGCGCAATCTCGGCGGTTACGGCAAGTACGCCCTGACCTTGCCGGAAGGCAGCGAACCCGACGGCCACTGGCAATGGCTGCCGCTGGAATGGAAAGCCCTGTGACAGCACTCATCCGAGGCCTCGGCCTGCTGGCGATGTTGCTGGGGACCCGGGCATTTGCCACTGAGGCGCCGCCGCTGGACGTGCAGCAATCCCAGGTGTTCCGTGCCTGGTTCGTACGCATCACCCAGGAACAACTGACCCAAGGTCCGAGCCCGCGCTGGTATCAGCAGGACTGCGCGGGCCTGGTACGTTTCGCCGCCAACGAAGCGCTGAAAGTCCATGACGACAAATGGCTGCGCAGCAATGGCCTGTCCAACCGTTATCTGCCTCCAGAGCTGCAACTGAGCGAGGCTCAACGCGGCCTCGCCCAGCAATGGCAGCAGGGCGGCGGCAAGGTCGGGCCGTACGTCAACGCGATCAAACTGATTCAGTTCAACAGCCATCTGGTCGGCCGCGATCTGGCGCAAGCCCGGCCCGGCGATCTGATGTTTTTCGATCAGGGCGACGACCAGCACCTGATGATCTGGATGGGCCGCTACATCGCCTATCACACTGGCACCACCACCCCCACTGACAACGGCATGCGCTCCGCAAGCCTGCAGCAACTCATGACATGGAAGGACACCCGATGGATACCCGACGCAGCCAACCCCAACTTCATCGGCGTCTATCGACTGAACTTTCTCTCCCAATGATCGGTGCCCGCATGTTGCGTTTACTGCCTCTGCTGTTGGTTTTAGTGCTGCCTTTTTCGGCGGCCAACGCCGAAGACACCGTCGAGCCGAGTGGCTACACGCCGGTGGCCGGTGAAAGCTTTTTCCTGCTGGCCGACAGCAGTTTTGCCAGCGACGAACAGGCAATGGTTCGCCTCGAAGCGCCGGGTCGCGATTATCGTCGGTTCCGCATGGAGCCTTACGGCGGCGCCGACATTCGCGTGTACCGCATCGACAAGCCGCTGGATTTCCTCAAGCGCCAGAAGAACCTGCACCGTGTGGTCAGCGACGGCCAGTTCAAGGGCGAAGGCCTGTCGAACACCCTCGCGTACCTGTGGGACAACTGGTATCGCAAATCCCGTCGCGTGATGCAGCGGGCGTTTTCCTACGAATCGCGTAAACAAGTCACCGAAGAAGTGCCGGAACTGAAGATGGGCACCGCGATTGCCGCGCCAACGCCCTACGACGCTCAGCCGCAATTCGCGCTGATCCCGGGCTTGCCAGTGGTCAGCCAATTCCGTTATCCGCTGTGGCAAGCCAAACCGATCCAGCCGCCTGAAGGCGTGAACCTGGCCGGGTCTTCCAGCGAGTTCGTCAGCGTTGCACCGGGCAACGTGTACATCCCGTTGGGCAATCTGAAGCCGGGTCTGTATCTGGTGGAAGCGCTGATCGGTAAGTACCGTGCGACCACCATGGTCTTCGTCTCCAACACCGTGGCCGTGAGCAAGATTGCCGGTGATGAATTGCTGGTGTGGGCTGCACGCAAACACGAAGGCAGTTCGGTGCCGAAGGTCAACGTGCTGTGGACCGATGGCCTGGGCGTGATGAGCAGTGGCGCCACCGATGCCGATGGTTTGCTGCGCTTGAAACACGTCAGCCCGGAGCGTTCGTTCGTGATCGGCGAGGACGAAGAGGGCGGGGTGTTTGTCTCCGAAAACTTCTATTACGACAGCGAAATCTACGACACCAAACTCTATGCTTTCACCGACCGGCCGCTGTATCGGCCGGGGGATTGGGTGTCGCTGAAGATCGTCGGTCGCGAGTTCAAGAACGCCCGCGACTCTGTGCTGCCGACCGCTGCCGACGTCAACGTGACCGTGCTCGATGCCACCGGCACGGCGCTGCAATCGCTGGCGCTGAAACTCGATTCCAAGGCTGGCACTCAAGGCCGTTTCCAGTTACCGGATAACGCCGTGGCCGGTGGTTACGAGCTGCGTTTCAGCTACAAGGATCAGGCCTACAGCAGTGCTTTCCGCGTGGCCGAATACATCAAGCCGCACTTCGAGATTTCCCTGAACCTGGCCAAGCAGGATTACCGCACCGGCGAGCCCGTGAAGGGCAGTCTCGTGCTGCTGTACCCGGACGGTAAACCGGTGGCCAACGCCAAGTTGAGCCTGAGCCTGCGCGCCCAACAACTGTCGATGGTCGACAACGAACTGCAATACCTCGGGCAATTCCCGATTGAGCTGACCAGCACCGAACTGACCACCGACTCCAAGGGCAACGCGACGCTGGATCTGCCGGCTGCCGAGAAGCCGAGTCGCTACATGCTCACCGTGTTCGCCAGCGATGGCGCGGCGTATCGGGTCAAGACCACCAAGGAAATCCTCATCGACCGCGGCGCGGCGAGTTTCAGTCTGCGCGCGCCTCAGCGTTTCAGTGCGGTGGGTGACAAGGTTGCGTTCAGTTATTTGAATGAAGGCGGCAGCGAGCAGAGCAAATCGGTTACGCCGAGCAGTTATAGCTGGGTGCGCCTGGAAGACCAGACGGTTGGCGAAGGCAAACTCGCCGCGAAAGACAAAGGCTTCACCTTGGCCTTCGACCGTCCGGGCACTTACAACCTGACGTTGAAGGATGACCATGGCCGCGTCGTCGGCGCCACCGGTCATTCGGTCACGGGCGAAGGTGTCAAAGCCGTGCCGGGCACCGTGGAAATCGTCCTCGACAAACCCGAGTACAAGGCCGGCGACGAAGCCCTCGCATTGATTACGTTCCCTGAGCCGATCAGCGATGCACTGCTGTCGCTCGAACGCGACAAGGTCGAGGCCACAGCGCTGCTGTCCAAGGGCGGCGACTGGCTGAAGATGGAAAAACTCAGCGAGACCCAATACCGCGCGCGGATCCCGGTGAAGGACAATTTTGCGCCGAACCTGACCTTCTCCGTGCTCTACACCAAGGGCGGTCAGTACAGCTTCCAGAACGCCGGTATCAAGGTGATCGCGCCGCAAATCGACGTGGCGATTGCCACAGACAAAGAGGCGTATCAGCCGGGCGATACCGTGTCGGTGGACTTGACCACGCAGTTCGCTGGCAAGCCTGTTCCAGCGCACCTGACGGTCAGTGTGGTGGACGAAATGGTCTACGCGCTGCAACCGGAAGTCGCGCCGACCATCGACCAGTTTTTCTACCACCCGCGCCGCAACAACGTGCGCACCAGCGCCAGTCTGTCGTTCATCAGCTACGACGTGGCATTGCCGGGCAGCCCTGGCGCACCGGGCAAAGCTAACCGTAGCGAGCGGGGCGTGAAAGTGCTTGAGCGGCCGCGTCGTGAGGACGTCGATACCGCCGCGTGGCAGCCGGAATTGATCACCGACGCCAACGGCAAAACCCGCTTCACCTTCAAGATGCCGGACTCGTTGACCCGCTGGCGCATCACCGCCCGGGCCATCGCCGATGACGGTCAGGTCGGGCAGAAGAAGCAATTCGTGCGCTCGGAAAAACCGCTGTACCTGAAGTGGAGCGGACCCACCAAATTCCGCACAGGCGACAAACCGGATCTGGGTGTGTTTGCTTTCAGCCAAGCAGAAAAACCGGCCAAGGCTGAGTTGGTGATTCATTTCGGCGGTGCCGAACAACGCGTCCCCGTGACGCTGAACAACGGGATCAACTACATCGCCCTGCCGGCGTTTGCGCTGGTCAGTGGCGAGTGGACGGCTGAGCTGGTGCAGGACGGTAAAACGGCTGATGCCTTGGCTGTGCAACTGACCGCGACCGGCGAAGGCTGGCAAGTGACCCAAAGTCAAAGCCTGGACGTGGCCAGCGGTGATACGCCGCTGACCTTGCCAGCGGACGCGACGGACATTCGCCTGCGTCTGGACGACAGTCCGCAAGCGCTGTTCCGCTCGGCACTCGACGATCTGTTGAGTTATCCGTACGGCGGCGTCGAACAAACGGCCAGTCGTTTGCTGCCGCTGAGCATTGCGTATCCGACCTTGTCGTCGAACCCGCAAATCCGCGATCGCTTGCGTTTGATCATGCAGAACAGCCGTCTGCGCCTGGTGCAAATGGCCGGGCCTTCGGCGAGTTTCACCTGGTGGGGCATGGACGGTGAGCCGGATGCGTTCCTCACCGCTTACGCCTACTACGCCGACTGGCACGCCAGCAAAGTGCTGGAGTTGAGCCTGCCGCCGGAGCATTGGCAGCGGGTGCTGGAGGTCTATTCGAAGCAGGCCAAAAACACGCCGCTGTTGCAGCGGGCGCTGATCCTGTCGTTCGCCAAACAGATGCAATTGCCGGTGAACACCTTGCTCAGCGGTTTGATGGATGATCTGTCGAAAGCGGGCGAGGGCAATGCGGCGAACCTGATGGACGATGGCGAAGACAGCATCGTCATGAGCGATCCGGATTCGGCGCTCGGTCTGGCTGCTGCTCGTGCGTTGACGGCCTCGTTGGCTAAGCAATCGAAGGTGACTCTGCCGGACGCATTCAGTCGTCAATTGCCAGATGCGCAACAGCGTTTGGCCGTCAGCTCTCAGCCGTTTGCCGAAGCGTTAAACCTGTCGTTGCAAGCCTTCGATCAGGCTCACGCGCAAGCATTGTTGCAACGTCTGCTGCCACAGCAATCGACCCTGGAACGTGCGCTGGCGCTGACCTGGTTGCGACGCAGCATCGAGCAGGCTTCGCCCACCATCGCACTAGCACCGGGTGAAGGCTGGAAGAAAAAATACGGTGATACCGGGGAAACTTATTGGACGTGGCAGGGGGCTGCGCCCGTGCCTGCAGTGCTGTCGCTGACCGGTGAGCAAGAGCGCCCGTTGCGAGCGGCTTTGAGCTTCCAGACCAAGCAACCGCTGGTAGATCCGATGGCCGTGACCATCACCCGTCGCCTGTCGCGTCTGGTGCCGGGCGACGAAGCCTTCACCTTCAAACTGGAGGCGGTCGGCACCAAGCCGTTGTCCAGCGACAGCCTGTACCTGGACGAAGTGATCATCACCAGCAAAGCCGCGAAACCGCTGCGCTACGGCATGCTCGAAGTGCCGCTGCCACCGGGCGCCGATGTCGAGCGCACCACGTGGGGCATCA
This sequence comes from Pseudomonas sp. UYIF39, assembly GCF_029963765.1. Classification (GTDB taxonomy): domain Bacteria; phylum Pseudomonadota; class Gammaproteobacteria; order Pseudomonadales; family Pseudomonadaceae; genus Aquipseudomonas. The sequence goes on from NZ_JALBYU010000005.1 coordinate 90,190, forward strand.
AGCTCATGGGCAAGGCCGGCACCGAACCGTCCGCGTTGGAGAAGGCGCGTTTCGAGCCGGGGCAGATGGCCTACGCCATTCCGGTCGATGCCTTGAGTGGTGAATTGCGTCTGCGTCATTTGGTGCGTTTCTCGCAGAAAGGCCAGTTCAACCTGCCGCCGGTGCGTTTCACTCAGGTCTATGCGCCACAGCATCAGGCGCAAGAGCAAAAACCGGCCCTCGGCCAGGTCACGGTCAACTGACATGACCCGACCTCTGGTCTGGTGGCTCCTGTGCTTGATCCCTGCGCTGGCGACAGCGCAGGAGGAGCCGCTGCGACTGGCTTTTAAAGGTGAGTTGCTGTCGTTGAGCCGGACTCAGGTGATCGCGCGCGAGCCGTTGCCTGCTGATGTGCAGACTCCGCTGGGCAGTGTGTGGAAGTTGTTCGTCTACGGCTGGTTAGTGGATAGCGGCGCTCATGAGCCGGCTTACGAGTGTCGCGGTCAGTCGAAAGATGAAGTTTACTGCTGCACGGCGGGCGGCAGGATTGAGCGCGATCAGGCGTTGGTAAAGTCTTGTGGTTTGTATTTTGAGCCTGCGCGGTTGGGTATTTCTGATGCTGGTTGGCGGGAGTATTGGCAGGCACGTAAGGCACCGGATTGGTTGCTGAACTTGCCTTCGTTGCAGTCTTCCACGCGAGTATCGGTGGCTGAATTGCTTAAGGTGCTGGCCGTGATGCCGGCGCAGGATCAAGCGCGGCGGGTGTTGCTGGATGTGGTGTTGAATGCGGCTGACGGCAATGTCGTGGGCGAACTCGGTGGCCGGTTGCGGGTGAAAACCTGGAGCTGGTTGGGGGATCAGGATCCGTCGTCGCGTCAGGGTGGTTTTGCCGGGTGGACAGTGGATGGCACACCGGTTTGGGCGGGTGGGCGTGGGACCAGTCAGATGGTCTTGCGTAACTACGGTGGGGCCTTGGCTTCGGTGTTGCCGGTGGATTGGCCTTTGGATGCGGGACGTTGTGTCGAGGTGGGGCTGTTTTCACGCTATCCCATTGGGCGCGTTCTGGCGGGGGATCGTGTTGTTGAGTCCGGGCCCTTGCTGGGCGATTACCGCGTCGAATTCACCAACGGCAACCAACTCGATATCCACAGCGACGGCGAACTGTTTTTGCTGAAAGACAAACTGATCGCCCGTCTGGACCGCGAAGAATATGTCGCCCGAGTCCTCCAGCGCGAAGCCAGACCCGAACCCGCCGAAGCCGCCAAAGCCCTGACCGTCGCGATCCGCACGTACCTGCTGCAAAACGCCACCCGCAACGGCGACTGCCTGAGCATCGACGACAGTAGCAGCCGCCAACGCGTCGCCCCACGCCCGGCCACCGCCGACTCACGCAACATCGCCGCCTGGACCAGCGATCTGGTCCTCGCCGGCAGCACCGTCACCTACCACTCCGACCAGCCCGGCCCGGACAAACTCTCCTGGCAGCAGGCCGTCGAGCAGGCCAACGCCGGCCAACGCTACGACGCCATCCTGCTCCACGCCTACCCGCGCGCAAGCCTCAGCCGCTGGGACAACCCCGTCGCCTCCTGCGAGACACTCCCCGCCGCGCAAGACTGGTTGCAACACCAACGCCGCGGCTGGCGTCCGCGGTTGGAAAGCGAGGTTGGCTACAACGAAGTCAGCACCTTCGCCGTCTGCCGCCTGGCCTTCGGCCGCCCCTATGTCGACCGCGAACGCCAGCGCATTTACGTGCGCGGCGTGTTGTCGCTGCAAGACCGCCTCGACCTGACCCACGAATACCTGCACCTGGCCTTCGAAGCACACCCCAACGGCCAGGATGAAACCTACATCGAAGGGCTCGCCCGCCACCTCTTGCTGGAATAGGCCATGAAACTCCGTTATCCACAGGTCCTCCTGTTCCTTTGCTCCTTTTGCGTCTGGCCGACGACGTTCGCCGCCGAAAGCGCCGCCAAACTCGATACACCCGTTGGCGGTTGGCGCACCGGCGCGTCAGAGGGTGAAGGCGAAAACTTTCGCCAGATCGTTAACTACCCGGCATCCTCGGTGAACACCCCGGTGGGGCAGGCCAACACTGCACGCATCACCGGCCAGATCAAAGCCACTTCCAAGTCCACTGAACCCGGCCGGCTGATCGTCAACGGCGTCAGCATGCCACTGAAAATCGATCCTGCCGGCCGCTTTGATCGTCCGTTCTCATTCCCCAATGGCAGCAACAGCGTCGAAGTCCGCAGCCCCGATGGCCAGCAACGGCATCGCACGCAGTTCCTGAACGCCAGCGGCGGGGCGACTCCGGCGAAGTTGCGGGTGCTACTGGCTTGGGACAGTGATGGCACCGACCTCGACTTGCACCTCATCACCCCCGACGGCGCGCACATATGGTACGGCGATCGTGTTGCGCCCAATGGCGCAGCGCTCGATGTTGACGTGACGACCGGCTACGGCCCGGAAATCTTCGCCATGCCGGCGCCGATCAAAGGCCAATACCTCGTCTATTTGAACTACTTTGGGGGTGGGTATCGCAGTGATGAGGAGGGGCAGGAGGAGGCGGTTCAGCCGCTGACGACGGCGCAGGTGACGGTGATTACGGAGGAAGGGACGCCGAACGAGAAGATGGAGACGTTCCTGGTGCCGATGCGGGCGGTGGGGGAGTTGACGTTGGTTAAGGGGTTTAGTTATCCGTGAGGGCGAACTGTCGTAGCAGTGCTACCAGCTTTTTACGGGTAAGGGTAAATTCTCGCTTCACGAATTCAGCTCCGATTGATGGCCGAATTTTATCGCATTTGGCGAGGGACATGCGAATTCGGCCCTACCTACAATGTCGATCGATATCTGGCTGGAAATTGGTGAAGCTGATGTTCATCCGGTAATCGATTTGCTTCCCAGTTTGATGTAGAGCTTGACCGCTCTGATGCGGTCTTCGTATGAATACATGAACTACCTCCAGGTAGTCCAAGATTTCTACCGCACCCCCAGTTGCCGAGATGTCACTGACCCAGCCTGTTCCTCGCGAACCATTGCCTTTGTTGGATTTGTGCAAGTTTGGAGGTGGGGCAGTCTTGCATCAGCATGTGGGTCAATTCGGCGTCGGCGTCAACACCTCTGGAATGAAAAGGCTGAGGAATACCGCTGTCCGGCCGGTAATGCATTGCGCAGCGAATGGCGAGCCTTCAAGAACGAGCGTTCGCACGTCACCAAAGCCAACACCATCATCTTCCGCTCCCGGCAGAATTACTGCGTTGCCTGTCCGATGGAAGCCAAGTGCTGCCCGAACACTGCGTTCCGCAAGATCGCTCGTAGCGTCCATGAAGCCGCGCGTGATGTGGCTCGGTGTATTGCAGCAACGACGGTGTATCAGCGTTCTCGCCACGAACGTAAGAAGGTCGAAATGTTGTTTGCCCACCTCAAGCGCATCCTGAAATTGGATCGCCTGAGACTACGTGGCATGAGTGGCGCGACTGATGAATTCACGCTGGCCGCTGCGGTGCAGAACCTACGACGGCGGGCCAAATTTACCTCTCAAGGGCCACCGGTCACGGGATAGGTGCGTCTACACTAAGCAAAAAACCTCAAACCAACCCAATAACAGAGCAGCAAAGGCCAACGAAGAGCCGGAAAACCACTCAATGTGGTGAGTAGGTTCTCCGGTGGTGGTTGTGCCTGAGTTCAGGCCAGCTGAAAATCCGACTTTTTCAACAGAATCGATCGAAAGCCGCCCGTCATGAACGCCGACGGCTTACCCCATAAGCCGGAGCATCGCCATGGAGGTGAAAACTTTACCGCCGCACTAACGCTTTTAATCCGTCATCCCGTCACGGAGTCATAGCGTTAGCGCGTAGCAGATCTCAGAAATACACCAGCGCTTCCACAGTTCCGGTCAGTTGGTTTCGCGCATCACCATTGCCAAACGGGCGAGCATCGTCGCGCCCATTGAACCAGTCGTAGCGCAGCTCCGGACGCAGCGACAGGTACTTATTGAAGTCGTAGCGCAGGCCCGTTGTCAGCGCATTGAACGCGCCTCGTGACGTGGAGGATGGGAACAGAACGTAACCGTCCGGATCGTCGAAATGCTCGGCCCGCACAGAGAACGACAAGTCCTTGCGTTGCTGGTAGGTCAACACCACGTTGGCTCCCCACCAGTGTGCCCCATCAAAACCGGGACCGGTGACGATGTCGACGGTCGAGGCTTTGCCGTCGCCCGCTTGACGGCCGTAGACCATTTCCCCGCCCATTGACCACTTTTCATCGAGCCGATGCCAGCCATTGAGCGAGTGCTGCTGCTTGAACTGGCCGTCGCTGGAAATCAGACGACCGCGAGGTGTTTGTATGTCGTTGCGGCTGTCGTTTTGTGAATCACCGACGAGAAATTCATAGTCGATCCAGGTGTTCATGTCGGGCGTACGCCAGCGTAGTGCTCCCAGCAAGGCCTTGCTGTCGTTGTTGTCGCGCAGATTGCCCTGGCCCTGAATCACGCCTAACTCGGCGCCGAGCAACATGCTGGAGTTATTGACCAGACGTTTGCCCAGCAGGAATCCGGAAACCGTGCCGGACTCGGTCATAAAGGCGTAGGAACGGCTGGCAAACGGGTTGCGCGCCGCACGCACGTTGGGTGGGATTTCGTAGCCGAGCCCTGATCCAAAGATGCCGGCGATTGCGGTAAAGCCGCCGGCATACGGCAGGTAAGCCGTGGCGGCGATGTTAGGTACGGCGAGGAAGTTCTGTTTGTCGCGTCGGGCCTTATTCGGATCGTCGTCACCTGGAGAGTTGATGCCCCAGTGCATGTCCCAGCCGTAAGTGCGGGCCTGCTGCGCATTGCGACCGTAGGCGGCCTCGAGCGTGAAGCCGAAAGAGGCATCAGTGGGTGCCGGGCCGGGCAAGGGCGTGACGCGCGGGATGAAATTGGCCTTCAGCGCTTTGTCGGAAAACAGGTGAAGGGTGCCGAGTTCAAAGCCTTCGTCGCCGAATCCGGCCACGGGGGTGTTGGTCTGTCCGGACTCGCGATCCTCCTGGGATGAGTTGTTGTTGCGAGAGTAACCGGCGTCCAGCAGGCCGGACACCTTGATGCCATAGTCGTGCTCCAGCAAGTCACCGAAAATGCTGCGAAACACAGTGCCTTCGCCGACATCGGCCGGTTGGCCTGCCAGGCAATGACCCGTGGTGAGGGCGAACAGAACCGCACCAAACGATTTGACGTTGATGTTCTTCATGGGATTTCTCTTGTTTTTATCGGGATGCGGCCATCCGCTGGCCGCGGTGCGGAATGCTTAGTTGATGACCGGTACAGCCGTCGTCCGATTCAGGCGCCAGAAGCCGATGATGCCGATGGCGGCGATGCTGGCAGGAATGGCGGCGGCCACCAGCAGGTCACTCGTCGACCACTGCAGATTCAGCAGAGTCGCGCCGATGAAAGGACCACAAATGCCCCCCAGGCGACCGATTCCCAGCGTCCAGCCAGTGCCGGTGGCCCGCAGTGCAGTCGGATAAAAGGTAGAGGTCATGGCGTTCAGTGCCGCTTGGCCGCCGAGGGTGCCGAAGCCGGCGATCGCAATGGTCACGTAAGCCAGGTTGATCGAGGTGTAGTACTGACTGAACAAAACGATGGCCGCGGCAGAGACAATGAATGTGGGGACGAGCACGGCGCCGAAGCCGCGTCGGTCGACAAACCAACCCAAGAGCCAGCCGCCCGCCAGACCACCCAGCCACATGGACGTGCCCGCCAGTACCGCCTGCGACGGTGAATGGCCCGCGCCACTCATTAGCACCGGTGTCCACGACGCGAGGAAATACACGCAGAGCATATTCATGAAGTTGATCAGCCACAGCAGCAAAGTGCCGGGCAGCCTGCCATCGGCAAACAAGTGAGCGAGCGACAGGCCTTTCTTGCGCGGTTCACCGATCACCAGGGTCGTTTGTTCGCTAATTTGAAGGCTGGGCTCTATACGGGTCAGGATGGCCCTGACGCGGTCTAGTTGGCGTCCGCGCAGAACGCACCATTGCAGCGATTCGGGGAGTGCAAAGCACATCAGCACACCCACACACAGTGGGGCGACGGCACCCAAATAGAAAACCGCTTGCCAGCCATACTGCGGAATCAGTGCGGCAGCGAGGGCGCCGCCGACGAGACCTCCCACGACCATTCCCGATGACACCAGCGTCAACAGCATCACACGGTTGTGTCGGGGGGCATATTCCGTCACCAGGGTGGCGACGTTAGGCACGATTGCACCCATGGCGATCCCGGTAAGAAAGCGTAGTGCCAATAGTCCGTCCACCGTCGTGGTGTGAGCGGTGAAGTACATCAGAACCGCCATCACTAACGAGGCGGTCACCAATACTGGCCGGCGACCGATACGGTCGGCTATCGAGCCCAAAGCGAGCGAACCTATCAACATGCCTAGCATGCTGATGCTGAACACCGGCCCCAGGTTGGCTTTGGGAATGCCCCATTCAGTGATGAGGCTGGGCGCGGCATAGGCCATAGCTTGAATGTCGAACCCATCGACGACCATGCATAGGAAGCACTGTACGAGCACAAGCACCTGAAAGGCGCCCAAGCGACTCCTTTCGACGATCGCGCAGATGTCGAGTTGATTGTTCACGAGTGAATACCTCTGTTGTAATTATTTTCGGTAGTGGTGCTGTTCGGGACACAAGGTCAAAGCGGTTCCCGGGTGCGGGAAAATCTCTGTTGTGAAGTGGGCGATAGCGGGTTATTAGTCAGCGAGCCACGCGCTGGCCTCGGTCCGCATGGTCAATTCAAGGTCGCTGCCGCGGGTGGCGAATACCCGATTGAGCGGGAAGCCGCTTTTTTCCAGAAGGTAGGCAAGCGGCGCGTATTCGCGCGGGTAGCGCGCCACGGTTTCACGATCGATCTCGACCAGGCCTTGGGGGAGCGTGAAGCTGCCCATGTCGTAGATGCTCTGGCGCTTGACCAGCTTCCAGACGCCTTGGCGTTTTTCGACCAGGTCATAGAAGCGGTTGTGCACGCTGCAACCCAGGTTCAGCCGTACGTTATCGGCAACGATCACCGCGTTGGTTTCCACCACAGCCTTGTTGCCGTTGAAACTGACCACGGGGGTGCCAATCAGGTGTTTGGTGCGCAAATCGGATTTGCCCATGCGCTTGGAACCTTCGACGAATTCGGCGAAAGGACCTTCAAACCAAGTGATTTCGATGACCCCGTCCGGGTGCGCCAGATTAGCCAGTTGCTCCCACTGGCCCAGATCACGGTGAATCCAGCCCGTGATCAAGTCGGTAATTTGAAGTCGGTCTTCCAGGTAACTCTGCATGATTGTCCTCGGCAGGGGTGTGTTGTCGGACTCAGCATCTGCTGCTGGACAATGAACTGCAAATAGATTGATATGAACGATTGATCATTAAATCTGATGGGGCTGGATGTTCATGGATCTGCGTCATTTGCGGTACTTCCTGGCGGTTGCAGAGGAGGGTCATTTCGGTCGGGCGGCCCAGCGTTTGCACATCGTACAGTCGGCGCTGAGCATGCAGATTCGCGCGCTGGAAGAAGAACTCGGTGGTCCTTTGTTCTTGCGCACGAGTCGTCGCGTGGAACTCACGGAAGCCGGTGTGTTGTTGCGAGCCGAAGCACAGCGCACCCTCGATCAGGCGGCGCATGCCCAGCGTGTGGTACAACGCTCGCTACGTGGAGAGATGGGCAGCGTGCGAATCGGCTTCGCCGGCAACGCCGTGTTCAGCGGCCGGTTGATGGCTGACGTTCGCGCCTTTCGCGCGGCTTACCCGGATGCGGAAGTCATCCTCCGCGAGCTCGCGCCACAGCTACAGGTCGAAGCCATTCAGAGCGGTCAATTGGACCTGGGTTATGCACCGAGTCATGGCGGTCAGGCCCTCGACAGCGCCTTGTTATTTGAGCGCATCGGCACTTGGCCCTTAGTGGTTGCATTGCCCGAAGACCACCCGTTGGCGAACCAGCCAACGTTGCGCGTGCCGATGCTGGGCGCGGAGTCGTTGATCATTTATGCCGCTCATGGTGCAGATGAATACATGCTGGCCGGATTGCGCAAGGCATTGGGGCGCGAGCCGAAGGTTCAACGGACCACCAGCACGTTAAGCGTGCTCGCGCTGGTTGCTTCCGGCATGGGGGTAGCGATGGTGCCGGCGCCGTTGATGCAGGTCAGCATTCCGGGCCTGACCTACCGAACATTCGACGACGTAGAACCTCACACCGACTTGCTACTCATCAGCCGCATCAGCGAAACCGGCGGTGCGGTGCGCGCATTTTTGAGGGTTGCGCATCAAGGCGCAGTGGCGCCAGCAATGTTGTGATCGTTGGCGCGGGAGCAATGAAGCCGGCTCGCCGTCGACCCTCCGGGCCTCAAGCCAGGGAGTGTCCAATGGCGTAGCGGTAGCCTTGATTTGAACGGCAACCTCAATCGTGCCAGCAGCGATACCAACCGTTGCTCTCGGTGATTTGTAGCCTGGTCTGATACAGCTCCGACAAGTTTTTACTCGTCAGAATGTCGGGTTTTGGGCCGTCAGCAATAATTTGTCCTCGGTTGATCAGCACCACGCGGTCAATTTCGGGAATGATCTCGTCAACGTGGTGAGTGGTGATGATCAATGACCGGTCCTCACTGCAGAAGCTGCGCAACAGCGTCAGCATGGCCACGCTGGCGCCCATGTCCAGGCCATTGGCGGGCTCATCGAAAATCAATGCCTCGGGATGATGAACAAGTGCTCGGGCGAGCAGGAGACGCCGCTTCTGGCCGGTGGAAAGGCGCTGAAACATGCAGGCCTCATCCTGCGCAATTCCGAGTCTGGTCATCATTGCCCGCGCCTGATCGATCTGGATATTCGTCGGTTGAAAATGTTCATGACTGCCAATCGCACCGAAAAAACCGGAAACGACAACCTCTAATGCCGTGGTATAGGGCGTGTAGTTCTCTTGCAGGTCGTGCGAAACAAAACCGATCCTGTCCCGCAACTGCCAAAGATGAATGGTTTCGCTGTCAAAAAGCTTCAGGTAGCTGCCTTCCTGCGCAACGGGATACAGCTCCCGGTTTATCAGTTTAAGCAGGGTGCTTTTACCCGCGCCGTTGGGGCCTAGGATTGCCACGCGCTCGTGCGGCTCAATCTTCAACGACAACCGATTGAGCACAAGTGTCTGTTGCTGGTACGCGATGACTTGGTGGAATTCGATCATGTATAAAACCTCGCGCAAAGAATGCTGAACGCCCGAGCTAGAGGCGAAACCTGTTGATGTGTCCGCGCAGGCCCGTGGCCAGGAGCGACAGTTCTTCGCTGGTCGAATGAATCTGTACCGCGCCCGCCGAGGTTTGCACCGACAGATCACGAATGCTGATCAAGCTCCGGTCAATTTCCCGAGAGACTTGGGCTTGCTGCTCCGACGCACTGGCGATGACGATGTTCATTTGACTGATTGACTCGACTGCAATGGTTACCTGTTGCAACGCCGAATCCGCCTCTTGAGCAAGGCCTAAGGTTGAGTGGACACGATCCGTGCTCAGTTGCATAGACGACAATGTTTGCGCCGCCACGCTGCTTAGCTCGCTGACCATCAGTTCAATCTCACCCGTAGATTGTTGCGTCTGAAAAGCTAATGCCCGCACTTCCTCTGCGACGACAGCAAAACCTCTACCTGCTTCCCCCGCCCGGGCGGCTTCAATGGCTGCATTAAGCGCGAGGAGGTTAGTCTGCTCGGCAATAGACCGTATTACCTCAAGCACCCGGTTAATGCCGGACACGCTGCTTGCAAGTGCTTCTACGCGATCTGCGGTAATGGAAATGCGCTCTGCTAATAGTGAGAGCGACTCAAGTGTTTCGACGACACGAGCTTTACCAGTTTGTGCCGCGACATCCGTGGTTCGTGAAGCGTGTGCCGTTGCCGATGCATTTCTCGCGACTTCATCGACCGCAGCGGTCATTTCATTCACGGCCGTGGCGGCTTGCTCGATTTCCCTGTTCTGTTCCTGAAGCCCGCTCGTAGCGATCGCTATTACTGAATGAAACTGCTGCGAGGACGAAGCCAGCAGGGTGGAAGAGTCCGTTATACGCAGAACGGTGTCGTGAAGATTGCCCTGCATGGCCCTCAATGCTCGAAGCAATAAGGCTGGCTCATCGTTCCCCGTATCGTCGATTGAAGAGGTCAAATCACCTTGCGCAATGTTCTCCGCTACCTTAAGAGCGTCGAGCAGTGGCTGGTTGATACTTCTGGTGTAGAGCGTCGCCAGCAGTACAGTCAACAGGGCGGCCAGTGCCATTGCCGCAATGACCCCCGTCACGACACGATCACGTGTCTGCTGTTCGTTTTCAGCCGCCTGATGGTAATGCTTCAGATAAAAATCCAGCAGCTGCCCTGAGCTGACGCCCAGTTTCATGGAAAATTTATCGATGGGGCCGTTCAGTATCTCAATAGCCGATGCCGTTTGCCCACCTGCTGCGAGCCGGATGACTTCGAGTCGCTCATGACTGAAAGCCTTGTAGGCCTGAAGGTAGCGTTCGAAGATTTCCTGCTCCGACTTTTCGTGCAGGTGCGCGGCAAAATCATCTTGCTGCTGTCGAACGCTTTCGAGTACTTGCTTCAACGCTGTCTGATTGGCGGCCAAGGCAGAGGGGTCCTGTAGAACAACCATCCTAAAGGTCATTATTCCGGCTCGACCCTCCGTTGTGTTCAACGCTGCAAGCCGGATGATTGCGGGGACCCAGACTTCTCTGATGGCTTCGGACTGCACACTCATTTGCTTGACCATACTCAATGAGAACAGGCCAAGCAGCAGGACGACCAAGCCAATCAAACCAAAGCCGAAAATTGAGCGCGGTGCCAACTTCATTTTTCTGAAAAACAACGGATTTGTCCTCAAAGAAGGGGATCGCAGCGTGCGCATTGATGGGCGCTTTGTTTTGTTGCCGCTGTCTTAGCGAACATCAGACGAGACGGCGCCGGCTTGTGGCCGGCGCCTTACTTCGATGAAACGCTCAAGGGATAAATCAGTGCCGGGCGATCGTGGCGCCTGGCGCTGGCACGCTCGTCGTGTGCGTGGCGCGGGAGAGCTGTTCTTGCGAACAAACAATCCCATTCCGACCTCCTGTCGCTCCCCAAGTGGGGAGTGAATTTTGTTAAACGCTGTCGATGCCTTCGCCCCCAGGCTCGGCCACTCTGGCGGGTGCGGTTTCACGTAAACAGGTCGCGACCAGCAACCCGACCACCACCGCGCCGAGTGCCAGATACATCGTGTTTTCGATTCCGTGATGCTGTGCGATATAACCCGCGATAGCCGGCGCGACACCGCCGCCAAAAATCTCACCAATGCCCACCACCAACCCGGTAGCGGTAGACGTCAGCGCGGCCGGCACCGATTCACTGGTGAGTGGGCCGACCGTCATGCAGATCATGCTGAAGTTGAAGAAAATCGTCAGAAACAGTAGCGCGAACAACTTGACCGGCTCGGCACCAGTCCCCATCAGCAACCAAAGAAATGCGCCGGTGGCGACGAACGAAATGAGCACCACCGGTTTACGGCCGATGCGGTCTGACACAGCAGGCATGATCAATTGCCCGAGAAAACCACCCAGGCCGATGGCCGACATGACGAAGCCCATCTGCTGTACTTCTAGGTGCAAATAGTCCATCAGGTAGTTAGGCATCATCACGCTGATCACGAACAGGCAGGTCAGCATGCAGAACATGCCGACGATGTTCAGCAGCACGTTGCGGTAGCGCAGGGCATCCAGCCAGCTCGGGTGGTCTACTACGGCACTGGCTTCAGCTTTTTTCGGAGTGGCTGCGCGCGTTTCCCGCAAGTAACGGTACATCGCCAATGCCAGCAGGAAACCCGGCAGCGAAACGATTGCGAACACCCAGCGCCACGAAGGCACGACGAGTAACAGCTGTGTGGCCAGAATGGGCGCGAGACCCAAGCCGAGGATCGGGAAAAACGCCTGCTGAATGCCGATGTTCATCCCGCGCCGGCGAGGATGCGATGACTCTGCCGTGGCCGCCAGGGCTGTTGGGGTGAAAGCGCCTTCGGAAATGCCCATGATCGCGCGGATCAGCATCAACCCGCCGATGCCGGTCGCCAAACCGGAAAGGCCTGCGAGCAGCGAAAACACCAGCACGGCCGGAATCAGCACTTTGCGTCGACCTATGCGATCGGACAGCCGCCCCATGAAGATCGAGGAAATGCCCCAGGCCAAGCCCAGTATCGCCGTCACGTTGCCCAGATCCTGATAGTTCAGGCCCAGGTCTTTCATCATCACCGGGAATAGCGGCAGGATGATAAACCGGTCCAGGCCCACGAGGCCGAAGCCCAAGGCCAGCAGGGCTACCGCTTTGAATTCGTAACGCACATCCCACGCATGCTTATTGTTATTCATGGTTGTTACTCGGATGGAGTTGAGGGTTAGCGGCCGTATGCAAGCCCGGCCGCCAATGGCTTAGAAATAGAACAGCGCTTCAACTAGGCCGGTCATCTGCGTGCTGTTGCGACCCGCGCCAAACGGGTGATCGTCGGCATTGCCATCGAACACGTCGTAACGCACTTCAGGGCGCAACGAGACGTACTTGTTCAGGTCATAGCGCAGGCCCGCAGTGAGGGCATTGAAATTGCCGCGAGCGGTAGAAACCGGCAGCAGGATGAACCCGTCGGGATCGGCAAAATGTTCGGCGCGCACCGAGTAGGAGAGGTCCGGGCGTTGCTGGTAGGTGAGCACCGCGTTGGCACCCCACCAATGGGCGCCATCGAAACCAGGACCGTTGATAATGTCGACGGTTGTGGCCTTGCCGTCACCGTCCTGACGGCCATAAACCAGTTCGGCGCCCATCGACCAGTTTGAGTCGAAACGATGCCAGCCGTTGAGCGAGTGTTGTTGTTTGAACTGACTTTGTGGTGACACCAGGCGCGACGTTGGAGCCTGCACATCGCTGAAGCTGTCGTTCTGTTCATCGCCGAGGATGAACTCATAGTCCACCCAGGTCTGCATGTCTGCAGTACGCCAACGCAAGGCTCCCATCACCGACTTCTGATCGTTGTTGTCGCGCAGGTTGTTCCAGCCCTGGACTACCCCCACTTCGGCGCCGAGAATCGACGATTCGCCGTTGTACAATCGCGTACCGAGCAGCACGCCACTTACGGTTCCCGGCTCGCTGACGAAGGCGTAGCTCTTGCTGGCAAACGGGTTACGAGCAGCGCGAATGTTGGGCGGGATTTCGTAGCCCAAGGCCGGGCCGAATACCCCGGCCATGGCAGTTATTCCAGGGCCGTAAGGCAGGTAGGCGGTGGCGGCGATGTTGGGAATGGCAAGGAACTTCTGCTTGTCGCGCTGGGCCTTGGCGAGGTTGTCGTCACCAGGAGAATTAACGTCCCAGTGCATGTCCCAACCGGTGGTACGGGCGAACTGGGCATTACGCCCGTAGTTCACTTCGAAGGTAAAACCGAAGGAGGCTTCGCTCGGCGCAGGACCTGGCAACGGTGTGATACGTGGCACCATGGTGCCCTTCAGGGGCTTGTCGACGAACAGATGCAAGCTACCCCATTCCAGGCCCTCGTCGGCGAAACCAACAACCGGGAGATTGCTCAACCCATCCTGACGCTCATCGTGTGTCGAACGATTATTGCGAGAGTAAGCGACGTCAAAAAGGCCAGAGACTTGAATCCCGTAATCCTTTTCCAGCGTGTCTCCAAACAAGCTACGAAATAGCGTGCCTTCACCCGTTTCAGGGGTTTCGGCGGCATGTGTGTTGAGTGTTGCGAAGGCGGCCAAAACCGCACCAAGCGTTTTCGCCTTGATGTTGATCATTATCTGTCTCTTGTTTTTGTTGTCAGAGTTTTAGAGGGCGGGAGCATCCATGCCCCCGGAAAATCGTGTCAGGCGTGGCAGGCCTTTCCACCATTGACGACATGGGGTTGGCTGCTGTGCTGCAATTGCTCTCGCAGGGAGTTGAGTAATTTTGGCAGTGCAGACAGCTCTGCGACGCCGCCATAGCAGTAGTAGTCGGGGCGCACGATGAGGGCTTTGAGTCCGGCTTCGGCCATGAATTGCAGGTATTTGCCAGAGACATCGCGATAGATGCCTTTGCTGCTGTCAGCCGTTTCCGCGAGCCGAACGACTTTCACGTCGTAGTCACGAATGAATGCCAGCTGTTCCGGGTCGAGCACCGCCAAAGGATTCTCGTCACCTCTCACCAGCAAGTGGAAGCTGCGTCCGATGACATCGTCGTAGCGGCTGACCTTGCCACCGATTTCGATCGAACCGTGCACCCCAAGAATGCCGCGCAATTGGCCCTCCTCCTGCAATAGACCATCGGTTAAACCCGGGAACGGCGGCAGTGGTGCGACGTTGCCGCTCAAATAGGCTGCATCGCGCTCGGCGGCCTTCACCGGGTCCGATACGCAAACTACTTTACCCATGGCCATGGACGCTTCGATCACGGCGCGGATCTGCGGTTTGCGCTCCAGTGTGTAGCTGTCCAATAGGCTGTCGTCAGCCAAACCGCGGAGCAGCAAATCGAGACGCCAGGACAGGTTCCATGCATCCCGGATCCCCGAGCACATGCCTTGGCCCATGAACGGTGGCATCACGTGGGCCGCGTCGCCGGCCAGCATTACCCGACCGCTGTGCCAGTTCGAGGCAATGCGTGAACGGAACTGATAGACCGCGTGGCGCACCAGGTCAGCGGTGTCCGGCGTCACCCAGCGCGACAGCAGCGACCAGACCTTGTCGGTGTCTTGCAAGTCTTCGATGGTTTCATGGGGCAGGCGCATGAATTCCCAGCGGCGATAACCGGGACCACCAGGGACCATGGTGGTCGGTCGCTCGGGGTTGCACCATTGGCCGATGTCCGGCACATCCAGTTGCACACCGGGCTTGGGTTGCAAGTCGACCACCAGCCAGTCTTCCTGAAAGCCCAGATCCTGCCATTCAACTCCCAGCGACTGGCGCACGAAGCTGTTGGCGCCGTCGGCACCGATCACATAACGAGCCCGGACACTTTGCTGCTCTTCACCGAGTGAAAACTTGCCGTCTTTGCGAATGATCCGATTGAGGGCCATGTCACAGCCTTGAATGTCTTGTTTCAGTGCAGTCGCTTCCCAGCCCTGATGGACCTGCACGTTGCCGATGCTCTTGGCTTTGCGGTCCAGTGCGGCTTCCAGCGATGGCTGGTTGAACAGGTAACCGAACGGCCCGTCACTGATGGATTCAGCCGACCAATCGATCTCTACCAGGACTTTCCAGTCAGCGTTGAACCACTGGTAGCGTGCCGACGGCTGGGAAATTTTCGCCAGTTCTTCGCCAAGGCCCATGGAGAGGAAAATTCGGCGAATCTCATGGTCGTAAAATACTGCTCGCGGGAGCGGGTAAAGCGCTGGCCAGCGTTCGAAGACGGCGACTGAATAGCCCATTTGGCCCAATAGAATGGCCAGGGTCTGGCCCACAGGGCCGTAACCGGCAATGGCGACATCGACTGTAGTGTGCTGGTTCATGATCTGTGCCTCGTGTACTTCGCAATGATTTCCGGGCATGGCCGGGCCTGTCGCACGAACCGGGGAGGCTCGCGCAATGCAGGAATTCCAGTTTTTTAAACAATAAGCGGCAGGCGACTCAGGCAGGTGCCGGGGTATCAACTTCAGTGTTGAAAATGAAGTTGTCCGGCACGTCTGGGCCCCACAGGTACAGTGAGTTTTCCGGTGGGTAATCGCCGGCAGGCCATTCGCTGCCTTCGGAAATGTAGTCCATGTCTGCCGAGTACTCGCAGAACGAACCCCACGGATCCTGCACGTAATGAAAGTAGTTCGAACCCAAGCAATGACGGCCCGTGCCCCAGCCTTTCACGTGTCCCGCTGCCGCCATTTGCGAAGCGCCCGCGCCGACTTCATCAATGCTGTCGACTTCCCACGCAGCGTGGTGCCAGCCCTTGGCGCTGCTCTTGGCGAACGCCACCAGATGATGGTCGCAACCGTGGGCGGCATGACTGAAGGCGATAATGTCCATCGACTTGTCGGAGAGCTTCAAGCCCAGGGCCTGTTGGTAAAAGTGCAGCGCGCCAAGCACATCGGGGGTAAATAACAGGACATGGGACAAGCGGCGAGGGCGGACCTGCGCCATGGCGTCGCGGGTCGTCGCGCCGCGACTGTTAGGCGGGGTAATGCTGTTGTGGTGGTCGGACTTTTGATCGGGCATGGTTTTTTCGCCGACCTTCACGTGCAACAGGTTGCCGTCCGGGTCGCGAAACCAGAGTCCGGCTTCGGGACGATCTTCGAACAGCCCGCCAGCGGTTTCGATCTGCTGGCGCAAGGCAGCGTAATCCTGCTCGTAGCAGTTGAAGCTCAGATAGGCGAGGGACTTGGAGGCCGCAGGGAGAATTTTTGCCCAGACATGGCCGTCGGCTGCTCGTAAGAGGAGTTGATTTGGTTCGCGTTGAACCTCGAGGCCGAAGCTTTCAAAGAATTGGAAGGCTTCGTCCAGAGATGGGACGTTCAGCGCGTAATGATCGATTGAATGCACACCATGGGACACGCTCATGATTGCCTCCATTTAATTATTCTTGTTGTGGGGCGCAGGGCGAGGTCGGCTCTGCGCCGAGTTTGAAGCTGTGTCTATGATCAGACTTCGTCGACGACAGGGTTGACCAGTTTGCCAATGCCCTCGATCGATACTTCGACCACATCACCAGCTTTCAGATAAACCTTGGGATTCATGCCAAAACCAACGCCAGCCGGGGTGCCACTGACAATCACGTCGCCGGCTTCGAGAGTAACCGCTTCACTCAGCGTAGAGATGATGGTGGCTACATCGAACAGCATGTCGTTGGTATTGGCCGATTGTACGACTTTGCCGTTGACACGCGTTTCCAGCAACAAGCCTTTGCCTCCCGCAGGCAACTCATCTGCGGTCACCAATACCGGCCCGAATGCGCCGGTGTCGTCGAAGTTTTTGCCAACAGTCCACTGAGGTGAGATGAATTGGTAGTCACGCACCGAACCTTCGTTGAACAGCGCGTAACCAGCGACATGGTTGAGCGCATCTTCTTTGCTGATGTGACGACCGCCGCTTTTCAGAACCACAGCCATTTCACCTTCGTAGTCGAGGGTGTCGGAGATGCGCGGACGAATCAGCGGTTTGTTATGGGCTGTCAGGCTGGAATTCCAGCGAGGGAATAAGGTGGGGTAGGTGGGTTGAGCGTAGGGGGACTCTTTGGTGTGATCGGCGTAGTTCAGACCTACGCAAACAATTTTAGTCGGACGCTCCATCAATGGCAGGTATGCGTCTTCGTCGATTTCGACGATAGCACCATTGGTACCTTGGGCATGAGTGGTCAGATCGACACCTCGCGCTAACAACGACTCAAGCGTTTCGGTTCCTAGTACGCGTACGCCGTCGGCAGTGACGACACCCAGAACAGGTTGACCTTGATTGAGGAAGCGGACGTAGCGCATGACAGGTTTCTCTTGTTGATTTGATGGGCGCCGGTGGTGAAGGGCAGTACCGACTGCGTGTTTACAAAGCTAGAGCCAAAAAAATATACCGTCAACAAAAAAATATATATTTCAGGAAGAGTGAGAAATTATTCATTCTGTGTATGATTCGCGCAGACAAGCGAAAAAATGGAGTCGACCTTGAATTCCCCTCTGATCAACTGGCAATCGGCCGAGCCCACCGAAAAGCGCACCATGGCTTCGCAGCTGGAAGAGCGGATTCGCCAGGACATCATCGATGGCCAATTGGCTCCGGGCAGTCGCCTGCGTCTCAAAGAATTGTCCGAAGCCTACGACGTCGGTGTGATTCCGCTGCGTGAAGCCTTGTCGCGCCTGGCCAGCAGTGGCTTCGTATCTGCCGCCGATCAGAAAGGTTTCAGTGTCGGCCGTATCTCTGCCTCAGAAATCGCCGACATCACTGCTGCGCGATTGCACATTGAATGCAAGGCACTAGCCGATTCGATTCGTCAGGGTGATGTGGAGTGGGAGAGTCGTGTTCTTGCCGCTCACCACCGACTGGATCGCCTGACCATCGTCGAAGGCCCGGAGCGACTGCTAAAACCCGAGTGGGAAAAAGCTCACGAAGTATTCCACCAGGCGCTGATCTCCAGCTGCAATTCACCGACATTACTGCGGCTGTGCTCGTCACTGCGAGACCAGACAGCGCGCTATCGTTTTTTGTCGATGCACTATGCCGACAGCAGCGCACGTGATGTGCCCAACGAACACCGCCAGTTGATGGATGCCGCGCTTGCCAAAGACATCGACAAGGCTTGCGAATTGCTGTCCAGTCACTATCAGACCACGACCGACTCGGTGCTCAAACACGCACTGCTGGGATAGCGGTGACGCTCTCTCGATCAAATTTCGTTGCGAAGCCTGGCGTGCCACAGGTTGCGTAGATAAAACTAAATGACCCACATTGTTCATTTGTGAGTGACCGTTTTTTGCCGTTTTCTGCCTATCCCGAATGACCGGTTTGGATTGCCATTCCTGATGCGCAACTGCATGGCAGCTATGCGGGGCATTGATCCGGCGCTGGAGGAGGCTGCGAAGATGCTTGGTGCATTGCCGCTACGAATGTTCCGAGAAGTCGTGCTGCCACTTGCTGCTGGTGGGATTTCGTCCGGTGGGATTGCAGGCGCAATGTAAGGGACAGGCATCACACCTTGGCTTGCGAAATACGCACAGACGATCAGGGCCCGGGCAGTCCCTGCACAACCGGTTCGATTAACCGCATCAGCCCTTTGGCCAACGGGATAACCAAACCGCTGACGTTAGTCGTCTTCGTATCATCACATGCACAGACGACGGGTCAGATCATTCAGAAGCCATCGGCCTGCTTTCCCTAAAGAGCGATTCTGCATGTGCGCTGCGTAGATCGTAAGTGTGTCTGGTGTGCGCTGAAGTTCGGCGGTTAACTCAAGCGGTAGGAGGCGTCCTGAAGCCAGATGATCCGCAATCAAATGCTCTGGCATTCGGCACCAACCGAACCCGGCGAGCAAAAAATCCAGCCGTCGTGCCAAATCTACAAACCGCCACTGGTGACTGCCCGTCACCCCATAGCTAGGGCCGTCGGGAAAAACCGGATCGGAAAGTACCAGTTGCACATAAGGCTTGAGGTCTGCACTTGTCGCCCGACGGCCTAACATAGCCAGGGGATGCCCGCTGGCTACTACTGGCCTCAAGTCGACGCTGAGCAGCGGCAGCGCGGTGACATCGTCGGGCACTATCGGAATCAATGTGCAAAGCGCCAGTGCCGCATCGCCGTTGCGTAATCGGCGCTCTGCGCCGCCTAAGCCTTCTGTAGAAAAACTCACTGCCAGATGCGGAAAAGCCTCGCGGATAGCGCGGAGGCTTTCGATGAGCGGTGCGCTAGGGACTAAAGGGTCTATGGCGAGAGCCAACTCCGGCTCAACCCCTGCTGCCGTACTTGCGGCCATTGCTTCAAACTGGTCAGCGCTTGCCAGCACTGCGCGCGCTTGAACCACTAGCACTCTACCTACCTCAGTGAGAGTTGGACGATGGCCGCTCCGATCAAACAGCCTCACACCTTGAACTGACTCAAGTGTGGCAATCGACTGGCTAATGGCAGATTGAGCACGCCGCAGGTGACGTCCCGTTGCCGAGAAACTGCCTGTATCAGCAATGGTTACAAGGATCAGCAGCTGATCCAAGCTCAGATTTCCGATCATGACCAATCACTTAAACAGATTGACTCAATCATATTTACATCACTCCTGCTTAGAGATCGCATTGGGTAGAGTGTGTCGCACATCGCCTAAAGCGACAACGCAAAACATACCGCCGCGTCACCGCGCAGGAGTTACTTTCATGTCCAGGCTTCTCACCATTGAAACCAGCCCACGTGGGGATACTTCAATCTCCCGGCAGCTCACTCGCCGATTTGTGGCCGCGTGGGAAGCTGCACACCCTCGGGGCGCCATCAAAATACGGGATCTAACGGACACTCCGCTTACGTTCGTGACGGCCCCCTGGTTACAGGCTTACTTCACCCCGGAAACCCAACATTCGCCTGAAATGAAAACCGTGTTGCAGTTATCCGATGAGCTTGCGGCCGAGTTGCTGGAAGCCGATCACGTGGTTATTTCAACGCCGGTCTACAACTATAACGTCCCTGCGGCGCTCAAGGCGTGGGTGGATCACGTGGTACGTAAAGGCCTGACCTTGGGCTTTGATGGTAAAGGGCTGGTGACCAGTAAAAAGGCAACGGTGCTGCTCGCCTCGGGAGGTGTATACACCAATGACTCCCCGATTAGAGACCGTGACATTGCGACCCAATATTTGAAACTGATCCTGAACGTCCTAGGTATCACTGATGTCACCTTTATTGCGGCCGGCGGCGCTAAAGCTGTAGATCTCGGAGAAATCAGCATGCACGATTTTCTAGAAACATTTGATCATCAAATTCAAAAGTCGCTGGTTTAGACAGCATTTCTCCTAGCCCATACGATTCTGCTCTATCGACTTCGTGCTTCAACGGGCATCCACTTATGCGACAGTAACTGATCGATTTCACTTGCTCGCTGTGTCGCAGACTCGTGAGAACATCCTTCAAATAGGCATACGGATCATGCCCATTGAGCCGCTCCGACGGGATTAAGCTCATGATCGCTGCTGCCCGTTTTCCGCTGTGTAGCGACGCTGCGGACAGCCAGTTCTTGCGTCCCAACGCCCATGGCCGGATCTGGTTCTCGGCCCAATTGTTGTCAACGGGTACGGCCCGTCATCGAGGTAGCGCGACAACGCTGCCCAGCGTTTCAGGCTGTAATCCAATCGGCGATGACGGGACGCTGTGGGGTAGACTTGGATAGACTCGCTTTGTTGGCTTCATGGTCCAAAGCCCGGGGCGCACCTGTAAATCTGCACGCTCGAAGCCGATTGTCAGACTCCTGAAAGAATTGGTCTGAGCAATGAGGACAGCGGAGAGTTTAATTTTTTACCTGTTCAGCAGGTTGCTTTGATAAGCATGCCACTGACCCAGTATCAGCGTGCTGCTCGTGCCTCCATGGAGGAGTTGGAAAGCTTTTAAGTCAAAACGCAGGTATTAAAAAGCCGGCTTGTGGCCGGCTTCTCGGGGACTGGCTTAGTTCATTTTTGGTAAACCGCGCCAGCCTTCAAAACGTACACCCGGATCTTGCGTCCGGCTGTGGGACTTGGCGAGAAAATCATCTGCCTTGTCGGTGCGATTCTCCGCCGCGGGGCGGGTCGATGCGCAAATGTGGGGCGCAGCATACTGATTTTTTGGGGGAATTCCCAGCGTGGTGTGCGACCTAGAGCTATCCCGGGACTTGTAGCAGCTGGCGAAGCCTGCGTTCGGCTGCGGAGCAGTCGTAAAACCATGCAACGCTGAGAATCAGGCAGACCGTGCCTGCAGGATTGACGACTGCTCCGCAGCCGGACGCAGGCTTCGCCAGCTGCGACAAAGTTATGTGTTTACAGAAAAGGTACGGGCGGCCTGCGTTTATTCAGGGTCGACCACCAGAACACCCATCCCAGAACCCTTATTTGTTGTTCTTCGATTTGCGGAGGTCTGAAGACTTCATCCGGATATTCGGAGCTGTTGTGGCTGCGCATGCGTATCGCGTTGCCTGGTACCCGGCTCAGGTATTTGATGCGCAACATGCCGTCGTGCTCGATTGCGTAAATCTCTCCGTCGACAATTTGCGTGAGCCCGCGGTCGATGGCGACGATGGAGCCATCTTCAATTTTTTCGGCCATGCTGTTGCCAACCATGCGGGCGCAGATGGCATCGGAGTGGTTGATTTCCAGGGAGTCAAGATCGCTGCGCGGCAGGCGGATCGATTCGCTGGGGTCTTTGATGACATGGTTTTTGTCGGAGCCGGGGGCAGTGGCCGCTTCTTTGTAAAAGGGTAGTTCGATATCGACTGGGTCGATGACCCGATAGGTGCCCCGGATTGACTGGGCGTCGAAGGTGTTGCCGGATGCGTCGATCAGATGCAATTCCCTGGCGTCTTGCGGTCCTTCGCCGGTTTTCAGCCATTCAGTATTCACGGACAGTCTTCTGGCGACATCTTCCATGCGGTAGTCAGGAACTCCGCGGGTATACCAGTTATGGACAGTTTGAGGGTCGGAAATACCCAGGAATTCGGCAAATCTCGTTGTCGTGATTTGTAGCTCTTTCAGGAGCATTCTGAATCGTGGGCCGCAGGATTTGTTCTTTTTCATAAACACGAGTCTAGCCGTGCGGCATAAGGCTTTGATTCAACAAAACGTTCAAATCTGGCGTGAAATTTAAGTCCTGATGTAAGACGTCTTTTGTAAAAATTAAACAAGAAAAAACCGGTTTGCCTGCCAGTTAAATGTGCTGTTGAACATGATATTCAAACGCCCACAAAAAACCCCGGATCAACCGGGGTTCTTCGTTATAGCAGCTCGTGAGAAGCGGCTATCAGCCTTTATAGGCAGCAACCGACTTCATGATCTCGGTGCGAGCGGCTTCGGAGTCGCCCCAACCTTCGATCTTCACCCATTTGCCTTTTTCGAGGTCTTTGTAGTTCGCGAAGAAGTGCTCGATTTGCTGAATCAGCAATGGAGGCAGGTCGCTGCACTCTTTCACGTCGACGTACAGCTGGGACAGCTTGTCGTGTGGTACTGCAACCACTTTGGCATCGCCGCCGCCGTCGTCAGTCATGTGCAGGATGCCGATTGGACGGGCGCGGATGACCGAACCTGGAGCAACCGGGTAAGGGGTCACGACCAGCACGTCGAGGGGGTCACCGTCGTCAGCCAAGGTGTTCGGGATGAAACCGTAGTTGGCCGGGTAGAACATCGGGGTGGCCATGAAACGGTCAACGAACAGGCAATCGCTGTCTTTGTCGATTTCGTATTTGATCGGGGCGTGGTTGGCCGGAATCTCGATCGCGACGTAGATGTCGTTCGGCAGGTCTTTGCCAGCCGGAATCTTGCTGTAGCTCATTGGGCGGTGCCCCCGTTAGTTGACCAAAAACACTTGGCCGGATTGACCAAAAAGTGGCGGCGATTATAGGCATATTCCGCCACCGATGCTATGGACCAGAGGTCGTGTAGACCTTAGTCGCGTGCCTGATAGACCGGGTCTTCGGCCAGAAGTTGCCGCAGCCGGGCCAGAGGGTCCTGGCGGTAAAACAGCTTCAGTTGTTCATAAACCTGAGGATACGCCTCGTGCAGCAAATCCGGGGCACTGAAGAAGTATTCGCTGGTGACCGCGAAGAACTCGGCGGGGTTTTCCGCTGCGTACGGGTCGATGGCGGTGTCAGCGTCGGGATTGCGGTCCAGTTGCCGATCAAGGTCGTCGTAGGCCTCTTGCATGACCTTGGCCCAGTCGCTGACCCGCATGTCGGCGTGCAGCGGCGGCAGCCCGTTGGCGTCGCCGTTGAGCATGTCGAGTTTATGCGCGAGCTCGTGGATTACCAGGTTGTAGCCTTCCCAGCCACCACTGGCCATCACGCCGGGCCAGGCGAGGATGATCGGGCCTTGCTGCCAGGCTTCGCCGCTGTGTTCGCCGTCCCATTCGTGCTCGACACCGCTGGCGTCGCGATGGCGCTGGGGGCTGAGGAAGTCGTCGGGATAGAGGACGATTTCGTGGAAGCCCTGATACCAGTTCAGATCGCCCAGCTGTAGCAACGGCAATTGCGCCTGGGCGGCAAGCAGCAGGCGTTGCTCCTGGTGGAGTTTGACGCCGGGCAGGGCGGTCAGGTGTTTGTCCTGGAGGAACAGCACGCTGGCTTCGCGCAGCCACTGGTCTTCGGCGGCGCTGATGCCATCGAGAAAACTCAAGTGATGGCGCACCCGCTGCCACATGTCGTCGGCAATCGGGTGCTTGGCCAGGGTGCGCTGGCGACGCCAGGCGCTAAGGGACCACATGGTGAATCAGCGCGATTGGGCTTTGGACGCGGCGTTTGCAAGGCGACTGCGGATCATGCCGATGATCATCGGTACCAGCGATAGCAGGATGATGCCCACTACCAGCAGCGACAGGTTCTTTTTGATGAACGGTACGTTGCCGAAGAAGTACCCGAGGGTCACCAGACCGCCCACCCAGAGGATCGTGCCAAAAACACTGAAGGCGAAGAAACGCGGGTAGGGCATTTTGGCCACGCCGGCGACAAACGGTGCAAAGGTGCGAATGATCGGCATGAAGCGCGCCAGCGTCACCGTTTTGCCGCCGTGTTTGTCGTAGAAGTCGTGGGTTTGCTGCAGGTAGTCGCGGCGGAAGATTTTCGAATTAGGGTTACTGAACAAACGCTCGCCGGCCGTTCTTCCGATCAGGTAGTTGGTGCTGTCGCCAAGGATTGCCGCCAGCATCAGCAGGCCACCCAGCAGCACCGGGTCCATACCGCCGCCGGCGGCTACTGCGCCAGCGATGAACAGCAGGGAATCGCCCGGCAGGAATGGCATGACCACCAGACCGGTTTCGCAGAAGATCACCAGGAACAAAATGGCGTAAATCCATGGCCCGTAGTTGTTTACCAGCAAATCGAGGTACACATCGAGATGCAGGATAATGTCGAGCGGGTTGAAATCCATGTGGGGCACCTGTGGTGATAGTCCGACTCAGCAGACCCGTGCGATTGACTTCATGTAAGGCTACAAGCGGGTGTAGTTTTTCTTACAAGCCGGGAAGCTCGGGATTATACGGGCTGAGAAGTGAAAAACGCGTCGAGTTTGTAGCGGGGGATGTCTAGGGATCCACACCGGTTGGAGTGGCGCAATCGATTCCTGTGGGAGCGAGCTTGCTCGCGATTCAGGCACCTCGGTGTATCAGTCATAGCGAGGAGAAGCTATCGCGAGCAAGCTCGCTCCCACAATGTTCGAGGTGGATCAGAGCTCGTCGCTGATCGGCAACACATAGTTTTTGAACTCGGTGTCTTCCTTGAATCCGATGGATTCGTAGGTTTTCTGCGCGACTTCGTTATTGCTGCTGGTGGAAACGCGCATCCGCACAGCATTGGTTTCCTTGGCCATTTTCTTCGCGGTGCGGATGAGATTGTCGGCCACCAACTGGCGGCGGGCCTCTTCGGCGACGTAGATGTCGTTGAGGATCCACACGCGCTTCAGCGAAAGGGACGAAAAGCTCGGATACAACTGACAGAAACCCATCAGTTTGTTGCTGTCGTCATCGGCCAGGGCCAGGTAGATCACCGACTCCTTGCGACGCAGGCGTTTTTCGAGGAACGCCCGGGACGAGTCCGGATAGGCCAGAGAGCCATAAAACTCGCGATATTTGACGAACAACGGGGTCAGCAGGTCCAGGTGTTCGAGGGTCGCTTGAATAATCCGCATGGTTGGTCTCGTCTTCAAGTGGCTGTCTTCACGTACTCTGACGGCGAACGGTTCTCACTCGGGCAGCCGTGCGTCGATCCTGCCTGAAACTGGATCAGAAACGCAATGCGGAATCGGTTCAGGTATTCGGCGGACTCAGTAGGAAATTGCCTTTCATGTCCGCTCCTGCGTCCGACTCCAGCGTCTGAACCTGCGCTTCGTCCTTCAGATTGACTCCCGACAACTGCCGCCGGCACGCTTCGCGCATCAAATACAGCAAGCGGTGTGCTGCCATGCCGTAACTCAGGCCTTCGAGCCGGACATTGGAGATGCAGTTGCGATAGGCGTCCGTCAGCCCGACCTTTGGATTGTAGGTGAAATACAGCCCCAGGCTGTCCGGGGAGCTGAGGCCAGGGCGTTCGCCGATCAGGATTACCACCATTTTCGCACCCAGCAGTTCGCCGATCTCGTCGGCTACGGCGACCCGACCCTGTTCCACCAGAATGACCGGTGAGACGGACCAGCCGTCACTCACAATCTGATCTTCCATTCGCGCCAGAAACGGCAGGGTATGGCGATGAACGGCCAGCGCCGACAACCCATCGGCAACGACAATTGCCAGATCGACACCGCCGGGATTGGCCAGTGCGTAATCGCGCAGTGTCTGAGCCGACTCATCACTCAGCTTTCGCCCCAAATCGGGGCGTTGCAAATAACTGTTCCTGTCCGTAGCGGCGCTGTGTAGCAGCAAGCTGGCGCGCCCGCGTTCAGCCAGTTGTGAGCTGAGCCCCGCATGGTCGAACGGCAAGTGCACCGCATCCCGCGCCTGAGCGTGGGCGTACTGGAAATCCAGTTGCGCGCTGGTCGGCATGCTGGTGCCAGTTCTACCCAAGGCGATCCGCGCCGGCGTCAGGCGACGCAGTTCCAGCAACGGGTTCTGTGGGTCAACGGGTGGTTTATCCATTTCAACACTCATCCCAGTTGCGCCATCGCTTGGCGGAAAGCCGGCGGCAGGCTGTCGCCGAAGTGAATCTTGCCGTCTGTCTGGGTGAAAATGCCCATTCTCGCCAGCCATTGTTCGAATTCCGGTGCAGGTTTCAGGCCCAGCGTCTGGCGAGCGTAAAGCGCGTCGTGGAATGAGGTGGTCTGGTAGTTGAGCATGATGTCGTCGGAGCCGGGGATGCCCATGATGAAGTTGATCCCGGCCACGCCCAACAGGGTCAGCAGGGTGTCCATGTCGTCCTGGTCGGCTTCGGCGTGGTTGGTGTAACAGATGTCGCAACCCATGGGCACGCCCAGGAGCTTGCCGCAGAAGTGATCCTCGAGGCCGGCGCGGATGATCTGTTTACCGTTGTAGAGGTATTCCGGGCCAATGAATCCTACGACGGTGTTCACCAGGAACGGTTTGAAATGTCGCGCAACGGCGTAGGCGCGGGTTTCGCAGGTCTGTTGATCGATGCCGTGGTGGGCGTTAGCTGACAGGGCGCTGCCTTGGCCGGTCTCGAAATACATCAGATTCTGGCCCAGCGTGCCGCGATTCAGGCTCAAACCGGCGTCATAGCCTTCCTTCAGCACGTTCAGGTTGATACCGAAACTGGCGTTGGCCGCTTCGGTGCCGGCGATCGACTGGAACACCAGGTCCAGAGGAACGCCGCGATTGATCGCCTCAATGGACGTGGTGACATGCGTCAGCACGCAGGCCTGGGTCGGAATCTCGTAGCGCTGAATGATCGCGTCGAGCATTTCCAGCATGGCGCAGATTGAGGCGATGCTGTCGGTGGCCGGGTTGATGCCGATCATCGCGTCGCCATTGCCATACAGCAGGCCGTCCAAAACGCTCGCGGCGATGCCAGCCGGTTCGTCGGTGGGGTGGTTGGGTTGCAGGCGGGTGGATAGCCGACCGCGCAGGCCCATCGTGCCGCGGAACAGGGTGACCACGCGGATTTTCTGCGCCACCAGCACCAGATCCTGCACGCGCATGATCTTCGATACGGCGGCGGCCATTTCCGGGGTCAGGCCTGGCGCGAGGGCGCGCAGGCTCTGTTCGTCGGCGGCATCGCTGAGCAACCAGTCGCGAAAGCCGCCGACGGTGAGGTGGCTGACGGCGGCGAAGGCTTGTTTGTCGTGAGTGTCGATGATCAGTCGGGTGACTTCATCGGTCTCGTACGGAATGAGTACTTCTTGCAGGAAGTGGCTGAGCGGGATGTTGGCGAGGGCCATCTGCGCGGCCACACGCTCGCCATCGTTGAGGGCGGCGACGCCGGCCAGAAAGTCCCCGGAACGCGCCGGGCTGGCCTTGGCCATGACGTCCTTGAGACTCTCGAAGCGATAGGTCTGGGCGCCGACGGAATGGGCAAATGCGGCCACGTTATTCTCCTGATTCAATCAATGACTCAAAACACCACCAAACCCCTGTGGGAGCGAGCTTGCTCGCGATAGCGGTATGTCATTCAGCACATGTGTCGGATATAAGACCGCTATCGCGAGCAAGCTCGCTCCCACAGGAGGGCGGTGCACTTCAATATGGCAGTCGCCGGGCAACAGGCCCGGCGCCGGTGCAACTCAGACGCCTTCGAGCATCGCGTCCGCCGGCGCATCGAAGCGCTGCTTGGCGGTCAATTGGAAATACAAGTAACCGACAGCCATAAACCCGAGGAACACACAGCCAATCAGCGTGTTGAACCAGGCCATCGCCACCAGGCACACCACCGCCAGAAACAGCGCAATACCCGGCACGATCGGATAACCCGGCGCGCGGAAGGTGCGTTCAAGGTTTGGCTCGGTTTTACGCAGTTTGAACAGGCTCAGCATACTGATGATGTACATCACGATGGCACCGAATACCGACATGGTGATCATGGCTGCCGTCAGGGTCATGCCTTGCAGGTTGACCAGGCCGTCGCTGTAGATCGCCGCGATGCCGATCACGCCGCCAGCCAGGATCGCCCGGTGCGGAGTCTGGAAGCGCGAGAGCTTGGCCAGACCGCGAGGCAGGTAACCGGCCCGGGCCAGCGCAAAGAACTGCCGCGAGTAGCCAAGAATGATCCCGTGGAAACTCGCCACCAGACCGAACAGGCCGATCCAAACCAGCATGTGCATCCAGCTCGAATTGTTGCCGACCACGGCTTTCATTGCCTGAGGCAACGGGTCGTTGATGTTCGACAGTTGACGCCAATCGCCAACGCCGCCCGCCATCACCATCACGCCGATAGCCAGGAACACCAAGGTCAGAATGCCACTGACGTATGCCCTGGGAATCGTGCGTTTCGGGTCCTTGGCTTCTTCAGCCGCCATCGCCGCGCCTTCAATCGCAAGGAAAAACCAGATCGCAAAGGGGATTGCCGCAAAGATGCCGGGAATCGAGCCCATGGTGAACTCGTTGGCGCCTGACCAGCCGTTAAGCGCAAAATTACTGAAGCTGAAGCCCGGCGCAACGACGCCCATGAACACCAACAATTCGGCGACCGCCAGCACGGTGACTACCAGTTCAAACGTCGCGGCGATGCTGACGCCGAGGATATTCAAGCCCATGAACACGAAATAGGCGCCTACGGCGGCGATCTTGGGGTCCAGTTCCGGGTATTGCACGTTGAGGTAGGCGCCGATGGCCATGGCGATGGCCGGTGGCGCAAAGACGAATTCGATCAGGGTGGCGATGCCGGCGATCAGTCCGCCTTTCTCACCAAAAGCCCGCCGGCTGTAGGCAAACGGCCCGCCCGCGTGGGGAATTGCAGTAGTCAGTTCGGTGAAACTGAAAATGAAACAGGTGTACATCGTCGCCACCATCAGAGCGGTGACGAGGAAACCCAGGGTCCCTGCGGTGCCCCAGCCGTAACTCCAGCCGAAATACTCGCCGGAAATCACCAGGCCGACGGCAATGCCCCATAAATGCAGGGTGCCGAGTGTGGGTTTGAGCTGTGTAGTAGAAGTCATAAGTCCTCTCTATTTTTTATTGTTTAATCTTTTGGACTTTCGGGTACGACGTTTTCGTGTAGAGCGGGCACGCAAAGCCCGTGCCAGAGCGGCAGGGCGGTTTCGGTGTGTCATTGAGGGCGCCATCGCGAGCTTGCTCGCGATGGCTATTTGAAGGGCGACACAGGAATACCTGTCCCGCCCCCGGATTTTAGAAGAAGCCCAGCGGATTGATGTCGTAGCTCACCAGCAGGTTTTTGGTCTGCTGATAGTGATCGAGCATCATCTTGTGGGTTTCACGACCGACGCCGGACTTCTTGTAACCGCCGAACGCGGCGTGCGCCGGGTACAGGTGGTAGCAGTTGGTCCACACACGACCGGCCTTGATGGCACGGCCCATGCGGTAGGCGCGGTTGATGTCGCGGGTCCAGAGGCCGGCACCCAGGCCGAACTCGGTGTCGTTGGCGATGGCCAGGGCTTCGGCTTCGTCCTTGAAGGTGGTGATGCTCACCACCGGGCCAAAGATTTCTTCCTGGAACACGCGCATTTTGTTGGTGCCCTTGAGCAGGGTCGGCTGGATGTAATACCCGGTCGCCAGGTTGCCCTCGAGTTTTTCCACTTTGCCGCCGGTCAGCAGCTCGGCGCCTTCTCCTTTGGCGATTTCCAGGTACGAAAGGATTTTGTCGAATTGCTGCTCGGACGCCTGGGCGCCGACCATGGTGTCGGTGTCCAGCGGGTCGCCACGTTTGATCGACAGGACTTTTTTCATCACGACTTTCATGAAGTCGTCGTAGATCGACTCTTGCACCAAGGCGCGGGATGGGCAGGTGCAGACTTCGCCTTGGTTGAAGAACGCCAGCACCAGGCCTTCAGCGGCTTTTTCAATGAAGCTTGGCTCGGCGTTCATGATGTCTTCGAAGAAGATGTTCGGCGACTTGCCACCCAGCTCCACGGTGGACGGAATGATGTTTTCGGCGGCGCATTTCATGATGTGCGAGCCGACCGGGGTTGAACCGGTGAAGGCAATCTTGGCGATGCGTTTGCTGGTGGCCAGGGCTTCGCCGGCTTCTTTGCCGAAGCCTTGCACCACGTTCAGCACGCCCGGCGGCAGCAGGTCGCCGATCAGCTCCATCAGCACGGTAATGCCCAGTGGCGTTTGCTCGGCAGGCTTGAGCACCACGCAGTTACCGGCCGCCAGGGCCGGGGCGAGTTTCCAGGCAGCCATCAGGATCGGGAAGTTCCACGGGATGATCTGCCCGACCACGCCCAATGGTTCATGGATGTGATACGCCACGGTGTTGCCGTCGATCTCGGCAGCGCTGCCTTCCTGGGCGCGGATGCAACCGGCGAAGTAACGGAAATGGTCGGCCGCCAGCGGGATGTCGGCGTTGAGGGTTTCACGCACGGCTTTGCCGTTGTCCCAGGATTCGGTGATCGCCAGGACTTCCAGGTTCTGTTCGATGCGGTCGGCGATTTTCAGCAGCACCAGCGAGCGAGCCTGGGCGGACGTGGCGCCCCAGGCATCGGCAGCGGCGTGGGCAGCGTCCAGGGCCTTTTCGATGTCTTCGGCCGTGGAGCGGGGGAATTCGGCAATCGGTTGGCCATTCACTGGCGAGGTATTGGTGAAGTACTGACCTTTAACAGGCGCGACGAACTCGCCGCCGATGTAGTTTCCGTATTTGCTCTTGAACGAAACGATAGCGCCTTCAGTACCGGGGTGAGCGTAACGCATGATGTTTTCTCCTTGGCTTTTGTACTTATAAGAGAGCGCGCTTGTGCGCTTGTTATAAGCGTAGAGCAAAGGTCGGGCCACTGCCTTGCAGGTCAGGCAAATCAAGGCCTTACGCAGTTTTTGTCGGACCGGCGGACGCTGCCTGTGACGGTTCCGGTACGGTCCCGGTGACACTTTGTACCGTCTTCGGCACAACCTGTGACCGGGCGGTCTTGCCAGCATTGCAATGAAGGCTAGGCTGGAGGATGCTCGGCATCACCTCAACCACGGGTCGCCGAGCCTCGGGGAGAACAATAAGAAATGCACGACAACCATTTGAGTCGCCATGCCCAGCAGGTCCTGACCGTCACTCAGGGAAAATCCCACCTGCACGGCCCCGGCAGCGACCCGTCGATTGCCCGTTCCTGGCTGCGCTGTCTTGAGGACTATCACCTCGACCCGGCCCTGACCATGGCGCCGACGGTGCTGGAACATGGCCGCGTCCTGGAAAGCCGCGAGCGCTTGCAGCAAGTGCTGCACATCGCCGGCAGCGAAATGACCAGCCTTCATCAGCAACTCTCCGGCGCCGGCCACGCGGTCCTATTGACCGACGCCCGCGGCGTGATCCTCAATTGCGTCACCGCGCCTGCCGAGAGGAAGATTTTCGAGCGCGCCGGCCTCTGGCTTGGGGCTGACTGGAGCGAAGCCTGCGAAGGCACCAACGGCATCGGCACCTGTCTGGTGGAGCGTCAGTCGCTGACCATCCATCAGGACGAGCACTTTCGCGGCCGTCACACCGGCCTGACCTGCTCGGCGAGCCCGGTGTTCGACCCGCACGGCGAACTGCTGGCGGTGCTCGACGTGTCCTCGGCGCGTCACGAGGTCTCGCGTCAGAGCCAATTCCACACCATGGCCCTGGTCAATCTTTCGGCGAAGATGATCGAGAGCTGCTATTTCCTGCGCTATTTCGACAATCAGTGGTTGCTGCGTTTTCACTTGCAGGCCGAATCCGTCGGGCTGTTCAGCGAAGGGTTGCTGGCGTTTGACGGGGAAGGGCGGGTCAGCGCGGTCAACCAGAGTGCGCTGAACCTGCTGGGGCATATTCGCGGTGGGTTGTTGGGCAAACCGGTGGAGGCGTTTTTCGATTGCTCGCTGGATGAATTGCTCGGCCGCGCCAGCGTCAATGCCAGCGCCAGTTGGCCGTTGCGCACGCGCGACGGACGGAGCCTGTTTGCGGTGTTGCGCGGGCAGCCACGCAGCATTCCGGTGCCGGTGGTGCAAAGTGCGGTGATCACCGAACCTTCGCGTTTATCGAGCATTTGTCTGGGCGACACGGGGTTGCAGGAAGATTTCCGCAAATCTTTGCGCGTGTTCGAGCGGGACGTACCGCTACTGATCAACGGCGAAACCGGATCCGGCAAAGAAGCGTTTGCCAAAGCCGTCCATCAGGCCAGCCAGCGAGCAGAAAAAGCCTTCGTCGCCCTCAACTGCGCAGCCATCCCCGAAAGCCTGATCGAGAGCGAACTGTTTGGTTATCGCGGCGGCAGCTTTACCGGTGCGCGTAAGGAAGGCATGCGCGGCAAGTTGCAGCAGGCCGATGGCGGCACTTTATTCCTCGATGAAATCGGCGACATGCCCTTGGCGTTGCAGACCCGGCTATTAAGGGTGCTGGAGGATCGTCAGGTGGTGCCGATCGGCGGCGAGCCGGAGTCGGTCAACGTACGGATCATCAGCGCCACTCACCGCAATCTGCTGGAGCGGGTGCAGGACGGCAGCTTCCGCGAGGATTTGTATTACCGGCTCAACGGGCTGGAAGTTGCACTGCCGGCGTTGCGTGATCGCAGTGATAAATCCCAACTGCTCGACTTTTTGCTGGCCGAAGAGGCGGGCGGGGAAACCGTATTGATCGACGGTCCGGCACGCCAGGCGTTGCTGGCCTTCGCCTGGCCGGGGAATGTGCGGCAGTTGCGCAATGTGCTGCGCACGT
Source organism: Pseudomonas sp. UYIF39 (assembly GCF_029963765.1). GTDB lineage: Bacteria > Pseudomonadota > Gammaproteobacteria > Pseudomonadales > Pseudomonadaceae > Aquipseudomonas. The sequence continues at coordinate 123,050 of NZ_JALBYU010000005.1, forward strand.
TAGCGGCGTTGTGTGACGGTGGGCGGAGCGGGCTGGAGGATTTGCCGGTGATGATTCGCCAGGCGCGGCTGGCGGTAGTGCTAGCGGTTGAGGAAGTGTCCGAACATCCGCTGGATGATGCCGAGCGGCTGGCGTTGCTAAATGCGCTGGAGCAGACGCGTTGGCATATGACTCACACGGCTGAGCAGCTGGGTGTCAGTCGTAACACGCTTTACAGGAAACTTCGTAAGCACGGTATCGCCCGGTAGGCACGCTCCTACAGGGATGGCGCTGGTTGATCTTTAAACACAAGGTGCGAATTTTCCCACCCTAAGCTAACCTGCGGCCATGTTTTACGAGGTCGACTAATGCACATTCACATTCTTGGTATCTGCGGCACTTTCATGGGTTCGATGGCGGTTCTGGCCAAAGAGCTGGGCCATCACGTGACGGGCTCCGATGCCAACGTCTATCCGCCGATGAGCACTCAGCTTGAGGCTCAGGGCATTGAGTTGACCCAAGGCTACGACCCGGCGCAGCTCGATCCGGCACCGGATCTGGTGGTGATCGGCAATGCCATGTCCCGCGGCAACCCGGCTGTCGAATACGTGCTGAACAAAGGCCTGCCGTACGTCTCCGGCCCGCAATGGCTGGCGGATCACGTGCTGCAAGGTCGCTGGGTGCTGGCCGTCGCCGGTACCCACGGCAAAACCACCACCAGCAGCATGCTCGCCTGGGTGCTGGAGCACGCGGGCATGAGCCCGGGTTTCCTGATCGGCGGCGTGCCGCAAAACTTCTCGGTGTCCGCTCGTCTGGGTGACACACCGTTCTTCGTGATCGAAGCCGACGAGTACGACAGCGCGTTCTTCGACAAGCGTTCCAAGTTCGTTCACTACCGCCCGCGCACGGCGATCCTGAACAATCTGGAATACGATCACGCTGATATCTTCCCCGATTTGCCCGCCATCGAGCGCCAATTCCACCATTTGGTGCGGACCATTCCGAGCGAAGGCCTGGTGATCCATCCGACCACCGAGCCTGCGTTGCTGCGTGTGATCGAGATGGGTTGCTGGACCCCGGTGCAAACCACCGGTGCCGGCGGTCAGTGGCAGGTCAAGCTGCTGAGCGAAGACGGTTCGAAGTTTGAAGTGATGTTCGAAGGTGTCACTCAAGGTGTGGTCGAGTGGGACATGACCGGCCAACACAACGTCGCCAACGCGCTGGCCACGTTGGCTGCGGCGCGCCACGTCGGTGTTGTGCCGTCCATGGGCATCGCTGCGCTGAGCGCATTCAAAAGCGTCAAGCGCCGGATGGAAAAAGTCGCGGAGGTCCGTGGCATTACCATCTATGACGACTTCGCTCACCATCCGACGGCTATTGCGACGACCCTCGACGGCCTGCGCAAGCGCATCGGCGATGCACCGTTGATAGCGATCATCGAGCCGCGCTCCAACTCCATGAAGCTCGGTGCTCACCGCGACGGCTTGCCGGAAAGCGTGGTCGATGCCGATCAGGTGATCTGGTATGCGCCGGCCAACCTCGGTTGGGATCTGGGGGCGACTGCTGCGTTGTGTACGGTGCCGTCGATCGTCAGCGATTCGCTGGAAGGCATCATCGAGCGTGTGAAGAGCCAGGCCCAGCCCGGCACTCACGTGGTGATCATGAGCAACGGCGGCTTCGGCGGCCTGCACGGCAAACTCGCCGAGGCGCTGCAATGAACAACGGCCCGGAACGCATCACGCTGGCGATGACCGGCGCTTCGGGCGCCCAATATGGTTTGCGCCTGCTTGACTGCCTGATTCGTGAAGACCGCGAGGTGCACTTCATGATCTCCAAGGCTGCGCAACTGGTGATGGCCACCGAGACAGACGTTACGCTGCCGCCGAAAACCCAGATGATGCAGGCCTTCCTCACCGAATACACCGGCGCTGCCGTCGGGCAGATTCGGGTGTATGGCAAGGAAGACTGGATGTCGCCAGTGGCCTCGGGCTCCGGCGCGCCGGCAGCGATGGTGGTGGTGCCGTGTTCCACCGGGACCTTGTCGGCTATTGCGACGGGGGCTTGCAACAACCTGATCGAGCGCGCTGCCGACGTCACCTTGAAGGAACGTCGTCAGCTGATTCTGGTGCCGCGTGAGGCCCCGTATTCGAGCATCCATCTGGAGAACATGCTCAAGTTGTCGAACATGGGCGTGACGATTTTGCCGGCGTCGCCAGGCTTTTATCATCAGCCGCAAACCATCGACGACTTGATCGATTTTGTCGTGGCGCGAATTCTCAATCTGCTGAACATTCCCCAGGACATGCTGCCGCGTTGGGGCGAACACCATCTGACCAGCGATGAATAAGCTGCTGGCGATTGTGCTGGCGCTGCAATTGGCTGGCTGCGCCACGGCGCGAACGCTTGATGCCGCCAAGCCCGGGGCACCAGTGGTGTATTCGGGGACGCGTCTGGATTTGTATGCCATGAACGGCGGCTGCTGCGCCATGGACCGCTTCGGCGCCGAAGCTCCGAGCTATCCGGGCGTCGACCTGCCGGCCAGAGCGTTGCTCGACACGCTGCTGTTGCCGCTGTCGCTGCTGACGGTGATCGGGGTAAGTTTTCAGGCGACGGGTGGATTGTAGGACTGAGCGCGGCTCTTGTGGCGAGGGAGCAAGCTCCCTCGCCACAAGGTTTGCGAATTACTTGCCGAGTTTGCGCAACTCATCCGACTCCACAACCCGCACCCCATCCTGCTCTTCCAGCGCCAGTCGCCACATGGCGCGGGCCAGTTGGCAGGCTTCGATGCCGCGGTATTTGCCGGGGATCAAACGGGACAAAGGCCCGACGAATTGCTCAGCCATACGCGGTTCCATACGCTCGCCCAGCAGCAGCGAAGGTCGGCAAATGGTCAGTTGCGGCCAGTCCTGCGCGCGCAACGCATATTCCATCTCGCCTTTGACCCGGTTGTAGAAAACAGAGGACCGGCGATCGGCCCCCAGGGCACTGATCACGATCAGGTGCCGTGCGCCCATCTCCCGTGCACGTTTGGCGAACGCCACCACCATGTCCAGGTCCACCGCGCGAAACGCCTGTTCCGAGCCGGCTTGCTTGATTGTGGTGCCCAGGCAGCAGTAGGCGATGTCGACGCGACCATTCAATTGCGGCAGAAACACCGCAGGGTCGCCGACCGGATTTTCCAGATGGGGATGCTCGGCCAGTGGCCGGCGTGAGGGGGCTAGTACCCGTGAAATCGTTGGCTCATTGAGCAGACGATCCAGAAGATGTTCACCGGTCAAACCAGTAGCTCCGGCAAGCAGTACGTGCTGAGGCGTCAAGTACATAGTGTTTCCCCCTTGATACTATTCAGCTTAGTTGCTCTTTGCATCCTTGTTGCTGATAGAGACACTTTGTAGTGCTTTTCGTGCCTGCTGTTTGCGTAACAGCTGCCAGTGAGAGAGAACGGTTTTCGGCGCCCAGATCTGCGGTTCAGAGGCTTCGAAACTGTCTGCCAGTTCGCGCTCGGCGACGGTGGCCTTGGCCAGTTTGAAGGCTTGCTCCAGATCGTCGGTCTGGTTCAGTGCCTGGGCGAACAGCGCGTCGCCGAAGTAGGTGAAGTTGGCTTCTTCCGAGCAGCCGAAGGACACCCGGTCAGCGCGCGAGGCGGTCATGATCAGGGTGCGTTCATCCTTCAGTGCGGGAATGAAACCACCGGAGTAGCAGGACGAAATCACGATGATCTTGTCGCGGTTTTTCAGCGGAGAGAGCACTGCGGCGAGTTCGTCGGCCGGTAGATCGGACAGTTCCATGCGCGGCTGGTCGAGCACCAGTTCGTGTTCGCTGGTGCCGTGACTGGTCATGTAGATGAAGATCAAATCTTCCGGGCCACTGCGTTCGGCCAGGGTGGCGGCGGCGCGGCGCAGGTTTTCCCGGGTGGCCATTGGCCGGTCGACGAGGTGGTCGCGATGGTTCACCAGGCGGATCTGGCCAAACGCACCAAAGCGGCTGCTGAGCATGTTGCTGACGTAATCGGATTCGCGCAGGAACACGCTTTGCTTGCCGTCACCGCCCAGTGTCAGGGTGTACAACTCGACTGCGGGGGTCGAAGCCGGCACGCTGGACAGTGCATCGTCGAGCAAACGGCCCTGGGCCAGCAAACCGAGTTCCAGACTGTCGGGCAGCAGCTTGCCATTGGCATCGCGAACACGCTGGCCATTGATCCATGTGCCGCTTTGCACTGTGCCGTCAGTCAGCACCAGGGTGCCGTGCCCCGAGTAACTGTCACCGTCGAATTGACCAATGTAGAAGCTGCCGTCGGACAGGTTCAATCGACCTTGGCCGGTAAAGCGCCAGTCGCTGAACTGGCCGATGTAATGGCTGCCGTCGGCGCCGATCAACTCGCCCTTGCCGTTCAGCGATCCTTCCTTGAACAGACCGAGCCAGACATCACCGTCGGCGTTTTCGTAGCGGCCCTTGCCGTGCAGTTGGTTGTTCTTGAAGCCGCCGACATAGATATCGCCATCGGCGCTGTTGAAAGTCCCGTTGCCTTCGAGCTGACCGTCGACGAAATGCCCGGTGAACTGATTGCCGCTGGCGTCGCCCCGTTGGCCTTCGCCGTTGGGTTTACCGTGGGCGAACTGGCCCTGATACGAGCTGCCGTCGTCGAGTTCGAGACGGCCGAGCCCTGAATATTGATCGGCCTTGAATTCACCGCGGTAGGTCATACCGTTTTCTTTGAGGGTGCCTTCGCCGTCCCGTCGACCGGCTTTGAAACCGCCGGTGAAGCTGCTGCTGCTGGTGGTCAGTGTGCCCTTGCCGTCGAACAGTCCTAGATTGAATCCCCCGCGATAGACTTCGCCGTTGCTGCCGTGCCATTCGCCCTGGCCATGCCATTGGCCCTTGTCGAAGTCGCCGGCGTACCAGCTGCCGTTCGGGTAATCGATACGGCCCTGGCCTTGCAGCAATCCGTTGACCAGTTCACCGCGATAGCGTCCGCCGTCCGGCAAGCGGGCGTCGGGGGGCAACAGCGATTCGCCGTCGCCGCAAGCGGTGAGCAATAGGGTCAGAGCGAGGAGTGCAAGTGGGCGCATAGCGGGATCCGGGCAATTAGGCGACCGAGTATGCCGCAGCTGTTTAACCTTATATAGCCAGGAAACAGGAGAGGGCGCGAAACAGCGTGAGCTGCTTCGCATCCGGGATGGGTTACACGAAGCAGAGAGACAGTGGCTCGGCGATGTAGGCCGGTTTGTCCGAGCCTTCGATCTCAAGCGTGGCGGTGGCCTTGAGCAGCCATTGGCCGGGTTTCTTCTCGATGACTTCGTTCATGTCGACCTTGAGTCGTACCCTGGAATTGACCTTCACGGGCTGGATAAAACGCACGGAATCCAGGCCGTAGTTGACCACCATCTTCGCCCCTTCAGGGAGGATCAGGATGTCTTCCATCAGCTTGGGGATCAGCGACAGCGACAGGAAACCGTGTGCAATAGTGCTGCCAAATGGCGTTTGCGCGGCTTTGACCGGGTCGACGTGGATGAACTGATAGTCCCCTGTGGCTTCGGCGAACAGGTTGATGCGCTCCTGATCGATGGTGAGCCATTCGGAACGTCCGAGTTCCTTGCCGACATAATCTTTGAGCTCCGCAACTGGAACATAGGGCATTGAGACTCTCCTTGGGTTCATCGGTTTTATAGTTTTGAGGTGGGGGGATTTGACCTCCCGGATTACCACTTTAGATCAACATGGCAAATGGCTCCGGTCAACTGACCATGATTTTGGCGAATGCCGGTCTATAGCGTTGACGTGCTTATAATGCTCGGCCCGCTTGTGCGGGATGGTATTGGCGGGAGATGACGAATGTTGTTACGTGGCCTGACCTGGCTGGTGCTGTTCCAATTGCTGGGCACAGCCATCAACCACTTGTTTTTACCGGTGCTGCCGGGGCCGATTGTCGGCCTGCTGTTGCTGCTGGTGTTCCTGATCAGCCGTGGCCAGGTCGGCGAACCGCTGAGCCTCGCGGCCAGCAGTCTGCTGCGTTATCTGCCCTTGCTGCTGGTACCGCCAGCCGTGGGTGTGATGGTTTACGCCAAAGACATTGCCGCGGATTTCTGGGCCATCGTCGGTGCGCTGGTGTTGTCACTGTTGCTGTCCCTGGCCTTCGCTGGCGTGCTGATGCAGCGCATGGTCAAGCGTCACGCTCATCGTGAGGACGGCCAATGATCTTCGACTGGCACGGCGCCTGGGCGTCGGTGATTCATCATCCGTTGTTCGGCATCGGTATTACGCTGGGGGCTTATCAGTTGGTGCTGGCGGCGTTCGAGAAAACCCGCTGGATCTTTCTGCAACCGGTGCTGGTCTCTATGCTGCTGGTGATTGGCGTATTGGTGGGTTGCGGCCTGACCTATGCCGAGTACCGCAAGAGCACCGAGATCCTCAGCATCCTGCTCGGGCCGGCGACCGTAGCGCTGGCTGTACCGCTGTACCTCAATCTGCGACGCATTCGGCAGTTGTTCTGGCCGATATTTACTACGCTGGTGATAGGTGGCGTGGTCGCCACCGGTATGGGCGTATTGCTGGGCTGGTCGTTTGGTGCCGAGCACATGATCCTGATGACCATGGCGCCGAAGTCGGTGACGTCGCCGATTGCCATGCTGGTGGCAGAGCAGATCGGTGGCGTTGCGGCGCTGGCGGCAGTGTTCGTGTTGATTACCGGGGTGATCGGGGCGATCTTCGGGCCGAGTCTTTTGACCCGGCTGGGTGTGCACAGCCCTGAGGCGCGCGGTATGGCACTGGGCATGACTGCGCACGCGGTCGGCACGGCGGTGGCGATGCAGGAAAGTGAAGAATGCGGCGCCTTCGCGGCGCTGGCGATGAGTCTGATGGGCGTGGCCACGGCAGTTTTCCTGCCGTTGGCGGTGTCGATGGTGGTGTAAGGAAATGTCTATGAGCTTGCCGCTTTTTCCGCTGAATACGGTGTTGTTTCCTGGCTGCATCCTCGATTTGCAGATCTTCGAGGCGCGCTACCTGGACATGATCAGTCGCTGCATGAAACAGGGCGGCGGCTTCGGCGTGGTGTGCATCCTCGACGGCGAAGAAGTCGGCATTGCCCCGTTGGGCTACGCGCTGGTCGGATGCGAGGCGCTGATCACTGATTTCAAACAGCAGGACAATGGCTTGCTGGGCATTCGGGTGCAGGGCGGACGGCGTTTCCACGTGTTGCGCACCGAGGTTCAGCGCGATCAGTTGACCGTCGCCGACGTCGAGTGGCTGGAGGACGAACCTGAGCAACCGCTGCAGGACGAGGACGCCGACCTGGTTGCACTGCTCAAAGCCTTGGCCGAACACCCGATGGTCGAAGCGTTGAACATGGGCACTGAAGCGACGGGACAACAGTCGCTGGCCAATCAATTGGCGTACCTGCTGCCGTTTGCCGAAGTGGACAAGATCGACCTTCTGCAACTCGATGATCCGCAGCAGCGGCTGGATGCGATTCAGGCACTGCTGGATGAGTTGCAGGGGGAGTTGTTTGCTTAGTTGTACTTTGTATTAACTTGGTTTGTCTGCCAGTATTGTTTTGATTTTGTCTTTGTCCTAATTTTAAGTTGCCCACAAGGAGTGGGTGGCCTGATTAATGATAAGGATGGGATTATGATTGTTTATGAAGATGAAGGGGCGTTCTGGGACGATATTGCTGGCAAGTATATTTTGAAACATGCAGCGGTCGATCATAACGTCGATAAAGTGATAGGCGCTGCGGGCGTTTATGCTGACTTGATGGTGCTTGAACGCCGTAAGCGCAAACGCGTAAAACTTCCTGTTAAAGATGTGCCCGCTGCTGCGGCAGCGTAGGCCGTCTTTTTGTATTTCGTCGATTTTCTGTTTTCAGAGTTCCCGGCTAAATGGACGGGTATTAAATAATATCGAGTTTGATAAAGTACAGGTGGTTTATGTCTCTGGATAATAACAAAGCATTTACAGCTAATCTCTACCTTAATGGTCTGCCCTTGGTGCTCAATCAGCAGCGTCTGAAGCTACGGCTGCGAGACCCACGGATCACCAGGCGCGAGCAGTTGGATGTCGAAGTCGCTCTGGCCGACCTAGGCGGCTCGAGTTTTGTTACGTTGGCCGATCATGAAGATGACAAGCCCTTGTTACTGAAATTTGTTCCATGCGGTGAAAACTATGTTGTCACCGCCGTTCTGCGGGGTGTTTATGATGGATGGCGGTTGAGAATAGAAGGCGGTACGCATCATTTGTCCGTGAGTGATAACGCTCCGTCCGATTATTTTTCAATCAGTAAGGATGTTGTGTCGAAAGTCGGACTGGCAGATCTTGCCCCTGGCCCTTCTTATGTGCGTCTTGTGAGCGAGACAAATAAAAAAGCTTTATATCGTGCCGAGAAGGAAGGGAAGATACATTTCAAAAATGTAGATCCGAATGTAACTGGGCATCCTGCTTTTAATGGTACGCCTGCCACTTTCGTACTGAAGATTATTGATAAGCCCGCTGGGGTGGAAGAATGAGTTAGCGCCATTCATTCGTGCAATGAATGGCGCGTTTTATCGGTATTGGTCAGTACGCATACCGCAACATCGCATGCGGCAAATATCGCAACGCAAAGAAACCGAACAGCGCCACCATCGCCGGCAACACCAGCCACCAGACCTTCGGTGGCATGGCGTTAAGCGGCGTCTGGCGCTGATTCAGCCACAAGCTCGCCGCACACACGCACGCTGCCAGCATCGCGCCGGCCAGCACATCCGTTGGCCAGTGCGCGCCCAGGTACACCCGCGACAGAGCAATCGCCAGCGCGGGCAAGCAACCCAATAGCAGCCAGGTCAGGCGCATGCGCGGTGGTTGTTCGCGACCGGCCAGCACGGCCAGCGTCAGAAACAGCGCAAAAGCGCCCGAGGCGTGGCCGCTGGGCATGCTGTAGCTGGTCAGAGGGTCGCTCAACACTTCCGGGCGTACGCGGGCGAAAAAGTGTTTGGTCACGGTGTTGCCCAGCGCGGTGCACAGCAGGGTGCTGCCGGCGAAAATCGCCTGGCGCCATTGCCGGGTGAGCAGCAGCAAACCCGTCAGCAGGGCGCTGAACACCAGCATGTTGCGAAACTCGCCGATCAGCGTGAACGTCACCGCCACTTCATCGAGCAGCGGGCTGCGATGTTCCTGCACCAGGGTCATCACGCCCTGATCGAGGGCGGTCAGGTGCGGATAGCCGATAAACAGTCCGGCCAGAATCAGGAAGCTCATTCCAGTAATCAGCATCGTCGCTTTGCGATGACGACGCATGCTGCTGGTGATGCTCAAGCCCACCATGAGGGCGATGCTGCCAGCGACGATTCCGGCCTCAGGCCAGAATCCCTCCGGCAACGGCAATCGAATTGCCGCACCGGTGGCCCAGCCGGGCAGCAGGTACGCGACGCTCCAGCCCGCGGCGGCCAGCAGGCTGACGGCTGCGAAGCGCGGGAAGGGCATGTCGAACATCCCGGCGACCATCGGCAACATCGGCCGCAGCGGACCGATGAAGCGCCCGACCAGCAGGCTGGCGATGCCGTAGCGCTGGAAATACGCTTTGGCCCCGGCGATCCATTCCGGATGATGGCGCAACCCAGGCAGGCGCCGGATGTTCTGGTGGAAATGTCGTCCGATGAAGTAAGAGACGATATCGCCCAGAACGCCAGCGACGAATCCCAGTAATAGCGTTTCGCTCAATGACAGCGCGCCACTGCCGGCCAGTACCGCCACGGCAAACAGCAGCACCGTGCCGGGCACAATCAACCCGGCAATCGCCAGGCATTCCACAAAGGCCACTATGAACACCGCCACGGCCAGCCATTGCGGGTTGACCGTCAGCCAACCGGTCACGCTATCGAGCCATGGGCCCATAAAAACAACTCCCTCTTATTAATTGACACCCCCGGCGTAGGAGCTGCCGCAGGCTGCGTTCTTTTGATCTTGATCCTTTAAGGGCAAAAGATCGCAGCCTACGGCAGCTCCTACAGAGAACTGTGTTCACAGCAATATATAATCGCGCCCTTCGACCTGCCCCCGCCGCAGCGGGTTGCGCGTGCAATACGGCGCATAAGCCGCATCGACGAAACGGTACATCAAATGCTCATCGCGCCCGTGGGGAATGCCCAAACGCGTGGTTTGTATGATGTGTACGGGCGCCGGGCCGACATCTTCCACCAGCAGCACTTCATGGTCGAAGCGCTTGGCGTCCCAGACTGGCACCTTCAGGCCCAACGCCTTGCAGAGCAGCGTCTGTCCGGCGCAAAGCTTTTGCGAGGGGCGAGGGCGACCCTGGGCGTCGGGATTGTTCAACAGCATCTGCGCCAGGCTCGCCGGCCCGCTCAAGTCATCGACCCACGGATAGGCCGATTTGATCAGCACAGCATTGCCCGGCCCCTGGGCGCTGAAGTTCAGGGAATCGCCGCCGCGGGCGTAATACATATAGATGTGCCCGCCATCCAGAAACAAAGCCTTACGCTTTTCTGTGTAGCCGAGGGAGGCGTGACTGCCTTTTTCTTCGCAGTAATAGGCTTCGGTCTCGATGATCCGGGCGCTGAGCCACAGGTCGCCGACCCGGTGACGGATGACTTTGCCGAGTAAGTCCCGAGCCAGCGTTTGGGCATCTCTGTCGAAAAATGCATCCGCGAGCCCCTCGGGCAGGCTCGTCGCGGACGTGCGAACAGTCAGGTTGGTCATGATGAACGGCGTTTATAAGGGCTGATTGAGTCGTGATGATAACAATTTGCAGCTTAATCACGGCTGAACGTCGGCAAATTGCCCTCCATTTCGACCATCCGCCCGTCACCGCTGTTAGTCGAGGGACGCGACAGCTATAATCTGCCGCTTTCCTCTTTGCCAAGTCCACGCCAGACCATGACTGAGTCCGTTCTTGACTACATGACCCGCTTGGGTCGCGCTGCCCGCGAAGCTTCTCGCGTCATCGGCCGTGCCAGCACCGCGCAGAAAAACCGCGCTTTGCAGGCTGCTGCCAATGCGTTGGACGCTGCACGCGCCGAGCTGACGGCTGCCAATGAACTGGACTTGGCCGCTGGCCGTGCCAATGGTCTTGAACCGGCACTGCTTGAGCGTCTGGCGCTGACCCCTGAACGCATCGACGGCATGATCGTCGGTTTGCGTCAGGTAGCGGCTCTGCCGGACCCGGTCGGCGCGATCCGCGACATGAGCTTTCGCCCGTCGGGCATTCAGGTCGGCAAGATGCGCGTGCCGTTGGGCGTGATCGGGATCATCTACGAATCCCGGCCGAACGTGACCATCGATGCCGCCAGCCTGTGCCTGAAGTCCGGCAACGCGACCATCCTGCGTGGCGGCTCCGAGGCGATTCATTCCAATCGTGCCATTGCCGCCTGTATCCAGCGCGGTCTGGCCGAAGCCAATTTGCCTGCCGCCGTGGTGCAAGTGGTCGAAACCACTGACCGTGCCGCCGTTGGCGCACTGATCACCATGCCGGAATACGTCGACGTTATCGTGCCCCGTGGCGGCCGTGGCCTGATTGAGCGCGTTAGCCGTGACGCCCGCGTGCCGGTGATCAAGCATCTGGACGGCATCTGTCACGTTTACGTCAGTGCTCACGCCGACCTGCCGAAAGCCCAGCGCATTGCCTTCAATGCCAAGACTTACCGTTATGGTATCTGCGGTGCCATGGAAACCCTGCTGGTGGACCAATCGGTCGCCAAGGATTTCCTGCCATCGATGGCTGCACAGTTCCGCGAAAAAGGAGTCGAGCTGCGCGGCTGCGAGCGCACCCGGGCGATCATCGAGGCTGTTCCCGCTAGCGAAGACGACTGGAGCACCGAATACCTGGCGCCGATTCTCTCGATCCGTGTGGTCGACGGGCTGGACCAGGCCATCGAGCACATTAATAAGTACGGCTCCCATCACACCGATTCGATCGTCAGCGAAAACCTTGCCGACACCCGACGTTTCGTCGCGGAAGTCGATTCGTCGTCGGTAATGATCAACACCCCGACGTGCTTCGCCGATGGCTTCGAATACGGATTGGGTGCCGAGATTGGCATTTCTACTGATAAGCTGCACGCCCGCGGCCCGGTGGGTCTCGAAGGTCTGACCTGCGAGAAGTACATCGTGGTCGGTGATGGCCAGTTGCGCGGCCAGGCGTCGGACTGACTTGGGCGACCTCGACCTGTCAGCCCCGGTCACTGCCAGCGAGCCTGCGCCTAGACGCATTGGCATGCTGGGCGGGACCTTCGACCCGGTGCACATCGGCCATTTGCGTAGTGCGCTGGAAGTCGCTGAATCGCTGGCGCTCGATGAGCTGCGTCTGACACCCAGTGCCAGGCCGCCTCATCGCGGTACGCCGCAGGTATCGGCGAAAGACCGTCTGGCGATGGTCGAGTGCGCGGCGGCCGGTGTGGCGCCGCTGGTGGTGGACGCCCGCGAATTGCAGCGGGACAAACCGTCCTACACCATCGACACCCTGGAACTGATGCGCGGAGAACTTGCCGCCTCCGACCAGGTTTTTCTACTTTTGGGCTGGGACGCATTTTGCGGCCTGCCCACTTGGCACCGCTGGGAAGAGTTGCTCCAGCATTGCCACATCCTGGTGCTGCAACGCCCGGATGCCGACAGCGAACCGCCGGATGCCTTGCGCAATCTGTTGGCGGCACGCTCGGTGAGCGACCCGCTGGCCCTCAAAGGGCCGAGCGGACAGATTGCATTCGTCTGGCAGACACCGCTCGCGGTATCCGCCACCCAGATCCGTCAACTGCTGGCCAGCGGTAAGTCGGTACGTTTCCTGGTGCCCGACGCGGTCCTGGCCTACATCGATGCGCACGGACTCTACCGTGCGTCGAACTGAAAAAGGGAGCGCTTCAAAACACGTGAACGCGTGTACCGAAGCGCCCGAACATACGAGCAAAACGAGTTTTATATGACTGACAAAGACGTAACTAAAGTAAAGCGCAAAGGCACGTTCAAGAGCGCCCCGCTGCCAGTAGAGGTCCCAACCGGCCCTGAGCTGCGCGGCGAAGAGCTGGTCAAGGTTGCCGTAGCGGCCCTGGAAGACGTCAAGGGCCAGGACATTCAGGTGATCGACGTTCGTGAAAAGCAGAGCATCACTGACTTCATGATCATCGCTACCGGTACGTCCAACCGCCAGATCGGCGCGATGCTGGATAAGGTCCGCGAGGCGGTCAAAGCCCAGGGCGTCAAGCCGCTGGGTGAAGAAGGCAAGGGCGACAGCGACTGGGTCCTGCTGGATATGGATGATGTCATCGTGCACATGATGACCGCTTCGGCTCGTCAGTTTTACGACCTGGAGCGTCTGTGGTCCGGTGCAGAACAGAGCCGTGCTCTGAACGCGGCTCACCACAGCCCGGAAAACACCCATGAGCACTTCGTCAAGCTCAACAAAGACCAGCAATAAGGGACCGCTGTGCGACTGCGACTGATCGCCGTCGGTTCACGCATGCCCAAGTGGGTGGAAGAAGGCTGGCATGAATATGCCAAGCGTCTTCCGTCCGAGCTGGCGCTGGAACTGGTGGAAATACCGCTCAACACCCGTGGCAAGAACGCCGACGTGGCGCGCTTCATCCGTCAGGAAGGCGAAGCCATGCTGGCCAAGGTCGGGCCGAACGAGCGCGTTGTGACCCTCGAAGTCCACGGCAAGCCCTGGAGCACCGAGCAACTGGCGGTCGAGCTCGATCGCTGGCGTCTGGACTCGCGCACGGTGAATTTCATGGTCGGCGGCCCCGAAGGGCTGGCGCCGGAAGTCTGTGCCCGAGCCGATCAGCGCTGGTCATTGTCGCCGTTGACGTTGCCGCACCCGCTGGTGCGAATCCTGATCGGCGAACAGCTGTATCGTGCCTGGACAGTCTTGTCCGGCCACCCTTACCACAAGTAGTTCTGCCCTCATGTCCCAGCCGATCCGCATCAAGGACCACGAAAAAGACGCCCGTCTGGTGCGTGGCCGCGTCGTGTTCGGGGCAATTGCGGTCGTGACGCTGATCGGTGTGCTGATCGCGCGGCTGTATTTCCTTCAGGTGATCCAGTACGAGTACCACTCGACCCTGTCGGAAAACAACCGCGTCCATGTGCAGCCGATTCCGCCGACGCGCGGGTTGATTTTCGACCGCAATGGCGTGGTGGTGGCCGATAACCGGCCCAGCTTCAGCTTGAGCATGACCCGCGAGCGCTCAGGCGACTGGCAGCAAGTGCTCGACGTGATCGTCGAAGTGCTGGAGCTGACGCCCGAGGACCGGGTGATCTTCGAGAAGCGCATGCGTCAGGGGCGTCGGCCGTTCGAGCCGGTGCCGATCCTGTTCGAGCTGACCGAAGAACAGATCGCGCGCATCGCGGTGAATCAGTTCCGTCTGCCAGGCGTGGAAGTGGTCGCGCAGTTGGTGCGTCATTACCCGCAGGGTGCGCATTTTGCGCACTCGGTGGGATATATGGGGCGGATCAACGAGAAAGAACTGAAGTCGCTCGATCCGGTGAGTTACAGCGGTACCCATCAAATTGGCAAAACCGGTATCGAGCGCTTCTACGAGCCGGAATTGCACGGTCAGGTCGGTTACGAAGAAGTCGAGACCAACGCCCGTGGCCGCGTGCTGCGGGTACTCAAGCGTACCGAACCGATTTCCGGCAAGGACATCGTCCTGAGCCTGGACATCAAATTGCAGGAAGCGGCCGAAGCTGCACTCGGCGGTCGTCGTGGCGCAGTGGTGGCGCTGGACCCGAAAACCGGCGAAGTCCTGGCGATGGTCAGTCAGCCGAGTTTTGACCCGAACCTGTTCGTCACCGGCATCAGTTTCAAGGCCTATGCCGAGCTGCGCGATTCCATTGATCGGCCGCTGTTCAACCGCGTGTTGCGTGGTCTGTACCCGCCGGGCTCGACCATCAAACCGGCGGTAGCGATTGCCGGCCTTGATTCGGGCGTGGTCACCGCATCGACTCGGGTGTATGACCCCGGCTATTACCAGTTGCCCAACTACGATCACAAATACCGTAACTGGAACCGTACCGGTGATGGCTACGTCGATTTGGACACGGCGATCATGCGGTCCAACGACACCTACTTCTACGACCTGGCCCACAAACTGGGAATCGATCGCTTGTCGGCGTACTTGAGCAAGTTCGGCATCGGCCAGAAGGTTTCGCTGGACATGTTCGAAGAGTCGCCGGGGCTGATGCCTACACGTGAATGGAAGCGTGCAACTCGTCGTCAAGCCTGGTTCCCGGGCGAAACGCTGATTCTGGGGATTGGTCAGGGCTACATGCAATCAACGCCATTGCAACTGGCCCAGGCCACAGCGCTGGTCGCGAATAAGGGTGTCTGGAACCGTCCGCACCTGGCCAAGACCGTCGAAGGCGTGCGGCCGAAGGATGAAAACCCGATGCCGGACATCATCCTGCGTGACCCCTCCGACTGGACCAAGGTCAACCATGGCATGCAGCAGGTAATGCACGGTGCCCGTGGTACCGCGCGCAAGGCATCGATTGGCGCTCAATACCGGATTGCCGGTAAAAGTGGTACGGCCCAGGTCGTCGCGATCAAGCAGGGCGAGAAGTACGACCGCTCCAAGGTTCAGGAGCGCCACCGCGACCACGCCTTGTTCGTCGGCTTCGCACCCGCCGACAACCCGCAAATCGTGGTGTCGGTGATGGTCGAGAACGGCGAGTCCGGTTCCGGCGTCGCGGCGCCCGTTGTGCGTCAAATCATGGACGCCTGGCTTCTGGACCAGGACGGTCGGTTGAAGGCCGAATACGCCAGCCCTATCAGTGCGGAGGCTACGGCCCGTGAAGAGTAATTTCGATCGCATCCTCTCCAGTGAGGATGTGATGCGTCGCCGCGCGACGCTGTTGCAACGCATGCACATCGACGGCCCTTTACTGATCCTGCTGCTGACCCTCGCGGCCGGCAGCCTGTTCGTGCTGTATTCGGCCAGCGGCAAAAGCTGGGATCTGCTGGCCAAGCAAGCCACTTCGTTCGGTATCGGTCTGGTATCGATGATCGTCATCGCCCAATTTGAGCCGCGCTTCATGGCCCGTTGGGTGCCAGTCGGTTATGTGATCGGTGTGCTGTTGCTGGTGGTGGTGGACGTCATGGGCCACAACGCCATGGGCGCCACGCGCTGGATCAACATTCCCGGGGTGATCCGCTTCCAGCCCTCGGAATTCATGAAGATCCTGATGCCGGCGACCATCGCCTGGTACTTGTCCAAGCGCACCTTGCCGCCGCAGCTCAAGCATGTGGGCGTCAGTCTGTTTCTGATCGGCTTGCCGTTTATCCTGATCGTGCGTCAACCCGACCTCGGCACTTCGCTGCTGATCCTCGCCGGTGGCGCGTTCGTTCTGTTCATGGGCGGCCTGCGCTGGCGCTGGATTCTCAGCGTGATTGCCGCGGCTGTGCCGGTGGCGGTCGGCATGTGGTACTTCATCATGCACGACTACCAGAAGCAGCGAATCCTGACCTTCCTCGATCCCGAGAGCGATCCGCTGGGCACGGGCTGGAACATCATTCAATCGAAAGCCGCCATCGGTTCCGGCGGTGTGTTCGGCAAGGGCTGGTTGCTCGGCACTCAGTCGCACCTGGACTTCCTGCCGGAAAGCCACACCGACTTCATTATTGCGGTCATGGGCGAAGAATTCGGCCTGGTGGGTATCTGCGCACTGCTGCTGATTTACCTGCTGTTGATCGGCCGCGGACTGGTGATTACCGCTCAGGCCCAGACATTGTTCGGTAAATTGCTCGCAGGCAGCCTGACCATGACGTTTTTTGTTTACGTTTTCGTCAACATCGGTATGGTCAGTGGCCTGTTGCCGGTTGTGGGGGTGCCGTTGCCGTTCATTAGCTACGGAGGAACTTCGCTGGTGACGCTGCTGTCAGCGTTTGGGGTTTTGATGTCGATCCATACCCATCGCAAGTGGATCGCTCAGGTTTGAATAAGGTGAAGATTTCAATGCAAGTAATGCGTGGCTGGGCGACTCGATACGCGCCATGGGTCGGCCTGGTAAGCATCCTTGGCACAGCGCAGGAAGCGTTGGCCGGCGATTACGAAGGCTCACCCCAGGTGGCCGAATTCGTCGGTGAAATGACCCGCGACTACGGTTTCGCCGGTGAACAGCTGATGGGCGTGTTCCGCGAAGCCGAGCGCAAGCAGTCGATTCTGGACGCGATCTCGAAACCGGCCGAGCGGGTCAAGCAGTGGAACGACTATCGCCCGATGTTCATCACCGACGCGCGCATCGCCCGTGGTGTGGACTTCTGGCGTCAGCACGAGGCGGTACTGGCCCGTGCCGAACAAGAATACGGCGTGCCGGCTCAGGTGATTGTTTCGATCATCGGCGTTGAGACCTTTTTCGGCCGCAATACCGGCAATTTTCGAGTAATCGACGCCTTGTCGACCCTGGGTTTCGACTATCCTCCCCGTGCCGAATTTTTCCGCAAGGAATTGCGTGAGTTCCTGTTGCTGGCCCGGGAAGAGCAGGTCGATCCGCTGACGCTCAAAGGCTCCTACGCCGGCGCCATGGGCTTGCCGCAGTTCATGCCGAGCAGCTTTCGCGCCTATGCGGTGGACTTCGACGGTGACGGCCACATTAATATCTGGACCAATCCGGACGATGCCATTGGCAGCGTCGCCAGTTATTTCAAGCGTCACGGCTGGGTCGCCGGCGAACCGGTGGTCAGCCGCGCCGATGTGCGTGGAGATCAGGTGGACGAAGGTTTGACCACGGGCATCGAACCGACTAAAACCGTCGGGGAGTTGCGGGCGCTGGGGTGGTCAAGTCATGATGCGCTGCGCGATGATATGCCGGTTACGGCATTCCGCCTGGAAGGTGACAATGGCCCTGAATACTGGATGGGTCTGACGAATTTTTACGCAATCACGCGTTATAACCGCAGCGTGATGTACGCCATGGCCGTACATCAACTGTCTGAACAGCTGGTCCAAGCACGGGGCGTCAAGTAATGCGGGCATTGCCTATGAATAAACCCCTGAAGCTGATGGCATTCGCCGCGTTGGCGGTGCTGGTCGCCAGTTGTTCGACCAGCCGTGCGCCGACGCAAAAGTCCACGACTGCCGTGCGTTCTGCGCCGGGGCTGGACATCAACCGCGCGCACAAAGATGGCGCGCCGTGGTGGGACGTCGATGTATCGCGCATCCCGGATGCCACGCCGACCCTGCATACAGGTCCTTATAAAGCCAACCCATACACCGTGCTGGGCAAGACTTATTTTCCGCTGCAGGAATCCAAGACCTACGTGGCCTCGGGCACTGCGTCCTGGTATGGCACCAAGTTCCATGGCCAGAACACCGCCAATGGCGAGGTTTACGACCTGTACGGCATGAGTGCCGCCCACAAGACATTGCCACTGCCGAGTTACGTTCGGGTGACCAACCTGGACAACAACAAGAGCGTAGTCCTGCGGGTCAACGACCGCGGGCCGTTCTACTCGGACCGAATCATTGACTTGTCCTACGCAGCGGCCAAGAAACTCGGCTATGCCGAAACCGGCACCGCGCGGGTCAGGGTCGAAGGCATCGACCCGCAGCAATGGTGGGCAGCCAAAGGCCGTCCGGCGCCTTTGATGCTCAACGAGCCGCAAGTCGCGCAAAATAGCGCCCCGACGATTACGGCGTCGGCCGGCACCGTCGAGCAATGGACGCCACCGCCACAGCAGCACGCCTCGGATACTGTGCCAGTGCCGATCAGTGCAAAAAAAAACGCTTCTGTACCAGCCTCTGGCCAGTATCTGCAGGTGGGCGCGTTCGCCAACCCGGACGCTGCAGAACTCCTGAGATCGAAGCTCAGCGGGATGGTGAGCGCTCCGGTGTTCATCAGCTCGATCGTGCGCAACCAACAGACACTGCATCGGGTGCGCCTGGGGCCGATCGGCTCGCCGGGTGAAATCCAGCAAGTGCAGAACAGTGTGCGTCTGGCCAATCTCGGTTCGCCGAGCCTGGTCACTGCCGAGTAATACGTAGTACTTGATTGACGGTTCGCTTGCGGTTTGGGGGGCGAACCGGGTTGTTGGCTCGTTAAAGAACAAAAGCCCGGCAAGGGTTCTGAGTGAACAGCTGAACACGCGACAGCTCGTTAGAAAGCTGTCTGATTAGTTTTGCCTTCGGGCAGTTTCCATTAGCGATTTCGAGAGACGGATGAACATCACCACCTTTGCCAAACGCCTGTGCCTGCTAGTCCCGCTGCTCCTCTCGCCTGCCGCTTTCGCGGTCGAGATGATGCCGTCGCCACCGCAACTGGCCGCCAAAGCCTACGTACTCATGGACGCCAGCAGCGGCAACGTGCTGGTGGAGAACAACGGTGACCAGCGTCTGCCTCCGGCCAGCCTGACCAAGCTGATGACCGCATACATCGCGACCCTGGAAATCCGTCGTGGCCAGATTGGCGAAAACGATCCGGTGACCGTCAGCGAAAATGCCTGGCGTACCGGCGGTTCGCGGATGTTCATCAAGGTCGGCTCGCAGGTGACTGTCAGCGACCTGCTGCACGGCATCATCATTCAGTCGGGTAACGACGCCAGCGTTGCGCTCTCCGAGCACATCGCCGGCAGCGAAGACGCCTTCGCTGACATGATGAACAAAACCGTGGCTGACCTGGGCATGACCAACAGCCACTTCATGAACCCGACCGGTCTGCCGAACCCTGAGCACTACTCGTCGGCTCACGACATGGCGGTGCTGGCTCGCGCGATCATCCACGAAGACCCGGCTCACTACGCGATCTACTCGCAGAAAGAGTTCTTCTGGAACGGCATCAAGCAACCTAACCGTAACCTGCTGCTGTGGCGCGACAAGACGGTTGACGGCCTGAAAACCGGCCACACCGACGAAGCCGGCTATTGCATGGTGTCTTCGGCAGTACGTGACGGCATGCGCCTGATCGCTGTGGTGTTCGGCACCAGCAGCGAAGTGGCTCGCGCCTCTGAAACCCAAAAGCTGTTGACCTACGGTTTCCGCTTCTTCGAAACCCAGACCTTCTATCAGAAAGGCGCCGAGCTGGCTCAGGCTCCTGTCTGGAAAGGCACCACCAATCAAGTCAAGGCCGGCCTGGCTGAAGACCTGACCATGACCCTGCCAAAAGGCCAGCTGAAAAAGCTCGCTGCCAGCATGACCATGAACCCGCAACTGGTTGCGCCAATCGCCAAGGGCGACGTGATCGGTAAAGTCGAAGTGAAACTGGACGACAAAGTGGTGCACAGCGCCGACCTGATCGCTCTGGACGCGGTCGACGAGGGTGGTATCTTCCGTCGCATGTGGGATAGCATCCGTCTATTCTTCTACGGCTTGTTCAACTGAATTAGTGTGGACTTGCATGGCCCTGTTCCAATTGGAGCGGGGCC
Source organism: Pseudomonas sp. UYIF39 (assembly GCF_029963765.1). Lineage (GTDB taxonomy): Bacteria > Pseudomonadota > Gammaproteobacteria > Pseudomonadales > Pseudomonadaceae > Aquipseudomonas. The sequence goes on from NZ_JALBYU010000005.1 coordinate 143,361, forward strand.
ATGTCCGTTGCCACGGCTTACGAGGCCGTTACGCCATGACAGACACCGAAGTAAAGGCGCCAAAAATCGAATTCCCCTGCGCGGATTACCCTATCAAGGTGATCGGCGACACCGGCGTGGGTTTCAAGGACAAGATCATCGCGATCCTTGAGAAACACGCGACCGTTGACCACAAAACCCTGGCCGAGCGCCAGAGTACCAACGGCAAGTACACGACCATCCAGCTGCACATCATCGCCACCGGTCAAGAACAGCTGTACGACATCAACAGCGAGTTGCGGGCTACCGGTTTCGTGCACATGGTGCTGTGATGTCTGGCACGCTGGGCTTTCGCGAGCTCGGCCAGATGGCTTACGAGCCGGTCTGGCATGCCATGCAACGCTTCACCAACGAACGTGGCAGCGATGCCGCGGACGAGATCTGGCTGGTCGAGCACCCACCGGTGTTCACTCAGGGGCAGGCCGGCAAGGCTGAGCACGTGTTACTCCCGGGAGATATTCCGGTAGTAAAGGTTGATCGCGGTGGTCAGGTGACTTATCACGGTCCCGGCCAATTGGTGGCCTACCTGTTGCTCGATGTGCGTAAGCTGGGTTTCGGCGTGCGTGACCTGGTCAGCCGCATGGAACAATGCCTGATCGAGTTGCTGGCCAGCTACGGCGTCACTGCCGTGGCCAAGCCGGATGCTCCGGGTGTCTACGTCAATGGGGCGAAAATCGCTTCTCTGGGTCTGCGGATCCGCCACGGTTGTTCCTTTCATGGCCTGGCCCTGAATGTTGACATGAACCTGGAACCGTTTCGACGGATTAATCCCTGCGGCTACGCCGGGCTGGCGATGACCCAGCTGAGCGATCACGCAGGATCGATTGAATTTGCCGAGGTAAGTGCCCGGCTGCGCGCGCAGCTCGTCAAACACCTCGACTATGCTGAGCAGACGACCCTAACGGGCGGAATCGACTGATATGACTACTGATGCAGTGCAAACCATGATCCCGACGCTGGATGTCACCGAGCGTCCGGCCCCGCGTGCCAAGGTTGAAGCCGGCGTGAAGCTGCGCGGCGCCGAGAAGGTTGCACGTATCCCGGTGAAGATCATTCCGACCACCGAACTGCCGAAGAAACCTGACTGGATTCGCGTGCGTATCCCGGTTTCCCCGGAAGTCGACCGCATCAAGGCCCTGCTGCGCAAACACAAGCTGCACAGTGTCTGCGAAGAAGCGTCCTGCCCGAACCTGGGCGAATGTTTCTCCGGCGGCACCGCGACCTTCATGATCATGGGTGACATCTGCACCCGTCGCTGCCCGTTCTGCGACGTTGGCCACGGTCGTCCGAAGCCACTGGACACCAACGAGCCGGAAAGCCTGGCCATTGCCATCGCCGACCTGAAACTCAAGTACGTGGTGATCACCTCGGTTGACCGCGATGACCTGCGTGACGGCGGTGCCCAGCACTTTGCCGATTGCATCCGCGAGATCCGCAAGCTGTCGCCGAACGTGCAGCTCGAAACCCTGGTTCCGGATTACCGTGGCCGTATGGACGTTGCGCTGGAAATCACCGCTGCCGAGCCACCGGATGTGTTCAACCACAACCTGGAAACCGTGCCGCGCCTGTACAAGGCTGCGCGTCCGGGTTCGGACTACCAGTGGTCGCTGACCCTGCTGCAACGCTTCAAGCAGATGATGCCGCACATTCCGACCAAGTCCGGCCTGATGCTGGGTCTTGGCGAGACCGACGAAGAAGTGATCGAAGTCATGAAGCGCATGCGCGAACACGACATCGACATGCTGACCCTGGGCCAGTACCTGCAACCGTCGCGCAGTCACTTGCCGGTGGAGCGTTTTGTGCATCCGGATACCTTCGCCTGGTTCGCCGAGGAAGGCTACAAAATGGGCTTCAAAAACGTCGCTTCTGGCCCGTTGGTGCGTTCCTCGTACCACGCCGACGAGCAGGCGAAACTGGTTAAAGCTGAATTGATGTCGTCCTTGTAACAAAGCGCCCGCAAGGCTTTTCAGCCTTGCGGGCGTTTTTGTTGGCCGTGCCTACGGCCACTACAGTCTTTTCCTGCAACCTGCGGGGCGACTGATCCTCTTCTGTTTGTCCCCGTTCCTGACTACTGTGTGCTGAAGCTTTTTTGCGCAGGGAGATTCATGGATGACCGTTCGACCGACTCACACCCTTTGTCCTCACGTCCCCGTTCCGGCCTTGCCGTCGGAAGGGCTGATCGGCGTCATCGCGCCCGCCGGTCCCGCAGCGCTGGACTCCGATAAAGCCATCGCCTGGATGCGCGCTCGCGGATATTCGCTGCGGGTTTTCCCCGGCGTGTACGAGAAAGATGATTATCTGGCCGGCAATGACGATGTGCGGCTCAATGACCTGCACGCGGCGTTTGCCGACAGTGAGGTCGACGCCATCATTTGCTTGCGTGGGGGTTACGGTACGCCGCGGTTGCTCGATCGCATCGACTTTGAACTGCTGCGCAACAATGCCAAGCCGTTCATCGGCTACAGCGACATCACTGCGCTGCACTTGGCGATCAGCCGTTATGCGGGCTTCGTGACCTTTCATGGCCCGATGCTCAACGCCGACCTGCTAGGTGACAAGCAAAAACCTACCGAGTCTTCATTCTTCAACATGCTCAGAGGACAGTTGAAGGCCGGTAGTGTGTTGATGCACCCGGTGGCCTACCCGTTGACCACCATTGAGCCTGGTATCGCTCACGGGCGTTTGCTGGGGGGCAATCTTTCGATAATCGCCGCGACCATGGGCACGCCGTACGAGATGGATGCCGAGGGCGTCATCCTGTTCATCGAGGACATCAACGAGCCGTTGTATCGAATCGACCGGTTGCTGACCCATCTGCGCCTGGCCGGCACGCTGCACAAGTTGCGCGGGGTTCTGGTGGGGGATGTGGCGGGGGTTGATACGGTTTCTCTGGAGCGCTTGCTCAAGCAGACCTTTGCGCCTTTGCGGATACCGGTGTTGTCCGGTTGGCGCAGCGGGCATTGCGATCCGAACCTGACGTTGCCGATGGGCGCGCTGGTGAGGCTGGATGCGGGGAGCAAGGAATTGGTGTTGGAGCAGGATGTGGTGGTCAGGTCATAGCGCGTAGCAAAAAAAGATCGCAGCTTTCGGCTGCGATCTTTTGCTTTTAGCGGTTACGAAGGCCTTCGAGCAACTTGTGCGTCGGATACCCATCCGCCGGCCAGCCAAACGACTGCTGGGCACTGCGGATCGCCTTGCGGGTGTTGGCGCCGATAATGCCATCGGCGGTGCCCGCGTCGTAGTTCTGAGCACTCAGCAGGCTTTGCAGTTCGATCCGCTCGGTACGGCTCAGCGGCAAATCATCTTTGGGCCACATGCCGTTGATCAGGCCGGTGCCGTTGAAACGCTCGGACAACAGGCTTACGGCCAAGGCGTAGGACGATGAGTTGTTGTACTTGAGGATCGCGCGGAAGTTGTCGAGGACCAGGAACGCCGGGCCACGGTAACCGGCCGGCAGCATCAGGGCGGCTGACAGGTGTTCGGAGCCTGCCGGAACCTGGCCGCCATTGGGCAGGGTAACGCCCAATTGCAGCCATTCAGCGACGCTCTTGCGAATCGTGCCATCGGCCAGGATGTAGTTGAAACTGCCCGGCAGCTGCACTTCAAAGCCCCACGGCTGGCCTTTCTGCCAGCCTGAACTTTGCAGGTAGTGCGCCGTCGAGGCCAGCGCGTCGGCCGGACTGCCCCAGATATCGCGGCGACCATCGCCATCGAAGTCCACGGCTTGGGTGTTGTAGGTAGTCGGGATGAACTGGGTCTGGCCCATGGCGCCAGCCCAGGAACCGAGCATTTTCTCAGGCTCGATATCACCCTGTTGCAGGATCTGCAGGGCGGCGATCAGTTGCGCGTGGGCAAACCCGGGACGCCGACCTTCATAGGCCAGGGTCGCCAGGGAGTTAATCACCGACTTGTTGCCCTGAAACTGCCCGAAGTTACTTTCCATGCCCCACACCGAGACCAGTGCCTGACGATCGACGCCGTAGCGCTGTTCGATGCTTTGCAGGATGTCGGCGTACTGGCTGACGAGCGCCTGACCTTTGCGTACCCGCAGCGGCGAAAGGGCGCCGTCGAGGTATTCCCAGACCGGGCGGGAGAACTCTGGTTGGCTGCGATCAGCACGAATCACGCTGGCGTCGAAGCTGACATTGGCAAACGCACGATCGAACAGATCGGCGCGGATCCCGGCGGCCAGCGCATCCTTGCGGAAACCTGCCTGCCATTCGGCAAAGGTCTGGGTGGGCTGGATGTCGAGGTCTTCACCGGTCGGAACCACAGGCGGAATGACCGCAGGGGCTGTCGCGACGGGGAGGGTCTGAAGCGGCTTGGCGTCGGCTGCGGTGGGTTTTTCCGCGCAGGCAACAAGCAAAATGAGGCTGGAGGCAGCGATCAGTTGGCGCAGGGGCCAACGACGGGAAATACAAAGGGGCATGCACGGGTCCAGGGAATACGAATCAGGTGCAGACCTTAACATGTTGAGCGAGCGCTTGCCTTTCAGGCCGCCAGAAAGTAAGAAGCCTCCCAGCTATTAGACTGGAAGGCTTCGCGGCGGTAGCTGCCTTTGCCCTTGCCGGCTCGTTCCTGACGGCTGCGGAACAGTGGCTGGGCGATGATGGATTTGGCCTTGTTCGGGCCATGCTTCGATGGCTTTTTGCTCATGATGATTTCTCGCAAGTGAGTGGGCTTTGCGGGGCAAATCATCGGCCGAAGCTGGGGATCTGTCTATAGGACAGTTGGATGTGTGTTGTGTAGGAAAGCAGGATCTTTTGATCTTATTCAGCGGGCAAAGACAATCTCTGCCCGGCCATCAGCAACGACAACCGACTCAAACTCATCCACGGCGAACCGGCCGCCTGGCCTTTGATCTGCGCATCGATACGCTGGGCCTCGAGCAACAACTGCGCCCAGCGTTGCGCCGAGTAGCGTTGCAGGGCTTTGCTCATCAGTGGTTTGCGTTTGTCCCAGACCGGAGGTCGGGCAGAGCTGAAGGCTTTGTCCAGTGGCACGCCCTGGCTATATTGCAGTGACAGGTTGGCCAGCAGGCGCAGCTCCCGGGCCAGCGCCCAGAGAATCACGGGTGGTTCGACGCCTTCTCCGCGCAGGCCTTCGAGCATGCGCAGGGCATGAGCTGCTTCACCATTGAGAATCGCATCGGTCAGGCCAAAGACATCGAAGCGCGCACTGTCGGCCACCGCCGCTTGCACGGTATCAACGGTGATCTGACCACCTTCGGCCATCAGTTTGAGCTTTTCGATTTCCTGGGCAGCCGCGAGCAGGTTGCCTTCGACCCGTGCGGCGATCAGTTCGACGGCGTCCTGGCTGGCGGAAAGCCCGGCCTGGGACAACCGTTGACGGATCCAGCTCGGCAACTGGTTGGCCTCTATCGGCCAGATTTGCACGAACTGAGTCTGCTGACCTTCGACCAGCGCCTTGCCCCACTTGGTTTTCTGCGCACTGCCATCAAGTTTCGGCAGGCTGATCAGCAACACCGCGTCTTCGGCGGGCCTTGAGCAGTACTCGATAAACGCGGCAGCGCCTTTGTCACCGGGTTTGCCGGACGGCAGACGCAGTTCCAGCAGGCGTTTTTCGGCGAACAGCGACATGCTCGCGCCGGCTTGCAGCAACGTTCCCCAGTCGAAACTGGCGTCGGCGGCGAAGACCTGGCGCTCGTCGAATCCCTGTTGGCGGGCGGCGGCACGAATGGCGTCGGCGGCCTCCTGACACAGCAGTGGGTCATCGCCACTGATGATGTAGACCGGCGCGAGAGCACCTTGCAGGTGTTTGGCGAGTTGGGCGGGGGCGAGTTTCATAGGCCAGGGCGAACGGGGCGCCTGAGCGCCCCGTAAGTCTTACTGCTGCGGCAGTTGGATTGGCGACTGACGCGGAGTGTTCGCTTCAGCCTTCTGTGCCGCTTCCAGGGCCGCGGCTTCAGCCTTGGCACGGGCTTCGGCGGTCTGTTGCAACTGATCCAGCTGGGCAGGCGTGAGCTGTTGCAGGCGCAGCATCATCCGTTGAACCAACTCACGATGCGTGTCTTTGCGCGCATCACTGGCTTCCTGGTCGGAACCCACCAGGTTGTTGCCGTCGTGCATGAAGACCTTCTGCACTTCGAGCTTGTCGCTCAGCAGCGACAGATCGTGCCCACCACGGATATCGTAGTTCAGCACTGTAGTCACCTGATACTCGCCAGTGCGACCGGCACCTGCGTAGCTGAGGATGCGCTGGGTTTCCTGCTCATCGGTCAGCACCAGCTTGTAAGGCGCACCGCTGTAGACCTTGACGCCGCTGCTTTCGAGTACCTGGCGCAGTTGAGTCACGGTTTCGCCGTAGGCGTTACGGGCACTCAGGTCGAGTTCCTTGATCGCCAGTTCGGTGGTGCCGGTGCCACGCAGCTGGAAACCGCAGGCGCTCAACAGGACCGCAAGGCCCATCACCAGCAAATTGCGTTTGATCATCTTGTTGCTCCCCTTGAAACCATGTGGGCCGATCTTGCGGCCCGAAAGGTTTTACTCGGCGCCAGGCATGACCTGGCGCCTGATCCAATTAGCTGGCGACGATATTGACCAGTTTCCCGGGCACTACGATCACTTTACGAATGGTCAGACCGTCAACAAAGCGCAGCACGTTCTCGTTGGCCCGTGCGGCGGCTTCGACTTCTTCGCGGCTGGCGCTGGCGGGCATTTCGATGTGGCCGCGCAGCTTGCCGTTGACCTGGATGACCAGTTGCAGGCTGTCCTGCACCAACGCGCTTTCATCCAGCACCGGCCAAGCGGCGTCGATCACCGGGGCAGCGTGACCCAGTTGATTCCACAACTCGTGGCTGATGTGCGGCGTGATCGGAGCCAGCAGCAGAGTCACGGTTTCCAGACCTTCGTGAACCAGCGCGCGATCCTGTTCGGAGCCTTGCGGGGCTTTTTCCAGCACGTTCATCAGCGTCATCACCTGGGCGATGGCGGTGTTGAATTTGTGGTTCTGGCCGACGTCGTGGCTGGCCTGCTTGATGGCCTGGTGGATCGAACGGCGAATCACTTTCTGCTCGTCATTCAGGCTGGCGACATCCAGTTTGCCCGGCAGGCCCTGAGTGACGTGGGCTTGAGCCAGGCGCCAGACGCGCTTGAGGAAGCGGTGCGAACCTTCCACTCCGGAGTCGGACCATTCCGCGCTCATGTCAGGTGGCGAGGCGAACATCATGAACAGGCGGCAGGTGTCTGCACCGAACTGGTCAATCATCGACTGTGGGTCAACGCCGTTGTTCTTCGACTTGGCCATCTTCTCGGTGCCGCCGATTTCCACCGGCAGGCCGTCTGCGATTAGCTTGGCGCTAATTACTTTGGCTTTGCTGTCGCGTTCGAGTTCGACGTCCGCCGGGTTGAACCAGGTGTAAGCACCATTGGCTTCGCGACGATAGTAAGTCTCGGCGATCACCATGCCCTGGGTCAGCAGGTTCTTGAACGGTTCGTTGGAGCTCACCAGGCCTTCGTCACGCATCAGCTTGTGGAAGAAGCGCGCGTACAGCAGGTGAAGAATGGCGTGTTCGATGCCGCCGATGTACTGATCAACCGGCAGCCAATGGTCAGCTGCGGATTTTTCCACCAGACCGCCTTCATAGTGCGGCGAGGCGTAGCGGGCGTAGTACCACGAGGACTCGACGAAGGTGTCCATGGTGTCGGTTTCACGCTTTGCAGGCTGGCCGCATTTCGGGCAGCTGCACTCGTAGAACTCGGGCATGCGCGCCAATGGCGAACCGGCGCCATCCGGCACGACGTCTTCCGGCAATACGACTGGCAACTGATCTTCCGGGACCGGGACATCACCGCAGGTGTTGCAGTGGATGATCGGGATCGGGCAGCCCCAGTAGCGCTGACGGCTGATGCCCCAGTCGCGCAGGCGGAACTGGGTGCGCGAGGCGCCAAGGTTCTTCTTGATCAGCGCGACTTCAATGGCGTCGAACGCGCCTTCGAAGTCCAGGCCGTCGAACTCGCCGGAGTTGATCAGAGTGCCGTGTTCGCCATAAGCGTCTTGCCATGGCGACGGGTTGGTGTCGCCGGAGCTGGTGCGCACTACCGACTTGATTGGCAGGTTGTACTTGGTGGCGAACTCGAAATCACGTTCGTCGTGCGCCGGAACGGCCATTACAGCGCCATCGCCGTAGTGCATCAGCACGTAGTTGGCGACCCACACCGGAAGCTTCTCACCGGTCAGTGGATGCTCGACGAACAGCGAAGTCGGCAGGCCTTTTTTCTCTTGGGTGGCGACGTCGGCTTCGGCGACGCTGCCGCCCTTGCATTCAGCGATGAACGCTTGCAGCTCAGGGTTGTTCTGCGCGGCCAGGGCTGCCAAATGGTGTTCGGCGGCTACAGCAACGTAGGTCGCGCCCATCAGGGTGTCCGGACGGGTAGTGAAAACTTTCAGTACGCCGCTTTCGCCGATGGAATCGACGTTGTACGGGAACTGCACTTCCATGCCGCGGGATTTGCCGATCCAGTTGCGCTGCATGGTCTTGACCTGTTCAGGCCAGCCAGTCAGTTCGTCGAGGCTCTCCAGCAGCTCATCTGCGTAAGCGGTGATCTTGAAGTAGTACATCGGAATTTCGCGCTTTTCGATCAGCGCGCCGGAACGCCAGCCGCGACCGTCGATCACCTGTTCGTTGGCCAGAACGGTCTGATCGACCGGGTCCCAGTTCACGGTGCCGCTTTTTTTGTAAATCACGCCTTTTTCGAACAGGCGAGTGAACAGCCATTGTTCCCAGCGGTAGTAATCAGGCTTGCAGGTGGTGACTTCGCGGGACCAGTCCACCGCGAGGCCCAGGCTGCGCAGCTGGGCTTTCATGTAGGCGATGTTTTCGTAGGTCCACTTGGCGGGCGCTACGTTGTTCTTCATCGCGGCGTTTTCCGCCGGCATGCCGAAGGCGTCCCAACCCATGGGTTGCAGGACGTTCTTGCCTTGCATGCGCTGGTAGCGGGAGATCACGTCGCCGATGGTGTAGTTGCGCACGTGCCCCATGTGTAGCTTGCCGCTGGGGTAAGGGAACATCGACAGGCAGTAGAAAGTCTCCTTGCCTGGCTGTTCGCTGACTTCAAAGGACTTTTGCTCGTCCCAGAACGACTGGGCGGCGGCTTCGATTTCACGGGGCTGATATTGTTCGTGCATGGCTACTTTTGAACTGAATAGGGGTGGCCTAATCCTCTTCAATGCAACGCTGGACGGTGATCACGCCAAATCGGCGTTTCGGTGCCCAGACGAGCTGGAAGTGGAGTTACAGGAAGCGCCGTAGCATACATGACCGCACTCTACCGAGGGAAACCCTGATTACTGCTGCGGGTCGCCCAAAAACCGCTGCGAGGGCCGTTGGTCGCAGCGCTCAGCCGGTTTGATGATGGAAGCTAAGCTCTAATTGGGGAGTAAGTCTTATCTTCAATGAGGTGAGGGATGGTTGAGTCACGGCGAAAAGTTACAAAACCGGAGCTGTACGAAAGACTGATCGATCGTCTGGGAATGGCCCTGGACGCGGCAAAAACCGCTGACCGGTTACGCGATGAACGTCCACTGGAACTGGAATTGCGTGGCTTGAGCCCCGCAGAGTTTGCACTGGTCAAGGCGTATCTCGATCGCAGTGAACGTGAGACACACGGATGCTTGTCAGAAGCAGTGAAGCAACTCGACGCACCACGTTCGGCCAAGATCATCTGGCTCAAGGACAAGGTTCCCGGCAGGGACGCGGTAAAGGTCCGGTCTTTGCAATTCAAGTAAGGACACTGGAAGTAATGTCTTATGTATTTGTGAAGCATAGTCCTTCCGTATTTGTTGTCGCATTGCGTCAACCCACTTAGGCTTCGGGCATCTTTTTGGAGATGCTCGATGCCTTTTCGATATTTCGTTAAACAACTCCTGTTGCCGCCCGGCATTCTTTTGCTGCTGTTGGTGCTTGCCTGGTGGTTGCGCCGCTCAAGACCGCGTCTTGCCGGATTCTGCTTTGCGTTGGGCGTGGGCGGCTTCTGGCTGATGAGCTTGCCGGTGGTGGTGCAGTGGGGCGCCAAGGCGCTGGAAAGTGAAGTGCCGCTGTCCCGCGATGAATGGGCAACGCTGAGTCAGCGCGCCGATGCGATCGTGGTGCTCGGTTCGGGGCGGGAGCGGGGCGATCCGGCATGGGGCGCTGACCAGCCAACGGGCGTGGGCCTGGAGCGCGAGCGCTATGCGGCGCGGCTGGCCAAGGCCTCCGGTTTGCCGATTCTGACCAGCGGAGGCCTGCATTACGGCACCCCGCCGACCGAAGCGAAGTTGATGGCGGACTCGTTGCTCGATGATTTCGGCGTGGCCGTGCGTTGGCAGGAAGGGCGCAGCCGCACGACCCGGGAGAACGCGCAGTTCAGCGCCGAGGTGTTGTTGCCGGAAGGGGTCAAACGCGTGGTCGTCGTGACTCAGGCCTGGCACATGCCGCGAGCAGTCTGGAGTTTCAAAAAGGCAGGTTTTGAAGTGGTGCCAGCGCCGGTGGGGTTTTTAGGTGTGGACAACGCCCGGCCACTGGGTGGCTGGATGCCGGAATTCAAGTCGATCTGGCAGAGCGGGCAGTTGTTGAATGAGGCGGTGGGGCAGGTCGGTTACTCAATGTTTTACCGCTGACCTGTGGCGAGGGGATAAATCCCCTCGCCACAAAAGCTGAATTAAACAGTCTTGGCCATCCGGCTTGCGATCAGCGCCCAGCCAAACAGCAACACGCAAACAATAATCAGCGGCCACGAGCGCCATTGTAGATAGGGCGTCAGGTTGTGCATTGGCACTACTTCACCGTACAGAATGCCGCGCTCGAACTGCGGGATCTGCACGGTGATCTGGCCGAACGGGTTGATCAAACCGGTCACGCCGTTGTTGGTGGCGCGGATCATCCAACGACCAGCCTCCAGTGCGCGCATCTGCGCCATCTGTAAATGTTGCAGCGGGCCGATGGACGTGCCGAACCAGGTGTCATTGCTGATGGTCAGCAGCAGATCGCTACGCGCTGCGAGGCCGGCGGCAAATTCCGGGTAAACCACTTCGTAGCAGATAAACGGCGCAATTTGATAACCCTTGGCCTGCAGCATCGGCTGATCATCCGGGCCACGGGCAAAGTCCGACATCGGCAGATCGAAGAAAGCGATCAGCCCGCGCAGCACGTCCTGCAACGGCACGTATTCGCCAAACGGCACCAGCTTCTGTTTGAGGTAAGTGCCATCGCCCTCGCCCACGACGGTGATGCCGTTGTAGAAACGCTTCTGGTGATGGACTTCCTCGCGGATCGGTACACCGGTAATCAGTGCGGACTTACGCTCTGCAGCGAAGCTTCCCATCATGTTCAGGTAGCCCTCGGCGGACTCCTTGAGCACCGGGATGGCCGTTTCCGGCCAGATCAGCAAGTCGACCCGTTTCGAGCTGAAACTCATGTCGCGGTACAGCGCCAACTGCGCATTGAGCTGCGCCGGGTCCCACTTCATGCTCTGTTCGATGTTGCCCTGAATCGCCGCGACACTCAGCGGATCACCCGCCGGGGTGGTCCAGGCGTGTTCCTTGAGCGCCATGCCGGCCACCCAAGGGCCGACCAGTAGCAACACACCCGCGGCGATGAAACCTTTGCGGCCGGTGCGCACCAGACGCAAAGCGTTATAAATCAGCGCGGCCGTCAGGGCCAGGGTGAAGGAAATCAGCCACATTCCGCCGAGTGGCGCGAGCCCGGCCAACGGGCCGTCGAGCTGGCTGTAGCCGGAATAAAGCCAGGGGAAACCGGTCAGGAACCAGCCGCGAAAGGCTTCCTGGCCGACCCACAACGCCGCAAACGCCAGGGCATCAGCCAGCGGCACTTCGTTACGGCGCAGCCAGCGCGCCCAGATCCAGGCGGGCAGGGCGAAGAACCAGGCAATCGCCGCCGTGAAGATCAGCATCAGGAAGCCGGCCAGCAGCACCGAAGCGCCACCGAAGTGGTGAATGCTGTAGTAGATCCAACTTGTGCCAGCGCCAAACAGGCCGAAGCCGAAACACCAGCCACGGCCCAGGGCCTGACGTGGGTTCAGCTCGCGTAAGCCGGCATAGAAGAAACCGACCGCCAGCAACGCCAATGGCCAGATATCGAACGGCCCCAGGGCCAGGGTGGTGAGTGCACCGGCCGCCACGGCCAGCAGGTTACCGGGCCAGCCGGGGCGGGTTACGCGGAGCATGTCAATCCTTAACGGGCAATGGGCGTCAGGCGAAGCAAGTGAATCCGACGGCTGTCGGCGTTCAGGATGCGGAAGCGATAAGGGCCGATTTCAGTGATTTCGTTGCGTTTTGGCAGGTGCCCGAACGCGCTCATCACCAGACCACCGACGGTGTCGAATTCGTCATCGGAGAATTGGCTGTCGAAGAACTCGTTAAAGTTCTCGATCGGCGTCAGGGCCTTGATCAGGAAATCACCGCTGGGCAGCGGCTTGATGTAGCTGTCTTCTTCGACGTCATGCTCGTCTTCGATGTCGCCGACGATTTGTTCCAGCACGTCTTCGATGGTCACCAGACCTGCCACACCGCCGTATTCGTCAATGACGATGGCCATGTGGTTGTGGTTGGCGCGGAACTCGCGCAGCAGCACATTCAGACGCTTGGACTCGGGCACGAAGGTGGCCGGGCGCAGCAGGTCCTTGATGTTGAAGCTGTCGCCGTTCTCCTTGAGGATCAACGGCAGCAAGTCCTTGGCCAGCAACACGCCCATCACGTCATCGTGGCTTTCGCCGATCACCGGGTAGCGGGAGTGGGCCGAGTCGACCACGGCAGGCAGGAACTCGCGGGGTGTCTGGGTCGCCTTGATGCTGATCATCTGCGAGCGCGGGACCATGATGTCCCGAACTTGCAGGTCAGCGACCTGGATGGCGCCTTCGACGATGGCCAGCGCTTCGCTGTCCAGCAACTTGTTTTGGTGTGCATCGCGCAGCAGCTCCAGCAGCTCCTGGCGGTTCTTCGGCTCGTGGGCAAAAGCCTGGGTGAGCTTACCCAGCCATGACTTTTGCCCGTTGCTCGATCGATCTTCGCTCATAGCGATTACTCTGAATCCTTTGTTGTAACGATAGGGGATGCGTCTGTTTCGTCGTCCGCATACGGGTCGGGAAAGCCCAACTCTGCAAGCAACGTTCGTTCCAGTGCTTCCATTTCTTCGGCTTCATCGTCATCTATATGGTCGTAACCCAACAGATGCAAGCAGCCGTGAATGACCAGATGAGCCCAATGGGCCTTGAGTGCCTTGCCTTGTTCGGCGGCTTCGCGCTCGACCACCGCCACGCAGATCACCAGATCGCCCAGCAGCGGGATGTCTAGAAATTCGTCAGGCACATCGGCAGGAAACGACAAGACGTTAGTGGCGTAATCCTTTTGCCGCCAGGTGTGGTTCAGCTCGCGAGCTTCTTCTTCATCGACCAGGCGAATGGTCATTTCCGAATCGGCGGTGCGTTGGCGCAGGGCCAGCTCACACCATCGGCGGAACTCGGCTTCGCTTGGGGCAGGCGCTTCGGTAGCCAGTTGTAGATCAAGCTCAAGCATCGCGGCGGCTGTCCTTTGGGGCTTCATCGGTCACGCGATTCTCGAAGCGCTCGTAGGCTTCGACGATGCGTTGCACCAGTGGATGGCGCACAACGTCCTTGGGTTTGAAATGGGTGAAGCTGATTCCCGGCACATCTTTCAGCACTTCGATCACATGGTGCAGGCCGGACTTGGTGCCTTTCGGCAGGTCGACCTGGGTGATGTCACCGGTGATGACCGCGGTAGAGCCGAAGCCGATCCGGGTCAGGAACATCTTCATCTGCTCGACGGTGGTGTTCTGGCTTTCGTCGAGGATGATGAAACTGTTGTTCAAGGTGCGACCGCGCATGTAGGCCAGCGGCGCAACTTCGATCACTTGGCGCTCGATCAGCTTGGCGACGTGTTCGAAACCGAGCATTTCGTAGAGTGCGTCGTAGAGCGGGCGCAGGTACGGGTCGATCTTCTGCGACAGGTCGCCGGGCAGGAAGCCGAGCTTTTCGCCCGCTTCAACCGCAGGACGCACCAGCAGGATGCGGCGAATCTGCTCGCGTTCCAGCGCGTCTACCGCGCAAGCAACGGCCAGATAGGTCTTGCCGGTACCGGCCGGGCCGATGCCGAAGTTGATGTCGTTACCGAGGATTTCCTTCACGTAGCGCAACTGATTCAAGCCGCGAGGGCGAATCATGCCTTTTTTGGTGCGCAGGGCGACGGAGGGTTCGGAGGGGGAGACGTTGTCCAGCTCTTCGACGGCCGATTCCTGCAGGAACAGGTGAACCATGTCCGGCGACAGCTCGGTACCCTTGGTTTCCCGGTACAGGCGGCGCAGAAGGTTTTCCGCGGAGGTGGTGTGTTTGGGCTCGCCGATCAGTTCGAACTGGTTTCCGCGGTTGCGGATCTCGATGGTCAGGCGCTGTTCGATCAAGCGCAGATGCTCGTCGAATTGTCCGCACAGATTGGCGAAGCGGCGAGCTTCAAAAGGCTCGAGGATAAAACGATGTGGTTCGATGGGTGCGTTCAAGGTCGTATTTAGCCGCCCTGGGGCAATTAAGATGAAATCAAGGATAACGCCAGTGGCCTGGGTGCGAAAGCTCTTAAATATTCCAGCGCCAAACACCGTCCCTTGTGGGAGCGAGCTTGCTCGCGATGGCGGCATGACAGACGACTTATATGTTGAATGTCAGACCGTAATCGCGAGCAAGCTCGCTCCCACAGGGGAATGCGGTGTTACTGGATCAGCGAACCCCGCAGCGAGTGTGGCTGAGCCGCATCAATGTGCACATCGGCAAACTGGCCAATCAGCGTCGGGTTGTCGCAGCGGAAATTGACGATGCGGTTATTCTCGGTCCGGCCTTGCAGTTCGCCAGGGTCTTTTTTCGAATAATCGGTCACCAGGATCCGCTGGATCGAACCGACCATTTGTCGGCTGATCTCGAAGCCTTGCTGGTTCAAGCGATGTTGCAGGGCGTTCAGGCGTTCTTTTTTCAGCTCTTCCGGCGTTTCGTCGGCCAGATCGGCAGCTGGAGTGCCCGGGCGCTGGCTATAGACGAACGAGTAGGAGAAGTCGAAACCGACGTCTTCGATCAGCTTCATGGTCTGTTCGAAGTCTTTTTCTGTCTCGCCGGGGAAGCCAACGATGAAATCCGAGCTGATGCAAATACCCGGCACGGCAGCACGCAGCTTGCGCAGTTTCGATTTGTATTCCAGCGCGGTGTGGTTGCGCTTCATCGCCGCCAGGATTCGGTCCGAGCCCGATTGCACCGGCAAGTGCAGGTGTTTGACCAGTTCCGGCACGTCGGCATGGGCCTGGATCAGGCTATCGGAGAACTCTAGCGGGTGTGAAGTGGTGTAGCGGATGCGGTCGATGCCATCGACGGCGGCGACGACGCGGATCAGTTCGGCCAGGTCAGCCAAGCGACCGTCATGAGTGGTCCCGCGATAGCCATTGACGTTCTGCCCCAGCAGGGTCACTTCGCGCACGCCGTTTTCGGCCAGGTGGATGATCTCGGCGATCACGTCATTGAAGGGGCGGCTGACTTCTTCGCCGCGGGTGTAAGGCACCACGCAGAACGTGCAGTACTTGCTGCAGCCTTCCATGACCGACACGTAGGCGCTTGGGCCATCGATGCGCGGCTCGGGCAAGTGGTCGAATTTTTCGATTTCCGGAAACGAGACGTCGACTTGCGGCAGCTTGGTAGCGCGGGCGGCGTCGATCATTTCCGGCAGGCGGTGCAGGGTCTGCGGACCGAAGACCACGTCCACGTAAGGGGCGCGGTCGCGAATTGCAGCGCCTTCCTGGCTGGCCACGCAGCCGCCAACGGCGATGACCATGTCCGGGTTGGCCAGTTTCAACTCGCGCCAGCGGCCGAGTTGGGAATACACCCGGTCCTGGGCGCGTTCGCGGATCGAGCAGGTATTGAGCAGGATCACGTCGGCATCTTCAGCGCGAGCGGTGACTTCCAGGGCCTGATGTTCGCCCAGCAGATCGACCATGCGCGAGCTGTCGTACTCGTTCATCTGGCAACCGTGGGTTTCGATGTAAAGCTTCTTGGCCATGGACAGAGTCATCACGTGATTCAAAGAACCGCGCATTATAGGGAACATGTCCCAAGGTTCCTACCGCTGTGCGTCCGGCGGCTATGCTATAGTTCGCGCCCTCATTTTTATCCCCGATGTGTTGCTCGCCCACCATGACCAAACGTGAAGCTCCAATCTACAAGGTGATTTTCCTCAACCAGGGCCAGGTGTACGAAATGTATGCCAAGCAGATTTATCAAAGTGATCTGTGGGGCTTCCTGGAAGTGGAAGAGTTCGTCTTTGGCGAGCGCACGCAAGTGGTCGTCGATCCGAGCGAAGAGAAGCTCAAGGCTCAGTTCGAAGGCGTTGTGCGCAGCTTTGTGCCGATGCATTCGATCGTGCGGATCGACGAAGTAGAGCGCCTTGGCACGCCGAAAATCAGCGAAGCCCGCGGCGCGGTCGGCAATGTCATGCCGTTTCCGATGCCGATGCCTGAGAAGTAAGCCTCAAGACCTAGTCGCCCCCAATCGCGAGCAAGCTCGCTCCCACAATGAATCTCTGGTGTTCACAAATATTGTGTTCACAGAAGATCAAATGTGGGAGCGAGCTTGCTCCGGGCGGCGTTCCGACGATGGGGCCAGTCAGAACTATGCAGGATTCAAGGCAGGGGCGAGAACGGCGTACGCCCATCGGCGCTCTGCAATTCCATCAAGTACTTGCGGAAGATTTGCCCCAGTACCTGGGTAGCTACTTCCAGTTCTTCGCGGGGCATTTTCTCGGCGACTTCGTCGGCGGTGTCCAATGCTTCTTCAGCGCCATTGACAGCAGCCATTTTCAGCACGATATACGCCTGAACGTTATTGGCCGGTACGCCTTCGCCGTGGAAGAACATGGTGCCGAGTTTGAACTGCGCCTGGGCGTGGCCTTGCAGCGAGGCCTTCTCGAAGTAGCCCAGGGCTTTTTTGAGGTCGCGCGGCGTATTTTTGCCGTCGTAGTAGAACTCACCCAACTCGTATTGCGCTTGCGCATCCCCTTCATCCGACGCTTTCTGACAGGCGGCGAGCGCCTGTGCCAGGTCTTGCGGCTGAGTATTGAGGGTGCAACGACCCATCGCTGGGATTAACAACGAGTTGCCGCCTGCTTGTGCGAGCGCGAGCAGGGGCTGAAGGAGCAACAGGCAGCCCAGTGCAAGGGCGCGGCCGGTGCGGTTCATGGGAATCGACTTACCTCTGAAGGGCGCGCGGACCCATCGAGGGATCCAATAAGCGCGCATTATGAAATAAGCAGGGCCAACCTTACAAAGTCTTTACTCGTTTTTCTGCTGCGCGGGGAATATATCGCCCACTTTGCTGGGGATTTTGAGCAGACGCGTAGGAAAAAGGGCGGGAATGCAGGTGAAAGCTGACGCTGGCAATCGCCAACGTCAGCGGCACAGCGTTATTTCAATGCGGCAAATGCGCGCTCGGCGGCATCCAGCGTCAGTTTCAGCTCGGTTTCGCCGTGGGCGATCGAGGTGAAGCCGGCTTCGAAGGCGCTCGGCGCCAGGTACACGCCGCCTTCGAGCATCAGGTGGAAGAAGCGCCCGAACAGGGCGGCGTCGCTGGCCATCACGTCATCGAAGGTCACGATGTCGTCGGCGCCGCTGAAGTACAGACCGAACATGCCGCCGGCCTGTGTGGTCACGAACGGAATGCCCGCCGCATCGGCGCGCTGTTGCAAGCCATCGAGCAGGCGGCTGGTGTAGTCAGTCAACTCGGCGTGGAAACCAGGGCGGCTGATCAGGCGCAGGGTCGTCAGGCCGGCAGCCATGGCCAGCGGGTTACCCGACAAGGTGCCAGCCTGATAGACCGGGCCCAATGGCGCGATGTGCGACATGATTTCGCGCTTGCCGCCGAAGCAGCCAACCGGCATGCCGCCACCGATGATTTTGCCGAAGGTGGTCAGGTCTGGCTTCACGCCGTAGTGGGCTTGTGCGCCGCCGAGGGCGACACGGAAACCGGTCATCACTTCGTCGAAAATCAATACCACGCCATGCTTGTCGCACAGAGTGCGCAGGCCTTCGAGGAAACCTGGCGCCGGCGGTACGCAGTTCATGTTGCCGGCCACTGGCTCGACGATGATGCACGCCACGTCCTGGCCGACTTCGGCGAGCAGGGTTGCTACGGCGTCGATGTCGTTGAACGGCAGGGTCAGGGTGTGTTTGGCGAAGGCCGCCGGCACACCGGCCGAGCTCGGCACGCCTTGGGTCAGGGCGCCGGAGCCGGCCTTGACCAACAGGCTGTCGGAGTGACCGTGGTAGCAGCCTTCGAACTTGATGATGCTGTCGCGGCCGGTGAAACCACGGGCCAGACGGATAGCACTCATGGTCGCTTCGGTGCCGGAGCTGACCATGCGCACCATTTCCATCGACGGCACGATCGAGCAGACCAGATCAGCCATCTGGGTTTCCATCTCGGTCGGCGCGCCGTAGGACAATCCGTGCTCAAGCTGTTTGCGCACGGCGTCCAGCACGTCCGGGTGGCTGTGGCCGAGAATCATCGGCCCCCAGGAGCCGACGTAATCCACATAACGCTTGTTGTCTTCGTCGGTGACGTAGGCGCCTTCGGCGTGTTTGAAGAACAACGGCGTGCCGCCAACGCTTTTGAATGCGCGAACAGGCGAGTTCACGCCACCGGGAATGTGTTTCTGGGCATTGGCAAACAGCGTTTCGGAACGAGACATGATCGGGCTCTCAAAATCAGATTTTTAGTAATTCGTTGAATGCGCGGGCGCGGCGTGTCACTTCAGCCGTGCTCTCAGCGCCAAACAGGCCATGGACCACCGCCAGCAGATCGACCCCGTGGGCCACCAGTGGCGCGGCGTTTTCCAGGGTGATGCCGCCAATCGCGCAGATCGGCAGGTGCAGTTTGCTGCGGGCCTGGTCGAGCAATTCGAGGCTGCAAGTCGGTGCACCGGGTTTGGTATTGGAGTTGAAGAAACGACCGAAAGCGACGTAACTGGCGCCTTCCTTGGCCGCTTGCTCGGCGAGATCGAGTTGCGCGTGGCAGGTCGAGCCGATGATCGCCTGGCGACCGAGCAGTGCCCGAACCGGCATCAGCGGGCCATCGGTCTGGCCCAGGTGCACGCCGACGTTCAGGCGTGCAGCGAGTTCGGCATCGTCGTTGATGATCAGCTGGGTCTTGTAGCGTTCGCACAGATCGCGCAAGGCTTCGGCCTCGCGCAGACGGCGGGCCTCGTCGCTGCTCTTGTCGCGGTATTGCAGCAGGGTGACGCCGCCTTCCAGCGCCGCCTCCACGTACGAAAGAAATTTACCTGCCAGCAGCTGGCTATCAGTAATGGCGTACAGGCCACGTAGCTTCATCGGGCGATCCTTTTTGCTTTACGCATGGACAGTTACGAACAGAAATCCAGCGGCAGGCGGCGCGGCACGAACTGGCCTTTGCCCAACTGCTCCGCATCACGCAGGGTGCGCCACGTGTAGTTAAGCGCGGTCTGCACGGCACTGGCGAGGTTTTCGCCGAGGGCCAGACGACCGGCGAGAGCACTGGCCAGCGTGCAACCGGAGCCGTGATAACTGCCGGGCAAGCGCTGGCAGGTGAAGGTTTCGCGGTGACCGTCGCGGCTATACAGGCGATTGTGGATTTCGTGTTCATCGCCATGGCCGCCGGTGATCAGCAGGTGTTTGACGAATGGCAGGAGTTTTTCAGCGCACTCGTCCGCGGTGCCTTCGGGCAGTTCGGCGAGGATGCGGGCTTCGGGAAGGTTTGGGGTCGCGATGATCGACAGAGGCAGCAGGCGCTCGCGCATGGCGTAGCCGACTTCGTCCTTGCCCAGGCGTCCGCCGCCACCGGCGCGCAGCACCGGGTCGCAGACCACCGGCAAATGCGGGTGCGCCGACAACAGTTCGACCACGGTGTCGACCATTTCCAGGGAACCGAGCATGCCCAGTTTCACCGCCGCGACCGTCGAGTCGTTGAGCACGGCATTGGCCTGGGCCAACACCCACTCACGGTCGAGGACGCGGAAGTCAGTGACGTTGACCGTGTCTTGCACGGTCAGGGCGGTGACGGCCGGGGCCGCATGACAACCCTGAGCGAGCAGGGCTTCGATATCTGCCTGCAAGCCGGCGCCACCACTTGGGTCGTGGCCGGAGAGACAGAGGACAACGGGGCGAGAGCTGTAGATATTCATGGTGCGCGAGCTTACCACCAGTCGACCGACGAGTCATGACGGTCCATGTAGCAGCTGCCGAAGGCTGCGTTCGGCTGCGTAGCAGTCGTGAAGTCAGTCGCTGGGGTGTATCAGGCAGACCGCGTGTGCAGGTTTTACGACTGCTGCGCAGCCGAACGCAGGCTTCGCCAGCTGCTACAGGGAATGGGCATTTTCACAAACTGACCGGGCTTACAGCTCTACTTCAAGATATGGAGCTGGAACGCCCGTTCTAGAGCCTTTGTAGGAAAAATTTCAATGGTGTTCAATGGCCACCAACGGCTATGCTAGAGTGGATCCAAACCAATAACAGGTAACACCGGTTTTACGTCTACTCAAAAGGAATGAGGGGCTTCCTGAGATAACCGGACAGGCCACGCTGGGGCTTAAATGCGCTATTTGCTGATGTTGCTGTTGTGCTTGCCCCTCATGGCGAGTGCCGTCGAATTCGACGAATTCACTCAAAGCCTTCCCCTGGGCCGAACCCTGCAAGTGTTCGAAGACGCGGGCGGTCAGGCGACCATCGCCGATGTCCGTGCACAAGCCGCGGCCGGAAACTTCAAACCCCACGACAAAGCCACACTCAACGCCGGTTACTCGCGTTCAGTGTTCTGGCTGAAAATCGACCTGCATTACCGCCCGAACAACCCCGCGGTGCAACGCACCTGGTTGCTGGAACTGGCCTATCCGCCCCTTGATCACCTTGATCTCTATTTGCCCGATGCGGCCGGTGGCTATCAACTGGCACGCCAGACGGGCGACGCGTTGCCGTTCGACAGTCGCGAAATTCGCCAGAACAACTACCTGTTCGATCTGAACTTCACCCCTGATCAAGCGCAAACCCTGTACCTGCGCCTGCAGAGTGAAGGGTCGATCCAGGCGCCGGTCACCCTATGGTCGAGCACTGCCTACCTGGAAGAGCAGCCAATCCGGCTCTATGTGCTGGGGCTGATCTATGGCGTATTGCTGGGGATGCTGGTGTACAACCTGTTCATCTACCTCAGCGTGCGCGATACCAGCTACCTCTATTACATCTTCTATATCGCCTCGTTCGGCTTGTATCAGTTGTCAGTGAACGGCGCGGCCGTGGAATATTTCTGGCCGAACAATCCCTGGTGGGCCAACGCAGCGACGCCGTTTTTCATCGGTTGCGCAGGCCTGTTCGGCAGCCAGTTCGCGCGCAGCTTCTTGCAGACGGCAACCCACGGTCGTTGGCTCGACCGCTTACTGCTGGCGTTGATTGCGTTTAGCGCGGTGGTGGTCGGGTTGTCGTTGATGACCAGTTACGCCCTGGCCCTGCGCCTGGCGACGGCGCTGGCACTGACCTTCACCGTAGTGATTTTTGCCGCTGGGATTATCGCCTGGCTACGCGGCCTGCGAGTGGCGCGTTATTTCATTATTGCCTGGTCGGCGTTTTTACTCGGCGGCATCGTCAACACCCTGATGGTGCTGGGTTACCTGCCAAACGTGTTCCTGACCATGTATTCCAGCCAGATCGGCTCGGCGATTGAAGTGGCGCTGCTGTCCCTGGCGCTGGCCGATCGCATCAACGCCATGCGCGAGCAACAGGCGCAGACCCTGTTCGATGCTGGTCAAACACTTGAAGTGCTCAACCAGCAACTGGCTCACAGTAACAAGCTCAAGGATGAATTCCTCGCCACACTGACCCACGAACTGCGCACGCCCATGAACGGTGTGATCGGTTCGCTTGAGCTGATGCAGACCGTCGAGATGGACCCGGAGCTGGAGCAATATCAGCAAACGGCCGCCGGTTCCGCGCGAGACATGATGCGCATGGTCAACGGCATCCTCACCCTGACCGAGTTGCAGGCTGGCAAGCTCAAGACCTATCCGGCCGTTTTCAGTTTGCGCGGCGTGGTCGAGGCTTTGCGCCTGCAGTTCGAGGGCAACGCGTTAAGCAAGTCGCTGGACTTCAAAGTCGAGGTCACGCCGGGGCTGCCGGATCGCTTGCACGGCGACAGCGCCAAGTTGGCGCAATGCCTGGAATGCCTGCTGGATAACGCGATCAAGTTCACTCGGATCGGCGGACTGGCGCTGCGGGTGTCGGGTAAGCCCGTGGCGCCCGACCGACTGGCGCTGTCCTTTGCGGTGATCGACACCGGCATCGGCTTCACCGATCTGGGGGAGGCGACCCTGTATCAGCGGTTCTTCCAGCTCGATGGCTCGATGACCCGTGAATACGGCGGTCTGGGCGTCGGCCTGGCGATCTGTCGGCAACTGGTCGAACTGCTCGGTGGAAAACTGACCCACCGCTCCGAGCCTGGTCGTGGCAGCCGCTTCCAGCTCGACGTCGAGTTCGAACTGCCCGTGGTGGAGCGGCCGCCAGTGCCTCTGATGAACCGGGAATTTCCTCGCCTGCGACTGCCTCAGGACTGCACCGTACTGCTGGTTGATGACAACAGCATCAATCAGTTGGTGATGCGCGGCATGTTGCTCAAGCTTGGGTTCCGGGTGCGCTCCGTCGACAACGGGGCTGCCGCGCTCGATCACTTGCAGCGCGAAACCTTCGATGCGGTATTGCTCGACTGCCAGCTTCCACCGCTGGACGGCACGTCCCTCTGTTGCCAGATCCGCGCGTTGCCGGGCTGCGCCGAACTGCCGGTGTTTGTGATTGCCTTGAGTTTTGATCGGGAACGCTGCCCGACCGGTGCCTTGATCGATTATCTGAACAAACCGGTGAAATTCGAAGACCTGCAGGCAGCGCTCTATCGCCGGGTGCTGTGTCCGCGACAAGGCGAAAGCGCCGGCAGTTAGGCAGATATGACGCTTTGTTCGGCCAAGGGGCGGTGCTTAACTGAAGTCCCTTGGCTGACCAAAGGAGCCCCGTCATGAACCTGCATCAGTTCGCCGAAACCCACGAAGTCACCAACCAGCCACCGTCGCTGGACGGCGTCAACCTGTATCGCATCGACCTGCCGTTGCAGGAGTGGTCGCGGCGTTTCGGGGCCGGGTGGGCCGAGTCGCGGATCGACGCTTACGGCGCCTTGGCCGGCGGGCCGCTGATGGAGGCGGGGTTCCTGGCCAATCAAAACAAGCCGGTTTTCAGCAGCCATGACCGTTACGGCCATCGCATCGACCTGGTGGAGTTTCACCCGGCCTATCACGAACTGATGCGCACGGCGGTCGAGCACGGACTGACCTCATTGCCTTGGGCGCATCCGCAGTCCGGCGCCCACGTCGCCCGCGCTTCCATGACCTACCTGCACAGCCAGGCCGAAGCCGGTAGTGGTTGCCCGCTGACCATGACCTTCGCCAGCGTCCCGGCAATGCGCCTGCAAGCGGATCTGGCAGAGCAATGGCTGCCGAAAATCCTCTCTACCGAATACGATCAGCGCAACGTCGGCATGGCCCACAAGGCCGGGGTCACCATCGGCATGGCCATGACCGAGAAACAGGGCGGCACCGACGTGCGGGCCAACACCACCAAGGCTTATCCGGTCGGCGCCAGTGGTCCGGGCCAGGCGTATGAACTGGTAGGCCACAAGTGGTTTTGTTCGGCGCCGATGTGCGATGCGTTCCTGACCCTGGCCCAGACTGACAAGGGGTTGACCTGTTTCCTGCTGCCGCGCCACCGCCCGGACGACACGCGCAATCAGTTCTACATACAGCGCCTGAAGAACAAACTCGGCAATTGTTCCAACGCATCCAGCGAAGTGGAGTTCCGTGGTGCGCTGGCGTGGATGGTCGGCGAGGAGGGACGGGGCGTTCCGACCATCATCGAAATGGTCGCCATGACCCGCTTCGATTGCATGGTCGGCTCCAGTTCGTTGATGCGCCAGGCCCTGACCCAGGCCAGCCACCACTGCGCTCACCGCAAGGTCGGCGGTAAATTGCTCAGCGAACAACCCTTGATGCAGAACGTACTGGCCGACCTGGCCCTGGAATGCGAAGCCGCCCTGGCCTTGAGCCTGCGCATGGGCCAGGCGCTGGATCATCTGGATGACGAGCATGAAGCCAAATTCGCTCGGCTGGTCACGGCGGCGGGCAAGTACTGGATCTGCAAACGCGCGCCCGGAATGATCAACGAAGCCGCCGAATGCATGGGCGGCGCCGGTTATGTCGAAGACAGCATCCTGCCGCGGTTGTACCGAGAGGCACCGGTCAATTCGACGTGGGAAGGTTCCGGCAACGTGCAATGCCTCGACGTGCTGCGAGCGTTGTCGAAGGAGCCGGGTGTGCTCGACGTACTGTTCAGCGAATTGGGCGATGGTCATGGCGACAAGCGCCTGGCTGCGCACATCACTCAATTGCGGGCAGCGTTCAAGGACACCAGCGACATTCAATATCGTGCACGGCAGCTCACCGAAGACATCGCCTTGGGCCTTCAGGCCAAGCTGTTGCTGGAGGCGGGCAACGCGGCCGTCAGTGACGCCTTCATCGCCAGCCGCCTCGGTTCGGTCGGTCGGGTGTATGGCGCGTTGCCACGTGGGCTAGATTTGGAAGCGATTGTCGCCCGGTCGACACCTCAGGGCTTCTGATCGCGCTGACTTGCAGGCAAGATGAAGGCCTGCAAGTCAGAACACAGGATGCTGATCGTGACCGAAGCTTTTATTGTCGTTCAAACCGCCGAGCAAGCCGTGGACCGGCTTGCGCTCTTGCACAATCGTGCAACCACCGCGCTGAACCAGGCGCTCAAGCGTTACCTCAAGGATCGAGTCGAACCGGACGCCGAACAGCGTGCGATGTTTCGTTATCCCGAACTGCGTCTGACCTACCTTTGCCAGGGCGAAGTCCCACAGACCACTCGCGCCTACGCCAAGGTTCAGCTGCCGGGGACTTACAGCGTCACCGTCACTCATCCCGCCGCCTTCCGTAAATACCTGCTGGAACAGCTGGTGCCGCTGATGCACGACTTCACCGTGACGGTGGAAGTCGGCATCAGCCAGCAAAACATTCCTTATCCGTACGTGGTTGAGCAGGGCGATGAACTGGCCGGCTCCGGCGTCACCGCTGCCGTGCTGGCGCGGGTGTTCCCGAGTACCGACCTGTCTGCCGCGACCGATGGCATCGCCGACGGTTTGTACGATTGGGAAAACACCGATCCGCTGCCGTTGGCCTTGTTCGACGCCGCGCGGGTGGATTTCTCCCTGCGCCGCCTGGTGCATTACACCGGCAGCGACTGGCGTCATGTGCAGCCATGGATTCTGCTGACCAACTACCACCGCTACGTTGACCAGTTCATCGTCCATGGCCTGGAACAGTTGCGCAGCGATCCGCGTTTCGTGCGCATGGTCTTGCCGGGCAATGTGATCATCGAAAAGAGCATGGATCACGGCGAAGCCTCGGCGATTGCCGCCGGTGTGGTCTGGCACCGCTATCAGATGCCGGCCTATCACCTGATCGCCACCGACGGTCATGGCGTGACCCTGGTGAACATCGGCGTCGGGCCGTCCAACGCCAAGAACATCACCGACCACCTGGCGGTGCTGCGTCCGCATTGCTGGCTGATGATCGGCCACTGTGGCGGTTTGCGTCAGTCGCAGACGATTGGCGATTACGTGCTGGCGCACGCTTACATGCGCCGCGACGGGATTCTCGATCGGGTCGTGCCGCCGAATATTCCGATTCCGGCCCTGGCCGAAGTGCAAATGGCGTTGCAGCAAGCGGCGGCCAATATCACCGGTGAGAAGGGCGACGAGCTGAAAAAACGCCTGCGCACCGGCACCGTACTGACCTACGACGACCGTAACTGGGAATTGCGCTGGGCTCAGGAGCGTCCGCTGATCAACCTGTCTCGGGCCGTTGCGGTGGACATGGAGAGCGGCACCATCGCGGCGCAAGGTTATCGCTTACGGGTGCCATACGGCACGTTGCTCTGTGTGTCGGACAAACCGTTGCACAGCGAAATCAAACTGCCGGGTTCGGCCAACGCCTTCTATGAGCGCGCGGTCAGCCAGCATTTGAAGATCGGGATCGAGGCGGTGGATCTGTTGCGCACCGAACTCAACTCGTTGCACTCGCGCAAACTGCGCAGCTTTGACGAGCCGCCGTTCCGCTGATTGTTCTCATGGTTATTTAGCGGTCAGGGCACTAGCATTAGCAGCCCTGACCGTTAGATGTTCCTTTTCCCATGTCTCGTCCTCAACGTCCCGTTTCCCGCCGCCCTGGCGTGAAGCCTGCGCCATCGTCCTCAGCCCCGCGCCGTGTCGCCAAAGCGCCGCCGGCCGAGCCGAAGCTGATTCTGTTCAACAAACCGTTCGATGTGCTGACGCAATTCAGCGACGGCGAAGGGCGGGCGACGCTCAAGGATTACATCGAGATTCCCGGGATTTACCCGGCAGGACGACTGGACCGCGACAGCGAAGGTTTGCTGCTGTTGACCAACGATGGTCAGCTTCAGGCGCGGATCGCTGACCCGAAACACAAACTGGCCAAGACCTATTGGGTGCAGGTGGAAGGCGAGCCGAGTGCCGAGCAATTGCAGCGTTTACGCGATGGCGTGGAGCTGAACGATGGCATGACGCTCCCGGCTGAAGCGCGGCAGCTTGAAGAACCTGAACTGTGGCCACGCAACCCGCCCGTACGCTTTCGCAAAAGCGTGCCGACGAGCTGGCTGGAATTGGTGATTCGCGAAGGGCGCAACCGTCAGGTACGGCGCATGACCGCGGCAGTCGGCTTGCCGACATTGCGTCTGGTGCGGGTCAGAATCGGCGACTGGTCGATCGAAGGGCTCGATCAGGGCCAGTGGAAGGAAGTGCCGGCGCGTTTATAACGTGCCGGATTCGATCAGGCCGATGACCACACTTTTGATCACGAACGCGGCGACGCCCAGGCCGAGTACGAAGAACAGGATGAACGAGCCAAAGCGTCCGGCGTTGGACTTCTTC
The DNA here is from genome assembly GCF_029963765.1 of Pseudomonas sp. UYIF39. GTDB lineage: Bacteria > Pseudomonadota > Gammaproteobacteria > Pseudomonadales > Pseudomonadaceae > Aquipseudomonas. Next base: position 170,480 of record NZ_JALBYU010000005.1, read on the forward strand.
GCCAGATCCCAGACGATGAAACCCATGAAAATGATCAAAATGCTGACCAGACCGGTCATCATCCACTCTTCGAATACTGCAGGATCCATCGAACATCTCCAGCGCGGACGGGGCTAAAAGGCGCTGGAGTATACGCCACGGCGGATTGGCGGAGCATTGACCTGCGGCAGTGTGCCGCAGTCATTTGTCTGAAAACACACTGTGGCGAGGGGATTTATCCCCGTTTCAGTGCGTAGCACTGGCCGAGACTTTTAGCGTTGCTTCGCAACCCAGCGGGTATAAATCCCCTCGCCACAATCAGCTACGCAAATGAGTCAGCGGCAACTCGGTGCTATTGAGCACCTGGTTCAACACAAAACTCGACCGCACACTCGTCACCCCTTCAATCCGGGTGAGGTGACCCAGCAGCAATTTCTGATAATGGTCCATGTCCGGCACCACCACCTTAAGCTGGTAGTCCGCATCCATTCCCGTCACCAAACTGCACTCCAGCACCTGCGGCAACGTACGAATCGCCGCTTCGAAGTTTTCGAAACGCTCCGGCGTGTGTCGGTCCATACCGATCAACACGTAAGCCGTCAGGCTCAGGCCGAGCATCTTGCGGTCCAGCAGGGCTACCTGTCGGGAGATGTAACCGTCGTCCTCCAGCTGCTTTACCCGCCGCGAGCATGGCGAGGGAGACAGGCCGATGCGTTCGGCCAGCTCCTGGTTGGAGATGCGCGCGTCACGCTGCAATTCCGCCAAAATGCTCAGGTCGTATCGGTCGAGTTTGCTCATCAATCAGGCCTTTGTCATAACTATTGCGGTGGATTATCTATCCAGGGTTAAAAATTGCGCAAGTGATGTTTATTTGAGCAATCTTCGCAATCCTCTGCCGGCGCCGCGAGCCTATTCTTATCACCAGAATCACTGCTCGGACAAACAGTCCAGTGCGGCTCGCCCAATCAGGCCAGCTGCGGTCGCCACCCCCACCGGGGATGAGCCGGCCCCCGAGCGACACGCTGTCCAGAAGACGGCGTGAGGTGAGCCGACGTCATAAGCGTCGAGCACGGACGAAGTTCTCAAAGGGAGGCCGACGGGTCTCCCTTTTCTTTTGCCCGGAATTTGGCGACGACGCTCAATAAATAAGTTGCGCGACTGATAACCTGTTGCAGAACCGGCCGGTGCTTTCCCAGTCTTACGTACAGGCCCTAACCCGCAGTGAGGAAAAGCATGAAGTCGCGCATCTGGCGTTTGGCCGGTGTTGGTTTGCTGTGTGTAAGTGTCACTGCGCAATCGCTGGCCGATGAGCCGCAAAATCGTGGTCCCGATGGCGGACAACGCGGCTCGGATGGCCATCAGGACAATAATCAGGGGCATGGCGGCAACAATCAGCCGCGGCCACAGAACAACCCGCAACAGAATAACCAACCGCGCCCGCAGAACAACGACATCATTCGTGGCGACAACAGCCGTCAGTTCGAGCACAACGGTCAGAATCAGAACAACGGCCAGTGGCAGAACCAGCCCCGGCCTCAGCACGATTACAACAATCCGGTTCGCTCGCCGCCGCCACCTCCGCAGTTACCAGCCAATGATTTGCCGATCCAGGGCCGTCCCGACACAGTGCGCCAGACCCAGCAGCCGCAGCGTGGCTATTACCAGGACGTGCCGCGGCGCTACGACAACAACCAGCATTGGCAGAACAACGGTCCGCGTCCCGATGACCATCGCTGGGCCGGTCGCCCGGATGGGCATGGCAATGGCTGGGGCGCCGGCCCGCAGTACCGTCCCGGTCATGTGATCGATCACTTCCCCGACCGTGATTATCGCGTGCCATATCGTGGTCAGGATTACTTCTACTCCGGCGGCTACTGGTATCGCCCGCTCGGCCCGCGTTATGTGGTGGTGCAACCACCACGCGGGATTCGCGTCAGCTACTTGCCCGATTACTCGCGTGAAGTGTGGATCGGCGGGGCGCTGTTGTTCCTGGCGGCCGGTGCTTATTACGCCTATCAGGAAAACACTCAGGATTACGTCGTGGTCGAGCCGCCCGTGCAACCGCAGCCGCAACCAGCCAGCAATGGTTATGACGTGGTGGCATATCCGGCTAACGGTCAGTCGCCGGAGCAGGTCAACCAGGACGGTTACGAGTGCTATCAATACTCGATTCAGCAGAGTGGCTTCGATCCGCGAACGGCCACCTACCAGCCAGCCCCGTCGGTGGTGCAAGCCTACCGACAGGCCCAGGGCAACTGTCTGAGCAGTCGCGGTTATCAGGTTTCTTTCTGAGCCCTGTCTGCCAGTACCGATTCCTGCGGGTCGGCGTGCACCAGCACTTCGGCACGCGGATAAGCCGTGTGAATCGCATCGGCGGCTTGGTCGCTGATGCCGTGAGCGACTGACAGGGTCAAATTCCCCGGCAATTCCAGGTGCAACTGTACGAACCACTGGTTGCCGGAAATCCGCGTACGCAGGTCGTGCGCCCCCAATACTCCCGGTACGCTGCAGGCCAGTTCGAGCATGTGCTTGCTGACGTCCGGCGGCAGTTCTTCATCCATCAGCACCGTAAAACTTTTCCGGGCGATATGAATCGCGCTCCAGAGAATGTAGGCGGCAATCCCCAAGCCGAACCAAGGGTCGACTTGATGCCAGCCAAACCCGGCGAGCACCAGCGCCACCAGAATGCTGCCGTTGAGCAGCAGGTCCGAGCGGTAATGCAGGGAGTCGGCGTGCACCGCGTTGGAGCCGGTCGCCTTGACGACCCGATGTTGCAACATCAGCAGGGCCAGGGTCAGCACCAGGGAAAACACAATCACCCCGATACTGATCCATGGCGCCCCCACCGGTTCCGGGTGTTTCAGTCGATCAATCGCCTGCAAGGCAATCAGCACCGCACTGCCGCCAATAAACAACGCCTGAGCCATGCCCGCCAGCGACTCGGCCTTGCCGTGTCCATACCGATGATCATCGTCGGCCGGGCGCAAGGCGTAATGCACCGCGAGCAGGTTGAGCAGCGAGGTGAAGCCATCGAGGGTCGAGTCGGTCAACCCGGCGAGCATGCTCACCGAACCGCTTAACCACCAAGCGATGGCTTTGGCGACGATCAGCGTGCACGCCACCGCCACCGAGGCGCGGGTCGCCAGCCGCAGCAGGCGGGCATGTTCGGAGTTGGAGATCATAAGTGCAGCAATTCCTTTAAGTGCACGGATTACGCGGCAGGTTGCAGGCCGAACATAGCCAGTTGCTGCGCGCTGCCCTTGTGCTGGATCAGGCGCGGGTCATCCAGCGGGAAGCTGCGGCCCAGTTCGGTTTCGAGAATAGTCTGCAACTTGCGGTTATCGACCTTGCCGTCGGCGCCGATGGCTTCCTTGAGCTTTTCCGGGGCCACCTGGGCGGTCTTGCCGGGCTCGAAGTAAATCGCGCCGGTGGCGAAGTCCACGGCAAACGCGATTAGGCCGGGGATGATGTAGAACAGCAGGCCCACGGCATCGAGCGCGGCGATGGCAGGGTCGATCTTGCCGTCGATCTGACCGCGACGGTCAGGGTAGAAAATCGATCCGCAAGCGGTCACCTGGGTCAGCAACGTCGCGACCAATACACCGCCAATCAAGCGAAAGGGAACACGCATATGAAATCTCCTGAGTCATCTGGAAAACGAAGCGTCGTCGATATGAATTAGGACAGCAACGAGCGACAAGCAGTTCGCCGTTATACTCGCCGCGGCAGGGCGTGCCCACAGTAAATTACGGCCGCGTCTCACCCCCACTGGAATAGTTGAGGATTGATGTTGTTTTTTCCAGATCGACAACGCGCGACGGCTGATGAATTTTATCGGGGTTCGGCCCTCCGGGCTGAAGCTGTGGGCGCGCCATGCTGCGTTGCGGGACTTGGCAAGGAAACGACCCTTACCGGCGTCCCGCGCCTTGCCTGGCACGCCCACAGCTTCAACGCGACTCGCAATTTACTGTGGGTACGCCCTGGGGAGCCAGCATGATTTCTTTGCCGATTGATGAAGTTTTACCCGCCCTGCGTGAAGCCTTGGCTACACGCCACGAAGCCGTGCTCGAAGCACCGCCCGGCGCCGGTAAAACCACCCGAGTGCCACTGGCCTTGCTCAACGAGCCCTGGTTGGCCGGGCAGACCATTCTGATGCTCGAACCACGGCGGTTGGCCGCGCGGGCGGCGGCGGAGCGTCTGGCCAGTGAACTGGGCGAAAAGGTCGGCGAAACCGTCGGCTATCGCATTCGTCTCGACAGCAAAGTCGGTCCCAACACCCGCATTGAAGTGGTCACCGAAGGGATTCTGACTCGACGCTTGCAGGACGACCCGGCGCTCGAAGGCGTTGGTCTGCTGATCTTCGACGAATTCCACGAGCGTAGCCTCGACGCCGATCTGGCGTTGGCCTTGAGCCTGAATGGCCGCGAGCTGTTTCGTGACGATCAGCCGCTGAAAATCCTGTTGATGTCGGCAACGCTCGAAGGCGAACGCCTGGCCGGGTTGCTCGATGACGCGCCGATCCTGCGCAGCGAAGGCCGCATGTACCCGGTGGCGATGCGTTGGGGTCGGCCGTTCCAGCCCGGAGAATTCATCGAACCGCGCGTGGTGCAAACCATCCTCGATGCCTTGAACGATGAAACCGGCAGCGTGTTGGTGTTCCTGCCGGGGCAGGCGGAAATCCGTCGCGTAAATCAACAGTTGGCCGATGCGCTGGGCGAGAGCACGCAGGTTTTGCTTTGCCCGTTGCACGGCGAACTCGATCTGGCTGCGCAACGTGCCGCGATTGATCCCGCGCCTGTCGGCAAACGCAAAGTGGTGCTGGCCACCAACATCGCCGAGACCAGCCTGACCATTAATGGCGTGCGCGTGGTGATCGATGCCGGGTTGGCGCGGGTGCCGCGTTTCGATCCGGGCAGCGGCATGGCCCGCCTCGACACCCAGCGTATTTCCAAAGCCAGCGCCACTCAGCGCGCGGGCCGGGCAGGGCGTTTGGAACCGGGTGTGTGTTATCGCTTGTGGTCGCAGGATCAGCACGAGCAACTGGCGGCCTACGCCAGTGCGGAAATCCTCTCGGCGGATCTTGCCGGATTAGCGTTGCAGCTCGGCCGCTGGGGCGTGACACCGGGGCAATTGGTGTGGCTCGACGTACCGCCCGCGGCCGCTTATGCACAGGCTCAGGACTTGCTTGAGCGCCTGGGCGCATTGGACGGCGAAGCGTTGACCCGCCACGGTCAGGCCATGGCCGAACTGCCGGCTCATCCGCGCATCGCGCATTTGCTGTTGCGCGGTCAGGCGCTCGGCTTGGCCGACATGGCCTGCGATGTCGCGGCCTTGCTCGGCGAGCGAGATATCTTGCGCGGTGCCGGAGCCGATCTGCATAGCCGATTGGTGCTGTTGTCCGGCGAAGAACGGGCCGCACGCGGCGCTCAGGGTGGCGTGCAACGAGCCCGGCAACTGGCGCGGCAGTATCGCGGATACCTGCGGGGTAAAGCGTCGGAACCGGTCAGCGATCCGGATCATCCGCGCTGGCTCGGCGCGCTGTTGGCGTTGGCCTATCCCGATCGAGTTGCCCAACAGCGCCGGGCCGGTGGCGCGGAGTATCGTTTGGCCAATGGTCGCGCAGCGCTGTTCGCCGAAGCTGACAGTTTGATGAAGCAACCCTGGCTGGTGATCGCCGATCTGGGCAGTCGTCAGGGCCAGCGTGAAGAACGCATTTATCTGGCGGCGGATTTCGATCCGGCGCTGTTCGATTCAGTGCTGGCCGAGCAGGTTCGCGTGGTCGATCAACTGGATTGGGACGAGCGCGAAGGCGTGTTGCGCGCCGAGCGTCAGCGCAAGGTTGGCGAGTTGATCCTCAGCCGCGAGCCGTTGACCGGACTCGACGAAACTGCTCGCAGTCAGGCACTGGTGAATCTGGTACGACGCAAAGGTCTGGAGCTGTTGCCCTGGACGCCGGAGCTGCGTCAGTGGCAAGCGCGAGTGGCGTTGCTGCGCCAGCTGGACCTCAGCAGTAAAGAGCAGAGTGAATGGCCGGATGTCAGCGACGCCGCCCTGCTCAAAAGCCTCGAACATTGGCTGATGCCGTATCTGGGCAAAGTTTCGCGGCTCAGTCACTTCGCCAATCTGGACCTGTCGAGCATCGTCCACAACCTGCTGCCGTGGCCGTTGCCGCAACGGCTCGATGAGTTGGCGCCGCATCATTTGAGCGTGCCGTCGGGGTCATCGATTCGTCTGGATTACAGCGAGCAGCCGCCGATTCTGGCGGTGCGGTTGCAGGAGTTGTTCGGCCTGGCGGAAACCCCGCGCATTGCCGGTGGTCGTCAAGTGGTCAAACTGCATCTGCTGTCCCCGGCGCGGCGGCCGGTGCAGGTCACTCAGGATTTGGCGAACTTCTGGCGCAGTACGTATGCCGAGGTGAAGAAGGATTTGAAAGGTAGGTATCCGAAGCATTATTGGCCGGATGATCCGCTGGTGGCCGAAGCGACCGCGCGGATCAAGCCCCGCAAAAGCTGACGTTGATGCTCAAGAGGCGGCTTTGGCCGTCAACTGCTCCCGGCAATAGTCGGCAAACAACTGCGCCGGTTTGGTCAGTTGCCCGCGCTTGAGCCACGCCGCCACCAGCCCTGAGCCGGTGATGTCTTCGACGATGTCCACGCACACCACTTTCTGGCCGTCATAGGTGCATTCCGAGTGCGGCCGGGTGACCAGGATCGAGAAACCGAAGCCTTGCCCGACCATGCCCCGGACCATCTCGATCGACGGTGAGCTGAAGGCAATGTTCGGCGTCAGTCCCAACTCTTCGAACAGGCTGACGAAGTAGGTCCGGCTCGGTTGCACGTCCAGCAAAATCATCGGCTCCAGGCACAGATCACGTAGCGACACTTGTTTCAGCTGAGCAAAGCGATGATCCGCCGGCAGCAACGCATAAGGCCGCTGCGCCGGCATCAGTGGTTCGGTCTGGATGGTGGCGTCGAGGTCGTGTTCATACAGGATCGCCAGATCGAAGGTGCCGGAGGTCAGGCCTTGCACCAGTTCTTGCTGTTCGCCGTCGCGGATGCGGATTTTCACCCCCGGATACAACGCCGAGAACCCGGCAATCAACTGCGGCAGGTACAGCGGCGCGACCGTTTCGAAGCAGCCGATATCGATTTGCCCGGCCACCACGTCGTTGTCGGCCAGGGCGTTCTGTTCGAACTCCTTGGCCATGCGCAGCAGTTCCTGGGCCTTGCGGTAGAAGCGTGCGCCGCTGGGGGTTAATGACACGCCCTGAGCGTGGTGACGGATCAGCAGTTGCACGCCGAAGCTGTCTTCCAGGCCTTTGATCGCCGTGGAAATCGCCGGTTGGGCGATGTACAGCTTGCGCGACGCCTCGGCGACGCTGCCGCATTCGACGGTGGTGATGAAGTACTTCAATTGACGCAGGTTGTAGGCAGCCACGGCAAACCTCGGGGTGGATGATTTCGACATCCAGGCAATTTTCGCGCCGACTGCGTCCGTTCTGACGACGGTGTTGTTGTGCCTGAACAATAACCACATACCGCGCCACCGGGGAGATCGGCTGCCCAGTTTTTTCATGGTCTGCGAAGACATTTTTACTATTTTTCCTGGACGCAGGCCTGGGCCACCATCCAATCCACAAGAAAGCCCATGGAGCATCTGAACGTGTTCGAGCTTACATTCTGGCAAAACAAAGCCGCTGCGCTGCGGTTTCCCGATCAGGCCGTGATCGACGGCAAACCCCGTGCGGCGCAGTCGGGGCAGACCTTCGCCGCGATCAACCCCGCCACCGGCCAGTGCCTGGCCAACGTGGCCGCGTGCGGCGATGAAGACGTAGACGCTGCGGTGCGCAATGCGCGGCAGGTGTTCGAGGCTGGCACCTGGTCGGCGCGCTCGCCGAGTGAGCGCAAGCACGTGCTGTTGCGCCTGGCCGATCTGATCATGACCCATCGCGAAGAACTGGCGCTGCTCGATTCGCTGAACATGGGCAAACCGGTGATGGACGCCTACAACATCGACGTGCCGGGCGCCGCCGGGGTGTTTCGCTGGTACGCCGAAAGCCTCGACAAACTCTATGACCAGATCGCTCCGAGCGCGCAGAACGTGCTGGCGACCATCACCCGCGAAGCGCTGGGCGTGGTCGCTGCCGTGGTGCCATGGAATTTCCCGCTGGACATGGCCGCGTGGAAACTCGCACCAGCGTTGGCGGCGGGTAATTCGGTGATCCTCAAACCCGCCGAGCAGTCACCGTTTTCCGCCCTGCGTCTGGCCGAACTGGCGCTGGAAGCCGGCCTGCCAGCAGGCGTGTTGAACGTGTTGCCGGGGCTCGGCGAGCAGACCGGCAAAGCCCTCGGTTTGCACCCGGACGTCGATTGCCTGGTGTTCACCGGCTCCACGGAAGTGGGCAAATATTTCATGCAGTACTCGGCGCAATCGAACCTGAAACAGGTGTGGCTGGAGTGCGGCGGCAAGAGCGCCAATCTGGTGTTCGCCGACTGTCAGGATCTTGATCTGGCGGCGCAGAAAGCCGCGTTCGGGATCTTCTTCAATCAGGGCGAAGTCTGCTCGGCCAACTCGCGGTTGCTGGTGGAACGTTCGATTCATGACGAGTTCGTCGAGCGTCTGAAGGCGCACGCCGAAGGCTGGCAACCGGGTGATCCGCTGGACCCGTCGAGCCGCGCCGGGGCGATTGTCGACAGCCGCCAGACGGCACGCATCATGAAGTTCATCCAGCAGGCCGAACGCCAAGGCGCGACGAAACTGTGTGGCGGTCGACAGTCGATTTTCAACGGCTCGGACAACTTCATTCAGCCGACGATTTTCACCGGCGTGACGCCGGACATGCCGCTGTTTCGCGATGAAGTGTTCGGCCCGGTGCTGGCGGTCACTGCGTTCAATGACGAAGCACACGCCTTGCAACTGGCCAACGACAGCGTCTACGGTTTGGCCGCGTCGCTGTGGACCGACGACCTCAATCGCGCCCACCGTGTGGCGCGGCAATTGCGAGCGGGCACGGTGTCGGTCAACAGCGTCGATGCGCTGGATGTGACTGTGCCTTTTGGTGGCGGTAAACAATCCGGTTTCGGCCGCGACCTGTCGCTGCACTCATTCGATAAATACACCCAGTTGAAGACCACTTGGTTTCAGCTGCGCTGATAACAGCCGCTAATAACAAAACGGAGAACTGGCGATGACCACACCACGTGAAACCCGCGACTACCAGGCCGCCGACGCTGCGCACCACATCCACGCATTCGTCGATCAAAAAGCGCTCAACGATGAAGGACCTCGGGTGATGGTCCGTGGCGAGCGCCTGCACCTGTGGGACAACGATGGTCGGCGTTACCTCGACGGCATGTCCGGGCTGTGGTGCACCAACCTCGGTTACGGGCGCAAGGACCTGGCTGCCGCCGCGTCCCGGCAACTGGAGCAGTTGCCGTACTACAACATGTTTTTCCACACCACCCACCCGCAGGTGATCGAGCTCTCGGAGCTGCTGTTCAGCCTGCTGCCGGGGCACTACAGCCACGCGATCTACACCAACTCCGGCTCCGAGGCCAACGAGGTGCTGATCCGCACCGTGCGTCGTTACTGGACTATTCTCGGCAAGCCCGAGAAGAAAATCATGATCGGTCGCTGGAACGGTTACCACGGCTCGACCCTGGCGGCGACGGCGCTCGGTGGTATGAAGTTCATGCACGAAATGGGCGGCATGATTCCCGACATCGAACACATCGATGAACCGTACTTTTTCGCCCACGAGGGCAACCTGACCCCGGCCGAATTTGGCCTGCGGGCGGCGCAGCAGCTGGAAGCGAAGATTCTCGAACTCGGCGCGGACAAGGTCGCCGGGTTTATCGCCGAGCCGTTCCAGGGCGCCGGCGGGATGATCTTTCCACCCGAGAGTTACTGGCCGGAAATTCAGCGGATCTGCCGCAAGTACGATGTGCTGTTGTGCGCCGACGAAGTGATCGGCGGCTTCGGTCGCACCGGCGAATGGTTCGCCCACGAGCACTTCGGTTTCGAACCGGACACGCTGTCGATCGCCAAGGGTTTGACCTCGGGTTACATCCCCATGGGCGGGTTGATTCTGTCGAAGAAAATGGCTCAGGTACTGGTGGAACAGGGCGGGGTGTTTGCCCACGGCTTGACCTACTCCGGGCACCCGGTGGCGGCGGCGGTTGCCATCGCCAACCTCACGGCGTTGCGCGATGAAGGGGTGGTGACGCGGGTCAAGGATGACATCGGGCCGTACCTGCAACAGTGCTTGCGCGAGGTGTTCGGCAATCATCCGTTGGTGGGCGATATTCAGGGTGTCGGCATGGTGGCGGCGTTGCAATTGGCTGAGGACAAAACCAGTCGCAAGCGCTTTGCCAATGAGAACGACATTGCCTGGCGTTGCCGCACGATTGGTTTCGAGGAAGGCGTGATTATTCGCTCGACCTTGGGGCGGATGATCATGGCGCCGGCGTTGATTGCCAGTCGGGAAGAGGTTGATGAACTGGTCGGCAAGACGCTGAAAGCTGTTGATCGCACGGCTCAAGAGTATGACCGGCTCTGATCTTTTAGTGGCCTGGCGGGCCTCTTCGCGAGCAAGCTCGCTCCCACATTGGAATTGTGTCTACCTCGGTAATGGGGTCGACACAGATCCCCTGTGGGAGCGAGCTTGCTCGCGATAGCTATTGCACATTCACCACACCTCTCCAGGCTTTTGCACCCACCTCGGGCATCCCCGCCCACAGCGCCCTTTCGCAGCGCACGCTACCCAGTTTTTTCATCACTCCCATCGACATATTTCCTAATTTTCCTATTCCCCGCCTTGGGCCAACATCGACCTCGCCAGTCAGCCGAACGCTGCTCACCGAAAGGTCCATCAGAGACCTCAGGCGGCAGCTCTTCTCCATGGCCGCTGGCCGTACTGCCCATGACAAAACTAAATCAACAGCTTTGGGAGTGCTCCATGATCAAGTCCTTGCTGAACTGCATCACTCATCCACTGGCGATCACCGCCATCGCCGCGACGGTCGCTACCAGCGTCCAGGCCGGCACCCTCTCTATCGGCCACACCACGTGGGTCGGTTACGGCACGCTCTACCTGGCTCAGGATCTGGGCTATTTCAAGGAAAATGGTTTGACCGTCGAATTGCCTGTCGTCGAAGAGGCTTCGATGTACATGGCCGCGCAAGCGTCGGGAGAGTTATCGGGTTCGGCGTCGACCATCGACGAAGTGCTCAAGTACCGTCCGCAATTCTGCTTCAAGGCTGTAGCCGCGCTCGATGACAGCCATGGTGGCGACGGCGTGCTTGTGGGCAAGGACGTCAAGAGTCTGCAGGAGCTGAAGGGCAAAGCCGTGGCGGTGAACGAAGGTTCGACCTCGCAATTCTGGCTGTCTTACCTGCTGAAAAAGCACGGCATGACCATGAGCGACATCACCGTGCAAAACATGACGGCTGACGACGCCGCCACTGCGTTCATCGCCGGTCGCGTGCCAGCGGCCGTGACCTGGGAGCCGCATTTGTCGATGGTTCGCAGCAAGCAACAAGGCAAGGTACTGATCGATAGCAGCAGCACGCCGGGAGTGATTGTCGACGTGGTCGCGCTCAACTGCACGGTCATCGAGAAGCAGCCGGAAGACGTCAAGGCGTTGGTGGCCGGCCTTTACAAAGCCGTGCAGTACACCAAGGATCATCCGCAAGAAGCTTACAAAATCATGGCCAAAGGCGTCGGCGGTTACCTCGCTGATCCGAAGGAATTGGCCGCAGCCGCGCAAGGCGTGCGTTTCTACGATCAGGCCATGAGCGAAAAACTTCTTGGCTCGCCGGGCAAACCGGGCGACAGCGAACCGCTGATCAAACTGGCCAACGAGACCGCCAGTGAATTGCAGGGCAAACCCTACAACGTCAGCAATGACGACCTGATCGACAACCGCTTCGTCAGCCCGCTCTAGGAGGTTCGCATGTTCAAGCGCAATTCATGGCTGAGCCGCTGCATCACGCCCAAGACCGGCCTGCCGGTGTCGGTGATCTGGAGCGCGAGCGGTCTGGCCTGGGTGTTGTTGGTCGGCCTGTGGGCCGGTTTGTCTTACGGCGGCGTGGTGCCGGGCATGTTCCTGCCGACACCGGGCGCGGTGGTCGAGGCCGCCGTGCGCCTGAGCCGCGACGGCACCCTTGGCCTGCATGTGTGGGCCAGCCTCGAAGTGGTGATGGTCGGCTTCATCGTGTCGTCGCTGGTGGCGGTGCCGTTGGGGTTGCTGATGGGCAGCTTCCGTATCGTTCAGGCGTTCCTTGAGCCGATGGTCAATTTCATCCGCTACCTGCCGGTGACCTCGTTCGTGCCGCTGTTCATTCTGTGGATTGGTATCGGTCTGGAGCAGCGGGTGTCGGTGATCATCTTCGGCGTGTTCTTCCAGCAACTGGTGATGATCGCGGACGTGTCCAAAGGCATCTCCAAGGACCTGATCAACGCGTCTTACACCTTGGGTTCTACCCGTCGCGATGCGGTGCTGCATGTGATCGCCCCGGCGTCGTTGCCGGGTGTGCTTGATACCTTGCGCGTGACCATGGGCTGGGCCTGGACTTACCTGGTGGTCGCCGAGCTGGTTGCAGCCTCCAGCGGTCTGGGTTACTTGAGCCTTAAAGCCATGCGCGGCTTTCAAGTGGATGTGATTTTCCTGGCAATCGCGATCATCGGCCTGCTGGGCCTGGTCACCGATCAACTGTTCCGTTTTCTCCGTCTGAGGATCGCCGCATGGGCTCAGTAAGCGCCGTCAACCCTCGTTTCGTCACGTCACAGGCCGCGCCGGTACACGCCGCGCCAAGGCTGCAAGTGGACAAGGTCAGTCTTCGCTATCAAAAGCCCGACGGTGGCGTGTTCACCGCGCTGGATAAGGTGTCGTTCGAAGTACCGGATCAGCAATTCGCCGTGCTGGTGGGGCCTTCGGGCTGCGGCAAGTCGAGTTTGCTGTACCTCACTGCGGGTCTGAATGAGCCCACGGAAGGCGAGATCTACGTCGGTGGCCAGCAAGTTCAAGGGCCGGGTGCGGATCGCGGCATGGTGTTCCAGAGCTACACGTTGTTTCCGTGGCTGACCGTGCGCCAGAACGTTGAGTTCGGTCTCAAGCGTCGCGGTATGGCGGCCGCTCAGCGCAAGGAAATCGTCGACTACTACGTCAACGAAGTCGGCCTGACCGGGTTTGCCGACAACTACGCCAAGCAACTGTCCGGCGGCATGATGCAGCGCGTGGCAATTGCTCGGGCGCTGGCCAACGATCCGCAAATCCTGCTGATGGACGAACCCTTTGGCGCGCTCGACAGCCAGACGCGTCTGCAAATGCAGCAGCTGTTGTTGCGGGTTTGGGGTAACAGCAAGAAGACCGTGTTGTTCGTGACCCACGATATCGACGAGGCGATTCTGTTGGGCGACCGGGTCTACGTGATGGGCGCTCGGCCGGGTCGGATCAAGCAGATTCTGGACGTGCCGATCGAACGCCCACGGACCCTGGACATGGTCATGGAGCGCTCGTTCATCGACATGAAGCGCAAGATCTTCGGGTTATTGCACGATGAGCTGGAGGAGGAACATTGATCCAGCGAAATCCCTGTGGGAGCGAGCTTGCTCGCGATTGCGTTTCGTCAGTCGACATACCCGTTGCCTGACACACCGCCATCGTCGGATCGCCGCCCGGAACAAGCTCGCTCCCACAGGTTCTGCATAGGGCGGAGGTCAGGGCGCTGCCGGTAGCAGGAAACGGGCGATCACCGGCAAGTGGTCGGAGATCCGCAAGGTGTCGTCCTGTCTCACCGTCGCCTCGACCCGTTTGATTCGCGGGCTGTAGAACAGGTAGTCGACAGTCCGGTCCGGGCCGTTCAAGCCCGGATCATTCGGGTAATGGGTCAACCATCGCGCCCGATCGATGCCGCTGGCTTCACTGTTGGTCGGGATCATCGGGTATTTGTCCCACAGCACATGCAGCGCGCTGTCGGCAGAGTAGGGCGTGCGTTGCTCGGCAGGCAGGCGTCGAAATTGCCCCAGCGGCAACAGGTTGAAGTCCCCTCCGATCAACCACGGCGTGCCGCGGCTTTCGAACTTGTCGAGGACTTTGACCGTGGCCATCACCTGAGATTGCAACGTTTCGTCTGGCGGGATAACGCGGTCCAGATGGGTGTTGAGCACCGCCATCTGACCGCCGTCGCTCAACGGCAGGTACGTGACCAGCAAGGCATTTTTCGGTTTGAATTGGCGGCTGATGAAGTTGGCCGGTGCGATCGGTAATTGCAGGCGTTCGGCGTGTTCGATCTGGTAGCGGCTGAGGGTAGCCAGTTGCCGGCCGACGCTGCCGAAAATGTGCGGCTCAGGCACGAAGTCGGCTTTCCAGTCGAACGCGTGAGCGCTGCACGGATACAGGTCCGCGACTCGCTCCTGAAGCAGCTTGAACTGGTTTTGGTAATCGCTGGCCTTGGCGCCGTCATCGAGCTCCTGCAATAGCACGAGGTCCGGTTGCTCGTCGCGGATCACCCGCGCCACTTCATCGAGGCTGAAGGCCATGTCTTCGGACGTGGGATTTTCGTCATTGCCGGCCGCCAGGTCATTCCAGAACACGTAGCGTTTTCCCGCCAGGTACTGGACGTTCCAGGTCATCACCTTCAGTGCCTGACCGGGCACCAGCGTCGGTGCCTGGGCGTCGCAACTGACCGGTAGGGCTTCCTTGGCGTCGGGGCGCCAGGTCAGGTTGTAGATCAGCAAGGCAATCAGGCCGGTCACGATCAACAGGCCCAGCAGGGTGTAGCGCAGTAGACGGGTCATGGCTCGGCTTATAGCGTTACAAAAGTTGAGCCCGAGCATAACCGACGGAAGGGCTTAAGCCCACGGGTAGAGCGGTCAGAGCGGGCCGTCAATTTTCTCGGGCACATCGCCGATCAGCATGAACAAGCGGAACAGCACCACGCTGACGAACAGTTGCAGGAAGCTGTGGGCGCTGTCGATCAGCAGGGAAATCACCGGGTTCTGCGGTTCCGGGTAGACCGCCAGGGTCGCGCCTTTGAGCACCCACAACGGGCCCATTACACAGAGAATGCACACCAGAATGCGCAGGAAATGGCCGCGGGTCAGGCGCAGGCTTTCCTTCATCGCCGCCAGTGGTGCGAAGCCGCGCAGCACCAGCAGGTACTCGCCAAACGCCAGGGTCACCATCAGCCAGATGCCCGGCAGGAAATACAGCGACAGGCCGATCAGGATCAGCAAGGTATTGAGCGCGGTGAGCAGGGCGAAGCGTGGCCACAGGTAGGCCGACCTCGACAGCAGCTCGCGGTTGCTCGGTGATTCGCCACGGCTGCGGGCATCGAGAAACAGGATCAGCGCGGCGGTGTACAGCGGATAAACCAGCAAGCCGACTATCACACTGATGCCGGGAAAGCTGTCCGGCTCGGTGGAGTGGTCGACCACTTGTTGCAACAGCGCCTCAAAGATCACCAGCGGCAGGCACAGCCGCACGATCTGGCCCAGATTGCGCTTGAAGAAATACAGAGAGTCACGCAGTACATCGAACGAATTCATCAGTCGGTATCGCAGGTTGAAAGCAGTGGCCCACTTTAACCGATGAAGCGCTTTGGGGCGCAAACGTAAACGTTCGGTAAAGACCATTGAAACATCCTGCATCAACCTCCATTACGAGGTTGTACCTTATCCACAGTGGATAGGGCAGATATTCCCGGCAATCTACGAGGTCGCCATGAACAGCGAAGAACAAACCCTGATCGATGGACTGTTTTCCCGGCTGCAACAGGCCGAAACGGATTCAGCCCCGCGCGACGCCCAGGCCGAGGCGCGGATCAAGGAACACCTGACTCGCCAGCCTGCGGCGGGCTATTTCATGACCCAGGCGATTCTGGTGCAAGAGGCCGCCATCAAAAGCCTCGACGAACAGAACAAACAACTCGCCCAGCAAGTCCAGCAATTGCAGGCCGAACTGCAATCGGCCAAGGCTCAACCGGCTGCTGCGGCGCCGAGCAGCGGTGGTTTTCTGTCGAGCATCTTCGGCGGCAGTTCCCGTGATCCGCAGCCAGCGCCCAGCCAAAGCCCACCCGCTTCGAGTGGTGGCGGCTGGCGTGAACCGGCGCGGCCGTCGTTCAATTCACAGTCGCCACAACAGAACTTCGGTGCAGCGCCGCCTCAGCAGAACTACGCCCCGCAACAGCCAGTCGGCAGCGGTTTCCTCGGCGGTGCGCTGAAAACCGCCGCCGGCGTGGCCGGTGGCGTGATGCTGGCGCAAGGCATCAGCAGCCTGTTTCACCACAACCAGCAGCCGGAAGTGGTTGAAGTGATCAAGGAAGAACCGGCTCAAGTCAACGATCAGAGCGGTGACAAGGGCTGGGACGACGATCAGCGCGTGGCTGACAACGCCAATGATCAGGGCGGCTTTACCGACGCCGACTACAGCGATGACAGCTCATCGTTCTTCGGCGGCGACGACGATTCCTTCGTCTGATACGCCATTCGTCCGGAGCGCTGCGGCGCTTCGGGCCGATTATTCGCGGAACAATCCTTCAGGCTGGCATACTGGGCAACTTTTCGGGCCTGGTGCCTGATCCTGCCCGCGCTCCGGCGCGCCAACGAGGATGACCGGTGAAAAAAATCGCAGTGTTCGCCGATGTCCAGAACCTCTATTACACCGTGCGTCAGGCCTATGGTTGCCATTTCAACTATGCCGCGCTGTGGGCTGATATCAGCAAACAGGGCGAGATCGTCGAGGCCTATGCCTACGCCATCGATCGCGGCGACAGCAAACAACAGCAATTCCAGCAGATCCTGCGCAACCTCGGCTTCACTGTGAAGCTCAAGCCCTACATCCAGCGCAGTGATGGCTCGGCCAAGGGCGACTGGGACGTGGGCATCACCCTCGACATCATGGACGCCGCCGATCATGTCGACGAAGTGGTGCTGGCTTCCGGTGACGGTGATTTCGACATGCTGCTGGAGCGCATCATCACCAAGCACGGGGTGCAAGCCGTGGCCTACGGCGTGCCGGGCCTGACGGCCAACTCGCTGATCCGCGCCGCCAGCCGCTACGTGCCGATCGAAGGCGCGTTGCTGCTCAAGAATTGATTTTTACGGAGTTGAAACAGGTTTGGAACGCATAGCAGTCATCGACTTTGAAACCACCGGGATCTCCCCGAGCAGCAGCTGCCGGGCCACGGAAATTGCCGTGGTGATCCTTGAACAGGGGCGCATCGTCGAACGTTACCAAAGCCTGATGAATGCTGGCGTGCGCGTCCCGGCCTTCATCGAACAACTCACCGGCATCAGCAACGCCATGTTGCGCACCGCGCCATCGGCCGAGCAGGTGATGAACGAGGTCAACGAATTCGTCGGTATCACACCGCTGCTGGCGCACAACGCCGCGTTCGACCAGAAGTTCTGGGACTTTGAGCTGGGGCGGATCAAACGCACACGCTTGCAGAACTTTGCCTGCTCGCTGCTACTTGCCCGCCGTTTGATGCCCGCCGCGCCGAACCACAAACTCGGCACCCTCACCACGTTCGCCAACCTGCCCCACACCGGTAAAGCTCACCGGGCCATGGCCGATGCCGAGATGGCGGCCAACCTGACGGCGCATTTGGCCCAGGAGTTGCGGCAGAAGCACGGGTTGCGCGAGTTGTCTCATGATCTGCTGGTGAGCTTGCAGAAAGTGCCGGCGGCGAAGATCAATGAGCATCTCAAGCGGCATCGCGGGTTCTAACTGACACACCACAAATCCTCTGAATGACACACCACAAATCCCCTGTGGGAGCGAGCTTGCTCGCGATGGCGCCGTGTCAGTCGACATCAATGTTGGATGATAAATCGCTATCGCGAGCAAGCTCGCTTGTATGTTTAGGATTGAAGGGGTGGGCGGGGGGAACGTTAAGCCTGCTGCATTGGCGGACGGAACCATGGGTTCGTTTAAAAGATATACCGTGTTTGTTGGGCGCCGGATATAGCGGCGTTCGCGGATTCTGACGATACCGCTGAACTTCTGTAGGAGCTGTCGAGTGAAACGAGGCTGCGATCTTTTGATCTTGTTTTTAAAGAGCAAAATCAAAAGATCGCAGCCTCGTTTCACTCGACAGCTCCTACGGGATCGCTATTTACCATTCCCTTCCAACTGCCCCAACGGCACGCGCTTCTCTATCGCGCTCGACAACACAATCGACGTCTTGCTGAACCCGAACTTGGCGATCCGGTTGATCAACTCTTCCAGCTCCGGCATCGAACCCACCGCCGCTTGCATGATCACGCACGGATCACCCGTCACCCGGTGGCATTCGGTTAGTTGTGGGATTTTGATCAGGTCGTCGTAGGCCTTCTGGTTGCCGTGCTGGTTCAAGCGCAGTTCGATCACGCACTGGATCGGCAAGCCAAGCTTGGCCATGTCGACTTTCGCCTGGTAACCCGTGATGACCCCGCAGGCTTCCAGTTTAGCGACGCGCTCGGCTACGGCCGGGGCGGACAGGTTCACTTTGCGCGCCAGGTCGGCGTAGGACGCACGACCGTTTTCCAACAGGGCGCTGAGAAGCATGCGGTCGTATTTGTCCATCGTGGTATTCCTGAAAAATGACTGACTTTCGAAAGCACGGTTTATAACGGCAATCTCCGTGTTTTGAAAAGTGTACCGGCGCTATAAACAGGTTTTGTAACTTAATTTAAGCCGCTGGCCTTTCTAGAATAGCCTTTCACTTGTCTTGCCTACGAGCTGACCCATGCCTGGCTTACGTCGTTTTCCCTTACCGTTGATCGCTGCCTTTTTCGCGTTGTACGTGATTTGGGGCTCGACCTATCTAGTCATTCGCATCGGCGTGCAGTACTGCCCGCCATTGATGCTCGGCGGGATTCGCTTTGTGATTGCCGGGACGCTGATGTACGCGTTCCTGCGCTGGCGCGGGGCGCCGGCACCGACCTGGGCGCAGTGGAAAGCCGCCGGGATCATCGGGATTTTGCTGCTCAGCTTTGGTAACGGCGCGGTGAGCGTGGCCGAGCACACGGGCGTCGCCTCGGGTGTGGCGGCGTTGGCGGTGGCGACGGTGCCGCTGTTTACCTTGCTCTGCGGATATTTCTGGGGCGCGCGTAATACCCGTCTCGAATGGGCCGGGATTGTGCTCGGGCTGATCGGCATTGCCATGCTCAACCTCGGTTCTAACCTGCAATCGAGCCCGTTGGGTGCTGCGTTGCTGGTATTCGCGGCAGCTTCCTGGGCCTTTGGTTCGGTCTGGAGCAAACACTTGCCGTTGCCCCAAGGCGCGATGGCCAGTGCCGTGGAAATGTTGGTGGGCGGTGTAGCGCTGCTGATCGGCAGTGCGCTGAGCGGTGAGCATCTGGAAGCCATGCCGCCGATCGAAGGTTGGGCAGCCCTGGCCTATCTGACCTTCTTCGGTTCGATCATCGCTTTCAACGCCTATATGTACCTGTTGAAAAACGTGCGGCCGGCGGCGGCCACCAGTTATGCCTACGTCAACCCGGCGGTGGCGGTGTTGCTGGGGATCGTGTTTGTCGGCGAGACCATCGGTATCGAAGAAGCATTGGCCATGGCGGTGATCATCAGCGCCGTGGTGCTGATCGGGTTGCCGCAGTGGCGCCGGGCTCCGGAACGACCTGCTGCCGTGGTGCAGACAGAATCCCGTGTGAATTAGGGTAAACTGCGCGCCATTGCATCTTGTTTTGCACACTTGTTTTGAAAAACCCGCGCTGAATTTTCCTACGGTAATCCCATGACTTTCGCCTCCCTTGGCCTGATCGAACCCTTGCTGCGCTCTCTCGAGACGCTCGGCTACCAGACCCCTACGCCGGTTCAGGCGCAAGCCATTCCGGCGGTGCTGGCCGGTCGCGACCTGATGGCCGCCGCCCAGACCGGGACTGGCAAGACCGCCGGCTTCGCGCTGCCGCTCCTGCAGTTGCTGGCCATGGAAGGGCCGAAAGTGGCGTCTAACTCGGTGCGCGCACTGATCCTGGTGCCGACCCGCGAATTGGCCGAACAGGTTCACGAAGCCGTGCGTCAGTACGCCGAGAACCTGCCGTTGAGCACTTACGCGGTGTACGGCGGCGTCAGCATCAACCCGCAAATGATGAAGCTGCGCAAGGGTGTTGACGTGCTGGTGGCGACGCCGGGTCGTTTGCTCGACCTGTATCGCCAGAAGGCCCTCAAGTTCAATCAGCTGCAAACCCTGATTCTGGACGAAGCCGATCGCATGCTTGATCTGGGTTTCTCCGAGGAACTGGGGAATATCTACCGCGTGCTGCCCAAGCAACGTCAGACGCTGCTGTTCTCCGCGACTTTCTCCGACGCGATCCGCTTGCTGGCCGGACAAATGCTCAACGATCCACTGAGCATCGAAGTCAGCCCGCGCAACGTGGCTGCCAACACCGTCAAGCAATGGGTGGTGACGGTGGACAAGAAGCGCAAGCCGGAGCTGTTCATCCACTTGCTGCGCAAGGGCAAGTGGAAGCAGGTGCTGGTGTTCGCCAAGACCCGCAACGGCGTGGACGCACTGGTGGAAAAACTCCAGGGCCTGGGCATCAATGCCGACGGCATCCACGGCGACAAACCACAGGCAACCCGTCAGCGTGCGCTGGACCGTTTCAAGGCCAGTGAAGTGCAGATTCTTGTGGCCACCGACGTTGCGGCCCGTGGTCTGGACATCGAAGATTTGCCATTGGTGGTCAACTTCGACCTGCCGATCGTGGCGGAGGATTACATCCACCGCATTGGGCGTACCGGCCGTGCGGGTAACACAGGGCAGGCGATTTCGCTGGTCTGCGCTGATGAAGTGAATCTGCTGTCGGCCATCGAGACGTTGACCCGTCAGGCATTGCCTCGCCAGATGGAACATGACTTCGAGCCTGAGCACCGGGTGCCGGATACCGATGCCAGCGGTCAGGTGGTCAAGAAGCCGAAAAAACCGAAGAAGCCGAAGACCTCCAGTGGCGGTAAACGCAACTTGGGTAAATGGGTTGAGAGTGGGGATGCTTCGGCGCCGGAACCTTCGATCAAGCCTGTGCGAAAAGTGCCGGTGTTTAATACCGGGCCGCGTAAGAAGAAGCCTTAATATTCGCTGCGCCGGCTAGACCGCTATCGCGAGCAAGCTCGCTCCCACATTTGACCGAGTTCTTTCAGAAAGAATGCAATCAGTGTGGGAGCGAGCTTGCTCGCGATGGCCGCGCCTCAGTCCTCAGTCCTTGCGCTTCAACCACTCCACCATCCCCAACCCTGCCGCTCGCCCACTGGCGAAACACGCGGTCAGCAGATAGCCACCGGTCGGCGCTTCCCAATCGAGCATTTCCCCCGCGCAGAACACGCCAGGCAGTTGCTTGAGCATCAAGCGTTCATCCATCGACTCGAACATCACCCCACCGGCGCTGCTGATGGCTTCGTCCAGCGGGCGGGTTTTCACCAGTGTCAGTGCAAGCGCCTTGATCGCTTTGGCCAGCAGCGCCGGATCAGCGAAGCATTCGGCCGGAGTGAGTTCGCGCAGTAACGCCGCTTTCACACCATCGATTCCGAGCTGACTGTGCAAGTGCTTCGACATTGAGCGTGAACCGCGTGGTTTGCTCAGCGCAGCCTGCACTTTATCCACAGGCTTGCCCGGCAACAGGTCCAGGTGAATGGTTGCCGAGGCGTGCTGATTGATGGCTTCGCGGATCGGCGCCGACAAGGCGTAGATCAAACTGCCTTCAATCCCGGTTGCCGTGATCACACATTCCCCGAGCCGCGGCACGTCGTCATTGAGGCCAATGGCGATGTTTTTCAGCGGTGCGCCGGCGAATTTGTTGACCATCAACTCGCTCCAGGCCTGCACCTCGAAGCCGCAATTACTCGGTTGCAGTGGCGCGAGTCCTACGCCGTGTTGTTCCAGTGGCAGCATCCAGGCGCCGTCCGAGCCGAGTCGCGACCAACTGCCGCCGCCGAGGGCCAGCAAGGTTGCGTCAGGTTGGACGATTTTTTCGCCTTCGGGGCTGTCGATGCGCAATCCACCGCGATCATTCCAGCCGAGCCAGCGGTGACGGGTGTGGATAACAACGCCGCTGTCTCGCAGGCGTTTGAGCCATGCACGCAACAGGGGGGCGGCTTTCATGTCTGTAGGAAAGACTCGGCCGGAACTGCCGACAAAGGTTTTGATGCCCAGGTCATGAATCCATTGGCACAGCGCATCAGCGCCAAATGACCGCAACAGCGGCGCGATCTGCGGCGCGCGTTCGGCATAGCGTGAGAGAAACGCCGGGTAGGCTTCGGAATGGGTGATGTTCATGCCACCCACGCCGGCCAGCAGGAATTTTCGCCCCACCGAAGGCATGCCGTCGTACAGGTCGACCTTGATCCCGGCCTGGCTCAGCACTTCGGCCGCCATCAAACCGGCGGGGCCGCCGCCGATGATGGCAACGTGAGAAGAGGAGGAGGGCGAGGGCTGGGTCATGGCGTGAGCTGCGGCGTGGCGGAATAAGCCGCGCATTCTACCAGCACGAATCAGGGTGAGCGTTGCTGAAGAAGCTGATCAAAAAACAACCACCCCTTTGCAAGCTATATGCAGCATGGCCTGTAGGACCTTTCACTCAGGTTATCCACAGGCAGTTCCACAGGCATTGTGGGTAAAGACCCACACCTCAATGACAACCTGATGACTGCCAGACCCGTTGCGCGCTGTGATGCAGGATTCCATGACGGCGCGCCAACGCCTTGCGGTCCTTGCTGTAGCCGCCGCCGATGACCCCGACCACCGGGATATCCCGCCCCAGGCAATGGCGCATAACACTTTCGTCCCTGGCGGCGACGCCTTCGTCTGTCAGCTTCAGGTAGCCGAGCGCGTCATCTTTATGCACATCGACGCCGGCGTCGTACAGCACCAGGTCAGGTTGGTAGAGCGGCAGCAAATAGTTGAGCGCATCGTCCACCACCTTCAGGTAATCGGCATCGCCCATGCCCTTGGGCAGTGGAATGTCCCAGTCACTTTCGGCTTTGCGTGCAGGAAAGTTCTTCTCGCAGTGCAGGGAAACGGTCACCGCCTCCGGGGTGTTGTGCAGAATCCGTGCAGTGCCGTCGCCCTGATGCACATCGCAGTCGAAGATCAGCACCCGATTCACACGGCCGCTTTCCAGCAGGAAATGGCTGATCACGGCCAGGTCATTGAAGATGCAGAACCCGGCAGGATGGTCGTAATGCGCGTGATGGGTGCCGCCGGCCAAGTGACAGGCCAAACCATGTTCCAGCGCCTGCTCGGCCGCCAGCAGGGAGCCGCCAACCGCCCGCACCGTGCGCCGGGCCAGGGCTTCGCTCCACGGCAGGCCGAGGCGCCGCTGATCTTCGCGGGACAACTCACCGCCCATGTAGCGTTCGATATACGCAGGGTCATGTGCGAGCGCGAGAATCTCTGGCGGGCAGAGGTCGGGGCGCAGCAGGTCAGCGTCCCGGGTCAGTCCGCTGTCCACCAGGTGATCGCGCAGCAGGCGAAACTTGTCCATGGGGAAGCGGTGATCCGCCGGGAACTCGGGACTGTAGTCTTCGTGGTAGATCAGGGGCAGGGGCATGGCTGATTTATACAGGACGGTAGGTAGGAATGAGTGAAGGATCCTACCAGCGATGTAGACTTGCGGCATGGGAACGGGGGAGCACGATGGAACCGATACTGGAACTCGAGAGCGCGCGACTGCTGTTGCGGCAGTGGCGCGATGAGGATTTGCCGGAGTTTGCGGCGATGTGCGCCGATCCACAGGTGATGCGATATTTTCCGGCGCCCTTGAGTCGTCTGGAAAGTGCTTCGTTGATCGGACGGATTCGTGGCCATTTTGCCGAGCATGGCTTCGGTCTCTGGGCGCTGGAGCGCAAGGATACCGGGGCATTTATCGGTTTTACCGGCCTGGGTGTGGTCGGTTTCGACGCGCCCTTCACCCCGGCCACCGAGATCGGCTGGCGCCTGGCCCGCGAGCACTGGGGCCTGGGCTACGCCAGTGAGGCAGCGTGGACCGCTCTGCGCTGCGGGTTTGACCGGTTGGCGCTGAAAGAAGTCGTGTCCTTCACCACCGAAACCAATACGCCATCGCAGAAAGTCATGCAGGCAATCGGCATGCACCATGATTCAGCCGATGATTTCGACCACCCGATGCTCGCGGCCGATCATCCCCTGCGTCACCATACGCTGTACCGCATCACCCGTGAACAATGGCTGCAAACCTTGCATGGATAAGCCGGCACGGACGTTTACAATGGCCTCCATGGGCCCTGGCCAGAAATTGAATCGACCGTCGCAGCCAAGACTGCGCGGCATGCGTTGTGTGAGGAGAGTCTGAATGAGCCAAGTGTTGGATGATCTGGTTGACCTGTTGACCCTGGAACCGATTGAAGAAAACCTGTTCCGTGGCCGCAGCCAGGACCTGGGTTTTCGTCAGCTGTTCGGTGGTCAGGTGATCGGTCAGTCCCTGTCGGCGGCCAGTCAGACGGTCGAAGAAGCGCGCCATGTGCATTCGATGCACGGCTATTTCCTGCGTCCCGGCGATTCCGCGTTGCCTGTGGTTTATCAGGTTGACCGGGTACGCGACGGTGGCAGTTTCAGCACGCGCCGGGTGACGGCGATTCAGAAGGGCAACCCGATTTTCACCTGCAGTGCGTCGTTCCAGTACGACGAAGAAGGCTTCCAGCATCAGTCCGAGATGCCCACCGTAGTCGGCCCGGAAAACCTGCCGTCAGAGCTGGAGCTTGCTCAGCAGCGTGCGCACCTGATCCCCGAGCACATGCGTGAAAAGCTGCTGTGCCCGAAACCGATCGAGTTCCGACCGATCACCGAGAAAGATCCCTACAACCCCCAGCCGTCCGATCCGATCAAATACGTCTGGTTTCGCGCCGACGGTGCCTTGGCCGATTCTCCGGCGCTGCATAAATACTTGCTGGCCTACGCCTCGGACTTCGGACTGCTGACCACCTCGATGCAGCCCCATGGCAAATCGGTCTGGCAGAAAGACATGCAGGTCGCCAGCCTCGATCATGCATTGTGGTTCCATGCCGATCTGCGTGCCGATGATTGGTTGCTGTACGCGATGGACAGCCCGTGGGCCGGCAATTCCCGTGGCTTCTCCCGTGGCAGCGTGTTCAACCGCGCCGGGCAACTGGTGGCTTCGGTCACTCAAGAAGGCCTGATTCGCCACCGCAAGGATTGGGCATGAGCCTGGCCGAGGTGCGGCACTGGGTGTTCGACATGGACGGTACTCTGACGGTGGCCGTGCATGACTTCGCGGCGATCCGCGTGGCGTTGGCGATTCCTGCCGAAGACGACATCCTGACCCACCTCGCCACGCTGCCGGCCGATGAAGCCGCCGTCAAACATGCATGGTTGCTGGAACACGAACGGGACCTGGCGCTCGGTTCGAAAGCGGCACCGGGCGCGGTAGAACTGGTGCGTGAGCTGGCCGGGCGCGGTTATCGCCTGGGCATTCTCACGCGCAATGCGCGCGAACTGGCGCACGTCACGCTGGAGGCGATCGGCCTGGCCGACTGCTTCGCGGTGGAGGATGTACTGGGCCGTGATGAAGCACCGCCAAAACCGCATCCCGGTGGTTTGCTGAAATTGGCCCAGGCCTGGAATGTCCCGGCCAGTGAGATGGTGATGGTCGGTGACTACCGCTTTGATCTGGATTGCGGTCGGGCGGCAGGGGCGCGGACGGTGTTGGTGAACCTGCCGGATAATCCCTGGCCGGAATTGACGGATTGGCATGCGGCGGATTGCGTGGCGTTGCGGGAAATGTTGTCGGCTTGAGGGCCTCATCGCGAGCAAGCTCGCTCCCACATTGGTTTTGTGAACACTGGAGATCCCCTGTGGGAGCGAGCTTGCTCGCGATGGTGTCAGCTCAGCCACCAAAAAAACTCACTGACCGAACAACGCCTTCTGCCCCTGCGGCGAGTTAAACATCCCATCCCCGTCATGCCCGACCCCAGGTACTTCAATCAGTTGCTGATTCAAACCCTGAGGATGCAGCCGTTTCAGAGAAGCAAAATAATTGCGCCCACGAGCCAATCGATTGGCTCCCTGAGCTTGGGCCTCGCAGCTTTTATCCAGCGCCGGCTGCTTCGGGTCGCTGTCCTGCTGGCCGAGTAGATAAACGACTTCGCGTTTAACGTAGTTTTCCTCCAGCTGCTTGGCGGTTTGCCCTTGGGCATAGGCCGGTAAATCCGCCAGCCCATATTTCCAGCGATTGAAATTCGGACAACCGGCGTGTTTGAACGCCACCGGCCGTCGTTCATCGAAGTACGCATAAGACGACGGGTTGGCAATGACGTAACGCACCTGTATGTCGGCCGCCTTCAGCGCTGGCTGATCGTGGCCCAGCAACGCGTATCGCTGCACCACTTGAGCGCCACCGGAGTGACCGGCGATGACAATTTGCTTCACGTCCGGAAACTGTTTTCGATCGCCGATTCGGGCGATGATTTCGTCGAGCGCCGCGTAGGAGCTCAGGGAAAACGGAGCGGTGGATAAACCGCCCGCCATCCAGTCATTGCCCTGCCAGCGCAATACGCTGTCAGCCACGGGATGGGCTGCGATGTCGGTTTCATTGAGAAATTGCGGGGCGAGCACCAAGGTGGTCGCGCTTTGCCCTGCCTGTTCGGCTGCGCGTTCGGCGCTCTGGCGATAGGTATCGGCATTGCGCAATCGACCATGGATGATGATCAGCACGCGTTCGATTTTCTTTGGCGCCGGGCCGATGCCCACCGCGATTTCACCTGCAGTCAGCAGCAAGCGTCCGGGGCTGACCTCCTTGACCGCATGCTCGGCAGCCTGGGCGCTTGCACAGGTGATCAGTAGAGTTAACAGCCACTTATTCATTTATAGGTTTTTCGCTGCAAAGGTATCGCACTGGCCGACCTGGCCTTGCGCGAATCCGGTTTTGAACCAGCGCACCCTTTGCGCCGACGTACCATGAGTAAACGAGTCCGGCACCACACGACCCTGACCTTGCTGTTGCAAGCGGTCATCGCCGATGGCGTTGGCGGCGTTCAAGGCTTCTTCGATGTCACCGGGCTCCAGCCAGTTCAGCCGTTTCTGCGCATTGTTGGCCCAAACTCCGGCCAGGCAATCGGCCTGCAGTTCCTGGCGTACCAGCAAACCGCCGTCGCCTTCCATCTGCCGACCCTGTTGGCGGGCGGTCTGAATTTTCGCTGAAACGCCGAGCAAGGTCTGCACATGGTGTCCGACTTCGTGAGCGATCACGTAGGCCTGAGCGAAGTCGCCAGCAGCGGAAAAACGTTGGGACATTTCCTGGAAGAAACTCATGTCCAGGTAGACCTTCTGGTCCGCCGGGCAATAGAACGGGCCGGTCGCCGAAGAGGCCAGGCCGCACGCCGAGTTGACGCGGCCACTGAACAGTACCAGGGTCGGGTTCTTATATTGACGACCGGCCTGCTGGAAAATCTGACCCCAAGTGTCCTCGGTATCACCGAGGATCGAGCGCACGAACTCGGCTCCTTCATCAGTGGCCGGCGGTGCCTTGCGGGTTTGAGTCGGGGCCGGTGCCGATTGCTCGCTCATTTGCCCGGTCAGTTGCCCGAGGATTTGCATCGGGTCCTGGCCGGTGATCCAGCCGATCCCGACGATCAAGATAATTGCCATCAGGCTCAGGCCCTTGCCGCCACCGAAGCGCATCCCGCCACCACCGCCGCCAGAATCATCACCACGGGCATCGACCACGTTGTCGCTGCGTCGGCCTTTTTTCCATAGCATGTGGGAATCCTCTGAATGTCCGTGGGGATGAGTGTTGCTGCTGAGTGGGAGCGGCGCCAGTCCGGTCGTCCATCTTTTGTTGCGCGCAGGACCCTTCCCGGCAACCAGTGGTGGGTTGCCGGGAATACTCCAGACTCGTATTGAACACGGACAACACATCTAATTCCTTCAGGCGACGGGTTTTTATCGGGCAGGCGACGGCCTGTATCGGAAATTATTTGTCGAGCAGGGTTACCGGACTGCGGGTTCCAGATTTCGCATTACTTGGTTTGTCTTTTAGAATCTGGAAAATTTAGTGTGGAACCTCCCATGGCCGGCAGTCAGATCGAACGTGTTTTCAGCGTGCTTGAAAGCCTCACCAGCGACCCTCGGGGCCTGCCGATGCAGACGCTGGCTGAGCAACTGGATATTCCCAAAAGCGCGACCCACCGGTTGCTCGCCGAGCTGATTCGGCTGGGTTACGTGCGACAGAATCCGGAGAACCTGCGGTATCACCTGTCGACCAAACTGGTGGCCATGGGCTTCCGTTACCTCTCGGGCAGCGGCACCGATATTGTTCAGCCGGTGCTTGATCGCCTCGCCGAGGAAACCGGCGAGCTGGTGCGGCTTGGGGTGATTGAAGGTGAGCGGCAGATCTGGATCGCCAAATCCCAGGGTGCCCGTTCCGGCCTGCGTTACGACCCGGACATGGGCCGCGACGCGCCTTTGTTTTACACCGCGTCGGGGCATGCGTGGCTGGCGTGCATGAGCGATGCCGAGGCGCTGTCCCTGGTCGAGCGGCAGGGTGGCGAGCGGCCGAAGGACCTCGGGCCGAATGCACCGCGTTCCAACATCGAATTGCTGGAACGCCTGCGTATGGCGCGGGAGCAGGGGTATGCCTGGGTCGAGGAAAGTTCGGCGGTGGGCACCTCGGCCATCGCTGCGGTGGTGCGACATCCGAGTGATGGCCGAGTCATCGGTGTGTTGAGCATCGCCGGACCCAGCGCACGGATGCCGGGGGCGCGACTGCATGAGTTGGCGCCGCTGTTGTTGAAGTTTACTGATGAGCTGTCGGCGGCCAGTCTGGCGTCGGAACTGTTCAGCTGATTAATCCTGTGCGCTGTTCGCACACTTTTGCGGTTTGCTTGTGTGAGAATCTGGAACCTGGTTCTAAATTATTCGGGTTCGTCTCTCCTGTAAGGGATGCTTTTAAATAGTTGATGCAAAACACAAGGGATACCCAATGACCGTCAGCACTCCGCTCTCCGGTGTAAACCAACCCTTCAAAGGGATCCTGCTGATCGTCGTTGCAACTTTCCTGTTTTCCAGTCACGACGCCTTTTCGAAATACCTCTCGGGCTTCTACCCGATTGTCATGGTGGTCTGGGCTCGTTATCTGGTTCACACCTTACTGATGGCCGGGATTTTTCTGCCGCAATCCGGGCTGGGTGTCCTACGGACCAAACGACCGTTACTTCAGCTGTTGCGAGCGTTGTGCCTGTTGGGCACCAGTCTGTTTTTCACCACCGGCTTACAGTACATCCCCTTGGCCGAAGCCACGGCGGTCAACTTTCTTGCGCCAGTTCTGGTGACTGCGCTGTCGGTGCCACTGCTGCGCGAACACGTCACGCGTGGCCAGTGGATTGCGGTGATTTGTGGATTTATCGGCGTGTTGATCATCGTCCATCCCGGCGGAGAACTCTTTACCCCGGCGGTGTTGTTGCCACTCTGCTCGGCGCTGTTTTTCTGCTTCTATCAATTGCTCACCCGCAAGCTCAGTGAAATCGACAGCCCGACCACCAGCAACTTTTTTGCCGGGCTGTGCAACACATTGGTGATGAGTGCGCTGGTGCCATTCTTCTGGCAAGTCCCCAGCCTGATCCATGGATTGATGATGGTGGCGCTGGGCGCCTGCGGGATGACGGCTCACCTGTTTCTGACACAAGCCTTCCGCCACGCCGCGCCTGCATTGTTGGCGCCGTTCGGTTATTGCCAGATTGTCTTTGCCGGTTTGCTGGGCTGGTTGCTGTTTTCTCACACGCCGACCCTGACCACGGTGGTCGGGATCGCGGTGATTTGTTGCAGCGGGTTGGCAGCAGCCTGGCAACAGAGTCGTCGGTGAGCGAAGCAAGGCAGGCCTGGAGTCAGGCCTGCCGGGGGAGGGGGGTTACGGGGTGACGGTCGGAATCTTGCGCGGTGCCATGAAGTACATCCAGATCAGCGCGATGAAGTACATCGCCGGAATCATGGTGAACAGCACGGTGTAGTTGTTGTTGGTGATCGTCAGAATATGGCCGACCAACTGGGTCATGAACATCCCGCCGATGGCCGCGCACATGCCTCCGAAGCCAAACACCGTACTCATCATGTGTTTAGGCGTGTAGTCCATCACCAGGCTCCAGATGTTCGCGGTCCAGGCCTGGTGCGCACCGATGGCCAGGGAGATGGCGAACACCGCGACCCACAGACTGCTCGAACCCGCCGCCATGATCACGCCGATGATGCAGCAGGCGAACAGGAACATGGACATCAGCCGCGCCTTGATCGGGTTGACGCCGCGGCCGATCAGGAACGAGGACAGGATTCCGCCGCCGACGCTGCCGAAATCGGCAGTGAGGTAGATGATGATCAGCGGGATACCCATCTGGGTCACGTTGATCCCCAGGTTGTATTGCTGATTGAGGAACGGCGGCAGCCAGTAGAGGTAGAACCAGAACACCGGCGCGGTCATGGAGTAGGCGAGGGCGAAGGCCCAAGTGCCACGCATACGCAGGATTTTCGAGAACGGTACGCGGGATTGTTCCGGCTCTACTTCCTTCTGGATGTAATCCAGTTCCGATTGTTTAACGCTCGGGTGATCTTCCGGGTTGAAGTACTTCAAGCCCCAGAACAGCAACCAGATCCCGCCCAGTGACGACATGCACAGGAACGCGGCCTGCCAGCCCCAGACATGGAGGATCAGCGGCAATAACATGGGGGTGAACATCGCGCCGACGTTGGTCCCGGCGTTGAAGATGCCGGTGGCCACGGCGCGTTCGCCGGCCGGGAACCACAACCGGGTGGTCTTCACGCACGCCGGGTAGTTGGCGGCTTCCGTCAGACCCAGGATGAATCGGCAGACCATGAAGCCAACGGCCGAAGTGGCCAGACCATGGGCGCCGGTCGCCAGGCTCCAGAGCAGCACGGCGAAGAAGAACACGCGCTTGACGCCGACCCGATCGATCAACCGGCCTTGCAGCACGAAACCGATGGCGTAGCCGACCTGGAACCAGAAGTTGATGTTGGCGTAGTCCATCGCTGTCCAGCTCATTTCCTTGGCGAGGATAGGCTGCATGACGCCGAGGGCGGCGCGGTCGATGTAGTTCAGGGTGGTGGCGAAGAACACCAGCGCCAGCATGCCCCAACGGGTTTTGCCGACCGCCATCGCACCGCGGATCTTGTCGCCGATACCGCCAATGGCAGGAGTCATGGAGGAACGCTCCACGGGAGAGCTTTGAGAAGGAGTCATGAAGGCCACCGATTATTTTTATGTGGTGTTCTGGGTCTTTGGTAATCGGGTCCGGCCGGACCCAATGTGGTGTTGATGTTGCGCAGTGGACAAAAAATCGTCAATTCGCCAAGGGGCATTGTGTTCGATAATCGAACACAAAACTAACCGGGTAGTACACTTTGAATTGCTGTGCAGATTCCCCCGGCCAATAATTCGCTCACAGATAAACGCGATCCCTGATCCCTACGTAAAAGCGAAAGCGTGCGATGTTGATAACAAGACTGTCTCCACCACCGGGAGTCGATATATGCAGCGTTCCATTGCCACCGTGTCCTTGAGCGGTACCCTGCCGGAAAAACTTGAAGCCATCGCCGCCGCCGGTTTCGACGGGGTGGAAATTTTCGAGAACGACCTTCTCTACTACGACGGCAGTCCGCGGGAAATCAAACAGATGTGCGCCGATCTCGGGATCGCGATCACGCTGTTTCAACCTTTCCGGGATTTCGAGGGCTGCCGCCGCGACCGCCTGCCGCGCAACCTAGAGCGGGCCGAGCGCAAGTTCGACCTGATGCAGGAACTGGGCACGGACCTGGTGCTGGTGTGCAGCAACGCCTCGGCCGACGCCATCGGTGATGAACAGATTTTAGTCAACGATTTGCGCCTGCTGGCCGAACGCGCCGGTGCCCGTGGTTTGCGGATCGGCTACGAAGCGCTGGCCTGGGGCCGCCACGTGAACACTTATCAACAGGTGTGGAACATCGTCCGTCAGGCCGATCACGCGAGCCTCGGCGTGTTGCTGGACAGCTTTCACACGCTGTCGCTCAAGGGCGATCCGAGCGCGATTGCCGAGATCCCCGGCGACAAGATTTTCTTCGTGCAAATGGCCGACGCGCCGATCCTGGCCATGGACGTGCTGGAGTGGAGCCGGCATTTCCGCTGTTTCCCGGGCCAGGGCGAATTCGATCTGCCGGGTTTTCTCGCGCCGATCATCAAGAGCGGTTACACCGGGCCGTTGTCGCTGGAGATCTTCAACGACGGCTTCCGCGCCGCGCCGCCACGGGCCAATGCCGCCGACGGTTTGCGCTCGTTGCTGTACCTGGAGGAGAAAACCCGCGAGCGTTTTGCGCAAGAAGCCACACCACCGGTCTCTATCGACATTCTGTTCGAGACGCCCCAGGCCAGCGAGTACAACGGCATCGAGTTTCTTGAATTTGCCGTGGATGAAAGCCTTGGCGCCAAGCTCTCGAATTGGCTGGAGCGGCTGGGATTCGTCAAGGCAGGGCAACATCGTTCCAAGAGCGTGAGCCTGCTGCGTCAGGGCGATATCAACCTGATCCTTAACTCCGAACCCTATTCCTTTGCCCACAGTTTTTTCGAAGCTCACGGCCCCTCGCTGTGCGCCACCGCCGTGCGGGTCAAGGACAGCGCCAGTGCGCTGGCCCGGGCCGTGGCTTATAAAGGTCAGCCGTATCGCGGGCTGGTTGGGCCCAATGAGCTGGAGCTCGCCGCCGTGCGCGCGCCGGATGGCAGCCTGATTTATCTGGTGGACCAGGACGCCGACGTCTACGGCACCGACTTCAATCTGCAACCCGCCGCCGTGGCCAGTGGCGGCCTCAAGCGCATCGACCATATGGCCATGGCGCTGCCGGCCGACAGCCTCGACAGTTGGGTGCTGTTCTATAAAAGCCTGTTGGATTTCGAAGCCGACGATGAAGTGGTGCTGCCTGACCCGTACGGTCTGGTAAAGAGTCGGGCGCTGCGCAGCCGGGACAGTTCGATCCGCTTGCCGCTGAATATTTCCGAGAACCGCAACACCGCGATCTCACACGCGCTGTCGAGTTATCGCGGCTCCGGTGTGCATCACATCGCCTTCGATTGCGACGACATCTTTGCTGAAGTCAGCCGGGCCAAGGAGGCGGGCGTACCGCTGCTGGATATCCCGCTCAATTACTACGATGACCTCGCCGCGCGGTTCGATTTCGACGACGAGTTCCTCAGCGAACTGGCCTATTACAACGTGCTCTACGACCGCGATGCCCAAGGTGGCGAGCTGTTCCATGTGTACACCGAACCGTTTGAAGGGCGGTTCTTCTTTGAAATTATCCAGCGCAAGAATGGCTACGCAGGTTACGGAGCAGCCAACGTCGCGGTGCGACTGGCGGCCATGGCCAAGTCTCGAAGCGGTGCCGTACGTCAGGCAAAGTTGTAGGGAAATCGTAAACACGGGTACAAACCGCCGCCGCGCGACTTCCTTCACTGTGCGGCGCGGCCCATAATCGCCCACCTGTGCAGTGATGGCCGTGAGCCCGCAATGACGATAACTTCAGAACTCTCCGCAGCGCCTGACGAGCCGATTGTCGAGCCGCGCAAGAGTCGCAAGAACAACCCGGAAAAGACCCGCGAGAACATCCTTCAAGAAGCCATTGTCGAGTTCGTCCAGCAGGGGCTTTCCGGCGCTCGCGTCGATGCGATCGCCGAGCGCATCCACACCTCAAAACGCATGATCTATTACTACTTCGGCAGTAAGGAACAGCTCTACGTCGAGGTGCTGGAGAAACTCTACGGCGATATCCGTAGCACCGAAAACCGTTTGCACCTGACCGAACTGGCGCCGGTGGAAGCGATTCGGCGGCTGGTGGAATTCACTTTCGACCACCATGATCACAACGTCGATTTTGTGCGGATTGTCAGCATCGAGAACATTCACAACGCTGAATATGTGAAGCGCTCCGATGCGATCAAGGCGATGAACAACACCATTCTCGATTCACTGGGCGAGATTTTGCGTCGCGGTGCTGAGGAAGGTGTGTTCCGCTCCGGGCTCGAGCCGTTGGATGTGCATCTGCTGATCAGCTCGTTCTGCTTCTATCGCGTGTCGAACCGCCATACTTTCGGTGAGATCTTTCAGATCGACTTGCCGGACGAAAGTATTAAGCAGCGTCATCGAGAGATGATTTGCGAGTCGGTTTTGAAGTATTTGCAGGCCTGATGTGGGGTGAGGGGATTGCCCCCTCGCCACATCCGTTCAGCCATTCATGCTCTGAAAATGCTCCAGCATTCGCTGCGCATCCGGCACCACGCCGCTGAACAATTCAAACGCCTTC
The DNA here is from genome assembly GCF_029963765.1 of Pseudomonas sp. UYIF39. GTDB lineage: Bacteria > Pseudomonadota > Gammaproteobacteria > Pseudomonadales > Pseudomonadaceae > Aquipseudomonas. The sequence continues at coordinate 204,757 of NZ_JALBYU010000005.1, forward strand.
ACCGCCTGAAACACGGCCATGTTGCCGCCATCCAGCGTTCGGCAACCCAACGCGCGGGCGTTGCGCAGCAGTTCGGTTTCCAGCGGGAAGTAAACGATCTCCGCCACCCATAACTCACCTCGAAGCAGTTCCACCGGCACTGGCATGCCCGGCAGTTTTTTCATGCCCATGGGGGTGGTGTTCACCAGACCGTCAGCCTGGGCCAGGGTGCTCGGTAAGTCATGGCCCGCCACAGCCCGGCCGACGCCGAAATGTTGATTGAGATTGTCCGCCAGGCTCTGGGCGCGGCTGATTTCCACGTCGAAAATGTTCAGCAGCTGTACGCCTTCACTCAAAAGGGCATGGGCCACTGCCGCGCCAGCGCCACCGGCACCCATTTGCACGACGCGCTCAAGGGCAACGCCCTTCAAGCCACGACGGAAACCTTCGGCGAACCCCAGGCAATCGGTGTTGTGGCCGATGCGTTTGCCGTCCTTCAGCACGACCGTGTTCACCGCCCCAATGCCTCGTGCTTCCGCAGACAATTCGTCGAGCAGCGGGATGATCGTCTGCTTGCACGGAAAGGTGATGTTCAGGCCGGTGAAGTTCATGCGTTCGGCGGCCATCAACAGGTCGGGCAGAGCGCCACTGTCGAGTTTCAACTGGTCCAGATCGATCAGGCGATAGAGGTAACGCAAACCCTGGGCATCGCCTTCATGCTCGTGCAGCGCCGGGGTGCGGGAAGCCTGGATGCCGGCGCCGATCAGTCCGGCCAGTACAGCGGTGGTCTGAGTCACGGCGTTCACCCCTTCAAACGTTGGCTGAAATGTTCCAGCGCCAGGCGATAGCCGTGGCTGCCGAAACCGGCCATCACTGCCGTGGCGATGGCCGACACAAAGGAGTGGTGGCGGAAGGGCTCGCGGGCATGAACGTTGGACAGGTGGACTTCGATCACCGGCAGTTCGCTGGCGACCAACGCATCGCGGATCGCGACTGAGGTGTGGGTCCAGGCAGCCGGGTTGATGACGATCCCGGCGCAACGGCCGCGGGCGGCGTGAATCCAGTCGAGCAGTTCGCCTTCATGATTGGTCTGGGGAAACTCCACCGCCAGGCCGAACTCTTCGGCGGCACGACCGCACATCGCTGAGATGTCGGCCAGGGTTTCGTGGCCGTAAGTCGCCGGCTCACGGGTGCCGAGCAGGTTCAAATTCGGGCCGTTGAGCACCAGAACGATAGGGGGCATTGGGGTCTCTCCACTTATTATTTTTGGCGTTGGCCGAGGGTTTCAGCCTGTGGAGATAAATTGTACTAGCTAGTTAGTTTGGTCAATTGAAGAGGCGTTTCTCAAGGTTAATGTGTGCGGTGATCGGACGGTTTCGGCTTTTCAGCGGGGGAGATGCTCCACCAGAAAATCGATGAACGCCCTTAACCGCAACGGCATATGGCGAGTTTGCGGATAGAGCAGGGTGAACGGTCGCGAGCGTCCACCATAAGGCTTGAGCACTTCCACCAGCGAGCCATCGGCCAGTTCGTTTTCGACGATGAAGCGATAGGTCTGGAACAGTCCTGCGCCATGTTTGGCCAAGGTCACGCCGCCCAGCACATCGTCGGAACAACTGAGATTGCCCTCGGCCAGAATCTCCCGGTGCACGCCATTGTCGTTGAACAGCCAGGCAATCCGCCGACCGCTGCTGGGCAATTCGTACTGGATGCACTCGTGCTGTTTAAGGTCATCCAGCGTTTGTGGAATGCCCGCGTGCTTGAGGTAGTCAGGACTGGCAATCATCACCAGCGCGGCGTCTTCCAACTGTCGGGCGATCAGGCCTGAATCCGGAATCGCCCGCACGCGGATCGCCATGTCATAGCCTTCGCCGACGAAATCGATGTTGCGATTGCTGATGTGCGACTCGACTTTCACCGCTGGAAAGCGTGCCCGAAAAGCCGGCAACAACGGCAGGATCCGGTGATGGGCATAGGTGGTGGGAATGCTGATGCGCAAGGTGCCGGAAGGCTGTTGCTGCTGACCCATGACCTCGCGCTGGGCCTCGACCAGTTGCGCCAGCGCCTGGCGACACTCCTCGTAGTACCGTCGACCACTGTCGGTCAGTTTGACGCTGCGGGTGGTGCGGGCGAACAACCGCACGCCCAGGCGTTCTTCCATGCGCGACACTGAGCGGCTCACGGCTGCGGGCGTCACGCCGGCCACCAGCGCGGCAGCGGTAAAACTGCCGGCTTCGGCTGCCAGACAAAACAGTTCGATGCTGCCCAGCTGAAGATCGTCGAATTGTCGCTGCATGATTGATTACACCGGGGATCAAATGAAGTGTGTGAGTCAGTATTTATCAGATGCCTGCACACAGATACAGTGAGTCCGTGAGAAGCAGCGGCAAGCACTAAGCCTTTCTTAACCAGCAAGCAGGAGAAGCAGCATGCCTTTCGTCAGCGTACGTATTACCCGCGATGGTGTGACCCGGGAGCAGAAGGCCCAGGTCATCGCTGAAATCACCGACACCTTGAAGCGCGTCCTTGGTAAGCCTCCAGAGCTGACCCACATTGTGATCGAGGAAGTCGATACCGATAACTGGGGGTATGCGGGCATCACCACCACCGAATATCGAAAAAACCAGTCGGGTTGATTTCCAGACAAGCCAAGACAGCCGTCCTCGGGACGGCTTTTTTGTAGGCGCGAGGAAAGGATTGCTTACCATTTTGCGGTGTTATCCACCGGCCCGAGCCGAGCCTTGACGCTAGTCTCAAAAGTCGCAGTGATGATTCAACACAGCGCCAGTTATCGGATTTTCCAGGGAATGTCGGGTCTTCGGGCTCATTAACCTAACGGATGGGTTAGCATGAGATTATTCAGCTTCAAAGGGTTTTCAATGGTGATCATGTTGCGCGATGAGCACTGCCCGCCGCACGCACATGTGGATGCCGGAACCTGGAGTGCGCGCTTCAAATTCAGCTTCTGGCACAACAGCGTCGAGCTGTGGGACGTGGTTCCTCATTCTCGCAGGCCACCTGTGGCGGTGCTGGAAGGGTTGCGTCACGCGCTCGGACAACCCGCTCATTTGCGCCGCGCTCGGTGTATCTGGTGGGACAAGCTGCACACGGTCTGCCTCGATCATCAGATATGGGACTGGCAAACCAGCGAAGTCGTGGTGGTGAAAAGGGTCGCCAGTACGACCTGCATGATTGGCTCGGCTTGCTATGAGCCTGAGACGAACAAGACCCTACTGGCGCTGATGGGCGCTCCGGAGGGCGTGGAGATCGAACTATGAAAACGATAACAGCAAAAATGTTGGTGGATCGGCCCGTAACCGAAGCCGTGCTGGATGAAGCCATCCAGCGTGGCCAAGTGCGCCACAAAGGCGGCCTGCAAGCGACTTCGGTGACCTTTGTGGAACCGTGCCTGGCGGTCGGTTTCATTGATGGCAGTGGCGTGTTGTTGCCCGTGCAGCACTATCCGGAGTTCGATGATTTCGACGTCGAAGATTTCGCAGACCTGAAAGTCGGCTTTTCCGGGACAGCCCTTTGCCATGAGGGCAAGGATCTGCAGGTTTCCATCGCCGGGATGATTTCAGCCAGCAAGCCGCTGATGGATATGGCCGCGTCGGTCATCGCCTCACGTAATGGTCGCCAAAGCAGCGCCGCCAAAGCAGAGGCCGCGCGGGCGAATGGCCGTAAGGGCGGGCGTCCGCGCAAGACAGATATCACCCTTTAAGCACGCACAAAAAAGCCGTCGTGATGACGGCTGATTTGTATCGGGTATTGGCAATTACCGGCGGGTCAACAACACCCCGGATTCCATGTGGTGGGTCCACGGGAACTGATCGAACATTGCGCATCGGGTGATGCGATGGGTGTCGTGCAACTGGGCGATGTTGGCCGCCAGGGTTTCCGGGTTGCAGGAGATGTAGAGGATGTTGTCGAAGCGACGGGTCAGCTCGCAGGTATCCGGGTCCATGCCGGCACGAGGCGGATCGACGAAGACGCTACCGAACTCGTAGCTCTTCAGATCGATACCGTGCAGACGACGGAACGGACGAACTTCGTTCAGGGCTTCGGTCAGCTCTTCGGCGGACAAGCGCACCAGGGTGACGTTATCCACAGCGTTTTCGCTGAGATTACTCAACGCGGCGTTGACCGACGCCTTGCTGATTTCGGTGGCCAGCACTTTGCGTACTCGCGTCGCGAGCGGCAAGGTGAAGTTGCCGTTGCCGCAATACAGCTCCAGCAAATCGTCGGAGCGATCGCCGAGTGAGTCGTAAGCCCAGTTGAGCATCTTCTGGTTCACGGTGCCGTTGGGCTGGGTGAACGCGCCTTCCGGCTGGCGATAACTGAAGGTGCGGCCGCCGACGTTCATCTGCTCGACCACGTAATCTTGACCGATCACTTCGCGTTTACCCTTGGAACGGCCGATGACGCTGACGTTCAGGTCGGCTGCCAGTTTCGACGCCGCCGTGTGCCAGTGCTCGTCCAGCGGGCGGTGATAGCACAGCGTGATCATCGCATCGCCGGCCAGAGTGGTCAGGAACTCCACCTGAAACAGCTTGTGGCTCAGGGCCGCACTGGCTTGCCATGCCGCTTTCAGTTGCGGCATCAACTCGTTGATGCGCAGGCTGGCGATCGGGAATTCTTCGATCAGGATCGGCGTGCGCTTGTCTTCCTGGGAAAACATCGCGTAGTGACGCTCGCCGGCTTCGCGCCACAGGCGGAATTCGGCGCGCAGGCGGAAGTTTTTCAGCGGCGAGTCGAACACCGCAGGTTCTGGCGCACCGAACGGGGCCAACAGGTCACGCAGGCGCGCGACCTTCTCTTCGAGCTGAACGGCGTAAGCCTTGGAATCAAAAGTCATGCGTTGAACCAACCCAACTTGATCACGAACAGAATCGACAGAATCACCAGTGCCGGGTTCAGCTCACGGCCGCGGCCGGACAGCAACTTGATCGCGGTCCAGGAGATGAAACCGAAGGCGATGCCGTTGGCGATGGAATAAGTGAACGGCATGGCCAGAGCAGTGACCACGACCGGTGCGGCGACGGTGATGTCGTCCCAGTCTATTTCGGCCAGGCCGGATGTCATCAGTACCGCGACGAACAGCAGCGCAGGTGCGGTAGCAAAGGGTGGAATACTGGCGGCCAATGGCGAGAAGAACAGCGCCAACAGGAACAGAATCGCCACGACAACGGCGGTCAGGCCGGTGCGGCCACCGGCGCTCACGCCGGCTGCGGATTCGATGTAGCTGGTGGTGGTCGAAGTGCCCAGCAGCGAACCGGCCATGGCCGCGGTACTGTCGGCGATCAGGGCGCGACCCATTTTCGGCATGTGGCCGTCCTTGCCCATCAGGCCCGCGCGCTTGGCAACGCCGATCAGGGTGCCGGAGTTGTCGAACAGATCGACGAACAGGAAGGCGAAAATCACGCTGAACAGCCCGATGTCCAGGGCGCCCTTGATGTCCAGTTGCAGGAAGGTCGGGGCCAGTGACGGTGGCATCGACATCACGCCGCCGAACGGGGTGAAGCCCATGAGGATCGAAACGATGGTCACCGCCAGAATGCCAATCAGTACCGCGCCGCGCACTTTCAATGCTTCAAGGGCCACTATCAGGGCAAAGCCGAGGGTCGCGAGGATCGGGGCCGGTTGTTTCAAATCGCCGAGGCCGACCATGGTTGCCGGGTTGCTCACCACGATGCCCGCGTTATGCAGGGCTATCAGGGCCAGGAACAGACCGATACCGGCGGCAATCGCCGAACGCAGCGGCAACGGGATGCTGTTGATGATCCATTCGCGGATGCGGAAGATCGACAGCAGGAAGAACAGCACCGCCGAGATGAATACCGCACCCAGCGCTACTTGCCAGGTGTGGCCCATGTGCAGGACCACGGTGTAGGTAAAGAAGGCGTTCAGGCCCATGCCCGGCGCGAGAGCGATCGGGTAGTTGGCGATCAGGCCCATCACCGTGGAGCCGATGGCGGCTGCCAGACACGTGGCGACGAACACCGCGCCCTTGTCCATGCCGGTCTCGCCGAGGATGCTCGGGTTGACGAACAGAATGTAGGCCATGGCCAAAAAGGTCGTGACGCCCGCCAGTATCTCGGTCCGCACGTTGGTGTTGTGTGCCTTGAGTTGAAACAGCCTTTCCAGCATGTCTGCTCCCCGTGGCGCGCCAGGCGCCGTGAATGTATCGACCTCAACAGCAAAGCACAGACCGCTGCTGGCGCCTGGTAATTTTCTGTGGGTCGGAAAAAGCCGCGCATCATACCAGCCGCGTGGGGCTATGGCTGCTTATGGCTGCGATCGTCGTCGATGTTTTGCGGTAAAGCCAAGTGCGCCATACTGCGCGCTGATTTTGGGGGGACTTATGTATTGCATGAATAAACGTCTGATTGCCGTACTCGCAATGGCGATCGCCTTTTTCCTGGGGGCACACACCGCTTCGGCTGCATCGGCGGCGCCGTTGAGTCAGCTGAAGGTACTCAAGGTCGAGTCGCCGAGCTGTGGTTTTGAAAACATTGCCGATGGGCAGGAGCAGACGCGCTGTAATCACAATGGGCCGAACATCAAAATCTATGTGCTGGAAGTCGGTTACGGCCGTGGGGCGCATGTCGGGCTGGACGGTTTTGACGTAAACGGCACCCGGACCCCGATCTGTGCTTTTGATAATGGCAACCTGGCTGAGTGCACCGTCGGAAGAAAAACCGTCGGCTATTTGTATGTCTTCGATCTGGCCGGCAAGCAGGAAGGCACGTTCACCTTCAGCAACACCTCCATCAACGCGCCTGGCAATACGCTATCGACGCAGCTTTACATCAAGTAACGACGGGCTCGAACAAGGGGCAGGAAAGCTGACTACGCTTTAAAGATCATCCAGTGGACTGCGCCCATGACCTTTAGAGCTCTCATTACCCTCGCCGAGGGCATCGATGACCTGCAATCAGTGACCCTGATCGATGTGCTGCGCCGTGCCAAGGTTGAAGTGGTGGTGGCCAGCATCGAGGGACGGCGCATGCTCACCTGCGCGCGCGGCACCCGAGTGACGACCGATGCGATGCTGGTAGACGTGCTGGCCCAGCCGTTCGACCTGATCGTCCTGCCCGGCGGTGCCGTGGGGGCGCAACATCTGGCAGCCCATCAACCCCTGCAACAATTGATCAAGGATCAGGCAGCGGCAGGGCGCCTGTTCGCCGGCATCGCCGAGGCCCCGGCGCTGGCGCTGCAAGCCTTTGGCGTACTGCGTCAGCGGCGCATGACCTGCCTGCCATCGGCCAGTCATCAACTGTCGGGTTGCACCTTCGTTGATCAACCGGTGGTGGTCGATGGCAACTGCATCACTGCCCAAGGTTCAGGGGCGGCGTTGCAATTCGCCCTGACGCTGGTGGAACAACTCTGCGGTAAGGCCAGGCGAGCGGCGGTGGCGGGGGAGTTGGTGGTTTAGAGCGTGCCTTGAAAAACTGCTTCAGGCCTTCACTTCTTCCACCGGCACATGCATTCGATCTCGGTTGGCCAGGGTCGGGAACAGTTTGATCCACGCTCCGGTCACCACCAATGTGCCAATACCCCCCATGACCACGGCCGGCACAGTGCCGAACCAGTGGGCGGTCAAGCCGGATTCAAACTCGCCCAACTGGTTCGAAGCGCCAATGAACAGACCGTTCACGGCACTGACCCGGCCGCGCATTTCATCCGGGGTTTCCAGTTGCACGAAGGAAGCGCGGATCACCATGCTGATCATGTCCGCCGCGCCCAACACCACCAACACCACCAACACCGCCAGGGAAAACCAGAGCGAGGTCGACAGGCCGAACGCAATGGTCGCGACACCGAACACGCCCACGGCGGTGAACATGACCCGTCCGACTTTGCGTTCCACGGCAAATCTCGCCAGGTACAGCGACATCAGCAGCGCGCCGACTGCCGGCGCTGAACGCAGCAGGCCCAAGCCCCAAGGGCCGGTCAGCAGAATGTCCTTGGCGAACACCGGCAGCAACGCCGTCGCGCCACCGAGCAGGACGGCAAACAGATCCAGAGAAATCGCCCCGAGAATGTCCGGACGACTGCGAATGAAGCGGATACCCGCCAGCAACGAATCCAGCGTCGCCTTGCCCTTGTTCAGCGGTGTCTGCCGTGCAGGCAGGTTGAGCATCAGCAGGCAGGCGATGATGTAGAGGATCACCGTCGGGCCATAGACCCAGACGCTGCCGAAGGCGTAAAGCAACCCACCGAGGGCCGGGGCAACGATAGTCGCCGATTGCTGTGCGGATTGGGCGGCGGCGACCGCGCGGGGGAACAGCGCGCTGGGCACGATGCTCGGCAACAGAGCCTGAGTGGTCGGCATTTCGAAGGAGCGGGCGGCACCGAGCAGGAACGCGAGGATGAAGATCATCTCCCGGGTGACATTGTCGGTCGCGCTACCGATGGCCAGCGACAGGGCGATCAACGCTTGCAGGGACTGACAGATTGCCGCGACCTTGCGCCGGTCATAACGGTCCGCGACATGCCCGGTGTGCAGCATGAACAGCACTCGCGGGGCAAACTCCACCAGACCGACCAGGCCCAGGTCGAGCACATTGCCGGTCAGTTGGTAGAGGTTCCAGCCAATGGCCACCGTGAGCATCTGAAAGCCGCTGGCGGTAAACACCCGAGCCAGCCAGAACGCGATAAAAGGGCGGTGATGACGTAACAGCAAGGGCGCTTGGCTGGGCATCTGAGGGCAGGTCTTGAGCGAGGAGAGGGTCGAGATTATCACCAAGCTGTAACCAAAAGTTGCAGGGCTGGGAAATTTCGTTAGCTAGACACCAATCTCGAAAACGCGGAAATCCCCCTGTGGGAGCGAGCTTGCTCGCGATGGCGGCGTATCAGTCACTCATCTGTCGCCTGACACACCGCTTCGCGAGCAAGCTCGCTCCCACAGAGGTATGTGTTACTGCTTATGACCAGGCCAGTGAGGCAACCTGTCACGCGGCAAAAGACCACACCGTCCATCGTCAAAAATGGGACTACTCTTTTAACGTTGCTTGATCCAGATCAAGACCGCTCGTGGAATTGATCCGGCGGCCAGATGGCCAGACTCCCTACGTTGTGATGTTTGTAAAAAAAGAACGAATTCGAATTCGCCACACTCCATATCCGTGGGGGCAGTGGGTGCAGGGCCTCCACCCCGCAGCCGGTATTACCTGACAGAGGAAGACTTATGTTCGGTTTGGAGGCACTTGATCTCGCCCGGATGCAGTTCGCGTTCACCATTTCGTTTCACATTCTATTTCCCGCCATCACCATTGGCCTGGCAAGTTACCTGGCGGTGCTCGAAGGCCTGTGGCTGAAAACCCATAACGACACGTACCGCGATCTGTACCACTTCTGGTCGAAGATCTTTGCCGTCAACTTCGGCATGGGCGTGGTCTCCGGGCTGGTCATGGCCTATCAGTTCGGTACCAACTGGAGCCGTTTTTCGGACTTCGCCGGCTCTGTGACCGGGCCGCTGCTGACGTACGAAGTGCTCACTGCTTTCTTCCTCGAAGCCGGTTTCCTCGGTGTCATGTTGTTCGGCTGGAACAAGGTCGGGCGCAATCTGCACTTCTTCGCCACGGTCATGGTCGCCATCGGCACACTGATCTCGACCTTCTGGATTCTCGCTTCCAACAGCTGGATGCAGACGCCGCAAGGCTACGAAATCGTCAATGGCCAGGTCATTCCCGTGGACTGGCTGGCAGTAATCTTCAACCCGTCCTTCCCGTACCGACTGATGCACATGGCGACGGCAGCGTTCGTCGCGACTGCCTTCTTCGTCGGCTCCTCGGCGGCCTGGCATTTGCTGCGCGGCAAGGACAACCCGGCGATCCGCACCATGCTCTCGATGGCCATGTGGATGGCCTTGATCGTGGCGCCGATTCAGGCCGTCATCGGTGACTTCCACGGGCTGAATACGCTTGAGCATCAGCCGGCGAAAATCGCCGCGATTGAAGGCCACTGGGAAAACCACGGCGATGAGCCGACCCCGCTGATCCTGTTCGGCTGGCCGGACATGAAAGCCGAGAAGACCAAATTCGCGGTAGAGATTCCGTACCTGGGCAGCCTGATCCTCACGCACTCGCTGGACAAACAGGTGCCGGCGCTCAAGGAATTCCCGCCTGAAGACCGGCCGAATTCGACCATCGTGTTCTGGTCGTTCCGGATCATGGTCGGGCTCGGCTTCCTGATGATCTTCACCGGTTTGTGGAGCCTGTGGCTGCGTAAGCGCGACAAGCTCTATACCTCACGGCCGTTCCTGTACCTGGCATTGTGGATGGGGCCGTCCGGCCTGATCGCGATCCTCGCCGGTTGGTTCACCACTGAAATCGGCCGTCAGCCGTGGGTGGTCTACGGCCTGATGCGCACGGCGGATGCCTCCTCCAATCACAGCTTCATGCAGATGAGCATCACGCTGATCATGTTCGTCGTGGTCTATTTCGCGCTGTTCGGCGCAGGCCTGGGCTACATGATGCGCCTGGTGCGCAAAGGTCCGAAGATCGACGAAGGCAAGGAAACCAACGACGGTGGTCCCGGCCAGAAACGCACGCCGGCCCGTCCGCTGTCCGCCGCCGATGACAACGGTGACAGCGACCACCGCCCCAGCCTGACCAAGGAGATTTGACTCATGGGTATTGATCTTCCGCTGATCTGGGCCGTGATCATCATCTTCGGCATCATGATGTACGTGGTCATGGACGGTTTCGATTTGGGGATCGGGATTCTCTTCCCGTTCATTCCGGGCAAGACCGACCGTGACGTCATGATGAATACCGTCGCGCCGGTCTGGGACGGTAACGAAACCTGGCTGGTACTGGGCGGCGCGGCGTTGTTCGGTGCTTTCCCGTTGGCTTATTCGGTGGTGCTCTCGGCGCTGTACCTGCCGCTGATTTTCATGCTGATTGGGCTGATTTTCCGCGGCGTGGCCTTCGAGTTCCGCTTCAAAGCCAAGGACGACAAGCGCCATCTCTGGGACAAGGCGTTCATCGGTGGCTCGGTCGCCGCCACCTTTTTCCAGGGCGTTGCGTTGGGTGCGTTCATTGATGGGTTGCCGGTGGTCAATCGCCAATTTGCCGGTGGCTCACTGGACTGGTTGACGCCGTTCACCCTGTTCTGCGGCGTGGCGCTGGTGGTGGCTTATGCGCTGCTCGGTTGCACCTGGCTGATCATGAAGACCGAAGGCAAGTTGCAGGAGCAGATGCATGACCTGGCTCGGCCACTGGCTTTCGTTGTACTGGCAGTGATCGGTATCGTCAGCATCTGGACCCCGCTGGCCCACGCCGAGATTGCCGCTCGCTGGTTCACCCTGCCAAACCTGTTCTGGTTCCTGCCGGTGCCGATTCTGGTGCTGGTGACCATGTACGGTCTGATCCGCGCGGTGGCTCGCAATGCGAACTACACGCCATTCCTGCTGACGCTGGTGCTGATCTTCCTCGGCTACAGCGGTTTGGGTATCAGCCTGTGGCCGAACATCGTGCCGCCGTCGATCTCGATCTGGGACGCCGCCGCACCGCCGCAAAGTCAGGGCTTCATGCTGGTGGGCACGTTGTTCATCATCCCGTTCATCCTGGGTTACACCTTCTGGAGCTACTACGTGTTCCGCGGCAAGGTCACCCACGAAGATGGTTACCACTAGAGCCCGCGACAGTGGCGCAGGGCTGATACCTGCGCCCTTTCTTCAGAGGAGATTACGATGATGGCGGGTAAACATTCCTTGCAGGAAATCGAAGCAGCAGAGAAAAAGCCGCTCTGGCAGCGCCTCGGCTGGCTGGCGATGATCTGGACCGGCAGCGTTCTGGCGCTGTTCATCGTGGCCAGCCTGATGCGCATGTTCATGAATGCCGCAGGCCTGACGACCCACTGATTTTTTGCCCGTTATTTGCGGGCTTTAAGGATCACGAACTTGGGTGTGGACGCCACTTGCTCGACACCGCGGAACAACCGCGCGAGCTTGCTGTGATACCCCAGATGACGGTTGCCGACGATGTACAACGCGCCGCCTACCACCAGCGCCTCTCGGGCCTGCTGGAACATGCGCCAGGCCAGGAAGTCGCCGACGACTTGTTGTTGGTGAAACGGTGGGTTGCACAGCACGACATCCAGAGACTGAGGTTCCTGACCGGCCAAACCATCGCCAGCACGTACCACCACGTCCCGGTCACCCAGCGCCGCGCGCCAGTTTTCGGCGGCCGATTGCACGGCCATGAACGACTCGTCCACGAGCGTGTAGTGGGCCTCGGGGTTTTGCAGGGCACTGGCGATGGCCAAAACCCCATTGCCACAACCAAGGTCGGCAACCCGCGCTGAGCCAAGGTTCTTTGGCAGGTGCGGCAAAAACGCTCGCGTGCCGATATCCAGCCCTTCGCGGCAAAACACATTGGCGTGATTCAGCAGTTCGATTTCAGGGGCGTCGAGTCGATAACGGGTCGGGTAGGGGGACGCGACGGGTGCTTTGACCTCAGCGGTCGCGATCAATAGCCGAGCCTTCTTCACCGCCAGCGAGGCTTGTACCGGGCCGATGTAGCGTTCCAGCAGATCGCCCGCGGCTCGGGGCAAATGCTTGATCATCGCAGCAGCAATCACCTGGGCTCCCGGCGCCAGTTGACCCTGCAAGCGAATCAATTGTTCTTCCAGCAAGGCGAGGGTTTTCGGGACCCGGATCAGTACCCGGTCAAAAGGACCTGAAAAGGCTTCGCTGGCAGGTACGCTCGGCACCGCATCAAACGCCTGGCCGTTACGGATCAGATTTTTTTCCAGTCCCTGAAAGGCCAGGAACGAGTCACCGCTGCTGGTCACTTGAACCTTGCCCACAAGGCTGGCGGCCAATGCGCCAAAGCTGTCGTTGAGCACCAAAACCCGAGTGTCGGCCGAGGGCTGTTGGTCAGCCAGATGGGTGAGCAGGTATTCGTCTGCGGCATCAAATGCCTGCAGCGGTTCGTTCTGCTGTTCGGGCTGGCGGATCAGGTCGAGTCGGGCGAAGGGTGTTTCGAGCAAGGGCATGAGGCGGGGCTCTGGGTAATCAACGGGGTCATCAACAGGTGTCCCGCGGCCCTGGGGCGTTGTAGCGGGCGAGACCGTCCGAGTGTACTGCGTCGTGAAGGTTCACACGTCATCACTCAGGAGGGCCCGCAAATGGTACGTTTTTTTCTTTTGGATTACTTGCTGGTTTTTTGGGTCAGCGTATCGCGCTGCAGTTGAGAATACCGTCCTTGGTTGCGGCGATGACTGCCGAAATCTTGTTATTGACCCCGAGCTTCAGAATCGCGCTTTGCACATGGAAATTGACCGTGCGTGCGCTGAGATTAAGGATTCTGGCACTCTCATACGCAGTCTTGCCATCAGCCGCCAGTTTCAATACATCGATCTCGCGGGGGGACAAATGCGGCACGGGTGGCTTCGCCGATTTCCTCGGCAGCGTCTGTGCGATCAATGCATGCAGATGGCGCCCGATGAACACCGAAAAGCCGAGATTTTCATACAGCTCAAACGCAGTGATTGGGCAATGGCTTCTGGCCAGGCTCAGAATGCTGCAAACACCACTGTCCTCATCATGGACCGATTGCGACCAGCCGTGCTGCAATCCTTGTTTCTCAAGCGCGTCCCACAACCACGGGTCTTGGAAAAAAGTTCTTCGCTCCAAAGGACAGGCAACCTGGAGTGATTGCAGTGAGCCACTATTGGGTCTATTGCGCTGAAATTTTTTTGTTCATATTCAATGTTCCAGTCCGTAGGGTAGTTGTTGAGCTGTACTGTATTGAAGTGGTCAGTTTTTGTTGAGTATGTTGTTGAAAAGGCGAAAAATTTAAAACCTATATTTTTCGCGAAACCCAGTGAAATCCGGTAGGCATTATCAATCTCCGTTGCCCGCGATAATTGGTTGAGTTGTGATTCCTTCCACCTCTCCATTGTGTCTCTCCAGATTTGACGTTACATGGGGCTGCCGTTTTTGGATCCAAGATCCGGCACGAACCGAGTGTAGGATATTTCCTGTGTATGTGTTGAGAATTTTTGGCTTTGTTTAAGGTTTTTAAACAAGTATCTGGTTCTAACGTTTGGGAGTGCCGGCATAGATAATGAAATGTCGGGCTTACTATAATCAGGCTTGAATTTGTGTGTTAGCCGAGTGGTTAACATTAAGTCGTGCTATGAAGTTAATACGAATGAGGTCCTGGCTAAAGCCACTACAAATCACCGGTGTTTAATCACTCCGCTTTGCGGGACACTGTGGCTATCTGTTGAATGGAGCACCCCATGACCGCCAGTGCAGAAAAATTCACTCGCCAGACCTTGCTCGACGTCCAGTCGCTGACCCCCAGTCTGTTCACCCTGCGGACCACCCGGGATCCGGGTTTTCGTTTTCGTGCAGGGCAATTCGCCCGGCTGGGCGTAACCAAGGCTGACGGCAGCACCGTATGGCGGGCTTATTCCATGGTGTCGTCGCCCCATGACGAGTTCCTCGAATTCTTTTCCATTGTGGTGCCCGGGGGGGAGTTCACCAGTGAGTTGAGTCGGCTGGGAGTCGGCGATACTCTGCTGGTCGAGCGTCAGGCCTTTGGTTACCTGACGCTGGATCGCTTTGTCGACGGACGTGATCTCTGGTTGTTATCCACAGGCACCGGCCTGGCGCCGTTTCTGTCGATCCTGCAGGACTTCGAGGTCTGGGAGAAATTCGAACGAATCATCCTGGTCTACAGTGTGCGCGAAGCCCGGGAACTGGCTTATCAGGACCTCGTCAGCGGGTTGGCCCAGCGCGACTATTTAGCGGAGTTTGCGCACAAGCTGCAGTTCATCACCACCGTCACCCGCGAGCAACATGCTGGCGCTCTAAGCGGGCGGATCACTGCGCTGATCGAAAATGGCGAGCTGGAGCGGGCGGCAGGCCTGGCGCTGACGGCCGAGTACTCAAGGGTCATGCTCTGCGGCAATCCGCAGATGATCGATGACACGCGCAAATTGCTCAAACAGCGCCACATGCACTTGAGCCTCAGTCGCCGACCCGGGCAAGTGGCGGTGGAAAACTACTGGTAAAAAAAACGGCGCCTCAAGGGCGCCGTTGCTTGTTTTACTGACCTGTTGAGGGCCGGTTGTTCTGAGCCTTGAGTAGATCGCGGATCTCTTCCAGCAATTCTTCTTCCTTGGTCGGAACCGGCGGCAGCGTTGGCGCAACGGCCTCTTCGCGTTTCAGGCGGTTGATGGCTTTGACGCCCATGAAGATCGCGAAGGCGACGATGATGAAGTCAATCAGGCTCTGGATGAATTTGCCGTACGCCAGCACTACCGCCGGAATATCGCCGTTGGCTGCTTTGAGCGTGACGGCCAGGTCACTGAAGTCCACCCCCCCGATCAGCAGGCCTATAGGTGGCATCACCACGTCGCCGACAAACGATGAAACGATCTTGCCGAAGGCGGCACCGATGATGATACCGACGGCCATGTCGACCACGTTACCTTTGACCGCGAAGGCCTTGAACTCACTTATCACGCCCATAGGTTATTTCCTTGTTACAGATGAGGTTGGTGAACGCAGTGTAAATCAGCATGATGCATCCCGCTCGAAACACTTGCTTACAGAACTTGCCTGCTACCGACCTTCTCTGCGGTAAAAAGTTTGAAAATGCCACTGCTCTTGTTCGGGGTAGCCGCTTTAACGTAGGGCCTCCAGCGCGCCCGCAGAACATTTACCCATCGATTGTTCGTCTCTGCCGAGTGGAGGAAGGTGCAGGATGTAACATAGAAAGTAGGGGCTTTAGCATCACTGGGTTGATATAAGGGCAATGCTCGGTACATGAAGTTTTATGTGGATGGTTTGCAAGGTGTATGGACTCGCACCTCAAACAAACTCCCTGTGTTCGATGTTGAGAATGCTATTATATTGCCATTGGCTTGGTTGTTCGTGTTGTAACGTTGGCTTGACAGTTGGATTGTACGTTCAAGTTATAAATGAAAAGGATTTGTACAGGTTTTATTTTTGTTTCATGGGGCGAGACTAATGCCGGGTTGGATATGTTTGGAGACGTTGTACAGGTTTCATCGTTAGTAATGCCGTGAATGTATTCCAAGGGCTGAACAAGTTGCTACCGAAGATCCGTTGGGTAACTTCAGTCGCCCTGATTCGCACCAGCTGAGCTATCATCGCGGTTTTTGTCGGGAGTTCAGATGGCCAAGGCCAAGCGCATGTATGGCTGCACCGAGTGCGGCTCAACCTTCCCCAAGTGGGCTGGCCAGTGCGGCGAGTGCGGGGCCTGGAACACCCTGACCGAAACCATGGTGGAGAGCGGTGGTGCCGCAGCCCCCAGCGGTCGCACCGGCTGGACCGGTCAACAGGCACAGATCAAGACCCTGGCCGAAGTCAGCGTCGAAGAGATTCCGCGTTTTTCCACAGCATCCAGCGAGCTCGATCGGGTGTTGGGCGGTGGTCTGGTCGATGGTTCGGTGGTGCTGATTGGCGGTGATCCGGGCATCGGCAAATCGACCATTCTGCTGCAAACCTTATGCAACCTCGCCAAAGTCATGCCGGCGCTGTACGTCACCGGCGAAGAATCCCAGCAGCAAGTGGCCATGCGCGCCCGCCGTCTCGGCTTGCCTCAGGATCAACTGCGGGTGATGACCGAAACCTGCATCGAGACCATCATCGCCACCGCCCGGCAGGAAAAACCCAAGGTGATGGTGATCGACTCGATTCAGACGATCTTCACCGAGCAACTGCAATCGGCACCGGGTGGCGTGTCCCAGGTCAGGGAAAGCGCGGCGTTGCTGGTGCGCTATGCCAAGCAGAGCGGCACAGCGATTTTCCTGGTCGGTCACGTGACGAAAGAAGGTGCATTGGCCGGACCGCGAGTGCTGGAGCACATGGTCGACACGGTTCTGTATTTCGAAGGCGAATCCGATGGGCGTTTGCGTTTGCTGCGGGCGGTGAAGAACCGTTTCGGCGCCGTCAACGAACTGGGCGTATTCGGTATGACCGACAAGGGTTTGAAAGAAGTCTCCAACCCTTCGGCGATTTTTCTCACCCGTGCGCAGGAAGAAGTGCCGGGCAGTGTGGTCATGGCGACGTGGGAAGGGACGCGGCCGATGCTGGTGGAAGTCCAGGCGCTGGTGGACGACAGTCACCTGGCCAACCCACGTCGGGTAACGCTGGGGCTGGACCAGAATCGACTGGCGATGTTGTTGGCGGTGCTGCACCGTCACGGCGGCATTCCGACTCACGATCAGGATGTGTTTCTCAACGTGGTAGGCGGGGTGAAAGTGCTGGAAACGGCCTCCGATCTGGCGCTGATGGCGGCGGTCATGTCCAGTTTGCGCAACCGGCCACTGCCCCATGATCTGTTGGTGTTCGGCGAGGTCGGGCTTTCCGGCGAAGTACGCCCGGTGCCGAGCGGCCAGGAACGCTTGAAAGAAGCCGCCAAGCACGGCTTCAAACGCGCCATCGTGCCTAAGGGTAATGCGCCTAAAGAAGCGCCGCCGGGGTTGCAGATTATTGCCGTAACGCGTCTGGAGCAGGCGCTGGACGCGTTGTTCGAGTAACCGTTAAACAGGAAACAAACCCTGTGGGAGCTTGCTCCCGCATTGGAATGGGGATTGGCCTTCAAACCTCGATGAGTGCACCCAACTCCCGCTCCAGCTCCTGGGAGTCGCCCAGGTTGAGTTCAACCAATCGCCGCAAGCGTTCGATGGATTCCAGGCTGATGTGTTTGCAGACGAACCCGAGCTGACCATGATCATCGTGGGTCAGTTGCACATCCATCTTGATGGCGACGTCCTCGTTGAGATGAATATCGACCAGGAAATGCCATTCCCGATTCCCCAGCCACGGTTCGGGTTTTTCGATCAACAGTCCCTTAAGGGACAGGTCGATCAACTTCACCGGCCAGATGAATTCCCCCTGACTCAGCTCGGTTCTGGCATCGAACGCAATACGTTTGAAGCGGCGGCGATTGGCAGGGTGTTCGCTCATGGCGCAATCCTCGTAAATGTTCGCTGACTATAGACCCGCATTGTCAAAGGCTGCCAGCAAAGTGATGGCTCAACCTATGTCGGGGGATGGCCTTTGCGGCCGTTAGGACTAAACTCGGGATGATTGTCTTTCTTGTCCACCATGGCTGGAATCATAAAATGAAAAATAATAATAGCCTGCTACGCCACCTACCCTGGCTGGTGCTGGCAATCGTAGGGGCGTGCGCCCTCGGTGTCGTGGCATTGCGCCGAGGCGAGGCGATCAACGCCTTGTGGATTGTGGTCGCCGCCGTGGCCATCTATCTGGTTGCGTATCGTTACTACAGTCTGTTCATCGCTAACAACGTGATGCAACTCGACCCGCGACGGGCCACCCCCGCCGTGCTCAACAATGACGGTCTGGACTACGTGCCGACCAACAAACACATCCTCTTCGGTCACCACTTCGCCGCCATCGCTGGCGCAGGGCCGCTGGTCGGTCCGGTCCTGGCGGCGCAGATGGGTTACCTGCCCGGTACGTTGTGGCTGATTGCCGGCGTGGTGCTGGCGGGTGCCGTTCAGGACTTCATGGTCCTGTTCATGTCCACCCGCCGCAACGGTCGTTCCCTGGGCGACATGGTCCGTGAAGAAATGGGCCGCATCCCCGGGACCATCGCGCTGTTTGGCTGCTTCCTGATCATGATCATCATCCTCGCGGTGCTGGCTCTGATCGTGGTCAAGGCCCTGGCCGAAAGCCCGTGGGGCATTTTCACGGTGATGGCGACCATCCCGATCGCGATGTTCATGGGCATTTACATGCGCTACATCCGTCCGGGCCGCATCGGTGAAATCTCCGTGGTCGGCGTGCTGTTGCTGCTTGGTTCGATCTGGCTGGGCGGGCAGATTGCCGCCGATCCGGTGTGGGCCAAGGCATTCAGCTTCACTGGCGTGCAGATTACCTGGATGCTGGTTGGTTACGGTTTCGTGGCCGCCTCGTTACCGGTTTGGCTGATCCTGGCGCCGCGGGACTACCTATCGACCTTCCTCAAAATCGGCACCATCATGGCCCTGGCGATCGGCATCCTGGTCACCATGCCCGAGCTGAAAATGCCGGCGCTCACCCAGTTCGTCGACGGTACCGGGCCGGTATGGAAGGGCGGTCTGTTCCCGTTCCTGTTCATCACCATCGCCTGTGGCGCAGTTTCCGGTTTCCACGCGCTGATTGCTTCCGGCACCACGCCGAAACTGCTGGATAACGAAGTCAACGCCCGTTATATCGGTTACGGCGCCATGCTGATGGAATCCTTCGTCGCCATCATGGCCATGGTGGCCGCGTCAGTGATCGAGCCAGGCGTGTATTTCGCCATGAACAGCCCGGCGGCAGTCGTCGGCGGTGACGTGGTGGCCGTGGCACAAACCGTCAGCAGCTGGGGTTTCGCGATTACCCCGGAAGCGCTGCTAGCGGTGGCCAAGGACATTGGTGAAACCACCGTGCTGGCCCGCGCCGGCGGTGCGCCGACCCTGGCGGTCGGTATCGCGCAGATCCTGCACAGTGTCCTGCCGGGTGAAAACACCATGGCGTTCTGGTACCACTTCGCGATCCTGTTCGAAGCGTTGTTTATCCTGACCGCCGTCGACGCCGGTACCCGTGCCGGACGTTTCATGTTGCAGGATTTGCTCGGCTCCTTCGTGCCAGCGCTGAAACGCACCGAATCCTGGACCGCCAACCTGATCGCAACCGCTGGTTGCGTGGCGATGTGGGGCTGGTTGTTGTACCAGGGCGTGATCGATCCACTGGGCGGCATCAACACCTTGTGGCCGCTGTTCGGTATCTCCAACCAGATGCTGGCCGGTATCGCGCTGATGCTCGGCACCGTTGTGCTGATCAAAATGAAACGCCAACGCTACGTCTGGGTCACCATGCTGCCAGCGGTGTGGTTGCTGATCTGCACCACCACCGCCGGCTTCATCAAGCTGTTCGACGCCAACCCGGCGATCGGCTTCCTGTCGCTGGCGAAAAAATACAGCGATGCCCTGGCCAACGGTCAGATCCTCGCGCCGGCCAAGGATATTACGCAGATGCAGCACGTGATCTTCAACGCCTACACCAACGCAACGCTGACGGCGCTGTTCCTGTTCGTGGTATTCAGTATCCTGTTCTACGCGCTCAAGGTCGGTATTTCCGCCTGGGGCAGCAAGGAACGTACGGATAAAGAAGCACCATTCCAGGCTCTGCCGGATGCGTAATCGAGGATTGCACCATGTTCAATGACCTGAGTCGCCTCGGTAAGTACCTCGGTCAGGCCGCGCGCCTGATGGTCGGGATGCCCGACTACGACAATTACGTCGAGCACATGCAAACCAAGCACCCGGACAAACCGGTGATGACCTACGAAATGTTCTTCCGGGAACGCCAAGAGGCTCGTTACGGTGGCAAGGGTGGGCCGAAGTGCTGTTGATCCAGTTGTTGGATTAACAGCGATACCTGTGGGAGCGAGCTTGCTCGCGATGGCGGACTGTCAATCAACAGTGATGTTGAATGTTAAGCCGCCATCGCGAGCAAGCTCGCTCCCACATTTGTTTTGTGTTGATACTTTTATTCAGTGAGTCAGGAGATTCAGTTTGTCCTCTCCCATCCCGGTAACAATCCTCAGTGGCTTTCTCGGCGCGGGAAAAACCACGCTGTTGCGCCACCTGCTCAAAGCCGAACACGGCCTGAAAATCGCCGTGATCGAGAACGAATTCAGTGACGCCGGTATCGACACCCAACTGTTGGGCGACGAGCCAGTGCAAGTGATGACGCTGTCCAACGGCTGCGTCTGCTGCACCATCCACACCGACCTGACCAAGGCTTTGTACCTGCTGCTAGAACGCCTGGACAGTGGCGAAATCGCCTTCGACCGTCTGGTGATCGAATGCACCGGCCTGGCTGACCCTGCACCCGTGGCCCAAACCTTTTTCATCGATGAAGAGCTGCGCGAGCGCTACATCCTCGACGGCATCATTACCCTGGTCGATGCGGCGCACGCTGACACTCACCTGACTCAAACCATCGCCCAGGCGCAGATCGGTTTCGCCGACCGCTTACTGGTGAGCAAGCGCGATCTGGTGGACGAGGCGACCTTTACCGCGCTGAGCGAGCGTCTGACCCGCATCAACCGTCGCGCACCGATCCGCGTGGTCGAGCACGGCAAGATCGATCTGGCCGAATTGCTCGACGTGCGCGGTTTCAATCTCAATGCCGACCTGGGTGGTGGCGTCAGCCTGCGCCCGGTGAGCAAAGCGCCGTCCATCGACCGCATTTCCAGCCTGGTGCTGCGCACCGACAAGCCGCTGGATATCGACAAGCTCAGCGAGTTCATGAACGAACTGCTGGAGGACCATGGCAAGCAATTGCTGCGCTACAAAGGCGTGTTGAACATCCTTGGCGAGCCGCGGCGCATGGTGTTTCAGGGCGTGTTGAAGTTGTACGGTTTCGATTGGGATACCGAATGGGCAGAGGATGAAACGCGCGAAAGCGTGATCGTATTCATTGCCGATGATTTGCCGGAAGAGAAGATTCGCGAGGGGTTTGCGCGGGTGGCAGCAACCTGAAGCATTGTCGGCGTCTGCTATGAGCCCATCGCGAGCAAGCTCGCTCCCACATTTGGAATGCATTCCCCTGTGGGAGCGAGCTTGCTCGCGATAGCGATCTAACCGGCAGCACGATCTTGGCTGGATCTCGATCCAGCGTTCAGCAATGTCGCCTCTAGATGATTCAGATGCTGGTTCATTAGTGTCTCGGCCTTCCGAGCATCCCCACGCTCAACCGCATCCAGAATCCCCTCATGCGTCTGCCATGCGCAATAGCCCTCTGCCTTCGCATCAAACTGCGCAATCGCCAATGAAGTAAGCGGCACCAGGCTGCCAAGAAAATGCGCCAAAGGTGCATTCCCCGCCATTTCGGCCAACTGCAAATGAAACTCCCCGGACAACCGAATCGCCGGGCCATGCTGATCGCGCTCCAGACACCGACGCTCACTATCAATCAAGTCGCGCAGACGATTCAGGTCTCGCGGGCGAGGCTGCTGACAGGCCAGTCGCACCAGTGTGAGTTCGGTCAGTCGCCGGGCGTGAAGCGTCTGCCGAGTCTGCTCGACATCTGGCGCGGCGACCCGGGGACGATGGTGGGTGCGAAGGATGATGATCTGCTGATGTGACAGCTGCGTCAGTACCTGGCGGATGCTGCTGCGGCTCACCCCGAATATGTCCCCCAGGCTTTCTTCGGTGAAGCGACTGCCGGGGGCGATGCGCTGTTCGAGAATGGCATCGAATACCCGTGAGTAGAGATCATCTGCCGATGGCTTCCCGGTGTTCGTTCGGGGGAAGGGCAGGGCAGTGAGTGTTTGCGGTGAGGCGAAGCTGTTCATGGCCTGTCTCCAGTTCGAAGCGGACTCAACTGACGAGGTTGTCGTCCGGAATATTCAATTCGATGCCCATCCGCTGACCTTCCCGAAGGATGTGCCGACGCATTTCGGCGCTGGCCTGGGCGCTGTTTTTGCTGCGGATCGCCCGCACCACCGCTTCGTTCTCCTCAAGGCGCTCAGCCAAATGCTCCGGGGAGTTGCGCAGCACGTCGGCGCTTTGCTTGAGGGCGTTGCTGGTCTGTTGCACCACACTCTGGAAAATCGGGTTCGAGGTCAGCGTGAACAGCTCTTCGTGGAACGCGATGTAGGCGTTCACGCCGGCTTCGCTGTCGTTGGCTTCCAGCGCTTCGCGCATGTCCATCAGGGTCAGGCGCAGTTGCCCGACTTCCTTGCTGCTGATCGACTGCGCCACCAGGCCGACAATGAACGGTTCAAGCGTGTAGCGCAGTTGCAGCACGTCTTCCAGGCTCGCACCGGCGACTGCGCTGTCATGGCTTTGGCTGTCGCTGAGATTGGCCTCCAGCACCACCACGCCTTTCCCCGGCATGGAGCGCACCAGGCCGAGAGTTTCCAGCACGATGACGGCTTCACGCAGGCTCGGGCGGCTGATGCCCAGTTGTTCGGCCAGCTCACGCTGCCCCGGCAGCATCTCGCCGGAGCGCCACTGACCACGGGCCAAAGCGGCCCGGAGTTTTTCTACGACTGAATTGACGACGGTTGATGTGGTGATCACTGTTCGCTCCATGAGCATCCAAAACGTTTGATGACCGTGCCTGCCCGTGGGGCAGGCACGGCGATTATTCAGAATTCCTGCTGATGCGCCGGGCCGACAGGCTTTCTCGGCTGGAAGGTATAACCCACCTGGCCGGAAAGAACTTTGTTCGCACGTTGGATATCGATGTCCTTTTCCCAGCGCGCGATGGCCACGGTGGCGACGCAGTTGCCGATCAGGTTGGTCAGCGCCCGGCCGATGCCCATGAACCAGTCCACTGCCAACACCAGCACCAGACCGACCACTGGAATCGCCGGGATCGCCGTCAGTGTCGCCGCGAGAATCACCAGTGCCGAGCCGGGAATCCCGTGGGCACCTTTGGAGGTGATCAACGACACCAGCAGAATGGTCAGCAGGTCGGTCATGGCCAGCGGCGTGCCGGTCGCATTGGCGATGAACACGATGGCGAGGGTCAGGTAGATCGAGAAACCGTCCAGGTTGAACGAGTAACCGGTAGGAATGACCAGCCCGACCGTCGAACTGCCGATGCCCAGATGCTCAAGCTTGCGCATGATTTGTGGCAGCACGGCGTCAGAAGAAGCGGTGCCCATGACGATCAGCAGTTCTTCGCGCAGGTACTTGAGCAATGGCCACATCCGCAGGCCGGACAGACGCATCACCAGGCCGAGAATCAGCGACACAAACGCTGCGCAGGTCAGGTAGAAAAGGCCGACCAGGCTGCCCAGGTGTTGCAACGAGTCCAGGCCATATTTGCTGGTGGTGAAGGCAATCGCGCCGAACACACCAATCGGCGCCAGGCGCACGATCATGCCCATGATGCGGAAGATCACGTGGCTGAGTTCGTTGATCAACCGGGAAATCCCGGAGGCCGCTTCGCCCACCAGATTCAGGGCGCTTCCGAACAGCACCGAAAACAGCAGCACTTGCAGAATGTTGTTGTCCGCGAAGGCGCCGATCACCGAGGTCGGGATCAGGTCCATCAGGAACTGCGTGGTGGTGTGCATGTGCTGACCGCGCTGGGCGATGTCGCCCATGTCGGCAGCGGAGAGCTGTTCCAGATGAATGTTCGCGTCGCTGCCGATGCCGGTGCTGAAGGCGAACACCAGGCCGATCACCAACGCGATGGTGGTCAGCACTTCGAAATAGATCACCGACTTCAGGCCGATGCGTCCGACCTTCTTCAGGTCGCCGGCACCGCTGATGCCGCTGACAACTACGCAGAACACGATCAGACCGATGAGCATCTTGATCAGTTTGATGAAGCCATCGCCGAGCGGTTTGAGCTGGGCGGAGTATTCAGGAAGGGTCAGCCCACAGACGATGCCGAGCACCAGTCCGAGAACCACTTGGAGGAAGATTGAACGCGAGCACCATCTGAGCATGGGAGGAATCCTGGTCGGTGTCCTAGCTGCCGACGCTTAAGCGCATCAGATTCAGGACTTAATTATTGTGGTCTTACCGGTATGTCCAGTGCAGGCGCAGTCTAGGCGCTGTTTTTGGGTGATCGCAAGCAAATTTTGAGTGATTGGCATGACCGGTCTTACCAGTTGGGCGCAATACCCCGACCTTGAGCCTTTCCGTTGTTTAAAAAAATCGCGGACGAAAAAAAACCGGCCATCACTGGCCGGTTTTTCATTGCTGCGGTTTTGCGGGCTGATTAGGCGCCGTATACCGGCAGCTTCTTGCAGATGGCCTTGACCTTCTCACGAACGGCGTCGATCACCGCTTCGTTGTTCAGGTCCGCCAGGATGTCGCAGATCCAGCCGGCCAGCTCTTTGCACTCTGCTTCCTTGAAGCCACGAGTGGTCACCGCCGGAGTACCGAAGCGCAGACCGGAGGTGACGAACGGGGAGCGTGGATCGTTTGGCACGGAGTTCTTGTTCACGGTGATGAACGCTTTGCCCAGAGCGGCGTCGGCGTCTTTACCGGAGATTTCCTGCTTGATCAGCGACAGCAGGAACAGGTGGTTTTCAGTACCGCCCGAGACCACGTCGAAACCGCGCTCGATGAACACGCCGGCCATGGCCTTGGCGTTCTTCACCACTTGTTGCTGGTAAGTCTTGAACTCAGGCTGCAGTGCTTCCTTGAAGCAGATCGCTTTGGCGGCGATCACGTGCTCCAGCGGGCCACCCTGGGCGCCCGGGAATACCGCGGAGTTCAGCTTCTTCTCGATGTCGGCGTTGGCGCGAGCCAGGATCAGGCCGCCACGTGGACCGCGCAGGGTCTTGTGCGTGGTGGTGGTCACGACGTCAGCGAAAGGCACCGGGTTCGGGTAGACGCCAGCGGCGACCAGACCGGCCACGTGGGCCATGTCGACGAACAGGTAGGCGCCAACTTTGTCGGCGATTTCGCGGAAGCGCGGGAAGTCCAGAATCTGCGAGTAGGCAGAGAAACCAGCCACGATCATTTTCGGCTTGTGCTCAACGGCCAGACGCTCGACTTCGTCGTAGTCGATCAGGCCGTTGCCGTCGATACCGTACTGAACGGCGTTGTACAGCTTGCCGGAGGAGGAAACGCTGGCACCGTGGGTCAGGTGACCACCGTGCGCCAGGCTCATGCCCAGGATGGTGTCGCCCGCTTGCAGCAGAGCCAGGTAAACGGCGCTGTTGGCTTGCGAACCGGCGTGCGGCTGAACGTTGGCGTAATCAGCGCCAAACAGTTCTTTTGCACGGTCGATGGCCAGTTGCTCGACCACGTCGACAAACTCGCAACCACCGTAGTAGCGCTTGCCCGGGTAACCTTCGGCGTACTTGTTGGTCAGTACCGAGCCTTGAGCTTCCATCACCGCAGGGCTGGTGTAGTTTTCCGAAGCGATCAGCTCAATGTGCTCTTCCTGGCGCTGAGCTTCTTGCTCCATGGCGGCAAAGAGATCGGCGTCGTACTTGGCAATAGTCAAATCACGGCTGAACATGGCGGTCCTCAAGGATCGGGGGCAGAAAAGGGGGGCATTCTAACCCATCGGGTTTTGGAAGGCATATGAAAGGACATCATGTCGCAGACAAGTGGGCTTCATGACGGGATCAGCGGTGATCATGCCGGCCTCATCGCGAGCAAGCTTGCTCCCACATTTGGAATGCGTTCCCCTGTGGGAGCGAGCTTGCTCGCGATAGGGCCATCAGCAGCGCTGAAGATTTCAGTCGAACATGAAGAGCGCATCATTGCTGAACTGCGCCTCAAACCGGTTCGCCGGCATCGGACGGCCGAACAGATACCCCTGAACCTCGTCGCAACCATGCTCACGCAGGAAGTCGAGTTGCTCTTGGGTTTCCACGCCCTCGGCGATCACCGCCAGATTGAGGCTGTGGGCCATGGCGATGATCGCGCGGGCAATCTGCGCATCCTGCTCGCCCGACGGCAGGCCGTCGACGAAGGTGCGGTCGATTTTCAGCACGTCGATCGGGAATTGCTTGAGGTAGTTGAGCGATGAGTAACCGGTGCCGAAGTCGTCGACCGCAATGCTCAGGCCGAGATTTTTCAGCCCGGCGAGAATCTGCATCGCTTCGCTGACTTCGCGCATCAGGATACTTTCGGTCAGTTCCAGCTCCAGGCACGCCGGCGGCAAGCCGGTTTCCTTGAGGATATTGGCGATTCGCGTCCCGAGTTGGCCGTCGGAGAATTGCCGGGCCGAAATGTTCACTGACACCTTGGGCACCCGGACCTTGGCCTGATGCCAGGTCTTGAGCTGACGGCAAGCCTCACTGATCACCCAGTCGCCGACATCCACCACCAGGCCGAGCTCTTCGAGCACCGGAATGAAGTCTCCCGGCGGCACCAGTCCACGTCGCGGATGGCGCCAGCGCAGCAAGGCTTCGGCGCCGGTCAGGCGCTTGCCATCGCCGCTGAACTGCGGTTGGTAATACAGCACAAATTCGTCTTGCTCCAAGGCATGACGCAAGTCGCTTTCCAGCTCCAGACGCTCCAGCGCGCTGGCGTTCATGTCGGCCTGATAGAACTGGAAGTTGTTCTTGCCACGCTCTTTGGCGTGATACATCGCGGTGTCGGCGTTTTTCATCAGCTGGCTGAGTTCGTTACCGTCCTGAGGGCTCAGGGCGATGCCGATACTGGCGGTGACGAAGAACTCGCGGCCTTCAAGCACGAACGGTTTCACCAGGCTGGCGAGAATTTGTTCGGCCACATGAATCGCCCGGTTCAAGGCAATTTCACGGTTGGCTCGCGGTTGCAGCAGCAAGGTGAATTCATCGCCACCCATGCGCGCCACGGTGTCGTCATCATCGACACAGCCGAGCAGGCGCGTGGCCATTTCCTTGAGCATACGGTCGCCGGCGGCGTGGCCGAGGGAGTCGTTGATCGGCTTGAAACGGTCCAGGTCGAGGAACATCAGCACCACCCAAGACTTCTGCCGTTCGGCCGATTGCAGCGCCGAGTGCAGGCGATCCTGAAACAGTGTGCGGTTGGGTAGGTGGGTCAGGGCGTCGTAATAGGCGAGGCGGTGAATCCGCTGCTCACTGGCCTTGCGTTCGCTGATGTCGCTGAAGAAGCACACGTAGCTGGCCAGATCGCCTTCGTCGTCCAGCACCGCCGTGATCCCGACCCAGGCCGGGTAATGCTCGCCATTGCGTCGTTTGAGCCAGACTTCGCCTTCCCATGTGCTGTGCTGATGCAGTTGCTTGAGCACATAACGCAGATGGGCTTCCTGCTGATCGTCGACGGTCAGCATGTTCGGCAACTGGTCGAGCACCTGTTCCACCGCATAACCGCTGACACGGCTGAAGGCTTCGTTAGCCTGGACGATGTAGCCGGCCGGGTCGGTGATCAGGATCGCCGAGGTCGAGTGCTCAAATACGGTCGCGGCCATGCGCAGGTCTTTTTCGGCCCGGCGTTGCTGGCTGATATCGCGACCGACGCCCAGTACGCCTTCGAAGGCACCGTGTTCGTCCCAGACCAGCACCAGCCGCAATTCGATCGGAATCTTGCGCCCGTCGGCCCGCAGACAGTCGAACAAAAACAGTTGGGTCTGCACCTGGCTGCGCAACAGCGCCAGTTGGTCGGGTTTGTTCAGCGCTTTACTGACCCGGTCCATCAGGTGGTAAATGCCGGTCAGCTGTTGCGGGTTGGCGATGGTCGATTGCCAGCCGTTCTGGAAAATCCAGTCGGCGTCGTAGCCCAGCACGGCTTGCACCGACGGGCTGACGTAGTTGAGCGCCATCTTGCTGTCGGTCGAGAAAATCACGTCACTGATGCTTTCGGCGAGCATCCGGTAACGCTGCTCGCTGTCGCGCAGGGACTCACTGGCTTCGATCTGTTCGGTGATGTCCTTGGCCACGCCGATGATCCGCGTGACCTGATCGTGCTTGTCCCGCGCCAGCGCCTGTTCGCGGATGTCGAAGCGCCGCCATTTACCGTCCCTGTGGCGGAAGCGCAGCTGGCATTGCATCAATTGTCTGTAACCGGCCTGGCGCTGGGTTTGGCGCGAGCGGTGGTAGAAGTCGGCATCTTCGGGGTGCAGCAGAATTTCCCAGAAATACTCGCCCATCTGGTGCAGTTCGGTTCGGTTGTAACCGAGCGTCTGGCCCAGGTGGTGGTTGCTGAAAATCATTCGCAGGCTGATCACATCTTGCACGTACAGATGATCCGGCACGGTGCGTACCACGTCGGACCAGAAACCTTCACGCTCCAACAGCGACAGTTCGACGAGCTTGCGGCTGGTGATGTCGGTGATGCTCAGGATTACCGCTTTATAGTCGTCCACGTCTTCCGGCAGACGCAGGACCAGCCACAAGTGCTGGTCGCGGCCATTGGCGTCCTGCAGTTTGATTTCCAGTTCAAGCTGTTTCTGCTGGTTGAGCACCGCGTCGAGCACTTGATCGCCGATGGCAGTGCCGTCCTGCGGGTTGCCGTTGATCAGCAGTTTCCAGGCTTGATCGCAAGCGTTGACGTTGAGCAGTTGCAGGGCGACCAGGTTGACCTCGGTGATGCGCAGTTCCTGCAGCAGTTGCTGGCGTTGTTGCGGTGTATCGAGCCAGGCCTTCAGTTGTTCGCTGCTGTGCAACTGAGCCTTGTCGAAGAGGCTTTTGAGCCCGGACACGTCGAGTACACACAGGGCGACGCCGGTGCCTTCGAAAATATCCTGGTAGCGTCGACGGCCTTCGTGCACCTGGCGCTGGCGGCGGCGCGTGTTCAGCAGGGCGATGAACGGCAGGAGCGAGAAGGCCAGGCCCAGAAGGCATTTGCCGATGAAGGCCGGCAGCAGCTGTTCGATCACCCGTTGCCGGTCGAACAACCCGCGCAGTTGCAAGTCGCTGCTGCTCAGGGGCACGGTCAGCACGCTGTTGGCCAGCTCATCCGGTGTCAGCACCGCCGGAGTGGTCGAAGGCTGCCCATCGTCGCGGCTGATGATCTGGTGATTGACGCGGTTTTCCACCACCCACAGCGGGCGAATACCGGTTTCGTTTTGTTTGGTCAGTGACGAGAAAAATGTCGGCCTCAGGCGCAGAGCCCAGTAGCCGCGGGTGCTGCCGCTGGCTTGATGCAGCAGCAGATGCACCACGGAGCCGTCATTGGCGTTGCTGAAGTAATGGGCCTGGGCGTGACTGCGCCGGACCAGTTCGCCCAGATACTCGGCGTCGTCGCTGTCGTCGGCACTGTCATTGAGGACTTTCCCGGAAGGGCTGAGCAGCGCGAGGCTGCGCAGGTCCGGCAAGGACTTTTGCAGTTTGCGCAACAGCGCCTGCTGTTCGTCGGCGCTTTTCGGTTGTTCGACGATTGGTAGCAGGTTGAGGGCGATCTGGGCGTTGAGCGCCATATTCAGGCTGACTTGCGAGGCCAGATCGGCGGTGTAGTCGATGGTGTACTGACGCTGGTTTTTCTGGGTTTCGCGCAGCTGATCCAGCAACTGCCAGAACAGCAGAGCGAGCAACAACAGGACGAGCGTCGCCAGCGCGCCCTTCAAGGAGCCGCGCAGGGGTGAGCCGGTCGCAGGATTGAGTGCGCTCACGGAAGAAGGGGGAGAGACATTAGACAAACTGTAATCCTGCGGTTTGGCTGGACTGGCGCGACGTGCACTATAAGCCGGACGCCCGGAGGGCGGCTAGCATGCCTTGAGTTGTGGCAAAGTGCCAGTCCCGCTCGGCTGGACTGCCTTCCGTCAATCAGGTAGCTTTGCCGGTTACGCGGGAGCGTTCCAGCTCTTAGAATTTGGCTTTTTCAGCGCGCACGCATTGATACCCATCAATCGGCCGACGCGCACGGCCTGGCCGGGCATCGCCCGCGCCCCAATCATTCATCGTTCACTGACCCTAGGTTCTCCATGGCTCAATACGTATTCACCATGCATCGGCTGGGTAAAGTTGTTCCGCCGAAGCGGGAAATCCTGAAAAACATTTCGCTGTCGTTCTTCCCGGGCGCCAAGATTGGCGTACTCGGCCTTAACGGTTCGGGTAAATCCACCCTGTTGAAAATCATGGCGGGCGTCGACACCGAGTTCGACGGCGAAGCCCGTCCGATGCCGGACCTGAACATCGGCTACCTGCCGCAAGAACCGATCCTGGACCCGACCAAGACCGTGCGTGAAGTGGTCGAGGAAGCGGTCAGCGTGATCAAGAACGCCCAGGCTCGTCTGGACGAGGTCTACGCGGCCTACGCTGATGAAGATGCCGACTTCGACAAACTGGCTGCTGAACAAGCCAAACTCGAAGCCATTCTGCAAGCCAGCGATGGCCACAACCTGGATCGCCAACTGGAAGTCGCTGCCGATGCGCTGCGTCTGCCGGCCTGGGATGCCAAGGTCGAATTCCTGTCCGGTGGTGAGAAGCGCCGTGTGGCCTTGTGCCGCCTGCTGCTGTCCGCACCGGACATGCTGTTGCTCGACGAACCGACCAACCACCTGGACGCCGATTCCGTCGCCTGGCTGGAGCACTTCCTGCACGATTTCCCGGGCACCGTGGTCGCGATCACGCACGACCGTTACTTCCTGGACAACGTTGCCGGCTGGATCCTCGAGCTCGACCGCGGCGCCGGTATCCCGTACGAGGGCAACTATTCGGGTTGGCTTGAAGCCAAGTCCGATCGTCTGGCTGCCGAGTCCAAGCAGCAGTCGGCTCACGAAAAAGCCATGAAGGAAGAACTGGAGTGGGTGCGCAAAGGCGCCAAGGCCCGCCAGTCCAAATCCAAGGCTCGTCTGCAACGCTTCGAAGAAATGCAATCGCAGGAATTCCAGAAGCGCAGCGAAACCAACGAGATCTACATCCCGGCTGGTCCACGCCTGGGCGACAAGGTCATCGAATTCAAGAACGTTTCCAAGGGTTATGGCGATCGCGTGTTGATAGACAACCTGTCGTTCTCCATGCCTAAAGGCGCCATCGTTGGCGTGATCGGCGGTAACGGTGCCGGTAAATCGACCCTGTTCCGCATGCTGATGGGCAAGGAAACACCGGATTCGGGCAGCATCGAAGTCGGCGAAACCGTGCAACTGGCGTGCGTCGATCAGAGTCGCGAAGACCTGGACGGCAGCAAGACAGTGTTCCAGCAAATCTCCGACGGTTCGGATCAGATCCGCATCGGCAACTACGAGATCCCGTCGCGCACCTACGTCGGTCGCTTCAACTTCAAGGGCGGCGATCAGCAGAAGTTCGTCAAGGACCTGTCCGGTGGTGAGCGCGGTCGCTTGCACCTGGCGCTGACCCTGAAAGAGGGTGGCAACGTCCTGCTGCTCGACGAACCGTCCAACGACCTCGACGTTGAAACCCTGCGTTCCCTGGAAGAAGCCCTGCTGGACTTCCCGGGCGCTGCCATTGTGATCTCTCACGATCGGTGGTTCCTTGACCGCGTCGCGACTCACATCCTGGCGTACGAAGACGACTCGCAAGCAGTGTTCTTCGAAGGTAACTACACCGAGTACGAAGCTGATCGCCGCAAACGCCTGGGCGAAGCCGCGACTCAGCCGCACCGTGTACGGCACAAGAAACTGGCCTGATTTCAGGTTGGTTGCATGAAAAAACGGAGCCTTCGGGCTCCGTTTTTTTATGGGGTTTTTTAGTGAGACCGCGGCGCGGCCATCGCGAGCAAGCTCGTTCCCGCAGGGATGTGCGTTGGCTACAAATCTGAAGCCCACTGAAGATCTACTGTGGGAGCGAGCTTGCTCCGGGCGGCGTTCCGACGATGGCGGCCTAAAGGTCAACCAACTTCGATGCCCAATACTTCAATCACCAAATCCCCCACCGGCCGCTTCCACAGCACCTCATCCCCGACCTGCGCACCCAGCAACGCCCGCCCAAGCGGCGAACCCCAATTGATCAGCCCGCTCGCGGCATCCGCCTGATCCTCGCCCACCAACTGCACACGCTGTTCATTGCCCTGATCATCGGCAAAGTTCACCCAGGCGCCCATCTGCACCTTGTCGGTCGAAGAGGCCGGTACAACCAGCTGAGCGCTTTGCAGTCGCTGATTGAAATACCGCCAGTCACGCTCAAGGTCAGCCTGGCGCTGTTTGTCTGCCAGTTCACCCTTCGCACTCTGTTCATTGAGCAGGTTTTGCACCTCAGCGACTTTCGCCTGAAGCTGCGCAAGGCCGGCGGGCGTGACGTAATTGGGCTGCGCACTGACTTGCCGTTCGACGGGCTGATCGGCTTGCGCGGCGGCGTTATCTTCATTGACGAAGGCACGACTCATGGTTTTCTCCCGTTACAGGGTTTGGGCCATGGTTGCAGGCTTTTAGTTTCGGCGGATGTCTGTGGGCGACTTATTGCGAGCGAAAAGCACGAGCGGCGTCCTGATCCTTTTGCTGCTGCCAGGCTTTTTCGCGTTCGTCCCAATGGTGGCTGCGGTAGTCCTCGCGGTCCTGGTTTTCCAGCATCGCCTGGCACTGGCGGAAGCCATCGCTCCAGCCCTCGGCGTACTGCTTGTCCTTGAGGTAACGCGGGACGTTTTTGCGAAATTCACCGGTCATCGCTCCGGCAGCCTGGCGGCCACTGCTGCAACCGTCATCGAAGCCATCGGCGAAGGCCGGTGGATAACCCTTGGCGATCAGATCTTCGTGGGTTGTCTGGCAACCCGCAATCAACATCAGCAAACCCACCACGCCCACGCAACGCCACATTTCAGACTCCCGGACCGTCAACGGCCAGTATGAGCAGTTTAGGAGTGGATTCGTGAGGCGGTTGTGAAAGGGCTGTGACTAATCTGTTGGCGTTGCGGCCAGGCGTGCGTGTTCAGACAATTCCTGTTCGATGAATGCGGCGATCATGGCGCGATAAACCTGCTCCGTTACCTCCGGGTTCGCGCCTGCGTTCTCAGCCAATGCGCGAACTTTGGCTATGACCTGCTCGACCCGCGCCGGGGCTTTTACTGCCTGAGTGTCCTTCTTGAAACGCGCAGCCTGCGACACGTAAGTACCGCGTTCGGCCAGCAGGGTAACTATCTGACGATCCAGTCGATCAATGTTTTGGCGAACGTCTTCGAGGGAATTGCAGGTAACGACCATGTTGTTCGAGCTCCATGTTTCTACAGGGGACGGGTTAGTAGTGATACCACTTCACCTCAAGCATCACTTCGTTCTCGGGCGAAGCCAGGTGGCTGAATTCTCGCTGGGCACTTAGGCGCAAACCCAGGTTGCGCGACAATTCCCACTGCTGGTTCAGACTCACGCTACGGCGCACTTCGCCGTTGGTGAAAAAGTCGCCCTTGGCTTCCAGGCTGAAGTTGCCCAGCGGGTTTCTCCACAGCAAACCGCTGTTGAAGCCCGCCGCTGGCGCGATGAAGCCGGCAAAATCGTTGTTGTGTTCAATGCGCACGGTGCCCAGAGCAAAGCCGAGCATGTCGTCGCCCAGTTGCCAGGTCCCGCCGCCACCGCCATTGACGTGGCTGACCAGGGTTTCGTCGTCATGCTTGCCCGGCACGCGCTCCAGGCCACCGGTGACTTGCCACGAGAGTGGTTGCAGCAATTCATTGCGCGGGGTCAGCGAGCGGATGGTCGCCAGGTCCAATTGCTGCAACTGCCAGTGATTGGCTTCGTACTGGCGCAGTTTCATTTGCAGGATTTCAATCTGTGCGCCGAGGGGGAAGCTCTCGGCGTTGTCGTTGAGGTCGTGATAAGCCATGCGCAAGCCATACTCGCCAAACGCCTTGTCGCCTCGAGTGCCGATACCGGCCTGCCAGGTGCGCGATTCATGGCCGTCCTCGGGCAAGCCGGGTTGCGGGATGTCCAGTTCCGGCGCAGGGTTCTGGTTGATCGCCCGCAGCAGTTCGAAGCTGCGCTGCGCCCGCTGCGGGTCACGTTCCTGACCGTTGGCGCGATAGCGCTCCAGGCGATAGGCGGCGTCGATAATTAACGCCTGACGATCCTTGGGTTGAGCCATGAACGCCGGCTCTTGCAGTTGCTTCTGGTCGGCGCTGACTTTCAGCACCCACTCCTGTTCTTCATGGGTCAACGGCTCGGCGCGGCTCAGCAGTTCACGTTCGCGAGACGGTCGATACTGAATGGATTCCACCAGTCCGGCTTCTTTCACCGCTTTGACGGTGTCCGTAGGAATCGCGGTCAGCGGGAATTGTTCGGTCAATCGCAGGCTCGGGCGGGCTACTTGCAGCAATTCCAGCAGACGATAAGAGCAGTTTTCGTCGAAGAAAAAATAGTCGAACTGGATCTGCTTGAGCTCCCAGACGTGCTCGACCATCCGTTCGGTTTCTGCCTGGGTCAGATTAAGGCGGTACTCCCACAGATCGCGGTTCTCGAGACTGCGGTACTCCGAGAGTTTTTCCTGATAAGGCACCAGGGCAAACAGACCAGGATAGCCGCCCATCAAGCCTTTCCAGGCATACAAGATGCTGTTGTCCGAGCCTTCGATGTATGCGCCGAAGTTGATTGCATAACTGAGCAGGGCGGTTTGATCGCTCTGTACATTGGCCTGGTCGATGCGCAGCAATGTGTGGCCGAACATCGATGACGGACTGTTCAGATACGCTGCCGGGAAAATCATCACCGCACTGTGGGGCGAAACATCCTTGAACCATTGCTTGAATTCAGTGCAGGGAAGCTCCGGCAGATCGGTCAGGTTGAGCTGTGCTTTGAGCCAGCGGGCGCGGGCCGGGTAGACGCATTGCGCATGTTTTTCGCCAGCACTGGCCGGGGCGTACAGCGCTTGTACGGTCGCCGCCAGCTCGCGGTCAGGATGTTCATTGCCGTCGGTGGCGAGGAAGAACTTCTTGTCGCTGACATAGCTGCGCCAGCCGCCGAGTTTGGCGGTTTCGTAGTGGCCCAGGGAAATCCAGAAGGGGTCATTGGCCAATTGCTGCAAACGTTGATTGTCGATTTTGGGCGTGGCAGACAGCGGGGCGCAGACACAGAGCGCCAGCCAGGCAAGGCGTTTGAGCATAGTGGGCAACTTAAGTCGAAAGAAACAAAGACCCAAAGGGGCAGGCCAAAAGGGCCAGGTTCAAAAAATAAAACCCGCCCCGAAAAGGAGCGGGCGGTTCGAGCTTAAGCTTGAGTGGCGTACTTGGCCAGACGCGGATCGCTCTTCAGAACGGCCAGGGTGTTGGTATGCACGTCGTCAGCGGTCACGTCAGCCTTGCTGAAGATCTGCTGGAAGTGCTCATGAGTGACGGCGGCGAAATGCGCACGGTCTTCCGGCGCCACGCCCAGTACCACAGCGTAAGTGGTCAGCGCTTCGCCCTGACCCTTGGCCATGTCTTCAGACAGCTCGTTCATCATGCCATTCATGGCAATCCAGGATTTGCCGCCATAGGTCAGCGACGCATTAGTCGCGCAACCGTTGGTACCGGAGGTCATACCGAAAGTTGCGTTGCCGGAAGTGCCGTTGGTGGTGGATGCCAGGAAGTGAGCAGGGGTGCCACGCTGACCTTCGAACAGCATGTTGCCCCAACCGCAATCCGGGCCGCCTGGCGCTTGAGCCATGGCATTGAGGGAAACAACGGTGAAGAGAGTACCGAGAAGAATCCGTTTCATAGCTTTGTTCTCTTTATGTGCATACCAATGGACAAGGGGTCTGGCCCAATCCGGCGCCAGTGGGCCAGTTATTAATCCAGCCGCGCAGTTTGGAGTTTAGGCACGATCCCGGGGTTCCGTGATTTTTTGCAAAACATTCGTTGTAAACATTGATTTGGGCCCGCCCCGCTTAGGGATGTCGCTTTGTCTATGCTTTGGCTAGAGGCGCGCCTTGCAAGTGAGGTATGGGCAGCGCCAGAATGCCGCTATCTGCCCCGCCTGATGTAAGGAAGCCCGATGCCTGATCCTGTTGCTGCCAGCTTGCGTCTAGCGCCCGAAGCGCTGACCCGTCCGTTTTCCGCTGAACAGTTTAGCTTCTCTACCACCAATGATTTGGAGCCCTTCCGCGGTGTGCTTGGCCAGGAGCGTGCGGTCGAAGCCTTGCAGTTCGGTGTGGCGATGCCACGCCCCGGTTACAACGTATTCGTCATGGGTGAGCCCGGCACCGGCCGGTTTTCGTTCGTCAAACGTTACCTGAAAGCCGAAGGCAAACGCCTGCAGACCCCGGCGGACTGGGTCTACGTCAACAATTTCGATGATCCTCGCGAACCTCGTACCCTGGAGTTGCCATCGGGTACCGCCGGTGCCTTTATCGATGACATCAACGGCTTGATCGACAACCTGCTGGCGACTTTTCCGGCCGTGTTCGAGCACCCGTCCTACCAGCAGAAGAAAAGCGCCATCGACCGCGCCTTCAACCAGCGTTACGACAAGGCGCTGGATGTGATCGAGCGCCTGGCGCTGGAGAAGGATGTTGCGCTGTACCGCGACAGCACCAATATCGCCTTTACGCCGATGAGCGAAGGCAAAGCGGTGGACGAAGCCGAATTTGCCCAGTTGCCGGAAGTCGATCGCGAGCGTTTTCACGACGACATTTCGTGGCTGGAAGAGCGGCTGAACGAAGAGCTCGCCAGCCTGCCGCAGTGGAAGCGTGAGTCGAGCAATCAAATGCGTCAGCTCAACGAAGAAACCATCACCCTGGCCTTGCAACCCTTGCTCGCGCCGCTGTCGGAAAAGTACGCGGAAAACGCCGGCGTTTGCGGTTACCTGCAAGCAATGCAGGTATATCTGCTCAAGACCGTGGTCGAGCAACTGGTGGACGACAGCAAGACTGACGCCATCGCCCGCAAGCTGCTGGAAGAGCAATACGCGCCGAGCCTGGTGGTCGGTCATCCGTTCAGCGGCGGTGCGCCAGTGGTCTTTGAGCCGCACCCGACTTACGAAAACTTGTTCGGCCGCATCGAGTACACCACCGATCAGGGCGCGCTCTACACCACGTATCGACAGTTGCGTCCGGGTGCGCTGCACCGCGCCAACGGCGGCTTCCTGATTCTTGAAGCGGAAAAAATGCTCAGCGAGCCGTTCGTGTGGGATGCGCTCAAACGCGCGCTGCAATCGCGCAAACTGAAAATGGAATCGCCGCTGGGCGAGATGGGCCGTTTCGCCACCGTGACCCTGACACCGCAACACATTCCGTTGCAGGTCAAAGTCGTCATCATTGGCGCCAGGCAGCTCTACTACACGCTGCAGGACCTCGATCCGGACTTCCAGGAGATGTTCCGCGTCCTGGTGGACTTCGACGAAGACATCCCGATGGTCGACGAAAGCCTTGAGCAATTCGCCCAGTTGCTCAAAACCCGCACTTCCGAAGAAGGCATGGCGCCGCTGACCGCTGGTGCGGTGGCGCGTCTGGCGACTTACAGTGCTCGCCTGGCTGAGCACCAGGGGCGTTTGTCGGCGCGGATCGGTGATCTGTTCCAACTGGTCAGCGAGGCGGATTTCATTCGCCAACTGGCCGGTGACGAAATGACCGACGCCGGGCACATCGAACGTGCGCTCAAGGCCAAGGCCACGCGGACCGGTCGCGTCTCGGCGCGGATTCTCGATGACATGCTGGCCGGGATCATCCTGATCGACACGGACGGCGCGGCGGTGGGCAAATGCAACGGGCTGACAGTGCTGGAGGTTGGCGACTCGGCGTTCGGTGTGCCGGCGCGGATTTCCGCCACGGTTTATCCGGGCGGTAGCGGCATCGTCGACATCGAGCGCGAGGTCAACCTCGGTCAGCCCATTCACTCCAAAGGCGTGATGATCCTCACGGGGTATCTGGGCAGCCGATACGCCCAGGAATTCCCGCTGGCGATTTCCGCGAGCATCGCCCTGGAGCAGTCCTACGGTTACGTCGACGGGGATAGCGCATCGCTGGGCGAGGCTTGCACGCTGATTTCGGCGCTGTCGAAAACCCCGCTCAAACAGTGTTTTGCGATCACCGGTTCGATCAACCAGTTCGGTGAAGTGCAGGCGGTGGGTGGGGTCAACGAGAAGATCGAAGGCTTCTTCCGACTCTGCGAAGCGCGCGGGCTGACTGGTGAGCAGGGCGCAATCATTCCCCACGCCAACGTTGCCACGCTGATGCTCGACGAGAAAGTGCTGACGGCGGTGCGCGCCGGGCAGTTCCACGTCTACGCCGTGCGCCAGGCTGATGAAGCCCTGAGCCTGTTGGTCGGGGAGCCGGCCGGTGCGCCGGACGCCGATGGCCAGTTCCCTGAAGGCAGCGTTAACGCGCGG
Organism: Pseudomonas sp. UYIF39; assembly: GCF_029963765.1. GTDB lineage: Bacteria > Pseudomonadota > Gammaproteobacteria > Pseudomonadales > Pseudomonadaceae > Aquipseudomonas. Next base: position 243,338 of record NZ_JALBYU010000005.1, read on the forward strand.
GTGGTGGAACGCTTGCGGGTCATCGCAGAAATGATCAGCGAAGAAGACCTCAAGGAAGCCGAGAAAGAGATGGCGCAGGAAGCTTTGGTGGAGACGAAGCCCGCTTAAAAGGTGATCGTTCCCATGTTCTGCGTGGGAACGTTCAGTGCCATCAGTCTGGCGCCAATATTCACACAATGACCATTCGGCGCCTTCTGGTCTCACTTGACGTGCTAGTCAGACTTTTCTTCTATTCTCAGCTCAAGGATATCGACAGTAATCACTGGATCGAGACAGCCCTCCCGTGGGGGCTGAATACCGGATCTACCGAGGGTCGCCGCCATGTCGCGCAACCTCTGCCTCACCCGTCAATGCCTGGGTCTTGTGACCCGTATCGAGTGTGCCATCCGCCCATTGGCGGGGGATACGGGCATGTGGACCTTACTTTTCGCCGCTGGAATGGCTGGCGAACAACCTTCTGCCATCAAAGCCCAAGGCCCGTTTCATGGCCCCTTTGTGGCTGAGTCGATCCTCGACACTATCGTTGAAAGTCTCACCCTGCACGGCTATGAGCTGGCCGACGATCCGCAAATCTGGTGCCTGCACCTGCAAGCTCAGCTGCGGGAAATCAATGGTGGTCGCTGCCGCAACCCTGGTGGTTTCGAGTTTCGGCCCGAGCACTGAACAGGCTATTGAGCAAGGTTGGACGTGTCCGCCTTGTCGAGTTTGACCTCGAAACCATATTGCACGGTGGCGAGATCGGTTCGTTGATAGGTTTCCAGACGGGCAGGCTGCCCGTAGAAATAATGCACCCCCAATAATGCCGGGCCTTCTGCGCTCGCATCGTGGCTGACCGCCAGAATCTCCTTCAGATAATTGCCGCTGTCGTCCTTGGCGAAGAAACGCCAGTCCTGGGCGGGAAACTGCTTCAGATCAACCACCAGCGCATTGCCTTTGAGCACCAGCCCTTTGGGCAACTGGTGGGCGTCGATGGTTTTCTTTTCGACGGTGGCGAGAAACAGCGGCATGGAGCCCACCGCGTAAGCGGGGGTTTCTGGAAACAGGTTCAAGTCGTAGGTGATGGTGCCGCGCAGGGGATTGACCTGGTAAGCCTCTGGCGGCAATTCGATCGGCTCATCGCGTTTGCCGTTACCGTCCTCGGTAAAGAAACTTACCGGGCTTTCGCCTGGACTGAAAGATGTGCCCAGCAGCTCATCATTGAAGCTTTTGGGGTGATCGAATTCGATACGCGCGGCGCTGGGGTCTTCGACCGACTGGCTGATGCTGACGCTCTTTTTCAGTTGTTCCTCGTCAAGCGTTGCGCCCTTGAGCCAGGTCGGGGCCTGGTCGTCGTACACCACCACCGGCAACGTCAGTGGCTGGATGGCTTTTGCCGTGGTGTGTGGGTCCAAGCGACGGACTGGCAAGTTCAGGTCCTTGCGGGTCACTGTGGCGGTAGAAAAGTCCAGTACGCTGACCTCAAGAGTTTCGATCGGCCCGTTGAAGTACACCTTTGAATAATGGTGGATCTGCTGCTTCTCAAAGGCGTGCTGCTCTTCATCGATCTGTTTCTCGAAGCTCTCGCTCCAGGTTTTCTGCTGTTGCATTTTCGCCAGTTGCTTTTGATAGAAGGCTATTTGTGTATCGGTTTCGTTGATCGAGCCTGAGCGCGAGAGGAATTGCCCGGTGCTGTCCTTGGCCTGGACGATCAGCGGGTTCAACGGCGTTTCGCTGACCTCGGGGGCCAGTGGCGCGCTGTTGTTGAATTCGATTTCGGCGTAGTTGTTTGCGAGGTTCAGCAGGGTGACGCTGAGGTTGTCGTTGGTGCGAGTCTGGCCAACGTCCTTTTTCGTCAGGTCGAAGCTGAAGAGCCGGCGTGGCGCGATGACTTCCACCTTGCCTTGCAGGCTCACCGGTTGAGGCTGGTTTTTTTTGTCCACGTCCAGGCCGTCGATGAATGGATAGGTCACCGTCAAATCATCGGGGTTGGTCAGGTTGGAGCTCGACGGACTGAGCTGAATGCCCGGATCGGTTTCCGACCATTCCGGCTGAAACGGGATGATGCGTTTGTTGCTCAAGGTTACCGATTGCCATTCAAGGCCATGGGGAAAGAGAAACGCGGCCGGAATGTTGAAGTTGAAAGGGAACACCGGTTGCAGATCGGTCAGGTAGTCGGAACTGGAGTCTTTGTGCAGCACGAACAGACCGTTGATGTACGTGTCGACCAAGGCTTGTGGAGTGGGGTAGTGCTTGAGGACGGCGAGGGCGTCTGCGCCATATTCTGTTTCCACCGGTTTGCTGTCGAGCTTGAGTTGCGCACGCTCGAGCAACAACAGTGAGCCGCCGAGTTCAGCCACGGCTTCCTTGAGTTTTGGGTCCTGAATCGCATCCAGAGACTTCTCGAACTGCGCAGTCTTTTCCTCGAGGCTGACCTGGCGCTTCTCATCGCTGGGTGAGCAGGCGCTCATCAGCAAAGCCAGGCAAATGCCGGCGCTCGTTAAAGGCAATCGCACATCCATTTCCCGTCTTCCTGTCCGATGTCGCTGAGCTGTCAATGCTTTGGACACTAGCAGAAAAATCTTGTCACACATGCGCAGGTTGCGGATTTGCCAACGGTTTCTGGCTGCTTCTGGGTATAGACAGGTGGCTGTTATACTCGCGGCCATTTCCAGGCCTTGTGTGAGATTTAATGGAACGCTTTATCGAAAATGCAATGTACGCCAGCCGCTGGCTGCTGGCGCCGATCTACTTCGGTCTGTCCCTCGGGCTGCTGGCCCTGGCGCTGAAATTCTTCCAGGAAGTCTTCCACGTCATCCCTAACGTGTTCTCGATGGCCGAGTCGGATCTGATTCTGGTGCTGCTCTCGCTGATCGACATGGCGTTGGTAGGCGGTTTGCTGGTGATGGTGATGATTTCCGGTTACGAGAACTTCGTTTCTGAACTGGACATCGACGACGACAAGGAAAAGCTCAACTGGCTGGGCACCATGGATTCCTCTTCATTGAAGATGAAGGTGGCCGCTTCCATCGTGGCCATTTCGTCCATCCACCTGCTGCGGATTTTCATGGACGCCAAGAACGTCGATCCCGAGCATTTGAAGTGGTACGTGATTATCCACATGACCTTCGTGATTTCGGCGTTTGCCATGGGTTATCTGGATAAGCTGACCAAGCACTGATCGCTTTCCATCGCTGTACCAAACCGCCCGTCTGTTGCGAAACAGACGGGCGGTGTCGTTTTTGGCTTGTACTTTGATGCGCCGAGGCCTATGCCTGTAAGGATATTGGCTCGCCATTGCGTGAGGTGCGTTTATGGACCTGAAAGAGTTGAATGCTTATGCCATCGCCGGGAAGGTTGATGAGCTCAACCTGATCTCGATGGAAGGGGGGATCTACCTGTTGGAAGCGCGGATGCATGGCGCGGCGTATCCGCTGAGTGATAACCACGGCCAGATGTTTCATCTTCGTTCGGTCGAGCATGCGCGTGAAGTACTTCATGCCTTTCCCAGCTTGCCGTTCAACCTTGTGCATACCTCGGTTCATGACGAAATGTGCGGGCTCGGTGCCAGTGCCGGGGAAAATCTGAAGGTGCCGATCGCCTTCCGTTGAGCCTTGCAGCGCTGACGCACTCTCATCAACGCGACGGCATCTGTGCTAGTCTGCTCGCCCTTTTGGTTCCGGGCGCTCCGGGACGCGCTGTGCACGCACGGCAAGTTCCAGGGCCGTCCGCACAGCGGAGCAGTGTCATGTCCGAAGTAAATCTGTCCACCGACGAAACCCGCGTCAGCTACGGTATTGGCCGTCAGCTGGGCGATCAACTGCGCGACAACCCGCCACCGGGCGTTAGCCTGGACGCGATCCTGGCAGGCCTGACCGACGCTTTCGCCGGCAAGGAAAGCCGTGTGGGTCAGGAAGAAATGTCCGCAAGCTTCAAGGTTATCCGCGAAATCATGCAAGCTGAAGCAGCAGCCAAAGCTGAAGCAGCTGCTGGCGAAGGCCTGGCATTCCTGGCTGAAAACGCCAAGCGTGACGGCATCACCACCCTGGCTTCCGGCCTGCAATTCGAAGTGCTGACTCAAGGTGAAGGCGCCAAGCCTACCCGTGAAGATCAAGTGCGTACTCACTACCACGGCACCCTGATCGACGGCACTGTGTTCGACAGCTCCTATGATCGTGGTCAGCCTGCAGAATTCCCGGTTGGCGGCGTGATCGCTGGCTGGACCGAAGCCCTGCAACTGATGAACGCCGGCAGCAAATGGCGTCTGTACGTGCCGAGCGAACTGGCTTACGGCGCTCAAGGCGTTGGCAGCATTCCGCCGCACAGCGTACTGGTATTCGACGTCGAACTGCTCGACGTTCTGTAAGACCGTAACCCTGTAGGCGCTTTGCCCCTACAGGGTTTTTCAGCGTTTTTCATATTTCGATCTTGTGGTGCAGTTCGCTTGTCGGGCGCAATGCCCGTGCATAGCAGAACAGAAACAGATTGCGCACCAGTTCCTTGAGCACCACCGGCTCGCTGGAACTCAAGCCGTTGACGTCCAGATCGCCCTGATCCTGCAGCTCGTTCAAGGCTTCTTCTTCAAGCACCGCACAGACTTCCCCGGTTTCCCGATGCAGGATCCTGAGGCAAGGGTGTGGGCGGTCCAGCCAGGCGTCGATCAAATAAGTCATGGGTCTCATCTCCATTGATGGGTTTCAATGAGAATAATTCGTATTCATCAAATAGCAAGGACCTATTGGCGGTTTGTGTTTTTTTAAGGGCAAAGGTTGCGTAAGGTCAAAACGGCTGGCGTTTGGCTATTGCGAGGGATTGTTGGGCGACGCGGGGGAGGGTGAAGCACCATCCCACGCAGGGCGCGGGATGGAATGCAGCAGGCTCAGACTTTTCTGACGAACTCGGATTTGAGCTTCATCGGGCCGATGCCGTCGATCTTGCAGTCGATGTCGTGATCACCACCGCACAGGCGGATGTTCTTGACCTTGGTGCCGACCTTGACCACCAGCGACGTGCCTTTGACCTTGAGGTCCTTGATCACGGTGATGGTGTCGCCGTCCTGAAGGACGTTGCCGACCGAATCCTTTTTCACGGTGTCATCGGACACTGTTTCGGCTTCGCCGCTGGCGGACCACTCGTGGGCGCACTCAGGGCAGATCAGCTGGGCGCCGTCTTCGTAGGTGTATTCGGAATTGCATTTTGGGCAGGGTGGCAACGTGCTCACTAAAGCTCCTTGGATTGAGGATCGCTAAAAGTCGCACATTATATAGGGTTTTAGGCGGAGGAGGGGTGACAGCGAAAGATCGCAGCCTCGTACGAGCTGCCGCAGGCTGCGATCTTTTGATCTTGCTGTAAAAATCAGTGCGTACGGGCGACCGCAAACTCGCTCAGCTCGACCAGCGCATCGCGGTATTCGCTGGCAGGCAGCGCATCGAGGCACTTGATCGCACGGGCGACGTAGTCACGGGCCAGTTGTGCGGTGTAATCCAGCGAACCTGAGGCTTCCACGGCTTCGCGGATGCTTTCCAGGTCTTCGATGCCGCCTTTCTGGATTGCCTTGCGCACCAGTGCAGCCTGCTCCGGCGTGCCTTCGCGCATGGTGTAGATCAGCGGTAGGGTCGGCTTGCCTTCAGCCAGATCGTCACCGACGTTCTTGCCCAGGGTTTCGGCGTCGCCTTTGTAGTCCAGCAAGTCGTCGACCAATTGGAACGCCACGCCCAGATGATCGCCGAATGTACGCAGGGCTTCTGACTGTTCTGATGTCGCTTCGCAGAGCGCTGCAGCACTGTGGGTCGACGCTTCGAAGAGCATCGCGGTCTTGCCGCGGATGACTTCCATGTAGGTTTCTTCGGTGGTGCTGGCGTCACGAACCTTGGACAGCTGCAACACTTCGCCTTCGGCGATGATGCGCGTGGCTTGCGAAAGGATCTTCATTACCGGCATGGAGCCCAGTTCGACCATCATTTCGAAGGACCGCGAATACAGGAAGTCGCCCACCAGCACGCTAGGGGCGTTGCCCCACATGGCGTTGGCGGTCGAGCGGCCACGGCGCATGCCGGACATGTCGACCACGTCGTCATGCAGCAGGGTCGCGGTGTGCAGGAACTCGATGGTTGCGGCCAGCAGGCGCAGGTCATCGCCTTCGCGACCCAGAGCCTTGCCACACAGCAACACTAATAGAGGGCGCAGGCGTTTACCGCCAGCCGAGGTAATGTAATCGCCGATTTTCGATACCAGCGGCACTCGGGAAGTCAGCTGCTTCTTGATGATGCCGTCGACGGCGCTAAAATCGTCCGCCACCGCGCGGTAGAAAGCTTGGGGTTGCATCAGCGACAGTTGCTCCAGAAGGGTTGCGCGGCATGCTAGGACCCACGTCGGCGGGTGTCAAGGTACGATGGACGGCCTCTTGCATCGCCCCGGCAGCTTGCGTACAATCGCGCACCCTGAACTTCCTGGGCAGCACCTGCCTTACGCAATTGCAAACAGGCCTTCCAGCCCAATGCAGCCATGCCAGCCAATACCTCTTCTTATAAAGAGCTGGGTGAGCAGGATTATCGGAGAAATACCATGTCGTACGCAGTAATTGTTACTGGTGGCAAGCAATACAAGGTCGCCCCAGGTGAATACCTGAAGATCGAAAAACTGGAAATCGCTACTGGCGAATCCGTTACTTTTGATCGCGTTCTGTTGGTCGCCAATGGCGATGACGTGAACATCGGCGCTCCAGTTGTTGCCGGCGCTACCGTTGTGGCTGAAGTGATCTCCCAAGGTCGTCACGATAAAGTCCGCATCATCAAGTTCCGTCGTCGTAAGCACCACATGAAGCGTATGGGCCACCGCCAGTGGTACACCGAGATCAAAATCACCGGTATTCAGGCTTAATTTCAGCCTAATTCCTCACTAGGAGAATTGACTCATGGCACACAAAAAAGCTGGTGGTAGTACCCGTAACGGTCGCGACTCAGAAGCCAAACGCCTTGGCGTGAAGATGTATGGCGGCCAGGTTATCATTCCGGGCAACATCATCGTGCGTCAGCGCGGCACCCAATTCCACGCCGGTTACGGTGTTGGCATGGGTAAAGATCACACTCTGTTCGCTAAAATCGACGGCGTGATCAAGTTTGAAGTAAAAGGCGCTTTCAACCGCCGTTACGTGAGCATTGTCCCGAAGACTGCAGTCGTCGCGGCATAATTACGTAGTTGCTGGAAAAGCCCTGTCTCGCGACGGGGCTTTTTCGTTTGTGGGGTGAGTCTCTTGCAAAGCTGTTTGTGATGGGCGAAAGCAGCTGGATTTTCGGTCGTTGCTTGAGGTCGCTGCGCTCATTTTTGCAAGAGTCTTATGTCTTAGTGTTTTTCGGCTCGTCCGTATGACGAGAGGCGTTTTGTTATGAAGTTTGTTGATGAAGTATCGATTCGAGTAAAGGCCGGCGACGGCGGCAACGGTTGCATGAGCTTCCGTCGCGAGAAATTCATTGAGAACGGTGGTCCGAACGGCGGTGATGGTGGTGATGGTGGCTCGGTCTACATGATCGCCGACGAAAACCTCAACACCCTGGTGGACTACCGTTATACCCGGCACTTTGATGCCGAGCGTGGTTCCAACGGCGGCAGCACTGACTGCACCGGTAAGAAAGGTGAAGAGCTGGTCCTGCGTGTTCCGGTCGGTACTACCGTTATCGACTCTGCCACTCAGGAAGTGATCGGCGACCTGACCAAGGCTGGCCAGAAACTGCTGGTGGCTCACGGCGGCTGGCACGGTCTGGGTAATACCCGTTTCAAATCCAGTACCAACCGTGCTCCGCGTCAGACCACTCCGGGCAAGCCGGGTGAGGCGCGTGATCTGAAGCTGGAAATGAAGGTATTGGCTGACGTCGGCCTGCTGGGCTTGCCAAACGCTGGCAAAAGTACCTTCATTCGTTCGGTGTCGGCCGCCAAGCCGAAAGTCGCCGACTACCCGTTCACCACGCTGGTGCCGAACCTGGGTGTGGTCAGTGTCGATCGCTGGAAAAGCTTCGTGGTCGCCGACATTCCGGGTCTGATCGAAGGTGCTTCCGATGGCGCAGGCCTGGGGATTCGCTTCCTCAAGCACTTATCGCGTACCCGTCTGCTGCTGCACCTCGTGGACATGGCGCCACTCGATGACGCCAGCGCTCCGGATGCGGCTGAAGTGATCGTCAGCGAATTGACCAAGTTCAGTCCGTCTCTGGCTGAGCGTGATCGTTGGTTGGTGCTGAACAAGTGTGACCAGATCCTGGAAGAAGAGCACGAAGAACGCGTCAAGGAGATCGTTGATCGCCTGGAATGGACCGGTCCGGTCTACGTGATCTCGGCCATCTCCAAGCTCGGTACCGAGCGTCTGTGCCACGACATCATGCGTTACATGGAAGACCGTGCTGATCGCCTGGCTAACGACCCGGTTTACAAAGAAGAGTTGGCCGAGCTCGATCAGCGCATCGAAGACGAAGCCCGTGCTCAGCTGCAGGCCCTGGATGACCAGCGTGCCCTGCGCCGTAGCGGCGTGAAGTCGGTCCACGACATCGGCGACGATGATTGGGACGAAGAAGATGTGGATGACGAAGACGGTCCGGAAATCATTTACGTGCGTGACTGATTCGTTGCAGTAAACTTAAGCGCCGCTCAATCGAGCGGCGTTTTAGTATCTGGAAATCGATCGTTGGTCACGAATAACCACGATTAACGTCACGGGCAGTGCCAGGTCGCGCTGTCCTCAAGCTAAGGTTGAAGATGATGCGGAGCAAGGTGACAGGTGCGCAGCGTTGGGTCGTGAAGATCGGCAGCGCTTTGCTGACGGCGGACGGCAAGGGCCTGGATCGCGCGGCAATGAGTGTTTGGGTCGAGCAGATGGTGGCTTTGCATGAGGCTGGCGTCGAACTGGTGCTGGTGTCCTCCGGGGCGGTGGCGGCCGGCATGAGTCGCTTGGGCTGGACCGTGCGACCCAGTGCGATGCACGAGTTGCAGGCCGCTGCCGCCATCGGTCAGATGGGATTGGTGCAGGCCTGGGAGTCGAGCTTTGCCGAGCATGGCCGACATACCGCGCAGATTCTCCTGACCCACGACGACTTGTCCGACCGCAAGCGCTACCTGAACGCCCGCAGCACCTTGCGCGCGTTGGTCGAGCTGAAAGTTATTCCGGTGATCAACGAAAACGACACCGTGGTCACTGATGAAATTCGTTTCGGCGACAACGACACGCTCGCGGCGCTGGTGGCCAACCTGGTCGAAGCTGACTTGCTGGTGATCCTTACCGATCGCGATGGCATGTTTGACGCCGATCCGCGCAATAACCCTGACGCCAATCTGATTTACGAAGCGCGCGCTGATGATCCGGCGCTGGATGCGGTGGCGGGCGGCACGGGTGGTGCACTGGGTCGTGGCGGCATGCAGACCAAATTGCGTGCTGCGCGGCTGGCGGCTCGTTCCGGTGCGCACACCATCATCGTTGGCGGGCGTATTGACCGTGTGCTGGATCGCCTTAAGGCGGGCGAGCGCATCGGCACCTTGCTGTCGCCTGAGCGCGGCCTGTTGGCAGCGCGCAAGCAATGGCTGGCCGGGCACCTGCAAACCCGCGGCACGCTGGTGCTGGATGCTGGTGCGGTGACGGCGCTGTCCAAAGGCAACAAAAGTTTGCTGCCCGTGGGTGTCAAGCTGGTCCAGGGCAGCTTCCGTCGTGGCGAGATGGTGGTTTGCGTGGCGCCGGACGGTCGTGAAATCGCCCGAGGCCTGGCCAACTACAGCGCGCTGGAAGCACAAAAAATCATCGGTCAGTCGTCTGAGGCGATTGTCGGTCTGTTGGGTTACATGGCGGAGCCGGAACTGGTTCATCGCGATAACCTGATCCTGGTCTGAGGGAGTACCTGAATGCGCGTGGCAAAAGGATTGTTGGGTCTGTTGTTGGCGATGCCGCTGCTAGCCTCGGCCGAGGAGATTGGTCAGGTGTCGACGGTGTTCAAGTTTGTCGGTCCGAACGACCGCATCGTCGTCGAAGCGTTTGATGATCCAAAGGTCGAGGGCGTGACCTGCTACCTGTCGCGAGCCAAGACGGGTGGCGTGAAAGGTGGTTTGGGATTGGCTGAAGATCGCGCGGAAGCGTCTATCGCTTGTCGTCAGGTCGGGCCGATCAGCTTCAAAGGCGAGCTGAAGGATGGTGACGAGGTGTTCAAGGAGCGCACGTCGCTGGTGTTCAAGACCATGCAGGTAGTGCGATTCCTCGACAAGAAGCGCAATACGCTGGTGTACCTGGTCTATAGCGATCGTGTGATCGAGGGTAGTCCGCAGAATGCGGTGACGGCGATTCCGATTTTGCCGTGGGCGCAGGCTCAGTAAGCTAAAGAAGATCAAAAGTGTGGGAAGGGGCTGTCCCTTCCCATTTTTTTGCGCTGGGTTTGCTAAATCGCAGGCAATAAAAAACCGACCCTAGGGTCGGTTTTTTAACAAGCTTATCGCTTATGCGGCAACAGCAAGGTTCAGAGCCTTGACGTGACCGTTCAGGCGGCTCTTATGACGAGCAGCCTTGTTCTTGTGGATGATGCCTTTATCGGCCATACGGTCGATAACTGGCACGGCCAGAACGTAAGCAGCTTGAGCTTTTTCAGCGTCTTTTGCGTCAATGGCTTTAACTACATTCTTGATGTAGGTACGAACCATGGAACGCAGGCTGGCGTTGTGGCTGCGACGCTTCTCAGCCTGTTTTGCACGTTTTTTGGCGGAAGGTGTGTTGGCCACCGTCGAGCTCCTCGAAAGACTTTTTAGGAAATAGCAAACAAAATAGGCCGCGAATCATGCCGATGAGTTGATGTCTTGTCAAGGGCGGTTGAGACGTTCCGCTAAGTGGTAGGTATAAAGAGGCGGGATATTTATTTCCGGCGCTTGACCTGTAAACTCGCGAGCTTTGGCTCTGTGCTGCTGCGGCGCGGAGTATCGCATAAGTAGGCGCTTTGTTCGCCTGCTGTTTATCGACAGGCACAAACTCTTTCAATGAATCTGCTCAAATCGTTGGCCGCCGTCAGCTCTATCACGATGCTTTCCCGGATTCTGGGGTTCGTTCGTGACACCCTTATCGCACGTGCATTTGGCGCAGGGATGGCGACTGACGCCTTCTTTATCGCCTTCAAACTGCCCAATTTGCTGCGGCGTATCTTCGCTGAGGGGGCATTTTCCCAGGCATTTGTGCCAATTCTTGCTGAATATAAAAGCCAGAAGGGCGAGGAGGCGACGCGAACCTTCGTTGCCTACGTCTCGGGCCTGCTGACGCTGGTGCTGGCGTTGGTTACCGCGTTGGGCATGATCGCTGCGCCGTGGGTCATCTGGGCGACTGCGCCGGGTTTCACTGATACGCCGGAAAAATTCGAGCTGACGGCCAGCCTGTTGCGCGTGACCTTTCCTTATATATTGCTGATCTCCCTGTCTTCATTGGCCGGGGCGATCCTCAATACCTATAACCGCTTTTCGGTGCCGGCCTTCGTGCCGACCCTGCTCAACGTCAGCATGATCATCTTTTCGGTGTTCCTGACGCCGTACTTCGATCCGCCGGTCATGGCGCTGGGCTGGGCAGTGCTGGTGGGTGGTCTGGCGCAATTGCTCTATCAGCTGCCGCACCTGAAAAAGATCGGCCTGCTGGTGTTGCCACGACTGAACCTGCGTGACAGCGGCGTCTGGCGGGTCATGAAACAAATGCTGCCGGCGATTCTCGGCGTCTCGGTTAGCCAGATTTCGCTGATCATCAATACCATTTTCGCCTCGTTCCTGGTCGCCGGTTCCGTGTCCTGGATGTACTACGCCGACCGGTTGATGGAATTGCCTTCCGGCGTTCTGGGCGTAGCGCTGGGCACAATTCTCCTGCCGACCCTGGCCAAGACCTACGCCAGCAAGGATCGCCAGGAATACTCGCGAATCCTCGATTGGGGGCTGCGCCTGTGCTTCATGCTGGTGTTGCCGTGCTCCCTGGCGCTGGGGATTCTCGCCGAGCCGCTGACGGTTTCTTTATTCCAGTACGGCCAGTTCAGCGCGTTTGACGCCTCCATGACCCAACGGGCGCTGATCGCTTATTCGGTCGGTTTGCTCGGGATTATCGTGATCAAAGTGCTGGCGCCGGGCTTTTATGCGCAACAAAACATCCGCACACCGGTAAAAATCGCGATTTTCACCTTGATCGTTACCCAATTGTTCAACCTGGTGTTGATCGGCCCGCTGGCCCACGCCGGTCTGGCGCTGGCCATCAGCATCGGCGCATGCATTAACGCCGGGCTGCTGTTCTATCAACTGCGCAAGCAGCAGATGTATGAGCCGCAACCGGGTTGGGCGAAGTTCGGCTTCAAGCTAGTGATTGCAGTGTTGGTGATGTCTGCTGTGTTACTGGTCGGAATGCATTTCATGCCAGCCTGGGATCAGGGGCATATGCTGGAGAGGTTCCTGCGTCTGGGCGCATTGGTCGTTGCCGGCGTGGTCGCTTATTTCGGCATGTTGCTGTTGATGGGCTTCCGTTTGCGCGACTTCAATCGCAAGGCCTTGAGCTGAGGTCGCGGCCTCGATAAACACGGGCGAGCCGGCAGTTTTGTCGGCTCGATCACTTTGGGTTACGGTGTTGCCTGTCGTCGGCCGCCGGGTGTGGTTATAATCGACCACTTTATGAGCAAGAAGCGCGTTATGCAGCTGGTTCGAGGCCTCCACAACCTGCGCCCCCAGCATCGGGGCTGTGTCGCCACTATTGGCAACTTTGACGGTGTTCACCGTGGCCACCAGGCTATCCTGGCGAGGCTCCGTGAGCGTGCGCTCGAGTTGGGTGTGCCAAGCTGCGTGGTGATTTTTGAGCCGCAGCCGCGAGAGTTTTTCGCCCCTGATACGGCGCCGGCCCGTCTGGCCCGGCTGCGGGACAAACTGCAGCTGCTGGCCGAGGAAGGTGTCGACCGGGTCCTGTGCCTGGCCTTCAATCAGCGCTTGAGCAAGCTCAGCGCCGCCGAATTCGTCGACACCATTCTGGTGGACGGCCTCGGTGTGCAACATCTTGAGGTCGGTGACGATTTTCGTTTCGGCTGCGACCGGATAGGAGATTTCGATTTCCTGCAACAGGCCGGCGTCCTGCAAGGCTTTACCGTCGAAGCGGCGCAAACCGTCGAGCTGGACGGTATTCGCGTCAGCAGCACCCAGGTCCGCAATGCCCTGGCCGCTGCCGATTTTGCCCTGGCCGAGCGCCTGCTCGGTCGTCCGTTCCGGATTGCCGGGCGGGTCCTGCATGGCCAGAAGCTGGCGCGCCAATTGGGTACGCCCACGGCCAACATACAACTCAAGCGTCGTCGCGTGCCGCTGACCGGGGTTTACCTGGTCAACGTCGACATCGACGGCAAGACCTGGCCAGGCGTCGCCAATATCGGCGTGCGGCCAACCGTTCAAGGTGATGGCAAAGCCCACCTCGAAGTGCATCTTTTAGATTTTGCCGGCGATCTGTATGACCGGCGTTTGACGGTGGTTTTCCACCACAAGCTGCGTGAAGAGCAGCGTTTCGCCTCTCTGGAGGCGCTTAAGACGGCGATCAATGCGGATGTTGCCGCCGCCCGTGCCCTGTCGCACCTAGCGCCAATCGCTAATGAAGAGCCTTAAATGACCGACTATAAAGCCACGCTAAACCTTCCGGACACCGCCTTCCCAATGAAGGCCGGCCTGCCTCAGCGCGAACCGCAGATTCTGCAGCGCTGGGACAGCATTGGCCTGTACGGTAAGTTGCGCGAGATTGGCAAGGATCGTCCGAAGTTCGTACTTCACGACGGTCCTCCGTACGCCAACGGCACGATCCACATCGGTCATGCGCTGAACAAGATTCTCAAGGACATGATCATCCGCTCGAAAACCCTGTCGGGTTTCGACGCGCCGTATGTTCCGGGCTGGGACTGCCACGGTCTGCCGATCGAGCACAAAGTCGAAGTGACCCACGGTAAAAACCTGGGCGCGGACAAAACCCGCGAACTGTGCCGTGCCTACGCCACCGAGCAGATTGAAGGCCAGAAGTCCGAATTCATCCGTCTGGGCGTGTTGGGCGACTTTGCCAACCCGTACAAGACCATGGATTTCAAAAACGAGGCCGGTGAAATCCGCGCCCTGGCTGAAATCGTCAAGGGCGGTTTCGTGTTCAAGGGCCTGAAGCCTGTGAACTGGTGTTTCGACTGCGGTTCTGCTTTGGCTGAAGCGGAAGTCGAGTACGAGAACAAAAAGTCATCGACCATCGACGTGGCCTTCCCGATTGCCGATGAAGCCAAACTGGCTGCCGCTTTCGGTCTGCCGTCGCTGGGCAAACCTGCCTCGATCGTGATCTGGACCACCACCCCGTGGACCATCCCGGCCAACCAGGCGTTGAACGTTCACCCGGAATTCAACTACGCCCTGGTCGACGTTGGCGACAAGCTGCTGGTGCTGGCTGAAGAACTGGTCGAGTCGTGCCTTGCCCGTTACAGCCTGGAAGGCTCGGTCGTTGCGACCACCACCGGTAAAGAGCTGGAACTGATCAACTTCCGTCACCCGTTCTACGATCGCTTGTCGCCGGTTTACCTGGCCGAGTACGTTGAACTGGGCGCTGGTACCGGTGTGGTTCACTCCTCGCCAGCCTACGGCGTAGACGACTTCGTGACCTGCAAGAAGTACGGCATGGTCAACGATGACATCATCAATCCGGTACAAAGCAATGGCGTTTACGTGCCGTCGCTGGAGTTCTTCGGCGGCCAGTTCATCTGGAAGGCCAACCCGGCCATCGTCGACAAGTTGACCGAAGTGGGTGCGCTGCTGCACACCAGCATCATCGAACACAGCTACATGCACTGCTGGCGTCACAAGACCCCGCTGATCTACCGCGCCACCGCGCAGTGGTTCATCGGCATGGACAAAGAACCTGTGACCGGCGACACCCTGCGCAAGCGGGCGATCAAAGCCATCGAAGAGACCAAGTTCGTCCCGGCCTGGGGCCAGGCGCGCCTGCACTCGATGATCGCCAACCGTCCGGACTGGTGCATCTCCCGTCAGCGTAACTGGGGCGTGCCGATCCCGTTCTTCCTGAACAAGGAAAGCGGCGAGTTGCACCCACGTACCGCCGAGCTGATGGAAGAAGTCGCCAAGCGCGTCGAAGTCGAAGGCATCGAAGCCTGGTTCAAGATGGACGCCGCCGAGCTGCTCGGTGACGAAGCGCCGCAATACGACAAGATCAGCGACACCCTGGACGTCTGGTTCGATTCGGGCACCACGCACTGGCACGTTCTGCGCGGTTCGCACCCGATGGGCCACGAGACCGGTCCACGTGCCGACCTGTACCTGGAAGGTTCGGACCAACACCGTGGCTGGTTCCACTCGTCGTTGCTGACCGGTTGCGCCATCGACAACCACGCGCCATACCGCGAGCTGCTGACTCACGGCTTCACCGTCGATGAGTCGGGCCGCAAGATGTCCAAGTCCCTGGGCAACGTGATCGCGCCGCAAAAGGTCAACGACACCTTGGGCGCCGACATCATGCGTCTGTGGGTCGCTTCTACCGACTACTCGGGTGAAATGGCGGTTTCCGAGCAGATCCTGCAGCGCAGTGCGGACGCTTACCGGCGTATCCGTAACACCGCACGCTTCCTGCTCTCCAACCTGACCGGCTTCAACCCGGCCACCGACATCCTGCCGGCCGAAGAAATGCTGGCGCTGGACCGTTGGGCCGTGGACCGCACCCTGCTGCTGCAACGCGAGCTGCAAGAGCACTACAGTGAATACCGCTTCTGGAACGTCTACTCCAAAATCCACAACTTCTGCGTGCAGGAACTGGGCGGTTTTTACCTCGACATCATCAAGGACCGTCAGTACACCACTGGCGCCAACAGCAAGGCGCGCCGTTCGGCGCAAACCGCGCTGTACCACATCTCCGAAGCCCTGGTGCGCTGGATTGCGCCGATCCTGGCGTTCACCGCCGACGAACTGTGGGAATACCTGCCGGGCGAGCGTAACGAATCGGTGATGCTCAACACCTGGTACGAAGGCCTGACCGAACTGCCGGCAGACGTCGAGCTGGACCGCGCCTACTGGGAGCGGATCATGGCGGTGAAGGTCGCGGTCAACAAGGAAATGGAAATCCAGCGCGCGGCCAAGGCCGTCGGTGGCAACCTGCAAGCCGAAGTGACGCTGTTCGCCGAAGAAGCGCTGAGCGCCGACCTGGCCAAGCTGAGCAACGAACTGCGCTTCGTACTGATCACCTCGACCGCCACCGTTGCACCATTCGTTCAGGCGCCGGCCGATGCCGTGGTCACCGAAGTCAGCGGTTTGAAACTGCAAGTGGTCAAGTCGAGCCACGCCAAGTGCGCCCGTTGCTGGCATTGCCGTGAAGACGTCGGCGTGAACCCGGAGCATCCGGAAATCTGCGGTCGTTGCGTCGACAACATCAGCGGCGCTGGCGAGGTTCGTCACTATGCCTAATGCGGCTGGCCGTTTCGGACGGCTGAGCTGGCTCTGGTTGAGTTTGCTGGTCCTGGTTATCGACCAGGCCAGCAAGTTCTACTTCGAAGGCAAGCTCGAGATGTACCAGCAAATCGTGGTGATCCCCGATTTGTTCAGCTGGACTCTGGCCTACAACACGGGCGCAGCGTTCAGCTTCCTGGCCGACAGCTCCGGCTGGCAGCGCTGGCTGTTCGCCCTGATCGCGGTCGTGGTCAGTGCGGTGCTGGTAGTGTGGCTCAAGCGTCTGGGGCGCAACGAAACCTGGCTGGCCGTCGCTTTGGCGCTGGTGCTGGGTGGCGCGCTGGGCAATCTGTATGACCGCATAGCCCTGGGCCATGTGATCGATTTCATTCTGGTGCATTGGCAGAACCGCTGGTATTTCCCGGCGTTCAACTTTGCCGACAGTGCAATCACTGTCGGTGCCGTAATGCTTGCGCTGGACATGTTCAAAAGTAAGAAAACCGGAGAAGCCGTTCATGACTGAACAGGTATTGGCTGAGCAACGCATCCGCCAGAACACGGAAGTCACTTTGCACTTTGCACTGCGCCTGGAGAACGGCGACACCGTCGACAGCACCTTCGACAAAGCCCCGGCGACCTTCAAGGTCGGTGACGGCAACCTGTTGCCAGGGTTCGAAGCAGCGCTGTTCGGCTTCAAGGCTGGCGACAAGCGTACGCTGACGATTCAGCCGGAGAACGCTTTTGGCCAACCCAACCCGCAGAACGTACAGGTCATCCCGCGCTCGCAGTTCAAGGACATGGAGCTGTCGCCTGGCTTGCTGGTGATCTTCAACGATGCGGCTAATACTGAGTTGCCCGGTGTGGTGAAGGTATTCGATGACGAGCAAGTGACCATCGACTTCAACCACCCGTTGGCCGGCAAGACATTGACCTTTGACGTCGAGATCATCAACGTCAAATCGCTGTAAACACTTCGCCCGACTCTGGTCGGGCGGGGTCAGCATTCTTTCTGCGCGCAAGACACGAGGCACAGCATGCAAATCAAACTCGCCAACCCCCGTGGCTTCTGCGCCGGTGTGGACCGGGCGATCGAAATCGTCAACCGCGCCCTGGAAGTCTTCGGGCCGCCGATCTACGTGCGCCACGAAGTGGTCCACAACAAATTCGTCGTCGAAGACCTGCGTGCTCGCGGGGCGATCTTCGTCGAAGAACTGGATCAGGTGCCGGACGACGTCATCGTCATCTTCAGTGCCCACGGTGTTTCCCAGTCCGTGCGCACCGAAGCCGCCGGTCGTGGCCTGAAGGTGTTCGACGCCACCTGCCCGCTGGTGACCAAGGTACACATCGAAGTGGCACGCTACAGCCGCGACGGCCGTGAATGCATCCTCATCGGCCACGCCGGTCACCCGGAAGTCGAAGGCACCATGGGCCAGTACGATGGCAGCAATGGTGGCGCGATCTATCTGGTCGAAGACGAGAAAGACGTCGCCGCCTTGCAGGTGAACACCCCTGAAAAACTGGCGTTCGTGACCCAGACCACCCTGTCCATGGACGATACCAGCCGCGTCATCGACGCACTGCGTACGCGCTTCCCGGCGATCGGTGGTCCACGCAAGGACGACATCTGCTACGCCACGCAAAACCGTCAGGATGCGGTCAAACAACTGGCCGACGAGTGTGACGTGGTACTGGTGGTCGGCAGCCCGAACAGCTCGAACTCCAATCGCTTGCGTGAACTGGCCGAGCGCATGGCCACCCCGGCCTATCTGATCGACGGCGCCGAAGACCTGCAAAAGAGCTGGTTCGAGGGTGTCGAGCGAATCGGCATCACCGCTGGCGCCTCCGCACCGGAAGTCCTGGTGCGTGGCGTGATCCAGCAGTTGCAGGCGTGGGGCGCTACCGGTGCCGATGAACTGGCCGGTCGCGAGGAGAACATCACCTTCTCCATGCCTAAAGAATTGCGCGTCCGCTCCCTGCTTTAACGCTTTTGCCACCTGGGCACAGCGCCTGCTCAGCCTTATGGCTGCGCAGGCTGACGCGGCCGGTCGCGGCCAGCACCACCTGGAGCTGAGTGACCGGTTCGCGGGCTGCGCAAATGTGCAATGTCCCCGCTTGAAAGGCCCGTCCGGGCATCTGTGGCTCGCCAATACTGTTGAAACGTATGTATCGCCTGACCGGCCAATTGCCGACAATCGGCACCTGAGTGCCACTCGCGCGCTCAACCAGCAGCGGATTGCTGTTGTCCTCCGCCCCTTTACCGCTGATATCCAGAATGATCCGCCAGCCCTGGCTCCAGTTGCCGTTGATGGCGTGAATCACGACGCTCTGGTTGCGTGTGATGGCAACGGTTCTGGCGTTGCGTATACCGCTGATAAGCGACTGTGCCATCTGCTCGCGATGGTTCGATTCAGTCATTGCAGCAAATGCCGGACTGACCAATAGCAGAACAATCCCGACAATTGTCAGTCCCATGAGCAGTTCGATCAGGCTGAAACCTCGCTGATGCATGTCATCTCCCTCCCTGGAGTGCTGCGGCCCGCGCGATCCTGGCGCGAGTAATGGCAAAACAACCGAACATCTGCCGGTCGAATGTTCTAGCGTGTAGAAGCAGGTATAGCCGACGGCAACGGAGGGCACCGATGGATCATCGTACAAAAGGTTTCACGCTGATCGAGTTGCTGATCGCGCTCGCGGTATTTCTGATCTTGATCACTCTGGCCGTACCGGCGTTTACTCGTTCGGTGCAAAGCACCAAGGCCGACACCGAAGTAGGCGATCTGCAGCGTGGTTTGAATTTCGCCCGACTTGAGGCGATCGACCGGGGCATCACCACCCGGCTTCGTCCGACGACGGAGGGAGGCGCCTGGACCGGGGAGCTCTCGGTTTATGACGGTACTGGCAAATTGGCCAATGTATTGCGGGTTGTTCCAGCGATGAGCAGCGGGGCGAGTCTGACGCTAACCTCAGGAGTGACCGCCATCGATTTCAACAACCTTGGCGGGTTGTCGGCACCGTCCACGGCGGTGGTGATCAGCTACGTACAGGGAGCGCAAAACAGAACGCTGAATGTGTGTTTGAACGGACGAATTCTATTGGGTGGAAGCTGCGGATGAGGGGATGGAGCAAGCGTGCACAGGAGGGCATGACGCTGATCGAAGTCTTGGTTGCGTTGTTGATTCTGAGCGTGGGGCTGTTGGGCGCGGCAGCGATTCAGCTCAATGCGCTGAAGTACACGGACAGCGCGCGGATGACCAGCCAGGCGAGTTTTATCGCCTACGACATGATGGACCGCATTCGCGCCAACACCGGTGCCGACTACACCGTCACACCACCGACCTCAGGCAACCTGAGCGTCGCCCGGGATCAGGACCTCTACGACTTCACCACCAACATCGTTAGTTTCGGCGGCGCCACGGCCACCGGCAGCGTTACGCTCAATCAGCGGGTGTACACCATCACCATCACCTGGGATGACTCGCGGGCTGCGAACATCGCCAATTTGCGGCGCAGTTTCGTTCTGACCAGTCGCGCCACCGTCGATCCGGTGCCGACGCCATGAACCAGTCCAGCAGAGGTTTCGGCCTGATCGAGTTACTGATCGCCCTGGCATTGAGTTTGGTCGTGGTCCTGGGCGTGGCACAGATTTTCATCGCAGCCAAGAACACCTATGTCAGCCAGAACGCCGCTGCCGCCATGCAGGAAGATGCACGGTTCGTGCTGAGCAAAATGATTCAGGAAATCCGCATGGTCGGTATGTTCGGATGTCTGGGGGCGGTCACCGATTCAAGCTCGGCGGGTGACTTCAATGCCAGCCAGACAACGCCGATCAGTTGGGACAACGCCAACCTCAAACTGACCCTGGTGACTGCGGATGTCGGCGGCGGCGGGGTGCCGACCTGGACGGTGGTTTCCGATTGTCGGAACAATGCAACGGCCTACACGGGCGTCCGAGTTCCGGCGCCGGGAGAGCTGGCGTTTCCGATCCGGCGCTTGATCTACAGCTTCAGCAACAATCAACTGCTGATGGGTGTCGGTACCGGCACGCCGACTCAGGCGGTGCTGGTGAACAACGTCAGTGCCTTCAACGTGAGCTTTGGCCTCGCCAGTTCCGCCACTGATGTGGCCGCCTCCAGTTACAGCAGCAACCCCTCTGATCCGGCGCGCATTCGCAGTGTTCGCCTTACATTGACCCTCACCGACCCGAACAGCCGGGTACACAATCAAACCTTCAACGTGGTTGCCGCTCTGCGCAACCGCTTGCCGTGAGGGGAGGGCCGATGAGTATTTCTCCCGTGACCCCTCACGCCCAGCGGGGCATGGCGCTGCTGGTCAGCCTGGTGTTTCTTCTGTTGCTGACACTGATCGGCCTTTCATCGATGCAAAACGCCACCCTTCAGGAAAAAATGGCCGCCAGCGTGACCTTGCGTAATCAGTCGTTCCAGGGCGCCGAGTCGGCGTTGCGCGTGGGTGAAAGCGCGGTGCAACTGGATACATTTTCGTTGCCGGTCTGCAGCGGCACCACCCAATGCGCGCCACCAGCCGAGTCGTCGACCATCACCGGCGCCGGCTTCAATTCCACCTCGGGGGTGACCTGGATCGCCTCCGGCAGCGGTTTTTACGGGGTGCAGAACATCGGCACCACCTTGACTGCCGTGAATGTGCCGAGCAACACCTCGACAACGCTGTACCGGGTGACCGCTGTCGGCATCGCGGGCAACTCGCGCAGTGTGGTGGAGAGTATCTATGCGAAATATTGAGGCGCGCACAGGTTGGCGCCATCGGTTGTTGCAGTTGTTCTGCGGCGCGGTGTTGAGCCTTTATCTGGCAGCGCCGACTTACGCCTTCACGCCCTCGGATTCGCCGCTGTTGAACGCCGCCGCCGTGACCCCCAATGTGATGCTGTTACTCGATGACTCGGGGAGTATGAACAACATTATCTGGGCGGCAGGCTTCGACCCGACAATCGCGCGCACTCCGGTGACTATTTGCCTCTCGAATGGTTCTTGCTTGAGAGGGCGGGAACTTGACATGACCGATAGCAATATTTCCTTGTCGAGTTTGACTCGGGGAACCTGTTCGAAAGGATGGTACGGTTTTTATAACAACAGTTTCCTCGGTCTGGATTCACTCTGTCTGAAGCTTCCCGATCCGGTAGGGGGGGAGGACACGCGGTATACGGCAAATTACTTGTCCTTTCTGATCAGTCTGGCCAACAAATCAGATCGGAATTTCACTGATGGCTCGATCCCCAACGATTACCGGATGAACGTGGCGCGCAACGTTTCCACGATGTTGGTGGCCGGCAACCGCGATCTGCGCATCGGCCTGTCGACGTTCAATCTGGCGGTCGGCAACCACAAGAATGACGGCGGTTATATTGCCCGTTCGGTCAGTGATATGTCGGCGGTCAGCGGCGTAGTGACCCAGGCTCAGGCCAATACCAACTACAACGCACTGATCGACGCGATCAATGAACTGAGCGCGGAAGCCAATACACCGCTGGCAGAAGCCTATTACGAAATCACCCGCTATTTCCGTGGCATGGCGCCATACAACAACTCGACGCCCACCACCTATACCAGTCCGATTCAGTACCGTTGCCAGAAAAATTACGGGGTGGTGATTACCGATGGTCTGCCGACCTACGACCGAACCTTTCCCACCGGCGATCCGCTGGGTGGCAGCCAGTTGCCGAACTGGGACGGTGTCAGCAATAACGATGGCGCCAACCTCTCCGGCGACGATGAGGGCGACACCCTGTACCTGGATGACATCGCCAAGTTCGCCTTCGACATCGACATGCGCACCACCGGCACCGATTCTGCTAGCAAAAGCTGGGACGCAGCGGATTTTCCAAAGCAGAACATGAACACCTACACCGTCGGTTTCGCCACTGCGAACCAGATGTTGTCGGACGCGGCGACTTACGGGCAGGGCAAGTATTACCAGGCGACCGACAGTGCAGGACTCAACAGTGCACTGTCGTCGGCGCTGAGCGACATCACCTCCAAGGGCGGCTCCGGCGGGGGCGGCGTTGCCAGCGGTAGCATTCTGGCCAGCGGTTCGAGTTATTTCCAGACCAGTTACGATCCCAAGGATTGGCGCGGCACGATCAAGTCCTACGGATTTACCTCCGCTGGCGCGGTCAACACCGCCTCGGTGTTGTGGACCACTGATACCGCCATCGTGCCCGGCGCCACGGCGCCGACCTATCAATCCTGGAACACCTTGAATAATGCGGCCGTGACGCTGGCCTACGCCAGTTTTTCCCCTGCCCAGCAAACTTCTCTCAGCCAGAGTTTGCCCACCGGCATCACCGGCAGCGATCTGGTGGAGTGGAGCAAGGGCACCAACAAGGCCGGCCTGAAGGTGCGCAGTGTGCTGCTTGGCGACATCATCAATTCGCCGTTGGCCTTGGCATCGCCCACAGATAAAACCGCGTCCGATCTGTCAGGCGACACCACTTACAGCACGTATCTGGCAACCAAAGCGGCAAGCATGAACGCCAGTCTCGTGGTGAACGCCAACGACGGCTTTGTAAACGTCATCAGCACGGCCAACGGCACACGGCGTTACGCATTTATGCCGTCCAGTGTGTTGCCGTCACTGCGCTACATCGCCGACCCGACTTACATAAACGGGGTGAGCCACAAGTTTCTGGTGGACGGCCAGGTGGGCGTGTTCGATGCCCAGTTCAACAGTGCCTGGAAAACCTTCGCGTTGGGCGGGACAGGGGCGGGGGGGCGAACCTTCTATGCGCTGCAACTGTTCGACGCATCGGCCGGTAACGTAACCAAGGCGTTGTGGGAGATGAGCGCACCGGCCACAGCAAATACGGCGAACGTTTTCAATGATCTGGGTTATGCCTACGCACGACCGGAAGTGGCACGCTTGGCCGACGGTCGATGGGCCGCATTCATCTCCAACGGTTATGGCAGCAACTCAGGTGTGGCAGCGTTGTACGTGGTCGACATTCGCGACGGCACGCTGATCAAGAAGATAGTGGTCGACGGCGCCGAGACGACCAACGGCCTGTCGTCGGTGAAGCTCAGGGTGAACTCGCAGAATGTGGTGCAGGCCGCTTATGGCGGCGATTTGAAGGGGAGGCTGTGGAAGTTTGATTTGAGCGCCACTGCCCCGGAGTCGTGGGATCTGGCATTTTCCCGCAAACCGCTGTTTACCACCGCAGGTGGCGTCACCCAGCCGATTACCGCGCAACCATTGCTGGCGGATAATTTGTTGGGAGGGAAGGAAGTGTTTTTCGGCACCGGTAAATTCAATGAGACTGCCGACAAGACCAACAAAGACCTTCAAGCTTTCTATGCCGTGTGGGATGCGGAAGGTGGCTCCGGGCAAATAACAACGTCCAGCTTGCAGTCGCAGTCGGTGACTGGCGTGTTCTCGGGTAGCAGTGGGCAATTCATCACCACCAGCCAGAATGACGTTACCTATCCGGCGAAAAAAGGCTGGTACCTGCCGCTGGTGTACAACAACGTGCTAACCGGTGAGCGGGTGATCAATCAGGCCAGTCTGGCGGCCGGCCGGATTGTTTTCACCACTGCCAGTGTGGACACCACCGATCCTTGCGCCAGTTTCGGTTCCGGCAAACTGGTCGAGCTGGATGCATTCAGCGGTAAGATGCTCAATTACGCGGTGCTCGACAGCAACGGCGACGGGCTGGTCGATAACAAGGATTCGATTTCCAGCGGGGTGATTTTCACCGGTGGTATTCCGACGCTGAACGCGATCGTCAACAATGCGTCCCGCAAGATTGTGAACGACTCCAGCGGTGGCATCAGCTCCCTGGTGGAGAAACCCGGCGGTGGCGGCAGCCGTCGCATCATGTGGCGACAAATTCAGTAAGTGAGAGTTGAGGCATGCGCAGATCCAACCGAGGTTTTACCCTGATCGAAATCATGATCGTGATAGCGATCATCGGGATCGTCATCACCATTGGCTACCCAAGCCTCACCGAGTATGTGAACAAGGGCCGTCGAACTGAAGTGGCCGGGCTGCTCTCCGAGCAGGCGCAGATCCTCGAGCGTTTTTATTCGCAGAACAATGTCTACACCAACGTTGCCGGTCTGAGCCCAGGCAATGACTTTTACACTATTACCCAGACACTGACCGATCAGACCTTCCTGCTGACGGCCGTGCGCAAGCCCGGCAAGGCCATGGCCGCTGACAAGTGCGGTGATTTCACCATCACCAACACTGGCGTCAGAAGCATGGTCAATGCGACGGCCGCGACCAAGGATTGCTGGGGTCGCTGAGTTCTTTTTTTGGGTGCCTTTTTGTGCCCTCTGTCTATTTAACGGTTGGATCAGAACATGACCAGGCAACAGCAAGTGGTGATTGTCGGCGGCGGCGTGATTGGCCTGCTGACAGCGTTCAATCTCGCGTCCGAAGTGCAAAGCGTTGTGCTGCTGGATCGCTCGAACGTCGGTCAGGAGTCGTCCTGGGCGGGTGGCGGCATCGTTTCGCCACTCTACCCGTGGCGCTACAGCCCGGCGGTCACCGCGTTGGCGCATTGGTCCCAGGATTTTTATCCACAGCTGGGTGAGCGACTGTTTGCAGCCACCGGTGTCGATCCTGAGGTGCATACCACCGGGTTGTACTGGCTGGATCTGGATGACGAGGCCGAGGCGTTGGCCTGGGCCGAGCGGGAAAACCGTCCGTTGCGGGCTGTGGATATCTCGGCGGCTCACGACGCGGTGCCGGTGCTGGGGAGCGGTTTTTCCCGGGCGATCTACATGGCCGATGTGGCCAATGTGCGTAATCCGCGGCTGGTGAAGTCCCTCAAGGCTGCGTTGCTGGCGCTGCCGAACGTGACGATTCATGAGCAGTGTGAAGTCAGCGGGTTTATCCGTGAAGGCGCTACGGTGGTCGGGGTGCAGACCTCGGCGGGAGCGATTTATGGCGATCAGGTGGTTCTGACTGCGGGCGCCTGGAGCGGTGATTTACTCAAAAGCCTGGGCCTGGACCTGCCGGTCGAGCCGGTGAAAGGGCAGATGATTCTCTACAAATGCGCAGCGGATTTCCTGCCGAGCATGGTTCTGGCCAAGGGGCGTTATGCGATTCCTCGGCGTGACGGGCACATTCTGATCGGCAGTACGCTGGAGCATGAAGGCTTCGACAAGACGCCGACCGAATCTGCCCTGGAGAGTCTGAAGGCGTCGGCTGTGGCGTTGATTCCTGCACTGGCGGATGCCGAGGTCGTGGGGCACTGGGCCGGGTTGCGACCGGGTTCGCCGGAAGGTATTCCCTACATCGGTCGGGTGCCAGGGTTCGAAGGGCTTTGGCTTAATTGCGGGCATTACCGTAATGGCTTGGTGCTGGCGCCAGCGTCGTGTCAGTTGTTTGCGGATGTGATGCTGGGGCGTGAGCCGATCATTGATCCGGCGCCGTATGCGCCGGCTGGACGGATCTGAGACTCAATCGAGCCCCAGTTTCTTGAGCCTGTAGCGCATCGACCGAAATGAAAGATTCAACCGCTGAGCCGCCGCCGTGCGGTTCCAGCGGGTTTCTTCCAGGGCCTGGAGGATAAGGTTGCGTTCGATGTTTTCCAGGTAGTCTTCCAGGTTGTCGATCTGCGTCAGGTCCGGCACACCGCCTTCCGGGTTGCAGTTGCCTTCGGCCAGTCGCAGGTCGCTGGCTTCAATTTGTTTGTTTTCGCACAACGTGTGAGCCCGTTCGAGCACGTTCTCCAGTTCCCGCACGTTGCCGGGAAAGCGATAGCTTTTCAGCGCGTCGAGGGCTTGGGGGTGGAGCTTTGCGGCGGGCTGGCCAGTGCTGATAGCCAAGCGTTTGAGCACGTGGCAGGCGAGGGATTCGATGTCGTCACGGCGTTCGCGCAAGGGCGGCACCCGTAGTTCGATCACGTTCAACCGGTAGTACAAATCCTGTCGAAAGCGTTCGGCGGCGACTTCGGCGTCGAGGTCTTTGTGGGTGGCGCAAAGGATACGCACATCGACCACGGTTTCCTGTTGCTCACCGACACCGCGAACGGCTTTTTCCTGTATTGCCCGTAGCAGTTTGACCTGCATCGCCAGCGGCAAATCAGCCACTTCGTCGAGGAACAGGGTGCCGCCATGAGCCGCCTGGAACAGTCCGGGTTTGTCTTCGACGGCACCGCTGAAGCTGCCTTTGCGATGACCGAAAAATTCGCTTTCCATCAATTCTGACGGAATCGCCCCGCAATTGACCGGGATAAAGGGGCGGCGCGCGCGCGGTCCTTGCTCATGGATCAGTCGCGCGACCAACTCCTTGCCGCTGCCGGATTCGCCGCTTATGTATACCGGAGCCTGGCTGCGGGCCAGTTTGTCGATGTGTTTGCGCAAGGCGCGCATGGGCGGTGAATCACCCAGCAGCCGGCGATCGATGGCGACGCCAGTGCCGCCCGGCGCAGGCAACCGAAGCGCGCTGCTGACCAGTTCCCGCAGGCGAGTGAGGTCCACCGGTTTGGTCAGGAAGTCGAAGGCGCCGGCCTTGAGGGCGTTGATAGCCGTTTCCAGGCTGCCATAAGCGGTGATCATTGCCACCGGTACGAGTGGGTGGCGTTGCTGGATGTGTTGCACCAGCTCAAGGCCGGTGCCATCCGGCAGGCGCATGTCGGTGAGGCACAGGTCGAAGGTCTCTCGCGACAGCAGGGCCTGGGCTTCGCCGAGGTTGCGGGCACTGAAGGTGTCGAGTTTCATCCGGCCCAGGGTGATTTCCAGGAGTTCGCGGATATCCGGTTCGTCGTCGACGATCAGGACTTTTTGCCGTGGGCTCATGTTCAACTTTGTTTCCGTCCGTGAGCAAAGGTGATGCGAAAGCAGCCGCCGCCTTGGCGTGGTTTGAAGTCTAGGCGGGCCTGGTTGCTTTCGCACAGCTCACGGGACAGATAAAGCCCCAGGCCGGTGCCTTGGGTGCTGGTGGTGAAGAACGGTTCGAACAAGTGCACGTGATGCTCCGGTGCCACACCGGGGCCGTTGTCCAGGATCTCGAGGACCGGCAGCTGGCTGTCCGGTTCGACGAACAATTCGAGCCAGACCTGCGCCACGTCGTGATTCAAGGCGCTATGGCGCCAGGCGTTACGCAACAGATTGTCGAGAATCTGGGTCAGTTGGTCTGGATCCATCAGGGTTTTGAAGTCTCCTGAGCCGATGCGCAGATGAATCTGCTGATGCTCGGCCGCCCCCTCGCGGGTTTCGTTGAAGTACTGCTCCAGCCACGGCTTCAGATCAAGCCGTTGCGCTACGGTTTGCTGGCGGCGGGACAGTTGCAGGACGTTTTCGATTACCCGATTCATTCGCTGAGAGTGGTCTTGAATAATCTGTGTCAGACGTCGATCCGCGCGGTTCAGTTCCTCTGATTCTTGCAATAGCTGCGCGGCATGACTAACGGCGCCCAGTGGATTGCGGATTTCATGGGCGATACCGGCGGTCAGGCGACCGAGGGCGGCGAGCTTCAATTGCTGGGCTTGTTGAGCGATTTGCGCGAGGTCTTCGAGAAAGACCAGGGTCTGGTGGTGTGGGCTTTGGTCCAGAGCAATGAAGCTCGGTTGCAGCTCCAGACCACTACTGGCGACTTTCAGGCTCTGGGGGCGCAGCGTCGGATTGCTGAGCCACAGTTGCAGGCGTTCGACCAGGCTGGGTAAGTAGTCGTCGATCAGCTGGCCTGCCAGATTCTCCCTGCCCAACAGGTTCAAGGCGCTGTGGTTGGCCAGTTGAACCCGCCGCTTGTCGTCGAGTACCAGGATGCCGGTGCGCATGCGTTGCAGGATCAGTGCGTTGAGGGCTTCGAGGCCGACGACTTCGCTGGCCCGTTGTTCGGCGAGGGTTTCGCTGACCTCCAGACGTCGGATCAGCCCTTGCACCAGCAATGCCGCAGCAAAACACAAGGCGCCGAGTGTGCTGACTTGCAGGTAATCGTTGGGGGTGGCGTGATGGCTGAAACTCAGGAGGAAGCTCAGCCCGACGATGCCGAGTGCGCCAACGGCGGCAATCAGCAGGCCGATGCGCCCTCGCAACAAGGTGTTACTGATGGCGACCGATACGATCAGCAAGTTGCCGATGGCGCTGGCCACACCGCCGGCGGCGTAGAACAGACCGCACAGCAGCAGGACGTCGGTCAGCGCCAGGCTGAACAGTTGCGCCGGGCGCCGGGTGTTCCCGAGAAATACCACCAGCAGGATATTCAGCACCAGGTAAAACCAGCTGCCACTGCGCAGCAGGTCGTCATTGCTGAACGTCAGCAGCTGGTTGTCCATGTTGCTGGAGATCAACAGCACCAGGGTGATGCCGATGCTCAAGCGGTAAAGGTGATAGAGGCGCAGCAGTCGCTGGGCCTGTTTGCTGCCGGGACTGGAGGTCTCAGCGATCACTGGAGCCCGGGCCTTGCTCAAGATGAGCCTGGCTGCAATACCACTGTTGTTGAAGGCTCAGCGCGCGGTCGCGTGGCAGGTGTACGCCGCAATGGGCGCAGCGGACCATGGGCGCCGCCTCCAGCTCGGCAGGGGACTTGGGCACGGAAGCCTGGCCCTTGAACTTGCGCCAGAACCATACCGCAGCGGCAATCAGGGCGATCCAGAACAGTAAACGAAGCATGATGAGCTGCTATTCGACGAGTGATGAGCCAGTTTAGCCAAGGACATGACCAGCGCACAGCGTAATAATCGAGCCCATAAAAAAGGAGCCTCGAAAGGCTCCTTTTTGTACAACCCGATGTGTCAGTCAAACACGCCGAAGGTCATGTAGCTGAACCACGAGCGGTCGCTGTTATTGGCTTCGGACTCGTGTTGCTCTTCTTCGATCACGTCGCCATTTTCATCTTTAGGCTTGAGATCGTTCGGAATCGCGTCCTTGGCGTCCTGGAATTGCTTCTGCACGTCCTGGTTGGCGCGGGTTTCGCCCGGCGGCAGTGGCGGACGGGATTCGATCAGGCCCAGGGTCGCCTTGCTCAACCATGAACGGTTGTCGGCTTCGGCCACCGATGGCACGAACTGACCGTCCACCAGGCTTGGGTGCTTCGGGTAGTTGAGTTTCAGGGTTTCCAGGCTGGTGGCGGCCAGTTCGTCCAGGTGCAGACGCTGGTAGGCCTCTGTCATCACCGCCAGGCCGTCACCGACCGAAGGGGTTTCCTGGAAGTTTTCCACCACGTAGCGACCACGGTTCGCGGCGGCGACATAGGCCTGACGGGTCAGGTAGTAGTCGGCAACGTGAATCTCGTAGGCCGCCAGCAGGTTGCGCAGGTAGATCATGCGCTGCTTGGCGTCCGGCGAGTAGCGGCTGTTGGGGAAACGGCTGGTCAGCTGGGCGAACTCGTTGTAGGAGTCGCGAGCGGCACCCGGGTCACGCTTGGTCATGTCCAACGGCAGGAATCGCGACAGCAGGCCGACGTCCTGATCGAAAGAAGTCAGACCCTTGAGGTAATACGCGTAATCCACGTTCGGGTGCTGCGGGTGCAAACGAATGAAACGCTCGGCAGCAGACTTCGCAGCCTCTGGCTCGGTGTTCTTGTAGTTGGCGTAGATGAGCTCAAGTTGAGCCTGATCGGCGTAGCGACCGAAAGGATAACGCGACTCCAGCGCCTTCAGCTTGGCTGTGGCGGCAGTGTAGCTACTATTGTCCAGATCGTGCTGAGCCTGCTGGTACAGCTCGACCTCGCTCAGGTTTTCGTCTACGACTTCCTTCGATGAGCAAGCAGCGGTCAATGCGAGGATGGCGATCAGCAGCAGGTGTTTCACTTGCATGGCGGCTTGCGTCCCTATGACGGCCGCTGTCTTGGGCGGGGCCGTCCTGTTATGATGAGCGCCCCGTTGAATAGCCTCGGGGCAAAAGACGCCGTATTTAACCACAAGCGCGCAGCCGAAACCAAAGGCTGTGCCGACGCCTAGTCTGAGCATGTCCGATAAAATTGAACTTCGCGCAGAGGTGCCGTCCGAATTGGGCGGCCAACGCCTCGATCAAGTCGCCGCACAATTATTCGCTGAGCACTCGCGCTCGCGCCTTTCCGCCTGGATCAAAGACGGCCGCCTGACTGTGGATGGGGCGGTTATCCGCCCGCGAGACATCGTTCATGGTGGTGCCATTCTTGAACTCACTGCCGAGCAGGAAGCTCAGGGCGAATGGATCGCTCAAGACATCGAGCTGGACATCGTCTATGAAGACGACGACATCCTGGTGATCAACAAACCCGCGGGTCTGGTGGTGCATCCTGCCGCCGGTCACGCGGATGGCACCTTGCTCAACGCCTTGCTGCACCACGTGCCGGACATCATCAATGTGCCCCGCGCCGGTATCGTGCATCGCCTGGACAAGGACACCACCGGTCTGATGGTGGTGGCCAAGACCATTCAGGCGCAGACACAGCTTGTCACGCAATTGCAGAGCCGCAGCGTAAGCCGGATCTACGAGTGCATCGTGATCGGTGTGGTGACTGCCGGCGGCAAGATCAACGCGCCGATCGGTCGTCACGGCCAGCAACGCCAGCGCATGGCCGTGATGGAAGGTGGCAAGCAGGCCGTCAGCCATTACCGCGTGCTCGAGCGTTTCCGCTCCCACACTCACGTGCGGGTGAAGCTGGAAACCGGTCGTACGCACCAGATTCGTGTGCACATGGCCCACATCAACTTCCCGTTGGTCGGAGATCCTGCCTACGGCGGTCGCTTCCGCATTCCGCCGGCAGCCAGTGTGACCATGGTCGAATCGTTGAAGGCGTTCCCGCGTCAGGCGCTGCATGCGCGGTTCCTGGAACTGGATCACCCGACCACCGGTAAACGCATGAGCTGGGAATCGCCACTGCCGGACGATTTCGTCTGGTTGCTGACGCTGCTCAAGCAAGACCGCGAGGCGTTCATCGGATGAGTGACTGGCTGATTCCCGACTGGCCTGCGCCTGCCGGGGTGAAAGCCTGCGTTACCACCCGTGCGGGCGGCGTCAGTCTGGCGCCGTTCGACAGCCTCAACCTCGGCGATCACGTCGATGACAGCCCCGAAGCTGTTGTCGAAAACCGCCGTCGCCTCACCGATCATTTCTCTATTCAACCGGCCTGGTTAAAGCAGGTTCACGGCATTGCCGTGGCCCACGCAGACCCAAGCCTTACGGCCACTGCCGATGCCAGCTGGACGGCAACGCCCGGTATTGCCTGCACGGCGATGACCGCGGATTGCCTGCCGGCATTGTTCTGCGACCGTGCAGGCACTCGCGTCGCGGCGGCCCATGCCGGTTGGCGCGGGTTGGCGGCGGGTGTGCTGGAAGCAACCCTCGACAGCCTGGCCGTGCCGCCAGAAAACGTGCTGGTCTGGCTCGGTCCGGCCATTGGCCCGCAAGCCTTTGAAGTCGGTCCTGAAGTGCGCGAAACCTTCGTCGAGCAATTGCCCGAAGCCGCCAAAGCCTTTGTGTCGAGTGCCAATGCTGGCAAATTCATGGCTGACATCTACGAGCTGGCGCGTTTGCGCCTCGCCGCTCGCGGTGTCACCGCTGTTTATGGTGGCGGTTTCTGCACCGTGACCGATCCACGCTTCTTTTCTTACCGCCGCAGCCCACGCACTGGTCGGTTTGCCTCTTTGATCTGGCTCGAAGACTAAGCTTCGCTGATCTACATCAACTGAACGACGCTTGAAACTCCCAGAATCGACCGCATCTAGTGAGGTATCTGGCAGGTTTCTTCATTCAGGATGATTTATAGGTCCGGCCTGCTCAAAAGGAAGGTGACCCATGCGTATAGACCGTTTAACCAGCAAGTTGCAGTTAGCCTTGTCCGACGCCCAGTCCCTGGCCGTCGGCCTCGATCATCCGGGTATTGAGCCAGCGCATTTGATGCAAGCCATGCTTGAACAGCAGGGTGGTTCGATCAAACCCCTGTTGATGCAGGTGGGCTTCGACGTCAACAGCCTGCGTAAAGAGCTGACCAAAGAGCTCGACCAACTACCAAAAATCCAGAACCCGACCGGCGACGTCAACATGTCACAGGATTTGGCGCGCCTGCTCAACCAGGCCGATCGCTTGGCCCAGCAGAAGGGCGACCAGTTCATCTCCAGCGAGTTGGTGTTGCTCGCCGCCATGGACGAGAACAGCAAGCTCGGCAAATTGTTGCTCGGTCAGGGCGTCAGCAAGAAAGCCCTGGAAAACGCGATCAACAACCTGCGTGGTGGTGAGGCCGTCAACGACGCCAACCACGAAGAGTCGCGCCAGGCACTGGATAAATACACCGTCGACCTGACCAAGCGTGCCGAAGAAGGCAAGCTCGATCCAGTGATCGGCCGTGACGACGAAATTCGCCGGACCATTCAGGTCCTGCAACGCCGTACCAAGAACAACCCGGTGCTGATCGGTGAGCCTGGCGTGGGTAAAACCGCCATCGCCGAAGGTCTGGCCCAGCGCATCATCAACGGCGAAGTGCCGGATGGACTGAAAGGCAAACGCCTGTTGTCCCTGGACATGGGGTCGCTGATTGCCGGTGCCAAGTACCGTGGCGAGTTCGAAGAGCGCCTCAAATCCCTGCTCAACGAACTGTCGAAGCAGGAAGGGCAGATCATTCTGTTCATCGACGAACTGCACACCATGGTCGGCGCCGGTAAAGGCGAAGGCTCGATGGACGCGGGTAACATGCTCAAGCCTGCATTGGCCCGTGGTGAGCTGCACTGCGTCGGCGCGACCACGCTCAACGAGTACCGCCAATATATAGAGAAGGATGCGGCCCTCGAACGGCGCTTCCAGAAAGTGTTGGTGGACGAACCTAGCGAAGAAGACACCATCGCGATTCTGCGTGGCCTGAAAGAGCGCTACGAGGTTCACCACAAAGTGGCGATCACCGACGGCGCGATCATCGCCGCGGCCAAGCTCAGTCATCGCTACATCACTGACCGTCAGTTGCCGGACAAGGCCATCGACCTGATCGACGAAGCAGCTAGCCGCATCCGCATGGAGATCGACTCCAAGCCGGAAGTGCTCGATCGTCTGGAGCGTCGACTGATTCAGCTGAAGGTGGAATCCCAGGCGCTGAAGAAAGAAAGCGACGAAGCCGCGATAAAACGTCTGGAAAAACTCCAGGAAGAAATCGTCCGCCTCGAGCGTGAATACTCGGACCTGGAAGAAATCTGGAACGCGGAAAAAGCCGAAGTCCAGGGTTCTGCGCAGATCCAGCAGAAAATCGAACAGTCCCGTCAGGAACTGGAAGCTGCCCGGCGCAAAGGCGACTTGAACCGCATGGCCGAGCTGCAGTACGGGATCATCCCGGACCTGGAGCGCAGCCTGCAAATGGTCGACCAGCATGGCAAAAGCGAAAACCAGTTGTTGCGCAGCAAGGTGACCGAAGAAGAGATCGCCGAAGTTGTGTCCAAGTGGACCGGCATTCCGGTGTCGAAAATGCTCGAAGGCGAGCGCGACAAGCTGATGAAGATGGAAAGCCTGTTGCACCAACGTGTGATCGGCCAGGACGAAGCGGTGATTGCCGTTTCCAATGCCGTGCGGCGGTCCCGCGCCGGTTTGTCCGACCCGAATCGCCCGAGCGGTTCGTTCATGTTCCTCGGCCCGACCGGTGTCGGTAAAACCGAGCTGTGCAAGGCGCTGGCCGAGTTCCTCTTTGATACGGAAGAGGCGATGGTGCGGATCGACATGTCCGAGTTCATGGAGAAACATTCCGTGGCTCGTCTGATCGGCGCGCCACCAGGCTACGTAGGCTATGAAGAGGGCGGTTACCTGACCGAGGCGGTGCGTCGCAAGCCTTATTCGGTGATCCTCCTGGACGAGGTCGAGAAGGCCCACCCGGACGTCTTCAACATTTTGCTGCAAGTGCTGGAAGATGGCCGACTGACCGACAGTCATGGCCGCACGGTGGATTTCAAAAATACCGTGATTGTCATGACCTCCAACCTCGGTTCGGTGCAGATCCAGGAACTGGTCGGTGATCGTGAGGCGCAGCGTGCGGCGGTGATGGATGCGATTTCCACGCACTTCCGGCCGGAATTCATCAACCGGGTCGATGAAGTGGTGATCTTCGAACCGTTGGCTCGGGATCAGATCGCGGGCATTACCGAGATCCAGTTGGGTCGTCTGCGCAGTCGCCTGACCGAGCGCGAGCTGAAGCTTGATCTCAGCCCTGAGGCCATGGATAAGCTGATCGCGGTGGGTTATGACCCGGTTTACGGCGCACGGCCGCTCAAACGAGCGATCCAGCGCTGGATCGAAAACCCGCTGGCGCAGCTGATTCTGTCCGGTCGTTTCATGCCGGGCGATACCGCCAAGGGTGTCGTGGAAAACGACGAAATCGTCTTCGTCTGAATCCCCGATGGCAGCAAAACCTACGAGGCCTCGCGTTGCGAGGCCTTTTTTTCGCCAGGCTGTTGAACTCTAAGGAAAAGGCTTGTAAAGTGCGCCCCGCAGTAAGTCGCCCTGAAGGGTTCCAGCTCCCCAAGCAGGAATCTGAAATAAGTTGCAAATCATTAACTTGAAAGCAATTTAGGGGGTTGACAGAGGTGCTTAAGATTGTAGAATAGCGCGCCTCAGACACACGAACGCAGCGATGCGAACGGGTCGAAGAGGTGAAGCAAGCTTCACAGTTTTAAATTGAAATATGTAGTTCCGTGATAGCTCAGTCGGTAGAGCAAATGACTGTTAATCATTGGGTCCCAGGTTCGAGTCCTGGTCACGGAGCCAATTTCAAACCGGGGTATAGCGCAGTCCGGTAGCGCGCCTGCTTTGGGAGCAGGATGTCAGGAGTTCGAATCCCCTTACCCCGACCATTTTTGGGTCGTTAGCTCAGTTGGTAGAGCAGTTGGCTTTTAACCAATTGGTCGTAGGTTCGAATCCCACACGACCCACCATTTTTGAAACCAGTTCACGCTGGGATCAGATCTTAAGATCAGAGGCCAAAAGCACTGATCGAAGAAGGCGACTTTTAAAAAGTCGCCTTTTTATTACCGGGGTATAGCGCAGTCCGGTAGCGCGCCTGCTTTGGGAGCAGGATGTCAGGAGTTCGAATCCCCTTACCCCGACCATATTAAAAATCCTCGTATCGAAAGATACGGGGATTTTTTTTGCCTTCGAAAAATGTTCCAGACGCAAAAAACCGCGCTTCTCGACGGAAAAGCGCGGCAGGGTTCTCGGAAGCTTAGGCGCCGTCTTGGTCTTTCAAGTGCTCGAACAAACCTTTTGGCATTTTCTTGCCATTGGCTTCGTAGTTGGCTTTCACGTTATCGAAAGCCTCTTGCTCGTCGATGAAGCCGTCATGGTTGGTGTCGATCTTGTCGAAATTGGACTTTGGCGCGACTTTCAGGAATTCCGCACGGGAAACCTTGCCGTCGCCATCCGTGTCGGTTTTTGCCATCGATGCATCGCCACACTTGCCTTCGCCACATTTGCCTTCTGGGGTCTTCACCACCTGTTCGGCCGAGGCCAGCAGGTAGCCCTGAGTCAGAGGTTGCGAGGCGAACACAGCGCCGGACAACATCATGCCGCCGGCCAAAACAGCGCCGAGCAGACCGATAGTGTTTTTGGTGGTACGGGACATTTCAAATCTCCTGGGTTGCACGACACAACCGTTCGATAAAGGACGCCACGTAAGTGCGGCGATAACCGTAGCTGGCGGGGTGCCTTGCTCGGATGTGGCCATTTAGCGGGCGTGGTGTATCGCTACTGTGTCGCGCAAGGGGGGAGTTTGTAAGCGAAGGGGATGAAACGGCAGGGGAGATACAGTGAGACACAGATATCCAAATCAATGGAGATCAAATGTGGGAGCGAGCTTGCTCGCGATAGCGGTCTGACATTCAGCACATGTGTTGAATGTTAATCCCTCATCGCGAGCAAGCTCGCTCCCACAGGGTGGATGTATGTCAGTGCAGCTTGAGTCGCGGCTCAGTCCCGCGCCCGATCTTGCTCCCCAACATCAACATCGCCGTACGAAACGCGCCATACAACGCCATCTGGTGCATGCGGTACAGCGACACGTAAAACATCCGCGCCAGCCAGCCTTCAAGCATCACGCTGCCGGTGAGGTTGCCCATCAAGTTACCCACAGCCGAAAAACGCGACAGCGAGATCAGCGAGCCGTAGTCGGTGTATTTGTACGCAGGCAGAGGTTTGCCTTCGATTCGCAACTTCAGCGATTTGGCCAGCAACGATGCTTGCTGATGCGCAGCCTGGGCGCGCGGCGGCACATTGCGATCGGTGCCCGGCTGCGGGCAGGCCGCGCAATCACCGAAGGCGAAGATGTTCTCGTCGCGGGTGGTTTGCAGGGTCGGCAGCACTTGCAGCTGATTGATCCGGTTGGTCTCCAGGCCATCGATGTCCTTGAGAAAACCCGGCGCCCGAATCCCGGCCGCCCAGACCTTCAGGCTGGCGTTGATGACTTTGCCATCGGCGGTAACCAGGCTGTCAGCCGTCACCTCACTGACGGCGGCATTGGTCATGACGTTAACCCCGAGTTTCTCCAGGGTTTTATGCACCGGCCCGCCGATACGTTCCGGCAGGGCGGGCAGCACCCGTGGCCCGGCTTCGATCAAGGTGATGTGCATGTTTTCCGGTTTGATCCGGTCCAGGCCGTAAGCCGCCAGTTCATGGGCGGCGTTGTGCAGTTCGGCGGCCAGTTCGACACCGGTGGCACCGGCACCGACGATGGCGACGCTGATCTGCTCGACCTTGTCGGTCTGCCCGGCATGGGCGCGCAGGTAGTGGTTGAGCAATTGCTGGTGGAAGCGCTCGGCCTGTTTACGGGTGTCGAGGAACAGGCAGTGTTGCGCCGCGCCCTGAGTCCCGAAATCGTTGGTGGTGCTGCCGACCGCGATCACCAGCGAGTCATAACCCACTTCGCGCGCCGGGACCAGTTCAATGCCGGCTTCGTCGTAGGTGGCGGCCAGCTGGATTTTCTTCTGTGCGCGATCAAGCCCGCTCATGCGCCCCAGCTGGAACTCGAAGTGGTTCCATTTTGCCTGGGCAACATAGTTGAGTTCGTCTTCGGAAGAGTTCAGCGACCCGGCCGCCACTTCATGCAACAGCGGTTTCCAGATGTGGGTCAGGTTCGCGTCGACCAGCATCACACTGGCCGTGCCGCGCTTGCCCAGAGTCTTACCCAGACGGGTAGCCAACTCCAGACCGCCGGCGCCGCCGCCAACGATGACAATACGATGAGTCATGGGGATATCTCGCAAGGCTAAAAGAAATCGGTGCGATTACCCGAGCGAGCGCGATGCAGCTCATAGCGTCAGGTAACTGATAAGTCGGCTCAACAGGCCTAAACCAATGGTCACTGCCAACACCACCACCAGGAGCATCCACGGCCGGAAAGGCCGGCGCTCGACTTGGTGCTGGGACAGTTGCAGGTACTCTTCGACATGCTTTTGGTCGTCGGGGTTCAGGCGGCTGGTCATATTGTGCCTCGTCAGGGGTAGACGTTGCTGAATGTGTAGAAGCTACAAGCAGGCTGCTGTGTCACACGTTAGCCCACATTGAACGGAGCATAGCCGCTGGCAGGAATGGGCTCGACGCTCACCGTGTCGTCCAGGCGAATGATTCCACTTTGTAACACCCGGGCGGTGATTCCGCCATGTCCGCGAACGGCCTGAAAGGTCCCGGGGCCGAGGTTATTTTCGAGGCGGGCGCAGGGTTGGCACCAGCCGGTGGTTTCGAATATCGCCTGGCCAATCCTGAAACGTCGGCCCTTGAGGCTGAAGAGATTGATGCCGCTGACGACGATGTTGCGCCGCAAATCCTGCGCTAGCACCGGTTGATCCGCCGGGCGGCCCATCAGCGAATTAATCACCGCCAGATGCTCCCATTGCATCAGCGTTACTTGCCGCGCATTGCGTACGCCGGGACGCGCGTGATCACCGGTCAAACCGGCTTCAAGCCGCGCCTCCACGGCATCGAGTTCGATCATTTGAGAACGTGATTGCGGCCGCACGCCGATCCAGCGAATGCGACCCGTTTGCGGCACTTCGGCAATCAGCTCCTGCAATGGACTCACAGGCTGATCCCGACGTCGAACACAATGCTGCGACCCAGGTTGCTGCGCAGGAAATCCGGCGCATCCGGGTGCGCGAACAGCACACGGGCGAAGGTCGGACCGACCAGCGACAACGAACGCCAACCCTGGCGCAGGTATTCGGTCGGCGGCGGGAAGTGGCTGTTGAGGTCCAGCACTTCGCGCTTGAGGCTGGCGAAGGCGATGATGTCCAGTTCGCCCAGGTCCATGCCGCGTTCTTTATAGTTGTGGGCTTTTTTGCGCAAGGTTGGCGCCAGTCTCAGCAAGAATTCATTGGCCGGGATGCGCCGGGGTTTGGCCTCGCGGCGCACCAGCGAACTCAAGGAAAACGCGCTGCGCCTGCGTTGCAGCTCATCGCGCCATTCGTCATTGAGGCGTCGGCCTTCATCGAGCACGAAAAACACTTCGAAACTGGCGTCACGAAACAGCACGTCCGGCGGCTCCCCGGCCGGGGCGAATTCGTCGGCGCGATAGGGAATGTTCAGGCCTTGCAGCAGGCGCTGACAGACCCAACGCTCACGCTCCCATTTGCGGGCATTGGACAGGAACGCGTTGGCTTGCTCGGCCGCGATGGTGAGCAGGCGTAAATAATCTGAGTCATCCATAAGCCCAAGCTTAGCGTTCATTTGCGACAAGCAGAAAGCGTGAAACGTAAACAGGGGCACTGGGCGCTCAGAACGCGCGGTGTAGACTGATGGCCATTACGCACATGCGCTCGAACGAGGAGTTGAACGTGAAATATTGGCCTGTGTTGTTGCTCAGTCTTCTGCCTTTTTGGGTTCAGGCGCTGGAGGTGGGTGAGCGGCTGGCGCCGTGGACCTTGCTTGATCAGTTCGATCAGGCCTTCACACTCGATAACCAGACTCAGACGCTGCTGGTGGCGCGGAGCATGGACGCCGCCAAACTGGTCGCCGCCGCTCTGCAGGACCAGCCCAAGGGCTACCTGGAGGCTCGGCACGCGGTATTTGTCGCGGACATCCAGCGCATGCCTCGACTGATCGCGAAAATGTTCGCTGTACCGGCCATGCGCGATTATGCCTATCGAGTGATGCTTGACCGTGATGGTCGCGTGGCGCCGCGCTATCCCGGGCCTGTGGATAAAGTGCTGTGGTTGCAGCTCAAGGACGGTCAATTGGTGGCTCAGCACGAATACGCCACGGCTGCGCAATTGCGTGAGGCGCTGGAGAAGGCCCTGCGCTGATTGGTACAGAGCGGCTGTGACCGCAGACGCTGACATCTGAATCATCCATCAGCCCGCGCTTAGCGTTCAAATGTGATCGCAATGAAGGCAGTTCATCGGAGAGGTTCCGATCTGCCGGATTTGCGGCCCGCCATCCCCGCAACACTCCTCATACCACGCCCGGTTCAGGGCATTGCACAAAACGGATAACGATCTGCGCAAAGCGGATATTGCCCTGTGCCTGTCGCCTTTACCCTCGGCTATACGGACGTTAGCCGCGTTACCGACGCTCAAAAAAAACAACAACAAGAGAAAAATGCCATGCGCAAGATCGACGTACATGAGGTTATCGACAACGCACGATTCAACCGCTTTCACTGGATGGTGCTGTTCTGGTGTGCCCTGATCATCATTTTCGAC
Source organism: Pseudomonas sp. UYIF39 (assembly GCF_029963765.1). Taxonomy (GTDB): domain Bacteria; phylum Pseudomonadota; class Gammaproteobacteria; order Pseudomonadales; family Pseudomonadaceae; genus Aquipseudomonas. The sequence goes on from NZ_JALBYU010000005.1 coordinate 283,302, forward strand.
GGTTACGATTTGGTGATCTACGGCGTAGTGCTGCCGATGCTGATGAAAGAGTGGGGGCTCAGTCCCTTGCAAGCGGGCGCACTGGGCAGTTATGCACTGTTCGGGATGATGTTTGGTGCACTGTTTTTCGGCCCGCTGTCGGACAAGATCGGCCGCAAAAAAGCCATCACGATCTGCGTGATGCTCTTCAGCGGTTTTACCGTGCTCAATGGTTTCGCCCGTAACCCCACCGAGTTTGGCCTCTGCCGGTTCATTGCTGGCCTGGGCATTGGCGGTGTGATGCCCAACGTTGTGGCGTTGATGAACGAGTACGCGCCGAAGAAAATCCGCAGCACGCTGGTGGCGATCATGTTCAGCGGCTATTCGGTAGGCGGCATGCTCTCGGCGGGGCTCGGTATCGTGCTGATCCCGAGTTCTGGCTGGCAATCGGTGTTTTACGTGGCGGTGCTGCCGTTGCTGTTGTTGCCGTTGATCATGTACTTCCTGCCCGAGTCGGTGGGTTTCATGCTGCGTCAGGGGCGCAATGAAGAGGCGCGCAACATCCTGCAGCGGATTGATCCGGCTTACGTCGCACACGCCAGCGATCTATTGCACATGAGCGAAGTGAAGGGTACCGGCACCCCGGTGTTGCAACTGTTTCGCGAAGGTCGTGCGCTGCGCACGCTGATGTTGTGGCTGGCGTTTTTCTGCTGCTTGCTGATGGTCTACGCCTTGAGTTCCTGGCTGCCAAAACTGATGGCCAACGCCGGTTATAGTCTGGGGTCGAGTCTGTCGTTCCTGCTGGTGCTCAACTTCGGTGCCATTTTCGGCGCGGTCGGCGGCGGCGTTCTGGGAGACAAACTCAACCTGCCGCGGGTGTTGGCGGTGTTCTTCGCCGTGGCTGCGGTGTCGATCACTTTGCTGGGCTTCAACAGCCCGATGCCACTGTTGTACCTGCTGATCGCCATCGCTGGCGCCACGACCATTGGCTCGCAGATTCTGTTGTACGCCTGCGCCGCGCAGTTCTACTCCATGACCATTCGCTCCACCGGTTTGGGCTGGGCGTCGGGCATCGGGCGCAACGGTGCCATCGTCGGACCGCTGCTGGGCGGTGCCTTGCTCGGGATTAGCCTGCCGCTGCAACTGAACTTCATGGCCTTTGCCTTGCCCGGTGCGGTGGCCGCGATTGCCATGACCGTGTTCGCCATCAGCAGTCGGCGCAGTGCTAAACAAGCGCTGTCGGGCCTGCGCCATGGTTCGCTCGACGGGGCTGTTGGCGACGTTTCATGAGAGCGTTAGTCCGGGACTTTTCCCTGTCTGCGGCAGTCGCCGGATTTATCGCCACGGTGATTTCCTACGCAGGCCCGTTGGTGATCATCTTTCAGGCCGCCGAGACCGCGCACCTCTCGCGGGAGGTGCTGTCGTCGTGGATCTGGGCGATTTCCATCGGCAGCGCTGTGCTCGGCATCGGTCTGAGCCTGCGTTACCGCGTCCCGGTGATCATCGCGTGGTCGGCGCCGGGTTCGGCGTTGCTGGTGGCGCTGTTGCCGGGGATCTCCCTGCCGGAGGCGGTGGGTGCGTATCTGGTCAGCAGCCTGATAATTTTTCTGGTCGGGGTGTCGGGGGCGTTTGACCGGATCATCAGCAAACTGCCGGCTGCGATTGCGGCAGCGATGCTGGCGGGGATTCTGTTCAGCTTTGGCACCGGGTTGTTCGTGTCGTTACAGGGCAAGCCGTTGCTGGTGCTGGCGATGTTCGCCACGTACCTGATCTGCAAACGGCTGATGCCGCGGTATGCGGTGTTGATGGTGCTGCTGGTGGGCTGCTCGATGGCTTTTCTCGCCGGTGATTTGCACAGCGAGGCGTTGGTGATCGGGTTGGCCACGCCGGTGTGGATCACGCCTGCGTTCAGCCTGAGCGCGACCCTGAATATCGCCTTGCCGCTGGTGATGGTGGCGCTGACCGGTCAGTTCGTTCCCGGCATGGCGGTGCTGCGCGCCAGCGGTTACGCAACACCGGCCGGCCCGATCATCGCCAGCAGTGCGGTCGGCACGGCGTTGTTGGCACCGTTCGGTTGCCATGGGCTGAATCTGGCAGCCATCACCGCGGCGATTTGTACCGGGCGCGAGGCCCATGAAGATCCCGGCAAGCGCTATGTGGCCGGGGTTGTGGGCGGGCTGTGTTACCTGGTGCTGGGGATCTTCGGCGCCACCCTGGTTTCACTGTTTTCCGCGTTTCCCAAAGAACTGATCGCAGCCCTGGCCGGGCTGGCGCTGTTTGCTGCGATTGCCGGGGCATTGGCCGGCGCAATGGCCGTGCCGAGTGATCGCGAAGCTGCGTTGGTGACCTTTCTGACCACCGCGTCGGGCATGTCGTTGTTGGGTTTGTCCGCTGCATTTTGGGGGCTGATTTTCGGCATGGTCACGCACGTGTTGTTAAACGCCCGTCGTCCCGTTCCCCGCAGCGAATCCGCTGCAGCTGAAGCACTTCAACCTGTCGATCAATAAAAATAAGAGAAAAAACAATGAAACAGATTCTTCCAACCGGTTCAGTGTTGTCCTTGGCTGTTGTCTCGAGTTTCTCCGCCGGTTCGATGGCGGCCGAGGGCGGCTTTATCGAAGACACCACCGCCACCTTGCAAGCACGCAATTACTATTTCAGCCGGGACTTCTCCGACATCGTCGGGGCCAACAAACAGTCGAAGGCTGAAGAGTGGGCGCAGGGGTTCATCCTCAACGTCAAATCCGGTTATACCCAGGGCCCCGTCGGTTTTGGTGTGGATGTCATTGGCCTGCTCGGCCTCAAACTCGACAGCAGCCCGGATCGGGTCAATACCGGTTTGCTGCCGGTGCAGAGTGACGGGCGTGCGGCGAATGATTACAGCCGTCTGGAAGGCGCGTTGAAGGTGCGCGTCTCCAAAACCGAACTGAAGGTGGGTGAGTTGCAACCTAACCTGCCGGTGCTGGCCTTCAGCGATATCCGTTTGCTGCCGCCCAGCTATCAGGGGGCGAGCATCAGCTCAAACGAGATCAATGGCCTGACCTTGCAAGGTGGCCACTTAAGTTCCACCAGCCTGCGCAACGAGGCCGGCGACGAAAAGATGCAAGCCATGCTCGGTCATGTACCGCAGCGTCAGGTCAGCAGTGATGGTTTCAACTTTGCCGGCGCCGATTACGCTTTCAACGATAAACGCAGTTCGGTCAGCGCCTGGTTTGGGCAACTGGAAGATATCTACAACCAGCGCTTTCTCGGGCTCAAGCACAGCCAGCCGTTGGGCAACTGGACCTTGGGCGCCAACCTTGGTTATTACGATTCGCGCGAAGACGGCAAAAAACTGCTGGGTAACATCGACAACCAGGCGTTCTTCTCCTTGCTGTCAGCCAAGCGTGGCGGCCACACGTTCTATGTCGGCTATCAGGGCATGTACGGCGACAGCGCCTTCCCGCGAGTCTTTGCCAACATCAGCCCGCTGGGTAACGAGGTGCCGACCTACGAGTTCGCCTACACCGATGAGCGCTCCTGGCAGGCGCGTTACGACTACGATTTCGCCGCCCTCGGTGTACCGGGGCTGACCAGTACCGTGCGTTACATCACCGGCAACAACGTCGACACCGGCAAGGGGTTTGAAGGCAAGGACCGCGAACGCGATCTGGACATCGGCTATGTGCTGCAGAGCGGCAGCCTCAAAGGCCTCGGGATCCGCGTGCGCAACGCGATGGCTCGCTCCAACTACCGCAGTGATATCGACGAAAACCGCCTGATCCTCAGTTACACATGGACGCTGCTATGAACCCTGAAAAAGAACAGCCACCGCACAAAATCGGCTTGCAGGTCACGCTGGAGCAATTGACCGAGTCCGTGCTGCAAACTGAGGAAGACATGCGCTTTGCCAATCAACTGGCGCGCACGGCAGGTGAACGGGTGAAGGCGAGTGCGCTGAGCATGCAGTCTTCGGCCCGTGTGCTGGAAGATCTGAACCTCTACATGCAGCGTCTGGATCAAGTGTTCGACGAGCTCGGCAGGCAGTCGATGCGCATCGGCGCGATTGTCGGCAGCATCCAGGACATCTCCCGTCAGACCAACTTGTTGGCGTTGAACGCAGCCATTGAGGCGGCGAGGGCGGGCAGCCATGGCCGAGGGTTTGCGGTGGTGGCCGATGAGGTGCGCAATCTCTCGCGTCAGGCAGCGGACTCCAGCGCGCAGATCCGGCAAATCGCTACGGGGCTGGAACAGTCCGCTGAACAGGCCCGCCAAGGTCTTCAGCAGTTGTCCGGCTCTACCCGTCTGGGCCTGGAAAAGGCCGGAGTGGCCCTGCACTCGATGGGCGAACTGCAAAGTGGCGCGGTTGCCAGGGTCGAGGTGGTCGAACGCATCATGGCGCGCCTGTCCGGCCTGCATGATCTGGCCTTGCAGGCGAAACGAATGATCGTGTGAGTCGTGCAGTGCCAGTGATTACAGGTTACTGGTGCAGTCACCCATAACCTCGTACGTCACGCGATGAGTCTGGCCTTGATGATCGACATACTCCATGGCCGCCGGCACAACCCTGCAGGCGGTCGCGGTGTTTGACACTGAAACCACTTCGGCGATGTCCAGCGGCTGTGCCGGGTTGTACGAGGTAGCGGCGGGTTCGTTGCCGGCGGCCATGGCCGAGGTGGCGACAACGGTCAGAAACAGGCTGATCAGGGTTTTCATCTTTCCGTGCTCCGTGTTGATTCCGATACCTGAATTCTAGTCTTTGCCCGCGACTGATAAAGGGGCCAGCGCCTGATGCAGCCTTACATGAAATGTAACAATCACCGCCCGTGGAGGGCTTATGGATCTGCTCAATAACTTGCGGGTGTTCGTCCGCGTGGTGGACTGCGCAAGTTTCACCGCCGCCGCCGATGCGCTGGACCTGTCGACCGCGCAAGTCTCGCGACTGGTGGCCGATCTGGAGCAGCATGTGCAAGCGCGCTTGCTGCAACGCACCACGCGGCGATTGAGACTGACCGAGGCCGGTGAACGCTTTTTGGTGCGCAGTCGGCAAATACTCGAAGAAATGGAGGTGGCCACGGCAGAGGCCCGCGGCGCCCATCTCAAACCGAGTGGACGGCTGCGGGTTCACAGCATGAATGCCTTGGGCGTGCTGATCACGCCATTGATCGCCCGTTACAGCGAGCTTTACCCCAATGTGGTGTTCGAGCTGACGCTGTCGCAGCGCAATCCCGACCCACTGGAGGAAGGGCACGACGTGGTGATTTCGATTGCCCACGAACTGGCCGATTCGCAAATGGTCGCCCAGGCCATCGGGCAGATTTACAGCGTGCCCTGCGCGTCCCCGCACTACCTGCAACGGCGTGGCGTGCCGCGCACACCGATGGCACTGAACGATCATCAGTGCCTGCGCATGCTCGACCCGTTGTACAGCGATGAATGGGTGTTCCGGGACGAAGAGGGCGAGCATGCCGTCAGCCCGGCCAGGACCTTTCAATGCAACGTCGCCGAATCGATGGTCAAGGCGTCGGAATCCGGCATGGGGATCAGCCTGATTCCGTTCTATACCGCGACGCGCCCCTTGAGCGATGGCACCTTGTTGCGCTTGCTGCCGGCCTGGCGCCCTCGTGAGCGCAACGTCTATGCGTTGTACCCGTCGCGGCGTTTTCTCGATGCCAAGGTTCGGACCTGGGTGGACTTTCTCAAGGCCGAATTACCCAAGCTATTCGCTGAACACGAGGCGGTGATGAACGATCCACGGCATTGGGCCTGAAGTCGAAGGGTGAACAAGGGGGGGGTGTAGACTGAGGGCCTGTTCCCTTTCGGCAAGACAAAGGAGTGTGCCCAGCCATGATCGGCGCCGAGTTGCTGTCACCTGAAACCCTCACGGCGGGGTGGTTGATCTATGTACCAGTGCTGATCTGGGCCGTAGCGCGAGCACCGTGGGTCGAACTGTTCAGCGACAGTCGCCGCCAGCATCTGTTGTTCGGCACGGTGTTCGCGCTGTTCATGCTCTGGCTGGTGCGACAAGACTTCGACACCGGCGTGTCCTACCACTTTATCGGCATGACCGCCGTGACCCTGTTGCTCGACTGGCCGCTGGCGATTGTCGGCGGGTTGGTCGCGCAAGCGGGATTAGTGCTGCTCGGGCGGCAAGATCTGGCGGCGATGGGGGTCAACGGCGCGCTGCTGATTCTGCTGCCGGTGCTGGTCACCGAATGCTGCGCCATCCTGGTGGAGCGAGCGCAGCCACGTAATCCCTTTGTGTATATCTTCGTGTCCGGTTTTTTTGCAGCGGCGCTGTCGGCGTTGCTGTGCCTGCTGCTGGCGCTGTGGCTGCTGTGGTTCGACGAACGTTTCGCCATGCCGTATTGGCTGGAAGATTTTGTCGGTTATCTGTGGCTGCTGATTTTCCCGGAAGCGTTCATCAACGGCATGGTGGTCAGCGCGCTGGTGGTGTTTTGCCCCGAGTGGCTGGAGACGTTCAATCGCACGCGCTACCTTTCGGCACCCTGGAAAGACGACGATCCCAAATCTTGATCCACATCAAAGGCAAAAATCGCTCACGAATCCATGCTCTGGAAAACCTTCAGGAGCATCGAAATGAGTGTCTACGAATGGGCAAGGCAGGAGTTGCGTCAGAGTCTGGATGGGGCGCAGGAAGTGGGGTTTGATCCGGGGTTGAGCCTGCGTGCCTTGCTCAGTGCAGTGGTGCAACAGAGCAAGGCAATGCGCAGCGCCGAAGACCTGGCCGATGAGTTGCGTTTTCTTGCGGAAAACCTCGATGACAGCCAGGACTACGGTTTTATGCGGCCTTGAAGATCAGTGACGCGGCTCGAAGTCTTCGCTGAACAGATCGTCTTCGGCATCCGGGCTGACCGGAATCTTGTGTTCTTCCGAGGCCCAGGCGCCCAGGTCAATCAGCTTGCAACGGTCGGAACAGAATGGCCGGAATTTGTTTTCCGGGCTCCATTCAACAGGGGCGCCGCAGGTTGGGCAATCGACGGTTGGGGTTTGGCTCATGACTGGCCTCCACGCAAAGTAAGGTAAAAGTGATGCAGGCGTTCGACCTCGCTGTGCAGCCAGGCGAGGTCTCGGTCATTGACCACCACATCGTCGGCATGGCTCACGCGGTCCTGTCGGCTGGATTGGGCCTTGAGGATCGCCTGGACCTGTTGCTCGCTGGTCTGGTCACGCTGCAGGGTGCGCTCGATCTGTAATTGTTCCGGGGCATCGATCACCAGAACCCGTTGGGTCATGGCGTACTGCCCGGACTCGATCAGCAGCGGCGAAACCAGAATCGCGTAAGGCGATTGTGCCTTGGCCAGATGATCGGCGATTTCCTTGGCGATCAGCGGATGCAGCAACGCTTCGAGCCAACGACGTTCCTCTGGCACTTCAAAGATCAGTTTGCGCAACGCCGCGCGATCCAGCTGCCCGTCGGCTTGCAATACGCCGGGGCCGAAGTGTTCGGCGATTTTGGCCAGCGCCGGGCGCCCCGGCTCTACCACCCAACGCGCCGCGTGATCGGCGTCCACCACGTGTACGCCCAGGTCGATGAAGTGCTGGGCAGCCGCGCTTTTGCCGCTGCCGATGCCGCCGGTCAGGCCGAGAATCCAGGGTTTTTCCACAGGGGTATTCATTTCAAACCGACAAACTGCCAATAGAAGTCGGTTATTTGACCACCCCAGAGCAAGGCAATCCAGCCGGCAATTGCCAGAAAGGGTCCGAAGGGGATCGGCGTGGAGGTTTTCGCGTTGCGCAAACGCAGCAAAATCACGCCGACAACGGCGCCCACCATCGACGACAACAGGATGGTCAGTGGCAGGATCTGCCAGCCGCCCCAGGCGCCGAACATCGCTAACAACTTGAAATCACCGTGGCCCATGCCGTCCTTGCCGGTGATCAGCTTGAACAGCCAGAACACTGACCACAACGCCATATAGCCGGCCACCGCGCCCCACAATGCTTCATGCAGGGACACGAAAAGTCCGAAGCTGTTGACGATCAGCCCCAGCCATATCAGCGGCAGTACCAGCGCATCCGGCAGCAGTTGGTGCTCGGCGTCGATCAGGCTCATCGTCAGCAACCCCCAGCTCAGGAGCAGCGCCATGCAGGCCTGCCAGCCGAAACCGAAATGCCAGGCGATGAACGCCGAGAGCAGGCCGCAGGCCAGTTCGGTCAGCGGGTAGCGTTTACTGATGGCTGCCGTGCAGTTCGAGCATCGACCTCGTAAGAACAGATAGCTGATTACCGGAATGTTTTCCCAGGCACGGATTCGATGGCCGCACTGTGGGCACTGGGAATGGGGCAGCATCAGGTTGAAGGTCGGTAGCGGTGTTTCGCCTGGCAAGCCCAACACTTCACGAGCCTCCTCACGCCATTCGCGGTCCAGCATTTTTGGCAGGCGCCAGACCACCACGTTGAGAAAGCTGCCAATCAGCAGGCCGACCAACAGGGCTGCGATGACGAAGGTCAACGGGTGGAGGGTCAGAATGTCGTTCAAGGGCATGTCAGATCGCTGTACCGAGTTGGAAGATGGGCAGGTACATCGCAACCACCAGGGCACCGACGATAACACCCAGCACCACCATGATGAACGGCTCCATCAGGCTGGTGAGGTTATCGACCATGTTGTCCACTTCGTCCTCATAGAAGCTCGCGACCTTGTCGAGCATGTCGTCCAGCGCGCCGGACTCTTCGCCAATCGCGGTCATCTGGATCGCCATGTTCGGAAAGATACCGGAGGCGCGCATGGAAAAATTCAGCTGCATACCGGTCGACACGTCCTGCTTGATGCGCAGCACCGCTCGCTTGAACACGATGTTGCCGGTAGCGCCGGCCACCGAATCCAGGGCTTCCACCAGTGGCACACCCGCCGCAAAGGTAGTCGATAGCGTGCGGGCGTAACGGGCCACGGCGGACTTGTACATCAGCGTGCCAATCAGCGGCAATTTCAGCAGCCAGGTGTCCATTCGGTCCCGAAAGCCTTGCGACGTTTTAAACGCGTGGCGCACGCCGAAGATGGTCGCGATCAGCACGCCGAGCATCGCCCACCACCAGTCCTGCATGAATTGCGAGAGGCCGATGACCATCACGGTGAAGGCTGGCAATTCGGCGCCAAACCCTTTGAACACCGATTCGAACTGCGGCACCACTTTGACCAGCAAAATCCCGGTCACAATGATCGCGACGAACACCACTGCCAGTGGGTAGGTCATGGCTTTCTTGATCTTGGCCTTGAGGCTTTCGCTTTTTTCCTTATAGGTCGCCACTCTCTCCAGCAGGGTATCGAGGGCACCGGCCTGTTCGCCGGCATCGACCAGGTTGCAGTAGAGCTCATCGAAATACTGAGGTTTTTTGCGCAGGGACGCGGCGAAGCTGTTACCCGCCGCGACTTCCTGTTTCACCTCGTCAACCAGTGTGCGCATGGCCGGGTTATCGAAGCCTTCGCCGATGATGTCGAAGGACTGCAACAGCGGTACACCGGCCTTCATCATGGTCGCCATCTGCCGGGTGAACAGGGCAATGTCCTGGGCCTTGATGCGCTTGCCCAGGTTGAAAATCGAGGTGGACTTCTTGCGCACCTTGCCGGGGTTGATGCCCTGTTTGCGCAACTGGGCCTTGATCAATGCCGGGTTGAGGCCGCTCAACTCGCCGGTTATTTTTGCGCCTTTGCGGTCCGTGCCTTCCCAGGCATAGACGCTGATTTTTGCTGCTTTGACCGCCATATTCAGTCCTTGGTGACCCGGTTGATTTCTTCAAGGCTGGTGATGCCTTGCATGGCCTTGAGCAGGCCCGAGGTGCGCAGGTCATTAAAACCGTCCTTGCGCATCTGGATGTCGATTTCCAAGGAATTGCCTTCGGCCATGATCAGCCGTTGCAGGTCGGGCGTGTTCTTCACCACTTCATAAATCCCCACTCGCCCCTTGTAACCGCCGTTGCACTGATCGCAACCGACAGGCTCATAGATCGTGAATGAGCCGATGCGTTCCTCGGGGAAGCCTTCCTTGATCAGCGCTTCCCGGGGAATCTCGATGGGCTTCTTGCAATGGCTGCACAGCTTGCGAGCCAGGCGCTGGGCAATGATCAGGCTGATCGAGGTGGCAATGTTGAAACCCGCAATGCCCATGTTGTGCAGGCGAGTCAGGGTTTCGGCGGCGCTGTTGGTGTGCAGGGTCGACAGCACCAGGTGACCGGTCTGGGCCGCTTTAATGGCGATTTCGGCGGTTTCGAGGTCGCGGATCTCACCGACCATGATCACGTCCGGGTCCTGTCGCAGAAATGAGCGCAGCGCCTGGGCGAAGTCCATTCCCTGCTTGGGATTGACGTTGACCTGGTTAATGCCTTCCATGTTGATCTCCACCGGGTCTTCGGCGGTGGAGATGTTGATGTCCACGGTGTTGAGAATGTTCAGCCCGGTGTAGAGCGACACGGTCTTGCCCGAGCCGGTCGGCCCGGTTACCAGAATCATCCCCTGCGGCTGCTTGAGAGCGGCCATGTACAGTTCTTTCTGGTCGGGCTCATAGCCGAGGGCGTCGATGCCCATTTGAGCGCTGGACGGGTCGAGGATCCGGATCACCACTTTCTCGCCCCACAGGGTCGGCAGGGTATTGACCCGAAAGTCGATGGATTTGCTCTTGGACAGGCGCATCTTGATCCGCCCGTCCTGGGGCCGGCGCCGTTCGGAGATGTCGAGGCTGGCCATGACTTTCAGCCGTGCGGCGATGCGATTGGCCAAGTGAATCGGTGGCTTGGCGACTTCACGCAAAATACCGTCGGTGCGCATCCGCACACGGTAGGTTTTTTCGTAGGGCTCGAAATGCAGGTCGGAAGAGCCGCTTTTGATCGCGTCCAGCAACATCTTGTGAACGAAGCGCACCACGGGCGCATCATCGGCATCCTGGCCGGCGATAGTGTCTTGTTTGTTGTCATCGATCGACTCGATGTCCACGTCATCGAGGTCAACGTCGGCCATGTCTTCCAGGCCGGTGCCTTGGGTATCGAAGAATTTTTCGATGGCGTCGTTGAGCTTGTCGTCCTCCACCAGGATGGCTTCGGTATTCAGCCCGGTGCTGAACTGGATGTCATTGATGGCTTGATGATTGGTCGGGTCGGAAACGCCTACGAACAACTTGTTGCCGCGCCGCCAGAGGGGCAGGGCGTGGTGCTGGCGAATCAGCTTCTCGCTGACCAGACCCTTGGGTTGGGTTTCCTTGTCCAGACAGTTGAGGTCGAGCAAGGCCATGCCGAAGTGTTCCGAAGCGATCTCGGCGACCTGGCGGCTTTTCACTAGCTTGTTCTGCACCAAATAGGTGACCAGCGGGGTTTTATCACGTTGGGCTTGCTGATACGCCTGTTGCGCGCTTTTGTCAGTGAGCAGCTCGGCCAGGACCAATTGCTTGGTCAGACCGCTAAGGGCGATGTCATTCATTGGGATACCGGACGCAGACAGTTCATGACTTATAGCCTAGTCAAGCGGAGGAACCTAACCAGCGTCTCTCAAGTGACAAAAAGTGTCAGATAGTGCGGCTTCTGGGGGTAGGAAAGGGCGTTGCACTCGCCGCGCGTCCAGCCAACAGGGAGCACGGCGCTTGGCATGGGCTGTGCTGCGGCTAGTTCAGATCATGAGATTTCGACTCATGCATGGAGCTTGTCTATGAATACTCAGAAAGGTTTTACGCTTATCGAACTGCTGATCGTGGTAGCGATCATCGGGATTCTGGCGACGTTTGCGTTGCCTGCTTATTCGAAGTACCAGGCGCGGGCCAAGGTTACAGCCGGTCTGGCGGAGATTACGGCGTTGAAGGTCCCGTTTGAGGATCTTATGAATCAAGGGACCAATCCGGATCTGGCGGGGATCGGCGGGAATGCAACGACGGGCAACTGCACAACGACAGCTTCTGGCACTGCAACTGACGGCAAGGGCACTATCGTTTGCACAATTCTCAATGCCCCAGGGCCGGTGCTGAGTAAAACAATCACCCTTACGCGTACGTTGACTGGCTGGACATGCGCCACGACGGCTGAGAAGGATTACGCGCCAAAAGGCTGCCCTGGCGCCTGATTTTTTCACGCACAACGAATGCCCCGCCTCTCACGATGCGGGGTTTTTTTTGTTCTGCGCGCGGTCGAATAGGATATTGAAGAAAACCCCCGGCAATTCATGGCCTTAGGCCTGCGGTAAAACCCGCAACTTGCATGTCGATAATTTGGAAATCATGCATTTTGCATGATTCCAAAAATCAGGTGTTTTTATAAGCTATTGATTTATATGTATTTATTGTCTGTTTCGAAGTTGGCACAGCGTTCGCAATATCTCCAGTAACCCTGCTGACAAGACACGCAGCAGACTTTATGAAAAACAGGAGTTACTCGTATGAAGAAGTTCGCTATCGCTGCCGCTACTGCTACCGCGCTGACCCTGACTATGGCCAGTGCAGCATTTGCACAGACCACCACCACCCAGGCCCCGATGACTCTGGCGGCGGGTGAAATGACCAAGGCTAAGGAATCCACTTCCGATACCTGGATCACCACTAAAGTCAAAACCGACCTGGTGACCGAAAAAGGCATTCCTGGCACCGACATTAAAGTCGAAACCAACAAAGGCGTCGTGTCCCTGTCGTCCACCGTTGCGGTAACCGACGCTCAGAAAACCACCGCCGTGGCTATCGCCAAGAAAATCAAAGGCGTCAAAGCGGTCTCCGCTGACGGCCTGAAAGCCGAGTAAGGCAAGACTTCTCGCCTGGACTGGGAGAAGGCGCGGCAGGCGGGCCGAGCAATACGTCAGCCGCTTCTGGAGAGTTCATGCGAAAGGCCATAAGGATGTGGCCATTACAGGCCCCGGGCATTCGTGTCAGGGGCCTGTTCTATATGGGGCGACGCAAAACAACTGTGGGAGCGAGCTTGCTCGCGATGAGGCCATAACATTCAACATCTGTGTTGATTGTTATACCGCTATCGTCGGAACGCCGCCCGGAGCAAGCTCGCTCCCACATTGACCGGGGCCTACATAAGATTGGGGTGGATTCAGTTACCGCGCTTGCTGGTGATCTGCTTCAAACGATTACCTTCAAAACGCAGGTACTGGTACATCCCGCCGTTGGGCCCGTAGGTCCATTCCTCGACTTGAAACTCTTCCCGCCGGTTAGCGCTGCGCTTGTAGCCCAACAGATCACGGCTGACCGGTTCACCGCATTTCTGCAGTACTTCGCTGGACCTGTCCCCGACACTGACCAATTGACTGCCGCAGCGTAGGGTATCGGCTGCCGAGGCCTGACTGGCAGCCATTGCCAGTGCCAGGTACATCAGCCATTTCGCGCCCATCACTCGGCATCCAGATGCAACGGCGTCACCACTCGGCCGTCACTTTGCGCTTCGCCGAGGTTAGCGTCGATGAAGTACACGCGGTCATCGGCCAGCTGACCCTTGTCGACCAGATAGTCCTTGATGCTGCTGGCGCGTTCCTGACCCAACTGACGCAACAGCACGTCGCTGGAACTCCAGAACTTGATCACGCCTTCGCGCATTTTTACCGTGCGTTCTTCCTTGCCAAGATCCTTCCACTCGGCGGGCGGCTGCGTCTTCAGGCGCGTGCGGTAAATTCCTTCCAGCAGCGAACCCTTCTCGTTGTCCGGTACTTGCACCAGCGAGGCCTGAGCCGGCACTTTGTCACCGCGGCGCTGGAGCATTTTGTAGTAGTTGTATTGGTATTCCCGTTCCAGACGTTGCTCGGCGATCAGTGGGCCATCGCTGCTTGCGGCAGCCGTGCCTTCGATTTCCAGGCGCAAGGCCGGACGTTCCTTGAGGGCCTGGGACAGTTTGACCAACGAACCCTCGGCATCCTTGCTCAGGTCGCTTGAACCCGGCGCAAACGAGACAGTGCCCAGATCTTCCGAGCCGCCGCCACTGACCAGCCCGCCAATCATTTTGAACGGCGCTGCAGCAGCTTTGACGATCAGATTGCGCAGGGTCTGCCAGACAATCGGCATGATGCTGAACTGTGGGTTGTTCAGGTCGCCGGTCACCGGCAGTTCGATGGAAATCTTGCCGTCGACGTCCTTGAGCAACGCGATCGCCAGTTTCAGCGGCAGGCTCACGGCGTCCGGACTGTCGACTTTCTCACCCAGTTGCAGCTGCTCGACCACCACTTTGTTTTCGGCCTTGAGCTGGCCCTTGGTGATCAGGTAATGCAGGTCGAGATTGAGTCGGCCCTTGCGGATGCGGTAGCCGGCGAACTTGCCGGAGTAGGGCGTCAGCGTGGTCAGTTCAACACGTTTGAAGCTGGTGGCAATGTCGAGGCTGGCCATCGGGTCGAACGGGTTGACCGAGCCCTTGATGGTGACCGGTGCATAGCGGTCGACCTTGCCTTTGATATCGACACTGGCTGGTTTCGCCTGACGGCTGTCGATGGTGCCGATCTGGCCGTTGAGTTGTTGCACGGCGGTGGCGAAGTTCGGGGTCAGGCTGAAGTCGGCGAAGTTGGCCGAGCCGTCGTTGATGGCACTGCCGCCAATGTGGATGCCCAGCGGTTTTTCCTTGCCGGCAGGTTTGGCAGCAGCCGTTTTGGCGCCGGAGTCGGCCGGTTGCGGAATCAGCAGGTCATCGATGTTGGTGGTGCGGTCATCGTTGATCATGAAGCGCGCATAAGGCTGGAACAGATTGACCTTGTCGATCGACAGGCTGTCGCCGTGCTGATAATTCAGACCTTCGAGCACCAACTGCTGCCACTTGAGAAAGTCGCGGGTTTTGAGGGTGTCGAGGGTATGCAGTTGGTCGACCTGAGCACGGCCGGTGACGCTGAATGCCAGCGGCTCGGTGCTTTTCAGATCGACCGTCAGATCACTGCCGAGCATGCCGCTGCGCAGTTCCAGGCGAATGAACGGGGTGATGTAGGACTGGGCGACGCGCAGGTCGATGTCCTTGGTTTGTACTTTTAACTTGGCGCTGACCGGGGCGAGATTGACGATACCGTCTGCCGTGATCTTGCCTTGCTTGCCCACGCCCGTATCGAGCTTGAGGTTAAAAGGCGAGCCATTGAGGCTGTCGAAATTCTGCAGGTCCAGGTTCAGCGGGCCGACGTCCAGCGCCACGGCGGGTTGCGCCTTGCGGTCAGCCAGGTGCACCTGGTAATCGCGCAGTTGCACGTCTTTGAGTAGAACCTGCCATGGTTTGCTCGGTGGCGCCGGTTCGGGTTTCGGTGAATCGGCAGCGGCTGGGGTGCTGGCCGGTTCGGCCTTGGCTTTGACGGCTGCTTTGGACGGTTGGCTGGCGAACAGTTTCTGCCAGTCGAGTTGCCCGTCGGCTTCTAGGGCGGCCCAGGTTTCCAGTTTTTTGCTGCGGATTTTGCCGACGACCACTTGCTGCTTGGCCAAGTCTACGGTGGTTTCGCTGATGTCCAGACGCTCGAGTTTCGCCAGCGGTCGACCGTCCGGTGCTTTGATCGCGAACGGCGCGATGCTGACGGCAACGTTGCTCAACAGCAGTTCGGTTTCCTTGGCCAGGTTGAGTTTGTAGTCGGTGCTGAGGCTCATGACGCCGTCTTCGAGCACCAATGGCAACGAGTCACGCACATAGGGCCAAAAGGATTTCATCTTGCCGTTGGTGATCTTCAGCTTACCTTCGGAGGCGATCGGGATCAGGCTGAAATTGCCGGTCCAGTCGACCTGTCCACCTGCCGGGCCGATGGCCACCAAGGTCATGTTGGCACTGTCTTCAGGCAGGGTACTGAGGTTTTTCAGTTCGAAGTCGAGTTTGTCGTAGAGGAATTCGATGGGTTCGCTGGGGCGTTGATCCTGGAAGTGCACGACACCGCCGGCCAGTTTGATCCGCTCGATGCGCAACGGGAACGGTTTGGCGTTCGGGTCGGCCGGGGCCGGTTCACTGACGGGGATTTTGAACAGGCCAAGCAGATTGAGCTTACCGTCCTTGCCGAAGAGGATTTCGGTCTTGGATTTGTCTATTTCGATATCGGACAGGTGCAGCGCCTTGGTCCAGAGGCTGTCGATCTGCAGGTTGGCGTACAGGCGTTCGAAGCCGATCTGTTCCTTGCCCGGCTCGCCGATGATCAGGCCCCACAGGGTCACTTCAAGGCTGAACGGGTTGAGTTCGATACGCTGGATCGTCGCGGGCGTCGTTGCGTAATTGGCCAATTGTTGATTGGCCACCCGCAACGCGATACCCGGCAAAATCAGAAACCCCAGCAGACTGTAGAGGGCTAGAGCGGTCAACAGAGCGCCAATAGCGCGAATCAATCCTTTGGGCATGTGCGGCTTCATCTGTCTGAATCGGAGTGCGTTGGAGTATGGCACGCGTTTCCGGTTCCGAAGTGATCATGCTTTATAGGATTTATCTGATTTTTCAGACGAATCTCAGAGCTGCAGAATCAGGGTTTTCAGCGGCGGCTGTGCATCCATTGACGGAAAATCGCCGCCAGGTTTCATCACTGTCCACTCGCGCACTGGCCGGCCGGCTTTCTCTGCACAACGCAAAACCTGGTCGCGCCAGTCGTCCATGCTGACTTTTGCCAGGTTGTTGCAGCAGATCAACACGCCATTATCGGCGGTGGTCAGCAGTGCCGGCTTCAACAGGCTCTGATAGTCGCGCAGCAGGTCGACAGTGCCGAAAGCGCTCTTGGCCCAGGCTGGTGGGTCCAGCAGCACCAGGTCGTACTGACGCTGTTCCAGACGTTGATAGCTTGGCAGTTTCTGCCCGCGGCGCTGGCTGATCGGCAGGCCGGCCAATTGGCGAATGGCCGGGAAGTAGTCGGACTGGATGAAGTCCATGGTCGGCAACTGGGGATTGAGCAGGCCGTTCTCACGGCCGACGGCCAGGTTGCCCTCAGCGAAGTCGAGGTTACAGACTTCGCTCGCGCCACCGGCCGCAGCACTCAGGCCGACGCCACAGGTATAGGCGAACAGGTTCAGCACACTTTTGTTTTTGCTGTGCTGCTTGACCCAGCCGCGCGTGTTGCGCAGGTCGAGGAACAGCAGCGGATCCTGGCCGGCGTGGCGACCGCGAACCCGGTAATTCAAGCCCCATTCGTGACCGACCAAGTCTTGCAAGGCGGCCTCGTCGGCGCGGTAGACGGTATCTTCACGGTCGATGCGCGAGTTGCCACGGGAGCGATCGTTGTAGACCAGCAGCGTTTCGAGGCCCAGGTGCTGATTGATGGTGTCGTGCAGTTGCAGCAGTGCATCTCGCTCCAGCGACTGGTGAAAGCTTTGCACCAGCAATTGCGGGCCGTAGCGGTCGATTGTCAGGCCGCCGGCGCCTTCCTGGCTGCCGTGGAACAGGCGATAGCAATCGGTGCCTTGCTGATGCAGTTCGGCCAGCAGGTCCTGACGACGATCGAGGGCGGCGCGCAGCGCCTGATTCAAGGAAGACATGCCGGGCGCCTTGCAGGAGGGAATTTGGCGCGGGAGTTTAACAGCTTGCGCAGAGAAAAACTGATCGTTCCCGCGCGTGGGAATGATCGGAGGGATCAGGTCAACAACCCCATCCGTCGTTTGGCCCGGTGCACCGAGCCGTTACGCACCGCCCAGCGCAGCATTGGCACGCTGCGATTGACGCTGGCGCGGATCAGCTTGCGTTGCAGCGGGCTCTGGCTGACGCCCAGCATGTCACTGGCCCAGTCCGGCAGCAGGTCGATCCCGGCCTGCATCATCAAACCGCCGAAAGGTTTGGCCAAACGGCTGGGGGACGGGGCGTTCAACAACAGCCGTAACACTTCGCGACTGCGCTCATCGCACAGCAGCTGTGGACGAATGCGCTCAAGGTAATCGGCAATCTCCTGACGTGAACGCGGCACGTCACGGGCGCCGAGCCGTTCGGCAACCAGCGCGATTTCCGCGTAGTAACGGTCTTGATCAGCCAGGGACAGGTCCGGATTGCGGTAACGCAAATGGGCTGCGAGGAAGTTGCTGACTTCGGCCACGTGCACCCAGGTCAACAGATCGGGATCACTGGCGGCGTAGGGCCGGCCATCCGGTGCCGTGCCGGTCACTTGCAGGTGGATGGTGCGAACTTTCTCGATCAGCCAGTCGGCGTCCTTTCGCGAACCGAAGGTGGTGCCGGAAATGAACTGCCCGGTGCGACGCAGTCGGCCGAGCATGTCCTCGCGGAAATTCGAATGGTCCCAGACCCCGGCCAGGGCCAGTGGATGCAGTGCTTGCAGCATCAGGGCGCTGATGCCGCCGATCAGCATGCTGCTGAAGTCGCCATGCACTTGCCAGCTCACCGAATCGGGACCGAACAGGCCGGGATCACCCTTGGGGTTTTCCAGGTCGAGCTTGCCCAGAGACAGACCGGTCAGGCTCATGACCTGGGTTTCGATGCGGGTTCGAATGAATTCCATGGCGACTCAGTGGCGGAAAAGGAGGCGCGGCCATTAAGGGCCGCGCAGGCTTTTGAAACAAGCGATTACTGGTTCAGGCGTTTATCGACCAACTCCTGGACCACGCTCGGGTCAGCCAGGGTCGAGGTGTCGCCCAGGCTGTCCAGTTCGTTGCAAGCGATCTTGCGCAGAATGCGCCGCATGATCTTGCCCGAGCGGGTTTTCGGCAAGGCCGGCGCCCACTGGATCAGGTCCGGTTTGGCGAAGCTGCCGATTTCCTCGCTGACGTGAGCCAGCAGTTCTTTCTTCAGTTCGTCACTGGGCTCGGTGCCGTTCATGGGGGTGACGAAGGCGTAGATGCCCTGACCCTTGATGTCGTGGGGGTAACCGACCACCGCCGCTTCGGCGATGCTGTCGTGCAGCACGAGCGCGCTTTCCACTTCCGCGGTGCCGATGCGGTGTCCGGAGACGTTGATCACGTCGTCGATGCGCCCAGTGATCCAGTAATCGCCATCCTCATCGCGCCGGGCGCCGTCGCCGGTGAAGTAGTAACCGGGGTAGGGCTTGAAGTAGGTATCGACCATTCGTTGCGGGTCGCCGTAGACGCTGCGGATCTGCGCCGGCCAACTGGACTTGATCGCCAGCACGCCGCTGCCGGCGCCTTTGATTTCCTTGCCCGCTTCATCGAGCAACACCGGTTGCACGCCGAACATCGGTTGCGTGGCGCAGCCGGGTTTGATCCGTTGAGCGCTGACCAGAGGGCTGAGCATGATGCCGCCAGTTTCGGTCTGCCACCAGGTATCGACGATCGGACAGCGCTGTTCGCCGACAGCATTGAAGTACCACTCCCACGCTTCCGGGTTGATGGGCTCACCGACACTGCCGAGTAATCTGAGGCTCGCGCGGGAAGTTTCCTTCAACGGTTCGGGGCCTTCACGCATCAGGGAGCGCAGGGCGGTCGGGGCGGTATAGAAAATGTTCACATGGTGCTTGTCGATCACCTGCCAGAAGCGCGCGCTGCTGGGGTAGCTTGGCACGCCTTCGAAGATCAGCGTGGTCGCGCCGTTGGCCAACGGACCGTAGACGATGTAGCTGTGGCCGGTGACCCAGCCGACATCGGCGGTGCACCAGAAGACTTCGTCGTCGCGGTAGTCGAGCACGTACTTGAAGGTCATCGCCGCTTGCAGCAGATAGCCGCCGGTGGTGTGCAGCACGCCTTTGGGTTTGCCGGTGCTGCCAGAGGTGTAGAGGATAAACAGCGGGTCTTCGGCGTCCATCGGTTCAGGCGGACAATCGTCGCTGACGTCGCGCAGCGCCTGGTGATACCAGATGTCCCGGCCCTCGACCCAGTCCACTTCGCCCTGAGTGCGCTCGACCACGATGACGGTGCTGACGTTCGGGCAACTTTGCAGCGCCTTGTCGACCTTCTGCTTGAGCGGCACGAATTTGCCACCGCGCACGCCTTCATCGGCGGTGATCACGGTGCGGCAGTCGGCATCGAGAATCCGGTCACGCACAGAGTCCGGAGAGAAACCACCGAACACCACCGAATGCACCGCACCAATGCGCGTGCAGGCGAGCATGGCGTAGGCAGCTTCGGGGATCATCGGCATGTAGATGCACACGCGGTCGCCTTTCTTCACGCCACGGCTTTTGAGCACGTTGGCCAGGCGACAGACGTTGTGATGCAGTTTTTTGTAGGTGATCTGCGCGGATTCGGCAGGGTCGTCGCCTTCCCAGATGATCGCGATTTGATCGCCGCGCTTTTCCAGGTGGCGGTCAATGCAGTTGTAACTGACATTTAACTTTCCGCCGGCGAACCAGCTCGCCTCGCCGGTTTTCAGGTTATAGCGCTGGACGGTATCCCACGGCGTACTCCAGTCGAGAAAGCGTGTGGCCTGTTCGGCCCAGAAGGTGCTGGGGTGTTCGATGGATTCGCGGTACAGGCGCTTGTAGTCGTCTTGACTTAATTGTGCAGCCCGGCGGACGGCATCGGCTTGAGGGAACGTGCTGATATCGAACATGACGGTTCCTTATTCTTGTTTTTGCGACAAGAGATAAAGATGCGCCGAGTGACCAACGGGTTCAAGTCATACACAAAACAACTGTGGGAGCGAGCTTGCTCGCGATAGCGCTCTGTCAGTCAACTTTTTCGTTGAATGTTAAGCCGTCATCGCGAGCAAGCTCGCTCCCACAGGTTTAGCGGTAGTGCGTCAAATCACCCGCGGTGACGACCGCGGAAGTAGTTGATCAGGCCTTGGGTTGAAGCATCGTCAGCCGGGGTTTCTTCGCTGCCGACCAGGCGGTTGTAGACGCCTTTGCCGAGCTCTTTACCCAGCTCCACGCCCCACTGGTCGAAGGCGTTGATGCCCCAGATCACGCTTTGCACGAAGACTTTGTGTTCGTACATCGCTACCAATGCGCCGAGACGACGCGGGCTGATGCGCTCGACCACCAACGTATTGCTCGGACGGTTGCCCGGGATCACCTTGTGAGGCGCGAGTTTCTGTACGTCTTCTTCGCTCATGCCTTTGTCGCGCAACTCGGCTTCGGCCTCGGCAAGGGTCTTGCCCAGCATCAGCGCCTGGCTTTGCGACAGGCAGTTGGCGTACAACCATTGGTGGTGGTCGGACACCGGGTTGAAGCTGACGATCGGCACGATGAAGTCGGCCGGGATCAGTTGAGTGCCCTGGTGCAGCAACTGGTGATACGCATGCTGACCATTGCAGCCCACGCCACCCCAGATCACCGGACCGGTGTCGGTGGACACTGGAGTGCCGTCCTGGCGGACGCTCTTGCCATTGGATTCCATGTCCAGCTGTTGCAAGTGCTTGGTGATGTTGCGCAGGTAGTGGTCGTACGGCAGGATCGCGTGGCTTTGCGCGCCCCAGAAATTTCCGTACCACACGCCGAGCAGGGCCAGCAGCACCGGCATGTTCTGTTCGAACGGTGTGCTCTGGAAATGCTGGTCCATGGTGTAGGCACCGGACAGCAGTTCCTTGAAGTTCGACATGCCGATGGCCAGGGCAATCGGCAAACCGATGGCCGACCACAGCGAGTAACGACCGCCAACCCAGTCCCACATCGGGAAGATGTTTTCTTCGCGGATCCCGAATGCCACCGCCGCTGCATTGTTGCTGGAGACGGCGATGAAGTGACGGTACAGCTCGGCTTCAGAACCACCCTGAGCCAGGTACCAGGCACGTGCGGCCTGGGCGTTCTTCAGGGTTTCGAGGGTGTTGAAGGATTTCGACGAAACGATGAACAGCGTGGTTTCGGCGCGCAGCTTCATGGTCAGTTCGTGGAACTCACTGCCGTCGATGTTCGCCAGGTAATGGCAGCGCACGCCTTTCTGGGCGTAGGACAGCAGCGCTTCGGAAACCAGCTCCGGGCCGAGGAACGAGCCACCGATGCCGATGTTCACCACGTCAGTGATCGGCTTCTCGGAGTAACCGCGCCACAAACCGTCGTGGATACGGCCCACGAGGTCGGTGATCTGGTTCAGGACCTTGTGCACTTCCGGCATCACGTTGACGCCGTTGACCGACAGCTTGTCGCCGACCGGACGGCGCAGGGCGGTGTGCAAGGCCGGACGACCTTCTGAGGAGTTGACGATTTCGCCTTCGAACAGCGCTTTGATCGCGCCCTGGAGATCGACTTCGTTGGCCAGGCCCACCAGCAGATCTCGGGTCTGGGCGTTGATCAGGTTCTTCGAGTAGTCGAGAAACAGGCCGCAGCTGCTGAGGGTGAATTGGGTAAAGCGCTGAGGATCTGCATTAAAGGCTTCGCGCATGCTGAAATCCTGCATGGCTTGGCGGTGGTCATTCAACGCTTGCCAGGCGGGCAGAGCGGTAACGTCTTGAGGGGTGCGGTAATACGCCATCGCTGCGGGTTTCCTTTTTACTTGAACGGCCTTTTGAACACTAAAAATACCAGAGCGCTGTGGGTGGGCGTCCGGTCAACTGCGTCGACACGATTTCATGACACAGGGCGAATACAGTAAACCTCGCGCTGCGATCTGTCTTGACTTTGTCTGACCCGTTCCCGGTACTTTTTTATACAGCGAGCAGGGAACGGTCCGACAAATGGAAGGGGGAGGGGCTAAGAGTGGATCAGGCGACCTGAACCGGAATGGCATTGCTGGTGTGGCTCAGTTCATTACCCGGCGCCATGTAGAGCATGCGTGGCTTGAAGTTGAGCAGTTCGGCTTCGCTGTAGTGGGCGTATGCGCAGATGATCACGCGGTCACCGACCTTGGCCTTGTGCGCCGCGGCACCGTTGACCGAGATCATGCGCGAACCTTCTTCGCCACGAATTGCGTAAGTGGTGAAGCGTTCACCATTGTCGATGTTGTAGATCTGGATCTGTTCGTACTCACGGATACCGGACAGGTCCAGCCATTCGCCGTCGATGGCGCAAGAACCTTCGTAATCGAGTACAGCGTGGGTGACTTCGGCGCGATGCAGCTTGGCCTTGAGCATGATGGCGTGCATGAGTGTTTCCCCAGGTCGGAATCGAACGGCGGGCATTGTGCCCAAAGGCTTGAGGGCCAGCAATACGGCGTTTTGAGTCACCGCCGAACCCCTGTGGGAGCGAGCTTGCTCGCGATGGCGATCCGTCAGTCACATCCTGTGTTGGATGTGCCTACGTTATCGCGAGCAAGCTCGCTCCCACAGGGGGGTTACGGTGTTTTAGGCAGTAGCGTCGAGGTTCAGATGCAGGTTATCGATCAACCGCGTAGTGCCCAGGAACGCCGCCACCAGAATCACCAGATCCCGATCCTCCGGGGTCGCCGGACGCAAGGTTTGGGCATGGCGAATTTCCAGATAGTCAGGACGCAAACCAGCCGCTTCAAGCTGCTTGATCTGCGCGCTGATTACGGCCGGGAAATCCCGTTCGCCCTGTTTGATCGCGTCGGAAATCTGGCTCAAACCGCGATACACAACCGGCGCAACGGCCCGCTGTTCTTCGCTGAGGAAACCATTGCGCGACGAGAGCGCCAGGCCATCGGCTGCACGTACCGTCGGTTCGCCGATAATCTGGATCGGCATGTTCAGGTCATGCACCAGGGCGCGGATCACCGCCAGTTGCTGGAAGTCTTTCTGGCCGAAGATCGCCAGATCCGGCTGGACCATGTTGAACAGCTTGGTGACCACCGTCGCCACACCTTCGAAATGCCCGGGACGGCTGGCGCCGCAGAGGCCTTCGGAGAGTTGGGGGACGCTGACGCGGGTCTGGCCGACTATGCCGTCGGGGTACATTTCTTCAACGGTTGGCGCGAACAGCAAGTGGCAACCGGCCTGGAGCAGTTTCTCCTGATCGGCTGCGAGGGTGCGCGGGTACTTGTCGAGGTCTTCGCCGGCGCCGAACTGCAGCGGGTTGACGAAAATGCTCGCGACCACGAAATCCACCCGTTGGGTGGCTTTGGTCACCAGTGCCACATGACCGCTGTGCAGGTTGCCCATGGTCGGCACGAAGCCGATGCGCTTGCCTTCGCTGCGGGCACGGGCCACGGCGGCCCGCAATTCGCGTACGGTTTTTACGGTGTTCATGCAGAGAATCCGTGTTCGATACCAGGGAAAGTCGCCGCTTTGACTTCAGTGACGTACGCACCAAGCGCCGCTTGAATGTTTTGTTGCCCGGCCATGAAGTTCTTCACGAACTTCGGCACACGGCCAGTGATCGACAGGCCGAGCATATCGTGCAGAACCAGTACCTGGCCGTCGGTGCCACTGCCGGCGCCAATGCCGATCACCGGAATACCCACAGCCTGGGTGATTTCTTCGGCCAGTTCACTCGGAACGCATTCGAGCAGCAACATCGCCGCACCAGCCTGTTCCAGGGCGATCGCATCGGCACGCATCTGCCGCGCCTGGTTTTCGTTGCGACCCTGGACTTTGTAACCGCCGAGGATATTCACCGATTGCGGTGTCAGCCCCATGTGCGCGCACACCGGGATACCGCGCTCGGCCAGCAGACGGATCGAGTCCGCCAGCCACAACGCACCTTCAACCTTGACCATGTGCGCACCCGCCTGCATCAACAGGGCACTGTTGGTCATGGCTTGTTCGGTGGTGGCGTAGGCCATGAAGGGCAGGTCGGCGAGGATCAACGCATCGGTGTTGCCACGTTTGACGCACGCCACGTGGTAAGCCATTTCAGCGGTGGTGACCGGCAGGGTGCTGTCGTGACCTTGCAAAACCATGCCAAGGGAGTCGCCCACCAGCAGCACTTCGACACCAGCCTCATTGCAGGCGTGGGCGAAGGTGGCGTCATAGCAGGTCAGCATGGTGATTTTTTCACCTTTTTGCTTGAGACCTTGCAGAGTGGTCAGGGTGATGGCTGGCATGAAAAGTTCCTCATTCAGGCGCTGTGGAAACTACTGCGAGTAACGCGCGTGATTCTTCGTTAAATACAGGCGCACGGTCTGTTGTCGTGCTTTTAAGGCCTGGATTGCGCCCTTCAACGCCGTGTTGGCGGCAGCGGGACGCCTATAGTCGTGAGGAGAACTCGGGAAGTCAATTGTGTGTGTTACCGCATTGTTACGCGTGGGGTGTTACCGGGGTAACTGATGCGATTCAGCAGGATTAGTGACGGTGGCCACTCAGGCGGCCGGAAGACGTTCCAAGCCGACGAACGGGCAGGCAGCGAGTAAATCACTCAGGCTGCGACCATCGGCCAGACGCAAATCCGCAGGCGCCAGTTCGGCCAGCGGATAGAGAACGAAAGCTCGCTCTTGCATATGGTAGTGAGGCACCTTGAGGCGAGGTTCATCGATCAGCCGATCACCGAACAATACGATGTCGAGATCCAGCGTACGCGGCCCCCAACGTTCAAGGCGCTCGCGGCCCTGCCCGTTCTCGATGGCTTGCAGCGCATCAAGCAGCACCAGCGGCGGGAGCGTGCTGTCGAGGGCGGCAACCGCGTTGGTGTAACGCGGTTGGCCGGGCAGCAGCGAGTCGCTCTGATAAAACGCGGAAACGCCGATCAGTTCGGTCTGCGGCAACTGCGCCAGCGCGTCGACGGCGCTGCGCAATTGTTCGGCGGGGTCAGCCAGATTGCTGCCCATGCCGATGTAGATGCGTTCCATGGATTACTCGCCCGTGGCGCTCGGTGCGCCAGCGGTGCGTTTGCGCTTGGCGCCACCGCTGCGGCGACGTTTGCGTGGCGCGCCGGTGCCGTCATCCTTGCCGCTGAGGTCGCGGATCATGTCTCGACGTTCGCTGTCGTTGGCGTCCTGATAATCCGTCCACCATTCGCCCAGGCCATCGGTCTGCTCGCCGGCGCTTTCGCGCAGCAGCAGGAAGTCGTAACCGGCACGGAACCGTGGGTTGTCCAGCAAAAGATCGGCGCGCTTGCCGCTGCGGCGTGGCAGGCGCTCTTGCATGTCCCAGATCTCGCGGATCGGCATGGTGAAGCGTTTCGGAATCGCGATGCGCTGGCACTGTTCGGCAATCAACTCGTGAGCCGCTTCCTGCATGGCCGGAATCGGCGGCATGCCACGCTCTTGCAGGCGCAACACGCGAGCCGGCAGGGCAGGCCAAAGCAGCGCCGCAAACAGGAACGCCGGGGTCACCGGTTTGTTCTGTTTGATCCGCAGATCAGTGTTGATCAACGCTTCGCTGATCAGCGTGTGGGTGTACGTCGGGTTGTATTCCAGCGCCTCGGCACTGGCCGGGAACAGCGGATCGAACAACTGCAGGTCGACCAGCATCTCGAAGGTGTCCGCGGCATGGCCGGAGAGGAACAGCTTGAGCACTTCTTCGAACAGGCGGGCCGATGGAATCTCGCGCAGCATCGGCGCCAGTTCACGGATTGGCGCGGCGCTGTGTTTTTCGATGCCGAAATTCAGCTTGGCGGCGAAACGCACGGCTCGCAGCATCCGTACCGGATCTTCCTGGTAGCGTTGCTTCGGATCGCCGATCAGGCGGATCAGGTGATTGCGGATGTCGTGTACGCCGTTGGCGTAGTCGAGGATGCGCTCGCTGACCGGATCGTAATACAAGGCGTTGATGGTGAAGTCGCGGCGTTGCGCGTCTTCTTCCAGCGTGCCATAAACGTTATCGCGCAGGATGCGCCCGCTCTCGTTGCGTGAGGACTGGTTGCTGTCTTCCTCTTCATCGTTTTGCGGGTGATTGGCGCGGAAGGTCGCGACTTCAATGATTTCGCGACCAAAGTGGATGTGCACCAGCTTGAAGCGACGACCGATGATCCGCGCGTTGCGGAATTCGGCTCGCACCTGTTCAGGTGTGGCACTGGTGGCGACGTCGAAATCTTTTGGCGTGATGCCGAGCAGCATGTCACGCACGCAGCCGCCGACCAGGTAAGCCTGGTAACCAGCGTTCTGCAGGCGTTCGACGATGTTCACCGCGTAGCGACTGAATTGGGCCTTTTGCAGCGAATGTTGGCCGCTGTTGAGCACTTCAGGCGTACTGCGAATGTGTTGCGTATGACGCTTGGGAGAACGGAATGACTGGAACAGCTTCTTCAGCATGGGATGCACTGTTTGAAGGAATGTTCGGCCAAAACGAAGAATGACCGCATGATGGGCGGGGATTCTAGCATTTAGTCGGGGGATGGTGTAGGAAGCTGCGCAAGCGCTTGAAGCAGGGGGCTTGATGGTGCGGATTGGCTCTGTGTAGCAGCTGCGAGGCTGCGTTCGACTACGCAGTAGTCGTAAAACCAGAGATTGCGGTATGTCAGAAGAAGCCGGGTGCCTGTATTGCGACTGCTCCGCAGTCGAACGCAGCCTCGCGTTGCTCGGCAGCTGCTACAAAGTGCCGCTACAAGGGCCAAACGGCAGAAACTACAAGGGGAGCCGAAGCTCCCCAAGAAAGTAGTTGCATGCTCTATTTTTATTTTTGATTCGGGCTTTTTGTTTTTGTTGAGTGCCCTCGCCATGAAGATTTTCCTTCATGACCCTCCCAATCGGGAGTCAAGAGCAAACGGATTGCTTTGGTCGCTGTGTTGCAGTGATCTTGCGATCCAACCAGTGCAGGCTCTGTCTTGTGACAGTTTTGTTGTTCTCGGCCTGGTCGTGGGGCAAGCCCCAAATACAACGCCTCTCCAAAAGAATCAGTTAGCTGCGCCTCTCGCCGTCTTGTTTTTATTGTGCGTGAGTCGATACGTCTTATTTTTATTGTCTTGTGCATTGCTTGTTATTGTTCTTGTACTAAACATATAGCAGGGTGCGTGCCAACTTTTGCGAGGCCCAGCAAAACAAGGGGTTAGGCTGGCTGGTGAGGTTTTCAGAGGCCAAAAAAAACCGGGGCTTCGTTACCGTAAGCCCCGGCTTCTGTTACGTGAAAAAGCTGAGGTAACAGTTTTTTCACAAAGTCACGTGTTACCCGCGCATCAGACAGGCACGGTTCAGCTCTCGCTCGCCACTCCGGTCTTGCGCCGCGGAATGCCCAGGCGCTGACGGCGTTCCCACAGGCATTTGCGACTGACACCGAGTTTGCGCGCCAGCTCGGTTTCGGTCATGTGGTCCTGGTGCTCGAGTACGAAGTGCTGGAAGTAGTCTTCCAGTGACAGGTCTTCGGTCGGCTCATGGCTATTGTTACCAGCGGCGCTGCCCTGTTGTGGGGGCAGGCCGATGAAATCGTCATCGTCCAGATCGCTCAGTTCTATGTCGATCCCCAACAGCTCGGCGGAAATCTCCGGGCTCTCGCACAGGATGACGGCACGTTCTACGGCGTTTTCCAGCTCCCGAACGTTACCCGGCCAGGAGTAATGACGAATCGCCTGCTCGGCATCCGGGGCGAACTTCAGGTCGGTGCGGTTGACCCGCGCGCTCTGCCGCGCCAGGAACGCGGTGGCAATTTCGTTGACGTCCGCGCCGCGCTCGCGCAGGGCCGGCAATTTCAGGGCGATCACGTGAAGGCGGTAATACAAGTCTTCACGGAACTGGCCGATCTTCGCCAGGCTCTTGAGGTCCCGATGAGTCGCGGCGATCAGACGCACATCGACTTTTTGGGACTGCACCGAACCCACACGACGAATTTCACCTTCCTGCAGCACGCGCAGCAGGCGGGCCTGGGCTTCCAGTGGCAGTTCGCCAATTTCGTCGAGGAACAAGGTGCCGCCGTCGGCCGCTTCCACCAGACCGGCGCGCCCGGCGCTGGCGCCAGTGAACGCGCCTTTTTCGTGGCCGAACAGTTCGGACTCGATCAGGCTTTCCGGAATGGCAGCGCAGTTCACCGAAATCATCGGCGCCTTGGCGCGTTTGGACAAATTGTGCAGGGCGCGCGCCACCAGTTCTTTACCGGTGCCGGATTCGCCCTGGATCAGGACGTTGGAGTCGGTTGGCGCGACTTTGCGGATCTTGCTGTAAAGATCCTGCATCGGCGGGCAGGAGCCGATAATGCCGATTTCGCCGTTGTTGTTGCTGGCGCCCGGTTTCGCGGCGCCATTACCGGCTTTGCCGACGGCAGGTTCACCGCTGGCTTGCACCGCTTGACGGTCACGCAGGATTCGCGCGACAGCTTGCAGCATTTCATCGTGATCGAAAGGCTTGGCGATGTAATCCACCGCACCCATCTTCATCGAGTCGACTGCCGAACGCAGGCTGGCGTAGCTGGTCATGATCAGCACCGGAGTGCCTTGGCCAAGTTTGATCAACTCGGTGCCAGGCGCGCCAGGCAGACGCAGGTCGCTGACGATCAGGTCGAACGTGGGAATGGTGAAGCGTTCTTGTGCTTCCTGCACTGAACCGGCTTCGCTGACCTGGTACTGGTTACGTTCCAGCAGGCGGCGCAAGGCGGAGCGGATAATTGTTTCGTCTTCGACGATCAAAATGTGCGGCATTGATTCGATACTCTCGACGGTCTCAGTTCACAGCGGACGTCGCTTCGACATGACGCGGCAAGGTCACCCGGATACGGGTGCCGCGCTGGCTTTGAACATCAGCCGGGCTGTCGATGGTGATTTGTCCATAATGCTCTTCAACGATGGAATAGACCAGTGCAAGGCCCAGACCGGTGCCTTCGCCAGGATCCTTGGTGGTGAAGAAAGGTTCGAACAATCTATCCATGATGTTCTTCGGAATACCGCTGCCTTCGTCTTCCACGATCAAGTCGACCGTGTGTTCGCCGGCTTCGCTTTTGACCCGCACCGCGCTGCCGGGAGGCGAGGCGTCGCGGGCGTTTGAGAGCAGGTTGATCAGTACTTGTGCAAGCCGCTGGGGGTCGCCTTCGACCCAGTGATCGGGATCGCACAGGTTGTAGAACTGCACTTCGAAATTGCGTCGGTTCAGGGCCAGCAAACCGATGGCATCCTGGGCCACTTCGGCCAGACAGACGGGCTCGTCGCTGTGCTGATGGCTGCCGGCGTGGGCGAAGCTCATCAGCGACTGAACGATGCGCGACACGCGTTTGGTCTGCTCCAGGATCTGCCCGCTGATTTCCTTCAGTTCGCTGTCTTCTTCGCGCTCTTCGCGCAGGTTCTGCGCCAGGCAGGCGATGCCGGTGATCGGGTTGCCGATTTCATGGGCCACGCCAGCGGCGAGTCGGCCGATGCTGGCCAAGCGCTCGGAGTGCACCAGTTTGTCTTCGAGCATCTGGGTTTCGGTCAGGTCTTCCACCAGTAGAACCAGGCCGCTGTTACCCGGGGCCAGCGGTTCATCGATCGCGGCTTTGTGCAGGTTCAGCCAGCGGGTCTGGCCATCGAGGGCCAGGTGCTGTTTGTGTAAATGCTCGTCCGGCAGATTGATGAAGCCTTGCAGCAGCTCTTTCCAGGGATCGGCAATGGTGCTCAGGCGCGAACCAACCACACGCTGCGCGGCAATCCCGGTCAGCTCCTCCATGGCTTTGTTCCACATGAGGATTTCCTGATCCTTGGCCAGCGAGCAGACGCCCATCGGCAATTCCTGCAAGGTCTGGCGGTGGTAGCGGCGCAGGGCATCTAGTTCGGCGGCAAGCCCGGTCAGGCGCGAGTGGTAATCCTCGAGGCGACTTTCGATGAAGTGGATGTCTTCGGTGACGTAGTTTTCGCCGCCAGCCTTATAAGGCAAGAATGTTTCGACCATGTCTTGAGCCACGCTCGGCCCCATCAGGCCGGAGAGGTTGGCTTCAATACGGTCGCGCAAGCGGCGCAAGGCGTAAGGCCGGCGCTCATCGAAAGGCAGATAGAGGTCACGCAGAGCCTGTTCGACTTCTTTCTGCGCAGCCTTGGCGCCCAATGGTTTTGCAAGCTGTGTGGCGAACTCCTGGGGTGACGCGGCGTGCAGCTCGCGGCGTTGCGGCCGGCGCACGTTGTCCACGGCACAGGCTTCGGCGGCGCTGGCCTCTTCGCTGCTGGCGTTGGTGAACAGCGAGATCAAGGTGAACATCAGCACGTTGGCCGCCAGCGACGCGATCGCCGCCATGTGCCAACTGGTGTCGTCCAGCACGTAGATCATGTTGAGCAGCGGAATGTAGAAGCCTTGCAGGTTGCCGACCAGCGGCAGCAGCATGGTCACCAGCCACACCAGAATCCCCGCGAGCAAACCGGCGATGAAGCCGCGGCGGTTGGCGGTCGGCCAGTACAGTACCGACAGCACACCTGGCAGGAACTGCAGGGTGGCGACAAAGGCGACGATGCCCAGATTCGCCAGATCCTGTTCCGCGCCCAGCAGCAGGTAAAAACCGTAACCGGCCATGATGATCGCGACGATCAGCGCCCGGCGGGTCCACTTCAGCCAGCGATAGATATTGCCTTCGGCGGGCGGCTGATAAAGCGGCAGCACCAAGTGGTTCAGCGCCATCCCGGACAGCGCCAGGGTGGTGACAATGATCAACCCGCTGGCCGCCGACAATCCACCGACATAGGCCAATAGCGCCAGGGCCTTGTTATTGGCGGCGATGCCGATGCCCAGCGTGAAGTATTCCGGGTTGGTGGTGGCGCCGAGTTTCAGTCCGGCCCAGAGAATCAGCGGTACCGCCAGGCTCATCAACAGCAGGAACAGTGGCAAGCCCCAGCTCGCACTGACCAGCGAGCGCGGGTTGAGGTTTTCGGTAAACGTCATGTGGTACATGTGCGGCATCACAATCGCCGAGGCGAAGAACACCAGCAGCAGCGTGCGCCATGGGCCTTCCTGCAATGGCGTGTGCAAAGCGGCGAGGGCGGTCTGGTTTTGCAGCAGCCACAGTTCAAGCTGTTGCGGGCCGTCGAACACGCCATAAAGGGCGTACAGGCCGACGCCGCCAATGGCGATCAGCTTGATCACCGACTCGAAAGCAATCGCGAACACCAGGCCTTCGTGTTTCTCGCGGGTGGCAATGTGGCGGGAACCGAAGAAAATCGTGAACAGCGTAATCAGTGCGCAGAAGCTCAGGGCTACGCGATGTTGTACCGGCTCGCGGGTGAGGATGCCGATGGAGTCGGCCACCGCCTGAATCTGCAACGCCAGCAGCGGCAGCACGCCGATCAGCATGAAGATCGTGGTCAGTGCGCCGGCCCAGGTGCTGCGGAAGCGGAAGGCGAACAGATCGGCGAGCGACGACAGCTGATAAGTGCGGGTGATCTTCAGAATCGGATACAACAGCACCGGCGCCAGCAGAAACGCGCCGGAGACGCCCAGATAGCTGGATAAAAATCCGTAGCCGTATTGATAGGCCAGGCCCACCGTGCCGTAAAACGCCCACGCACTGGCATACACGCCCAGCGACAGGGTGTACGTCAGCGGGTGGCGAATGATCGCCCGGGGGATCATGCCCCGTTCGCTGACCCAGGCTACGCCGAACAGCACCGCCAGGTAGGCGGCGCTGATCAGGATCATCTGGGTCAGGCTAAAGCTCATCGGCATCTTTTTGGCTCTGCAGGATGAAGGTCACGACGATCAGAATCAGCCAGAGCAGATAAGGGCGATACCAGGCGCCAGTGGCGTCGATCCACCAATCCATGATGGCCGGGGAGAACAGATAAATCCCCACTACCAGGAGCAGGACCAAGCGATAGATGTACATCCCGGCCTCTCTTTTTTATGCGCGTGCCCGAAAACGTGCGGCGATGGTAACGGATGGGCGCGCCACTGCAAGTGTGATCACTGTAGTTGTGCTTCGGGCAGGTTGAGTGCGCGCGGGATCAGCACTGCATCCCAGTGGGCGATGCCCCAGTTCAACACTTCCCGTGGGGTGGCGTAAGCCAGTTCGGCACCGGGATTGTGCCCCAGTGCGCGCAATGCACGCAGCAACAAGGGGGTTGCCTGATCTTCGGTCAACGGCGGCGAGCGATAGGACTTGCCGAGCTTGTTGCCATCGGGCTGGGTAATCAGCGGGATATGCAGATAACGCGGTTGCGGCAGGCCAAGCAGTTCTTGCAGGTAGAGCTGGCGCGGTGTTGAGTCGAGCAGGTCGGCGCCGCGGACGATATCGGTAATGCCTTGCCAGGCGTCGTCCAGCACCACCGCCAGTTGATAGGCGTAGAGCCCGTCGCGGCGACGAATCACGAAATCGCCGACTTCCCGGCCCAGGTGTTGGCGGTATTCGCCTTGCACCCGGTCGATGAAGTGGTATTCCAGCTCGGGGACGCGCAGGCGAATCGCCGCATCTTTGGTGCCGTGGCCGGCGTTGCGGCACAGTCCCGGATAAATCCCGTGATAGGGCGCAAGTGTTTTGCGCGAGCAGGTGCACGCGTAGGCCAGGCCATGATTGAACAGGCGATTGAGGACTTCGGCGTAGGCATCGTGCCGGTCACTCTGTCGGACCATTTGGCCATCCCACTCGAAACCGTAGCTTTCCAGCGCCTTGAGAATGGCCGCTTGAGCGCCGGGCTCTTCCCGTGGTGGATCGAGATCTTCCATTCGCATCAGCCAGCGGCCACCCACCGAGCGCGCGTCGAGGTACGAGGCCAGCGCTGCGACCAGCGAACCGAAATGCAGATGTCCACTGGGCGTGGGGGCGAAGCGCCCGATGTAGGTGGGGGAGGCGATGGCAGTCATGGCTGGATATTACTTTGTTGGCGCCTGATAAGCGCACGGCTTGATACCGCTATCGCGAGCAAGCTCGCTCCCACATTTGATCTGCGGCGTTCACAAATCCAGTGTGGGAGCGAGCTTGCTCGCGATGGCGATCTTAAAGTCACAGCAGGTATCAGCAAATGTCAGAAACAAAAACGGAGCGTTCGCACGCTCCGTTTTTCGTTCAAGTCGAGATTACTTGCCGACTTGCTTTTCCTTGATTTCCGCCAGGGTCTTGCAGTCAACGCACATATCGGCGGTAGGGCGGGCTTCCAGTCGCTTGACGCCAATTTCGACGCCGCAGGACTCGCACCAGCCATACTCTTCGTCTTCGATCAGTTGCAGCGTCTTGTCGATCTTTTTGATCAACTTGCGCTCGCGATCGCGGGCACGCAGCTCGAGGCTGAATTCTTCTTCCTGGCTGGCACGGTCTGCCGGGTCCGGGAAGTTGGCCGCTTCGTCTTTCATGTGATCAACCGTACGGTCGACTTCCTGCATCAAGTCCTGTTTCCACTTATTCAGGATCTTGGTGAAGTGAGCGCGCATGGGCTTGCCCATGTATTCCTCGCCCTTTACTTCTTTGTAGGGGTCGAAACCGCTGATCGACTGGTTTTGCTGCTTTGCTTGGGTGGGCATGAAATGGACCGCCTCTACTCTTGTAATCCATTGCGCAGGATTGCTCCATCACCGACACCTGCCGGCCCTGCGGCTGCAAGCGGGCGAACTTACCAGATCAAATCGGACCGCGCTACTCCCGGATGTCGAGGTAGTGGCCCGCGATGCTTGCAAATGATTGCAAAGCCTTGTCTGGTGGCGCTGGAGACCTGATCAATTATTGATTTTAGTCAATCCTGGGGCACACGCTTGAGTCGTTTGAGACCGGCGTTAAAACGGTCTGACCGCTTTAGGTTCTCGCTTGTTCCTGTGCTTGGGTAGAATTGGTTTTTTTCCCCGTTGAAGGAAGGCTAATGGCTCAGTCCTACAGTGCCCGCAGTCGCGCGATCGAACCTTTCCATGTCATGGCGCTGCTGGCGCGGGCCAATGAACTGCAAGCCGCTGGTCACGACGTGATCCACCTGGAAATCGGCGAACCCGACTTCACCACCGCCGAGCCGATCATTCAGGCCGGCCAGGCCGCATTGACGGCGGGGAAGACCCGTTACACCGCTGCGCGCGGCATTCCCGAGTTGCGTGAGGCCATTTCCGGCTTTTATCAGCAACGATACGGTTTGAACATCGACCCGCAGCGAATCCTCATCACGCCTGGCGGTTCTGGTGCGCTGCTGCTGGCCAGCGCCTTGTTGGTGGACCCAGGTAAGCACTGGCTGCTGGCGGACCCGGGATACCCGTGCAACCGGCACTTTCTGCGGCTGGTGGAAGGCGCAGCGCAACTGGTGCCAGTTGGTCCGGACGTGCGCTATCAGCTGACGCCAGACCTGATAGCGCGCCATTGGGACCACGACAGCGTCGGTGCGCTGGTGGCATCGCCAGCGAACCCGACCGGGACGATCCTGACCCGCGATGAGCTGGCGGGCCTGTCTGCCGCGATCAAGGAGCGTCACGGTCATCTGGTGGTGGACGAGATCTATCACGGACTGACTTACGGCACTGATGCGGCCAGCGTGCTGGAAGTCGATGACAGTGCCTTTGTACTGAATAGTTTTTCCAAATATTTCGGGATGACCGGTTGGCGCCTCGGTTGGCTGGTGGCGCCGGAAGCAGCGGTCGGTGAACTGGAAAAACTCGCCCAGAATCTCTACATCAGCGCCCCGAGCATGGCTCAGCACGCCGCTTTGGCCTGCTTCGAACCGGCCACGATCAGCATTCTGGAAGAGCGTCGCGCCGAATTCGGCCGTCGTCGGGATTTCCTGCTGCCAGCCCTGCGAGAGTTGGGCTTTGGTATCGCCGTTGAACCTGAAGGCGCGTTCTACTTGTATGCCGATATCAGCAAGTTCGGCGGCGATGCCTTCGCGTTCTGCCGACATTTCCTGGAAACCGAACACGTGGCGATTACTCCGGGTCTGGACTTCGGTCGTTATCAGGCCGGCCATCATGTGCGGTTTGCCTACACCCAAAGTCTCCCGCGCCTACAAGAAGCGGTCGAGCGGATTGCGCGCGGCTTGAAGAGCTGGCAAGGCTGATGCGTTTTCATCCTCCCCTCGAAGAAGGCCGTTTGATTCGTCGTTACAAGCGTTTTCTCGCCGATATCGAAACCGTTAGCGGCGAGTTGCTGACCATTCACTGCCCGAACACCGGCTCGATGCTCAATTGCCAGGTCGAAGGCGGGCAGGTCTGGTTCAGCCGTTCCAACGACCCCAAGCGCAAGTTGCCCGGCACCTGGGAAATC
The DNA here is from genome assembly GCF_029963765.1 of Pseudomonas sp. UYIF39. Taxonomy (GTDB): domain Bacteria; phylum Pseudomonadota; class Gammaproteobacteria; order Pseudomonadales; family Pseudomonadaceae; genus Aquipseudomonas. The sequence continues at coordinate 318,876 of NZ_JALBYU010000005.1, forward strand.
GGCGAAACGCCGCAGGGGCGCTTGTTTTGTGTGAATACCGGGCGGGCCAACGGCTTGATCGAAGAAGCACTGCGAGCCGGCGTCATCCCTGAACTGAACGGCTTTACTGAACTGAAACGTGAAGTAGCCTACGGTCAGGAGAGCAGTCGCATCGATTTTCGCCTCGATTACCCGAGCGGGCCGGCTTATGTGGAAGTCAAAAGCGTCACTTTGGGCTTCGATGGTTCTTCGGTGGCAGCGTTTCCCGATGCGGTGACCCAGCGAGGGGCCAAGCATTTGCGCGAATTGGCGCATTTGGCCCGGGACGGAATTCGTGCGGTGCAGTTGTATTGCGTCAATCTCACCGGCATCGACGCTGTGCGTCCTGCAGAAGAAATCGATTCGGCCTACGCCGCAGCCTTGCGTGAGGCGGTGTCGTGTGGGGTTGAGGTGCTGGCCTATGGCGTGCACTTGACCCACGAAGAAATGGTGGTCGATCGGCGTCTGGAGGTGTTGCTGAACGGCTAAAGACTGACCCAGATCCCTTGCTCGTCTTCGCGGCAGGCGACTGTGGTCAGGGACTGCCCGGCACAAGGGCCGGCGACGCATTCGCCGTCTTCGATCAGAAACAGTGCGCCGTGGGTCGCGCACTGGATGAGGCTGTTGCTGGGGTCGAGAAACTGGTCAGGCTTCCATTCCAGTCCGACGCCACGGTGCGGGCAGCGATTGATGTAGGCGTAAACCTGGCCGCCACGGCGCACGGCAAAGAGCTTCTGGCCGTCGATGTCGAAACCGCGACTGCTGGCATCGGCCAGCTCAACACCTGCACAAAGAAACTTCATGTCTATCCTCAAGTCCTGCGGCTCGTGACTGGATATGTCCGAGCTTGACGTTCAAATGCAAACAATTATCAAATGGCCGCCTTGCCCTTCGGGTACAGATGCCAGGCGCCAAGGATACGTGGCCTGTCATCTCGATGCCCGGGAAAACCCTTAAAGGAAGCTGTTTATGCGCCTGAGTACCCGCGTTGCTGCGCTTTGTGTCGGACTCCTCGTCAGCCACCACGCCGCAGCGGCCGAGTTGCCACAACGTTGGGTCAGTGCCGGTGGTGCTTTATCGGAATGGATCAGCGCGCTGGGCGGTGAATCGAAACTGGTGGGTGTCGACACCACCAGTCAGCACCCGGAATCGCTCAAGGCATTGCCAAGCATCGGGTATCAGCGGCAATTGTCGGCGGAGGGTATTTTGAGCTTACGCCCGCAGATACTGGTCGGCACCGAGGAAATGGGACCGCCACCGGTACTTTCGCAGGTTCGCAGTGCAGGCGTGCAGGTCGAACTGTTCTCGGCCCAGCCGGACCTGCCGACCTTGCAGGGTAATTTGCAGCATTTGGGCAAGTTACTCGGCGCTGAAGATCAGGCCTCACAATTGTTTCAGACGTATCAACAGCAACTCGATCAACAAAAGATCCGGGTCACTCGGGCGCAGTTGAAGGAAAAATCGCCGGGCGTGCTGTTGTTGCTTGGCCACGCGGGCGGCAAACCGCTCATCGCCGGCAAGGACACCGCCGCCGATTGGTTGCTGCAACGGGCCGGTGGGCACAATCTGGCCACGCATACCGGCTATAAACCCTTTTCTGTTGAATCCCTGGTCAGTCTGGATCCCGAGGTGCTGGTGTTTGCCGATCGTGCACTGACCGGCGATGCGGCACGTGCGGCGTTGTTCAAGGAGAACCCCATCCTGTCCTCGACCCGCGCGGCCAAGGGCGGGCGAGTCATGGAGCTTGATCCGACCTTGTTGGTTGGGGGCTTGGGGCCGCGGCTACCCGAGGCGTTGAAAAAATTGTCTGACGCTTTCTACCCCGGTTCGGCCGGCCAATGACCATCCTGGTTAAACCCCGCGCTTTATTCATGGGTCTGATCCTTCTGTGTATGTTGGCCATCTGGCTGTCGTTGGCGCTTGGGCCGGTGAGCTTGCCGTTGTTCGACACCTTGCGTGCAGCTCTGCGGCTGGTGGGTGTACCGATCGCGCCCGACGGGCTGGAGCAGGCCGAGCTGATCCTCGGGCAGATTCGCTTGCCGCGAACCTTGTTGGGTTTGGCTGTGGGTGGCGTATTGGCACTGTCCGGTGTGGCGATGCAGGGGTTGTTTCGTAATCCTCTGGCCGATCCGGGGCTGGTCGGCGTCTCCAGCGGTGCGGCATTGGGCGCGGCGATCGCGATTGTCGGAGGCTCGGTATTCGGCGGACTGCCCGAATCCTTCGGGCCTTATCTGTTATCGCTGTTCGCGTTTCTCGGCGGGCTGGGCGTGACGGCATTGGTGTATCGACTGGGCCGGCGCAACGGGCAGACCAATGTCGCGACCATGCTGCTGGCCGGAATTGCGTTGACTGTGCTGGCCGGCTCCGCCGTGGGACTGTTCACGTATCTGGCGGATGACGCGACGCTGCGCACCCTGACGTTCTGGAACCTGGGCAGCCTCAATGGCGCCAGCTATTCGCGGCTCTGGCCGTTACTGCTGATCAGTGCCGGCGTGGCGCTGTGGCTGCCGCGCCGGGCCAAGGCCTTGAATGCGTTGTTGCTGGGTGAGTCGGAGGCTGGTCACCTGGGCATCGACGTCGAAGGGCTCAAGCGCGAGTTGGTGTTCTGCACGGCGCTGGGTGTCGGTGCCGCGGTGGCTGCGGCGGGGATGATCGGGTTTGTCGGTCTGGTGGTGCCGCATCTGGTGCGACTGCTGGCCGGTCCGGATCATCGTGTGCTGTTGCCAGCGTCAGTATTGGCGGGGGCCAGTCTTTTGTTGTTTGCCGATCTGGTGGCCCGACTGGCCCTGGCGCCGGCCGAATTGCCGATCGGGATCGTCACGGCTTTCATCGGCGCGCCGTTCTTTCTGTATTTATTGCTCAGAGGGCGTGCCTGATGTTGCGAACGCAAAATCTGCAAATCCGTAGGGGCCGAAAGATTGTCCTGACGGACATCACGCTTGAGCTCAAACCAGGCGAAGTCCTCGGTGTGCTGGGACCTAACGGCGCCGGTAAAAGCACCTTGCTCGGCGCCTTGTGCGGCGAGTTGCAGGCTCATCATGGCAGCGTCTGGCTCGACGAGCGCGAGTTGAGCGATTGGGCGGGGACGGCGCGAGCGCAGCGTTTGGCGGTATTGCCGCAGGTGTCGACCTTGGACTTCGCCTTTCGTGTCGAAGAGGTGGTCGGCATGGGCCGCTTACCCCATCAAAGCGGTCGGGTCCGCGATGACGAGATCGTTGCCGCCGCATTGCACGCTGCCGATGCCGGGCATTTGAGTGGCCGCAGCTATCTGGCCTTGTCCGGTGGCGAACGTCAGCGGGTGCATCTGGCGCGGGTTCTGGCGCAGCTCTGGCCGGGCGAAGCGGGGCAAACGTTGTTGCTTGATGAGCCAACGTCGATGCTCGACCCGCTTCATCAGCACACCACGTTGCAAGCCGTGCGCGAGTTCGCCAATCGTGGCGCAGCGGTGCTGGTGATCCTGCATGATCTGAACCTGGCAGCGCGCTATTGTGATCGCCTGTTACTGCTCGAAGGCGGGCGCCCTGTGGCGCTCGATACACCGGAGCAGGTGTTGCGCCCGGAACCACTCAAGGCCGTGTTCGGGCTGGAAGTGCTGGTGCAGCAGCACCCGGAGCGTGGGCATCCGCTGATCATCGCCCGCTGAGTTTTTTATGGAGTGAAAACATGCGTGGGATTTTGATGCTGGCCTTGCTGTTGCTGAGTGCCTGTCAGCATGTTTCGACTCCACCACCGGTTGTGGGCGAGATTCGGGACTTGCGCAGCGGCCAGGTTCTGGCGGCAGAGGAGCTGGTTGAGCGGTTGGAGTCGCCTTCACGACTGATCGTGGGCGAGCAGCATGACAATCGCGATCACCATCAACTGCAGTTGTGGTTATTGAAGTCGCTGGGTGAACGGCGAGCTCAAGGCAGTCTGCTGCTGGAAATGCTCACGCCGGATCAACAGCTGCGCGTCGATGACGTCCATCACGCCTCGACACCACCGACGGATTTACCCGGTGCATTAGCGTGGCAGTCGGGTTGGGACTGGAATCTGTACGGACCCATCGTTCGCTTCGCGCTTTCCCAGCCATACCCGCTGCTGGCTGCCAATCTGGACACGCTTGAAGTCCGCGCCGTTTACGCCAACCCTCCGATATTGAACGGTTCGCGCTCCAACGCAGCTTCTGTGAAGGACGAGTTGCTGAAGCAAGTCAGCGACTCCCACTGTGGCCTGCTGCCGAAATCGCAGATGCCGGCAATGCTGGCGGTCCAGCAGCAACGTGACAGACGGATGGCCGAACGCCTGCTGGCGGCACCCACTCCTTCACTGCTGTTCGCCGGCGCTTACCATGCGCGCAAGGATGTCGGCGTGCCGATTCATGTACTTGATCTGGGAGTGCCTCAGGCGCCTGTGGTGCTGATGCTGGCGGAGCAGGGCAGCGAGGTTACACCGGCCATGGCGGATTACGTCTGGTACACGCCTGCCACGCCACCGCAGGATTATTGCGCGCAAATGCGTAAGCAATTTGGCAAGTGATCGACCGACTTTTCTCCAGGCAAAAAAAACCCGGCAAGAGCCGGGTCAAATAACCGTGATTAGCCTGATGAGGAGATATCTGAGAGTCCGAACCAAGGGCTTTTCAAATATCGACCAGTCTCGCGACTGGATGTGCTAATCATGGCGATTCTCATTATCAAGTCAACCGCTAATTTCTCAATTATTTGAAATGCGCTTTCCGATCGCTGGAAACGCCCGTAATCTTTGGGTTTCAGCCTGTGCGGGTGAGCGAACTCATCAGAATGATCTGCTTGTTCAGCAGATCGATATGTCGGGCCATGCTCGCAATCAGGCTATGGGCGATCTTCGGATTGCTTTGGGTCAGGCTGAGAAACTGGTCCTTTGGGATCAGCATGACGGTGCTGGGTTCGCTGGTGATCACGCTGGCGTTACGCTTCTCGCCAGTGAACACCGCCATGGCGCCAAAAATCTCGTCCTTGGGTATATCGCCAACTTTGTGCCCGTCGACAAAGGCTTCGGCGTGGCCATCGATGATGACGAACACCTGATCCGGTTCATCGCCCTGACGGATCAATACTTCGCCGCTGGCCACGCGCTGAAAGCCATTGGTGTTTTTAAACTCGGGTTGTTTCAGGCGGGCGACGGCGTCGGACAGCAGGGCGGACTGACCGGCCATGTATTGAAGGAACAGCTCCGAACGCTCCGGGTCGGCGTAGATATGCTGAAAAACCTCGGATCGCAGATAAGGCGTCAGTGCTAACGGGCTATCGCTGCGAAAGCGGCAACGCGGCAGCTCTGCGCCCTGGCGCAAGCCGATCAGATCTCCCTCGTGCAGATAGAACAATGCCCGATCGTCGATGCATCCATGCAGCAGGCCATTTTTCAACACAAATAGTTGATTGCCGGGTAACAGGGCGGCCAGATCATCGACGGCTGAAAATTCCAGGGTCGGCCCGCACGGCATCAAACCTTCCAGCAGCCGGACGGGAATATGTTGCAATCGGTTGATCAGCGCGTCGGCGTAAGCCGGTTGTTCCCCAAGTAGGTACATGGTTGCTGCGTCCGTTCAGTTCTTGTGACGTGACGAGATAGCTTCCAGCTGTTTGTTTAAGGCTTCCTTGCGCTCGGCGGGAATGTCGTTCCAGTGCACATCCATCAGGGCACCTTCGATGGCATACAACAACACCTTGGACGCCCGAAACCCGCGCGTGCGCACGGCCCGATAAGCATCCACTGCCCCCAGGCGACGCAAGTCCGAGGCACTGTGGATGCCCACGGCATGCAGCCATTGCGCCGACGTCTTGCCAAGATTCTTCAGGTGCTGCAGTTCATCATTCATCAAGCCTCCTTGCGACGGCCGAACGGTGCGTGGGCGAGCTTCTCAGGAGTGTAGCCATCAGTAGGAAAAGCGTGATTGTTTGGTCGGTTTCGACGCAAAAGCTTCTAAGAAGCGAAGTCTTAAAGCTGCGTGAAAGTCTGCAAGCGCGGTAGGAGGAGAGGGTGGTGGAATCAGAGCTACGGGCAAAATATGCCCGGCGTTCAGCGCAATGCGGGGGCGCCGAACGGGTCAGTTAAAAGTCGCTTTTAGCGGGTGCGATAACGCAGGCGTGTACCGAAATTCATCGACATCAGGATCTCGTCAGCACTCAGCTCTGGCGGGAAGTAGGTGCCGGAGATCTGTGCGTGAGCAAGGCTCGCTCCTTCCAGGGAGGCGTTGCGAAAGTCGATGCCGCGCAAGTCGGCAGAGCGGAAATAGGCATCGGTAAAGTCGACGCCGTCGGCGTTCAGTTCACGCAGGTCCAGCCCCCGGAAATCGCCACCGACCATGTCGATAGGGCCGTCTTTTGGGCGCTCGTTGTTGAAGCCAGTGATGTCGTCTTTGTGCAGCAATGCATAAAGCGGGGTGTCGAGAAGTTTCGGCTGGCTCATGTCAGATCACCTGTTGGTTTTATGACGCCAGTATAGTGCCACTATTTGGCAGCCGTGAAGCCGGCGAAGGCTTCACGGCTGAAATAGTTTCTTACAGGCCTGGCAGGCGCTGGCGAATCTGTGCAACGACGGTGTCGAGGGTTCCGCTTTCATTGGTCTGAACGCGTTTGCTGCAGAGAATCTCTGCTGGCGTCAGAGCCTCGCGAGTGGCTTGCTGGGCTTCGATAACCGCCAGGTTGGCGTCGGACGGGTCCTTTTTGTCTGCCTGACGCAGGGCCAGCCAGCTCTCGATCACCGCTTGCGGCGCATTGCAATCGAGGATCAGGAATGGCGCGCCGGTGGCTTCGGCGATTTTCGCTGCGCCGTCGCGCTGGTCGCGCTTGAGGTACGTCGCATCGATCACCACGGGGAAGCCAGCACGCAGGATCACTGCGGCAACTTCATGCAGGTGGGTGTAAGTGGCAGCGCTGGCGTCGGCGCTATAGATGCCGGCCTGAGGGTCGTTTGGCACGGTTTGCTCGCCGAACAGACGTTTGCGCTCTACATCGGAACGCAGGCGAATGGCGCCCAATGCTTCCACCAGGCGCATGGCCACATGGCTCTTGCCGACGGCAGAAACACCGTGGGTGATGGCCATGAAGCGCGAAGGAATGGTGCTGTAGCTTTCCGCGAGGTTGGCGTAATTGCGGTACTGGCGCAGGGTGGTGGCTCGCAGCACCGGGTCGGCCTCGGCCGGCATACTGAACAGGCTGACCTTGGCGCGAACCAGTGCGCGGTAGGCTTTATAGAAGTTCAGCAACTCAAGACCCTGGTAATCGCCGGTCAATTCCAGGTATTGGCTGATGAAGCGGCGCGCCAGACTCTTCAGGCCACGGTCTTCCAGGTCCATCGCCAGGAAGCCAGTGTCGGCGTAAACGTCGGTGAAGCGGAACGGTTCGTTGAACTCGATGCAGTCGAAGATCACGACCTTGCCGTCGATCACGGTGGCGTTGCCCAGGTGGATGTCACCGTGGCATTCGCGGATGAAACCTTCGGCCTTGCGCTGGGCGAACAGCGGCTTGAGGCGTTCGAAGCTGCTTTCGGCCCAGGCTTGCAGCGCATCCAGTTGCAGCAGATCGGCCTTGTCGCTGAGGAACGGGCGGATCTGTTCGAAGTTCTGGCGTACCGGTGCCATCACGCTGTCCGGCGTGCCGGCTTCGTGTTCGGCAGGCACTTTCGGTGCGCTAAGGTGGAATTGGGCGATCTGCGCGGCCATCTCGTCGATGTGCGCGGTAGTCAATTCGCCGTTGGCTTGCAGCGTGCTGAGCAGTTGGCTCTGTGGGAATTGACGCATTTTCAGTGCGTAATCGACGACTGGGCCCTCGCCGGCCAGTTGTGGGGCTTCGGCGCTGCCGGTGATTGGTAATACTTCGAGGTACAAATCGTTGGTCAGGCGCTGGTTAAGACGCAACTCTTCCCCGCAAAAATGCTTGCGAGCATCAAGGTTGGTGAAGTCGAGGAAGCCGAAATTCACTGGCTTCTTCACTTTATAAGCAAAGGGGCCGGTGAGGATTACCCAAGAAATATGGGTTTCGATGACCTGGAACCCGTCTACGGGATGCGGGTAGAGGGCCGGGTTTTGCAGGGCAGCGATCAGGGACTGGCTCACAGGCGATCCTTCAGAGTCTGGGGAAAATTCACGGCCGCCATTATGGCCGCAAGTCCGTCTGACGCAAACCTCGGAGGGCTCCTGTTGAGTATGAATAAAGTGCGTATAATCCGGCGCCATGACTCGTACTCGATCCCCCCGCACCCCCAAAAAACCACCTTCCAAGGGCCTGCGCCCCTGGCTTGGCTGGGCCCTTAAACTCAGTCTGGTCGGCCTTGTGGTGCTGGCCGGGTTCGCGGTTTACCTCGACGCGATCGTCCAGGAGAAGTTCTCCGGCAAGCGCTGGACCATCCCGGCCAAGGTGTACGCGCGTCCGCTGGAGCTGTTTACCGGCCAGAAGTTGAGCAAGGAAGACTTCCTCACCGAACTCGACGCCTTGGGCTACCGACGCGAAGCCGTGAGCAATGGCCCCGGCGCGGCGGCGGTCAGTGGCAACACCGTCGACTTGAATACCCGTGGCTTCCAGTTCTATGAAGGCCTGGAGAAACCTCAGCCTGTGCGCGTGCGGTTCTCCGGCGACTACGTGGCCGAACTTTCGGCGACCAACGGTTCGAAGCTTTCTGTGGTGCGCCTTGAGCCGCTGTTGATCGGCGGGATTTACCCGAAAAACCTCGAAGATCGCATTCTGATCAAGATCGATCAGGTCCCGCCCTATCTGCTGGAAACCCTGGTCGCCGTGGAAGACCGGGATTTCTATAGCCATTGGGGCGTGTCGCCCAAGTCGATTGCCCGCGCCGTCTACGTCAACACCTCTGGCGGCAAGATGACCCAGGGCGGCAGTACGCTGACGCAACAGTTGGTCAAGAATTTCTACCTGACCAGCGAACGCAGCCTGACCCGTAAACTCACCGAAGCCATGATGGCCATGTTGCTTGAGCTGCATTACGACAAGCGAGAGATTCTTGAGGCTTACCTCAATGAAGTGTTCGTCGGTCAGGATGGCCAGCGCGCAGTGCATGGCTTCGGCTTGGCAAGCCAGTTTTTCTTCGGGCAACCGTTGTCCGAACTGAAACTGCATCAAGTCGCAATGCTGGTGGGCATGGTCAAGGGGCCGTCCTATTACAACCCGCGTCGCAACCCTGAACGGGCGCTTGAACGGCGCAATCTCGTGCTCGATGTACTTGAGCAACAAGGTGTTGCCACCGCCGAGCAGGTCGCTGCCGCGAAGAAAATGCCATTGGGTGTGACGACTCGCGGCAAGCTGGCGGACAGCTCGTTCCCCGGCTTCCTCGATCTGGTCAAGCGTCAGCTGCGCGAAGACTATCGCGACGAAGACTTGACCGAAGAAGGCCTGCGGATCTTCACCAGTTTCGACCCGATCCTGCAGATGAAAGCCGAGGCGTCGGTCGACGACACCTTCAAGAGACTCTCCGGGCGCAAGGGTTCCGATGAGGTTGAAGCGGCCATGGTCGTGACCAACCCGGAAACCGGTGAAGTCCAGGCCATGATCGGCAGTCGTCAGGCGAGTTTTGCCGGCTTCAACCGTGCGCTGGACGCTGTACGACCGATCGGCTCTTTGATCAAGCCGGCGGTTTATCTGACAGCCCTTGAGAAGCCGAGCCAGTACACCTTGACCAGTTGGTTGTCGGACGATTCTTTCTCGGTCAAAGGCGCGGACGGTCAAGTCTGGAAACCGCAGAACTACGATCGCCGTTCCCATGGCACCGTATTCCTGTATCAGGGCCTGGCGCATTCCTACAACCTGTCGACCGCGCGTCTCGGGTTGGCGGTGGGCGTACCGAATGTCCTGAAGACCTTGGGGCGCCTGGGCATAACTCGAGAGTTTCCGGCATTCCCGTCGATGTTGCTGGGGGCTGGTGGAATGACCCCGATCGAAGTGGCGACCATGTACCAGACCCTGGCCAACGGTGGTTTCAATACGCCGATGCGCGGGATCCGTAGCGTATTGACCGCTGAAGGCGAACCGCTAAAGCGTTATCCGTTCCAGATTCAGCAGCGTTTCGATCCGGCCTCCATTTACCTGATCCAGAGCGCCATGCAGCGGGTCATGCGTGAAGGTACCGGTAGTTCGGTTTACAACGTGTTGCCGAAAACCCTGACCCTGGCCGGCAAGACCGGCACCAGTAACGATTCGCGGGACAGCTGGTTTGCCGGTTTCAGTCAGGACCTGCTGGCAGTGGTCTGGCTGGGTCGCGATGACAACGGCAAGACACCATTCACCGGTGCCACCGGTGCGCTGCAGGTCTGGACCAGTTTTATGCGCAAGGCCGATCCGTTGCCGCTGGACATGCCGCAGCCAGACAACATTGTTCAGGCCTGGGTCGACTCGCGTACCGGACAAGGCTCTGATGCCAACTGCCCAGGTGCGGTGCAGATGCCGTATATTCGCGGCAGCGAACCGCCTCCCGGTGCCGCTTGCGGTGGCGGAGTTCCTGCTTCCGTTGAAACGGTGATGGATTGGGTCAAGGGCTGGATGAATTAAGCAAAGAGGATTTCAAGTGAACAAGTGGTTGATTCCAGCGATTACCGCCGTGGCGTTGCTCAGCGGTTGCTCCTCAGTACAACGCGGTTCGATTCCGGTTGTGGATTCCGGTAGCGCCGTTTCGAACAGTGAACGGGTTTCGGCGAATGGCGGTTTCCGTAAAACGACGACTAAACGTCCTGCGCAAGCCCAGACTCAGGCAATCCCGCAAGGTGATACCGGCGTCGTCGTGATGGTGCCAGGTGGCGGGGCAGTGACGTCGGCACCGATCAGCACTACGCCGATCACACCAGGCCCGATTACCCCGGGGCCGATCGATACCGCGCCGGTCCAGTCGGCACCGGTCAATCAGGGCAGCTACAGCATGCCGTCGACGCCGAGCGGGATTCCTTCGGCGAACTCCGGTGGTTTGTCTGCCGACGAGCAATTGGACGGTCCGGTTCTGGCCTTGCTGACTACCGCTCAGCAGCAACAGGCGAGCGGTGATCTCAACGGTGCTTCCTCCAGCCTCGAGCGCGCGCAGCGTGTTGCGCCGCGTGAGCCGCAAGTGCTTTATCGTCTGGCTCAAGTGCGTATGGCTCAAGGCGATGCGCCACAAGCCGAGCAGTTTGCTCGTCGTGGCCTGACCTTCGCCAACGGTCGTCCGGCACTTCAGGCCAGTCTGTGGGGATTGATCGCTCAGGCGCGTGATAAACAGGGTGATTCTGCTGGCGCAGCATTGGCCCGTCAGAAGGCCAAGGTTTCTCTGTGATGGATGCACGCTTTCCGAAGATTGCCGAACAGTTGCTGTTGATCGAGCGCGAGCTGCGGATTCAGGGGTGGTGGGACGAGGTCTCGCCCTCCGCCGAAGCGCTTTCCAGTGTCGAACCATTCTCGGTCGATACGCTGGATTTCGAGCAGTGGCTGCAATGGATCTTCCTTCCGCGGATGAAGGTGATCCTCGAGCAGGATCTGCCCTTGCCAAACGCTTCGGGAATTCAGGAGATGGCCGAAATGGTCTTCGCCGGCCGTAATGTTCAGGGCAAGGACCGGCAGTTGCAGGTGCTGCTCAAAGAGTTCGACCTGCTGATCACCGCCTCCCGCTGAATCCGATCCGTTGTAGGGGTCTACTGGCAGTTATCCGCAATCTGTTTCTGTGCTTCGCTAATGCGCTCCTGCCGCTGCTGGTCGGTCAGGCGGCGCATCTGGCCTTCGACATCCTCCCGTATTCGCGGATTGTTCTGCAGTTGAGCCAGGTTCGTCCGAGCCTGTTCGCAGAATGCCTTTAGCTGGGCTTGCTGCTCAGTGACCTGCTTTTTAACTTTATTGTCGATAGCCTGTTGATCACCGATGGTGCCGCTGCGTGGCGGCGGGGGCTGGTTGCTGGCAGGCGAGGAAGGCGTGACCACGGTGGTGGCTTCCTGGCCTTGGGGCGGCTGGGCGTCAAAGTGGGTAATGCCCTGGGCATCGACCCATTTGTAGATCTGAGCGGCCATGCACAAAGGGCTGATGCCCATCAGCAGGCTGACGGTCAGGAAAAACGTTCGCATGCCATTTCCTTGTATTGGGTTGCGCAATTGAAGCTAACACAGTTGCTGTTTAGCGGTTTTTTCTTGCTTTCTCATGTGCTTAGTTCAATAAAGCACATAGACGACTTGACTTGGAGAGGACGAAACAGAAGAATCCAAAGTCCGCTGTAGAGGGACTGCCAGAAGCAGGCCCGCTCAGCAGATCATGAGGCGCACATCCGCGCCGACCTGTTACACCCGCAACGCGTTACCTCGCGCTGGGTGGGAAAGGCCCGCAACACTGGGACGATCCCAATACTTGCTCAGTCAGTGCTGACGTAGTCGGCGACCACCGTCGCTCATGCTCTGCTGAGAAGTAAACCTATTAAGACCCGTCCGCCTTTGATGTGGACGGTATTCTGGCGTTTTAGAGGTGAACAACGTGGAGCTTTTATCTGGCGGTGAGATGCTCGTCCGCTTTTTGCGTGACGAAGGCGTCAAGTACATCTACGGGTACCCGGGTGGTGCTCTTCTTCATGTCTACGATGCCCTGTTCAAAGAACCGGAAGTGACCCACATTCTGGTTCGTCACGAACAGGCTGCGACCCATATGGCTGACGGCTATGCCCGTGCCACCGGTAAAGCCGGTGTGGTACTGGTAACCTCCGGCCCGGGCGCAACCAACGCCATTACCGGTATTGCCACGGCCTACATGGACTCCATTCCTATGGTGGTCATTTCCGGCCAGGTGCCTAGCACCATGGTGGGCACCGATGCGTTCCAGGAAACCGACATGATCGGTATCTCCCGGCCGATCGTGAAGCACAGCTTCATGATCAAGCACGCGTCGGAAATCCCGGAAGTCATGAAGAAAGCGTTCTACCTCGCGCAATCCGGTCGTCCTGGTCCGGTCGTTGTCGATATCCCGAAAGACATGACCAACCCGGCCGAGAAGTTCGAATACATCTTCCCGAAAAAAGCCAAGCTGCGTTCCTACAGCCCGGCCGTTCGCGGTCACTCCGGGCAAATCCGCAAGGCGGCAGAAATGCTCCTGGCGGCCAAGCGTCCTGTGATGTATGCAGGCGGCGGCGTGATTCTCGGTGGCGGCTCTGCGCCGCTGACCGAGCTGGCGAAGATGCTCAACCTGCCAGTGACCAATACCCTGATGGGGCTGGGTGCCTACCCTGGCACCGACCGTCAGTTCATCGGCATGCTCGGCATGCACGGCAGCTACACCGCTAACCTGGCGATGCACCATGCCGACGTGATCCTTGCTGTCGGCGCTCGTTTCGACGACCGCGTGATCAACGGCCCGGCCAAGTTCTGCCCGAATGCCAAGATCATTCACATCGACATCGACCCGGCTTCGATTTCCAAGACCATCAAGGCAGACGTACCTATCGTCGGTCCGGTCGAGAGTGTCCTGACCGAGATGGTCGCGATCCTCAAGGAAATCGGCGAGACCCCGAACAAGGAGTCCGTTGCCAGCTGGTGGAAGCAAGTTGATGAGTGGCGCGGTGACCGCGGCCTGTTCCCTTACGACAAGGGCGACGGCAGCGTCATCAAGCCGCAGACCGTGATCGAAACCCTGTGCGAAGTCACCAAGGGCGATGCCTTTGTGGCATCCGACGTGGGCCAGCACCAGATGTTCGCGGCGCAGTACTACACGTTCAACAAGCCGAACCGCTGGATCAACTCAGGCGGCCTGGGCACCATGGGCTTCGGTTTTCCGGCGGCCATGGGCATCAAGCTGAGCTTCCCGGATGACGACGTCGTCTGCGTGACGGGCGAGGGCAGTATCCAGATGAACATCCAGGAACTGTCCACCTGTCTGCAATATGGCTTGCCGGTGAAAATCGTCATCCTGAACAACGGTGTTCTGGGTATGGTTCGCCAGTGGCAAGACATGAGTTACGGAAGCCGTCACTCGCACTCCTACATGGAATCGCTGCCTGACTTCGTCAAGCTGGCAGAGGCCTATGGTCACGTTGGCGTGCGCATCACCGACTCCAAAGATTTGAAGTCGAAGATGGAGGAAGCGTTCGCGATGAAGGATCGTCTGGTGATCATCGATGTTTCGGTCGATACCAGCGAGCACGTCTACCCGATGCAGATCAAAGACGGCTCCATGCGCGATATGTGGCTGAGCAAGACGGAGCGTACATAATCATGCGGCACATTATTTCCTTGCTTCTGGAAAACGAACCGGGCGCTCTGTCTCGTGTAGTCGGCCTGTTCTCGCAGCGCAACTACAACATCGAAAGCCTGACCGTGGCACCTACCGAAGACCCGACCCTGTCGCGTCTGACGTTGACCACGGTTGGCCACGATGAAGTTATCGAGCAGATCACCAAGAACCTGAACAAGTTGATCGAAGTGGTCAAGCTGGTCGACCTGTCGGAGAGTGCTCACATCGAGCGCGAACTGATGCTGGTCAAGGTCAAGGCCACCGGCGCCCAGCGCGCCGAGATCAAACGCACTACCGATATTTATCGTGGGCAGATCGTTGACGTCAGCGCTAGCGTGTATACCGTTCAATTGACCGGTACCAGCGATAAGCTCGACAGCTTCATTCAGTCCATTGGCACCGCCTCGATTCTGGAGACCGTCCGCAGCGGCGTAACCGGTATTGCCCGCGGCGACAAAGTACTCAGCATCTAAACCAAATTAGCGAATGGCCTGAACGGCCTGGATATATAGGGGAATTTCATGAAAGTTTATTACGAAAAAGACTGCGACCTGTCGATCATCCAGGGCAAGAAAGTTGCCATCATCGGTTACGGTTCCCAGGGCCACGCTCAAGCGTGCAACCTGAAAGATTCCGGCGTTGACGTTACTGTTGGTCTGCGTAAAGGTTCGGCGACTGTTGCCAAAGCCGAAGCTCACGGCCTGAAAGTGACCGACGTTGCTTCCGCTGTTGCGGCTGCCGATCTGGTCATGATCCTGACCCCGGACGAGTTCCAGTCCGCTCTGTACAAGAACGAAATTGAGCCGAACATCAAGAAAGGCGCCACCCTGGCCTTCTCCCACGGCTTCGCGATCCACTACAACCAGGTTGTTCCGCGCGCTGACCTCGACGTGATCATGATCGCGCCGAAAGCTCCGGGCCACACCGTGCGTTCCGAGTTCGTCAAAGGCGGCGGTATCCCTGACCTGATCGCTATCTATCAGGATGCTTCCGGCAACGCCAAAAACGTTGCACTGTCCTACGCTGCTGGCGTTGGTGGTGGTCGTACCGGCATCATCGAAACCACCTTCAAGGACGAGACTGAAACCGACCTGTTCGGCGAACAAGCCGTTCTGTGCGGCGGTACCGTTGAACTGGTTAAAGCTGGTTTCGAAACCCTGGTTGAAGCTGGCTACGCGCCGGAAATGGCCTACTTCGAATGCCTGCACGAACTGAAACTGATCGTTGACCTCATGTACGAAGGCGGTATCGCCAACATGAACTACTCGATCTCCAACAACGCTGAATACGGCGAGTACGTGACCGGTCCGGAAGTGATCAACGCCGAATCCCGTCAGGCCATGCGCAACGCCCTGAAACGTATTCAGGACGGCGAATACGCCAAGATGTTCATCAGCGAAGGCGCTACCGGTTATCCTTCGATGACCGCCAAGCGTCGTAACAACGCCGCTCACGGTATCGAAATCATCGGCGAGCAACTGCGCTCCATGATGCCGTGGATCGGTGCCAACAAGATCGTCGACAAAGCTAAAAACTAAGTCGCGCACTTGTACGAAAAACGCGGCCTAGGCCGCGTTTTTTCGTTTGGGTGGCTGGTTCTGGTATAAAGCTGCATCGTTTGCGGCCGAACCGTCGTCCCAGACACCTGTCCAAACTATCCACCCCGTTGCAAGGTAATGTCCATGAGCGAACGTCCCGAAGAGCCAAACCAGGCTTCTGACGCCGAAAGCCTGCTGCCCATCGATGAACACATCGAGGAAGGGCATGACGCTGAAGGTCGTAAAGTCCGGCATCGTGGTATCTATCTTCTGCCGAATCTGTTTACCACTGCGAATCTGTTTGCAGGGTTTTATTCCATCATCAACTCGATGAGCGCCCAGAGCGCCTTGAGTGCCGGTGATTCGATTGGTGCGAGCAAGTATTTTGCTTTTGCAGCGATCGCGATTTTTGTCGCGATGGTGCTCGACGGCCTCGATGGTCGCGTTGCCCGTATGACCAATACCCAGAGCGCCTTCGGTGCCGAGTACGACTCGTTGTCGGACATGGTCGCCTTTGGTGTCGCGCCGGCATTGCTGGCGTTCGGTTGGGCCTTGGGAGATATGGGTAAGGTCGGCTGGATGGTTGCCTTCATTTATGTAGCCGGTGCAGCGTTGCGTCTGGCGCGTTTCAATACCCAGGTCGGCACTGCGGACAAGCGCTACTTCATTGGTCTGGCCAGTCCGGCTGCTGCTGGTGTGGTTGCAGGCATCGTCTGGGCGTTCAGTGATTACGGCATTCAGGGCTCGAAGATGTCCTTCCTGGTTGCGCTGATGGTCGCTGCCGCCGGTATGCTGATGGTCAGCAACATCAAGTACAACAGCTTCAAGGAGCTGGATTTGAAGGGGCGTGTACCTTTCGTGGCCATCCTCGCGGTGGTGTTGGTGTTTGCCGTAGTATTCAGTGATCCGCCGCGCATCCTGCTGCTGGTTTTCCTCGCTTATGCAGCCTCCGGCCCGGTTCAATATCTGTTACGTCTTCGTCGGCACAAAAACGCTTAGCTTCCCTCATACTCCGCAGTCTATTGGTGCATCTGTTCTCCAATGCTGCGGAGTTGCCATGCTGATCAAAGTCTCCAAAGCGTCTGACTGCCATGAGTCGGACGTCACGCCTGAATCCTTCTATCTATCTCGTCGCAATGTTCTCGGTGCCGCCGTTGCCGGTTTGGCCGTGAGCAGCCTGCCGCGTTGGGCTGCTGCTGATGATGCTGCGCGTTATGCGGATGTCGAGCCTGGCAAGGCGCCTTCCTGGTTTGCCGAAAAACTGCCTGCTACCAAATGGGGGGCGGTCAACGTCAACGATGAGGCGATCACGCCATTCAAGGACGCGACCCATTACAACAACTTCTATGAGTTCGGCACCGATAAAGGTGATCCTGCCGCCAACGCCGGCGCGCTGAAAACCGAACCTTGGAGTGTGGTGGTGGACGGGGAGGTGGGCAAGCCGGGACGGTACGCGCTGGAAGACTTCATGAAGCCTTATCAGTTGGAGGAGCGCATCTACCGTCTTCGCTGTGTAGAGGCTTGGTCGATGGTCATTCCCTGGATCGGATTTCCCATCTCGGCCCTGCTCAAGGAAGTCGAGCCGACTTCCAAAGCCAAATTCATTCGCTTAGAAACCCTGGAGGATCCCAAGAGCATGCCCGGGCAACGTTCTGGTTTTGCCTTGATTGACTGGCCTTATGTGGAAGGGCTGCGCCTGGATGAGGCGATGAATCCGTTGGCGATTCTTGCCGTGGGTATGTACGGGCGGGAGTTGCCGAATCAGAACGGCGCGCCTCTGCGTTTGGTGGTGCCGTGGAAGTACGGCTTCAAGAGCATCAAATCCATCGTGCGGATCAGTCTGGTCAGTGAGCAACCGAAAACCACCTGGCAAAGCATCGCCGCGGATGAGTACGGCTTCTATGCGAACGTGAATCCGACAGTCGATCATCCGCGCTGGACGCAGGCTCGGGAGCGGCGTCTGCCGAGCGGATTGTTCAAGCCCAATGTGCGGGACACCCAGATGTTCAATGGCTACTCGGATGAAGTCGCCTCTTTATATACGGGGCTCGATTTGCGGAAGAACTACTGATGCGATTTCTGTTTTGGCGAATTGGCGTCTTTATAGCTGCTGCGGTCTGGCCATTACTTTGGTTGTATCAGGCCTGGGAGGATGTGCTGGGACCTGATCCGGGCAAGGTGCTGGTTGACCGGTTGGGGCTGGGGACGCTTGTCCTGCTGCTCATTACGTTAAGCATGACACCTGTGCAGAAGCTTACCGGTTGGGCGGGGTGGGTTGCTGTTCGGCGGCAACTGGGGTTGTGGTGCTTCGCTTATGTGGTTTTGCATTTGAGTGGGTATACGGCGTTCATCCTCGGCTTTGATTGGTCGCAGTTGGGTGTCGAATTGCGCAAACGGCCGTACATTATTGTCGGGACGCTGGGGTTTCTCTGTTTATTGGCCTTGGCGGTGACCTCAAATCGCTATAGTCAGCGGCGTTTGGGGGCTCGCTGGAAGAAATTGCATCGTCTTTCCTATGTGGTTCTCGGGCTTGGATTGCTGCATATGTTGTGGATCGTGCGTGCTGATCTTAAGGAGTGGGCGGTTTACGCCTCTATAAGTGCATTGCTATTAGTGTTGCGGCTACCCCCTGTAACTCGTCGAATCCCACGATTAATAGCCAAAAAGACACCTTCTGCACGAAAGGCGTAATTAAGTGTTGACGGCAGATTCTGGAAGTCTATAATTCGGCCCACTTCCGGCGCAGTCGAAACGGAAAACTCCTTGGTAAACAATGAGTTACGCAGTTTTCGACAGCGGGCTGCTTCAGATCATCGAAGCCCAGAAGGAGTTGAAAGAGTGGTGTTGTTTGGCTCTTTTAACGATTCGATCTTCTCGGTCGAAAGCGGAGAAAAAGAGGTGTTG
This sequence comes from Pseudomonas sp. UYIF39, assembly GCF_029963765.1. Classification (GTDB taxonomy): domain Bacteria; phylum Pseudomonadota; class Gammaproteobacteria; order Pseudomonadales; family Pseudomonadaceae; genus Aquipseudomonas. Next base: position 337,528 of record NZ_JALBYU010000005.1, read on the forward strand.
ACAGCAGCGAGTAACGCTGTAGAATTCGCCTCCCGCTAACGAGAGATCGCAAGCGCAAGTGGTTGAAGTTGCAAAGGAAACTTTGAAAACTTCGAAAAATAACCGCTTGACAGCAACAGAGGCTGCTGTAGAATGCGCGCCTCGGTTGAGACGAAAGATCTTAACCAACCGCTCTTTAACAACTGAAT